>CALMED010000024.1 GCA_937862815.1 uncultured Chitinophagaceae bacterium | reverse complement strand
ATTTGCGGCGGCCGCTGGGCGGGCGGGGGCTCCCCCCCCCGGCTGGGGGGGGGGTGGGGGGCCGCCCGTTGCTGGGGCAACCGCCGTTCCATCCTCTTCGGGGGGCTGATGATGGCCCTGGGCCAGTTTCTCATGTTTTTCAGCGCCAGCAACTACCAGGATGCCGACCTGGCTACTGTGCTGATGTGGCTGGGGTTAACCGGACTCATCATCGGCAACGGCTTCTTCAAACCAAACATCTCTACCATGGTGGGGCAGTTGTACCCGCGGGGCGATAAGCGCCTCGACGCCGCCTTCACCCTGTTTTACATGGGCATCAACCTGGGCGCCTTTTTCTCGCCCATCGTTTGCGGCATCCTGGGCGATACCGGCAACCCCGCCGATTTCAAATGGGGCTTCCTCGCAGCAGGCATCGGCATGCTGCTGGGCGTGCTGTCTTTTGAGCTGATGAAGAAAAAATACCTCGTCACACCCGATGGCGAAGCCGTGGGTGCAGTAGCCAACAAAAAGCGGGAGACCGAACAGGCCAGCGACGCAACCGCCGCGGGTTTCAGCAACCGCAACATCGGCATCTGGGCCGGAATTGCCGTGGCGCTGGTGGCTTTGTTTCATTTTCTGCTGGGGCAGGACTGGATCGGATCCTGCATCTTCAGTGTTTCCATTGCCGCGCCGGGACTGATCCTCTCTGACGGTTCGTTGTCGAAAATTGAAAAAGAGCGCATCATCGTCATCTTCGTGGCAGCCTTCTTCGTGATCTTTTTCTGGGCCGCTTTTGAACAGGCCGGCGCTTCGCTCACCTTTTTTGCCGACGAACAGATGAACCGGGTCGTGAACATCAACACCAGTTACGGCACCCTGTACCTGATCATCACGCTGGTGGCATTACTGCTGTACTATGTCTTGCAGAACATCATGGAAATAGCCCGGGAGTTCAAATGGCTGTTCAGCGCCATGGGCCTCGGCCTGGCCTACCTCACTGTTTCTGGGTACGTGGGCGGCGAGCAGTTTGAACTCAAAGAAATTCCCGCTTCCACTTATAACAGCGTGAATGCCATCTTCATCGTGATCCTTGCACCGCTCTTTGCCGAACTCTGGGGCAAACTGGGACAACGCAACCTGGAACCGGCATCGCCCTACAAGCAGGCGATGGGGCTGTTATTCCTCTCCCTGGGCTACGTAGTGATTGCCATTGGCGTGAAAGACATCGGAGCCGTGAAGGTGAGCATGATGTGGCTCATCGCCCTGTACTTCCTGCACACGGTAGGTGAACTCTGTCTCTCCCCCATCGGCCTTTCGCTGGTGAACAAACTCGCGCCCGTGCGTTTTGCCTCGCTGCTGATGGGCGTGTGGTTCCTGGCCAATGCCACGGCCAACAAGTTTGCCGGCACCCTCAGTTCCTTTTACCCCGAAGCAGGAAAGCCCACTTCCTTCCTGGGATACAAGATGGAAAACCTGTTTGACTTCTTTGTGCTGTTCATTGTCATGAGCGGCGTGGCTTCGTTGATCCTCTTTGTGCTGAGCCGCAAGCTGCTGAAGATGATGCACGGCGTGCGTTGATGGCACAGCCTGCCGCAGAAAAAGCGACTATCGCAAAGAAAAGACCCGCAAAGAGACACCCGGAAGTGGAGGGTACACGGAGTAGAGTTGTATCATCTACCCCTCCGTGTACCCCTGCTCTGCGCATCTCCGTGTTGGCACAGGCTTCGTGAGAAGCCTCTTTTTATTTTCTTATCTTCCCCACACAAAACCAACTGCCATGCCGGAACAACCCTTTCACCCCTTTGTGCCCGATGATTCCCGGATGCCCGAATTCACCATCAAAAGTGTACTGGTGGGCGCCGCCTTCGGGATCATCTTCGGGGCTTCCACCGTGTACCTCGCCCTCAAAGCGGGCCTCACGGTAAGCGCCTCCATCCCCATAGCCGTTATTGCCATCACGCTGGGGCGCTGGTTCCTGAAGACAACCATTCTCGAAAACAACATCATCCAGACCACAGGCAGCGCCGGCGAGAGCATTGCCGCCGGGGTGGTGTTCACCCTGCCGGGCTTTCTGTTCCTGAGCGAAAGCAAGAGCGCGGATTACTTCAATTATTTCACCATCCTCACCCTGGCCATCTTCGGGGGTATCCTGGGAACACTCATGATGATCCCCCTGCGGCGATCCCTGATTGTGAAAGAGCACGGCACCCTGCCCTACCCGGAAGGAACGGCCTGTGGCAGCGTATTGAAGGCGGGAGAGAAAGGAGGCAACTTCGCCCGCACCGCATTTCTCGGTCTCGGCTTTGCGTTTCTCTACGCTTTCCTGCAGAAAATCCTGCATGTGATTGCCGAAACACCCTATTACATGACCCAGCAGGTGAACAAATATTTCCCCTCAGCCCGGGTGAGTGGTGAGATCACCCCCGAATACATGGGAGTGGGGTACATCATCGGTCCCAAAATTGCGGGCGTGCTGGTGGCCGGCGGTGTGCTGGCCTGGTTTGGCTTTATCCCGCTGATGGCCACCCTGGTGCCCCCCGATGTAATTGCCGCCCAGATGGTGAAGCTGGGTTACCTGGAAAGCCTGACGGCCACCGGCGGTCCCGGCGGATGGGATCCGGTGACACACGGTTTCAGCGATTATTCCGCGGCCATTTACCGCGCTTATGTGCGGCAGATCGGGGCCGGGGCGGTGGCCGCCGGCGGGTTTATCACCCTCATCAAAACCATCCCCACCATCGTCTCGTCGTTCCGCAGCAGCATCGGATCGCTCAAAAAAGGAACCGGCGAAGCCGCTGCCATCCGCCGCACCGAACGCGACCTCAGCATCAAGGTAGTGGGATTTGGTAGCCTGGGACTGGTGCTGCTGATGGCCGTCCTGCCCAACGTACCGGGCGAAAATGTATTCAGCCGCCTGCTGCTGGGTGTACTGGTGATTCTTTTCGGCGCTTTTTTTGTGACGGTTTCCTCCCGCATTGTGGGTCTCATCGGCTCTTCCAATAACCCCATCAGCGGCATGACCATTGCCACGCTCATGGGCACCTGCCTCATCTTTATTGCCGTGGGATGGACGGGAAAAGTGTATGAACCCATGGCCCTGGTGGTGGGCAGCATGATCTGCATCGCGGCAGCCAACGCGGGAGCCACCTCCCAGGACCTGAAGACGGGTTATATCGTGGGCGCCACGCCCCGCTACCAGCAGCTGGCTCTTTTTGTGGGGGCCGTGGTATCGTCCATCGCCATTGGCGCCACCATCAAAATACTCGACAAACCAACGGCCGACATGGTGGCCCAGGGTATCACGCACGCCATTGGTACCGATAAGTACCCCGCGCCGCAGGGAACCCTGATGGCCACCCTCATCAAAGGCATTCTTTCCTTCAACCTCGATTGGCAGTTTGTGCTGGTGGGTGTATTCATTGCCATTACCATGGAACTCTGCGGGATCAAGTCGCTCAGCTTTGCCGTGGGACTCTACCTGCCGCTGTCCACCACCCTGCCCATCTTTGCCGGCGGTGCCGTTCGCGGCCTGGTGGAATGGAAAAAACGTAAAGCCGGCGACGTGAATGCAGGTGAAGAGGAAGACCTGGGCAAAGGGAACCTGTTTGCCACCGGCCTGGTAGCCGGGGGCGCATTGGCCGGTGTAGTGATTGCTTTCCTCTCGGCCTTCGAATCCACCAACAAGGGCATCAGCCGGCTGAACCTGGAACACCGGCTTGTAGACGGATTATCCGCCAATGGTTACTACCTGTTGGGGGCGCTTTTCTTTGTTGCAATGGGACTGCTGCTGTACCGCATCGGCATCCGCAAAACAGACCAGTTGGACAGCTAAAACGCTTCTGCCCGGTCAGGCATTAAAAAAGAGCCCGCAAACGGGGCTCTTTTTTTAGCTATCGGTATGGGTTGGTAAGTAGTACGATCAGGCAATGCCCAGCAGGGAGGCGGCAGCCCGGGCCTGGCGCACCAGGAAGAAATCGGGAGCAGGCGCTGCGGCTATTTCTTCATAAATATCCGTGTAACGGGCAGCTACCTGGTCAATGCTGTAGCGGTAGCGGAGCTTCCAGCCGTTATTGATGAGCTGGTCGCGGTACTGCTCGTCTTCGATCACGCGCAGGATCCCATGGCGGATATCAAGAACGCTGTACGGATTCACCTTGCAGGCCGCATCTTCGGCAATCTCCTGCATGGGTGAAATGCGGCTGGTGACGAGCGGACGTCCCACGGCACAGGCTTCCAGGATGGGAAGGCCAAAACCTTCGTAGGTGGATACAAACACCACCATATCCGCGGCCCGGTATTGCTCCTGCAACTCGTCGAAGGAAAGATTGCTGTAAGTATAATATTCCACCCGGTTGGCTTGCAGGGCCGCCACTGTATCCGCATCCGGTTCTCCAACAATGTGCAGCTCACAGGAAAGGCCTTTAAGGGCCGCTGCCAGGCGGATGATGTTCTTGTTTTCTTTTGTACCGATCTGCAACAGGCGGGGTTTACGGGTATTGAACTCTTTGGGTTCAAATGCAAACCGCGGATCAAAGAAATTAGGCACGACGCGGATCTTATCGGGGTGAACGCCGGTCAGCCGCACGAGTTCCCGCCTGGTTTTTTCGCTGATGACCGTAACGGTGCTGGCCCGCCACATAGGCAGCTGGTACCAGAAAAATTTAAACAGCCAATATTTGAGACTCCGCTTGCTATAACGGGTAAGAAACACACAATCGTGGATGGTCAGTACCGTATTACGCTTTTTCATGCCGAGGGCCACATAATGGATATCGCCGGTTATGTGGTTAATGGTGGCCTGGCTGGAACTGGACTTCGCCAGGTTGGCAGCCACGTTGATGATGGAAGGCATTTCCACCTTGTACGCACGGAACTGATTAAGTGAATTGATTTTCGCGTAAATATTATCGAATAATGATTCGATGCTGAACGCATGCGGCCTGCGTTTCCGGAAGATATACGATACTTCCATTGGATAAAGGACTTTGGTTTTAAGAATATTGGACAAAACAAATGTAATACATCTGTTTGTAAAGACAACAGAAAAATTGCGGAAAATCCGGCCACCGTAATTTTACGCAAAAGCCCTTTCCGGTCAAATAAACGACAGCGGAGTCACTGCCTGCCGCAGGATCGCCTGTGCATCTGCACCCAGCCAGTTATTCAAAACGGTGGCATACACCTGTTTAAAATCCACGGAAAAGCGGAGGTCGCCGTCATCGAGCTGGGTGAGGTCGGGTAACGCATTGTACAAGCCCTGCTGCTTCAGTCCGCCCCCGATGAAAAACATATTATTGGCCTTACCGTGATCGGTGCCGCCGCTGGCATTCTGCGTCACCCGCCGTCCGAATTCGGAGAAGGTGAACAGGAGTACATCGTTGAACCGGTTGTTGGCCTTGAGGTCTTTTACAAAGGCCGCCACCGCGTCGTTCATTTCGGTAAAGAGGCGCTTCTGCTGCTGTTCCTGGTTGACGTGGGTATCGAAGCTGCCCAGCGAAAGGTAGTATACCCGGGTGTTGATATCGCTGAAGATAAGGGAGGCGATGGTTTTGAGGCTGCGGCCCAGCCCGGTATCAGGATAGGTGGCCGAGGTGGGGCGGAGCCGGCTTTGCTCAAAAATATATTCGGCGCTCGACACGGTTTCGGCCATTGTCTTGTAGAGGTAGTCCACCGGATGTTCATGCTCCTGTGCATGCCGGTTTCGCAGCAGCTCCTTATAATAACGCCCCTGGCTTGTCGAATACAGCCGACGGGGATCGGTGAGGGCAATTCCGTTTTTTGTTTCGCCTTTCAGGGCCAGGCTCAGCACGTCATCCAGCTCCAGCGCCTGGATGGGTTGTTTGCAGTCGCGGCACTGTTCATCGAGGTACCTTCCCAGCCAGCCCGAATTCCAGTAATCAGCGCTGTTGCTGGCCGTATGCCAGATGTCCATGCTGCGGAAATGACTTTTGTCGGCGTTGGGGTAACCTACGTTGTTTAGGATGCCGAGGCTTCCTTCATCGTAGAGCGACTTAAACGCCGGCAGGGCCGGGTGCAGGGCGGCTTCATCGGTAAGGGAGAGTGCTGCCTGCTGCTGAATGCCCAAACGGGGGCGGCTGCGGTAATACACATCGTTGCGGACGGGGATCACGGTATTGAGACCGTCGTTACCTCCGCTGAGCTGGAGGATTACGGTCACCTTATTACCCGGGGGCACTGCCCCGCCAGCTTCAAAAGCTTTGAGAAAGCGGGGCAACAGCAGGGAAGCCGTAGCCAGGGAGCCGATCTGCAGAAAATCTTTGCGTTGAATGAGCATCTTGCCTGTTCTTTTACTTTCTTCAATTATTATTCACCTCTCAGCACAACTGGTACTCCGGTGTTGCCATCAGCCGCAGGGCAGCTGATTGGATATAACGTTCGCGACCAGAGGCATCGGTAAACTGACCAACCACCTGTTCGGTAGCTGCAGCAGCCGGCAATTGCCATAGCAAACCGGTTAGCCTCGGCAGCAGTTGTTCCCGCGGCACCTTTTCCAGGGCCTTATACAGTTCCGTCCAGCGGATGGTGGCCTCCACACGTTGGCCGGCGCCACCGGCTGGTCGTTGTTCCATACGGCCCATCTCCTGGTCGTCATCGCTTTTGGTGCGCACCTGCAGCAGGTCGTTGCCGGCCAGTAGCTGCGGTACCCGCAGGCGGTACATGAGGGTGGAGCTGTCGATCCACGAACGGCCGCCCGGCCACCCGGCTACATTGGGCGGAAGGAACAGCACCTGGCCCAGCAGCCGCTGCATGAACAGTTGCACCTCGGGATTGGTGAGTTCCATGGGAAGGGTGCGGCGGATGCCCACCAGCAATTCCACGGGCGACTTGATGCGCTTGCCCCGGTTTTGGGGTGCGTAGAACCAGGCAGAGGTAAAGATGTTGCGCAGCAGGCTGCTGATGTTGTAGCCGGATGCATAGAACTTTTCGGCCAACTCCTTTGTACGGGCCGGATCCACCTGCTCGTTGACAAAAAAGCGATAGATTTTCTGTGTAATAAACAGGGCCGTCTGCTTTTCTTCCAGCAGGAATTTCAACACATCTTCCCCACCCCAGGGGCCGGTGCGGCCCAGAACGGTTTTCTCGCCAAAGTCATGCAGGGCCTGGCGGAACACAAACTCCCCATTGAGTTGATATTGCCAGCCGGTGAACGCACGGGCTGCTTCCTTTACATCCTGTTCGGTGTAATGACCCCGGCCCAGCGTAAACAACTCCATCACTTCCCGGGCAAAATTCTCATTGGGTCGTTGCTTGCGGTTTTGCTGGTTGTTGAGGAAGGCCAGCATGGCGGCACTCCGGCTAACTTCTTTGAGCAGGGTACCAAAATCGCCAAGGGCATGCCGGCGGATGATGTTGACCAGGTCCTGCTGGTACAGGGCGTTGAGGTTACGGCTGGCGAAATGACCGTGCCAGAAAAAGGCCATTTTTTCCCGCAACTGCTGCCGGCTGTTCACCATTTCGTTCAACCATTCGAGGTTGAGGTTGCGGATCTCCTGGCGGGAGCGGCGCTGCAGTTGCTGGCGTTGCTCGGGGGTGAGTTCCGTACGGCGCACGCCATCCACACCCTGCAGGAGGCCGTCTACCACGTTAGTGACCAGCTTGAAGGGAGCGGGTGCCGGACGGGAGGCTTTTTCCATTGCATCGAACAAAGAAGCGGGAGAAGTCTTACCCTGCCCCAGTTGTGTCCATTGCTCCAGGGCCGGACCAAACCCGGCCCGCCATAACAAGTGCTGCTGCTGTTGCTGTAATTCGGTAGACATACAAACTAGTTGAGACGCAAATAACGCCTGTCGGTTTAATGAACGAAAAAAGGATTCGAATGGTATCAAGGACGGCGAGGGGGCGCTGAAATTTCTTAACTTTAAATCATGTCCATCCGTCCGTTCAAGTACCTGAGTCCGCTGATTGTCTTCTGGGCAGCCTGGCGGGCTTTTCACCACACAGGTGTGGTCAGTTTCCTGCCGGTGATTTACGCGTTTGGAGTCATTCCCCTGCTGGAACTGTTCCTGAAACCGGACACGAAGAATCTGTCGGCTGCTGAAGAAGAATTGGCCCGTAACGACCGGACTTACGATTATATACTTTACCTGATTGTTCCCCTGCAATACTATTTTCTTTACCTGTTCCTGAGCACTATTCAGGAGCCGGGCCTTGACTGGATCAGCAAAGCCGGTCGTACCATGAGTATGGGGTTGCTTTGCGGGATTTTCGGGATCAACGTGGCCCATGAACTGGGGCACCGGGCAAAGCCTTATGAACAGTGGATGGCCAAAGCCCTGCTGCTCACCTCCTTGTACATTCATTTTTTTGTTGAACACAACAAGGGTCACCACAAGCGGGTGGCCACCCCGGAAGACCCCTCCAGCGCCCGTTACAATGAGAGCCTCTTTTCGTTCTACCCCCGCACCATCCTGCACAGCTACCGCAGCGCCTGGGAAATTGCCAATGCCGATCAACGCCGGAAAGGACGCCCGGCCCTCAGCCTGTACAACGAAATGCTGCAGTATCAACTGATACAGGTGGTTTTCCTGACCGTTATTTATTTCAGCTTCGGAATACAGATACTTCTCTTTTACCTCGCAGCCGCCTTCATGGGCATCCTGTTGCTGGAATGCGTTAATTACATAGAACATTATGGATTAGTCCGGAAAAAATCCAAACAGGGAAGCTATGAACGGGCTATGCCACACCACAGCTGGAACAGCAACCACGTGGTGGGACGCCTGATGCTGTTTGAACTGAGCCGGCACAGCGACCACCACTACCTGGCCAGCCGGAAGTACCAGGTTTTGCGGCACCACGATATTTCGCCCCAGATGCCCACAGGATACCCGGGTATGATGCTGCTGGCACACGTTCCGGCGCTCTGGTTCCGGGTGATGAACCGAAGAATCCGGGATCAAAAACTGGCGGTACAGACAGACTAAACCCTTCTTTTGCAACACCGTTGCGATAATTTTCTTTTGTTAAATTTTTTAACAATTGAAAAACCCTGCTAATTTCAAGAGTCCCCCTTATTAATCCATCCATAAACTAAACGAATGAAGAAAATCTCAATCTTATCCGCATTTGCCCTGCTCCTGCTGCTGGGCTGTAATAAAGCAGTCAAGACGGATACCGCAACCGATTCTGATGATGCCGTATCGGAAAATGTTGAACTCAGCAGCCGCCATTGTGCGTCGTATGAAGTTTTGCAGGAACAACTGCAGGCCGATCCCAGCCTGCGTGGACGGATGAACGCCATCGAGGAGTACACCCGCAAGTACATGGAAAACCCGTCGGCGTACCGACTGGTGGGTGATGTGCTTGAAATTCCTGTGCACGTAAACGTTTTATACCGGTCTTCTGCTGAAAACGTGAGTAACGCACAGATTCAGTCGCAGATTGATGTCCTGAATGAGGATTTCGGCGCTACCAATACCGATTACAACAACACACCTTCCATTTTTCAGGGCGTGCGCTCGGGTGATATCAAAATCCGTTTTGTTTGGACCACCGCCAATGTAACACGCCGTTCGACCAACAAAACCAGCTGGCGCACCAATGACGACATGAAAAAGTCGAATAAAGGAGGCATCAACCCCACCAGTCCCTCCACCACCCTCAACATTTGGGTATGCGTTCTTTCCAACAACATCCTGGGATATGCCCAGTTCCCTGGCGGCAGCCTGGCCACCGATGGGGTGGTGGTTCACACCAACGCATTTGGACGGGGCAATTACACCCTGTTCAGTGCCTTCAACAGGGGCCGCACTGCCACCCACGAAGTGGGTCACTACTTCAACCTCCGTCACATCTGGGGCGATGCTACCTGCGGAAACGACTTTGTAGGTGACACGCCGCTGCACAATGCCTCCAATGGCGGCTGCCCCACTTATCCGCATTACAGCACCTGTACCGGCACCCCCATTGAAATGACCATGAATTACATGGATTACACCAACGATGCGTGCATGTACATGTTTACAGCCGGACAGGCAGCGCGTATGCAGGCTACCTACGCAGTTGGCGGACCCCGTGCTTCCCTGCGTTAATAAACTACCGTCTTAACAAAAAAGGCTGCTCTTCCAAAGCAGCCTTTTTTGTTAACGGTCCTCTTGTGTATAAAACAACATTATCTGTTCGATCATTTTTGGTGGCGGGCTGCTGCAGGATTTTTTATTTACCAAGTTCCGCATACCCACACAAAAAGAGCTTTGCCCGTAGTAAAGTTTGAATTTCAACGAATAAAAAACCACACGTGGAAAAAAAGCTCTTGCTATTTGAACAAGAGCTGGTCGAACATTTTGTAAAAAACTGTTATACCCTGCGGCAGGTTACGAAATACGGGTAAACGGCAGGTAAGGATGCAGCACCTCCGGTATCTCAATCGAAGTTTCCGTTTGATAATTCTCCAGGATGGCCGCCAGGATGCGGGGAAGGGCCAGTGAACTGCCGTTGAGCGAATGCGCCAGATGGGGCTTTCCCCGTTCATCTTTGAAACGGATTTTCATGCGGTTGGTCTGGAAGCTTTCAAAATTGCTTACACTGCTGCACTCCAGCCATTTCTTCTGTGCAGCGCTCCACACTTCAAAGTCGTAGGTGAGCGCACTGGCAAAGCTCATATCGCCACCGCATAAGCGTAATATGCGGTATTTAAGCCCCAGCGATTGCACCAGTTGTTCCACATGAGCCACCATTTCATCCAGCACCTGGTAGCTGGTGGCCGGATGCACCAACTGCACGATTTCCACTTTGTCGAACTGGTGTACGCGGTTCAATCCGCGTACATCCGCCCCAAAACTGCCGGCTTCGCGCCGGAAGCAGGGAGTATAGGCTGTCATTTTTAAAGGGAGGTCGGTTTCTTTAAGGATCTCATCGCGGTAAATATTGGTCACCGGAACTTCGGCAGTGGGGATCATGTAAAAATTATCGGCCGGCATGTAATACATCTGCCCTTCTTTATCGGGGAGCTGGCCGGTACCATAGGCCGTGGCTTCATTCACCATATAAGGTGGAATGTACTCGGTGTAACCGGCGGCCGTATTGCAGTCGAGAAAATAACTGATCAGTGCCCGCTGAACCCGGGCGCCCGCGTTTTTGTAGACGGGGAATCCGCTTCCGGTGAGTTTGACTCCCAGTTCAAAATTAACGAGGTCATATTTACGTATGAGTTCCCAGTGTGGCAGGGCATTGGGCGGCAGTTGGGGATCTGCGCCCCCTTCCCGGAGAATGAAATTGTCTTCGGGTGTTTTTCCGGGCGGCACGACAGCAGCCGGCAGGTTGGGCAGGCGAACCAGTGTATCCTGCAATTGTTGTTGCACCTCAGCCAACTGGGTGTTGATTGGTTGCAGTTGTTCCTTGAGGGCGGCCACTTCGCTCTTGCGGGCTTCGGCGGTTTCTTTTTCTCCCTTGCCCATGAGCATACCGATTTCTTTGGATGCCTTATTGATCTGTGCCTGTGTTTCGTCGAACTGAAAAGTCAGCTGCCTGCGCCGTTCATCGAGGGCAATAACTTCATCCACCAGACCGGGTTCCGGAAAATGCTTGACTGCCAGCCGTTCTTTTACCTCTTCGGTATGCTGGCGGAGATAGGCTACCTGCAACATAAATCGTGATTTGCGGCAAAGATAACAGAAACCGGTGCTGCCTGCTGCGGCAAGAAGAATGGGTCTGTATTGTGCTAGTTGGCCCGCTTCCAGATTTCCACCATGCGGCCACCCCAGGAGGTCTGCTGGATGGTGCCGTCATCGTTGAACCGCACTTCCACTTTAAACTCTGAACCCAGGGCCATCTCGTAGGTAAAGTATTCAATCACTTCCACCAGGTTGGTACCGTCGAACCGGTAGGTACCACCACCCGCCCCCACAAATTCACGGGTGACCGCATTGTACTGAGCCCAGGCAAACCGGGGGTAGGCATAAATCTTGATTTCTTCAATGGGATTGAGGAAAGGGTCGGCATCGTCCCAATACGTGGATTTCAGCATCCACACCCCTTCCAGCTGGCTGTTCTGCAGCGGAACAGGCGGTTCAATTTTTTTATAGTCTTCCAGCAGGTAATGATTTTTATACGATCCGGTGTTGATGATTCCTTTTTGGAGAAAACCATCCGGTGTCAGTTTGTAATCAAACTGCAAGACCCGGTTCACAAGACCCGTATCCCAGGAACTGAACTGAACCGTTTCCACGTATTTCCCGTCCCGGACGGAATACCGGCCGCCGCTGGATCCGCGGAAGGGCTTGAATGAATTGCCGAAACTGGCTGTAATGTAGTAGCCGTCCTTAAAGACTTTTACCACGTGTTCTTTCATGGCATCAAGCGGACTGGCATTAAAATCGCCGTATTGGGCTGTGGTAACGATATAAGGTCCCTGGGGAAGTTGCGCACCGGCAACCTGGGAGAACAGCAGTAATAAAAAAAAGAATGTTGTCTTTCTCATGGTTGTATTTCAATAGCATGAACAGAAAGGGTTACGGCAAAACCCGCCGGCACTCATTGCAGCCTCCCTCCTGGGTGGTATCAATAAGAGCGACTTCATAGCATTCAGGGGTACAGGAGAAACGGTTGCCGGGAAAGGCAATAACTGGATCGTACGCCGGATTGTACACAACGTACCAGGAATAAACGCTGGTAAAAGCAGGCAGATGCAGGTATTCTACGGATATGGGATGGTGTTTCAGCTGATCAACAATCCGAATCTACTAAAAAATACTGATCCGCCCAAATGGATTTTTTAACTGAGGTATTTACCTACGATCGGCACCCGGCGTCCTACGCCAAAGGCTTTGGGACTCACGCGGATGATGGGACAAAACTGGTTGCGTTTATATTCATTGGTGTTCACCAGCCGCAGCACACGATCCACTAACGGTGGGGCATACCCCAGGCTTTTTATCTCTGCCGGCCCCTGCCTCCGTTCGATGTACTGGTACAATACCTGGTCCAGTATTTCATAATCCGGCAACGAATCAGAATCCTTCTGGTTGGGCCGCAGTTCGGCGCTGGGCGCCTTGGTAAGGATGTTGTCCGGAATAACCGTATCGTTGCGGTTGATGTACCGGGCCAGGGCATAGACCTGCAGTTTGTAACAATCGCCCAGCACACCCAGACCACCCGCCATATCGCCGTACAGGGTGCCATAACCGGTCGCCAGTTCACTTTTATTACTGGTGTTGAGCAGAATGTAGCCGAACTTATTGGCCACCGCCATTAAGAGGTTTCCCCGCGTGCGGCTCTGGATGTTTTCTTCGGCCAGCCCAAATGGCAGATCACCAAACAACGGTTGCAGTTGGTGCAGAAAGGCGTCGTAAATAGTACCAATGGGCACCACATCGTAGGGATTGCCCAGGTTTTCACTCAACTGCCGGGCGTCATCCACACTGTGCGTGGAAGAAAAAGGGGAAGGCAGCAGCAGGGCCCGTACCTGTTGAGGTCCCAGTGCTTCTGCCGCAAGGGCCAGTGTAACGGCACTATCGATGCCCCCGCTGCTGCCGAGAATGGCCTTGGTAAAACCCATCTTGTTGAAATAGTCGCGGATACCCAGCACCAACGCTTCGTACACCTCGGCAATGCAAAGGTCTGGTTCGAGGACAGGCGGACGAAGTTCCTCATCGGGCAACGATTCCGCCCGCTGCAGCACCGGGCCGGCGAAGGTTCCATCCGCCAACAGTTCCACTTCCTGCAGCGCTTCTTCAAACAGAGGCAGCTGGCGCACCAGGTTGGCTGCGGCGTCCACAACCAGCGAACCGCCGTCAAAAACAATTTCTGTCTGGCTGCCCACACAGTTGCAATAGACCAGGGGCAGGCCATATTTCTGCACATTCAGCTTTGCGATGGCCTTGCGGTCTTCCACATGCGTATAATCAAAAGGCGAAGCCGAGATATTGATCATCAGATCGGGCTGCAGGTGCATGAGCTGATCCATGGGGCAGGTGCGGTAGAGCGGGTTGTCGCCCAGGTTCCAGATATCCTCGCAGATGGTAATGGCTAAACGCCGGCCTTTAAAGGGCACCACCTGCCAGTCGTACGCGGGTTCAAAGTAACGGTACTCATCAAAAATGTCGTAGTTGGGCAGGCAGGTTTTATGTACCACGGCCTGAACCGCTTGCTGGTACAACAGGAGGGCGGCATTGTGCAGGTCTTTTCCCTCGGGGCGGGGATTGGGCACCGGTGCCCCCAGGATTACACCAATGGAGTCGGCGTAAGGACGGATCGTTTCCACGGCCGCCTGGCACTTTTCAATAAAATCGCGGAACTCCAGAAAATCGCGGGGGGGATAACCGCACACACTCAACTCACTGAACACCACCAGGTCTCCGCCGGCTGCCTTGGCGGCTTCAATGGCCGCGATTATTTTCTCTGTGTTGTACGCAAAGTTGCCAATATGATAATTTTGCTGTGCCAGAAAAATTTTCATGCAACGAATGTCGAACATTTTCAGCCAACACCACTATGCGGTCACTGCAAAAAAGCGATACCGGGTCAATTGGACACCCGCCCATACCAAAACAAGCGTTCTGTCGTTTGGGGGTGGTATGCGCTTCATTTTCTTTCTCCTGATCTTTGCAGGGCTCACCGGCTGCGGCCCTTCCGGCACCGGGCCCGACCTGCGCCATATAAACGTGCAAATAAAATGGGAGCGGTTTGACCAGGCTCTCTTTTCGATCGACACCAATCACCTTGAAACCGCATTGGCCGACCTGCAACGGAAGTACCCGCAGTTTGCACCCCTGTATCTGGAACAGGTGCTGGGATTAGGCGGGAACGACAGCACCCTGCGCACAGAAGGCACCCGGCTCTTCCTCCGCCAGCACCGGCAGGTGTACGATACGGTACAGGATGTTTTTACAACCACCGCACAACAGGAACAACAAATTGAAGAAGGATTTCGCTATGTTAGGCAGTATTTCCCCGATTATCAGGTACCCCGCACCATTTATGCCACGGTGGGTCCGATGGATGCCCTGCCTGCGCTGAGCACCGGCGAACCGTCGCCGGTCTTTATGGGTGAGGATTTTGTGGCAATCGGGCTGCAGTTTTATCTCGGGCGTACTTTCAGCGTCTACAACGATCCCAATTTTGCCGCCACCCTGGTGCCCCAGTTCAGGAGCCGCCGGTTCAGCAGGGAATACCTCGCTGCCGACCTCTTCCGGCTGGTGGTGGACGATCTGTACCCCGACAGCAGTAAGCGGCTGCCGTTGGTGGAACAGTTTGTGGAAAAAGGGAAACGCCTGCACCTGCTGCAACAGTTCCTTCCGGGCATGCACGACACCCTGCTGATGGGCTATACAGGAGCGCAGCTCGACTGGTGTCGTGCCAACCAGCGCAGTATTTATAATTTTTTTGCGGACCAGCAACTGCTGTATGAACGCGATCCGGCACTCATTCAAAATTTTCTGACGGATGGCCCCTTTACACGTGGATTGCCCCCGGAGAGTCCGGGTAACATCGGCCTGTTTGTGGGCACTGAAATTGTGCGGGCCTGGGTGAAAAAGAACAAACAGGTAACTCCGGAAGCAATGCTGAAAACCAGCGCTCGCAGTATCTATAACGGCTCAGCTTACAAGCCCCGGTAATACGGCCGGGGGACGACCCAGCTCCTTCATCATCCGGAAGTGAGAGGCAACAGCCTGTCCCATGGTGGGGTTGAGATGATAAGTAATGCCGTGATCGCGGCAGGTTTCCTGCACAATCTTGCTGATGGCCGGGTAGTGCACATGGCTGATGCGGGGAAAAAGATGGTGCTCAATCTGGTAATTCAAACCACCCACAAACCATGAAATCACTTTATTGTCGGGAGCAAAATTAGCTGTTGTTTTAAGCTGGTGGATGGCCCATTCGTTTTCAATCTGCAGGTCATCGTTTCCGGCAAACACAAATTCTGTTTCTTCCACTACGTGTGCCAGCTGAAAGACGATGGCCAGGGTAAAGCCCATCACCAGGTGCATCACCACAAAGCCAAGCGCCCACGCGCCGGCTCCCACCAGCAGGATGGGCAGCACGATGTAAAAAAAGACATACAGCACCTTACTGATCCAGAAGATCACGTGATCCTTAACCTCCATCTTTTGCAGGGTGGTGGTGTACACCTTGCCTTTAAAATATTTGTTGAAGTCCATGAGGGCCACCCAGGCAAAAGAAGAGATGGCATACACCAGCACTACGTAAATGTGCTGGAAGCGGTGGGCGGGGACCCATTTCTGGGTGGAACATTGCCGCATGAGCGGGCTCTTGGCAATATCGTCGTCCACACCATCCACGTTGGTGTAGGTGTGGTGGACAATATTGTGTTTGAACTTCCAGATAAAGGCATTACCTCCAAGGGCATTGAGGCTGTAGCCGAATAATTCGTTAACCCATTTCTTACTGCTGTAGCTGCCGTGACAGGCATCGTGCATCACATTGAACCCGATGCTGGCCAGTACAAAGCCCAGCAAAGCGCAGAGCAACAGGGCAACACCGGCGGGAAGCGAAACGGTCAGGAGCGTGGTGTACAGCAGCAGGGCGGCGGGTACCAGCACCAGGGTTTTGATGAACAGGCGTCGATCACCAGTTTTGCGCAGGTGGTGTGATTCAAAATACTCGTCCACCCGGCTTTTGAGGTCGTTAAAAAAGGGTTTCTGGCGGTTGTTGAATGTTACTTTGGGCATATAATATTTAATCCATTTCGGTAAAAACGGCGTTTCTGGTGGAAGCAGTGATTCCGGAAAATCCAAACCCGAATGTTCAGTTGGCCTTGAAGGGAGCCATCATCTCAAATAGGGGAATATTTGCCTGAAATTGTTTGCGGTTCTGCAGGTTTTCCATCAGATAATAGCCATGCATTTTCCCCATCTCTGATTTTAACCCGCAACCACTAACGTATTGGTACTGATCGGAGGGTTGTATCACCGGCTGCACACCTACTACACCTTCACCGTCTACTTCCTTCCAGGAACCATTGCTGTCGAAAATATACCAATGCCGGCGCAGCAAACGGACCGGAAACGTGTTGTTGTTTTCCACCGTTATGCGGTAGGCGAACATGTAATCCCCGGACAAGGGATTGCTGTGGTCTGGTTGATAAAACGTTTCCACACTGATCGTAACACCTTCTGTAACTGCAGATACCATACGTAACAGGCTGTAAGATAAACAAATTTCAGTGGTGCATTGTTGCAAGGACCGGTTTTGTGCCGGGATTATGATAAAAGGCAGGTGTTTGTGGAGATGCTGGGGGTCATCCCTGTAACAAAGCTGTTACACTGGCAACCGGCTACGTGTATATTATCACTCAAACCACCACCCCATGTTGGTTTTGCTGAGCAGCCAGGTTATGGACATTCCCAACAATAATACACCGGTAACGGCCGTGTAAATCAAAGCCCGCTTTTTATAGCGCTTCCGGGAGGAAGAACCGGAGGTTTCGTACACCAGGTACAGGCACCAGAGAAAAGCGCCGAATACCAGGAAGAAGAAAAACTTGAAGAGTTCAAGACGGGCGGTATAAAGGCCCAGCAGGAAGAATTGCATCAACAACTGCACTGTACTGAATTTTAAACTAAGCCCTAAAGATAGGGCAAATCGTATCGCTTTGGATGCCGGCCGCTTTATCCCGGTTTCCGGGTGCGGCTGTACCCGTTTTTCTGCAGGTATTGCCATACTTTTTCGCGGTGATCGCCCTGTACAATGATTTCCCCCTCCTTTACCGAACCGCCGCTTCCGCAGGCATTCCTTAACTGCCGCCCCAACAATTCGGCATCAGCAGGCGAGCCCACAAAGCCCAGTACCAGGGTCACAATCTTTCCGGCCCGGTGTTTGGTCTCCCGGCGGATGGTCAGCGGCTGCTGCGCCGGTGGCAGCGTCTGCACAGATTCTTCCTTCTCTTCGAAACGGAAATCAGGATCCGTGCTATACACCAACCCATTGGAATCAGTTTTATTTTTCTTGGCCATTGAAGCTGTTTAAGATGGTTCGATCCGGGCTTTCAGACTCAGGTCCAGGCTGCGGGCCTGGTGAATCAACGCCCCCACACTGATGAAATCCACACCGGCTGCAGCATAGTCGCGTATGTTGTGGAGGTTAATGCCACCACTGGCCTCCGTTTCAAAGCGACCGCCGATCCGTTGTACTGCCCGGGCCGCATCATCCGGACTGAAATTATCCAGCATGATCCGGTGTACCTTGCCAACAGCCAGCACACGTTCCACTTCCTCCAGTGTCCTTGTCTCCACTTCAATCTGCAGGCCGGGTTGCACCTCCTGCACATAGTCCCAGGCCCGCCCGATGGCTTGTTCCATACCGCCGCAATAATCAATGTGGTTGTCTTTCAGCATGATCATGTCGTAGAGAGCGAAACGGTGGTTGTGCCCTCCGCCAATGCGCACGGCCTCTTTCTCCAGCAACCGGAAGTTGGGCGTGGTTTTACGGGTATCCAGCACACGGGTGCGGGTACCGTCCAGCGCATCGGCATATAAGCGGGTGAGGGTGGCAATGCCGCTCATCCGTTGCATGCAGTTGAGCACCAGCCGTTCGCATTGCAGGATGGTATGTACGCCGGCCTCCACTTCAAAAGCCTGTTCCCCGGGTTGCATGGTGTCGCCATCCTGCTTGTGGGCAACAAAGCGGCAGGAAGGCTCCCGGTACCGGAAAACAGCTTCGGCCACGTCCATACCTGCCAATATACCAGCCTCCTTAATCCTGAGTACGGCACGACCCCGGGTATGCGCCGGAATGCAGCTGAGCGTAGAATGATCGCCGTTACCAATATCTTCTTCCAAAGCCCGGGTGATCAGCCGGTGCAGCAGTTCCTGGTAGGTGGGAATCATGTGTGCAAAACTATCGAATTCCGCGGTTGAGTACCGCAATAGAAAAGAGAGGGTCGTGGATCCTACCGGGCTTCCAGTTCCACCCCCTGCACCAGGAGTTTACTGCCCCGGTTGCGCATATACACGGTGGTACGGAAATTGCCGTTGCTGGTGGATAGGGTGCCAATGAGAAAAGTAGATGAAGGATTGTTGCCGGAATGCTGGATTTCAAAACCGCGGACCCGGTTCTGGCTGAAAAAATCGCGGAGCACCAGCTCTGCCTGGCTCTTGCTGTAAGTGTTACTTTTCCCGGGCACGGTTACATCCACCATGGCATCAAAATGCTTTGCCATGCGCTCGGCACTGCCCGCCCGCAGGGCGGCAACAATTTCATCCTGCTGCAGCCAGGAAACAGACAGCAGACCGGTCAGCAGGAGCAGGCATCCGAAAACTATTTTATTCATGTTTGGTACTGTTGGGATGGAAACTACGAAAAACATGCCAAACCCATATAACAAGACAGGAAGGCGCCCCGGCAGGTTGCCTGGAGCCCCGCAATTCCTGTTAATTAAGGTAAAACAAGTAGCTTTGAACCCATGAGTAAGAAAGCCATTTTAGTTATTATGGATGGCTGGGGATTGGGGCAGGTTGCCGCCTCCGACGCCATCCGCCAGGCCAATGTACCCTTTGTTTCCAGCCTCTACGGGCAATACCCGCATACCACCCTTACCACCTGCGGAGAAGCGGTTGGGCTGCCCGACGGACAAATGGGCAATAGCGAAGTGGGGCACCTCAACCTCGGTGCCGGACGCATCGTGTACCAGGAACTGCAACGCATCCACGTGGCCATCCGCGACGGGTCCTTTGCCCAAAACCCTTCCCTGCTGCAAAGCATCCACTACGCAAAATCCCAGCAGAGGGCACTGCACCTCATCGGCCTCGTAAGCGATGGCGGCGTGCACTCGCATACCAACCACCTCAAGGCCATACTCTCCCTGTGCAACGAAAACGGACTGAAACAGGTATATGTGCATGCGTTCACCGACGGGCGGGATACGGACCCGAAGAGCGGTCTCGGCTTTGTAGCCGACCTTCAACAGCACATGGCCCACACCACCGGCACCCTGGCATCGGTGACGGGCCGGTACTATGCCATGGACCGCGACAAACGCTGGGAGCGGGTACAGGTGGCCTACGACGCCCTTGTACACCGCAAAGGCACGGTAACCGACGATGTGCCCGCTGCCATAGCCGCTTCCTACAACGACGGCGTGACCGATGAGTTCATCCTCCCCATCCTGAACAGCCAGACGCCGCAGGGTTTCATCCGGGAAGGCGATGCGGTCATCTGCTTCAACTTCCGCACCGATCGTTGCCGGGAAATCACCCAGGCGCTTACGCAGCAGGACTTCCCGGAATGGAACATGCAGAAAATGGACCTGCATTACACCACCATGACGGAATACGACAAAACCTACCGGAACGTACACGTGATTTTTGAGACCGACAACCTCAGCAATACATTGGGGGAAGTGCTGGCAGCCCACGGAAAAAAACAGATCCGCATCGCCGAAACGGAAAAATACCCGCACGTGAGTTTCTTCTTCAGCGGCGGGCGGGAACAACCTTTCGACGGCGAACGCCGCATCATGATTCCCTCGCCCAAGGTAGCCACCTACGACCTGAAACCCGAAATGAGCGCTTTTGAGGTGACAGATGCCATTGTACCCGAAATTGAAGCGGAAAGTGCCGATTTCATCTGCCTCAATTACGCCAATGCCGATATGGTGGGACATACCGGTGTATTCAGCGCCGGCATCCAGGCGGCGGAAACCGTTGATGCCTGCGTACAGCGGGTGGTGACAGCCGCCCTGCAGCACGGTTATACCGTCTTTCTCACGGCCGACCACGGCAACGCCGATTACATGATCAATGAAGACGGCACGCCCAATACGGCTCACACCCTCAACCCGGTTCCGTTGTTTGTAATCGACCGCGATTGGAGGGGTTCCCTCCGTCACGGCAAACTGGGCGATATCGCTCCCAGCATCCTCACGATGATGCAATTACCGGTACCGGATGCTATGACAGGCGAGGTTCTTATTGGTAACTGATGCAAACCCTGCGTGTTATAGCGCCCCTGCTTGTACTGGCAAGCCTGGTAACAGGTCTGCTGCAACCGGCCTGGCTGCAACTGCAGCAGGAGCTGGCGCAACGGGAGATGTGGGAACGCCTGGAGAAAAAGAATCTTGAAAAGGTCGTGGTGGCAAAAGCGGGTGTTCAATGGATCAAAAACAGGCGGGAGTGCCTGGTAAACGGGCTGTTGTTTGATGTTCACCGCCTGGAAGACAGGGGTACCACGCTGGTACTGACCGGTCTTTATGACACCCGGGAAGAGGAATTGAAGGAGCAGCTGCGCCGAACACTTCCCCACTCCACCGGCACAGCCCTGCAATCCTGTCTGCAATTCTACCGCCTCTTGCTGGCCCCGGTGGCGGAAATACCAGACAACATTGTCATCACCCAATCCATCCTTCCAACATTTCCTGAAATCTGCAACCGGTACTGTTTCAGCCAACCCGACCCCGTTACACCACCTCCCCGGCTTCATACCTGACATACAAGTGATTTAATTTTTTCAAGGACAAGCCCCTTGCCGGGGCAAATTGTTTCGTACTATGAACCCGCTAAACATACTCCACAAGATATGGCCGGCTATACGTATGGTATGCGCTGCGTGCAGCCTGCCCCTGGCTGCAGCTGCCCAGGAGCCGCAACCGGCCGACACCAGTGCCCGGCAGCTGGGAGAAGTGATCGTAACCTTCCACAAATGGGAACACAACCAGAATGAAGTACCCAACAAGATTACCAAGATCAGGCAGGAACAGATCTTCCGCAACAATCCGCAAACTTCGGCCGATCTGCTGAGCCAGACCGGCACTGTGTTTGTACAGAAAAGCCAGCTGGGAGGGGGCAGTCCCATGATCCGCGGTTTTGCCACCAACCGGGTACTGCTGGTGGTGGATGGCGTACGCATGAACAATGCCATCTACCGCAGCGGTAACCTGCAGAATGTAATATCCGTGGATGCACTCTCCCTCGAAACCTCCGAAGTGATTTTTGGTCCGGGCTCGCTCATTTATGGCAGTGATGCCATCGGGGGGGTGATGGACTTTCATTCCCTGCAGCCGCGGATCAGCCATACGGAAAAACCGGTAGTAAAAGGCAGCGGACTCGTTCGCTACAGCAGTGCCAACCAGGAAAACACGCTGCACGGAGACATCAACATCGGCGGCGGGCGATGGTCGTTTTTATCCTCCTTCACGTACAGCAGTTTCGGAGACCAGCAGATGGGTAAATATGGCGGGCAGGACAGCTACCTGCGACCGGAATACGTGCAACGCACCGGTGGCCGCGACAGCATCCTGCGTAACAGCGACCCCCGCGTTCAGCGGTTTACGGGGTACAACCAGCTAAACCTGCTTCACAAGCTGCGGTACCGGGCAGGGAAACACCTGGACCTTGTGTACGGCTACACCTATGCCCGCACCGACACCACACCCCGTTACGACCGGTTGATCCAGTACCGGAACGGCAACCTGCGCTTTGCCGAATGGAACTACGGCCCGATGATCTGGAACATGCACAACCTGCAACTGGTGCATAAAAAAAAGAACCAATGGTACGATGAGGCCCGCCTGGTGGCCGCTTACCAGCAGTACGAAGAAAGCCGCATCGACCGCGCCCGCAACAGCAACAACCGGAATATCCTTACCGAAGCGGTAACCGCGCTGAGCCTGAACGCTGATGCAAATAAAAAACTGACTGCCGGCACGTTGTACTATGGCGCGGAGTGGGTGTGGAACAACGTACGCTCCCGCGGTGAACGGGAAGTGATCACCAATGGACTGCGTTCGGCTATACCCAGCCGTTACCCCGACGGCAGCAACTGGCAGACCGCCGGTCTTTATGCCAGCTACCGGGTACGGCTGGCCGATTCCCTGCTCTTCAGCTCCGGTGTACGGTACAGTCTGAACCGGCTGGCGGCCCGTTTCGACACCGCGTTGTTTGCCTTCCCCTTCCGGGATACCCGGCTGCGGGAAGGAGCGGTTACCGGCAACGCGGGCCTGGTGTTCCAGGCCAACCGGCTGCTGCAACTGAACCTCAACCTCTCCACCGGTTTCCGTATGCCCAATGTGGATGACATCGGCAAACTGTTTGAAAGCACACCGGGGCTGATCACCGTCCCCAACCCCGGCCTGCGCAGCGAATATGCCTGGAATTTCGAAGCTGGCTGGGTGCTGCAACAAGCCGGCAAATACCGGCTTGAAGGGAACCTTTTTTTCACACTGCTGGACAACGCCATCGTGCGCCGCCCGTTCACGTTCAATGGCAGCGACAGCATCCTCTTCCAGGGTATCGTGAGCCAGGTGGAAGCCCTGCAAAATGTGGCCCGTGCCACAGTATATGGCATTCAAATCAGCGGAGAGTGGCAGTTGCTCCGCCAATGGCAGCTGGTAAGTCATGCCAATTGGATCGGCGGCCGGGAAACCGATGAGGTTCGGAACGAACAGGTACCTTTGCGGCATGCACCGCCTTTCTACGGAAGCACTTTCCTGCGTTTCCACCACAACCGGTGGTGGGCCGAATTGGGAACGGTGTACAACAGCGCCGTCACTTTCAACCGGCTGGCACCCACTGAACGGGCAAAACCGGAGATCTATGCCCGCGATAATAACGGCAATCCTTTTGCCCCCGGTTGGCACCAGGTGCAGGTAAGAACTACCTATGAATGGAAACAATTATTACTGAGCCTGGCATGGGAAAACATCACCAACCGCCGGTACCGGCCTTATTCATCGGGAATCGTGGCGGCCGGCAGCAACCTGATTGTGGGCATGCGCATCCGCATCTGAGTATGGATACAAAAAAACTGGTAAAGAAAACCCGCTGGTACCGCCGCCTGCACCGATGGATCGCATCGGCGCTCTTCCTTTTTTTCCTGGTGATGGGCGGAACAGGGTTGCTCCTGGGCTGGAAAAAACACAGCGGGGGGTACCTGCTGGCCGAAACCCAAAAAGGCAGCTCCCGCCTGCCTTCCGACTGGCTGCCAATCGACTCACTTGCCACAAAGGCCATCAGGGCTTTAAAGACGAAGGAGCCGGGCAGTACACCGGTTATTGACCGCATGGACGTTCGCCCGAAGCAGGGCATTGTAAAAGTTATATTTGAAAAAGGATACCAGGCAGTACAACTGGATGCGGCCACCGGGGACGTTTTGCTCTACGAAACCCGGCGATCCGACTTTATCGAGCACCTGCACGATGGAACCATTCTCGACAAACTGACCGGCCTCACCGGTGGATGGCTGAAACTCTCCTATACCACGGTACTGGGACTGGCCCTGCTGTTACTCACCGTCTCCGGCTTCTGGCTGTGGTACAATCCACGGCGGCTGCGCAAAAAAAAGCGGGCGGTGCGACTCTAAGACTTGTTTAAACATTCAAACGCCGGTTGTCAACTTAGATTCAACCGGCGTTTTTTTATGGAAGAAAGTCGGTAAATGCAGCAGAATTTATCAGAAAAATGTCTAATTTGAGGGTTGCAAACTCAACCCGCATGACGGAAGAAGCAATCTTACAAGGGTGTCTTCAGAATAAGCCGGCAGCTCAACAGGAACTTTACAACCGCTACAGCCCCAAAATGCTGGCGGTGTGCTACCGTTTTGCGCACAACCGGGAAGATGCTGAAGATATGTTGCAGGAAAGTTTCATCCGGGTTTTCACCCAGATTCACCAGTTTCAGGGTAAAGGTTCTTTTGAAGGATGGATCCGGCGCATTGTGGTACATACATGCATCAACCAGCTGAAGAAGCACAGGAAGTTCAACGACAGCGTGGACATTTCCCAGGCGCAGAACCTGTTGGTGCGGGAAGACAGTGTGCCGTCGCTCATCCAGGCCAAGCAGGTCATTGAATGCATCCGAAGCCTGCCGGTTGGTTACCGTACGGTATTGAACCTTTTTGCCCTGGAAGGGTATTCGCACCGCGAGATTGCTGGCATGCTTGACATTGAAGAGAGTACCAGCCGATCGCAGTATACCCGGGCGAAAGCCATGCTGGAGCAGATTTTGATTCAGAAAAAAATCATACTGCAACCGCAGAAACAGGTTGATTGGGTAGCAGCGGCCCATGTCCGGTTTTGAATAACCGTACCAACACAACAAAACTGTTTATGGAGCGAAGGATGTACCAATTCAATTCATTTGAGCAACACCTGAAAAAGCAGGTTGACAGCTACCGGATGTACCCGTCCGATGAGTTGTGGAACAGCATCCGGAACCGGCTGCCTCAACAACACCCAGCTGTTAAGTGGAGCATCGCAATTCCTGTCCTTTCCATCCTCCTTTCCCTTAGCCTGCTGCTGGCTCCTGACCAGGATACCGGCTCAAAAAAGATCGCAGCGCTGGGAGAATACCTGGCACTGAGCGCCGCTCCGGTGCAATCATCCGGTTTTGCCATAGCACCTGCTGCAGGCAATACCCCCGCCGGTGCAGGCAAGCGCCTGCTATTGTCTGCCAACAGCCAGCTAACGGCAGGTACGCCCTCAACATTCACTACCATCGCGCCTTCGGAAGCTGTGCCCGAAACAACAGAACTGGTACCTGTACCAGTTGGTGCCCGGTTGTCTGAACCGGTGAGCTATTCCCTGCCGGCCGGCAATACCTTGCCCGCACTCCAACCCGGAACAATCACCCTGCAACCAGCCAATGCCACTATGCTCCCGGAGCAGCAACAGGAGCCGGCAGATCCTTTAGCGGTTGATGCTTTGAATTTTACGGATGCGGAACGGAATTTTGAAGTGGACATTCCGCAGGTCACCCGCCGGAAGCTGCAGCCGCAGATCCAGTTCTACGGGGCGCCTTCCGCAAGCTACCGGGTGTTGTACGCCGACAATAAGATCAACCTGGGCAACATTGACCCGGAGAGCAGGGTCTCCCATCACTCCTCACTGGGATGGGAAGGGGGTATTGCTGTTCTCTTACCCCTGAGCGAACGCCTGACCTTCAAGACCGGCTTCCAGGCAAACTACACCCGTTATACTGTAACTGCATCTCAATCGTTTCCCGAGGTCTCCACAGTAACCCTCACCACCTTTGCCCGGATGCAGCGGGTTAGTACACTGCGCAACACCGAAGGAGGCCGTTTGCGCCAACTCGCCAATGAAACCTTCCAGCTTTCCGTACCGGTTGGTCTGGAATACCGGCTTGCCGGCAACCGCCGGTTTTCGTGGAACCTGGCCGGAACCCTGCAACCAACCTATATGGTGGCTGCCACCGGCTACCTCGTTACCAATGACTACCGGAATTACATCAAAGCACCCGACCTGCTCCGTCGCACCAACCTGAACAGTGCACTCGAAACCTTTGTCCGCTTCAATGCTGGCCGGTTCGACATCCAGGCTGGGCCCCAGTTGCGCTATCAACTCTTTTCCAATTCCAAAGGCATGTACCCCATCCAGGAACACCTCGTGGACTATGGCTTTAAACTGGGTATTATTAAAACATTGAAATAAGCCATTGTTTTGACGCTCAGGTACCAGGTACATACCCGGCACAAAATCTCCATTTTCTCATTCTGCAAGAGCCATACGCCTTAATTGGGCTAATTTTACAGCATGAGCAAACAAGCCTGTATTCTGCTGCTGGCCATTGGACTGGCCTGGAGTTGCGGGGGCAAAAACAAAAAAGCAACCAACAATTTTATTGACGTGGCCGGCTACCTCAAAGGACAACTGGCCTATCTCGACACGGTACCGCATGGGTTCCTGCGGATTACAGGTAAGGATGGCATTCAAACGGATTCCTCCTACCTTAAAAAAGAAGACGTGCAGCAGCTGGCTGCCGTTTTCATCATTCCGCAACTGGAAAAAAAGCAACTGGAACAGGACTTTGAAGAAACCGTATTCGCCGATGCGACCCTTCAGACCATTACCATTACTTACCAGCCCATTAACGGCAACAACCCTGTCCGGCGGATTGATCTCTATATACGCCCCGAGAATGGACAGATCAGCCAGCTTTACCTCGTGAAGGAGGAGGAGGCAGAAAGTCGTCAGTTGCTATGGCGCCACAACGAGGGGTTTACCACCATCACCACCCGTAACATGGGCGTCAACAGCCAGACAATTACAGAAAAAATCATCTGGCAATAAGCGGAACATGACCCAGGAAACTTTCCGAAAACTGGCCCCCACTATTCCGCGGCAACCCGGTATCTACAAATATTATGATGCTGGCGGCACGCTGCTCTATGTGGGCAAAGCCAAGAATATTTACAAACGGGTCTCCAGCTATTTCATCAAACAACACACCAACCGCAAAACCAGTGAACTGGTGCGGCGGATTGAACAGATCGAATACACCATTGTTAATTCGGAACAGGACGCGTTTTTATTGGAAAACTCACTGATTAAACAATTCCGTCCGTTGTTTAACATTGACCTGAAAGACGACAAGACCTATCCGTACATCGTCGTAAAAAAGGAGCCTTTTCCCCGGGTGTTTCTCACCCGCCGGAAAATAAACGATGGGTCTGTGTACCTCGGTCCTTTTACCTCCGTTGCAAAAGTGCGGGAGCTGATGGATTTTGTGCGGCAGCAGATTCCCCTTCGTACCTGCAAACTCAACCTGAGTGCGCAGAACATTCAAAAAAAGAAATACAAGGTTTGCCTCGAATATCACCTGGGAAATTGCAAAGGCCCCTGTGAAGGATTACAAACAGAGGCCAATTACAACCAGGACCTTGAACAGGTGCGCAACATCCTGAGTGGTAACCTTGCACCGGTGATACAGTATTTTAAAGCAGAACAAAAGCGGCAGATAGAAGAGCTGGCTTTTGAAAAAGCTGCCCTAACACAAAAGAAACTGGAGCACCTGGAAGCGTACAAAGCCCGGTCGGAGGTTGTTCACAGCGGAATGGGAAATGCCGATGTGTGTACGGTTGTGCGGTACAAAGACCAGGCTTTTCTGAATTACATGCAGGTAGAGCATGGTGCCATTATTCGCACCGAAAATATCCAGGTAGCCTGCAAGCTCGATGAAACCGAACCGGAACTGCTGGAGTTTCTTTTGCCACGCCTGCACCAACGCTTTGCCAGCAGGGCAAAGGAATGGATTCTTCCCTTTCCGCCCGAGTGGATGGATCCGGGCTATACAGTAACTGTGCCCCGGGCAGGGGCCCGGAAGAAATTACTGGACCTCTCACAGAAGAATACACTGCACGCGGTGGAAGCTTACCAGCAGAAAGAACGGTTGCATCTGGTGCAGTATGAGCAGGGCGCGGCCGAATCCATCCTGGCGTCCATCCGGGAAGCCCTGCACCTGCAGGAACTGCCCGTTCACATAGAATGCTTCGACAACTCAAACTTTCAGGGGGCCTACCCGGTATCGGCCATGGTGTGCTTCCGCAACGGAAAACCCAGTAAAAAAGAATACCGGCACTACAATGTAAAGACCGTAACCGGCATTGACGATTTCGCTTCCATGAAGGAAGTGGTTTACCGGCGGTACAAACGGTTGCTGAAAGAAGGAACCCCGCTCCCCCAACTCGTTATTATAGATGGTGGCAAAGGACAATTGGCAGCGGCTATGGAAAGCCTGGAAGCCTTGGGCATCAGTAAAAAGCTGACCGTTGTAGGACTGGCCAAAAATGTGGAAGAGATTTTCTTTGCAGGTGATCGCGAATCACTTCGACTGCCATATGAAAGTGTGGAACTGAAACTGATCCGTTACATACGTGATGAAGTTCACCGTTTTGGTATTGCCTTTCACCGCAACCAGCGAAGCCGGGGCACTTTCAGGAATCAACTCGAAAATATACCAGGCATTGGGGAAGCAACCATCGTCGCCTTGTTAAAAGCATATAAATCAGTAGCGACGATCCGGGAACAGTCAGCAGACTCGCTGGCCCGCATCATTGGGATCGTAAAAGCCAGAAAAATCAAAGAAGCATTAGCCGGGCCGGTACAGGAACATGGGTTAAACACATAAAAAAAGGGGCCAGGATAGAAATCCAGCCCCGTCTTTAAAATCCAATATCCTATGAAAAACCGTTACGAAGATACGACGATAATGCAGAAAAGCAATACCACATTCAGGGTATTTTTAAAAAACAGCTGATTTTTATTGTTTAAGTATGCTTAATCAATAACTCTACAAATAAACACAGAGGTTATTGCTCTATTTAATGAATGCTTGCACTCCCCGGGTGTGAATAAGTTAGCAGTTCTGTTTCACCTGGTTTGGAAACCTGCCCTCAAAACTACTTCCCATACCCAAGGATCTGCCCCTGCTAACGGCTCCGGGTCCCTATGATCGTCTCCAACGATGGATAAAGCATACGATCGTATTTTATCCCAATCAACAAACACAAATTTCCCCTTACGCTCTGACAGTTGCCAGCTCCGGGTATATTCTTCTTCAGTTGATGGGCTTTAGTGGCCGTTGACCGCAAAAAAAGAAGAAGCCCTGCATGGCAGCAGGGCTTCTTCAAAAAATTGGATTCCAGGATTAATACGACCAGAGGTCCTGCTCGTAATTGAATATCTTTTCCTTGATGTTTTCACCTTCGAGGAGCCGCAGTATAGGATCCTTGATATAGGCACGAAGTGTACGGTCGTAGGGGTTGTCCAGTGTAGACTTCACAATGTAACTGCTGAACATCCGGTTTTCGAACAACTCTTCCCAGGTCATACGTGCGCCGAAGTTTTTACCATTGAAGGCTTCGTATTTCGACAACAGTTCGCGGCAATCGGGGTAATACACCCAAAACATAGGAGCATATTCCGGCTGGCCGGGAATGATGTCGGTGCCATCGCTGCGGGTAAGGCGCTTGAGGGGGGCAATACCCAGGATGCGAACAAACATGCGGGAGGACTCCTTGTCAAACACCCACTCTTCCTTGATCCGGAATCGATAGATGCTGTCGGGGTCTACTTCCTTATTTGTGACTTTGTATTCGGTGATATCTCCGTTGAAATCATAAACCGGTACTGTATCGAGTCCACCGGAAAACGCTTTCATCACCGCGTCGGGTGTCATAGGTGTCGTGAAACGGTCATCGGCGGTAGCATCAAACGCTGTGATTTCCCGGTTACGGATGGCCTTCATCAGGATGGCGATGAAACGCTGGTTGCCGTTGTCTTCATCCGCTGCATACCGGAAGGGAAGGTTCATTTTTTCCCGGGTATCGAGCTCACGCCAAACACGCTGGCGGTATACGGCATCATCTTCGCGGATGTGCTCGTAGGCAAGGGGCTTGCGGTCTTTGATCAGGTTGCGCTCAATGGAGGCATCGTTGCGGAGGGAAGGTTTCACCGTATCCATGATGGCGTTCCCGGTACTGGGTACCACGCGGATGGGAATATTGGACTTCGGTATATTGGTCTGCTGCTGCTGGTTATTGTTCCCGTAACCGGAAGGCTGTGTTCCATACCCGGAAGGCTGGGTGCCATAGCCGGAGGCAGGCGCTTGCTGCTGCTGGGCAGGCCGCTGGGTGCGGGTGCGGGGCCGTTGCTGGGCATTTACATCAAGTTCAGCCACCAGCAACAGGAGCAACAAAGCAGGACCAAGGTTTTTCATCTTCATCGTTGGGTAATTTAGTATAAGTTAAACGCCATGGTGGGCAGATTTCGTGTGTTACCACCCGGACCAACGGCCTTAATTTCATCCAAAACAATGGTTGTTCCCGGACGGCAGCGGTTGAGCAGGTCTTCCACCGGAGCAAACGTATTGCCACGGATACCCGCCCGAACGCCCGGTGCTTCCTGGAAGCCGGCGCCGGTGGCGTAGAACGTATAGCCGGTTACAGTAAACGTAACTCCTTCAAATACAAAGTCTTTTAAATCAGCACGGATCCCCTGTTGGGCCTTAAACACGTTGGCCGGCATACGGCCACCGGTACTGGCACCCACCATGGGAGTGGGATCCGGCACTGTTTTAACGCGGAAATTAAACTGGGCGGTCTTGCCGTCGGCATTCACCGTTACAACGGCAGCACCTGTGTTCGTGGGGCTGGCGATGTATTTGCCAGGGCCGGTTTTGCGGAGTGTTCCGTTGCTGATGCTCACCGTTACTTTTTCATCGCCTACGCTGCCCCCGGTAACGGCCAGTTCGTTTTCAAGGCCGATGTACAACACCTTTACTTTTTCAGCACTCACGAAAGCGCCGGTAGGCGTTCCTACGGTGTACTCAATCTTGGTTTCCCGTACCTGGTCGTTACCGTCCTGGTCTTTGTAGCGGATTATAACCGGAACCGTTCCGCCGGTGTTGCCTACAGCTGTTTTGAACACAGCCAGACCATCTGCATTCATGGGAACCGACTTACCACCGATGGTTACCTGCGGCAGTACGTTCTTCGAGAATGCACCGATACCGGCCGTAATCTGCAGTTCCTGGCCCGGGAACAGATACGTGGAATTGGCACCTACAATCGGAGCATAGGTATCAAAACGCACCACTACCTGACCTACCCGGTTATGAAACTCGTTCACCATCCGGTTTTCGGTGGTTTTAACGTCGTTCTGGAATTTGCTCAGCATCGTCAACGCAGCCACGGTGGGCGTCATGTTGAAATAAGCCGATGTCCAGGTAACTTTAGCCAATTTGGTGGTGGTGGACTTAGGGATGGTAAGATCAATTGGCAGGCTGTTGGCAAATTGCCTTCCCACTTCCGGATCCAGTGCCAGGATGGCCGCTTTGTATTCTTCCAGTTTTTTGCGGAGTTTCTCGCCTTCTCCCTGCTTATCCATGATGCGGGTGGCGATGTCAATATTGTCTTCCTTGAATCCCCCTGCAGGATTGGCGGGATCAAACCCGGCTTCTTTCTTGATTTTATCTTTCAGGCCATCAATCATATCGGACATCTCTTTGGTGAGGCGGACGGCTGCTTCTGCCTTGGGCATCCACACTTCGGCTTTTTCACGGGTGGCAGGGTCGGCCAGTTTCTCCTTAAAAGAGGACATGATGGTTTCGGTAGAGGCGTTTACCACGCGGCTGGTAGCACTCAGACTATTATCAACAACTTTAAAGGCATTGATGATCTCCGCTGATACGTTCAGGGCCAACAGGGCTGTCAGCACCAGGTACATCAGGTTAATCATCTTCTGCCGGGGCTCTTTAGGTAGTGCCATGATGTTCGGATTTTGGTTTTGTTCTGGTTCTGTTGAATCGGGGTTTCCGGCAATTATCTACCCTGCATGGCATTAATCATGTTGCCATAGATGTTGTTGAGGGTACCGAGGTTTTTCGCCAGGGAAGCAATCTGGTCGTGCGCTCTTTTCGCATCGTCCACACTGCCCTGCATAGCCTCGGAAGCCTGTACCAGATTTCCATAGAACTTATTCATGGCTTTCAGATGGTTGTTGGTATCCTGCAACTCCAGTTCATAAATGGTATTGAGGGAACTCAGGTTTTTGGTCATGTTCTGTACCTGCTCGTGGAACTGCTTGGTTCCTTCCGCGGCGCTGTTAAAGGAAGCTACAGAAGAAGCAGCCTGCTGGTAGGCATCTTTCATACCCCCCAGTGCATGGGCAGCCTCCTTGGTTTTGGTGCTCAGTTCGCCGGTGGCAGCCACCACATCGGTTACGTCCTTCATACCACCTGCGGTTGCATTCAGCTTCTGAAAATTATCGCTGAGGCTGCGCAGGCTGGCAGGTGTGATTTCTGCATCCTGTAACATTTTATCCAACGAAGCGAGGGCAGGCGTACCGGCAGGCGTTTTCGCAGCCGGACCGTGATCCGACAAACCATATCCCTGCGTGGAGAGATAAGCATACACGAGGAAGATACCGGCTTCTGTGAGCAGACCAATGGTCAGCATCAGGTCGGCAAATGAAAGGTGCAGGATTTTTGCCCAGGCACCGAAGATTACAACGGCGGCACCTAACGAAACGATGATGTTGGAAATTTTTTCGGTGGATTGAGAAACTGCCATAAGAGTTGGTTTTAGGAGAGTTGTTTGAAAGATTTTAATGTGAATGGAGCCATATCAGCTGCCGCAGGGCAGTGATAAGAGCATGTTGGGTTCATAAAAAAGATGTGCATTATTTTTTACGCATCATGGGTGGCAAATCAATCACACAACGGAATCCGATGTATGATTTGGCCGTATCCTGGTACTCGTAAGCACGGGTGCTGGTCTGCAGGAAATAACCTACATCTTTCCAGCTGCCGCCTCGTACCACTTTCCGCTTCATCCGGGGAGGATCGCTGTCCTTAGCATTGTAACGGATATCAGGATTCATGTCGTGAGCAAAATTGTAGCCCCCTTCGTAATAGAGTGAACCGGTCCACTCGGCCACATTACCGGCCATGTTATACAGACCGAAATCGTTGGGCCAGTATGCGTCTGCACGCACCGTATAAAAGCCGCCGTCTTCGGGGTAGTTTCCGCGTCCGGGTTTGAAATTAGCCATCAGACAGCCCTTGCGGTTACGCAGATAGTAGTTACCCCAGGGGAACATCGACTGGGAACGACCTCCGCGGGCAGCATACTCCCATTCAGCTTCGGTGGGCAGACGGAAACTGGACTCGGTGGCAAATCCTTTTTCTTCCAGGTAGCTGTTGAGATGACGGGTACGCCAGTTACAGAAAGCGTTGGCTTGTTTCCAGGTTACGCCCACTACAGGATAATTGGCAAAGGCCGGGTGTGCAAAATACCGGACACTCATGGGCTCGTTGTAGCTGTAGGAAAAGTCGCGTACCCACACCAGCGTATCCGGGTAAATTTTTACCGGGTTCTTGATTATATACTTGGAACGGGGCTCGTTGGGCTTGCGGTAAGCGGCCGCTTTATAATCCACATACTCTTCCTGGTAAATGAGTTTGTCAGGATCGATTTCCATGCGTCCCATGATGCGGTCATCCGGAGCCATCATCATCTGGCCCAGCCGCTCAAACACATCCTTTTCTTTCCAGATGCCGGCCAGCTTCTTTTTGTCGAGGTTGTTGGTCTTGGCATCCACGTAGCCAAGTATGGTGCCGGCAATGGAATCGCGTACCCAGTACACAAACTGCTTGTACTCGCTGTTGGTGATTTCCGTTACATCCATCCAGAAACCGTTGATAGACACCTGGCGGTTGCGGGAGGTAAAAGCATAGTTAACATCCTCATCGCTGGGACCCATGTGAAAGGTTCCCTGGGGGATGTGCACCATGCCAAACGGTTTGTTGGGACTGGGTTTGGCACCATAGGCGGCACCAATTAATTGCCCTTTGCTATCCGGAGTCTTTTGGGAGGATTTTGATTTTCCACAGCTGATCAGGAGTACGGACAGGGATACGAATGTGAGGCAACTTAACAGTTGGTTCTTCATTGTTAAGAATTTAATTTTCTTATAGGTATTGGCTGAATGGGGGGATTTTCCGGGTTCTGTCCCTTCATTCGAACGCAATGCTACTATTAATTTTTGAGAAGTCAAAATCAATTCTTTTATCTTCAGCGATAACGCTTACCGGACAACTTTATTGTTTACAGGGGACCCGGCAGACAGAATTTCCTGAATTTCAGCGAAATTATTGACCGGTTTACGGCATAATTAGTCCTTACAAATATAGAAAAGGGTTTCATTTGGGCCAGATTATTTTTTTGCTACCCATCAAATAAATCCGGCAGTACCTGCCACCTGAACTTTTCGGTATCCAGCCTGGCCCCCAGGCCCGTCAATCTCGCTTTTTGAAAAGCTGGCCCAGGGAAGGGGTCCTTGTCAGCAAGCGGGGATCCGGCTACCTGCCCTGCCGCTTACTGCGCAGTTTCAGCGCTTCCTGCAGTACATACAGCGGATCCTGGCAGCATTTCAGCTTGTTCTGTTAACCCCTCTGGTTCCGCCGGCAGAAATGGACCAGGACGGGGTAACGCTCTGCCTGCAACCAGGGTGCTACCTGTACGCCAGTGTTGCAGACGCGTATTAATAAGGAAGAGGATGGCTCCGGCAAAGAAGTCCGGCAGAAAAAATGAGCGACCGGGACGGGAACCTGCTACCCCTTGTAAGCGCTGCTGCAGGGAGGCCATTACCGGTTGAGCGCAGCCAGAAACTTATCGAGTGCAGAAACCATGCTGGGTGCCTGGGGTTCGGGTGCCTTGATCTGCAATTCCAGGCCTGCATCGGCAACCGCCTTGAAGGTATTGAGCCCGAAAGCCCCGATCAAGGTACCGTTTTGCCGATATCCCGGAATGTTTTCAAACAGGCTGCGCACACCGCTGGGGGTAAAAAAGCAGATGACATCAAAGTGCCCCTGTTCGAGGATCTCCTTTACTTCACAGCTGACGGTCTTATATAATACCGGTACGGCATACTCACAATTGTGATTCCGCAGCCAGTTAACTACTTCATTGTCCATGTTTTCGCTGCAGGGAAACAGGAAGCGCTCATTGCTCTTGTGTTTGTTCATTACATCAAAGAGGCTTTTATTGCTCCCATCTGCCCCATAAAACACTTTACGCTTGCGGTAAAGGATGAACTTCTGCAGGTACAACGCCACCGCTTCGGTAATGCAGAAATACTTCGTTTCCTGTGCAATGGTGATGCGCATTTCTTCGCAAATCCGGAAAAAATGATCAATGGCGTGGCGGCTGGTGAAAATGACGGCAGAAAAGGAAGCGATGTCTATTTTCTGCTTCCGGAACTCTTTGGCAGACACCCCTTCTATCCGGATAAACGGGTGAAACGACAGCGACACATTGTATTTCCGTTCAAGCTCGTAGTAGGGCGACTTGTCGTTTTCCGGCCTGGGTTGAGTAATGAGAATATTCCTTATGGCGTTTGTCGTATTTACAGACTTCTGCGCTTTTTTCTGCATAACGGTAAGGAAAATTTTGGCAAAGGTAGGAAGTTCTGCTTAGAAATACTTTATCAATAGCTTGTAAATCAACAGCAAGGGAGCCACCTCCACAGCCAGCAGGTAAATAAAAAAATGCACCCGGCCCACTTTCAACTCCTGCTGCACCGGCTGGTAAGCCCGCAGGAACCGGTAAAAAAAGAGAATAATGACCACCGAGAGGGACAGCGTAACCCCCACGGCCGCCAGTTCCGGCCCGGCAAAAGCAATCAGCAGCAGGAAGGGAAGTATGGCAATGCCGGCCACTTTGTTGATCAGAAAAACAATGAATGTGTAGGTTTCTGTGGCCGGGCGGATGTTGAAAATCCAGCCACTGGCTTGGATAAAAAGATATTTGCCCAGGTACAACACCGCCAATGCAGCGGTGGCAATAAATGGAATCATCCATTCTTCCACCCGCACAGATGCCTGGAAATAGATTGCCAGCAGATAGATATACAACCCAAAAGAACAGGCAAAAAACAGGTTGTAGAGTAAACTGGGCAGTCCTGCCTGCACCAACTGTTCCCGGATCTGGTTGATCCGCAATGAAGTGCGGAAGAAAAACCGGAACAGATCCTGGAAATAGCGGACATACGACAGACGCAGCAGGCCAAAAAGCAGCAACAGGCCCATGAGATAGTAAAAAAGCCAGTCTTTGCCCGTTTGTAATTTCTCTTTCTGGATAAAAAATACGCCGGGTGCGCTGTAGTTTAAGCGCAGCCGCAACAGAACCACATTACGTGCCGCATCATATGAAAGGGTAGCTGGTTGTGTCGCTGCCGGAAGAAGCAGGGTGTCGGTGGCAGGCAAACGACCGGCAGCAGGCGGTGTGTCCTGCGCCCGCAGCAGGCCTGGCGGCAGCAACAGTAGAAATAATAGAAAACGCATGGGTCGCCTGCAAATGTACGCGGAAGCAGTACAGGCATTTAAAAGAAATTCAAATAACCGAAATGAATTTTGCTTTGCCGCAGGTTGAGGGGCAGATCGTTACGCACCCCGGCAGCAAAAGCGACATTGAAAATCCCGGCTTTGGTCTCAAAGGCCATCCCTCCGCCGGCGCCGAAGAACCGGTTGGTGCTGTTGGAAAACTGGCTCTGGTTGCGAACCAGGCCGGCATCCGTAAAGGCATAAAGAAAACTGTTCAACCCGATCAGCAGGCGGTATTCGGTAGTGATTACCGCGTAGGAAGAGGCAAAAATACTCTCATCGTCAAAGCCCCGCAAAAGGCGGAAGCCCCCCAGTTGAAACAGTTCATTGCGGAACAGGGAAGGACTTTGCACCCATCCGGCCTGCAGGGCCGTCTTCAGGGTGGTTTGCCGGCCGGTGCGGAAATACCGTGCGGTATTTGTGGTGATACGGAAAGTGTAGGCACGCAACTGAATGGAGTCGTACAGGCTGCGATAATCGAACGCCGGGTCCAGCGGATTCTTAATGGCTGTAATGCTGTTGTTTGGGCGGATACGGCGGATACCGGCCGATCCGGAAACCCGTATGTCAAAGCCGGAACGCGGATTAAACCGGTAATCGGTATTCCACCATTCATAATCCAGTCCCATACTGGTGGTGGTTTGGTCTATCTGCTCGGGCAAGCGCTTCGAAAAACGGATGGAGGCTGTATCCACCAGGTCGAGGTTGGTGATAAACTGCTGCACAAACACTTTACCGTTGCGGTTGCCGCCAAAGGCATATTGCACCCCTGCCTGCAGGCGGATGTTGAGAAACGACGAATCTTTTTTAAACCCGTCGAAAGATACATCGGTGCCAAACGCGGAACCGAAGAGAAAGGGTTGCTGGTAGGCCAGTTGCAGGCGGGGCGATTGTACCTGGATCTGCTGGAAGAGGATAACCAGGGATTCTCCCAGCCCAAAGCCGTTCTTAAGGTTCAGATTAAAATCGCCGGTAACCTGCAGCTTGTTGCCCCCCAGCTGGTCGGTGGCCGGCAGGAATCCCACAATACCGTTGATCTGGCTGTTCTTCCGGTTTTTGAGGTACAGGTTGAGGATGGATCCGGTACCCAGGAGGTTCATGTTCCAGGGCTGTTCCTCCACGAGGTAGGGCAGTTGCAGCAGTTTATTGCTGATGCGTTGCAGTTTCTGCTGATCATAGACCGATCCGTTCGGGATCTCGAGGTAGCGCTGCAAAAAAACATTGCGGATGTTTACATCACCAAATACCCGGATGCTGTCGATCCGGTACAGGGGGCCCTGCTCGAGGGTGAGAGCAGCCGTAAGGCCGGCAGGCTGCCAATCCAGGCTGTCGACCTGTACCCGGGCGAACGGATAGCCGCTGTTCTCCAGCTTTTGAAGCAGACGGGTTTGCAGCAGTTGAAAGGCGGAATAGTCGAGCAACTGGTTGCGGAAATTGCGCTCGCGGTATCCTGCTGCCTGCAACCAATCGGCTGGAATCCCGGGGGTACGCAACTGTACCCACTTCACGGCAGGACCCAGGTATAACTGCACCGTTGCGCCGGCCGAATCGGCCTGAACTTCATCAACGGAGGCGGCCAGGTACCCCCGGTTGCGGAGGGTGGCGGGCAGTTGGGCCAGGTATGTGATACAGGCGTCCCGGCCGGAGAAGATCCGGAGCAGGCCCAATTGTTCGGGCGCAAGCACGGTATCGGCAAACGCATAACGGAGCGGATAAACCGTTTGCGCTTCTGCTACCTGTGGCAGCAGCAGTACGCCGGTGAGCCATCCGATAATTTTTACAGCGATACGATGCACGGCCGGTAATTTTGCAGGAACGAAATTAAGCTTTGATTTGGCGGGAATCTATGTCCATATCCCTTTTTGCCGGCAACGGTGTAATTACTGCGATTTTCATTTCAGCACGAGCCGCACGTATAAGAACGAAATGATGGCTGCTTTATTGAACGAACTCGAGATGCAGGCGGCGGCGGGCTACCTGGGCACTTCCAATGTACAAACCATCTACCTGGGGGGAGGCACGCCCAGCCTGCTTGCAACAACCGACGTTGCTGCCTTGCTGAACCGCATCCGCGGCTTATGGACCGTGGAACAAGGTGCCGAAATCACGCTGGAAGCCAACCCCGATGATGTAACCCCCGCTCTACTGGAGGGCTGGAAAGGAGCGGGTGTGACCCGCCTGAGCCTGGGCATCCAGTCGCTGTACGAAGATGAATTGCAATGGATGAACCGTGCCCATACGGCGGAAGAAGCACAGATGGTGGTGCATTTGGTACGGGAGGCCGGTTTTTCTGATTTCTCGGTAGACCTTATCTATGGCGGGCCCTTGCTCACCGATGAGCGCTGGCTGCACACCCTTAACTGGGCCTTGCAACAGGAGGTGACCCATCTTTCCTGCTACGCCTTGACCGTAGAATCCAAAACACCCCTGGAAAAACAGATACGGACCGGCCGGCGAAGTCCCACCAACCCGGAGCAGCAGGCCCGCCAGTTCCTGCAGCTCATGGATGTACTGGAGCAGGCCGGCTGGGAGCACTATGAAATTTCCAACTTTGCACGACCTGGACATCGCAGCCGCCACAACAGCAGTTACTGGCAGGGTATCCCCTACCTGGGCATCGGGCCTTCCGCACACTCCTTCAACGGCACTGCCAGGCAGTGGAACGTGGCGCACAACCGCAACTACATTGCTTCCATCCGGCAAGGCCGTGTACCGTTTGAACAGGATCAGCTGACCCGCCGGGATCAGCTGAATGAATACATCATGACCAGCCTCCGGCGGATGGAAGGCTGCGACCTGGAAAAGGTGAAACGCACGTTTGGTGATGCAATGGCAGACGCACTGGAATACCGCAGCCGGCCGTTCCGGCAGCAGGGTTGGGTGTTGCAGGAAGCGCAACAACTCCGACTCAGCCGGGAGGGAAAGTTGTATGCCGACCGCATTGCAGCGGATTTATTTGTGCTGGACGATCCGGCAGGGGGGGCTTTCGCCTTTCCACAGGCACAAGTGCAGGATTTGCTGAAGGGCAAAGGGGAAAACGACTGAAATCGCACCATAATAAGGCCCCCGCATAAACAACAGGTTTTTTTTACGGTGCCCTGTTGTGTCAATCAATGTGCAAGAGGATATTCTCCGCTGTCTGCAGCTGGTACAGGAACAAAGGATACATTTCATGTTGCTCCGGCACTTTTTGTTCCAGCTTGGACCGGAGTTCCTCCAATGCCAGAATCAGGATTTCGCGATTCACACTCTGCGCCTGAAACGAAAGAGGTTTGTGAACCTCAAAATCATCCCGCAACAGTTCCACTGCGGGAACGCCCAGGGCCTCGCTGATCTGCTTCACGTGGTTGATGGTTAGCTGTGTGATGCCATTTTCAATCTTGCTGTATGCATTCTGGGAGATGCCCATATGACGGGCAACTTCTTCCTGGGTTACTTTCTTTTGTTCGCGGATCTTTCTGATGAGCGTACCGGGCATATCGATTTTGTTTAGGGAATAAGGAATGGTAACTGAACGTATCAGTACCGGAACGGAAGCCGGTTCCTGTTCTCCCGCAGGAAATGGGTAATGCTTGCGGTTGCCAGCATGACCAGCAACAACACAGGAGTTCCCAGGAGGAAGGAAATCGGCATCATACCGGCTTAAAGGTACAACAGCCTGCCCGGACATAATAACGTGTGTGAAATATTAACATTTTCAGATCATGGTTTCTTCGATCTGGCGGAACCCCTCGGCCGGCGGAAGGCCTTCCCATAAAATGCGGTACACCGTTGCGGCTATGGGAATATCGGCATGCACTTCCTGGTTGATCTGGTAGAGGCTGCGGCAGGCATTGTACCCTTCTGCCACCATGTTCATCTCTAACTGGGCCGCCTGTACGCTGTACCCCTTTCCTATCATGTTGCCAAAGGTGCGGTTGCGGCTATAGAGGGAATAACAGGTCACGAGCAGATCACCCAGGTACACACTGGCTGCATAGTTGGCCGATTTGCGATAAGCTGTTTTGAGCAGCTGCACACCGGGAATGGGCTCTTTATGCACTCCCACTTCTATGTTCCGGATGCCTACCTTGCGCAGAAAGCCGGCCATTTCATCGGCCGCATTGGCAATCAGCACGCTCAGAAAGTTATCGCCGTATTCCAGCCCGTGTGCAATGCCGCTTCCAAGGGCATAGATATTTTTGAGAATAGCTGCAAACTGCACACCGTAGAGGTCGGTATTGATAACCGTATTGATGTAGTGATTTTTAAACCGGTCGGCAATCCACTGGGCACGTTCTTCATCCAGCCCGGAAAAAGTGAGGTACGATAATTTTTCTGCGGCCACTTCTTCGGCATGACAGGGCCCCATAATGGTAAAGTAATCGTTGATGTCGAAATCAAACTCCGTACGCAGGTAGTCGTTCAGCAAAACGTTGTTGGAGGGCATAAGTCCCTTGATGGCCGAAATCACCTTTTTCCCCCGGAAAACATCCCGCGGCAATTCCCGCAGCACGCCTTCCATGTAAGCCGATGGAATGGCCAGGATGATGTAGTCGGCAGCGGCGGCGGCCGATTCCACCGAATAATGCAGTTCAATATGAGCTGTCCGGAAGGAGGCCGTACGCAGGTAACTGGGATTGTGGCCGTACTTCATCAGGTGCTCCCCGATGGTATGATTGCGCACATACCAATGCAGACTGATGCCATTATCGCTCAGGATTTTGGCCAGGGCGGACGCCCAGCTGCCGCTGCCGATCATGGCAAACCGTGGAGACGTTTCTTCTTTCAAGCAAATGTTTTACCGGGCCTAAAATAAAAAGAATCCCGTGTGCATCCGGGATTCTTCATAAGTTTTTGTTTGGTGTGCGGGCCGGGCTGTTTGTTCAGCCCAATAAATTGCAGGGCGATTATTTGGTCTCGTACACTTTTTCCTTGGGTACCACTTTCACTTTCGTACCATCCTTGAGCAACTTGCTGATGGTGTTGTAAGGTGCACTCACCACTTCATCGCCTTCTTTCAGGCCACTGGTTACTTCAATGTATTCATTGTCCTGTATGGCCGTGTTGATGGGCACTTTCAACACGGTACCATCGGGTTGCACCACAAATACCACTTCCACCAGGTCATCGGCAAATCCGTTCTCCGCCTGCGATTGGCCGGCCGCTTTGTTCCGGTCCTGTTGCTCCCTGGCCTTTGTCCTGGATTCTTTTTCATTTTTATCGCGGGTGGTCACCGCCAGAATGGGTATGGCCACCACGGCTTCCCTGCGCCGGGTCATGATGTCGGCACTGGCGCTCATTCCCGGGCGGAATGGCAGGCTCCGCGGCCGTTCCGGATCCACCAGGTCTTTGTAACTCTCCGGATCAATCCGGATGTATACTTTGTAGTTGGTCACATCGGCGCTGGTACCGGCCGTCACCTGCTGGGCCGATGTACTGCTGCTGGAGATCTTGGTCACCACACCTTTGAACTTGCGATCGTTATAGGCATCCACTTCAATGATGGCGCTGTCGCCGATCTTCACCTTGGGAATGTCGTTTTCGCCTACGTCCACCCGCACTTCAATGCGGGTCATATCGGCCACACGCAGGATTTCGGTGCCCAGGCTGAACTGGTTACCGGCCACCCGCTCACCTTTGCGAACAGCGAGCAGCGACACAATCCCATCCATAGGCGAAATGATGCTGGTGCGGCTGAGGTTCTTATCGGCTTCAGTGAGACTGGCCTGTGCACTCTGTACACCGGCTTTCGTACTTTTAATGGTTTGCTGCGCCGCGTTAAGATCCGCTTTGGCAGAAAGATACTGGCTTTCGGCCTGCTCAAATTCTGCTTTGGAAATAACTTTGTCCTCGAGCAGCTTTTTCTGCCGGTCGTAATTAAGTTTTGCCTGTGCCAGGCGGGCCTCAAAGGCACCGAGGGCGGCCTCGGTATTTCCTACTTGCGCCTGTTGCTGGTTCACCACGCTGGCGGCCCGGTCGCGGGCACTGGTGAGCACATCGGCAAACACCCGGGCCAGTACCTGTCCCCGGCGTACGCTGTCGCCTTCATCCACATACAGATCCACCACTTCCCCACTCACATCGCTGCTCACCTTCCGCTCGTCTTCGGGATACACTTTGCCACTGGCATTCACCGTTTCCACAATGGTGCGCAGGCTAACCTTTTCAGTAGCCACCCGGATGGTATTGTCTTTCCCGATCACTCCTCTTTTCTTGAGTACCAGCAGTACTCCTATCACCACCACCAGTAAACCCAGTATCCACCATAATCTTTTATTCATAAAATCGTGTTTGAAACCTTTTATTTTTTATAACCGTAGTCCCAACCCTTTATAAAATTCGAGCACTTTCATCCGGAATACATAGTCGTACTGATCGGACATAGCCTGAATGCGGGCCCGGAACAGATTGTTCTGGCTGGTGATGAGTTCAATGGGCTGCAGCAAGCCTGCATCGTAGCGCTTTTGTGCCAATGAATACGCTTTTTCCGAAAGATCAAGCGATTTTTTACTGGCCTGGTAGCGGTTGAGGGCGTTTACCGCGGCCTGGTAAGCCTGGTAAATATCGTTTTTCAACCGCTGGTTGGCCTGTTCCTTCACCAGTTCGGCATTTTTTATATCGTAACGAACCCGTTGGTAATTGGTGCGGGCCGTTCCGCCGGCAAACAGGGGAACTGAAATCTGTATGCCCACATTCTGCCGGAAATTGTTATTCAGTTGATTTCCCCAACCCGTCCACATCTGGTTAAAGGTTTTCTTGCCCTGGATGACATCAATATTGGGCGACTGCACAAAATAGTCCACCCCCCCGATGTTAATCTTGGGTGAAAAAGGCGTTATGGGATCGTAGCCGGCAAACGTAAAACCGGTTACCTTGGTGTTGGGGTTGGCGAAGTTCGTACCCAAACCGCCAAACCAGTTGAGCGAAGGGTACAACGCTGCTTTTGCTGCTTTGAGGTTGGCCTGCAACGCCCGGATCCGCAGCTCATTCACCTTCTGCTGGGGTTGCGTCTGTAAGGCCGACTGGTACACCGCCTCCGGGTCCAGGCTGGCAATGGGCTCCACGGGGATCAGGTGTACGGGTGGCTCGGCAATATCAAAGGGATAGGCCGCGTCGAGGTTGAGCGTAGCTTTGAGTGTAAGCAGATTCTGCTCCGAAGTTGTAAAGGCCGTAACGTAGGTGGCGCTGTCGCGGGCAAGCTGGGCTTCGAGTTCCAATGCGTTGAGCTCCGGTACCAGGCCCGCGTCCACCCGCTTTTTGGTATCGAGGAACCGGGCGCGTGACAGTTCGACCTGCACAGCCGCGATGCGCACCTGTTCCTTGGCCAGCAGCACCTGCAGGTAAGTGGTGGCCACCAGCAGGCCAATATCGTTTTTGTTGCGTTCCACATCAGCGCCGGCTGCCTCCGTCGAATAGCGGGTGGCCAGGATGGAATTACGCAGGTTGCCCCAGTTGTAGATCAGGCCGCTCACGTTAAAATTGTATTGCTGGAACAAGAGTGTGGAGCTCACAAAGAGGTTGGAGGTGGGGTCAACGGCACGGCCGAAGTTAGTACCGGTACTATTATTGAAGTTCACGTTGGGATAACGGGAAAGTTCTGCCTGCCGAAGATTTAATTCGGCAATACGGGCCTGCACATCGGCCTGGCGGACAGAAATATTGTGTTCCCATGCATATTCAATGCATCGCTGGAGATCCCACTTTTCCTGTGCCGCCGCTGCCAGAAACAGCAGCGGGAGGCATCCGGTCAGCACAAAACGTTTCAGGAGTTTATTCATATAGTAAAGATACAGTAGTATGGGGGCACGAATTTACCGAAATATGACAAATGGATGACAGGAGTTCCTTCTTTTCTCATTTCCTCATCTATTTTCTGACGGTCAGGCAAATGCCTTCCGGAAAGCCTGGTCGAGGTCGGCCACCAGGTATGCCGGGGCTTCCAGCCCTACGTACATGCGCAGCATCCGGTGCCCGGCATCCGCAGGGTTGAATTCCGCATCCTGCAGGCTGGCGCACCGGGGCAGAAGTAAACTTTCAAACCCGCCCCAGCTCACGGCCATGAGAATGTGTTGCAGGCTTTCGCAAAATGTTACAACCTGCTGCCGGCTGGCGGCTTTTACTGTAAATGAAAAGAGGCCGGGGGCTTGTGCCATTTGCCGGCGGGCCAGGTCGTATTGCGGGAAGCCGGGGTCGTGCGGATAATAGACAGCATCAACCACCGGGTGTTGCTTTATGTATTGCACCACTTCGTGTGTACTGCTCACAATCCGTTCCAGCCGGGCCGGCAGGGTGCGCAGCCCCCGTAACAACATCCAGGCATTAAATGGCTGAATGCCGCTGCCGATGTTGAGGTACTCACTGTCAAAAATGCGCTTGATGCTCTCCCGACTCCCGCTCAGTACCCCGCCCAGGGTGTCGCTGTGTCCACCGATGTATTTGGTGGCCGTTTGCATGGCCAGGTCAATCCCATACTCCAGTGGGCGCTGGTACAACGGGGTGCAGTAGCTGTTGTCTATCAGCGTGACGATCTCTTTTTGACGTGCATAAGCCGCAATGGCACCAAGGTCCTGGAGGGCAAAGTCCCAACTGTTGGGACTCTCCATGTAATACAACGTGGTGGTGGGGCGGGTTGCTTCGAAATAATTTTCCGTCCGCCGTCCGTCCACATACGTGGTTTCCACTCCAAAACGCGGAAGGATCTGGTCGAACAGGCGCTGGGCCCAGGTATACGGTTGCTGCACGCTGACGATGTGATCGCCGCTTTTCACCTGCGCCAGCACACCGGCAAAAATGGTGGCCGCACCGCTGTTGAAAACGAGACAATCCTCGGCCCCATCGAGCGCGGCGAGTTTTTTCCGCAGGATGTCAACGGTGGGGTTGAGTCCCCGGCTGTACAGGTAGGTACTCATCTCATCGGCGAAGGCCGACCGGAGTTGATCTACCCGGCGGAACCGGAAGTTGGACGTCTGCATAATGGGAGGCGCCACCGCGTTGAAGTACTGGTCGCGGTCCTCCCCCAGCTCATTGATGATAAATGAAAGATCCATAAACAGTTATTTAGTAGTCCGCCTGATCAGGAAATACAAACCGGTGAAAGCGGCCAGCACGGTGGTGCCTGTAAGTGCGAGTGCCGGTTCCTTCACTGCAATCATGGTGCCCACAAACAAATAAGAAAGGATAAATAAAAGGGGCAGGAGTGGATACAGCTTTATGCGGTAGATGCCCGTTCCATCGAGGTGGCGGGTGCGGCGGCGCAGGATGAAGAGGGTGGCCGCCGAAGTAGCCATGCCAATGGAGTCGAGAAAGATGGTAAAGCTGAGAATTTTCTCAAAGCGGTCGGCAAAAAACAACACCACTACACAGATGGCCGCAAAGACGGTGAGGCTCACCGTAAGTACATCGCGCTTTTCATCTTTGCGGCGGAAAGCGGCCGGCAGGATACCATCCATGCTCATGGCATACATCACGCGGGGATTACTGAGCAGCAACACATTCACATAGGCCAACACGGCCAGGAACAGCAGGATGGATGCGCCGTAGCGACCGGGGGCGCCGAACATTTTTTCCGCCACCAGGGAGGCGATGCCGTTGGTGTGCCGGAGTTCGTTGAAGCCGATCACTTTATAGTAGGAATAACTGACCAGCAGGTAGAGCACAATTACAACCACGATCCCCAGGAAGATACCGCGGGGAATGGTTTGCCGGGGCTGTTCCACTTCTTCGCCGAAGTTGATGGTTTGCTGGTAACCCCCATAGGTAAACGAAGTAGCTTTGAGTGCCACACCAAACGACAGGAGCAGCGCCGCGGCCGAGGTTTTTTCCGCATCCACCACCACCGGGGCCGTGCTGTGGATCTCCGGGAAGAACAGGGCACTGATGAGCAGGAGCAACATGCCGATTTTAATGAGCATGAGTACATTCTGTGTGCGGGAACTCATCCGCAAACCCATGAGGTTAACGCCGTAAAACAGCACAATGGCCGCAATGGCCAGCAGGGGTTTCCAGAACTCCACCTGATCGGCCTGTACCAGCAGCGGGGCAATGTACTCGCTGCCGATGAGTGCCACGCCCGAGAGAGAGGCCGCGTTGGAGATGAGAATGATGCAATTGATCCCGAAGGCCAGTGAGGGATGATAGGCGTAGGAGAAAATCTTATAGTACCCGCCGGTGACCGGGTAGCGGCTGCCGATTTCGGCATACGTAAGGGCACCACAGATGGCAATGAGGCCACCCGCCAGCCAGGCGCCGAAAAAAACAGCGGGTGTGGCGGCTGCCTCCGCAGCATCCCGTGAAGTACGGAAAATGCCGGTGCCAATGACCAGGCCAATGACGATCATGGTAAGCGAAAACAAACGGAGTTGGGGACGAGCTGACTGCATAAAAAAACTTGCTGCGTGAAAGTTAGGAGTTCTGCCGGTTACTCGTTAAAAAAAGAAACAGCCACGGGAAATGGTACTTTTGCAGTGCATGAGAAACCAGATATTTTTTACCGTCTTATTCCTGCTGGCCTACGGCGGGGCTGCCGCACAAACCGTTACCGACACCGTACCGGGTGAGCTGGGCGAAGTGGTGGTGCGTGCATTTGAACACAACCGCCAGCTCCGCGATGTACCGGCTTCGGTCAGCCATATCAGCGCCGCCCAGCTGTCGCGTTTCAACAATACTTCCCTGGTGCCCGCTCTCAACCTGCAGCCCGGCATCCGCATGGAGGAACGGAGCCCCGGCAGCTACCGGCTGAACATCCGCGGCAGTTCCCTGCGCTCACCGTTTGGCGTGCGCAATGTGAAAGTGTACCTCAACGATATTCCGTTTTCAGAACCCGGCGGTTCAACTTACCTTAACCTCCTGGGCTTTTACAACATCCATTCGGTGGAAGTGCTGCGGGGACCCGCGGGCAGTCTGTACGGCGCCGGAAACGGCGGTACGGTGTTACTCCAGACCCTGGGGCAGGAAGCGGCTCCGGCAGCCGGACTCTCCCTCAATGGTGGCAGCTTCGGGCTGTCGCAACTGAACGCCTTTGTACGGTGGGGGGAGACGGGGTCATCCAACCAGGTCAGTTACAACCGGATGCGCAGCGACGGGTACCGCGACTGGACGCAGATGCAGCGGGATGTGATCAGCTGGGACAGCCGGATCAACCTTGGTCAGCGGCAAACGGTGCGCACCTATGCCCTCTATGCCGACCTGCGGTACCAGACGCCCGGCGGGCTCTCTCCTGCCGAGTATGCAGCCAACCCCCGGCAGGCACGCCCGGCAGCCGGTGTGTTTCCCGGCAGCGCCCAGGCCAACGCCTCCCTGAACCAGCAAACTATTTTCACCGGGATCAGTCATACATACACCTTCTCCGAAAATTTCAGCAATACCACCTCGTTATACGGCGCTTTCTCCCGCTTTGCCAATCCCACCATCCGCAACTTTGAACGGCGCAGCGAACCCCATGCGGGCGGACGGACGGTGTTTTCTTACAAACGTTCCGCGGGTACCGGCAGCCTCCACCTTCTGGCAGGAGCTGAACTGCAGCGGGGCTGGTACAACATCCGCAACTACGCCAACAGCGGAGGGAACAGCGGCGCGTTGCAAACAGAAGATGAAGTGAACCCGTTTACCGGTACGTTGTTTACCCAGGCCGAACTGGGCCTGCAGGGCGGCTGGCTGCTGACGGCCGGTGCCAGTCTCAACCGCAACCGCATTGAAATCATCCGCAACAACCAGGTGCCGGTGATTCCCCGCACCCGCACCTACGACAACGAACTGGCTCCGCGGCTGGCGGTGCTCAAAAAAATCAGCAGCAATCTGCGGGTCTTTGCATCGGTGGCCAAAGGGTTTTCGCCCCCCACTTCCGCCGAAGTGCTGCCATCTACCGGCGTTATCTCCACCGATCTCAATGCCGAAGAAGGCTGGAATTATGAGGCGGGGCTGCGCTGGAACTACCGGCAACGGCTGTTTACCGAGTTGACGCTTTTTTATTTCGGACTGCAGCAAACCATTGTACAGCGGAGGGATGGATCCGGGGCCGACTACTTCACCAATGCAGGATCGACCCGGCAGCAAGGAGCAGAAAGCCAGGTCCGTTATGTGATCCCCTTCCCTTCGGCTTCCTTCCTCAACCAGGCCACGCTGTGGGTAAACCACACCTGGCACCGTTTCCGGTACCGGGCGTTTAAGCAGGTCAACAACGACTACAGCGGCAACCGTCTGCCCGGCGTGCCGGAACACACACTGGCCGCGGGTGCCGACCTGCGCTTCCGCCCGGGTTTGAGTCTGCACCTTTCCTACCTCTTCAACGATGCTACCCCCCTTAACGATGCCAACAGTTTCCGGGCGTCCGCATTTCATCTGGTGGCGGCACGGCTCAATTACCGCGTGGTGGTACGCAACCGGTGGATGATGGAGTGCTTTGTGAGCGGTGACAACCTGCTGAACCAGACCTACAGCCTGGGCAACGATATCAATGCAGCCGCCAACCGCTTTTTCAACGTCGCCCCCGGCCGGAACGGCTCACTGGGACTGGCGGTTACATGGGGAAAACACTGACAGGTTTGTGCGTAACCAGATTTTGAGGATGCAGTCCTCCCCCCTACTTTTGTCCTGTAACGGTTCCCGCATTGCAACGTCGGGATTAAAAGGGAAGTCCGGTGCAAATCCGGCGCTATCCCCGTAGCTGTAAACCCGTCGCCCCCGGGCGAACTTTTGAAGCACAACGTCCACTGTACCGGACCCCGGTATGGGAAGGACCTTCACAAGACGGGTAAGCCAGAAGACCTGCCGCTATCATTTAATCATTTTTGCTTTCGGGTGAAAAAGCAAAGAATGCTGCTTCCTGTTCCGGCCGGCGGATCCGGGAGTGTTCATTCTTCCACTTTTTTCTGAAAGCAGTCACCACAAAACCGCACAATCATGCGTAACAAACTGTTTTTGGTGGCTGCCCTGCTTGCGTGCAGCCCTGTGCTGGCCCAGAACGATTCGGCCAGTGCCCGTTTTCTCGATGAAGTAATTATCACCGCCAACCGGGTGGAACAAAAACAATCCCAAACCGGGAAAGTAGTGACCGTCATCGGTAAAGAGGTGCTGGAACGCAGCAAAGGCCGCACCGTAGCCCAACTGCTGAATGAACAGGCCGGCATTACCATCAACGGGGCGCTCAACAATGCCGGCACCGTGCAGACCCTTTTCATGCGGGGTGCTGCCAGTGGCCGCGTGCTGGTATTGCTCGACGGCATACCCGTGGGCGATCCTTCTTTTATCAACAATGAGTTTGACCTCAACTTTCTGAGCATAACCGATGTGGAACGCATAGAAATTGCCCGGGGCGCTCAATCCACCCTGTACGGCAGCGATGCGGTTACCGGCGTTATCAACATCATCAGCGTCAAGAAAAATGTGACCCGGCCCCTGCAGGTGAAATCAACCCTGGCCGGGGGAAATAACAGCACATTCCGGGGCAACCTGCAGGCATTCGGAACAAAAGGAAAGCTCAGTTACCAGGCCCGGTATTCGCGGTTGTCCACCCGGGGATTTTCGGCAGCTTTTGACAGTGCGGGCAACAAAGGATTCGACCGCGACGGCTACCGCGGTAACGTAGCCAACGGCGCCCTCCAGTACCAGGCCACGGCCCAGCTGTCATTCCGCAGCTTTGTGCAGTACAGTGGTTACAGGAGTGATGTGGACGCCGGTGTGTTTACGGACGACCGCGACTTCACCATCAACAACCGCACCCTCATGAGCGGAGCCGGTTTTACCTATAAAACCGAACAGGTGAATGTAACCGGTAATTACCAGTACGGGCAAAACAAGCGCCTCTTCCTGAATGACAGTGGTCATGTGAGTGGCTTTTCGAAGTTTGTGCAGGATGAGTATTTCAGCAAGAGCCAGTTTGCCGAACTGTACGCCAGCATCCGCATCAGTCCTTCGCTCACCCTGCTGCAGGGTGGCGATTACCGCTTTGGATTCTACAACAATCAATTCCTCTCCATCAGCTCCTTTGGTCCTTTCCGTACTAACTTCAAAGACACATCGGTAAGCCAGTCCTCCCTTTATGCATCCCTTCTGTACAGCGGACTGAAGGGACGACTCACAGTAGAGCTGGGGGGTCGACTCAATGTGCACAGCCGCTACGGCAGCAACCACACGTATACATTCAATCCTTCGCTCGCGGTGAACGACCGCATCCGGGTATTTGGCAGTGTTGCCACCGGGTTTAAGGCGCCGGGGCTTTACCAGTTATATTCCACCTTCGGCAACCGCGACCTGCAGCCGGAGGAAAGCGTCAACTACGAAGTGGGCGCAGAGCAGAAAGCAAATAAACTGCGTCACCGGCTCGTGGGTTTTTACCGCGACATTGACAACGGGATGGACTTTGACAACATCGGGTTCCGTTATTTCAATTTCCCCCGGCAGCTGGTACGCGGACTGGAATATGAAGCCTCCGTACAACTGCTGACCGGATGGCAGCTGACGGGTAATTATACCTGGATCAGCGGAACGGAATTCACCCAGAGCCGCATCAGTTTTAAAGACACGGCCTATACCTACCTCCTGCGCCGCCCGGCGCACCAGGCACAAGCCCACCTCCGGTATCAACACAAGGGCGGCTGGGCTTTCACCCTCTCCGGGCGCTATGTGAGCCGCCGCTTCGATGCCGGTGGATTCAAAGTGCAGGATGTTGCGCTGGGAAGTTACTTCCTGGTGAATGCATACGCCGAATACCAACCCCAGAGCCGCATCCGGTTCTTTGCCGATGCCCAGAACCTCACGCAGACCCGGTTTTTTGATCTGCGGGGTTTCAACAGCATCCCCCTGCTGGTAACGGCCGGGTGCACATTTGAATGGTAATAAAGGTGGTTGTGGGAGATGCGCTACTTTTGCAGGTATGAATTTTCACTTTTCCTTCCAGCATTTTTTGTCGGTTACGTTTACCTTGTTTGCCGTGATTGACATAGTTGGCTCCATCCCCCTGCTCATCGCCCTGAAGGAAAAGATGGGTGGGATCCGGGCTTTCCGGGCCACCCTCATTTCCGGCCTGCTCATGATTCTCTTCCTCTTTGTGGGAGAGCCGTTTCTCACCGTGCTGGGGGTAGACCGCCGCTCCTTTGCGGTGGCGGGTTCCATTGTGATTTTTGTACTGGGACTGGAAATGATCCTGGGGCATGAGTTCTTTAAAAGCGATAAAGATGTGCGGAGCGCCACGCTGGTGCCCATCGCCTTTCCGATCATTGCGGGCTCCGGAACCCTCACTACCATTATGTCGCTGGGCGCCAATTACAGCGATTTCACCCTCCTGCTCGGCATTCTCGTCAACCTCATCATCGTGTATGTAGTGCTGCGCCTGCTGAGCCCGATAGAAAAATTACTGGGACCATCGGGTTTAACCGCGATACGTAAATTTTTTGGCGTAGTTTTGCTGGCCATTGCCGTAAAGATCTTCGCGACAAATGCCAGTGGATTGATCAAATAAAAAACTGGTAACCAATTCGTTAAGAATTTTATACCCGGCAACTGGTCTCGTAGTACAATGGATAGTATGGGAGTCTCCGGAACTCCAGGTTCAGGTTCGATTCCTGACGAGACCACTACACAAAGCGAAATGGTTTACCCGTTTCGCTTTTTTATTGGTTAAGGCCTAGACGATGCAATTCCGGTTTCGGTTGCCGACACCAAACCGTCCCGCAGGGTTGGCCAGAAGCCAGAACCTGCTGAGATGAAACTTGCTGAAATATATTCCCCAGGCTGAAGGCCTGCAGGACCTGAAAAGTGTGCGGCACAATAGTCACTCCCGCCGTTGCCTGGAAAGGCTCTAACTACACACAATTAAGTTTGGCGGGGCCATAGCTTGAATGAACCGGGACTACAGCCCCTTGTTTGATGACTTTGGAAGCCCCCTTCATTCACTTCAAACCAAACGCGCTCCACCCTATACTGTTCGCATTGGGCCTCCTCTTCGCACATTGTAAATCATATCTTCCACCTTTTTAGCACAACCCTGCGATTTGCCTTATTTTTACTCCATGCGCCCTTTCGGCTTTGTGTTACTACTGCTTTTGTGCTCACTTGCAGCAACTGCACAGGATACTGTACCCAAAGTTTCGAAAAAACTCTTCGGCTTTGCCCCGCTTTCCGATACCTTACCAACCCGTAAACAAGGCATTATTGTGCTGCCGCTGCTGTATTATACGCCCGATACGCGTTGGGCCTATGGAGGCGCCGGCGCCTACTACTTCAGGGTGCCGTCACGCGACAGCAACCAGGCAGATGCCCGTACCAGTTATGTGCAGTTTTTGGCCGACTACACTGAAAACAAACAACTGGACATCTGGAGTACCTGGAACATTTTTACCCGCAACGAAAATTATTTATTGAAGGGAGATGCCCGCTTCCGCAACTTTCCTGACCGGTTTTATGGTATTGGCAACAGTACCACAAAAGAAGAGATGGAGCGCTATAGCTACAACCTCCTGCAGCTGAAAGCCATGTTTCTGAAAAAAATCAGGCCGGGACTATTTCTTGGACTGGATTACCAATACGAATTTCAATACGACTTCTCATACACTGCAGGCGGCCTGCTCGAATCAGGAAACATTACCGGCTCCCGGGGGGGTACCGGAACGGGTTTTGGCATTGTGGGCATCCGCGATAACCGGGACAATATTATTAACGCTTACAAAGGCTCACTGCTGGAACTGTCGTCTTACTTTTTTGTGCCTGCAATGGGCAGCAATTTCCGGTATACCAATCTCAACGCACAATACCAGAAATACTGGCAACTGCGGCACAAGCATATTCTGGCCCTGCAAACCCGTATGCGGCTTACCTACGGCGATGTGCCTTTTCTGGCCCTCAGTACGCTGGGAGGTGATGACCTGCTGCGGGGCTATGCCCGCAACCGTTTCCGGGATAATCACTTTGCAGGTACGCAAATTGAATACCGCTTTCCCCTGTTCTGGCGACTGGGCATGGTGGGCTTTGCCGGCGTTGGCGATGTATTTGGTTCATCGTCACAAGTGCGGCTGAACACACTGAAATACTCAGTTGGCAGCGGCCTGCGGCTTGTAGTTGATCCGGCTGAACGTCTCAATATCCGATTCGATTACGGATATGGCCGTGAAGGCGGACAATGGTATTTTATGGTTGCAGAATCATTTTGAGCAGCAACAGAGCACAGTTAAATATTTTTCTTCTACTCATCCCCCGTATTGTTCTTCATTTTCATCAGTAAGGTATAGGCATTGCGGGTGACGAATGTTAACGTTTCCAGCTTGCGGTCGGTTACCGGTTGAATGATCGTATACCCGCCATCGGTAACTCCCGGTGTTACTTCAAGCAGCTCAAAGAGATTTTTCTCCTTTACAATGAACACATAATGTTTGTTCTGCCATCGTACCACCGCTTCAGCAGGCAGTACCGGTGCTTTTGTTTGCTCTACTTCCACCACCGCATTCATATACATACCGGGTAGCAACAGCGGATCGTAATCATCAAAATGGCAATGCACCTGCACGGCCCGGTCTTCGTTGATGTTATGGCTGATGAGGAAGATATCTGCGAGGTGCTTCTCATCGGGTTTGTGATTGCTGTACGCCACCACCCGTTGGCCGATGCGGAGCAGGGCGGCATCTTTCTCAAAGACTGTCAGGTTGAGGTGGATGTCGGAGGGATCCACCAGTTCAAACAATACTTCCGTGGGGCTCACGTATTTCCCGATATTCACATTGACTTTACTTACAAACCCGTTGATGGGTGAATATACCTGCACGCTTCTGCTGATGGATTCCACGGTGAGTGTAGCCGGGTTGATGTTGATCAGTTGCAGTTTGGTGCCCAGCCCCTTCACTTCCACCTGCAGGCGCTCAAACTCCGCCTGTGCCTGCTGCACCATCTTTTCGCTGCTCGCCTGCGTGGTGCCCAGTTCCTGTTGCCGGCGGTAATCGGCTTCCGCAAAACGAAGCCGTGCACGGGCAGAAAGATAATCCTGCTGCAACTGGATGTATTGCGGATCTTCCAGCACGGCCAGCACCTCCCCTTTGCGGATGCGCAAGCCCGGCAACAAACGGGTGGATTTGAGGTAGCCACCCAGCGGAAAGCTCACCGAGATCATGCTTTGCGGCGGCACATCCACCAGGCCGTTTACCTGCAGGCGGCTGGTCATGGTACGGTGCATCAACCGGCCGGTGTCAATTTTTGCCTGTTGCAGTTGCGCTTCGGTGAGTGTTACTTCCGTTACGTCGGCACCGGAGCTGCCTGGTTGCTCCTGTTCCTGGTGCTGTTTGCTTCCGCAGGCTGTGGCTGTAAGCAGTGCGGCCCATAAAAAAAATCGTTGCATCATGATTGTTAGATTAAAGTTGGTAGAAGCTTTCCAGCATAAAAGAACTGTTATTGAGTTGACGTACCGCATCGTGGTACTGCAGCTCAGTTTGAATGGACTGACTGGTGAGCAGGGTCCACTCCAGTACGTTTATTTCACCCGTAAGGAGCCGTTTACCGGCAGCTGCCAGCAATTGCCGGGCGTTGGGTAACAGAAAGGATTCGTAGTTCTCCACTATTTGCAGAAAGCGATCGTATTCCTGCAGGGCCACTTTCCGGCGGTAGGTCAGCTGTTCAGCGGCGGCCTGCGCCTGCAGCTCCTGTTGCCCGGTAGCGATTTCAGCTGCACGGATGCGGGACTGCTGGGCACGACGGAAAAGGGGTACCGCCAGGCCCGCATTAACGGACGAAAAACGGCGGTTGTGATTAAAGAAGATTTCATCATTGCCCACTTTCATAAAGCCGTTGATGGAGATATTATTGTATCCCAGGCTGAAACTGGGAGCGAGTTTAGAACGCTCCAGTTGAATTAGCCGCCGGCTCAGCTCCACCTGCTGCCGCTGTAATTGCAGCAAGGGATGTCCGTTGTCCTTTACCAGCAGACGAAAGGGGTAGCGTGTTTCTAAGGGAACGGGCTCCACCGGCTGGCCGGCATGAAGCAATACCTGCAGCAATTCCTGCAGCTGGCGGTATTCCTGCCGGAGCAGGATCAACTGGTTGCGGAGCTGTCCCTGCAGGTTGCGGGCGGTGTTGCGCTCCAGCACATCACTCTCGCCCAGGCGGAAGCGTTCTTCGCTGCGATGCAGAAAGCTGACAAAGAGGGTATCGGACTGCTCCAGCAACCGGATTTTCGCGGCTACCACCACCAGGGCGTAGTAGACCTCCTTCACCTGCTGCTGCACCTGGTTGGTGCGCAGTACTTCGTCGGCCGTGCTCACCTGCACCTGTTGCTCATAAACCCGGCGCTGGGTGCGGTACACTCCTGGCAGTTGAAAACCCTGCGAAACGCCAAGCCAGGAGTCGCTGTTTATGCTGTTGACCTGTCCATATTCGCCCCGGAACTCCGTTGGCGGAAGCTGCACGGCACTACCGGTGAGTTCACGATAGTAGCGGGTTTGCATCCGCCCTTCCTGTACGACGAGGTTATTTGTACGGGCAGAATCAAGGGCCTGCTGCAGGCTGAGTTTTGTCTGTGCAGCAGCCGGAAGTGCAGGTGCAAGCGCCAGAAGCAGGAGGGTGACAAGCGGTTTCATTATTTTGCGTTTGTATCCTTTCTCAAATAAAACATACAGCACGGGCAGTACCACCAGGGTGAGGAAGGTGGAGGTGATCAAGCCACCGATGACCACGGTGGCCAGGGGACGCTGCACTTCGGCACCGGCACCCTGGCTGAGCGCCATGGGCAGGAAGCCCAGCGAAGCCACGGCAGCCGTCATCAGCACCGGCCGCAGTCGGATACGGGTTCCTTCCATAACAATAAACCGGGTATCGTGCAACCCACTCCCCTTTAAGCGGTTGAACTCGGCTATCAATACAATACCGTTGAGCACCGCCACACCAAAAAGGGCAATGAAGCCCACACCGGCGGAAATGCTGAAGGGCATATCCCGGATCCAAAGGGAGAACACACCGCCGATGGCGCTCAGCGGTATGGCCGAGTAAATAAGCAGGCCGTACTTAAACGAACGGAAAGCGAAATACAGCATCAGGAAAATCAGGATCAGTGCCACTGGTACGGCAATACTAAGACGCTGCTTGGCCTCTTCCAGGTTTTCAAAAGCACCGCCATAGGTTACAAAGTAGCCGGGGGGAAACTTTAGCTGATTCGCCACCATATCCTGCAATTCATGCACGATGGACTGCACATCGCGGCCCCGCACGTTGAAGCCCACCACAATACGTCTTTTGGCATCCTCCCGCTGAATCTGGTTGGGACCTTCTTTCTCTTCAATGGTGGCCAGCTGGTAGAGCGGAATCTGGATGCCGCCTGCCACCGGAATGAGCAGGTTACGTACATCTTCCAGGTTCTGCCGGGCATTGCCGGCCAGCCGCACCACGAGGTCGAACCGGCGTTCGCCTTCAAAAACAGTACCGGTTGCCTGCCCCGCAAAGGCGGTATTGAGCGTATTATTGATATCGGACACGCTGATGCCATACTGCGCCAGGGCGGAACGGTTATAACTCACCACAATCTGCGGCATGCCGGTAACCGTTTCCACGTACAGGTCACGGGCGCCCTGCACCTGCTGGATCAGGGTCCCCAGCCGCCCGGCGTATTGGGCCAGGGTATCGAGGTCTTCACCGAAGATCTTACACACCACATCCTGCCGGGCCCCGGTCATCAGTTCATTAAACCGCATCTGCACCGGAAACTGAAAACCGGTGGTTACACCGGGGATAACACTCAGTGCCTCCCCCATTTTCTCGGCCAGCTCATCAAAGCTTTTGGCGGATGTCCACTTCTTTTTGTCTTTCAGGATCACCATCATGTCGCTGGCTTCAATGGGCATGGGATCGGTGGGGATTTCGCCGCTGCCGATCTTGGTCACCACTTTCTCCACTTCGGGAAACTGACTTAGTAAAATACCGGCGGTTTGCTGCGTGACTGTGATGGTGGTGGTGAGGTTGCTGCCGGTAAGCACGCGGGTATCAACCGCAAAATCACCCTCTTCCAGTTCGGGTATAAATTCACCCCCCATTTGCGACAACAAAATCACAGAACCGGCAAAAAGAACAACGGCGACCCCTATGATGAGCCGGGGCAGCTTCAGTGCTGCGGTCAGCACGGGCTGGTAACGGTGTTGCAGCCAGTCCATCATGCGGTCGGTAAACGTGCGCTTGTGACTGATCTTACTGCCCAGCAACAAGGCACTCATCATGGGCACATAGGTGATAGACAGGATGGCGGCTCCCAGGATGGCAAACGCCACCGTCTGGGCCATCGGCTTGAACATTTTACCTTCAATTCCCTCGAGAGACAGAATGGGCAGGTACACAATCAAGATGATAATCTGGCCAAACACGGCAGAATTCATCATTTTAGAAGCTGCATCGTTTACCTCCGTGTCCATCTGCTGCTGCGTCAGCTTGTTCACTGTTGCAAACTTCCGGGCATGGGTAAGCCGGTGCATCACCGCTTCCACCACTATCACCGCGCCGTCAACAATTAATCCGAAGTCGAGTGCACCCAGGCTCATGAGGTTGCCGCTCACACCAAAAAGATTCATCATACTCACAGCAAAAAGCATGGAGAGGGGAATAACGGATGCCACAATGAGTCCGGCCCGCAGGTGCCCCAGGAAGAGGACCAGTACAAAAATCACAATCAGGGCTCCTTCCAGCAGGTTGGTCTTTACCGTATGGATGGCGTTGTTCACCATCTTGGTGCGGTCGAGGAACGGCTCTATCACCACGCCCTCCGGTAGTGTTTGCCGGATCTGTTCAATTCTGTCTTTCACGCGTTTAATCACGGCGCTGGAGTTTTCACCCTTCAGCATCATCACAATAGCGCCGGCCACTTCGCCCTGGTCGTTGTAACACATGGCACCGTAACGGATGGCGCTGCCCATGCGTACTTCGGCCACATGACGCACCAGTACGGGGACGCCATTGACCGTTTGTTTCACCACAATATTTTCAATATCGGCCATGTTTTTCACCAGGCCTTCACTGCGGATGTAAAGGATGGTGGGACCTTTTTCGATGTAAGCGCCACCTGTATTCTGGTTGCTGCGTTCAATGGCAGCAAACACATCTGCAATGGTGAGGTTGTAAGATTTCAGCTCATTGGGCTTCACCGCTATTTCATACTGCTTGAGTTCCCCGCCAAAACTGCTTACATCGGCCACGCCGGGTGTTCCCAACAGTTGGCGGCGGATGATCCAGTCCTGGATGCTGCGCAACTCGCGGATATCGTATTTTTCTTCATACCCTTTAGCCGGGCGTACCACGTACTGATAAATTTCTCCCAGTCCCGTGGTAACCGGCGCCAGGGTTGGCGAACCCACACCCGCCGGAATCACCTGCTGCACTTCCCGCAGCCGTTCGCTGATCTGCTGGCGGGCCCAGTACACATCCGTTTCGTCGTTAAAAACAATGGTTACCAGGGAGAGGCCGAACCGGGAAAAACTCCGGATTTCAATAAGACCCGGAATATTGCTGCAGGCCTGCTCTATGGGAAACGTGATCAACCGCTCCACATCCGGCGCACCCAGGGCGGGTGTAACGGTAATCACCTGCACCTGGTTGTTGGTGATGTCGGGGACTGCGTCAATCGGCAGGCGGGTGAGTTGCAGGCTGCCATATCCCACCCAAAAGAGCATCAGCAAACCAATAATCAGTTTGTTGTGTATGGAAAACTGAATGACTTTATTCAGCATACAGATTCAATATGTTGCAAATAAGAAAATACGGAAGGAGTCTTCCGGAAATGAAAAAGAGAACTGCCTGTCAGGCACGGGGAGGCTGCCAGATGCAGGCAGCATAGGCCGAATGAAAAACCGGTGTGGTGTACTTGGGGTAGAGGGAAGCGGTCTGGTGTACCGGCACATCGGGCAGGGTGCGTTCCGCTGCAGGAAGTGCGGGTACAGCCAGCGAAACTACGGTGCATTCACCCGCCTTAAAGGGAAGTTGCATGTGCTTGTCTACATCAGTCGCACGCTCATGGGCGGTGAAATAATGCAGCCGGAGGAACTGCAACAGGGAGATGGTCTCATTTTCGGTTTTGTGCTCCTGGTAATGGGCCAGCAGCACCGGAAGTTTAAACAGCTCGGCCACAGGCGTGTACACCATTGCATAGAGAAGCAACAGGGAACAAACCGTTATGTGCCGGAAGCTGAACATGGAATAAAAATACAACGGATTGGGCAGACGGTCAACCGGAATTTCTACAAGCGGGCTGGCGCCTATACGATTACCGGTCATTTTCCGTTCTTGTGGGAGATGTGTTAGTTTTGACCATTCACGGAGAGCCCTGCCTGCCCTTATTTCCGCAAGCGGGCCCTTCCGCAGCAAATTCAAGATGTATGAAAACCAGCCAATTCGCAGCATATTTTCATCGTTTCTTCCGGGGAGGGCACTGGATGCTGTTCGTTCCGTTCACCACGTTTAGCCAAAACCTCCACGTTTCCGGGCGTTTCGGTTTCTCCAACTACCAGGGCGACCTGCAGCAGCAACGCCTGTCCATTCCACAGGCCAAACTGGCCGGTAGCCTCGGGGTGCGCTACGACCTGAGTGAACACCTCACTGCCCGCAGCTTCCTCAGCCTCACCACACTCACGGCCACCGACAGCCGGAATAAGAACACGGCACTGCAGCAACGTAACCTTGGTTTCGACACCCGCCTGTTTGAATGGGAGCTTGGTGCGCAGTACCATTTATTCAGCCTCAACGACCGCTGGTGGACTCCCTATGTGTTCGCGGGCGTGGGACTCTTTCACATCAAGCCGGCCACGCTCGACGACAATGGCAACCGCGTGTTCCTGCAGCCGCTGAGCACCGAAGGACAGGGTTTTACAGAAGGAAGGAAACCCTATAAATCGTGGCAGTTTGCCATTCCGTTTGGGATAGGCGCGGAATATGCGCTGAATGAAGACATGCGGGTGGGACTGGAGTTCGGTTACCGGAAGACGATGACGGATTACATTGATGATGTGAGCACTACCTATGCAGACCCCGCAGCCCTGCTGGCCAATCGCGGTCCGGAAGCGGTGGCACTCGCCTACCGGGGAGGCGGCACGTATCCGGCACCCGGATCTCTACGGGGCAGCTCGCGGAATAAAGATGCTTACTACTTTGTTCAGTTAACTTTCACCATCCGTCCTTTTGTGGATTGGTATCAGCGTACTTCCGGACTTCCATCCATGAAGCGCGATAAACGGGTGGGGTGTCCCGGCACCCGCCTTTACTGAGAAACGCGTGGCGCAGGACGGCTGCGCAGGTATTCAAACAGCACTACATTCATCAGGATAAGCAGCATTCCATAGAAAATGTCCTCTGCCGGGATGTTGTTCATGGGCCAGGGCAGGAACGGGAAAATGCGTATGCCCAGGTTGGCCGCATCGTTATAAAGTACAACGGGAATACCGGTGAGCAACCCGTTCACCAGTAAAAATGGAACGACAATCACAGCATAGGAAATAAAAAAAGCCGACGCGTCAAAAGACCGGAAGGTTTTGCGGAACAGCAGCAGGGCCACCAGGAAGAGGGCATTGAACAGCGCGGTATAGAAGGTATAGGCCTTTCCCCAGGTGAGCAATGCGGCAATGGTAAAGAGTACTGCCAGCAGCAACAACACGCGGTCGCCCCAGGTTTTTCCTTTCACTTGCGGAAAATAACAGATTACACACTCGTAAATAAATACGCAGCAGTACGGCACCACAAAGAAAAACAACACTTCTTCCAATGGCAGAGAGAAGAGACGCACACCCAGTATGTGTTCCGGACTGAAACTCCACACGCCTGCACGTGTTTTGAATTCATCCCACACCAGGAAAAACAGCGCCGGGAGCAGGATGGCGGGAAAGAGATATTTCCATTTGGTATGGAAGGCCACTTTCTTATCAAAACTCAGGAGCAGCGGTCCTGCCAGGGAGCCGGCCATGAGCAGCAGGTAAGTATAGTGCGTTGACAAAGGGACCTATTTAATATGGGGGTTCAATTGCTTTTCTTTCCGCACTTTTTCCCAGTATTTTTTGTGCACCAGCAGCATGCCGAAACTTTCGCCGTCTTCTTTGTCCATGTGCTTGTGGTGCATCTTATGCGCCCAGCGGATGGCCCGCACATAGGTGCTGTTCCAGCGGCTGAAGAGTTTAAAGCGCTGGTGGATGATGATATCGTGTACAATAAAGTAGGCCAGGCCGTACATCGCAATGCCGGCACCGATGCTCACCACCCAGTACACCCCGTTCATCAGGCCGAGCATGATGCAGAGCCAGCTGGGAATGGCGAAAATGAGGAAGAAGGCGTCGTTCTTCTCAAACAGGTGCCCCTTCGGCTGGTGATGATCTTCGTGCAGGTACCACAGGAAGCCGTGCATCACATACTTGTGGGTGAGCCAGGTAATGCCTTCCATGATGCCAAACACAACAAAGGCCAGCAGGATGTAAAAAAACAAACTCATAGAAACATTCTTAAGATGAGAAAAAACAGCGATTGGATCAATAACAAATGTACTGCGAATTGGTTGGTTTTGGGGAAGGGGAACCGGCGGAAGAGGTAGAGCAGGAAGGCGCTCACAAGGAACCAGCTCCAGTAATTTTTAAAGGGAATACCTTCACCGCCGAGCCAGGTCCAGAAGCCGAGTTTCACCGCCACCGGTTCCATGAGCCAGTCGAACAGCGTTGCCAGCAGGGCGCCGTCAATGACGATGGCCCAGAAGCCCACATCCGAGCGCGGGGATTGGTCCTTCGGGCGCAGCCGGTTCCAGGCCGCGTTCAGCAACAAGCGAACCGTAATGCCGCAGCACATCATCATAATGAACCAGTTCACTCCGATGATCAGGGGTACATGACCCACCTGCGGACCCAGGGCTTCACCATACACATAATAACCGAAGAGAAGCTGGTAGTTGACGCCCGAATATTCGGTGAGGATGCCGGTAAAAAAACAGACGGCGAAGAAGAGATAGAAGGAGCGGTCCCTGGCTTCCTGGGTCCAGAAAAGCAATGCCATGGACAAGAGCATGTTCAGCGGTGTGAGCTGCACAAAAAGAGAACGATTTAAAAAAAGCATGCCCACCAGTCCTACGGTATGGAAAAGGAGGGCCGTGGCGGCGGCGATTTGTACTTTACGTGATTGTTCCAATGCTGTTGATTCGTTCAGTGATGAATACCGGAGGCGACAAGGCGTCCAACGATCTCCGCGCTTTTAAAGCAGAGCGGAATGCCGCCGCCGGGATGTACGCTTCCGCCGCAAAAATACAACCCCCGGACGGAGGAGCGGTGATTGGGGTGCCGTAAAAAAGCAGCCATCCGGCTGTTGCTGCTTGTTCCGTACAGGGCACCCAGGTAGGAACCGGTTTTTGTTTCAATGCGCTGCGGATCGAGGTAGTCCTCCACGGCAATGGCTGCTTCCACGTCCCTTTGCAGTAACCGAGACAGTTTCTGCAGCACCCATTGGCGGAGTTGTTGCCGTTGGTCCGAAACATCTTTGGAAGTATTGGCCGGCGCATTGATGAGCACGAACCAGTTCTCACCACCTTCCGGCGCATGAGCGGGTTCCAGCTTGGAGGTGATGTTGACGTACACGGTGGGATCCGGGAACAGCTGCTTTTTGCGGAAGATGCTGTCAAATTCCTGCCGGTATTCACGGCTGAAGAAAATGTTATGCAGGTGCAGGCCGGGAAAGCTTTCTTTCATACCCCAGTAGAAAATCATACCGCTGCAGCTGCGTTCCTGTTTGAGCAGTTGTGCCGCTTTTTGCGGTTGTTGCAGCAGTTGCCGGTAGGTGAAATACACGTCCACATTGCTCACCACCACATCGGCGGGCAGGTTTTCCTGGTGCACCACCACTCCCCGCACCCGGCCACGGTCTTCGATGATGCGCTCTGCCGGGCTGTTGAAATGAAAACGTACGCCTTTCTTTTCGGCCAGCGCCAACAGGGCATGGGTGATGCTGATCATGCCGCCTTCCGGATAAAACGTTCCTTCATTGAGTTCGAGGTGCGGAATGAGGCTCATCATGCCGGGTGTCTGGTAAGGATCGCTGCCGTTGTAGGTGGCATAGCGGTCGAATATCTGCACCGCCTCCGGTGTGGAAAAACGGGAGCGGTTGTACTGGTGCAGGGAGCCGAAGAGATAGGGCCATTTCACCCGGGCCAGGGCGCCGGGTATGGCTGGCTGCACCCAGGTTCTGAGCCGGTGCAGCGAATGGTTGAGGAAGATGGTGCCGATGGATTGGTACAGCGATTGACTGTCACGCAGGTAGGTCTGCAGGGCACCCGGCCGCTCGCCCAGTTTCTCCACCAGTTCGGCTTCGTAAGCCTGGGGGTCAGTCCAGGCATTCACCACTTTACCGTTCTCGAAAAAATAGGAACAGGAAAGGGGCACCTGCCGGTATTGAAAATAATCTGCAATGTTCTCTCCGGCTTCCGCAAAGAGTTGTTCCAGGTTGTGGGGTTGGGTGAAGAGGGAAGGACCGGCATCAAAGCGGTAACCTTCTTTTTCCAGCAAGGAGAGTTTGCCGCCGGGATAGGCGTTGCGTTCGAACACATCCACGGAAAAACCCTGGATGGCCAGCCGGATGGCGGCCGCCATACCGGCCACTCCGCTTCCGATGACAATGGCTTTCTTATCGGGCATGTGTAAAGGTAGGCTGCTTCATCCACTCCAGCAGCCGTGGAAAAGCAATGGCAAACCAGGCGGTGTACCGCTCCGGGTGCTGTTGCAGATCGGCGGCAATGGCTTCCACCGGTTGATGGGATACGGCACTCACTTCATCGGGGTTGAGCTGCATCGGACCATCGTAGGTACCGGTGTAAACATGATCGAATTCATGTTCCGTAAGACCGTTATCGAAGTGTGCCTTGTATGTAAAGTGAAACGCTTTCTGCAAGGGCGTGGTAAAGCCCAGTTCTTCCTGCAGGCGGCGGGTGGCGGCAGCGCCGGTGTCTTCGCCGGGAAAGGGGTGACTGCAGCAGGCGTTGGTCCAGAGACCGGGACTGTGGTACTTCTGCATAGCCCGCTGCTGCAGCAGCATTTCGCCGTTTCCATTGAATATAAAAATGCTGAACGCCCGGTGCAGGAGGGCCTGCTCGTGGGCAGCAATTTTTTCCATGGTTCCGACAGGCTCATCCTGTTCGTTTACCAGAATTACTTCATTCGTGGTCATCGGGGGATGGGACGGCGGTTTAAAAAAGATTGAGCTGGTTGCGTACACCGGCCCGCAGAAGGATCATGGCCTTGTGGTAGTCAGGGATCCGTACCCGCTCATTCAAAATGCGGGCGGGTTGCATGCGTTTGATTTTGCGGAAGAGCGACAGGTAATATTTAAACGCAACATATACGCCAAACCGGGCGCGGTTGGGCAGCTCCAGGATACCTTCGTAAGCATGATCGAAGTCGCGTTGTATATCGGCTTCAATTTCCTGCTTTTGCTGATCGGTGAAATTGGCAAAGTCGAGCCCCGGGAAGTAGGTGCGGTCGAGCTGGGCATAATCGGCTTTCACATCCCGCAGGAAATTCACCTTCTGGAAGGCGGCTCCCAGGGAGCGGGCATGAGGACGCAGGCGCTCGTACTCCTGCTGGTTGCCATCGAGGAAAACATAGAGGCACATCAACCCCACCACTTCAGCGCTTCCATAAATGTATTCGTTATAGCCGGCCTGGTTGTACACTTTCCGGTCAAGATCCATTTCCATGCTCCTGAAGAAAGCATCCACCAGGTGAAGGTCGATGTTGTATTTGTTGACGGTGAGTTGAAAGCTGTGCAGGATGGGGTTGAGACTGATCCGGTCGCGGATGGCACCATACGTTTCCTTGCGGAAGTTCTGTAAAAGTGCCTCTTTGTTGTGGCCGTGAAACGTATCTACAATTTCATCGGCGAAGCGGACAAAGCCATAAATATTGTAGATAGGCTGACGCAGATCCTCGTGTAACAGGCGGATGGCCGATGAGAAGGAAGTGCTGTACCGCTCCGTGGTAGTGCGGCTGCATTCCTGGCTGACGTCGTGGAAGAGATGCATCATATGGGAACAATTTATGCTTTTTTCGCGTATTTCCGCACTGCTGTTGCCACCACCTCCCCGCTGATGAGGCTGGGGGGCACCCCCGGACCGGGCACCGTAAGCTGCCCGGTATAAAACAAATTCCTCACCTTTTTGCTGCGAAGACCCGGTTTTAAAACAGCTGTCTGGAGCAAAGTGTTCGCCAAACCGTATGCATTTCCTTTAAATGCATGGTAATCGTGGATAAAATCGCTCACGGCGAAGGACTTTTTGTACACGATGTGGTTGGCAACTGACTGGCCGATACGGGCTTCAAAACGCTGCAGAATCTGCTGAAAGTACCGTTCCCGGAGCACTTCCGTATCCCCGGTAAGACCCGCGGCTACCGGTATGAGAAAAAAGAGGTTCTCGCAACCGGCAGGAGCACCGGAGGGGTCGGTTATGGTGGTGGCGCTCACATAAAACAAGGGGTCGGTGGGCCATTGGGGATGGGTATAAATCTCCTGGCCGTGCTTTCCGAAGTCGGTATCGAAGAAAAGCGCATGGTGGCGGAGGCCGGTCAGCCGCTTGTTGAGCCCTACGTAATACAACAGGCAGGAAGGTGCCATCACCCGCTTTTCCCAGTAAGCCTCCGAATAACTGCGGTTGGATGCGGAAAGGAGTTGACTTTCCGTATGGTGGTAATCGGCTCCACTCACCACCACATCGGCGGTGAACTCACCCTGGTTGGTGACCACGCGGCTGATGGTTCCGTTTTCCACCACCAGTTGTTGCACCTTCGTATTGAAGTGAAAACGAACACCCTGTTCCTGTGCCACCTGGTACATGCCTTTCACAATTTTATACATCCCGCCAATGGGGTACCAGGTACCCAGCTGGATATCGGCGTAATTCATCAGGCTGTAGAGTGCGGGGATGTTCTGCGGAAGTGCTCCCAGGAACAGCACCGGAAATTCCATCAGCTCCCGCAACAGGGGATTTTTAAAATGACGGCGCACATGGGTACTGATGGAATTAAACACGTCCAGCCGGAAAATGCCGGTAAGTAAGTCGAGATCGAGAAATTCGGTGAGTGATTGTCCGGGCTTAAACACCAGTTTGTTGATGCCCACTTTGTATTTGAAGGCCGCTTCGCGGATAAATTTTTCCAACTGTTCGCCGCTGCCCGGCTCCAGCGAATCAAAGAGAGACTTCAGGGCGGTGAAGTCGGCCGGAATATCCAGGTGGCGGTCTTTGTAATAAACGCGGTAGGAAGGATCGAGGCGTTCGAGTTGGTAATAATCAGCCACTTTCTTTCCAAACTGATTAAAGTACCGTTCAAAGATATCGGGCATCCAGTACCAGCTGGGCCCCATGTCGAAGGTAAATCCTTCCACTTCCATTTTGCGGGCCCGGCCACCGGGAATCGGATGCTGCTCCAGTAAGGTTACGTCAAATCCGTCTTTCGCCAGAAAAGATGCGGCTGCCATGCCAGCAAAACCGCTGCCAATTACAATTGCTTTCTGCACCAGTACAATTTTTAGTTTCTGCTGATTTGTTCCTTCAGCAATTTACGGGCAAAATGGATACGGCTTTTAATGGTGCCCAGGGGTTCCTGCAGCATATCGGCGATTTCGTGGTACTTGAACCCTTCGAAATACAGCAGGAACGGATTCTTGAATATTTCGGGGAGGTTGGCAATGGCCGTCTGAATCTCTTTCATTTTGAGATTCGATTCGGCCCCGTTGGGTACGGTAGCCTGCTGGTAATTGAGAAAAAAGTCGTTGGGGGTGGAGTCGAAAATGGTGTTCTGCTTGACTTTGCGGCGGTAGTTGTTGATGAAAATGTTCCGCATAATGGTGTAGAGCCAGGCCTTAATGTTGGTGCCCACATGGTATTTCTCCTTGTTGGCGATGGCCCGGTACAAGGTTTCCTGCAACAGGTCCTTTGCGGTTTCATTGTCACGGGTGAGCGTGAAGGCGAAGGGCTTGAGGAACTCTGTGTTGCTGACCAGCATCTGGTTGAACTCTACGTTAGACATACCGTTTCTGTTTAATTGTTGTGATGTCAAATTTAAACACAATATTCCGTAATCTCCAAGTTTTTTGTTTAATATTTTTTTTAAAACGTAAAACAAAATATTCCGGATGGCTATAAAAAAAGCCCGCCATCAGGGGCGGGCTTTGGAATGCATTGATAGTCTGCTACTTAGCTCAGTGTGGTGATAAATTCGTTTACTTCCTGCAGGGATTTGAGGAAGCGGATATTGCCGGACGGCGCTTTTTTATCGAAAGACTGGGAGAGTAAACCGGAAATCAATACCGGTTTGCCGGTGATGCGGGTTTTGATGTGATTCAGAAACTTTTCAAAATTAAACTCCTTCATTACCGTGGTGAGGTGCGTGTACACATAATCGGGCTTTTTCAGATCCACAACAAACTCCAGGTCGCTGAGCGGTACGTTGGCGCCCAGGTAGATGGTCTTTACGCCCCTGCTTTTCAAGAGGTATTGCAGGTAGAGGAGCCCGAGTTCGTGGTGTTCGTTTTCGGGCATAAAGAGCAGTACCTTGGTTTTAAGGTCGAGCGGAGTTACAATATTTTCAATCCCCACGATGATCTTCTGGCGGATGATGTTGGTGATCAGGTGTTCCTGGGCGGGATTGATGTGATCGGTGAGCCAGAGGATCCCGATCCTTTCCATAAAGGGAAAGATGATGTAATTAATGGTCTTTTCGATTCCCCGGCTCAGGATAAAACTATCCAATACCCGCTCAAACTCTTCTATGTTCAGATCCACCATGTTCTGGATCAGTTCATTCACAATGCGTTCCTGCTGGGCCTGGGCACCGGTCAGGGTGAGCAGCTTATCCCGGAGTTCGTCGTCGTTCATCCGGTTGATGTGGGAGATCTTGTACCCGTATTTATTCAGCAACGATATATTGAGCAGGGTTTTCAGCTCCTGGTTGCTGTAATAGCGGATGTTGGTGGCCGTACGCTGCGGCTTCAGGAATGTATAACGCTGTTCCCAAATGCGGATGGTATGCGCTTTAATTCCGCTCAGGTTCTCCAGGTCCTTAATTGTAAACTTGTTCATACAATCTTATTTACAATTCAGAAAGAAAAAAGTTGCATTCAAAAATTTAAACGGCTGATTGTTATTTGATTATACATCAATCGTCCCGGTGAAGTTAAACAAAGAATTTTCAATTTTAAAGTGATAAAAGATTGATTATCTTTTACTTACCTCTTTTTAAGCCAGCCCGCATACAATTGGGCCAGGCCTTCTGCCTGCTTATTAATTGACAATGAAGCTTTTATAAATAAAGAACCCCGCCTGCCCCGCTCCTGCCGTTCCTCCGGGTGTGCAGCCAGCCGCAGGAGGTGTTGCACCATTTCGGCCGCGTCTGTACAGGCAAACCCGCCGCCGGAGCGGTGCAGTAATTCGGGGATCCCTCCCACCCCGGTGGCCACTACGGGTCGGGCTGCTGCCAGGGCTTCGAGGATGGATACCGGGGTGCCTTCGTTCAGCGACGTAAGTACCAGGATGTCGGTACCGGCGAGTACGCGTTGCATATCGGTGCGCCAGGAGGTAAAGACAAAGGAGGCTTCGGACCTGAATGACGGTCCGGGTTCCTCATAGCTGAGTCTTTTCTGCCGGAGTAACTCCTGCAGGCCGGCTTTTCCTTCGCCATCCCCTACAATGAAGAAGCGGAACGCTTGCCCCGCCGTTTTCTTTTGTAGTACCTGTTGGGCCAACTCCACAAAAAGCTTGTGCTGCTTCACCGGTACCAGGCGGCCTATGATGGTCACCGCCGTTTCCTCTTCCTGCAGTTGCATTTCCTGACGGAATTCCTGCCGCAGGGTACCAGCAGAATCCTGCATCCGCTCCCACTCGATTCCCAGGCGGTTCAGGTAAACCTGCTCAAAAGGGGCAACGCGGTAGTGCTGCGTAAGGTCGTGCTGGAGTTGGTCATTGATGGCAATGAGGGCCGTGGTGCGACGGGCCAGCCAGCGTTCCAGCCGCACAATCGCGTCGGTTATCAGGGGTCCGAAATAACCTTCGAACACGTGCCCGTGAAACGTATGTACAATCACAGGTACACCGCTGCGGTGGGCTGCCAGGCGACCCAGCAGTCCCGGCTTGGAGCCATGGGTGTGCACAATTTGCGGCCGGAATTCCCGTATGATGCGTAAAAGCCGGTGATAGGCCTGCCAGTCGTAGTACGGCGCCAGCGAGCGGCGGAAGGCAGGCAGCATCTGCACCTCAAATCCTTTGTATTCGTGCAGCAGGTGAGCGGCCGATTGTTCGCCGGGCAGGGGTTCTCCCGCCACCAGCAGGATCCGGAAGCGGTGGCTGAGAGCGGCGGCCAGGGCCAGCGTATTGGCAGCCGGACCGCCAATGGCGAGCCGGTTGAGAATAAAGAGTAAGCGGGGTTGTTCCTGCAATTAAAGCGTAGTGTTTAAAAGCGTACCACGGGCTGCAATAGCATGCACCTCCGCATGCAGGGATTTGCTCTGCAGGGTGGCAAGGTGCCGTTCGTGGTGCAGGTCGGAGCCAATGAAATCCACCAATCCTTCCTGTACGAGGTAGCGGGCCGCTTCCTGCACCGATTTGCCATAGTAGCCGGTGAGCGAAAGGATGTTGATCTGCAGCAGACAGCCCTGGTCTTTGAAGCGGTGGTACACGTCGCGCTGATGATGGTAGTAGGCATAGCGCTCAGGGTGTGCCAGTACGGGATGGTACCCTCCCGTTACCAGGTCGAACAGGATGTGATTCAGTTCGCGGGGCGGACTGATGAACGAAATCTCCACCAGCAAGCGGTTCTGCCCCAGGGTAAGCAGGGGTTCTCCTTTTTCGAGCAGCTCCGGGAACAGATCGTCAATAAAATATTCGGCGGCGGGAATGATGTTCACGTCCAGTTGCTGGCGCTGCAGTTCTTCCTGCAGCACAGCATGTGCCCGGGTGATGGTTTCCCGGTTGTTGGGATAAAGATCGGGATAGATATGCGGGGTGGTGATAAAGCGCCGGTATCCCAGTTCCATCATACCGCGTACCAGGAAGGCAGCCGTTTCCGCATCCGGTGCTCCATCGTCAATACCCGGAAGCAGGTGTGAATGCATATCGGTGCCCAGGATGCTGAGATCCCCCGAAAAACTGATTTTTTCTTTTCGCCGGAATAATCCAAACATGGGTATCAGAAAGGAAGTGATTGCACTTCGTGGTACACTTTTTCAATGCCTTCGCGGAGACTGATGGAAGCTTTCCACCCACTCGCGTTGATGCGGGAGCTGTCCATGAGTTTGCGGGGCGTTCCGTCAGGCTTATCTGTATTGAATAGCAACTCACCCGTAAACCCGGTGATTTCACGAATGAGTTCAGCCAGTTCGCGGATGGACACATCCGTACCGGCCCCCACGTTGATCCAGCCCGGCTCGTTGTATTCCTGCATGAGGAAGTAACAGGCATCGGCCAAATCGTCCACATGCAGAAACTCGCGGCGGGGCGTGCCGCTGCCCCAGATCTCTACGGACGGATCATTGTTGCGCTTGGCAACAATCATCTTGCGCAGCAAGGCCGGCAGCACATGCGAGTTCTGCAGATCATAATTATCGTTGGGCCCATACAGGTTGGTAGGCATGGCCGAAATGAAATTGCATCCGTACTGGCTGCGGTAGGCATCGCATAATTTGAGGCCGGCAATTTTTGCGATGGCATAGGGCTCATTCGTGGGCTCCAACGGACCGGTGAGCAATGATTCTTCTTTGATGGGTTGTTCCGCAAACTTGGGATAAATGCAGGAAGAGCCCAGGAATAACAACTTGGTGACGCTGTGCTTCCACGCGGCATGGATGATGTTATTCTGGATCATAAGATTATCATACAGAAACTCGGCCCGGTAGGTGTTGTTGGCCACGATGCCGCCTACTTTGGCGGCGGCGAGAAACACGTAGTCGGGTTTGTGATCTTTGAAAAATTTATCCACGGCCTCCTGGCTGCGCAGATCCATTTCAGCCGACGTGCGTACCACCACGTTTTCGTACCCCTCTTTCTGCAGCCTGCGCAGGATGGCGGAACCCACCATGCCCCTGTGGCCGGCTACATAAATTTTATCTTTCAGTTGCATATTACTCATATTGATTTTTAACCTGGAAGCCGCTGTCGCGGAGCAGCTTCTCTTTGGCAAACAGTTCTTTATCGGCCAGCACCATTTCCTTCACCAGCGCCGGCAGATCGTATTTGGGTTCCCATCCCAGCCTGGTTTTGGCCTTGGTGGGGTCGCCAATCAGCAATTCCACTTCCGTAGGCCGGTAGTAGCGCGGATCCACCGCCACCACTTCGGTACCGGCCGGTATCTGGTGCGCCGACGGATCGCAGGAAACCACCACGCCCACTTCCTGTTCCTGGCTGCCTTTAAACTCCAGTTCAATACCGGCTTCGCGGAAGGCCATTTTCACGAACTCCCGCACTTCGGTGGTGACCCCGGTGGCGATTACGTAATCATCGGGCGCATCCTGCTGCAGAATCATCCACATGGCTTCCACATAATCTTTGGCATGCCCCCAATCGCGCTGTGCGTTGAGGTTACCCAGCCAGAGCTTGTCCTGCAAGCCCATGGAAATTTTTGCGGCAGCCCGCGTGATCTTGCGGGTAACAAAGGTTTCGCCCCGGAGTGGCGACTCGTGGTTGAAGAGGATGCCGTTGCAGGCAAACATGTTGTAGGCTTCGCGGTAGTTCACGGTGATCCAGTAGGCGTACATCTTGGCCACGCCGTAGGGCGAGCGCGGATAGAAGGGGGTCTTTTCCGACTGGGGCACTTCCTGCACCAGGCCGTAGAGTTCGGAGGTGGAGGCCTGGTAGATTTTTGTTTTTTCCGCCAGTCCCAGCAAGCGTACTGCCTCAAGGATGCGCAGGGTGCCAATGCCGTCGGCGTTGGCGGTGTACTCCGGCGTGTCGAAGCTCACTTTCACGTGGCTCATGGCCCCGAGGTTGTAAATTTCATCGGGTTGTACTTCCTGCACAATGCGGATGAGGTTGGTGCTGTCGGTGAGGTCGCCGTAGTGCAGTACAAAATGGCGGTTGTTTACGTGCGGATCTTCGTAGATGTGATCAATCCGGTCGGTGTTGAACAGGGAGCTGCGGCGCTTGATGCCGTGTACTTCGTAGCCCTTTTTCAGGAGTAGTTCGGAGAGGTAGGCGCCATCCTGTCCGGTGACGCCGGTAATCAGTGCTTTTTTCATGTGTGTCTGTTAGTTTTTAACGTGTTGTGCTATTGAAATATTCAAATGATTCTATAGTTACGCTTAGATTATCAATTACTTATTGTCGCTATGTTACTTTTTGCTTGCCCAAAAAGTAACCAAAAAGGGCCCCGCCATCGATTACAGCCCGATGGCGGACGGGTCCCTGATTTAGCTGCAATACTACTGTAGTACCCAGCAGAAGGGCCCTGATATTGTTCATTAATAGCTAGTCTCAAATAATTCAAGGCTTTTAATAACACAACACGTTAGTTTTTAGAATTTTTTGTCACATAGTAGGCTTCAGAAAGTTTTCGTCGCGGGTTGGTACAATGGTCCGGAAAATTTCCTGCCTCATTGCATTTTGCGTGGTATTTGTTTCAGTTTTTTTCGCCTGCATGCTGTGTTGTTGTGCATTTCCGCGGAATACAGCCCGGTGCATCATCCGCGTATTGCGCTGGTTCTTTTTCGCCAGAACTCCTGCACCTTAATGAAGTAGCGGGCATAGAGGTGCAGGTAGCTGGAGGGAATTTTATGTTCCTTTAATACCTGTTTGATCTCGCGGTTGATTTTTATGGTACTGTTGATGCCCCTGGTGCTCTTACCGCCCATGTTCATGATCACCAGCATGCGGGCAAGGTAGGCGGATCGTAGCTGGTGGGTTTTCAGGAACCGCAATAATAAATCAAAATCGGCAGCAATTTCGAGGTCAGTGCGGTAAAACCCGTGTTTTTCAAAATATTTCCGGTAGCAGAAAAAAGTGGGATGAGCCGGCATGATGCCGTAGCGGAACAGACCCCGGTGAAAGATGGACGAAGAAAAATAACGAACGATGCGGTGGGGCTGCTGCTCCTGTACAAAGCCCACATCGCCGTAGAGGCAGTCGGGCGCGGGATCCTGCTCAAAGCGCTCCGCCACTTCTGCTAACACCCGTTCGTCGGCAAACGCATCATCGGCATGCAGAATGCCCACCACATCACCGGTGGCAAGGCGGATGCCTTTGTTGAGGGCATCGTAAATCCCTTCATCGGGTTCCGATACCAATGTGTTGATACGGTGACGGTAACGCTGCAGAATCTCCAGCGTTCCGTCGGTACTGGCGCCATCCACCACGATGTATTCGATGTGCGGATAGGTTTGCTGCAACACCGACCGGATGGCCCGTTCAATGGTGGCGGCGCGGTTGTAAACGACGGTGATGAGGGAGATGGTCAGCATGCGTTGATGTCGCGTTTCCGCAAGGGCTCAGCGGGGTTTCCGCTGTAGATGGTGTAGGCTTCCAGTTCTTTTGCCGCTACCGACCCCACCGAAAGTACCGCGTGGCTGCGGACTGTTACGCCGGGACAAACGACCGCCCGGGCGCCGATCCAGACCCCGTCTTCCAGAACAATGGGCAGCGTAATGAGGTCAAATGCCGGTGATTTGTAATTATGATTGCCGGTGAGGAGATAGGCTTCCTGGGAAAGGCAGACATGTTGCCCCAGCGTAACCGGTGCCAGGTTATCTATCCATACTTTTTCACCGATCCAGCAATGATCGCCTACGGTAAGCCGCCAGGGATATTTGATGTGAACCGATGGTTTCACCACCACGCCGGCTCCCATGCGGGCGCCGAACAGGCGCAGGAGAAATACACGTAAAGCCGAAGAAGGATTCCAGGCGCATTGTACCAACAGCGCACTCAGGAAGTACCAGCAGGTGCGGTACCAAAACGGCTTGCCGGTATCAAAGGCGGTATTGTTATAACGGGATAAGTCGGTCTTCTGGATCACAATTGAAATAGTTTCCGGTATTGGTCGCGAACGGCCACCGCGTCAAACCGGGATTGGGCGTGCCTGCCGGCGCCGCTTACATATTCTTCGAAAGACGGCGCATTCATCTCCGCAAAAGTAGTGATTGCCGTTGCAAGTCCGGCAGGCAGTTGTGCCGCCGGCAGGGTGATGCCGGCGGTTGCCGCCTGCAGGTTTTTAAAAGGTGTGGTATCGGTGGTGATGACCGGTTTCCCGGCGCTGAGGGCTTCAAACAGGGCATGACCAAAATTTTCGCTCTGGCTGGGCATGATAAACACCTGGAAGGTTTTCATCACGTCCGGCACCTGCGGGGGAGGTACCGGGCCGTGGTAGTGCACCCGGATGTTTGCCGGTAGTTGCCGGATCAGGGCCTGGCAGTCTTCCCAGTAAGGAGCATCCAGTACCGGCCCGTAGATGTGCCAGGTGATGCTCTGATGGCACTGCTGCAGGGCCTCCAGCACCTTGCGGTGATTTTTCATGGGGCCGATCAGGGCGATGGTGCCCAACACCACATTCCCCGCTTCTTTGGGCGGACCGGGTATGGGAGCGAGGAGGTTGGGAAAGTTTTCTGCAATGCCTGTATGAATGTTATTCCCGAATTGCTGGCGGATGGCAGCAGCTTCAGCTGCATCGGTGGCATGCCATTGAACCCGGGCTGGCCAACCCAGCATCCGCAGCAGCCCGAGGTAGATTTTTTTCTTGAACGCTTTTTGTGCCAGTGCCCCTTTGAGCAGCATCCCACGGGCAGAAATAACAATGATGCAACCGGCATGCTGATCCTTGTACCGGAGGGCAGCCCGCAAGGGAAGTATATTGTAGTAAAGCGAGTAAATGCCATTGATAAAGACCCGGTCGGGCTGCACCTCTTCTATCAACTCCCGGAGCTGTGCCGGTGATTGTTGGGATGGGCTCCCGTAATACACCCGGGCTTTCTCTTCCCAGTTGATCCATTGGTCAGGAATAACGCCCGGCAGTGTTTCACGGGAACCGGCTTCGTGTGAACGGCACACCACATAACAGTCGAAGGTATCGGCCATCGCCCGTACAAAGTTGACCAGCGATTGTACGGGTCCACCGGCCCGGTAAGCGGGGTAGAAATGATCGTAGAAAATCAGAAGGCGGGGACGGGACACGGATCAGAGTTTGAGGCGCAGGAAACGATGGGCGGCCCAGTAGCAGAACCAGATAAAGATGGAATTTTTAATCAGCGAGTTAACGGTCATAAGAATATCGGTTTCCACCTGAATGGAGTTGAGAAAGAGAATCGGAAACCATAAGATCAGCGTTGGGCGTTTTTTCGACAGCCGTAGTAGGATAAATATGGCCACATTAAAGAAAAGACCATATACAAACATAAAGAGAATGCCACCCGTTGGACCAAAGTTACCGTATGATTCACCGAAAGGTCCCACATTCATGCTGTATCCTTCCACGATAAAGCCGGTGAAATATTCCATGTTCCAGTGCCCGCCGGCCATGGGTTTATCGGGCCAGAGAAACCGCGGCACAAACGAGGCCGCAAGTGAGGTAAAAATGGTGCTCCCCTCTGCAAAAGGCCGCTGCGCCGGCACATAGGCCATCACTTTACCATGGATCATACCCTGGTTGAAGCGGTTCACCGTAGGAAACATAGTGTAGCGGTCGAAAAACATGGATGGATCCTGAATGCGTTTCCCCAGTAGTGAAAAAAATGCCTGTGTATTGGTTTGCTCCCCTTCCCCTTTACCATACCAGGCCACGGCCCGGTATTCGGCTTTGATGGATTGCAGCAGCAGAACAAATACAGCGCCCACCACAGCAACACCCATTTTCAATCCAAAACCAATCCTGCGCCCTAATAAAAACAACATCGTTCCCAGAATGAGTGTAAATACCAGTTCTCCAAACATGCCCTGCACCAATGACTGAAGCAACAGGGCAGCCACCCCGCCGGCAATATAAAATTGCTTGTTCCGGATATCGGAATATAGGATATAAAACAATCCCACAAACAACAGCTTACCGAACAAATAAGCAACATAACGGAGTTCTCCGGGAATCAGTATTTCAAGAAAACCGGAAGCAAATCCTATGGCCATCAACAATACCCCCAGGTTACTTTTCCCAAGCAGATATTCCCGGGAAGAACGCAAAGCATGCTGAATGGAAGCGGTTGAGTTCTGCAGGCGGCTGAGCGGCATCTTCATACCTAAAATCATAAGAAGTATACCAGGCAGCATGAATGAATAATAGGTTTCTTCGCTCACACTCATGTCGTAATAGAGGTCCTGCACAAAATATTCATTGTTATATACCCGGTACACCACCATGGGCATGATCAGTAACTGGAAGATACCCATGAGGATGGGAATATCGAGTACATTGTAGGATTTTCCGATTGAATCCACAAAGCTGAGGAGATAATAACTGGCCAGTAAGATACTCACCGTCTCATACAAGCTCGCATCCAGCTGCATGGACAAAAAAGCAGTCAGTACAATTGAAAAAACAATTATGAAAACCCGGTTTAATTGCATACAACTGTTTCAACAACGGATGCCACAACGGGAATATCGCAGGATGCGACCACCTGTAATCCCTGTACCCCCATTTCACGGGCTGCCTGTGGGTTTTGAAAAAAATAATTTAATGCCATGAATAATTCGCTTTTGTTTCCAGCTGAAATAATAAATCCATTTTTATGCACCAGGTCGGCTGCGCAACCGCACCTGTCACTTACAATCACCGCCCGCCCGGAGGCCATGGCTTCATTTACACTCAGTCCCCAGGTCTCGCCGGGTCCGCGGGAAGGAAGTACAAACACATCGGCCACCCGGTAAAGTACGGGCATTTCCCGCTGGTTGCGGAACCCTGTAAACAAAATGCGGGGATGTCCTGCAGCTTTGGCTTTTAACTGCTCTTCCAATACACCATTTCCGGCTATCACCAGCCATGCTTTCGAGTCGGTAAGCCCCAGGAAAGCGTCCAGTAACAATAAGGGATCTTTTTTCGGCTCCAGCTTTCCGGCAAACAAAAAGACCAATGCGCCGGGTGGAATGCCCAGCTCGCTGCGCCAGGCATCGGCCTGCTGCTGCAATTGTCCGTCCGGATCCGTAAAGCGGGTATTGTCCACCGCATGCGGTGCGAACACGAGCTGTTTGTCTGCCATTCCGGCTTTTTTGTAGTAAGCCCGGTTGGCCGCACCGGTGTACAAAGCAGTATCCACATGCCGGTACAACCACCGCAGAAATATACGACGTAACCCCTTGCGAAGGGTGAAACCCGGCTGCTCATCCAGCAGGTTGGAATCGCCACGGAATAGAATTGGAAGGTGGCCGCTGTAATGACGGATTGCTTTTAAATGGCTGTGAAAACTCCAGCCGAACACCAGCAGCGCATCGGGTTGAAACGCATCAATCCGGGGGATGAGATCCCGGTTGATGATGCCCCTGAAATGACCGGCTCCCGGGTTTTCAGACAGGTTGTGAATGAATTCATGTTCATAGCCATCCAGTAACGGAATGTCCCACCGGAAAGCCTTTTGGAAATCGGGATCATATACTTCGCCTTCCTTCGTCTGCCCCCAGGTATAAAATACCCGTACGTGGATGCGGCCCCGTTGGGCCAGCAAACGGAACATGGGTGCGTTGTACTGAATGGGGTGTGAGGTGATGATGGCGAGTTTTTTCATATCAGTTCAGCACGGCCCCCTCTATAACAGCAGCCACGCACTCCAGTGAGAAACCGGCAATGTGCTCATGGGCCTGCTGTCCCAATGAATGAACAGATTTTTTATCTGTGAAACGTCTCAATTGATCTGTCAACTCCTGCGTGTTGCCGGCATCAAATGTAAAACCTGTAACTCCTTCCACTATGAGTTCCGGGGCACAACCACAATTACGGCTCACCAATGCAGGCCGGCCACAGGCCATAGCCTCATTTACACTAAGGCCCCAGGTTTCGCTGCGACTGGGCAACACAAAGACATCGCCCATGCGGTAGACCCATGGCATTTCCGACTGGTTGCGAAAGCCCATAAAATGTATCCGGCTGTCTGCAGCAGCCAGCCGGCGCAGTTGCTCTTCCTCTTTTCCGTTTCCTACCAGTATAAGTCGGAAGCCGGGCTCTGTGCAATCCCGGAACGCTGTGATCAAACGGTCGAGCTGCTTCACCTCATAAAACTTCCCCGCATATAGAAAAACAATAGCATCATCAGGGATTTGTATGTTTCTGCGTTCTTCCAGCGCCTTCTGTTCCAGCATTGCCGCATCTTTTTGAAAGAAATTATTGTCAACTGCATGCGGTGCCAGTAACAGTTGGTGCTCAGTCAAACCCGCCCAGCGGTAGTAAGCCGCGTTGGCAGAACCAACTGTCAAAGCCTTGCTGACATTGAGGTAGACCCAACGCAGGAGCCGCTTCCGCAAAAAATGCTTCCAGCCGGTTATTTCTTCTCCCGGAACCGAATCGCCGCGAAAAAACAGGCGGGCTTTTTTCCACCGGTGCCGGAGGATGCGCAGGTGACTGTAGAGACTCCACCGGTACACCAGAATGGCATCGTATCCTTCTTCTTCCAGTTGCCGGATCAGTCCGGGATTCTTTACCCCGAAAAAGCGGTTGGAATCGGGGTGCCGGGATACGTTCGACACAAATTCGTGCGGGTATCCCTCCAGCAACGGAACATCCCAACTGCGCTGAATACCAAAACGTGCATCATACACAGCGTCTTTCGACTGACCCCAGGTATAAAAAACCTTTAGTTCAACATGCTGACGGTCCGCCAGAAGCCGGAACAAAGGAGCGTTGTACTGAATGGGGTGTGTAGTGATGATGGCCAGCTTCTTCATTCACTTCATGATTCTTGTTTTCATAACGCAGGGCACGCTGTACAAGGCAGAACCTCGTGCATCACCATAAATGACTATCCTGCTGCAGAGGTGAGTACCTCAGCCAGTTTCCTGGTAACAGCATAAGCGGAGTATGGCTGCAACGAAGAATGGTCAACCCGATCGGGGGTAAACCTATCTTTAAACTGCAGAAACCTCTGCCATGTGGAGAGCCATTGCTCTGCAATAACACGCACTCCTTCCTCTCCGTTAAAAGGAAGTACCACGCCAGCTCCGGATTGCTGCAGCACCTGTACGGCCGTACTGGCCTCATGTAAAACGGCAATGATAGGTTTTCCGCTCAGAACTCCCTGGTAGGTTTTACTGGGTGTGTAATGGGGCTCCGTGCTGCCCAGGATGAATACTGCTCCGGCAACTTCGAGGTGTACCAAAACATCCAGGTATGGAACGCGGGCCGGGTATTCGAATACGATTGATTTCCAAAGACCAAACTCTTCTGCAAGCGGACGGATGTTGTATCCTTCCGGATCGTTGGGTGTCTTGCCAGTGCCAATAAAATGAAACTCCACGTTATCGAAAGAGTCCCTGCCTGCAGCAATGGCGTGAAAAATCTGTCTCAACGGTTCATAGGCTTTGGGCAACATAGCGCCTGCATAAACCAGTTGCAACTTACCGTTGCTTTGAAACAGGTAAGGTTTCAGTCCCAACTGTTTAACGGCTGCATGATCCGCCTCCTCACCTCCGTAAGGCATGGCGCCAAATACACAATTCTGCAGGAGGCCCGGATTCCGATCTTGTACCCCCTTGTAATAGCCTTCTGCCACTCCGGTAATCAGCGAAGCATTTTTCACGGCCATCGGTTCCAGCCATTTAGCTAACTGTGTACTGAACCAGTGGCGGGAAAACATTTTTTCCGACCCGGGAAACACATGTACCCATGGATCAATATAGTCTACACCGTATTTTACACCGGTCTTGCGGTGCAGGTAAGGACCAATCAGCGATACATAAAAAGAAGGTATAGGTATATAAACGAAATCTATCCGCTGCTTACGAACAATCTCCAATGCCATTTTGCGCAGTTGAAAAAAAGCCCGCAGCCCGATATCACCAATCAGCCGCGGCCTGGTAACGGGCCATGCGTTGACCTTTACAATTTGCTGATCACGCGGCAGTAATTTATGCAGATTCCAGTCCGGGTGCTCCTCGTAATACTTTTCATGCACGGTTAACAATACCGGTTCCCATCCAAATGCCGGCAGGTGTTGTGCAAACAAACGGCTGCGGTGAACGGCCGCCAGGTTGGAGGGGGGATAATGGGGGGAGATGATAAGGATTTTTTTCATGCACTTTCCAGGGCTTCCTGTGTGATGCTGGCCAACCTCTTAGCTTCCTGCTCCCAGTTATACTTTGTAAGTGCCAGCGATAAAGACGATTCCCGTTGCTGCTGCAACCACGCTGGACATTCCAGGTATTTTTTCATCAATAGTGCCAGTCCGGCCGCATCAGAAGAATCATAAACAGACCCGATAGCCGGGTGCTCTTTCAAAAACGTTTCCTGAGCGGCTGTCCGGGAAAACAGAATTGCATTTCCGGCCAACAGGTATATAAATATCTTATTGGTAAGACAAAAATTTCTGTTCATGGTTGCCGGAACCTCAGCCGCTAATCCTATGTGATGCTGTGCGGCAATGGCAACCAACGCCTGCTCCTGAACGGGTTCGTGGAAAACAAGCTGCCCTTCCTTCAGTCCGTGTTGCTGTGCCAGCTTCAAAAAGTTTTCCCGAACGCTTGCAGTACAATTCCCCAGAAGCGTTAACTGAATGGACGCATTTCCAGTTTTCCCCATGGCAGCAAGAATTGTTTCCAACCCGCGTCCTGCTCCAATGAATTGAGAAAACCAGAACAACCGTAAGGGAGCTTCGGGTAATTGCTGAGGCAGTTGCCCGCTGTATGAAAGGGGAAAGCAATTGTTGATGGTATAACAGGTAAGTTGAGGATATAATTTCCGGTATTCACCAGCGATCAGAGGTGCTGCCGCTGTTGCATAGGAAAGCGATGAAACATAGCCGTCTTCTATTTCCTGTGCCCGCTTCCAATGCAAAGAGCCGGGCATATCCTCACCCCGGTGAAAGTCCTCAAAATCGAAAGCGAGTTTTGCCCGGTGTACACGGGAAGCGTATACTATGGCTGGAAAAGAACCGAGATTATGACCGATGTAAAGGGCCGCCGGATGTTTCACTGCAGCAGCCCGCAGTTCCTGGCTAAATAACACATGGGATTTAACGGCGGAGTTAAACAGGTTACCGATTCTCTGGTAAACGATTGTGAAAAACTTCTGCCGTAAACGGGCCAGCCGGTAAAGGATTGGATTTCTGTGAGGATGGGCGCCGGCCTGTACCCATTGAATCCCTGCATGAGCCGCGAAAAGTTTTGCATCATATTCGTCCACCCACGGAGAAAGGGGACAATAAATAACAGTAACACGGAAACCTCTGCCGGACAGTGCAACAGCTTCCTTTACCAGGCGTGGATTAGCAGAGGGTTGACCGGAGCTGACTAAAACGACATTTGCCGCCATTAAGCTAGTTTACCCAATTCAAAATAAAAAAATTAATAGCGTACCAACAAGGCGGAAAAGTCAATAAAATGCTCATCCGGTTCTATGTTATCTACCATATTATAATAATAGTAGCTAAGCAGGAGGTGTACTTCATATAGTGACCCCTTTTAAACAACGCGGAGTTTATGCTTTATCAAACAACGACAGATAATGCTTTGCAATCACCGGTACATCAAATCGCTCCACGGCCTGGTTGCGGCAATCAGTACGGTCAATTTCAGAGATACTTGCTATTTTATAAGTCATTTCAGCATCGGTTTGCACTTTAAATCCAGTTCTCCCCTCATCTATTACTTCATTTACGGATCCGCTGTTAAATCCGATAACCGGTGTTCCGCAAGCCATCGCCTCCACCATCACCATACCAAATGGTTCATTCCACTCAATAGGAAACAACAAGGCTTTTGCCTTGCCCAGGTAAAAATTTTTCTGTTCATCATTCAGCGCCCCCACATACACAATCTGCTTACTATCAATATGCGGCTGAATCTCCCCTTCAAAATATTTTTTTTCTTCCACAAGAGGAGAAATATTGCCGGCCAGGATGAGACGGTGCCCGGTTGCCTTCGCCACAGCAATGGCGGTGTGTGCCCCCTTGATTCGTTCAATACGGCCTAAAAACATGAGCGGCGCATCCGGTGCTACCGTGGGTTGTACTGTGTATTGCTCAAAGGGAATGGCATTATACACTGCCTCCCAGCGGCCACCGGCCTGTACGCGGCTGATCAGATCCCGGCTGCAACCGGTGTATACCAGGTTCCTGTTAGGCAATCTGTTCATCACCCGGATATTTCCACTGCTGATTTCGCGGCCATAGGTCATGATCTTTTTAACGGGATGATTGAGCACAGGCAACAAATAAGCAAGTCGTCCGAAATTATGAATGAGGTCAAAATCGTTGCGGTGTTTCCATAAAAAACGCCAAGCAGTGGGAATGGCCATACGAGCATCCCACTTTTTGGGCGGAAACCCTTCCTTTCCAAAAGGATGTACCGTACACCCTTCCACCTCAGAACCCCTGGTAACGAGCAAATGTACCTCATGCCCAAGGCGGGCATATTCTTTGGCAAACATATATACCAGACGCTCATGCCCACCGTATCCTTTTGGGGGGACAAGAATACCAGGATCCATTACCAGCAAAATTCTCATGCAACAGAAAGTATTTGATTATACAGATGAATATAGGCATCTGCTACAACTGAAAATGATCCAGGCGTTTCAATGTTATTTTTAATTTGCCGGAGAATACCTGCATCCTGCACACATGATCGTAACTGCTCCCGAAGGCTTTCCACATCACCAAATTTAAACAGCAACCCGTTTTTTCCGTGTTTGATCTGCTCTGCATTACCGTGAACATTGCTGGCAATAACCGGTAAACGAGCCTCAAATGCTTCCTGAATTACAAGCGGACTCATTTCAGAAAACGTGGAGCATAAACAGAGGGCACTATATTGACGCATGGCTGACACAACTTTAGGCTGGGGCAGCAATCCCATCCAGTGGATATTGCTTTTACCAGCAGAAAGCCTGCGGCACATATCTGCATAATCGTCATCATTTATCTGCCCGTAAATATCAAGTTGTATTGCATTTTCATCCAGACCTTGTAGAGCCTCCAGGAGCAGGTGCAATCCTTTAAAAGGGCTGATTCTTCCTATAAACATCAGCCTTACCGGCCCATTTCCATCATCAACTTTACCAGTTTCATTTGTGGTATCTGGGAATGCCAGAGCCTGCGGGATCCATGTAATCATTTCCTTATCAATACCATTTCGATGTAACACGTCTCTGTACCAATTAGTGAGCACTACCAGCCTGTCGCAAAGGTTGCATAGCTTTTGTAATTGAATCGTCTGGTTGCTGATAAGGTTTGCAGTGCCCAACGCAGTACCCAACGGATTATTCCAATTCATTGTGTCTATGCCCAATTTGTGAAGTAAGATGGAAAATGGAATCAATACAGGCGCAACGGTACCAAAACCCTTTGAGTGGAGATAGCAGTTGCCGCATCGCTTGATGTTGATCCTGCCATCACAGATAGTTTCACCTTTATACATCAATGTACCGGTGCGGCACGTATATCCTGCCAGATGAAAGGTCATGACAACCCGGCACCCCATTTCTTTAGCTGCCGCAACATGATGTAGTGAAATTCCGTTGCTGCCGGCCAATTCATGAAAATGAACAATATCCGGTCTATACTGTGTGATTAATTCACGAAATGCTGCAAGACCCTCCGGCAGACGCCTCCCCATAATAAGTGATCTGTCTACTACCGATGGCTCTGCAAAGCGGTGAATCTTTAATTGATCATAGAAATAATGGTCCGTTACATTTTTACCGTAGTTCGGTATAACGATCTCCGTTTCAATATGACTATGTTTCAGATGTAAAGCCAGTGCCCAGCTATAAACCTCGGTACCAGCCGTCTGGTCCGGCAGGAAATGATTACAAACCATCCAGACTTTCATCGCTGAAATATTGCAGTGAGTATATCACGAAAACCAAAACCGGCCAAACGACCGGATTCAAGCATTTTGGGTAATGACTTACTCTTTCTTAGAAATTTCAAAGAATTTACAAGATATCGTCGCTTGCATTTCCGTATATGATACGACCGCTCTTCATCAGTGAGTGGCAACTCTGGCAACTGCATTAAATCGGAAAAGTAGAGATAGGTATTGTAGAGATAGCCAAAGCTATTATTCTTTTCCTGCCCTTCATGTTCGCGGTAGTTCAGGTAATTATAAGCTAGTAAAAGAACCGGCGTATGACAGGCCGTATAGATATTATAATGCATATCGTTTGCCGGACCATACTTTTCAGGAAAACCGCCCAGCTTCTGAAATAAATTTCGCCTGATTACGGTACCGCCAGGACCAATGTGAAGAAACGATTCACGAAACAGGTGTGTACGTACTGCTTCTTCCGAAGACAAAACTAAGGGAGGCTGAAAAATCTGGCCCTTATATATAGTTGCATAGCCTGCGTGCGGATTTAATTGAAACTGTGATATAATGTAACTTAAAGCGTCTGGTAAAATTGAATCATCCGAATCAACATACATCAAGAGATCCCCGGTTGCATAAGAAGCGGCTTTATTACGGTTGGGATAATCACCCAGGTTACTTTCGTTTCTGAATAACCGTACTCGTGTATCCCTGCCTGAATAACCTTGTGCAATTTCTACTGTATTGTCCTTTGAACCGTCGTCAACAATAATCAGTTCAAAATGCGGATAATCCTGTACCAGCACACTTTCAATTGCCTCTGCAATATATCGCTCCCTGTTATAAGCGGTCATGAGTACACTGATTCGGATTGGAGTCATTATCGTTGCCATTTGCGCAATTGACGTACTAAACCGGAAGGTAAAAAAGGCTGATCCAGACGGGAACCAATTTTTCTGTTGACCGCATGATGCCGCGGTACGGCTGTTTCCAACGCCAGCAATTGGAATATTTGCTGATAAGCAGGCGACTGCTTCGTGGCATCATGATTGTAAATGACTTGCTGAATTGCCTTCTGTTTCATTTCCGTGAGAAGAACCCGGTTTTCATTCAGGCGGATGATGGCCTCGGCAAACATATTATTATTTCCCATCTCACAACGGTAGCCGGTTTTTCCATTCTGAACCAGTTCCTGTATTCCACCGGATAAATCGGTCACAACCGGCACACACCCCTGGCTCATGCATTCAACCAGGGCCACAGGAAAGCCTTCAAAACGGGTGGGGAAAACCATGATATCGCAGGAAGCTACCCGTTCCAGTACCATAGCATGGGCCTCCGGTGTTTCAAAACTTGCACAAGCAACATGCTGCCATTGCCGGCGGAGATTTTCGGATTCTGGACCACTTCCCAGAATCAACCATTCCGTTTTAATTCCCCTGTTTTCCAACATGCGGAAAATTTCAAATAAATCATACACTCCCTTGGCCTTATCATGTCTTCCGACAAAAACGAGGCGCAACGGGACATCAGCAGGAGCCGTCTGCTTTAAGGGAGGCGGCGAGAGTGGTATCCCGTAAGGAAGGTGAATAATATCGGCCGACCGTGATGGCATAAGCCGGATTAACTCTTCGTATATGTACCGGCTATGTGCGATAAACCGATCCACTACCGCATGAAACCTGATTGCTAATTCCAAATTATAGGGATCGTGTACCAACTGGACAACCTTCCGCGGAATATTGAACGCCTGCAGCATAATAAGGTCATACTGGTCGTTCGATACCAGTACCCCGTCCGACTTACCAAGCATTTTGGCCAGCCGTCCGTAGGTATAATACCAGTTATCAACAGGATTCAGGTGAAAATGATGTGTCACAGCGGCAAGATTCCGATCCAATTGCGCAGGCTTGTTTGGATTACCCGCAATGTCAAGCACAACCAGTTCCTGTTCAGGCGCGTTACTTCCATTGTACAATATCAGATTCTGTACAAGCGAAGTAATTCCGCCAAGATTATTCACAATTACATGTGCAACATTCATAAGCTATTCTCCATACCTTTCATCCAGGCAGCCGTTTGCAACAGCCCTTCCTTCAGGCAAAAAGAAGGTCGGAAACCGATTCCCTGCAATTTGGTTATATCCGCCTGCCAGAAGCGCGGATCTCCTTCCCTGATTTCCTGATTACAGTTGATCACACGTTCCCAGCCCAAAGCGGAAAACAGCTGCTGAACAACTTCTTTTACGGATATTGAAACACCACTTGCAAGATTGTACGTTTCCAGATGATCGCCTGTTTTATCTCCAATTACAAGCAAGGCGGTGGCGGCATCTTCAACAAAAATGAAATCGCGGGTTTCTTCTCCTGTGCCCCACAAAGTCACTTCATTTGTATGACGGGACCGCTGAAATACGTCCCACAGCAACTGCTTCTGTAAACCGGGACCATAGACTGAAAACGGTCGAACAACGGAAATACGGAGATGATAAAGAGCTGCGTACTCGCCGCAAATAATTTCCGAAAGCCATTTGTGATAGCCATAAGGTGATACCGGGCGAATCGGGTGACCTTCATCCACGGGCAGTTGTGAGGGATTACCATAAACAGCTGCGCTGGAGAGATGCACATACTGCACACCGGGCAAATGCTTCCGGATGGCCTCCAGCACAAACATGACTGATCTGGTGTTGAAATCAAAATCTCCCAGGGGATGTTGTACAGAGAAACCAACATTGCCGCTGCCGGCACAGTTGATGACCATGTCATAATTCTTTCCCTTTAAAAAGGATTCCATATCGGAACTGGCAATAGAGAGTTTCTCATACTGATAACGCGAGGGAGAACGGTCTGCAATGTCAATTCCCTGTACCCGGTATCCTTTCCGTAATGCAGCCTGTACTACATGGCTTCCAATAAATCCTTCCGAACCTAAAATGAGTATACTTTTCATGTGGAAGTTCTGAGAATTTTATTCAAGAACAAATACCTGAAAACAGCTTTGCTGAATCGGAAACGATTATAACGGAAATATCGTACATTAAGCAGCAAGTAATAATATATCGCCTTTATTCTGTTACTTCTCACCTGTAGAAGTCGAGTGAGAAATGCGACGCAGGAAATATAATCGGAATAAGGATCGCGCTTTCCTGGTTCCGTCTCATGACGGGGCAGTATATGCTTCCATTTCCGGTGCACCAGGAGGGTGTCGTGCAGCCACGCACCCGAAAACGAACCTTGGGAAAAATGCTCCAACAGAATTTCATGACTTACAAGGACCCTGCCTGTCATTCCCGCTTGTAATGAATAATCGAGATCATAGCCATGAAATCCTGTTAATAAATCTGCGTCAAAACGCTGTTTTTCCCAAGTGCTCTTGCGTGTCGCCATCATAACCCCATCGATTACTGCGACCACTGAAGACTGCAGCTTATCCGGGTTATGCAACTGACGGGTCAACCCCATTTCACTGAAATATTGCAATGTGTGGCTCCTGTAGTGCTGCTTATCGCAGTCAACCCAGCTACCCGGAATATCGGATTTATAGACAGCACCTGATACACCAAGAAGCACATTTTCAGGTATCGATAAATTATGAACCAGTACCTTTCCCCAGCCGTTCGTATGAAAACGTACATCTTCGTGTACAAAGCATAAATAAGGATATTGCGCCATTGCAGCTGCCTCATTATACACCTGGCAGATTCCCTTGCTGCTGTTTCTGTTATCCACCGCCAGTAATTCATACAGCACACCGATGGTGGCATCAATATTTTGTTTTACGGCCCCCAGATAATCAGGGTTAACGGAACAAATAATAATTGTAATCATACCCAACCCAACGCCATTTTAAAATAGCCAAACCGAAAAGGCCATTGAAAGGTAGCGTTGCATATTTCCCGCCAACCGCTGATGTATTTTCTTTGCTTCAAATAAAACAAACCTTTGTTACCACTGTCAAACCGCATGTATTGCCGGTTGATGCGTAACACCTCCGGTGGCAAGCTGATTTGCTCCCTTTTTACAAACGACTCAAACAATGAACGCATGCTGTAATCATATTGCTCTTTGTAAACCTGTTCATCGTTATGCAGTTTATGTTTGGCAATTACGCTGCACCCGTGGTAGCGGAAATAGTTCAGCGGTTGCGCTACAAAGGCCACTTTGCCGTGACAAAGCATCTTAAGCCAGACCAGCCAATCGCCGTTGGTACGCAGTGACTCCGGCGCTCCTCCTGCCTGATCGTAGACCGCTTTTCTGAAAACAACGGCACTGGCATTGGGAATCGTATTGCGATGGATGAGAAAGCGCCGTATGTATTCCTTACCCTCCATAATAAAATCTGCTTTAAATTGCTCCTCATCCATTTCATCGGTAAAGGATTGCCAGTTGCCGGTAATTTCCCCATCCTGGTTCATCCGGTAACTCTGGCAGTAAGCAAGTACAGTTTCTGGATTTTCCTCCAGTTTTTTAACAAGTGATTCCAGTAAATGCTCATCAGCCGCATCATCCGATTCGGCAATCCAGATATAATCTCCTTTTGCCTGTGCAATACCTTTGTTCCATTGTTTAAAAGTGGAACCGCTGTTGACCGAATTGTAATTCCGGGAAAACCTTGCGTCAGCAACTACAAACGTGTCGATAATATCCCTGCTGGCATCTGTTGAACAATCATCCAATACATGAGCCTGAAAAGCCCCATACGTTTGCCCGGAAACAGTTTTTAACCGCTGCAGCAGGTAAGATGCGTGATTGTAATTGGGAATGATGACCTGTACTGAAGAGCTCATTATTTCAGGAAATATTTCAGAAATTTAATAGGATACAATAAAATGTGCCCCAACCTGTAACTGGCAGTTGCATAAACAGATTGCATTGCCTGCTCAATGGTACTTTGATCCTGCTTCAGTTGATACCACTGCCGGTATACCTCCAGGGGTGAACCATAAACTGAAAAATACACCTCCCTGTTGTTATTAAACAACTGGACTCCCAGCTTTTGTTGAAGTGCATCATTTTGCTTTACGTCTTCAATCATTGAAGACGCCTTTGACCGGTAAAAAAACAATTCTTCCGGGATCTGAAAGACATCTCCTCCCTCCTTCAAAAGACGGATCCAGAAATCCCAATCTTCCCAACCGGCCCGCATATTAACCGAATATCCACCCACAGCCTCAAAATCATTCCTCTTAAAAAATGCCGAACAAAAAATGAAATTATACAACAATAAATCCTTCAGTGAAAAAGGATCTTTATTAAAAGGCACCAGGTCTCTCCTGCCACCGAAATATCTTCCCCTGCAGTACACCAGCTTAACCTGCATATTTTGTTGAAATATGTTGATTGCCTTTTCCATATATGTAGGCGCAATTTTATCATCCGCATCCAATGGCAACAGGTAGTCGCCATTTGCCTGGGCAATTCCATTATTGCGTGCAGCAGGTAGTCCCTGGTTGGTGGTATGAATTACTTTTACACCAGGGAGTTCCAGCTTATGCAGAAGTTCGAGCGTATATTCATCAGTGGAGCCATCATTCACCAAAATAATTTCCCAGTGGCTGTAAGTTTGTTGCTGTACGGAGGCAATCGCTTCCATCACATACTCCCCCTGGTTATAACATGGAATTATTACGGAAACCATCGGTTTTAAACTCATCTCTATTTAACCTTTAAATCCGATTTCGTGAAAAATATGATCATTTACCCGTTTCATTTCCTGCCTTGGAACAGGTCATGATATGCCTGATACATCCGTTCTGGATTATATTTTTCTATAACAAAATCTTTATTGTGATCACCGACTTCGCTAGATAAGCTGGGATCGGTAAAGAACCGGATAATGGTATCAGCAAGGCGGGATTCATCGTGAGGTGGATGAAGGTAGCCTCTGTTTAAAGGATGCAGCACTTCCCGCACTTCCGGCAAATCGGTTGCCGCTACCGGTAACCGGGCATACATGTATTCCAGCAATGTATTGGAAGTTCCTTCACCGTGTGTGGAAAGTACACCCAGATCAGCCTGCTCCAGCAAAGCAGGTATATTCCTGTATGAACCAAGGAAACGAACAGATTCAGCTAGTCCCAGATCCAGCACCTGCGCTTTTACCTTATTAAGGATATTCTCATCCGGGGCATAACCTGCGAGCAGGAGAACCGAATGCGGGAACTTCTGCTTTACCCGGGCCCACGCATGAATCAGTGTTATATGATCTTTCAGCGGATAAAAGTTGGCCGCCATAACAGCCAGGTTCTTTGCACTATTTATACCCAGCCTGTTACGCAAGTCACTTTCCGGGTCATGGGGCCGGGGTACAAATCCATTTAAAATTACATGTATGTCTCCGGCGGGAATCCCGAGCCTTTCTGACAGATAGCCCCTGCCGGCTTCAGAGTTGGTGATATAGTTTTTCACCATCCGGGATGCCAGCTGTTCAATCCCCGTAACAGGAATATTGGGCATCTGCCCACGATCATTCCAGTAACAGGTTTTTACCCCCGAAAACCGCCAGGTGAGGCCGGCCACTAGATTCGGATAATGCGTGAAAGGGAGAAAAATTTCAAATTTTTCTTTTCGGGCCGCACGTATAAAGGGTACCAGACTACGAAGCTTGCCCCACCTGGAGCGAAAAAAAAGCGTAAAGTCAAATTGTACATCCCGATAAGGGATACCTTCCTGCCTGAGCTGGTCTTCCATACCACCTCCTCCTTCAAGAGCCCATACAGCAACCTCATAGTTCTTCTGGCGATGCAGGTAAGATGCCAGCAACAAGGCCTGGTGTTGTGCGCCACCGAGCGTAAAGCGATTAATGAGAATTAATATTTTCACTTCAATGCCTGCCTTACAACCTGATTTATTACACTAATATGTTTTTCCATACTGAAATTGGCCTGAACAAAGTTCCGGCCTTCCAAACCCATGGAGGCGGCCATAGCCCGGTCAGCAGCCAGTTTCTTCAGGGCCTTCGTCATACTTTGTACATCGTGCTCATCCACCAGGATGCCGGTTACGCCCTCCCGTACCACATCCTTGATTCCTTTGTGCCGGGTGGATACAACAGGTAACCCGGCAGCTGACGCCTCCAGTACCCCTACCGGCGTTCCTTCACAATCACCGTCACCGGCCACAATTGAATGCTGCACAAAACAAAACGCATTTTGATAGTTCTGCTCAATTTCATCATGCTGAACCCAACCCTGAATATGCACATTATCCTGTAAGCATAATGCCTGAACCAGGTTACGCATTGCGTATTCAAGATATCCACTTCCTATCATTCGCAGTTGAAGAGAAGGAAAATCCTGTAACAGCTCACGAAAAGCGAGTATGGTATAATACGGCGCCTTTTTATCCACCATCCGGCCCACTGCCAGGATTGTATTACTTGTATAGTCCGGTTGCAACTGAAAAAACTTATCATTGGGACCGCAGGGCGTTACACTAACTTTTTCAGACGGGGCACCTGCCGCCAGCAGGTCCTCCCGCATATCCTCCGATACGGCAATAATTCCGGAAGCATACGAAAAAAGTTCGGGGTAAAGAGTACGATGATACTCCAGCACCTCCTTTTTTGAGATATCATACCCATGAAAGTGTACCACAAGAGGTATACCTAATGCCCGGCAAACCGGGAACACCTGTGCACCAGTGGTACCATATTCCGCTAATACAATATCAATCCCTTCGGATTGCAGGTAATGGCGCAGACCGCTTATCAACGGCGACTCTGCCTTCCGGCACCCAAGTGCAATTAAAAAACGTTCGGATAATCCTGGATACCTTGCCAGACTTCCCCTTTTCTCAGAAAATAAGGGTAAAGTACTTCCGTATAAAAAATGAACATTTCCGTCCAGCATTTCCTTGTGTGCCTTGATAAAGGACTCCGGTCGTTCGGCACTCCGTGATTCACTGATGATACAAAGATTCATAGCGGATAATCAGACTTGAATTAGTTCGTCCATTCGGGCATACCAACGTTCCACCGAAAATTCCTGCCGGTAGCGATGGAATGCCCGTTTCCCCATGTCCTGCCTGGTTGCCGGATCGGTGATCAGCTTTTCAAGCTGTCGCGTATACCCCTCTTCATCATCCGGTTCCGAAACCATGCCGGTAACGCCATCTGCAACCATTTCGGCCGTTCCGCCGTTTGAGGTTACTACACAAGGCAGGCCAAAACTCATTGCTTCCAGTACAGCCAACCCCTGGCTTTCCCACTTACTAGGTTGAAAATAAATGTCTGCCTGATTGTACATACTGGTCATATCGTCAGCCTTGCCCATAAAAGTTATTCCCGGTAAGCCCGAAACGCGGCTTCTGCACTCATTCAACTCTTTTCCATCACCCGCCCAAACAAAACTTAACCCGGGATGCCTTTCAATTAATGCCACTGCCACACGAATCCACAGTGAAGGATTCTTGGTGTCAATAACGCTTCCGGCTGTCAGTACAGTTACATATTTGTGACTGCGCGCCGGGTAATAATGGGCCTCGTTACCGAGTGGTGAAAAATTGTAGAGATAAGTTATCTGATCCTGCAACCCTTTTACCTTCCAGTGCTCCAAAATGCGGTTCTTCGCAAATGCCGACACTGTAGTGAATCGTACGTGACGGGGAAAGAAACGAATCATCTTTTCCAGCAGGTACCTGTTCCCTCTATCCAAACGTCCCCAGGGCATGGAATGAATCACAAATCGGATCTGCATGGGTAAAAGAAAAGCCGGGAATAAGTCGCCCGGATAAGCATTGGAAACAAAAAGCATTGATGACCTTGACTTCAATACTAAGCGGCCAAGGATCAGTGCTTGTTTCAAAAAGTCGTTGAGAAAATAGAACCGGAGTATATGTTTCCGGTCGTACCAGTATTCAATGTGATCCAGCTCATGATCAACAAAATGCCAGGAATGCGGAAACTGTTTTAAAAAAGAACTTATCTCTGGGGTAAATTCGCGGCGGCGCAGAAGAAACTGCACCTCGTAACCCCGCTCAGTAAAATAGGAGCAGAGCGCCCGGAAATAAGAAGAAGTACCGCCAACATGAATATGCTGTGCAAGCAGCAATACGCGCTTTGACCTGCCACGCCGGATCAGCAGCAAAAAGAGTACGGCCGCCAGTGATACCATCAACAGGAAGCCCCTCATTAATTTTTTTAATTTCTGTACCATTAAATAGTTACCCGATCAGGAGGTCCTTTGCCTGTAATAAGAGCGGTACCAATCAACAAATTTGCCGAGTCCCTCCTCAATACCTGTCCGCGGTTGAAAACCCGTGAATGTCTGAATGCGGGAGAGATCGGCATAGGTAGCATACACATCACCCGCCTGCATGGGAACATATTCAACCTGCGCCATCTTTTCCAGAAAACCTTCCAGAACAGCTACAAAATAGCCCAAAGTAACTGGTTGATTATTCCCGATGTTAAAAATCTCGTACGAACTACCGGGCAGAAGCGTCATTTCATCCTTGCGGAATACACCCATTAGTCCATCCACAACATCATCAATGTAGGTAAAGTCCCGCATCAGGTTACCATTGTTAAACAATTGGATCGTATGGCCTTCGTCTATGTTTCGGGTAAATGAAAAATAGGCCATGTCGGGTCGTCCATAAGGACCGTATACAGTAAAAAAACGAAAGCCACGTATATGCAGCGGGTATAACTGTGCATAGCTGTATGCCATCAATTCGTTGGCCCGCTTGGTGGCAGCATAAAAACTGACCGGCTCATCGACAACCGCATCTTCCCGGTAGGGAACTTCATTCGAATTCCCGTATACAGAACTGGAAGAAGCAAAATAAAAACGCGGTACACGGTATAACCGCGACAATTCAAGAATTTCAAAAAAACCCTGGAGATTACTGTGTACGTAGGATTCCGGATGCTGCAGACTGTAACGTACGCCGGCTTGGGCGGCAAGGTGAAATACACAACTGAATTGAACTTTCTTAAACAGAGTCTCAATTCCTGAACGATCGGCAATATCTGCTTTAACAAAGGTAAATCCAGGATAAGAACTTAGAAGAGCCAGGCGGTCTTCTTTAAGACCAACGTCATAGTAGTCATTATGATTATCTACACCGGTAACAGCATATCCCTCCTCCAGCAAACGCCTGGTAAGATGAAATCCTATAAAGCCACTTGAACCGGTAACTAAAATATTCTCTTTGAAGCTCATGCTATTATCAGAATTTATAATACTCCTTAACCATCCAGCCGTTTATATGCAATAGCATCATGCTTCAATACGATGAGATTGTAGTTGTTTCGCACCAACAACTCCTCTATTTCGTGAAATTGCTGCCAGGTCATTACCCCATCCCGTAACCCATGTTCAAAGGATATTATAGATGGAGCAAGTTGTTCAAAATCTATCATACGGATGATATGATAATCATATCCCTCTGTATCAATTTGCAGCAGATCCACATGCTGTACGGAATAGGATTTTAACAATTCACCCCAACTGATGCAGGATACTTTTTCTTCCACAATATCTGCAGGATCAATTCCGCTTTTCTCGTGATGGGCTTTATTGAACGATGCTGTGCCTTTGGTCCAATCAGGATACTTTTTCAACGCCTGATTAACCCGATACAAGGTCATCGCCTTTTCTTCATTATGCAAAGCTTTGTTAACCAGCGTTACCTGCGGCTGACCGGCATAGTTGACTTTCAACTTCTCAAAAATATCCGGGAGCGGCTCAAGCGCCAGACCCCTTACCTTTTCTTCGCTGATTAATCTGAAAATAGGATCAAAGCTCACACCATCATTTGCCCCGATCTGTATGTAGAAAAAGTCCGGATGTAACCGCTCGTAAAACAATTGTTCAAGCGGATTAAATTCACTGCGGCTCCGGTAATTTCTTTTAAAAACAGCATCTGAAAAAATATGGTACCCTTTATTCTTCAGAAGTCGTAGCAGAAATGTATTCAACATACTATCTTATATTTTTTGCCAATCAATTTCTAACAGAGGAGAAACTGCCCCACCCCATGCTTTATTATACTTATTTCCCCTCCTGACATTATCATCAAATACAGTAAAAGCAAGAACTTCTTCAGCATGCAGGTAGGCGGTAAAATTACCCGTATCATCTACGATTTTGATATCGATGGTGTGGTACCCCGGATTTAATAAATAAGGCGGAATTCTGAAGCGAACTTCATACTTGCCATTTCCGGGGATTTCTTCCCTGAAAAAAGAAGTTGCCAGAAAAGATACCTGTTCGTTTCTGTTAACTCCAAGAATAACAGAGTAAGCCTTATCATCATAACTGCTGAACTGAGTTTGAATGATCAATTCATCTCCATTGGTAATGATGTCGCTATCTGTAATAATTCTTGTTTGCCCAATCTGACAACCTTCGCCGGTAAAGATCTGCTCATTGATTATTATCTCATTTTTCTGAACCAATCTCAGATAATTGTCAACCAGCGGTAGCACTTCGTTATCATCCGTCAGCCGACCATGTTGTAACAGAATTCCACGTGAGCAGATATTTTTAATAGCCTCCATATTATGACTAACAAAAAGAACGGTTCGCCCCTCCTTGACGCTCACATCCTTCATTTTTCCAAGACATTTTTTTTGAAACTCCGCATCGCCTACTGCCAGTACCTCATCAATAATCAGAATTTCAGGTTCCAGGTGCGCTGCTACGGCAAAAGCAAGGCGTACATACATCCCGCTGCTATAGCGCTTCACTGGTGTATCCACATATCTTTCAACACCGGCAAAATCCACAATTTCATCAAACTTGCGGGCAATCTCCCTTTTAGTCATACCCAGAATCGCTCCGTTTAAAAAAATATTTTCCCGGCCGGTAAGTTCCGGATGAAACCCGGTTCCCACTTCAAGCAGACTGGCCACGCGACCCTTGATTTTTACGCTGCCCGTAGTGGGCGCCGTGGTGCGGCTTAATATTTTCAGCAAGGTGCTCTTACCGGCACCGTTGCGGCCAATAATTCCTAACACCTCCCCGTGCTTCACTTCAAAATTGATATCCCGCAGCGCCCACACGTATTCGCTATTGCCTTTTGTTGCCCGGTCGTTTGACTCACCTATCATCAAATAGGGATCCTCCTTACCACGTACCCGATGCCACCAGCGATTCAGGTCGTGACTCAGTGTACCGGTGCTAACAGAACCGAGCCGGTATTGTTTTGAGAGGTTTTCGACTTTTATGACAGTATTCATTGGTTTGTATAGAAGTTGAGAAGATTTTGAGGTTTAGGGGGTTAGGGGTTTAGTAGAACCGTTCTCAAAGATGTCAAAAAAAGATTTTTAATAAATGGTACAATCTGAAACAATTACACGGTATCCATAAATGTCCGTTCCACCCGGTTGAAAGTAACACTGCCAATAAGCAGTACCACCACCATAAATCCGATACTGTATAAGAGGCTGCTCATATCAAAACTGCCGGTATGAAATACTGCATACCGGAAACCTTCAATCAAAGGGCTCAGCGGATTCCAGCTCACTACCCAGCCATAGCTATTCTGCGTCAGGAAGGAACTGGGATAAGCTACCGGCGTCGCATACATCAATAACTGCACTGCAAAACCAATGAGTACGGTAAAATCGCGGTACTTGGTGGTAACCGAAGAAATAATAATCCCTAATCCCAACCCTGTACCGGCCATTATTAACACCAGTAAAGGAATCAGCAACCAGCTCCATCCAAAATAAAACGGCATCCCCCGGAAAGCAACATAAAACAGCAAAACTGCCAGAAAGAGCAGAAACTGTATCCCAAAGCGCACGATATTTGAAATGACCACAGAGACAGGGAGTACCAAACGGGGAAAATAGACTTTCCCGAAAATGCCTGCATTAGCAACAAACGTATTGGAAGTGGCCAGGAAACAGGCCGAAAAATAATTCCAAAGGGTTATACCACTCATATAAAACAGGACCGGCTCAATTCCATCGGTGGGAATATTAGCAATACGGTTAAACACCATTAAAAAGACCAGCGTAGTGAATACCGGCTGAATAAAATGCCACAACGGACCCAGAACGGTTTGCTTGTACTGAGCCACAAAATCACGGCGTACAAAAAGGAGCATGAGGTCGCGGTAGCGCCAAACTTCATTCAAATTCAGATCAAAAAGAGACACCTTCGGTTTGATTTCAAGGTCCCAGATTTCATCGTTTACATTATAATGATTCATGAATGGTTTAGAGGTTTAGTTTGGTTTAGGGGTTTAGTCAGCTGTAACGGCCGTCGTTATTATTTGCATTTTTTCTTAGCTGGGTAATCTGGCGGTTGATTTTTTCCGTCAGCAGCCATGCCTATTGGTATTCACCAAAAGTTATGTACGCCAGGTCAAGGCTCAGAATCAATTCATTCAGTAATTCAATAGAACCCGAATATGCAATCTGGTAAAAATGCGCCTGTTTCTTTGAATGGGTGCGCCCACTGCCTTCGGACAGATTGTAACTTATACTCACAGCAGCCCGCCGCATCTGTGAAGTGAGTCCATACAATTCAGATGGAGGAAAATTTCCCTTTAACCGGTAAATCATTTTCACCAACTCCCGTGCGTCCTTCCATACTTCCGGTTTTTCAAATGTATAGGCGCAGAATTCCACAATACATCAATTTTGAGTCAGCACTCCTAAACTTCTAAACTTCTCAACTAAGGCCAACAGGCTATACCCTGAACCTCTAAAACCAGCCGTCAGGCCGTCCTAAACCTCTAAACCCATCTAAACCCTTCTTGCTGGATTGCCCGCATACGCTCCCGCCTCCGTAATATCCTTCGTCACTACAGCACCGGCACCAATCACCACATGGTCACAAATATTAACCGGCAGAATAGTGGCATTGCTTCCGATGGACACATGGTTACCGATGTTGGTCTTTTTCCATTTCGACTGATCACCCCTGGCAGGACCACCCTCACTGAACGTATCATTGATGAACATCACACCGTGACCAATGAAACAATCGTTTCCGATTGCAACCCCTTCACAAATAAAACTATGTGATTGGATACGACAGTTTCTTCCAATCACCACTCCCTTCTGTATTTCGGTAAACGGCCCAACAAAACAATCATCGCCCAGTGTACATTCGTAGAGATTGCAAGGCTCCACAATCTCCACGTTACTGCCGCAAGTGATGTGGCGGAGGGAGATTTCGCGAAGACGGAAGGACGACATGGGAGGTTGAGGGGTTTGAAGGTTTAAGGGGTTAGGGGTTTAGAGGTTTAGGGGGGGTAGCGATGTTTTTGTCGGGCTAACGGCTTTAGTACTCTTTCGCCCCGCCTTATACATCTGTTCAATCATCGCCACTGTGTGCAATCCCTCTTCGCCGGAAAGGTAGTCTTTCTTTTTTCCGGCAAGCACCTGCAGAAAGGCATCGTACACCAGGGCGTGATTGTTCATGGAGCCCTCGTAACCAGGGTACCGGTTGGCTTTATTGGCGCCACTCAGTTGATTTGCGTTGACCAGCACCGGTTCCTGGTATTCAATGCAGTTCAGATAGGGGCCGCCGATCTTGATCGTAGCCTTCTCCGCAAGTATCGTGAGGGAACCTTCGTAATTCCTCCGGGCACTGTTAACACTGTAATGAAAGACACCAGGAACGCCCTGCTTTGTGATGAAACTGAATACACCGGTATCTTCTGTTTCAATTATACCATGATGCAGGCGGTTAGATAAGGTACCCTGTACCTGCTTCAAAGGACCAAAGAACCAGTAGAGCAGGTCCACGAAATGACTGAACTGGGTGTAGAGTGTACCACCGTCCAATACCTTTGTGCCCCGCCAGGGACTCTGCTGATAATAGCGGGCCGGACGGTTCCAGAAACCATTGACCTGGATGCTGCTGATGGAGCCGAGTCTGCCTTTGTTGAGCAATTGCTTTACAGCTACCACGGCCGGGTTGTAGCGGTTCTGCTTTACAATCAGCAGGTGCCGCTTAGCCTTTCGGGCAGCAGCAATCATCTTCTTCGCATCCACCAGACGGATGGCCATGGGCTTTTCGCAGAGCACATGCAATCCGGCTTTCAGTCCCGCGATACTGTGTACCGCATGCAATCCGTTGGGGGTGCATACCAGCAGGGCATCAGCCGTTTCGCTACGGAGCATATCGCTGAGCAACGTGTAGCCGTAGCAGCTGTAGTTCCTGGTAAAAACTTTCAGTCTTTTTTCATCCACATCACATACCGCTACGAGCTGCCCCCTTTCAGCGGCCAGCTTTGCATGCCTTTCGCCAATGGCACCACATCCAACCAGTAAAAAACGTACAGGATTCATGCGTTAAAAAAGAACTTCCTGCAACCGTTGCCGGAACCGGTCAAAGGAAAAATGCTCCAGCATTTCGTTGCGGATACGCTCCGGATCCCGGGGCTGCTGCAGGGCGCGGATAACAGCGTCTTCGATTTCCTGCGGGCTATCGGGATCTACCAGCAGTCCTAATTTGCCGTGTTGTAAAGCCTCCGTGCTGCCGTCTTTATTACCGGCAATCACCGGAAGCCCGCAGGCCATGGCTTCAATGAAAACGATACCAAAACCCTCCCCCTTGCTGGGCATGACATACGCATCGGCCAGCAGAAAATGATCGGTAATTTCTTCATCCGGAACAAACCCGGTGATAATAACTTGATCTTCTAACCGGAGATCGCGGATCAGCTCCTGCAACCGGAGCGATTCGTCTTCATCCGCTTTACCGGCAATCACGTACTTAACCGGCAACCCCTTTGCCAGTAGTGAAGGCAGAATCCGGAGCACACGGTCGTATCCCTTGTACCCTTCCTTTGCATTCAGCCGGGTGAGGGTAAAGAGGACCCGGTCAGCCGCATCAATCCCATACCGCTCACAGAGATAGTCCGGACGGACAAAATTTTCCGGAAGTTCAAAATAAGGATCCAGCGTATTGGGAAATATGCTGATTTTTTCTGCGGGAATATTATGTACTTCCATCAGTTGTGTGCGGGTGTACCCGCTTACAGCCAGCAGCCGGTCGGCCTTTCGCAATATCCGGCTGCGTAATCCCTGCAACGGATTAAACACTTCAATGCCATGACAAACCACCATGAGCTTGCGGGACGGAAACAACCATTTGTATAAAAGACCTGCAATTGCCAGGTTCACATGTCCCAGCACTAAAACATCCACACGTGCAAAACGATAAAATTGGTCCAGCAGAAAGCGGGGGATGCTTCCCTTATAAAAGCGAAATGTGTTCCGGTTTGTGTATCGCTCATCCGGGGAATGTTGATCGTGCAGTACAGCTGCGCTGGCAGAAAGCCTGCCCGTCAGCCCCAGTTCAGTAAACGCCTTCATCAAGGCGCGGTTGAATTTTTCAATACCCCCCTGGTACGAAAATGCAGAAAGCAGCAACAAACGGTAGCGATCAGGCCGCAGCATGTACCATTTTTTCCGAAAAGCGATTCATCAGTAAGGCGCACCAATAACGACCCCAGGAGACCTTCCGGTTCCGGAAGGCCGTGTAAAGCCGCTGTTCATCGGAGGTGTTGGGCTTGGTGTAGTCATTGTCTTTCAACCACCCTTCAAACGGGAAGGTAAATCCCTGCTTTTTCCGCTTCCAGATCGCTTGCGGCAGCTCATTTTCGAACGACTTCACCAGGAGATACTTGGGTAGTTCCCTGCTGAATTTCAACGCTGGATCTATCTGCGCCGCCATCAGCATGAGCTCCTTGTCCAGGAAGGGCACCCGTATCTCCAGTCCGTGCCACATGCTCATGTAATCGGAGTCTTTCAGCAACTGATTCTGCATGTAGAAATTCGTCTCAAACCAGCTCACCCGGTTGCCGTTCTGCAAATTGCCGACATCGTAATGTGAACTGATTTCCTCCAGGTTATCCAGCACTTCCTTTTCATTTGCATCAAGCAGCGCGGCAATAGCAAGGGGGGTGAAGATGCCGCGATAAACAAGGTATTCGGCTGCTGCGTTGTTGATTCCTGCATAACTCAACTTACGCATGCGGTGATCGGGTAGGTGCTGGAGCGATTTCAGCAATCCGTCGGGCATATGACGGATCAGGTCAATTTTCCGGTGATTGTGAAAAGAAGGATAACCACCAAACAGTTCGTCGGCTCCCAGGCCCGATAATACTGCCTTCAAGCCATATTCCCGGGCATAACGCGAAATAAAATAAGTATTGATCCCATCGAGTGATGGCTGATCCATCGCCTGCATGGCATCACTGAGCTGGGCATTGTAAATATCACGTGTTACCAGGAAGGAACGATGCCGGGCGCCGGTTTTCTCAATGACAACCTGCTGAAACCGTTCTTCGGAAAACTGCTGTTCCTGGAAAATAATGGAAAGGGTGTGCAATTGATCCGGGATGTATTTGGCTGCCAGAATGGTCAGCAAACTGGAATCAATACCACCGCTGAGAAAGAGTCCCAGAGGCGCATCGGAAACAAGGTGCCTTTCTACGGCAGCGTCCAGGGTTTGACGGATCAGTTGCAGGGCATCTTCTTCGCTTTTGAGAACGGGATTAAAATCCCAAGAAAAAAAGCGATGCTTTTTAACCGTCAGATCCGGTAATTGGATCACAAGGGCGGTTCCTTTTTCCAATGGTACCACCGCATCGAGCGTGGTTACAGGTTCCGGCAGGTGGCCAAAGGCCAGAAAAGCCGACTTCCACTTCTTATTTTCCGCAAAGGTCTTTCCACAAGCGCTGAATGCACGGATTTCAGATGCAAAATAAAGTGTCTCTCCGTCCAGGTAGTAGTACAGGGGCTTGATCCCTGCATGGTCACGGGCCAGTACCAACTGCTGCCGCTGGTTGTCCCAGATGGCCAGGGCAAACATGCCATTGAAATATTCAAAGGCCTCCACACCCCATTGTGCATAGGCTTTGAGAATGACCTCTGTATCGCTGTCGCTCCGGAAGGTATACCCGTAATGAATGAGTGTAGACCGGAGTTCCTTGTAATTATAGATTTCCCCGTTGAATACGACCGTGAGTCCCCGCTCTTCAAAATGCATGGGCTGGTGACCTGCCGCGCTCAGGTCAATAAGCGAGAGCCGCCGGTGACCCAAGGCCAGGGGCAATTGGGGATGCAGATAGATACCGGCATCATCCGGCCCGCCATGCTGCATGGCATCCCGCATATGGGTGATCTGGTAATTTAGGCTGGCTTCCCGGGGATTAAAAATTCCTGCGATGCGGCACATAGGATTTATTTGAGACCAACAAGCTTCAGCACCTGCAGCCACCATTTCTTCCGGCTGTTCTCTTCATCGTAATAGCCATAGCCGTAGCCGTAGCCGTAACCATAGCCATAGCCATAGCCACCGTAGCCATAGTAGCTGTTGTAGCCCTCCACATTAATGTCGTTTACGATGATGGAGGGGGCGGCAAACTTTTTCTGCTGGTACAGTTCCTCCAGCAATTGCAGCTGCTTTTTGTACGTGTACCGCTGGCGGACAAGGAACAAAGTGGCATCGGCATATATGCCGAGTGTGAAGGAGTCGCTCACCAGGCCAATGGGGGCTGAGTCCACAATCACCACATCAAAATGATTCCGCAGGTGTTCGAACAATTCTTTAATCCGGGGATCCAGCAACATTTCAGAGGGGTTGGGAGGCGTGGGTCCGCAACCGATAACGTACAAATTTTCATGTTCGGGGACAGGTACCGGTAATTCCTCAAAAGGCGTTTTACCCACCACAAAGTGAGTGATTCCCAGGGAACGGGGCATGTTCAACCCGGTAAGAACTTTGGGTTTCCGTAAATCAAATTCCAGGATAACGGTTTTCTTTCCGGTTAAGGCAATGGAAGCAGCCAGGTTGGTGGCGGCGAAGGATTTTCCTTCCCCGCTGAAAGATGAGGTGATGAGAATCACGGGCGTCCGGTCCTTCTTCAGGAAGGGAAGCAGGTTGGAACGGATGATCCGGAATTGCTCGGCCAGGATGGTTCGGCTGTTTTTCACCACCACCAGCGTATGCTCTTTATCGTTATGGCCCAGTTCTCCAATCACGGGCATTCTGGTAATGCGGGTAATGTCGTTTTTGGTGGTCACCTTGTCATTCATCATGTCTTTGATCAGTATGATAATGACCGGCAGCAGCAAACCAAAGAACAGAGCAAGCGTATAGGCATTGTTCCGCTTGGGGAGCACCGGTAAACTGCTTCCCTCTGCCTCCGCAAATACCCGTGCATTGGAAACTGTGGACGCTAATTGAATACCTGTCTCTTCCCGCTTCTGCAGCAAGAACGTGAATAATTCGTTCTTAATCGCCTGCTGTCGTTTTATTTCACGTATCTGGCTTTCTTTTTCCGGCAACTCAAACATTTCATTGCGGGCGCTTGTGCTTTGCCGCTCCATCTCGTTGCGGGTTATGATATAGGATTTCCGGATGTTTTTCAGATTTTCAAGGATGGCTGTACGGGTTTTCTCAATTGACATTTCGACCTCCCTGATTACCGGGTTTCCGGGCAGGTTTACCTGCAGTTCCGTTTCCCGTTTCAGGATCAAGCGGTTGTATTCCGCCACGAGGAAGGTAAGGGTGGGATCTGCGATACCCAGATTAGTGGGTGTGAGGTTAAACGCGTTGGATTTATCTTTCACATAGTCTTCCAGCAGGGTGAGAATGCGCAGCTGCACTTCCTGCTTTCGCAATTCATCATCGGCGGCATTCATTTTGGTCAGGTATCCTTCCGACTGCTGCTCCAGATCTATATACTGGTACTTTTTCTTGAACCCCTGTAAATCGCCTTCCACGGACTCCAGCTCCACTTCCAGTTTCGCCAGACGCTCGTTAATAAAACGCATGGTATTGGATGCAATCCGGCTCTTGTCGTCGTAGCTGAACTCTTCGTATTCCTTCATCACCTGGTTGAGGATATCAATTCCTTTTTCCGGGTTCAATGTCTGGAGCGTGAGTGTCAATACACTGGAGTTCCGGTTTTTTTGTGCGATGTTCAGGGCACCGGAAATCTGGCCGGCAGCCGCTTTGGACGGCATCCAGCGGTAGGTGAATTTCCGGCCGGCCACATCTTCGCGGGTAATAGACGGATCAGGAATAATCCGGAATACACCACCACCGGTTTCGATGTTGCTGTAAAAATTCCGCGGCTTGCTTTCCTTTCCCAGGAGGAAACTGTTGTTGTCCACCAATTGCAGATCAAAGGAGTAATAACGGCCACTGTCGGAAAGCTGCACCACTTCAACCCGGAAAGGAATGTACTTATACACCTCACTGCTCCTAACTTTCCCATGCTCAATGTACACATTGTTCAGTCGTAATGCCTCCACCACACGAATGTTGAATTCTTTGGATTTGATCAGTTCCATTTCATCCTGCATATTGAGCTTATCGCCCACATCGAAAATGCTGCTGAACTTATCCGTTCCCTTGATGTTAGCGGCCGTCTCCTGTTTTACGATCATACTGGATGAGACACTGTAAACAGGGGTAGCCCAACGGAGATAGGCCCAGGCCACAATCAGTGCAATCCCCAGTGAAAAGAAAAACAGGGGCAGGTGTGAAATGTATTTAAACAGGATTTCCTTGAAGGTCAGTAATCGTGAGCCTTCCTGGTTTGCCTGTTGCTGTTCGTTGTCCATTGGGTTCATCCTGATGCGATTAACGTAAAATATTAACTAAAATAAAAATGATATTTGCCACTCCAAAAGCCAGGTTGAGGTACTGGAGCCTGCGCTGTGCCGAAACGTCAGACGCAAATAGCTGCCGGTCAGTGGGACTTACATACACCACATCGTTTTGCTTGAGGTAGTAATTACCTGAGTTGAAAAAGTCACCATTGGTCAGATCAATTTTATGCATGGTCCGCTTACCGTTCTGCTCCCGGAACAACAGAATCTCTTTCAGGTTCCCGCCCGGCACGATGCCGCCTACTTCCCCCAGGGCCTGCAAAAATGATACACGTTCTGAATCAAAAATCCTGGTGCCTGGCTGTCCCACACTGCCCAGGAATGTAACCCGGAAGTTCAGGTACCGGATGTTCACAATCGGCTGTTCCCGCAGGTACTCGGCGCTACGCTGTATGATTTCCTGCTCCAACTGTTGCTTGGTCATGCCATCGGCCCGGATGGTGCCCAGCAAGGGCAACTTTACATCGCCGGTGGTAATATCCACGAGGTAACCCAATGCGGCCGGGCTGCTCTGTTGCAATACTGCACCGGTTTGCTGCGTCCCCGTACTGGAAGGCGCGTAGTTCTGACTAAAAAGCAGATTGGAAGAAGAACTACGGGAGGAAATGGAAATCTGTAACAGGTCCCCCTTCTGGATCACGGGTTCCACCAACTGGTACTGGCCGAGTTTGGAAGAATCCAATCCCTCGTTGAAATACACGATTTCCTTCCGCAACTTCTCCGAAGTCACACAGGATGCCAGAAGAAAAATCAACAGACTGGTAATGACGATGTAGCGCATGATTTTAAATTATAAGATGCAGCCTGCCCGCTGCCCCGTTCGTTTATAAAACTGGTTCGAGGTTGGTTTTTTCAAACTGGGCCGATAGTTCATATCCCAGTGCTTCCAACTGTACATACACGCGTTGGTTCCACACTTTCACCACCAGGCCTTCACTGTCCATCAGCACACCCGTTTTCACGCGCACACGCTGACCGGGCGTAACCCCCAGCGGCCGGGCCACCACATCTTCGTACTCTTTCAGAAACCGGCGGATCACCTGGATTTCTTCCGGGCGCACCACGGCCGGCTTACCCTGCCAGTATACAAAGTTCACAACCCCGTCGGTAAGGCGGATGCGGATCTGATCTTCCTCCGCTATGTGCACAAAAACGTACGACTTAAACAAGGGCTCTTCCACCACTTTGTAGCGGTCGCTCCATCTCCGCCGCACTTTGTTGAGCGGGCAATACACCTCCAACCCTTTGCGGGCAATCAGGCCACTGACCTTTTTCTCCCAGCGGGGTTTGGTATAAACAACGTACCAGTTTTTTGTTTCAGACATTTTGGGGCAAAAGCTTCGCTTTCTCAGTCCCATTTATTCAATAGAACTGAGCAACTGGATTAATACATAATATAAAAAAAAGGGTAAACGAACCCGTGGGTCCGTTACCCTTTATTGGTAAATCCTTATTGTCCGTACGGACCCTGTTAGCTGTGGTTGCTCCGTTAATACGATCATCGTGCATACAACAGGCGGCGCCTGTTCAGTTTGGTTGCAAATATATGGTTTTAACGGCTTTATCCCTGCGTTGACGGCCACTCGTCCTGCCGCCTGCTGCCTTTTGTAAAAAAAGGAACATAGAAACCCGTATTCCGAAAATTTATCGCCTGCTGTACAGCCACAATCACGGAACTTTCTTAATTTAAAATCTTCAAACTACCTGCTTGCAACAACGTTTCTACTCCCTCGACGTCTTCCGCGGCGCCACCGTGGCCCTGATGATCCTGGTCAACAACCCCGGCTCCTGGTCGCACATGTACGCTCCGCTCAAGCACGCTCCCTGGCACGACTGCACCCCCACCGATCTGGTATTCCCCTTTTTCCTGTTTGCCGTTGGAAACGCCATGGCGTTTGTGATGCCCCGGCTGCAGGCAGGCGGTCCCGGCCCATTCTGGCGGAAAGTACTAAAACGCACTGTTCTCATCTTTAGTATCGGACTGTTGCTCCATTGGAGCCCGTTTGTCAAATGGAGCGATAACAAATTGATTTTCAAGACACTGGAAAATATCCGTATCATGGGTGTACTGCAACGCATCGCCCTCTGTTACTTTTTTGCATCCGTTCTGGTGTATTACCTGAAGCCCCGGGGCGCCTTTGTGGCCGCCGGTGTTTTGTTATTGTTTTACTGGGTGCTCTGCCTGTGGGCCGGAACACCGGGGGACCCCTACAGCCTGCAGGGCTGGTTTGGAACGGAACTGGACAAAGCCATCCTGGGTGCCGCCCACCTGTACAAGGGGGAGGGGGTTCCCTTCGACCCGGAGGGCCTGATGAGCAGTTTCGCCGCCATCGCCCAGGTCATCTTTGGTTACCTGGTGGGCGACTACATCCAGCAGAAAGGCAAGACCTATGAAATGGTAACCGGCCTTTTTGTGGCCGCCACCGTACTGTCGGTTGCCGGGCTGGCCTGGGGGGCCGTTTTCCCCATCAACAAAAAAATCTGGACCAGTTCCTATACCCTGTATACCACCGGCCTGGCCATCTATACCATTGCCACCCTCATCTACCTGGTTGAGTTCCGGCAGGTTCGCGGATGGTGGACCCGCTTTTTTGATGTGTTCGGGAAAAATCCGTTGTTCATTTTTGTACTGAGCGGCTTTTTACCACGGCTGCTGGGCCTGATCCGCATCCCCAACGGCTTTACCCCTGATGGCTCGCCCCGTTATCTCAGCCCCTTTGGCTGGTACTACGATACAATCTGCAAACAGATTCCGGGTATCCCGGAGAATGGTTCGCTCTTCTATGCGGTGAGTATGATTGTCATGTATTGGGCTATTTGCTATTGGTTGGACCGGAGGAAGATTTATATTAAAGTGTAAAAGATGAGACCTATGAGGTTTGCCGGGCTGCCTTTGTTGTGCTGCAAACCTCATAGGTCTTCTATTAAGAAAACATCGCCTCCGCCACCGCTACACTCTCCGGCTTTCCCACATCCACCAGCAGGTCGCCACTGTGTTCATAGCCCAGGATCACGTGCTCAGCTGCCAGATCCAGGTAGGTGTCGGTAATGGAAAATTTCCCCTGTTGCCGGATCAATCCAAACACCCGGGGCTCCATCACCACCACGCAACTGTAGGCCCGTTCCACCAAACCCGGCTTGGAGATGGAAATACGTTCTTCACCCGTGGTACGGTTGCGCCAGCCACAAAGGCGATGTTCGGAATCAAACAGGAAATTGCGGGAAGTGAGACGGTTGGTAACCCCAAATGAAATAAGCGGCTGGTGATGCCGGTGAAACTGCAGCAGGGCATGAATGTTGAGGTTGGTGAGGATGTCCACGTTGAGGGTCAGAAACGGCACTTCTGATTCCAGCAGGGAACGGGCTTTGAGCAAGCCGCCGCCGGTCTCCAGCAGTTCACCCCGTTCATCGCTGATGGTGATGCGGCTGCCCCAGCCCTTGCTGCGCTCCACGGCTTCGATCACCTGGTCGGCAAAATGATGCACATTCACCACCACATCGGTTATGCCGTATTGCTGCAGGTATTCGATGTTGCGCTGCAGCAGCGGTGTGCCGTTCACCAGGGCCAGCGCTTTGGGATGCTGATCGGTCCAGGGTTTGAAACGGGTGCCGAGCCCCGCGGCAAAAATCATGGCTTTCATTTGAATATTCTTTAGTGCGCCGCCTTTGGCGGCTGGTTTTTAATGGCCAAATGGAATGCCCAATGATCTTGCGTTCCGGCCGTACGCATCCGCCCGTGGGCATTTCATGTTATCATTTTAACAGTTGTCAGCGGCCATATAGTACGACCCGTGATCTTTCGTACCAGCTGTTTGCTTCCGCTCGCGGGTATTTCATATGCTCATCTTTTGTGCGCCCGCCCGTGAGGATTCCATACTCAGGCTTGTGAGTTGTTCCAGTTTTTGGCATCCTGCACCAGGTGACGCACATCTGTTTTCACCCCGTACTTATTGCGGAGGTAGCGGGCCAGCGCATCGGCAGCGTACACGCTGCGGTGCTGCCCGCCGGTGCAGCCAAAACTCACCTGCAGATCCGAAAAACCACGCCGCATGTAATCTTCCACGGTGAGATCAATGAGATTGTATACGCTGTTGAGAAAAACCGGCATCTGGGTCTGCTGCTCCAGGAAATCCTTCACGGGCTTGTCGCGGCCGGTGAGTTGTTTGTATTCTTCTATCCGGCCGGGATTCAGAATACCCCTGCAGTCAAACACAAAGCCCCCCCCGTTTTCCGACTCATCGGGCGGAATACCGGTGGTTTTATAGGAAAAACTGTTGATGCGTATGCTCAGCGGTGTGTCGGGCGCGGCGCGGGGTGGTTCAAAGCGGGCGATGACCGCATCTTCCACCACCAGCGCCAGCAGGCGTTCAAACTCGGGAATACTGATACCCACCTGTTTGTTCTGCAAAAACCATTTGAGGTTGCGCAGTGCCAGCGGTATGCTGGTGAGAAAATGGGCTTTTCGCTCAAACAGGCCACGGAAACCGTAAGCGCCCAGCACCTGTAACAGGCGGATCAGTACATACCCGTTGTACTGGCTCACAAAGCGGTTCCGGTCAATTTTTGCCTGCAGCACGTTCTCCACGCAATCCATGTAATATTCCAGCAACCCGTTTTTCCATTCGCCGGACAACTCGGCCTTGGCCTGCCAGAGCAGGGAGGCCACATCGTATTGAATGGCTCCCTTCATGCCGCCCTGGTAATCGATAAAATGCACGTGCCCGTTCCGCACCATGATGTTGCGGCTCTGGAAATCGCGGAACATAAAATACTTGTGGTCTACCCGGGCGAGGTAAATACTCAGCACTTCAAAATCATCCACCAGCCGCTCTTTGTCGTACGGTATTTTAAGGGTGTCGAGAAAATAATATTTGAAGTACAGCAAATCGGCCAGGATGGCCTGCTTGCCAAACTCCTGCGAGGTGATGCACCACTCGTAGTTAAACTGATCATGGCCCCTGATCTGCATATGCGCCAGTTGCTGCAGACTTTGCTGAAACAAGGCGTACACCGCATCGGTGTAACCCTGCCGTTCCAGTTCCTGCAACAGCGACACATCCCCCAGGTCTTCCTGCAGATAAATACGTTCATCCTTACTCACGGCCAGGATGGAGGGCACCGGGCAGCCGCAGGCAGCAAAATGACCGGTGAATCGTAAAAAGGTCTGGTTTTCCCGCACGTTTTTGTTGGTGGTGGCAATACAAACCAACGGGCCCTGCACCCGGTAATAAACCCGGTCGCTGCCGCTCTGGGGTAATTTTTCAATGGATGCCGGCGGCTGGCCGGTATGGGCGAGATAGAGATGGGCGATCTGTTCGGTATCCTGGTGCTGCATGGTAAAGGTTCCTGGTCGTGTGAAACGGCTGCACTTGGTGTGGGCGCCTGCCGCTGATCATGCGCCAAAGGAACGAAAAAATGTTCTTTTGCAAGCAGCGTTACATTTAACTCGCCAACCCACGGCATGCATGCAGTTGCATCTGCTTCCTTTACCAAGAATGCAATGATCACGGGTGTGCATCCATGCATCCGCTGTTTTATTTCCGCCAGCTGTTGTTGCCGCGGTTCACGTCGGGCAGCTGCTGGTCGGGATCCACCACCACCCGCACAATCTCTGCCGAAGCGTTCACCGGGAAGGTCCAGGTATCGCCGCGTTGCCATATTTCCACGGGTAACTGCAGTACCTGTTCCTTTCCGTTGGCGTCCACCACTTTTACGGTTAACGGCATCGGCATTTTTTCGAGCAGCTGCAGGGTGATGCGGCTGCCGGAACCACGGGCCGGGGCAACACTTTTCACCGCCACGTCAAACTTCCAGCTGTTGAGCACCCAGCCCCGCCAGAACCAGCTGAGGTCTTCGCCGGCCACGTTTTCCATGGTGTGAAAGAAATCCCACGGCGTTGGGTGCTTAAAGGCCCAGCGCCTCACGTACTCGCGGAAGGCCCGGTCGAACCGATCCGCACCCAGCACGGAGTTCCGTAACACCGTCAGCATCATGCCCGGTTTGTAATAGGCGGCAACCCCCAGGTTGTTCTGCTGGATCACATCGGGTGTGTTGAGCAATCCATCCATCCGGTCGTTGAATACAAAACCCGTCATCACCCCCGGGGCCATCGGTTCGCTGTACTCTCCCTTGTTAAAGGACTCGGTGGAGAGACTGTTAATGTATGTATTAAATCCTTCGTCCATCCACGCGTAACGCCGTTCGTTGCTGCCCACAATCATGGGAAACCAGGTATGTCCGAACTCGTGATCCGTCACGCCCCAGAGGCCGCTACCTCCCGCCTTTGCGCTGCAGAAAACGATGCCGGGATATTCCATACCCCCTACAATGCCGGCCACATTGGTAGCTACCGGGTAGGGATACTCGAAGAGGTAGTTGCTGTAAAATTCGATGCTGGCTTTGGTGTATTCGGTGGAGCGGCGCCAGTCGTTTTCGTCGCGGGCCGACGCACTCTCCCGGGGATACACACTTACCGCGAGCGCTTTCTTGCCGCTGGGCAGGTTGATGCGGGCGGCATCCATGATAAAAGCCGTACTGGCCGCCCAGGCCACATCGCGGGTGTTGGCGCATCTGAATTTCCAGGTGAGCTGCGATGCCATCGGGCGGGAGCCGGTCTGACCCACTTCAGCCGCCGTGCGGATCATCACCGTCTGATCGCTGCTTTTAGCGGTCTGCCAGCGCTTCTGCTGTTCGGCCGTATAACATTGTTCCGGGTTAAGCAATTCACCGCTGCCCACGACAAGCATGTTGCCGGGGGTCGTAATGCTGTATTCCACATCGCCGTACTCGAGATAAAACTCACCTGCTCCCAGGTAGGGGTGTGTGTTCCATCCCACCAGGTCGTCGTATACACATACCCGTGGGTACCACTGGGCTACTTCGTACACCCATCCGTCTTTTTGCTTCAGACGCCCCATGCGGTCGGTACCATATTCCGGTATCGTAAAGCTGTAACCGATTTTCAATTCCAGTTTTCCACCCGGACGTAACGGTTCCGGTAACCAGACCTGCAAACGGGTATCGGTTACGGTGGTTTCCACCGTGACGGGATTTTTTCCGGGCACCAACAGCTCCACCGCCGAAAGACGATAACCATCGGTGTAGTTGGCGTTGGCCCAGCGTCCGCCCTGCGTGGTGGTGGTGGCGCTGGCACGGGAATCGGAACGGTAGATGTTCTGGTCGAGTTGCAGCCAGATAAAGCGCAGCACGTCGGGACTGTTATTGGTGTACGTAAGCTGTACCGTTCCGCTCACGGCATGTTCGTCGGGGTTAAGGGTGCAGGCTATGCGGTAATCGGCCCGGTTTTGCCAGTAACGGGGCCCCGGCTCTCCGCTGGCACTGCGGACCTCATTACCGGGATAAGGATAGAAGAAAGGGTGGAAGGCTTCGCGGTGATCGTACCCTGTTTGGGCAATGGCAACAAACGACAAGGCCAGTAACGTGAGTGAAAAGAGGAACTGTTTCATGCAGATGGTAATATGAGGCTTAAAGAAACGAAGCTTTCACAGTTTGGCGAAACCGTTTTTCCAAAACCTGCGTTAAAGCGTCTTCAGTTCCCTGGCGCATCGGCATACCGCTTACCGGACAACAGGTACACGGGTATGCCCATCGCGGCAATCAGCACGCCCAGCAACGAATACACAAACGGGATCACCCCCTGACGGTACTGCTGGATATCGTGGTACAGCGTTCCCGCCAGGAAGAAGCCGGTGAACAATACAAAAACAACCGGCACAACGGGATAGCCCCACACCCGGTAAGGGCGTACGGCCTCTTTCATCCGCACGCGGAGCACCATCACGCCCAGCGCGCTCATGCCGTAAAAAAACCAGCTCACGAAAATGAGCATGTCGGTCAGTGCGTCGAAAGAACCGGTGAAGATGAGGAGAACGGTCCACACCGCGTTGTAGCGCAGGGCCACCGCCGGCGTTTTCCACCGCGGGTGCACCGCAGCGGCCGGCCGGAACCACCGGCTGGCAGTCCCCATGGCAAAGGTCACCCGGGCTGTAGCCAGCACGTTGGAATTGGTGGTGCCCAGCGTGGAGGCCACCACCAGCACCACGATGAGCGCCGCACCGGTGGCCCCCCATACAGCCGCCGCCGCATCGGCCGCCACAAAAGCGGAACCGGCGAGGCTGCCGGGTGACAAGACGAGCACAAAAGCGCTGTTGAGGAGGATGTAAACAGCTATGCAGATCAGCAGGCCCGCCAGCAGGCTGCGGGGGATGGTGCGGTGCGGCTGGCGGATTTCGCCGGCCAGGAAAGTAACATTGTTCCATCCGTCATAGGCCCAGAAAGCGCCGGCGGTGGCTGCCATGAAAGCGGTAAACAACGACCATCCGGCAGGTACCGGCATTGCTTCGTTAAAAAGAAAAGCCGGTTGCAGCTGTCCGGACGAGAAAATACCGGCTACCAGCAGCAGGATGGCCACCAGCTTCAGTGCGGTGAGCAGCCGCTGCAAGCCCGCTCCCAGCCGCACACTGCGGGCATTGACCCAGGTAAAACCAACAATCAGCAAGGCGGTGAGCAGCTTAAGTCCCAGGTGCTGCAGGGGATAAAAGGCGCCAATGCCGGGCAGGGGAATGCGAACGCCCTGCTCCACAGCCGGAGCCAGCCGCGGCAGGTGCAGAAAGTAATCGGCATAGGTGCTGCATACATACGCGATGGAGGCGTTGCCCGCCGTATTAAACACCGCGAAGGCCGACCAGCCGTAGAGGAACGCAAAGCCACGACCGTACATCTGCTCAAAAAATACATACTGGCCCCCTGTTTCGGGGAAGAGAGCCGCCGCCTCGGCATTGGTGAGCGCGCCAAACAGCACCACCACACCCGCCACCAGCCATACCAGCAGGAGCAGCAGCGGTGAGCCCAGCTGGGACAACATCGTAGCCGGCTTCATGAAAATACCGGAGCCGATAACGCCGCCGACTACAATGGCCAGAACGGAAGAAAAGGAGAGTGTGCGCTGCAGGCGGGACATGGCTTAAAGTAACTTCATTGGCGGCAGATCACAAAACAAAGCGGCAAACAGACAGCTACTCACCCCTTCTTCTTTTTTTTCTCCTGCCAGGGTTTGGGAGCGGCGCCGTCCATCTTCACGATGCGGGGTGTGAAGGTTCCCACCACATCCACCAGTTCCTGCTGGTGCTGCATAACGGTATGAATGTCTTTGTAAGCAAAAGGCGCTTCGTCCAGCCCGCCGCCCAGCAGGGTAACGCCGTGCTCTTCCAGCACGTCGAGCAGTTGCCGCCGCGTGTAGTTCTGCAGCACCTGCGAGCGGCTCATGCGGCGGCCGGCGCCGTGCGAGGCGGAATACAGCGCATCGGCCACGCCCTTGCCCCGCACCAGGAAACCGCTGGCCGTCATGCTGCCCGGGATGATGCCCAGCACGTCGCGGCCGGCCGGCGTGGCTCCTTTGCGGTGTACAATCACTTCGCGGCCGTGCAGGGTTTCCTTCCAGGCAAAGTTGTGGTGGTTTTGCACCCGCCGCAGGGGTTGCAGTCCCAGGCGGCGGGTGATCTTGTCGTGCAGCACGTGGTGACAGGCGCTGGCATAGTCGCCGGCCAGGCTCATCGCTTCCCAGTAAGCGCTGCCGTCCTCTTCGGCCAGCTCCAGCCAGGCGAGGTGCCGGGCCTCCTGCGGGAGGCGTCGCTTGCTCATGGCCAGCTTTGTGTAATGCTGCGCTACGGCCGCGCCCAGGGCCCGGGAGCCGGAGTGCGACAGCAAGCCAAGGTAGTTACCAGGGGACATGTCCAGTACGGGGTCGCGGTGCGGCAGGTGCACGATACCGAACTCTGCGAAGTGATTGCCCGAACCGGAACTGCCGAGTTGTTTCCAGGCTTTGCCATGCAGTTGTTTCAGGAGGGGTATGCGGTAAAACAGGTCGTCTTCCATCACCGGATGATCGGAGGGCCGTTCAAACTGCGCACCGCTGCCGAAGAGGGTGGCCGCGTCGAGTTCCTGCACAAAAAAAGAAGTGCGCCGGTCCAGCTCCTCCGGCGGAAGTTCGTAGATGCTGAGGCACATGCGGCAGCCGATGTCCACCCCCACCCCGTAGGGAATCACCGTTCCTTCCGTGGCCAGCACGCCGCCGATGGGGAGGCCGTAGCCGCTGTGGGCATCGGGCAGCAGGGCGCCGGCCACCGCGATGGGCAGCTTGGCCGCCGTGTACATCTGGTGCAGGGCTTCCTGCTCAATGTCGCCGGCCCCGAAAATGCGGAAGGGGGCACCGCCCTGGTTGAGCGACAGCACCGAAGGCTCCGCCGGGAGCAACTTCGCGGCTACCGGCGCCAGCAGGGGATCGGCGGCATAGGCGGCAGGCGTATCCAGCACCGCCTGCAGCAGCGCCAGCACCTGCTCCCGCGGTTGGTGTTTGCAATGCTGCCGCACGATGCCGAGGGCCACGCTGATGACCGGACCCTCCGGGTAGCCGAGGGCCCGCAATTCTTTTCCACTGGGTTGCCAGGATGCCATAGGAGGACTAATGTAGCAGGTTCTGCCCACATAGCAGGACGGATATCTCCACAACCGAAAAAAAAGGGCGGTGGCGGACGATTCGTATTACTAAAAATTTTAGTTTTACAGCTCCTTCTTACAAACCCACCCGACGCATCTATTTATTCACCGCTCTTTGTACGCAGAGAGACCAAACGATTGTAGCATGGATGGGGATTCCTTTTTCGGTGCCGCCTACCGGGGCAGCAAACAGTTTACACAACAGGAGGTGCGCACAGCCGATGCCACGGGCTTTGGCGCGGCGGCCGATGATTATGCCGAGCGGGGCATTGACCTCAACGAACAGCTGATCCGCAACAAGCCGGCCACTTTTTTCTTTAAGATGAAGGGCGATGCCATGCAGGATGCCGGCATTCTGGATGGCGACATCCTGGTGGTGGACCGCTCGCTCAAACTGGCCAACGGCAAAATCATTGTGGCAGTGCTCAACGGCGAGTTGCTGGTGCGGCGCTTTCACAAAAATTTCACCTCGGCCTTCCTGGTGCCGGAGAACCCGCGGTACAAGCCCATCAACCTGGCCGAGTTCACCGACTTCCGCATCTGGGGTGTGGTGGCGCATGCCATTCATTCGTTTGTGTAGGAGAACGGAATTGTTATTTACCCCCGCCGGCGGTTCCCAACCCCGGCGGCGGGCAGAACGAAAAAATCGTTATGTACGCCATTGTAGACTGCAACAGTTTTTACTGCGCCTGCGAGCGCCTCTTCGCACCGGCCCTGCACAACCGGCCGGTGGTGGTGCTCAGCAACAACGACGGCTGCATCGTGTCCCGCACCGATGAGGCCAAGGCGCTGGGCATCGGCATGGCCGGCCCCTACTACCAGAACAAGGATGTGATCCTGAAAAATAACGTGGCCGTCTTTTCGAGCAATTATCACCTGTATGGCGACCTGAGCATGCGGGTGATGGATACCCTCCGCTCCATTGCCGGACCCGGACAGGTGGAAGTGTACTCGGTGGACGAAGCCTTTATCAACCTCGCCCAGGTACCGCGGCTGCAGCTGCCGGCGCTGGTGCGGGAGCTGAAAGAACGCACCGAGCAGTGGACGGGCATTGCCGTATCGGTGGGCGTAGGCCCCACCAAAGTGCTGAGCAAAGTGGCCAACCGGCTGGCCAAAAAAAACAAACAGGCCACGGGCTGCATCCTGGTGCTGGAGTCGGAGGAGGAAGTCCGCAATGCATTACAACGTACCCCGGTTGCCGATGTGTGGGGGGTGGGGCGGCGCTATGCGTACAAACTGCAGGAACTGTACAACATTCAAAATGCCTGGGAACTGAGCCGCATGAGCGAAGAATGGGCCCGCAAACAACTGGGCGGCGTGGTGGGGGTACGCCTCATCCGCGAACTGCGGGGCCAGCCCTGCGTGGAACTGAAAGACCCGCTGGAAACCAAAAAAATGATCGCCACCACCCGCATGTTCGGCAAGCCGGTGTACGAACTCGCCGAACTGAAAGAAGCCGTGGCCACCTACACGGCCCGGGCTGCCGAAAAACTAAGGCGGCAACGCAGCGCCGCCGGACTGCTGGATGTGTTTGTGGTGTGCAACGATACCGAAGGCCGTAACTACGAATACCACCCCTACTCCCGGCACAGTCACACCCGCCTGGCGGTGCCCAGCTCCGCCACAGCCGAACTCATCCGCCACGCCCTGCCGCTGGTGGAACAGCTCTACGTAAAGGGACCCCGTTATTTAAAGGCCGGTGTGCTGCTGGGCGAACTCGTACCCGACGCCTCCATCCAGGGCAACCTCTTCGCCCCGGCAGGTCCGCAGCAGGAACGGCGGCTGATGGAGGCTATGGACAACATCAACTTCAGCATGCGGGACGATGTGGTGAAATACGCCGCCTCCGGCCTGCGCCGCAACTGGAAAATGCGCCAGGAACTGCGCAGCAAACGCTACACCACCCGGTGGAATGAATTGTATGAAGTGCGATAAGATGAACAGAACAAAAAACATTGTACTGCACAACCCCTATACATTGGTGACTGTACCGGTAATGCAGGCATTGCTGCGACAGCCGGTTTGGCTGGTGCGGCAGCACTACCCCCGCGGGCTGGTAACAGGTGATGCGCCCGGAACCCATTCACTCCTGCTCACATATTACGACGGCACCAATCACCTCGACATCCACCGATCGCGCTTTCATTACGAACAACTGCACCATGATCGTTATGGCTTCCGTTATGATGGCAGTAACCAATTACACCGCGACCGGTTACTGCTGGCCGCACAACAACTGCCGGGCTACAAAGTCTACATCAACCTGCTGAACGGTCCCTGGCTGCCTCCGGCAACACTTCGCCAACAACTCCATCAATACCTGCAGCAGGAACTGCCCGCCTGGCAGTACACCCCGCAACAACCCCTGCAGGTACGGTTGCTGGACCGGTACGGTAAATTGTTCCTGCACCTGCGTTGGAAAGGCCACCAGACCGAAGTACCTTTAGAAGCCGTTGAAACCGTCCGCCCATGTGCTACGATATGAGCTTTTTCTCCTCCGTTCAACAAATCAGCGCCCTGCTGCCGCTGGATGAAGCGCCGGCCTTTCCCTTTGAACCCACCTGGCACCAGGTGGCGCAAAGCTGGCACCCCTTCCCGGTGGTACTGCAGGAAGAGGGCAAACGGAAACTCCACTACTTCGAGTGGGGACTGATTGCGCCCTACATGAACACGCCCGAAAAAATTGCAGAGTACCGCAGCTCCATGGCCAATGCCCGCAGCGAAAAAATCCTGCACGATCAGCGAAGTGTATGGCACCGCATCCGCCACCAGCGCTGCCTCGTATGCACGACGGGCTTCTTTGAGCACCGCGATGTGGGCGCCCGGAAAAAACTCCCCTACTTCATCCGCATAAAAAACCAGGAACTGTTTTTCATGGCCGGGCTGTACAACTACGCCCCGCTGCCCGATGCAGCTACAGGCGAACTGATTGGCACGTTTGCCGTAGTGACCCGTGAAGGCAACGACCTGCTGAAAAAAATCCACAACAGCGGGCCCAACAGCGGACGCATGCCCCTGCTACTCGACAGCAGACGCGCCGGAAAATGGCTCAACCCCCGGCTGAGCGACGCAGAACTGGAAGAATTGCTGGAATATGAAATCCCGTCAGCAGCAATGGAAGTATGGGCGGTTAACACCATCCGCACCCGAAAAGCCGATACAGCACACATTCTCGATCCGTTACCCGCAGCAGCAATCCCACCGTTATAAATCACTGAGCAGATGGGCCACCAGGGCCGTCCACCCCGTTTGGTGACTGGCCCCCAGTCCCTTGCCGCTATCACCATGGAAATATTCGTAGAACAACACCAGGTGTTCATTGCCAGGCTGCTGGTAAAACCAGTTATACTGTTCGTAGCACTTGCGCTCGCCTGCTACGTTGCGGGTGAAAAGCGACAGGATCCGCCGCGTGAGTTCGGCCGCCACTTCTTCGAGGTTGCACTGCCGCCCGCTGCCGGCGGGAAACTCCACCTGCAGGCTGTCGCCGTAAAACTGCCCGAACTTCTTTATGGACTGAATAATGAGAAAATTCAGCGGCATCCACACGGGTCCCCGCCAGTTGCTGTTACCGCCAAACATATCGCTGGTACTGTCGCCGGGATCGTATTGAATGGAATAGGTGTTCCCTTCTATTTCCACCGAGTAAGGGTGCGACTCGTGATACTTCGATAAAGCCCGGATGCCACCGCCGGAAAGAAAAGCGGCCTCATCAATCAACCGGCGGATGATGGGCAGCAGGCGCTCCCGCGGCACCAGCGATAAAAGAATTTCATCGCGGTCGCTCTTTTCTTCATTGGGCCAGAAACGGCCATTGGCCTTGCGGTACTGTTCAAACCAGTTGATGCGCTTGCGGAAATCGGGGAGTTGCTGCAGCACGTCGCGGTGGATGGTGGACACTGCAAAGAGGCTGGTCAGTCCCACGGCCGACTGGATGCGGAGCGGGATGACGGAACCATCGTGCAAACAGAGTACATCGTAGTAAAACTTATCCTCCTCGTTCCAGGTGTGTTGTTCGTTGAGCGCTTCAGCAATGAGCACGAAATGCTCAAAGAAACGGGTGGCGGTATCTTCAAAGGACTCGTCGTGGCGGGCGATTTCCAACGCGATGTCCATCATGTTGAGGGCGTACATCCCCATCCACGACGTGCCGTCGGCCTGCTCCAGTTGGTGATTACCGGGGATGTGGTGACTACGGTTGAAGACCCCGATGTTATCGAGCCCCAGGAACCCACCCTGGAACAGGTTGTTACCGTTTTCATCTTTACGGTTGATCCACCAGGTAAAGTTGACAATGAGTTTCTGGAAGATGCGTTTGAGAAACTGTACGTCACCCGTTCCGGTGCGCTTCTTTTCCACCTGGTACACCCACCAGGCAGCCATGGCATGCACCGGCGGATTCACATCACTGAAGTTCCATTCGTACGCCGGTAACTGTCCGTCGGGCTTCATGTACCATTCCCGCATAATAAGGATGAGCTGGTGCTTGGCAAATACCGGGTCAATGGCGGCCATGGCCACGCAGTGAAAGGCCAGGTCCCAGGCAGCATACCAGGGATATTCCCATTTGTCGGGCATCAGGATCACATCGGCGTTTTTGAGGTGCTTCCAGTCACTGTTACGACCGTACTTCTTGCCATCGTTCACCGGTGTAATACCGTCGCTGCTGCCAATCCATTTCTCCACATCAAAGGAATAGAACTGCTTACTCCATAGTAAGCCCGCATAAGCCTGCCGGGCAATGCGCTGCTCATCCCGGCTGAGATGCTGCGGTATAACATCGGCATAAAAAGCATCGGCCTCCTGCTTACGTTGTACAAACAGCTGCTCAAACCCGTACGGGAAAGCCTCTGCCTGCTGACCCTGTGCCAGCCGCAGGTACAGGGTGCGGGTCTCCCGGCCCCGCAGGTGCATCCGGTACACCGGAGCCACTTTAGTTCCCCGCCTGCACTGACGCAGTTTTCTTACATGCTTGTTATGGATGACCGCATCGTGAAAAGCATCCTTTACAAATACTGATGCGTTAGGAGTGCCATTGAACTTTTCCGTGTTGGTTTCATTTTCGGTAAACCAGAGATCATCCGCGTCGCGGAAATAAAAATAATAATCCCCCAGCCGGCTGTGCCAGGCGTGCACGCAGCCATCATCCACTCCCTCGATGAAGGGCTTGTTGCCTGCATCCTCCTGGCTCCACTTGTTGGCAAACCAAAGCGTGGGCAACAAGGTAAGATCGGCCGGCCGGTGGTACCGGTTGGTAATAACCACCCGGATGAAGAGATCGGTGGCCGTCTGTTTGGCATATGTGACCTGGATATCAAAGTAGTGATTGTTTTTAAAGGCATTCGTATCCAGGATTTCGTATTCCGGTTCTTCGCGGTTGCGTTTCCGGTTCTCGTCGTACAGCTTTTTATAGGGAAAAGCAAGCTGCGGGTACTTGTAGAGATACTCCATGTAATAATGCGTGGGTACATTATCCAGGTAGTAATACAACTCCTTCACATCCTCGCCGTGGTTACCGGTGTAATTGCCCAGCCCGAAAAGACGCTCTTTCAGGATTTCGTCTTTCCCGTTCCAGAAGGCGAGGGCAAAACAGAGATTCTGGAAGTAGTCGGAGATACCGGCAATGCCGTCTTCGCCCCAGAGATACGACCGGAAATGGGCATGTTCGAAGGGGAAGTAGCCCCAGGCATCGCCGTGGGGTCCGTAGTCCTCCCGTACCGTTCCCCACTGCCGCTCGCTGAGGTAGGGCCCCCAGCGCTCGAGGGGGACGGTTTTGTACTTGTTTTCAAGAAGTCGTTTTTGTTCTGCTGTCATGCGGAAATCATTGTTTGCAAACCGGCTGCAGCCGGTACAGGATTATATGGCACACATGGGAGCAATCGAAATGGCGAAAGTGTTCACACCGGTAAAAAACGGTGAAGTTACAGGTATTTCTGGTGCAGGCGGTAGAGCACCTTCGTGGCCCCGGGTGTAAGCCCCCGTGTGGTATCCATCATGAAATGGCGTTTGAATGCCACAATGGCCGCGGAACTGTCCCGCACATCATAACCGATGATACGCAGGGCCTGCAGGGGCTGAAAGCCGATGGGCACGGTTACACGGGCGGTATCGCCCCACCAATGCCCGAAGCCGCTTTCACTAAGCCGCTTCCAGGGAAAGCGCCAGTTAGGATCGTTTTTGCGGGTGGGCACCCAGTCACCATGCCCTATAAAATTGGCCGCAGGTATGTTATAGGCCCGCTTTAACCGCTCCAGCAGCGACAGCAGGCTGGCCAGTTGCCGCTCATCAAAGGGTTCGTAGCCGTTGTTGTCGAGCTCAATTCCTATGCTTTGGGAATTCATGTCGGTCACGCTGCCCCAGCGCCCCGCACCCGCATGATGGGCCCGCAGCAGGTCGTGCAGCAGGTGAAACACCGTGCCGTCCTTACAAATAACATAATGGGCGCTCACCTGGGTTCGCGGCAGGGTAAACGTTCGCAGGGTTTGATCGCAGCTGTTTTGGGCTGTATGATGGAGAACTACGAAGTTGGGCCGGCGCAGGCCAAAATTGGTGGTGCCCACAAATTGAGCGATGCCCGCCGTATCCTGCAACGGGTATTGCCGCAACAGGCGGGCATAGTTTTTTACCTGCTGGCGATAAGTTTTGTTGGTAGCCCGGTAGGGCGACCGGGTGCAGCCATCCGCAAGTACCAGGAGTCCGGCCAGAACCACGAGTTTCAGTATTCGCATGTGTTGATTTTTTAGAATAGGATCGCTGCCCCACATCATTTTTCAGGATGCCCGGCATCATCGTTTTCCGCCGGCAGATCGCTTAACTTACCTGTCTTAATTGCAAGTTTATGAAAACGTTCTTTATCCTCTTCTTTTTACTGGGAGGAACGCTTGCGGCCGCCCAGGAATGGACCAAACAATACGACTTTGTGGATGACTGTGTGTGCGGCCTTGCCAAAGCCAGCAAGGACGGCAAATACGGGTATGTGGACAAAAACGGCAAACTGATTGTACCCCTCATGTACGATGAGGCTCTCACGTTCAACGCAGGGTATGCCGCCGTACGGAAAGGCGCTAAATGGGGATACCTCGACAGCACGGGCAAGGTGGTGGCAGAACCCCAGTTTGAAGATGCCTGCTCATTTTACGAAGGAATGGCGTCCGTCAAGAAAAACGGAAAATTCGGGTACATCAATACCGACATGAAGTTGATCATTCCCTATGAATTTGAGATGGCCCGCGGCTTCTCGGAAGGCCTGGCCCCGGTTGCCAACAGCCACGGCCTGTGGGGATACATCAACAAAAAAGGCGATGTGGTCTTGGGTTATGCCTACAATTTCGCCGATCTTTTTACGGATGGAAAAGCACGGGTGATGAAAGATGGAAAACTGATGATGATTGACAAAAAAGGCGTGCGGCAGAAAGACGAAGACTGACGAATCAATTCTTCTGAAAAAATCATAGATTCGGGGCCATAAAGGATTGCTTATGGCCACTTCATCGCCCCTTGCCGCGTTTCTCAAATGGGAAGCGCAATGCCCGCAGGATTTATTTCTGCGTCAGCCCTTCAACGGTAACTGGACCACCTGGACCTGGCAGCAGGCCGGCGAAGAAGCCCGGCGCATAGCGCAGGGGCTCCGCTCAGGCGGGTTGCAACCCGGCGATCACGTGGCCATTCTCTCGAAAAACTGTGCCCACTGGATCATGGCCGATCTGGCCATTATGATGGCTGGCTGTGTATCTATTCCCATCTATCCCACCCTTACAGCGGCTTCCATTGAACCGATTCTGCAGCACAGCAACAGCAAGGCCATATTCATTGGCAAACTGGATGATTTTACGGCACAACAACCCGGTATTCCGGAGGAATTGTTGCAGATCGGTATTACTGCGTACGGCACCGGGCTGCAGCACGCATGGGAAGACTGGTGCCAACAACACACCCCGCTCGTACAGTTACACGAATGGCAACCCGATGAGTTGTTTACCATCATGTACACCTCCGGCACCACCGGTCAACCGAAAGGTGTGATGCACACCTGCGGCAATATTGACCGGGTGCTGCAAACCGCCAGCCAGGAGCTGACCCTCCCCCGCCGGCCGGCGCTGTTCTCCTACCTGCCGCTGAGCCATATTGCCGAAAAAGTGGGTATCCAGATGAACGGGCTCTACAACGGGGGCACTTTTTCGTTTGCAGAAACGCTCGAAAGTTTTGGTGCCAACCTGGAGGCCACCCAACCGCATTGCTTTTTTGCTGTACCCCGCATCTGGGGCAAGTTCCGCGAAGGCATCCTCAAAAAATTCCCGGAAAAAAAGCTGCGTACCCTGCTGGGCATACCCCTGCTGGGTAATCTACTGCGCAAAAAAATCCGGCAGAAGCTGGGGCTCGGCCGGGCTACACATATTTTCAGCGGGGCGGCGCCACTGTCGCTCGACAACCTGAAATGGTTCAACCGGCTGGGTATTACGATATTCCAGGCCTATGGCATGACGGAAGATTGTGTGTATGCCCATTTTGAACGCCCCGGTACCCGCCGGATGGGGTCAGTAGGTAAACCCCTGCCCGGACTGCAAACCAAAATATCACCCGAAGGGGAACTGCTGGTAAAAAGTGCCAGCCTGATGAAGGGGTATTATAAAGAACCGGAACTGACGGCCGCGATGTTTGATGCAGATGGGTATCTGCGAACCGGCGATAAAGTGGAGTACGACCATGAAGGATTTCTGTTTATTACCGGACGGGTGAAAGACCAGTTTAAAACCGATAAAGGGAAATACATTTCACCCGCCCCCATCGAACTGCAGCTGATGGCCTGCGAACTGGTGGAACAGGTATGTGTGGTGGGTATGGGCATCCCGCAACCCCTGGCGCTTGTTACACTGAACGAAGTGGGTCGTAAGCAATCCAGAGAAGCTATCAACCATGCCTTATCGGTGCTGCTGCAGCAAATAAATCCGGGATTGGAACATCATGAACAACTGGAAAAAGCCGTGGTGATGAAAGAAAACTGGACAGTAGAAAACGGCTTGCTCACTCCCACCCTGAAAGTAAAACGCAACGAGGTAGAAAAAATTCACCAACCTTATTACCCGGCCTGGTTTCACCAGGCTGAAACCGTTATCTGGGAATAGCCTTCAACCCGATTTTTTATCACAGGCATGCTTGTAGAACCGCTGTAATTCCTGGCGCTCCTGCGGCGATAAGGGTTCTTTGTTTTCATGTTTTGCCTTGAAGAACAACACCCGCTTGTGCTCCGGCAACACAGCCAGCACTTCCTGTATTTGTCGCTCCGTTTCGGCGTCGGTTACCACAGGGGCATCCTTTACAGCAACGGGTGTTTTATCGCGTACCGGCATCCGTTGAATGATCGCCTGCAAAGTGGCAAGCCAGGCCGGGGCAATGGAGGGTACCCGCTCTGCTTTATTTAACAGGCCTTGCAACTGGCGGCGGCTGAGACTTCCCCGCTCCTGGTATTGTTGCAACAAACTGCTGACAAAGGCAGATTCCGGCCTGAGTTCCCACATCTTCTGCAAAAGGGCAAGTACCACATCCACTCCGGGCTTTTTCCGATGCGGCAACATCACATATTCCTCCTGTATTGTCCGCCCACTTCATAGAGGGCATGCGTTATTTGTCCCAGTGAACAATATTTCACCGTTTCCATCAACTCCGCAAACAGGTTGCCGTTGTTGACCGCTGCTCCCTTCAACCGCTGGAGCGCAACTGCACCGTTCCCGCTATTGCGCTGCCAAAAGGCCTGCAGATTGATGATCTGCTGTTCCTTTTCTTCCGTAGTGCTGCGGATTACTTCGCCGGGAATGTTGGTGGGGCTACCTTGTTTGTTCAGAAAGGTATTCACACCTACAATGGGCAGTTCTCCGGTATGTTTTAGGTGTTCGTAATGCAGACTCTCTTCCTGGATCTTGTTGCGCTGGTACATGCGCTCCATAGCACCCAGCACACCGCCTCTTTCGGTAATACGGTCAAACTCGGTGAGCACGGCTTCCTCCACCAGGTCGGTCAGTTCCTCAATGATGAAACTTCCCTGGATGAAGTTCTCCGTTTTGGCGGATCCCAACTCCCGGTTAATGATGAGCTGGATGGCCATGGCCCGCCGCACGCTCTCTTCGGTGGGCGTGGTAATAGCTTCGTCGTAGGCATTGGTGTGCAGCGAATTACAGTTATCATAAATCGCATACAGTGCCTGCAGCGTAGTGCGGATATCGTTGAAATCAATTTCCTGTGCATGCAGCGAACGGCCCGACGTCTGAATATGATATTTCAGCATCTGGCTGCGCTTGTTGGCCTTGTATTTGTACTTCATCGCTTTCGCCCAGATACGGCGGGCCACGCGACCGATGACGCTATACTCCGGATCCATCCCATTGCTGAAGAAGAACGACAGGTTGGGCGCAAAATCATCAATGTGCATGCCCCGGCTGAGATAATACTCCACAAAGGTGAACCCGTTAGCCAGGGTAAAAGCCAGTTGCGTGATGGGGTTGGCGCCGGCTTCGGCAATATGATACCCGCTGATGCTCACACTGTAGAAATTCCGCACCTTCTCCTGGATAAAATATTGCTGTACATCGCCCATCAGCTTCAGCGCAAACTCGGTGCTGAAAATGCAGGTATTCTGCGCCTGATCCTCTTTGAGAATATCGGCCTGCACGGTACCCCGCACCTGCTGCAAAGCAGTTTGTCTGCACTGCTCATACGCATCGGCGGGAAGCACTTCATCACCGCTGAGTCCAAGCAGCTGCAAGCCTAAACCGTTGTTTCCTTCCGGAAGGGTTCCGGGGAAGGAGGTATTGTTGTATGCCGGACACTTGCCATCGGGATATTTGCGTTGCAGCGCTGCTTCCACCAGGTCCTGCCGGCCGTTGGCGGCAATCCATTTTTCGCACTGCTGGTCAATGGCGGCATTCATGAAGAAGGCCAGGATGATGGGCGCCGGACCGTTGATGGTCATGGATACAGACGTACTTGGACTGCAGAGATCAAAGCCGCTGTACAGTTTCTTGGCATCATCCACGGTGGCGATGCTTACGCCGCTGTTACCAATTTTACCGTAGATATCCGGGCGGTAATCGGGATCCTCGCCATACAGTGTTACACTGTCAAACGCGGTGGACAGGCGCTGGGCCGGTTGTCCCATCGACACGTAATGAAAACGCTTATTGGTACGTTCGGGACCACCTTCCCCGGCAAACATGCGGGTGGGATCTTCGCCTTCCCGCTTCAGCGGAAATACACCGGCGGTGAAGGGGAAATGCCCGGGTACGTTTTCCTGGCCCTGCCAGCGGAGCAGATCGCCCCAGTCTTTGTATTTGGGCAGCACCACTTTGGGAATGCGGGTGCCCGAAAGGCTTTCGGTGAACATGGGCTGCCGGATCACCTTGTCACGCACCGTGTATTCGTAATAATCTTTCTGATAGGCTTCCACTTTGTTGGGCCAGTTGCTGATGAGCTTGCGGGCAACAGGCGTTAACTGATCGGTATAAAACTGAATCTGCTGTTCAATGGCCGCCAGTGCCGCGGGTGGTGCACCGGCAGCCATGAGCGTTTCCTTCACGCCGTGTAACTGGTAGAGTTTGGAAGCGAAACCGCTTTGTTCTTTCACCAGCTGGTCATAACTGCGGTTGTTCTCTGCAATCTCGCTGAGGTAGCGGGTGCGGCTGGAGGGGATGATGGCCTGGGTTACCTTGGCCGTTTCAGCGAATTGGTAAGTGCCGAAGCGTATCCCCTTTTTCTTTTCGATGGTTTTGAGAAGTAATTCAAAGAGATGATTCACTCCTTCGTCGTTGAACTTGCTGGCCATGGTACCCACGATGGGCAGTTCATTGTCTTTGGCGGTCCAGAGGCTGTGGTTGCGCTTGTATTGCTTCCGTACGTCATTAAGCGCATCCAACGCACCAGCCTTGTCGAATTTATTCAGGCATACGACATCGGCATAGTCCAGCATATTTATTTTTTCCAGCTGGGAGGCAGCGCCGTATTCGGGCGTCATTACATACATGCTTACATCGCAGTAGGAAAGAATGGACGCATCGCTTTGTCCCACGCCGGCACTTTCCAGGATGATGAGGTCGAACCCTGCAGCCCGGCATACATCCAGTGCATCCTGTACAGCGCCGCTGAGGGCGGTATTGTCGTCGCGGGTGGCCAGGCTGCGCATGAAGGCACGCGGATGGGCGATGGCGTTCATGCGGATGCGGTCGCCCAGCAGGGCGCCGCCTGTTTTCTTCTTGCTGGGGTCCACGGAGATCACCGCAAGGGTCTTGTCGGTGAAGTTGTGCAGGAAGCGACGTACAATTTCGTCGGTGACCGATGACTTACCGGCCCCGCCGGTGCCGGTGATGCCGAGTATAGGGGCCCCTTCCAAACCTCCCCCGGAGGGGGTAGCCTGTTCAAATCCCGGCACATTCCCTTCCATTCGGTTTTCTGCCAGCGTGATGGCCCGGGCAATTCTCCGGATATCCTTCTTTTCATCGAGGGGCAGCTTTCCATTCCATTTTTCATGAGCCTGCCAGTAATCAGACTGACTCCAATCTCCTCCCCCTCCGGGGGGGCGACTTTTCTCAATCACATTTTCAATCATGCCTTCGAGGCCCATCTGGCGGCCATCGTCGGGACTGTAAATGCGGGTGATGCCGTAGGCGTGCAGTTCCGCAATCTCTTCGGGCAGGATGGTGCCGCCGCCGCCGCCGAAGATGCGGATATGGCCGCAGCCGTTTTCTTCCAGCAGGTCTTTCATGTATTTAAAAAACTCCACATGGCCGCCCTGGTAGCTGGTAATGGCAATACCATGGGCATCTTCCTCGATGGCGGCTTCCACGATTTCCTTTACACTGCGGTTGTGACCCAGGTGAATGATCTCGGCGCCCTTGCTCTGCAGGATGCGGCGCATGATATTGATGGCGGCATCATGCCCATCGAAGAGGCTGGCGGCGGTGACGATGCGTACCTGGTTCATCTGATCCTTCATACTTTATATCTCCGGATCACAAAAGTAACACTTCGTGCCTTAAGCTAATACATGTTAGTATATTGAGAGAAAACCTCGTCCAATGACATTCATGTAAGAATGACAGGCACTTTACAGCCCGTAAAAACACCGGTAAAAAAATACCCCCGGCGTTGGCCGGGGGCATTGTATTGCAGGAGATGAAACGGGTTACAGATAACCGCTGTTCTGTTGCATCTGCGGATTGGCACGCATTTCCACTTCGGGAATGGGCCATACCCAGCGGTGGCTGCTGGAGGGAAGATTGCTCTGTACACCGGGATTGGGATTACCAGTACCGGTAAGCGGGCGGTTTACCACGCGGGTGGTGCGCTTGAGATCAAACCAGCGGTGACCTTCGAACGACAATTCGCGCCGACGCTCGGCGGCGATTTCACTCACAAGAGCCGCACCAGTCAGTGCCGTATGCGTATAACCGTCAATACGGGCGGTTTTCAGCGCACTCAGGTCGGCGTTGGCAGCCGTGGGGTTGGCCGGGCTGGACAATGCATATGCCTCTGCCCGGATGAGATACATTTCAGACACGCGGAACACTTTGAAGTTAACCAGGTTGTCGGAAGAAGTACCCTTTCCACGGAACTTGCTGATGCCCCAGTTGTTGGCACCTCCCACGGCGTTGCGGAGGAAGTAGTAGCTGGTGAAGCGGATATCGCGTCCGATGCCGGTGCCGGCAAAACCGGAGGTATCGTAAGTACTGATAAACGCAGGTAATACGCCAAATGTGTTGCGGTTGGCGCGGAAACTCATGAGTTCAGCACTGGGGAAGGGACTACCGGGATCACCACTGTTGTTCTGGATCGCCCAGATCACTTCATCGGAGCGTGAATCGTTCCAGATGCCGGGGAAATTGGAGCGGGTAGCCAGGGGGAACTGCGCAATGACCAGGGAGGACTGCTGGATGGCTGTGGCGTAATCCTTGGCATACAGGGCCACTTTGGCCAGGGCCGCACGGGCACCCCAGATGTCCAGGAAACCGCGGTTGGAACCGGAATTGATGGCCACATCCACATTGCCCAGCAGGGTGATGGCCCTGTTCAGGTCGGAATAAATGCTGTCGTACACTTCGCGTACCGGCAAGCGGGCGGGATAGGTGATGCGGGTGTCGGTTTTATACGGAATGCCGGGGCTGGTGCTGGTCCGGTCAAGGTTATCCGAGTAAGCCTTCAGCACATCAAAGTGGGCAATGGCACGGGCGGCAAGAGCCTGGCCCAGGATGCGGTTGTAAAAACGTTCGTTTTCACTTTTCACGGCATCAATGCCATTGATGATGTAGTTGGATTGCAGCACCACGTTGTAGGGCACGCGCCACATACTGGTGAAGAAAGTACGCTGGCGGTCGGAGGCATCGTACAGCCAGTTGTGTACCTGGTTGAAATTCACCAGCGATTCGATGGTCTCATAACAGTCATCCGCCAGCACGTCGGTAACCATTGTATAACCATTGTAATATTCAAAACCGGCAAATGTTCCGTATACACCGGAAAGCTGACGGGAGTAGGAAGCAAGATCGGTAAACGCATTGGTGGGCGTAAGTCCGAACTCATTCTGGAGTTCCAGGTTCTTTTTGCAGGACGTCAGCGCCAGGGAAAGGCCCAGCACTGCAAGTAGTCCGTATTGCTTTATTTTCAGTGTCATATTCATTCTTTTTTCTGTTTCAGGACCGGCTGTTCAGCTGGCCCCGGGATAGATAATTTCTTGTTGATGCATCAGAAACCGAGACGCAGACCCGCCTGCACCGTGCGAAGGGCCGGATATTGGGCACCAGTAAGTGATGCAGACGCAAACTCAGGATCTCGACCCACAAACTTGGTGAATGTGAGCAGGTTGGTACCCGAGAGGTAGAACGTCATACTGCGCATTTTCGCTTTCTGCATTACAGCAGCCGGCATGGTGTACGACAACGTTACGGCCCGCAGGCGGATGAAGGAGTTGTCTTCCACAAAACGTGTAGTGTTGGCCACGAAGGCATTACCTGGGCGGGGAATGTTGGTGATATCACCGGGTTTCTGCCACTCGTTAAGCAGTGCCGCGTTCATGTTGTCGAAATAATAATCGGGATTCTCAATGTTGTTCCGCTCATTATTATAAGCACTTTGTCCACCGAAGTAGCTGAATTGGGCATTGAACGCGAGGCCTTTGTAGGCAACATCCATCCCGAAGCCACCGAAGAACACCGGATCAGAGTTCCCCACAATGGTGCGGTCGTTGATGTTGTAAGTCTCGGTAGTAGTACCATCGAGTTTGCGGTACAGAGCGTTGCCATTGGCAGGGTTTACGCCGGCATACTCCACCAGGAAGAGCGACTGGATGGGCTTGCCCACAATGCGGGCTACAATACCCGATACGATGGTATCCCGATCGGTCAGCTTGGTTACCTGGTTTTTATTGTAAGTAATGTTAGCGTTCACACCTACCCGCAGGTCGCGCTTGCGGATGATGTCGTAGTTCGCACTGAATTCCACACCACTGTTACGCACCGCACCAATGTTGGTGGTAAGCGTATTGAAACCGGTGGTACGCGACAGTTCGGTGGGAAGGAACAGATTGTCGGTGTTTTCGTTGTAATATTCGAGCGTACCGGTGAGGCGGTTATTGAAGAAACCGTAGTCAAAACCGGTGTTGAATTTCTTCCGCTCTTCCCACTGCAGATCGCGGTTCTCCAGAACGGTTACAATGGAACCCTGGCCGGCATTGTAGAGGCGGCCACCTACCGTACCCTGTGCTTCGTAGGCTCCGATGCCTTCCTGGTTACCTACGGTACCGTAGCTCGCTTTAAATTTCAACAGGCTCAGCCAGCCGGAAGTACTGCTCAAGAAGCTTTCATCGCTGATTATCCAGGCAGCACCCACACCACCAAAAGTGGCAAAGCGCTTGTCGGCACCGAAGCGGGAAGAACCATCACGACGGATGTTGGCCGTAAAGAAGTACCGGTTTTTATACCCGTAGTTAAACAAACCAAAATAGGACTGCAGCGCAGCCTCCACACCACCAGCGGTGATGCGGGGAATCAGGTCGGCATTGATGGTGGCGCCGGCTTCATTCTGTAAGGGCGTTTCCAGGAGGAAAACGGTACGGCCGTAATCGCTGTTTTTCAGATCTACGGTTTCGTAGTAAGCACCGGCATCAAAACTGTGATCACCTACATTCTTTACGTAGTTGATGGAACTGGTGCTGGTAACCCGCTGGCTTTTAAAGAAATTCCGGTTGAAGGAACTGGTGCGGAAGCTGGCAAACTGACCGGATGTGGGGCGCGGGTTGAAGCCACCCGCATAGGTGCGGCGGTCTACAAACCGCTCGGCATCGTATTGGCGGTAATCAATACCGTATACGGTGCGTACGCTGAGTCCTTTTACGAAGGGAATTTTGTATTCGGCGTTGCCGCTCACTACCGTACGCAGATCCACGCTGTTGTTGGTGTTCCAGAAAAGATCCGTAGTGGGGATGGGCTGGAATGACTCCGCGATGCGGGGACGTGTGAGTGTAGTTCCACCGCGAACAAAGTTACCGGCTGCATTGTAACGGCCGGGAACAAAGGGCTGTTCGTAGGGGTTGGTCCACAAGCCGGCATTGAGGGGCGTTCCGATACCGGTGTTGGCTTCCGATGTATTCTGGAAGTTAGAAACCGTACCGGTGGTGTTGAGGCCAAAGGTGAAATTACCGGCTTCCTGGGTGAGGTTGAAACGGCCGGTGATACGGTCAAAGCCGGTGTTGCGCACCGTACCTTCCTGGGTGAAATAGTTCACGGAAGCGAAGTACTTTGTTTTTTCACTGCCACCTGCGGCACTGGCATTTACACTGTATGTGCGGCCGGTGCGGGTGATTTCATCAAACCAGTTGGTCTTGATACGACGGAGGGAGTCTATTTCACTTTGTGAATAAAATTCGAGGGACGTACCGCCACGACGGAGTTCATAGTCAATTTTTTCATCGGTGGTCATGAGGTTGATGCCGTTGAAATCGGGCAGCCGCGACCAGCCGGTGTACACATCCACTTCGAGGCGGGGTTTGCCGGAGGCACCACGCTTGGTGGTTACCACAATTACACCGTTACCACCGCGGGAGCCATAGAGGGAGGTGGCTACGGCATCTTTCAATACCGAAACGTTCTCAATATCGTTGGGGTTGAGCTGGCTAAAATCAGCAGCGGCAATCTGCACACCATCCACAATATAGATGGGCTCGGTAGAACCATTGATCGAACCACGGCCGCGGATGATGGCACTGCCGCTGGCGCCGGGCTGACCGGAGCTCGCTTTCAGAATCAGACCCGGGGTCCGTCCCTGCAGAGCCTGGTCGAAGGAAGCGATGGGAACGGCGGCAATTTCAGCGCCTTTCACCGTTCCGGCAGATCCGGCAAAGCTCTTCTTTTGGGCAGCGCGGTAACCGGTAACCACTACTTCGGCCATATCGGCATTCAGTTCGTCCAGCTGGATGCTGGATGCATTGGAGAGGGATACCTCTTTAGCCGTATAACCGGCATACGAGATAACCAGCGTGTTACGGCCGGCAGGTACCGCAATGGAGAAGTCACCATTGTCGTTGGCCACCGCAGTGGTGTTGGTGCCTTTCACCTGGATGGTGGCACCGGAAAGCGGTGTACCCGTCTGGCGGGAAGTGATTTTTCCCGTAACCACGGTTTGGGCCACTGCCACCTGTACAAAGGCCAGCAGCATGCCCAGAAAGAGAAGTGCAGATTTCCTCATAAATCATGTTGTTTTGGTGATAAAAAGCGGATGAAGTTAAGGAAATGTTATAAACCAACTTCAACCCGCGGTAAAATGACAAAAAAAAAGGTCAAGATGCTGCAAACACCTTAACCTTTTCAGATATAATTTTTTTTAATATATCTATTCCTTGCGTTGCGCTGCCTGTATTTAATCACGCCGGCTTAAATAAATCAAAATATACTGCACCAGCATGGCTATGGAGGCCAGTGCTGCCACCACATATGTAGCTGCCGCCCACTTGAGGGCATCTTTGGCGCCTGGGTATTCCTGCCCATTGGTGACATTCGTATGGTTGAGCCAGGCCAGGGCGCGGTTGCTGGCATCAAACTCCACCGGCAGGGTGATGACAGAGAACAGGGTTGAGGTGGCAAACAACATTATTCCAATAAGTAATACCGTGGGACTTCCGCCGCCAAAGCCGAGAATACCCACCCCAATTGCCAACACCCACTGTGAGAGGGTGGTACTCACCTGCACGATGGGAACCAGCCGGGAACGCAGCATCAGCCACTGGTAGGCCGTGGCATGCTGCACCGCATGCCCGCACTCATGCGCCGCCACCGCGGCAGCGGCAATGGAATTGCTGTTATAAACGTCCGGACTCAGGTTCACCGTCTTGTTCATCGGGTTGTAGTGGTCGCTCAAAAAGCCCTCCACCGAAACCACTTTTACATCATGAATGCCGCTTTCGATCAGCATTTTTTCGGCCACTTGTTTGCCGGTGAGACCGCTCAGCAGGGGCTCCTGGCTGTACTTTTTGAATTTACGCTTCAGCTGCATCTGCACCAGGAAGCCGATGCCCATGAAAACGAGGGAAATGAAAATAATACCGGGTGTCATGTACGATCTGTTTTTAGCCAAAATAAACAGCAAATTCGTTACCAAACCTGTTAAAATCTTTTTTTCTGCAATTCCTGCCGAACAACCGACTATTTGTCATATCCTGCTGATTTACAATAACCATTTTGTGGAAGTGGTAACAACGACGCAGAGCAAGATGGTTAATTTATTGATTGATTATCAATTACTTATAGTTTATTCGTCTCGTTGCAACCATCCGGGTTCCCGGAACACCGTCCATCCCGATTTTTATTCACACCGGGCAAAAATAATTTTGAAATCTGGGGGCAATTTGTAATTTAGCAATAGAATTTAATGGGTTAGTAAGTACAAAGGGTTGGAAGAAATTCCAGCCCTTTTACTTTTTCCGGACTTCCCCATTCACCTCCCATCCCCCTGCAATTGCATCGCTTTCCTTTCGCACGTTTTTGGTGCTTTGATTGCAGCTACACCTGCAACTAGTCTTCATCAAACATTGAACAGAACCTGCAGTCGTTTCTCCACTTATCTTTATCGCATGGGAAAAACGAAGACCGCCTTTTTTTGCCAGAACTGCGGACAGGAATCCGCCAAATGGCTGGGTAAATGTCCCGCCTGCGGCAAGTGGAACACCTTTGTGGAAGAACGTTTTGAAAGCGCCGGAAAAGACAACAACCGCCCCAGCTGGAAAGAAGCGCCGGCGCCGGGAACCATGAAGACCATCGCGTTGCAGGATGTACGCAGCAGCGAAGAAAAACGCATTACCACCGGCGATGCTGAACTCAACCGCGTACTGGGCGGCGGCATCGTACCCGGCAGCATCGTTTTGATTGCCGGCGAACCCGGCATCGGAAAATCCACCCTCTTCCTGCAACTGGGTCTCCACCTGCAACAGGTTCGTACCTTATATGTAAGCGGAGAAGAAAGCGAACAGCAGATCAAGATGCGGGCCGACCGGTTGCAACTGCGCAACGATGACTTTTACCTGCTCACCGAAACCAGCACGCACACCATCTTCCAGGAGATAAAAAAACTGAAGCCGGAACTGGTGATCATTGATTCCATCCAGACCCTGCATACGCCTTACATCGAAAGCGGGGCAGGCAGCATTTCGCAGATCCGCGAAACCGCGGCTGAACTGCAGCGCTTTGCCAAAGAAACAGAAACACCTGTCTTTCTCATTGGCCATATCACCAAAGACGGCAGCATTGCCGGTCCCAAGATCCTCGAACACATGGTGGACACTGTGTTGCAGTTTGAAGGCGACCGGCATTATACCTACCGCATCCTGCGCACCATGAAAAACCGGTTTGGCTCCACCTCCGAACTGGGCATTTATGAAATGACCGAAAGCGGCATGCGGCCGGTGAACAACCCCAGCGAACTCCTCATCACCCAGAAAGAAGACCTGCTGAGCGGCATTGCCATCGCCGCAACGATGGAGGGTTTACGTCCCCTGCTCATCGAAGTGCAGGCGCTGGTCACGCAGAGCGTGTACGGCACCCCCCAGCGCACAGTAACCGGCTTTGATCTTCGGCGCCTGCAGCTGCTGCTGGCGGTGCTGGAAAAAAGAGGCGGCTTTCATTTCGGGATGAAAGATGTGTTTTTAAACATCGCCGGCGGCATCAAAGTGGAAGACCCGTCCATTGACCTGGCTGTTTTATCGGCCCTGCTCTCCAGCTACGAAGACGTACCGCTCAATTCACAGATCTGCTTTACCGGCGAAGTGGGACTGAGCGGCGAGATACGGGCTGTCAACCGCATTGAACAACGCATTGCCGAAGCAGAAAAACTCGGCTTCGAAAAAATCATCATCAGTAAATACAACTTCGGGCAGAAGGCGGGCGCAAAAAAGCCCGGTAAATCCTACCAGATTGAAGTCATCCCCATGGGCAAAGTGGAAGAATTGTATCAATACCTGTTTCAGTAAACAGAGCCACCTGCATACCGGTTTTGTTATCAGCAGATTTTTTTACTTTTATTGTCTAATCGGAAAACACCATGCTCCCCCTGCTGCAACGTTTTGGCAGCGATCTGCTGCACCTTTTCTATCCGCACACCTGTGCCGGCTGCGGCAGCGACCTGTTACCCCTCAACGAATCCATCTGCATCAGTTGCTACACCCGGCTGCCCGAGACGGGCTTTCCTGCCTGGCCGCGGAATCCGGTGGAACAACTGTTTTATGGCCGTATACCGGTACAGGAAGCCGCCGCCCTCTATTATTTCAGCAAACATGCTGTGCTGCGGCATCTCATTCACGCCCTCAAGTACAAGGGCAACCAGGAAGCGGGCCTGCAACTGGGCCGCTGGATGGGACAGGCCCTTCGCACCAGCGGGCGCTTCCGCGACATTGACTGCATCGTACCCATGCCCCTGTTCCCCGAGCGGTTACAACGCAGGGGATACAACCAGGCCGCCTTGCTGTGCAGGGGCATGGCGGAACAGGATCAACTGCCGGTGGTTGAAAACGCCGTGGTGCGCCGGCACCCCACCGAAACACAGACCCGCAAATCACGCAGCGAACGCTGGGAAAACGTACGCGACAGTTTCGGATGCGATGACGCTGCCACTCTGGCCAACCGCCACGTGTTACTGGTAGATGACGTGGTGACCACCGGCGCCACGCTGGAAGCCTGCGGCAGCGCCGTACTTACCGTGCCGGGTTGTCGCCTCAGCGTCTTCACCCTTGCCTGGGCCAGCGACGATTAAAGCAGCTTTAACAGGGATGCTGCCCGAATTAGAGCCGCCTGCCTTATTTTTACAACCGGTGAAACAAAGCCTCTTCATACTGCTGCTCCTGGGTACCCTCTGCGTTTTCTCCTGCAGAAAAGATACCCTCACCAGCAAAGAAGCCCGCATCTCCCTTTCTGCCGACAGCCTGCAGTTTGATACCGTTTTCACCTCCGCCGGCTCCACCACCCGCTTCTTCCTCATCAAAAACGAAAACCGGCAAGCCATCCGCCTTACCCAGGTGCAGCTCATAGGCGGCAGTGCCTCACCGTTCCGCATGAACGTAGACGGCACCCCGGGCACGCAGTTCAATGATGTGGAGATTGAAGGCAACGACAGCCTCTACGTATTTGTGAAGGTGAACGTAACCCCCAACGCCCAGCAACAACCTTTCGTGCTGCGTGACAGCATCGCCGTGGAGTGGAACAACAACCGCAGCTACCTGCAGCTGGAAGCATGGGGACAGAATGCCGTGTACCTGCGCAATGTGCGCCTGCAGGGCAACCAGGTATGGAACAACCAGCTGCCGTATGTGATCCTGGGCGGACTGGTGGTGGACACCAATGCCACACTTACCATCCAGCCGGGTACCCGCATCCACCTCAACGCGGATGCACCCCTGCTCGTGGATGGTACCTTGCGGGTACAGGGAACAAAAACCGACAGCGTGGTGTTTCAAAGCAACCGGCTCGACGAACCCTACCGCGGTTTCCCGGGCAGCTGGCCCGGCATCTACTTCCGGGGCAGCAGCCGCAACAACGAGCTCACCCATGCCCGCATCCTCAATGCCTACCAGGGCATTGTGGCCGAACAGCCTTCCGGTAACGCACAACCGAAAGTGATTCTCAATAATTGCATTCTGGATAATATCTTCGACGTGGGCCTGCTGGGCTTTAACAGCAGCATTACCGCCAACAACTGCCTCATCAGCAACTGCGGCAACAACATCGCGCTGGTGCTGGGCGGCAACTACCAGTTCAACCACTGCACGGTGGTGTCCATTTCCAATTCATACGTCACACACAAAAACCCCGTTGTGGTGGCCACCAACTTCACCCGCATCAACAACCAGCTGGTGAGTGCCCCGCTGCTGGCCAACTTCACCAACTGCATCATCTGGGGATCGGAAGGATTTGTGGAAAACGAAATTCTCGTCCGGCGCGAAGGGACCGACCCGGCGGACGTACAGCTCCGGCACGTGCTGTTCCGGGCCCGCACCGACCCCCAGCATACCAGCTTTGTATCCGTCATCCGCAATATCAACCCCGCCTTCGACAGCGTGGATGTGGTGCGGCGGTTCTACGATTTCCGCCTGCAGGCCGGCTCCCCCGCCCTCAATGCAGGTACACCCACTTCCCTGCTCACTGACCTCAACGGGTTGCCCCGGGTGGGAGCGCCCGACCTGGGCTGTTTCGAACGCCAGTAGACGCCACCAGCTATCTTTGTAAAAGAAACCGGCGCCGCTCCGAACCCCGGAACCCGGTGCGGTGTTATAATTGTCACGTAAATAAAATTATCATGATACGCTTCCTCCTCCTGCTGGCACTCACCGCCTCTTTCGCCTTTACCGTTAACACACATGCCCCCATGAAACAACAAAGCATTTACGATTTCAAGGTGGAAAGCCTGGAAGGCGGCACCATTGATTTCGCCGCATACAAAGGAAAATTCATCCTGGTTGTCAACACCGCCTCCAAATGCGGTTACACCCCCCAATACAAAGAACTGGAAGCCCTGTACCGCAAATACAGCAACAAGCTGGTGGTGGTGGGCTTTCCTGCCAACAACTTCGGCGGACAGGAACCCGGCAGCAATGCCGAAATCAAGGAGTTCTGCACCCAGAACTACGGCGTTACCTTCCCCATGGCCGCCAAGGTAAGCGTGAAGGGCAGCGACATGCACCCGCTCTTTCAGTGGCTCACCAGCAAGGAAAAGAACGGCGTGCTGGACGCCGAAATCCGCTGGAACTTCGGCAAGTTTCTCATCAACGACAAAGGCACCCTGGTAGGCTATTTCCCCAGCGGCGTAAAGCCCCTGAGCGAGGAAATTACGGGGAAGCTGTGAGGGTAGTTTCTGGTTACTGGTTGCAGGGTCCGGATTATCACGAACCCCCAAACCAGAAACTGTCCTGGCAACCTGCAACCTTCAACATTTCCCGCTTCCGCTTATCTTCGCCCCGCATGCGTTTTGAAGACATCATCGGGCAGGAGCAAACCATTAAGCGGCTGAAGGAAATGGTGGACAACAACCGCCTCAGCCATGCCCTGCTGTTCCTGGGAAAGGAAGGAAGCGGCACACTGCCCCTGGCGCTGGCTTTCAGCACTTACATCATGGCCCATGCCGATGCTGCCAACCCCCGCCCGGCAGCCGCCTCCCTGTTTGGGGAAGAACCGGCCGCACCCGCTTCGCACGGGGCCGATCTTGCCACACAGTACATCCACCCCGACATCCACTACAGCTACCCGGTGATTAAAAGAACTACCCGTTCCGATGAAAAGCCCGTCGCCACGGACTGGGTGAAGGAATGGCGGGAATTCATCCAACAATACCCATACGGGAATGTGTTCGACTGGCTGCAGTTCATCGGAGCCGAGAACAAGCAGGGGAACATCACGGCTGCCGAATGCGCCGACATCCTCCGCAAACTCAACCTCAAAAGCTTTGAAAGCGGCTATAAGATCCTGCTGATGTGGATGCCCGAATTCCTCGGAAAAGAAGGCAATAAACTACTGAAGCTGATTGAAGAACCCCCGTCCAACACCCTCTTTCTGCTGGTGGCCGAAAACGAAGACCAGGTGCTGCCCACCATTGTGAGCCGGTGCCAGACCATCCGGGTGCCGCCCATTGACCTGAAAGAAGTTGCCACGGCGCTGGTGCAACGCTGCCGGCTGGGCGAAGAGCAGGCCCAACAGGTGGCAGCAGTGAGCGAAGGCAACTACCGCGAAGCCCTGCAGCTGATCCAGCATGCGGAAGAAGACTGGCAGAGCCTGATCCGCGAATGGCTCAATGCCATTTTGCGGAACAACACCGTGGCCCAGGTAAAATGGGTGGACGGCATCAGCGGGCTGGGACGGGAAAAACAAAAACAGTTCCTGCTCTATTTCATCCACTTGCTGGAACAAAGCATCCGGCTGCGCACCATGCACGAAAAAGACCTGCCTCTCACGCAGAGCGAATACGATTTCTCCACCCGCCTCAACAAGCTGTGCGACATCAGCCAGCAGGAGGCCATGGCCGCGGCACTCGACCGGGCCGCCTACTACGTAGAGCGCAATGCCAACGCCAAACTCCTGTTCATGGGGCTTACCCTGCAGTTGCTGTACCTGCTCAAATTCCAGACGGAAGTACGGGTAGCCTGAGAAAATCTCTCCCCCGGTTTTGGTATCCGGAACCCGGCAAAGAATCCCGCTGGCGCATCTCCCCAAAAAATCCTACTTTTGGTACCTTAACCCCCGACTGTGCGCAGAGTCCGTGAACGTGAAGGGGTTAGCGGTGAAAATGGTCCATGATGAGCGCGCCCGGAAACCCAAGCGCGGCCCTGTTGTGTCACTCCCTCGTACGCCGGTACCTTACCCGTATCGGCTGCTCTCTGCATAAAACGGTACGGTTGCCTGCCCCTTCCCGTACGCGGAATGTACCACAACACGCCCCTGTTCCGGCAGCCGGATGATCCTTTTCCCGGAATTTTATTGTTAACGTTACATGCTACCGACATATGAGTTGTACCAGTTGTGGAACCGGGAAACCGAATGGATGTAAAAGCAACGGCGGATGCAGTACGGGCGGATGCAACCGCCTCAACGTGCACGATTGGCTCGCCAACCTCCCCTTCAGCGATCCCAACAGCGATTGCCGGGTGGTGGAAATAACCTTCAACAACGGCAGCCGCAAGGATTTTTACCGCAATAACACCCTGCAGGCTTTTGATAAAGGAGACATGGTAACGGTAGAAGGCGTGAGTGGCTTTGACGTGGGCATGGTGAACCTCACCGGCGAACTGGTACGCCTGCAACTCAAGAAAAAAGGGGTGAAGGAAGACCACGCCGACATGAAGAAGATCATGCGCCGGGCCAACGAACTGGACCTGCAGAAATGGCGGGAAAGCAAGGAGCGGGAGAAACCCGCCCTCGTGCGGGGCCGTGCCATCATCATCCAGCTGCGGCTGAACATGAAACTGATTGAGGTGGAATTCCAGGCCGACGGCCGCAAAGCCACCTTCTATTACACGGCCGAAGACCGGGTTGACTTCCGCGAACTCATCAAGATCTACGCCGGGGAATTCAAGGTGAAGGTGGAGATGAAACAGATCGGCATCCGCCAGGAAGCCGCCAAAATAGGGGGCATCGGCAGCTGCGGCCGCGAACTCTGCTGCAGCACCTGGCTCAGCGATTTCAAGAGCGTGACCACCACGGCGGCCCGTTATCAGAACCTGTCCATCAACCAGGCCAAACTGAGCGGCCAGTGCGGTCGCCTGAAATGCTGCCTCAACTACGAACTGGATACCTACCTCGACGCCCTGCAGGGCTTCCCCACCAATGCCGATACCCTGCACCTGGAGCGGGGCCCGGCCACTCTCATTAAAAAAGACATCTTCAAAAACCTGATGTGGTACGTGCTGCCCGACAGCAACAAGCAATACCCGGTGCCCATTGAGCGGGTAAAAGAAATCCGCGCCCTCAACGCCAAAGGGGTGAAACCCGATGAACTGGGTGCCGTGGAACTCTCGCCGGCCAAGGCCGAAGAGAAGGAGATGGCCAATGTGGAGCTGGTGGGACAGATCAGCCTGCGGGCGCTGGAGCGCAACAGCCGGCGGCGCCGCGACAAAGAACGCAGCCAGCAACAACCACAACGCCAGCGGCCACAGCAGGGTCCGCAACAACCAGGAGGCGGACAACAAACAGGAGGCGGACAACAACCCCGCCGCGACCAGCGCAGCCGGCCCCCACAGGGAAAGAAAGGCGACTCACCCCGGCAGGATGACAGGGGCGGTGGACAACAACCCAACCGCGGAGGTCAGTCACAACGCCCCAAACAGGAACGCCCCGGCGGTGGTGGCGGCCAGCGCCCGCAACAGCCAAACCGGCCTCCCCGCAACCGTAACCAGCCACGTCCGCCTAAGAAAGAAGGGGAATAAAAAATTCGATTGACCTGTGAAGTTTGCCGGGCAAGTGCCCGGCGCTGCAAGCCTTACAGGTCTTTTTGCGGAAGCAACGCCCGGTACAACGCATCCTGCACTTTTCCCCGCACATTGAGTGTAAGCAGTTTGTTGTTCCCGAAATCGGGATGTACCCGGTTGCTCAAAAACACAAAGACAATCCCGTTATCCGGATCGGCCCAGGTACAGGTACCCGTGAACCCGGTATGACCAAAGGTGGCCGGCGACACCAGCACGGCCGGGTAGGGTTCTTTTCGGGTGGGATTATCCTTTTCCGGCTTGTCGAAGCCCAGCCCGCGGCGGGAATTTTCACTGCCATAAGAGGTGAAAAGACGCACCGTCTCCGGCCGGAAGAACTGTTGCCCGCCGATGCTGCCGCCATTGGCCAATAGCTGCATGAGCACCGCCAGGTCGTAGGCCGTACCAAACAAACCGGCATGACCGGCCACTCCCCCCATCATTGCTGCACCGGGATCGTGCACAAAACCCCGCAATAACTGGCGGCGGAAGGCCGGCTCCCGTTCGGTAGGCACAAGGCGGTTCCAGGGCAGGTGATTCCGCGGCAGAAAGCCGGTACCGTGCAGGTGGAGGGGCTCGTAAAAAGTGCGGCGCACATAAGCATCCAGGCTCAAACCCGTGAGCTGCTCAACAATGTTGCCCAGGAAAATAAAATCATTGTCGCTGTATACATACTTCCCCCGCTCCGTGAGTTCGCTCTGCAGGATGCGGCGCTTCAGGGTATCCAGCCAGTCGGTGCGCATGAACAGCCGCTCCGCCACGGCCACCGAAAAAGCATCGGCCGGCGTTTCGCGGAACAGGCGCCGGTCGGGCACCCCGGTTTTTTCATCGGTCACTTCGCGGAAAAAAGGGATCCAGGATTTGAGCCCGGCCTGGTGCAGCAGGATGTCTTCCAGCATCAGGTTTTCTTTGTTGGTACCCCGTACCCAGGGCAGGTAAGTACCTAACCGCTCTTTCAGGTCCAGCTTTCCCTCGTCGTACAGCTTCATCACCGCCACTGTGGTGGCGCAGATCTTGGTCACCGACGCGAGGTCGTACACCGCATCCGTCTGCACGGGCTCGGTACGCTCGTACGTGAAATGCCCGTACGCTTTTTCAAACACCACCTGCCCGTCTTTGGCGGCCAGCACCACGCAGCCCGGGAAGGCCCGCTGCCGGATGGCATCTTCCACCAAGGAATCCACTTCCGCAAAGCGATCCGCCTCCAGGAAGGTACGGGGCAGCAGGCTGGTGGCCGAACGGGGATAGGTAAGCGAAGTGCCGAAGGGCAGGTTGTCGCATACGGTTACCGGCAGGGTACCCTGGGGCGGCAGCACGCCGGTGAGAATGTCGAAGGCGGCCTGCTGAACCGGTTCGCTGTCTTCGTAGCAGACCAGCAGGTTGTTTGCCGAACAGAAATACCGGGCCGCATAGGGATTGCCAAAGAGCAGCAGTGCGGAACGCGGCAGCGCTGCCAGGGCCTGCGCCAGTTGCAGAGCAGGCTGGCGGATGCCATACTGGTTGGCAGGACGGCGGCTGTAGCCGTGCAGGCCCACGAGCACATGATGATAATTGTTTTCCAGTAATTCGATGAGCGTAGGCACCGTGCCGGCATCGCGGGTGTAGGGGAAGAAAAACACATCGGCTCCCAGCTCTTTGCGCATGCGCTGCGTGATGGCATTGCCGGCGGAGGCGCCGATGGCGACGTAGGCGACCCGGAGCGGTTCTTTACGGTTTTTGGCCAGGAACGACAAGGCGGACGCGTTAATCGGGAATACCAGGTCGCGGTTACGCACGAGCGTGATGGCTTCAGTTGCCAGTTTGCGCTCAAAGGCCGATGTATTCGCATTGAGATCGGCCACCAGGTTATTGGTGTCGACCGGCTGCTGCCCGGCAGCTCCGTACAGAAACTTGGCCACCAGCACACGTCGTACCCGTTCGTTGATGTCATCCATGCTGAGTTGTTTTTTGCGGACGGCCTTCCGGATGCGGGCCAGGGTTGCGGGCACGTCCGCAGGCAGGCAGAGCAGGTCGTTGCCCGCCAGCAGTGCTTCCACCCCCGCGGCGCCGTCGGGGAAAAATTTCTTCACCCCCTGCATCTCGAGGGCATCGGTAAACACGAGTCCTTTGAACTGCAACTCTTCCCGCAGCAGGCGGGTTACGTTGTTGTATGATAGCGACGTGGCGCGGTTGCGGGTGTTGTCAATGGCGGGGATGTAAAGATGTCCCACCATCACACTGCCCACGCCGGCGGTAAAGAGTTCGCGGAAGGGATGCAGTTCCAGCGAATCCAGCTCGGGCCGGGTTTTTGTAATGACGGGCAGATCGTAATGGCTGTCCACCTCGGTATCGCCATGCCCGGGGAAATGCTTGGCGCAGGCCATCACGCCCTGCTCCTGCATGCCCCGTGTGAGCTGTACACCAAAGAGCGACACTTTGAATTTGTCTTCACCGAAAGACCGGTCGTTGATCACCGGGTTGTTGGGGTTGTTGTTGACATCCGCAACGGGACTGAAGTTGACATGTATGCCCATGCGCCGGCATTGCTCACCGAGGATTTTGCCGTATTCGTACGCCAAGGCGGCATCGTTAACGGCGCCCAGCATGAGCTGGCGGGGCAGGCTGCGCACACTGTCGAGCCGCATGCCCAGTCCCCATTCGCCGTCAATGGTGATGAGCAGGGGCGTTTGTGCCAGCCGCTGGTAATAATTGGTCAGTTGGGCCTGCCGCACCGGGCCTCCCTGGAAGAAACAGAGTCCGCCCACGTTGTACCGGCGGACAAGTTCCGCCACCTGCTGCACATGCGCGGGGCCGAGGTTGCTGTGCGCCCGGATGATGAGCAGCTGGGCCATCCGCTGGTCCCGCGACAGAGTGGCCAGCACGCTGTCGGCCCAGCGGTACGCCTGTTCCTCCCGCGATTGGCCGAAGGCAGCAGTCAATAGAAAAAAGGCAAGCAAAAAGCCGGTGAAACGTTTCATGACAACCTGGCGAGTATTCATGATTAAAGATAGGAATTCTGCACCCCGGGTTGACCGGAGAATCGTAAATTTGCCGGTTCAAAACAGCAGGCCGGTGCCCGACATCATTCAGCTTTTACCCGATCACATTGCCAACCAGATTGCCGCTGGGGAGGTCATTCAGCGCCCCGCCAGTGCGGTGAAGGAGTTGCTGGAAAATGCCGTGGACGCCGGGGCCACCGAGATCCGGCTGCTGGTGAACGATGCCGGCAAGCAGCTGATCCAGGTGATTGACAACGGCTGTGGCATGAGTGAGACCGACGCCCGCATGGCGTTTGAACGGCATGCCACTTCCAAGATCCGGCAGATTGAGGACCTGTTCCGCATCCGCACCATGGGCTTCCGGGGTGAGGCGCTGGCCTCCATTGCGGCCGTGGCCCAGGTAGAAATCAAAACCAAGCGGGCGGAAGACACGGCCGGCTGCCTCATCGAAATCGAGAACAGCACCGTGCGCCGGCAGGAACCGGTTGCCACGCCCAACGGCACCAGCATCGCCATGAAAAACCTGTTTTTCAACGTGCCGGCCCGCCGCAACTTTCTCAAGAGCAACGCCGCGGAGATGCGCCACATCGTGGATGAATTCATCCGCGTGAGCATGGCCTACCCCGAGCTGTATTTTTCGCTCAGCGCCAACGGGCAGCAACTCTTTCACCTCGACAAAGGCACGCTCAAGCAACGCATCGTACAGGTGCTGGGCAATCCCTACAACGCCCGGCTGGTGGCCGTGAACGAACACACCGATTACCTGAACATCTACGGCTTCATCGGCAAACCCGAAACGGCGAAGAAAACACGGGGCGACCAGTATTTCTTCGTGAACAAACGGTTTATTAAAAGTCCCTACCTCAACCACGCCGTCACCAGCGCCTTCCAGGAACTGATACCGGCCGACAGCTTTCCGGCCTATGTGCTGTTTATTGACCTGGATCCGGCGCAGGTTGACATCAATGTACACCCCACCAAGCAGGAGATTAAGTTTGAAGACGAAAAAATCGTCTATGCATTTGTACAGGCCGCGGTAAAACATGCCCTGGCCCAGTTCAGCATCACACCCACCCTCGATTTCGACCTCGACCCCGGCATCCAGCAGCTGGATGCGGTGCGCCAGCCTTTTACCGACGCCAAAAAAGCGGAAGCGGCCGCCTCCGGATTGTACCAGACGTTTACGCAAAGTAATGTGGCCCACAAGATTGACCCGGAAGATAAAGGCGCACTCAAGCACTGGCGGGAGTTTTACTCGGCCGGCACTGGCAACGAACCTTCAGCCGCGCCCATCCCCGGTCCCACCCCCAGCCACCAACGGCAGCCCCTGCCCGACCAGGAGCTGACCCAGCTGCATTATACCTACATCCTCGCCGCCACCGCCAACGGGCTGCTGCTCATCCACCAGCAGAATGCCCATGAGCGGGTGTTGTACGAACGTTACAACACGGCCATGGAAGGACGGGCCATGACCACCCAGCGCAGCCTGTTCCCGGCCAGCCTGCACCTCTCGCCGCAGGACAGCCTGCTGCTGACTGAACTGCTGGACGACCTGCAGCAACTGGGTTACCTCATTGAGCCTTTCGGGAAAGACAGTTTCGTGATCCAGGGAACGCCGGCCGATGTGGAACAGGGCAACGAGAGCCGGGCCATTGAACTGCTGCTGGAACAATTCAAGCATTATACAAGTGAACTGAAATATTCGCGCCGCGAAAAACTGGTGCGTTCGCTCGCCCGGCAACACTCCATCAAGGCCGGGAAGCCTCTCAGCAAACGGGAAATGCAGCAATTGGTGGATGACCTGTTTGCCTGCCAACAGCCGAACGCCACCTCCAACGGGCTGCCTACCTACACCGAACTGAAACAGGAAGACCTCGAGCGGCTCTTCGGCCGCTAATAGGCTTTGCGTACCTGCTGCAGGAAACGCTCAACCGACCGGCGGATGGCGGTGGCAGACGTGTAGTGATTATTCACCAGCACCGAAAAAATCAACAAGCGGTTTTTGCTGGTGACCAGGTAACCGCTGAGCGCCACATGACTGCTGAGCGTGCCGGTCTTGGCAAACAGAAGGCCCTTTTCCGGGATGTAGTAGTTGCGCAGGGTGCCGGTATTGCCGGTTGGAAATAAAAGCTGCATCCGCTCCAACCCGAATTCATCCTTCATCTTTTCGAGCAGCCATACAAAATCCTCCGGTGTAAAGAGGTTGTAGCGGCTGAGTCCGCTGCCGTCGACCCATTTGGGTGGCTGGGGAAATCCTTTGAGATCGCTTTTGAGCAAGGTATCAATCAGGCGTTGTTCGTCCATAAAACCCAGCAGTTGCCGGCTCACCATCAGCAGGGTTTGCTCGGCAAAGAAATTATCGCTGCGGTGCATCAGGGGGCGAAACAACGAATCGCTGGGCTGTGAAAACAGGATTTCCATTTTTAATCCGGCCGGTATGTCCGCAACCACCTGCAGATTTTTTTGCAGCGTGTCGGGCAACAATTCCAGCGCCCCCTGCAAGCCGTTGGTCACAAAGGGTACCTGCACGGAACGCCTGGTCTCCGCGCTGTTGCGGATGGTGTAGCGGTTTTCGGTGCGGGGGCGGTTGACGTCAAAACTGCGGGAGCGTTCTTCGGCAAACAACACCGGCCAGTTGATCTCGGGTTGGGTGTAGATGAGCGTGGAGGTGTCGGTTTGTCCTTCGCGGGTTTCCACGATACGTTCCTGCGTCCAGGTGACCACGTTGCCATAGACCGGGAAGGGACTCCGTTCGGCCATATAGGCACTTTGGAAATCATCCCATGCCCACCCAAAGCCCAGAGCGTTGGATTTCCAGTTTACGTTGCTGATGGCAAGGGGAAGCCCGGCGGTACGCAGGAAGTCGAACACGGGCTGTTGGCTGTAATCGGGGTGCAGGAAGCTGGGATCGCCGGTGGGTGCGAGGTACAGCGTATCTGCAGATCGGGCGTAGAGGAGTCCGGGCAACTGCGTACCGAGGTATTTCAGCCCGGCATACAGGGTTGGAATCTTGGTATTACTGGCGGGAACAAAATACTTATCGCTGTTGTGCTGTAACAGGTATTTTCTGGCCGTGGCATCGTACACCGCCACGCCGGTGAAGGCGTGCTGCAACACCGTATCGGCCAGGAACTGTGTAAAAAAGGCGGGGGCTGCAGGGAGTTGCTTCTGTGCCGAACAGGAGGTGAAGAAAAAGCCCGTTGCCAGCAGCAACAACCAAAGCTGCGATGCACGAAAGGGGTAAAAGGAGACCGGTTTCAGGAGAAAAAACATAGCTTAAAAAATTTCATAACAAAAAAACATCGGGTGCAGGATGATAAAAATACAAGTTTCGTCCGCGATCCTTTGCAAAACCTTTCAGCCTGCTTAATTTTAACGTCTTGTGCTATTGAATGAACCTGATTTTCAATTGCAGTACACTGCAGAGCTCTGTGCACAACTCCGGGTACTCTTTGGTTTTGCTTTTTAACCACAGGGTGCACAAAGGTTTCCACAGAGGAAAATGCAGAGGAGATTTACCTTTCAATAGCACAACACGTTAACTTTAAGCGCATCACCCATCAACCGGCGGCAGCATGGAACCTTACATCATAGACGGCATCTGGCTCACCATCGCCTTCCTCAGCGGCCTGCTGGCGAAGAGGGCCGGTCTGCCTGCGCTGATCGGCTTCCTGCTGACCGGTCTTGTGCTCAATGCGCTGGGCGTGCAGGCGGGCAACATCAACGAAGTGCTGCATACCTTGTCCGACCTGGGCATCATGCTGCTGTTATTCACCATCGGACTGAAAATCAAATTTCAGTCGCTGCTCAAACGGGAAGTCTGGTTCACTGCCAGTGCCCACATGCTGCTGTCGGTGCTGGCGCTGGGCGGATTTGTACTGCTGTTGAGTGTGGCCGGGCTCAGCTATTTCACGGATCTTACGTTCACATCCAGCCTGCTGATCGGTTTCTCACTGAGTTTTTCCAGTACCGTGTTCGTGGCCAAGATCCTGGAAGAGCGGGGCGAGCTCAGCTCCTTTCATGGTAAAATAGCCATCGGCATCCTGGTGATCCAGGACATCTTTGCCGTGATCTTCCTTGCCCTTTCCAGCAGCAAGACGCCCAGCCTGCTGGCCCTTACCCTGCCGCTCTACCTCTACCTCATCCGCTTTGTGCTGTACCGGGTGCTGGATGCATCGGGACACGGGGAGTTGCTCACCGCTTTTGGCTTTGTGGCCGCCTTTGTAACCGGCGCCATGGCTTTTTATATTACGGGTGTGAAAGCCGACCTGGGGGCCCTGGTGATGGGCATGCTGCTGGTAAACCATCCCAAAGCCGATGAACTGTACGACCGCATGATGAGCTACAAGGATTTTTTCCTGATCGCTTTCTTTGTGAGCATTGGTCTAACCGGTGTTCCCACCTGGGGCACCGTAGGCGTTGCGCTCATTTTGCTACCGTTCATGTTTGTGAAAGGAAGCCTGTTCATGCTATTGTTTTCGCGGTTCAACCTCCGGGCCCGCACCGCCTTCTTAACCTCGCTCAGCCTGAGTAACTTCAGTGAATTTGGATTGATTACCTCCATGATCGGAATGAAAATGGGGATCCTTCCGGCCGACTGGATCCTCATCATTGCCCTGTTGATGAGTATCACTTTCTTTGTCTCCTCACCGCTCAACGCCCGTGTACACCGCATCTTCGACCGCAACAAGCGCCTCATCATGCGGTTGAACACCGGCAAAAAATACATTGATACCGAACCCACCGACCTGGGCGATGCCAACTACCTCGTCATCGGGATGGGCAGCATCGGCCGCCCGGCCTATGCCCATTTCAACAACCTCTACCCGGGGAAAGTGATCGGGATTGACTACAAGCACGAAGCCGTGGAAGCCATGAAAGCAACCGGCTGCAACGTGGTGTGGGGCGATGCCACCAACTCTGTGTTCTGGCACTACGCCAAAACCGCGAAAATCAAACTGATCTTACTGGCGATGAGCGATTTCAACTCCAATAAGAATACGCTCCTAGAAATTATGAAACTGAAGCGGAAAAAATTCAAGATCGCCGTTATCACCCACTACCCCGATGAAATCGAATACTTCCGCAAACAGGGGGTGGATTACATCTACGATTACAAGTCCAACATCGGCGCCGACTTTGCCGAGCAAACGGTTCACAGCCTGGCGGTGTGATGCCGCATCCGCTTACACATCCCGCTCCTGGGCCCGCAGCCAACGCTCGGGTATTTCATTGTGACTGGCGAGGCGGTAGTCCTCGGCACTGCAGGGAATGAATTTCTGGTTGGGCAACTGCATCCACCAGCGTCCGGTCTTCTTGCTTTGCAGGAAGAGAGCGTCCACTTCGTTGAACAGGGTATGAAACTCGTTGAAGGCATGCCGTTCGGTGAGTGCCGCTTCGGAGCGTGCCTTGTATTTGCCATCGATGAAATACCAGAGCATGTGTGCTATCTGGATGGCGGAGAGCTCATCCACATCATTCTGCGGGTTGTAACCGTAGATACCGAGGCTGGTGAGGGCCTCGCTGAGACCGGCATAACGGGTGAGAGTACACATCTCTTCGCCGGTAAACCCGTTGGGCGATGTGCGGTTGGCCGGGGCATAGGCATGGGCCACGGCTGTCATGTCAATGCTCAGCAGCTGGGAGTTGCGGATCACGGGCTCCATCTCCTCGAGGTGCTCTTTCACCATGCCCACACGGAAGCAATCGAACCGCAGCCGGTCCATGGTCTGCAGCATCTGCGGATGTACAAAGTAGCTCTGGAAGCCGATGTGGTTGTACTGGCGGATGAAGTTAGGTTCGCCGGTGAGCATCTCCATCAGGAAATTTTCACTGCGCAGAGAGGTGCCCGTGCCGAGGTTGATGAAAGCATCTACGCAGGAAGCTTCAATGATCTGCTTCCGTTGCACATAGGCGCCGTACTGGGCCAGGGTGAGGTCGTGACTGCCGCCCAGCACCACCACCGTTTTGCCGTGTGCCTGCAGTTCGGCCAGTACGGTGCGGGCCGCCGCATAGGTATCGTTGAGGGTGGCGCCGGCGCGGATATTGCCCACATCGGCCAACCGTACGTCGGGGTGCCAGTTGAACAGGCGGTAAAAACTCTTGCGGATGATGTCGGGGGCCAGCGAAAGGGATACGCCGTTACCCGTGCCGCGTTCTTCGGTGATGCCCACCAGTACCACATCGGCCCTGTCAAGATCCGGGAATTCGGAAACAAAGGCATCAATGTGGTTGCCAAGTTGGGCTTCGTTCAGCTCTTCATCGTTGAGGATGACCGATACGGACAAGGGATGCAGGAAATCTTTGATCAGCAGCAGGTCAGACATGGAAACAGTTTCTGCGGCAAACATAACAAAACTAACCCGATGACGTGCAGGCAGGACACAGGCCGAATCCGTTATCTTTGCCGCATGGAACAGGTATTGCAGCAGATTGCTGCCTACAAACATGAAATCGAAGCCCTGCAGGTGCAGGACGGCAAGGAGCTGGAAGCGTTCCGCATCCGCTTCCTCGGAACCAAAGGCCTGGTGAAAGGCCTGATGGGAGAAATGAAAAACGTGGCGCCGGAAGACAGAAAAGCGTTCGGCCAGGTGCTGAATGAATTCAAGCAGTTTGCCGAGTCGAAGTACGAAGCCTGGCAAGCTGCGGTAGAGACCGCCGGACCTGCCACTGCTGGCAGCCTGGACCACACCCTGCCGGGCGATGCCTTACCAGCCGGAAGCCGTCATCCCATCAGCATCATGCGCAACCGGATTGTGGAAATTTTTCACCGCCTGGGTTTTGCCGTTGCCGAGGGACCGGAGATTGACGACGACTGGCATAATTTCACAGCCCTCAACCTGCCCGAAGATCACCCGGCCCGCGACATGCAGGACACGTTTTACATCAACACCAACCCGGCCTGGTTGCTGCGTACGCATACCAGCAACGTGCAGATACATGAAATGCAGAAGGGCAAGCTGCCCATCCGCATCATTACGCCGGGGCGGGTGTACCGCAACGAAACCATCAGCGCCCGCAGCCACTGTTTCTTTCACCAGGTGGAAGGCTTGTATGTAGATGAGAAAGTTAGCTTTGCCGACCTCAAGCAAACGCTCTACTTTTTTGTGCAGGAACTGTTTGGCAAGGACGTGAAAGTGCGGTTCCGCCCGTCTTACTTTCCCTTTACCGAACCCAGCGCCGAAATGGACATCAGCTGCATGCTGTGCAACGGCGACGGCTGCAGCGTGTGTAAAAAAACGGGCTGGCTCGAAATCCTCGGCTGCGGCATGGTGCACCCCCGCGTGCTGGAAAACTGCGGCATCGACAGCAACAAATATTCCGGCTTCGCCTTTGGTATGGGGATTGAACGACCCACGATGCTCAAATACGGCATCCGCGACATCCGGCTATTCAGTGAAAACGATGTGCGGTTCCTGCGGCAGTTTACCGGGGCCGTATAAACGATTGCTCATATGCCGGGAGAATCCGTTGCTTCCGGCAGACCTGATATACTATGCATCCAACCATTTGTGTTTGCGGAGGAGGCACCATGGGCAGCGGCATTGCACAGACCGCTGCGCAGAACGGCCTCTCCACCCTGCTGTATGATCTGCGGGCAGAAGGCCTGCAACAGGCCGAACGCAGCATCCGTTCCAACCTGCAGCAGCTGGTGGAAAAAGGTAAGATCACGGCTGCTGCGAAGGAAGAGACCCTCAGCCGTCTTGTTTTCATCCACCAGGTAACCGATTGCCGGGCCGATATCATCATTGAAGCCATCGTGGAAGACGCGGCGGTTAAAAACGCGTTGTTCCGCCAGCTGGCGGAGATCAACCCACCACACACCCTTCTCTCCAGCAACACGTCTTCCCTCTCCATCACCCGGCTGCAGGAACAGGTACCGCACCCGGAGCGCTTTGCCGGTCTGCATTTCTTCAACCCGGCACAGGTGATGAAACTGGTGGAAGTGGTGCGGGGCGAACATACCAGCGAAGCCACCCTTGCAAAGCTGTGCGAACTCTGCCGCCTGCTGCAGAAAGAGCCCGTGATCTGCAAAGACGCCCCCGGCTTCATCGTGAACCGCGTGGCACGTCCCTACTACATAGAATCCCTCCGCCTCGTGGAAGAAGGGCTGGCCGATTACAGTACCATTGACAAGCTTATGGAAGCGACAGGATTCCGCATGGGCCCTTTCCGGCTGATGGACCTGATAGGCAACGACGTGAACTATGCCGTGAGTTGCAGCGTGTACGAACAGCTGGGAAAACCCGAACGCCTGCGTCCGTCGTACATTCAACGCGAAATGGTGGAAGCCGGAAAGCTGGGCCGCAAAACGGGCGAAGGGTACTATCGCTACGAATCATAAAATACCGGCAGGAGATTGATTCCTGCATCTTATGTTTGCACCCATGGCCGATCCGTTTCATTCCGCTGCACCACCCGAACCATCCGGCGCACCTGCCGGAGCCGGCGGAATTTTCGTCACCGGAGGTGCAGGCCTTATAGGATCAGCTTTGCTACGGCGTCTCCTGCAGCAACCACTGCCGGTGAAAGCCCTCTACCGCTCCTCCCTGCCGGTGCTGCTCACACCGGAAGAACAGGCCCGCATTGAATGGATCCGGGGGGATGTACTTGACACGTCGTTGCTGCACGATGCCCTGCAGGGATGCCGGCAGGTGTACCATTGTGCGGCAGTTGTATCGTTTCATCCCGCCCGCCGGCAACAGATGTACAGGATCAACATTGAAGGAACCGCCAACCTGGTGAATGCGGCGTTGGCGCATAATGTGCAGAAGCTGGTACACGTGAGTTCGGTGGCGGCACTGGGCCGGATCCGCAAAGGAGAAACAGTAACGGAGACCAGCGAATGGTCGGAAGAAACCAACAACTCGCACTACGGCAAAACGAAATACCTGTCGGAGCTGGAAGTATGGCGGGGTATCAGCGAAGGATTGCCGGCCGTGATCGTTAATCCCACCATCGTGCTGGGCGAAGCGCCCTGGCATACCGGCTCCACGGCCCTGTTTAAAAAAATATGGGAAGAATTCCCCTGGTACACGCTGGGTTCAACCGGCTACGTGGACGCAGCCGATGTGGCAAGGGCCATGACGCTGTTGATGGAAAGTGAACTAACCGGAGAGCGGTTTATTCTGAGCAACGAACACCATACTTACCAGCGTCTTTTTACCCAAATCGCCGTTTCGTTTGGCAAACGGCCGCCCCACCGCAAAGGACCCGCCTGGGTGATGGAACTGGCCTGGCGATGGGAAGCGCTGAAAGCGATGGTGAGCCATTCGGAACCGCTGGTCACCCGCGAAACCGTTAAAACCGCACAAACAGTAACCCACTTCGACAACACCAAACTGCTGCGGGCATTACCCGGATTTGCCTACACACCCCTGCCGGTTACCATCGAACGCACCTGCCAATGGCTGCGGAATCACTACCAACTCAGATAGTACTAACAAGTTCCTCTTAAACTGCTGCTAAAATAAAACGAGCGCGATAACCTGCACGTTAATTGTATTAATTTTAGCAGCAATCAACATCCATGCGTTACACCCTTCTCCTTATCTGCCTGTTATGCGGTTACCTGGCAACTGCACAGACTTCCTATTTTGTGAAAGGAACCGTTACCGACGACAGCAGCGGACAGATCCTCGACGGCGCAACCGTACTCTGCCAGAACACCACCCGTGGCACCATTACCAATAAAGAAGGTGTCTTCAAGCTGGAAGTACCCATGGGCGGACACAACCTCGTGATCAGCTACGCAGGCTACGAAAGTGAAAGCATGCGCATCAGCCCGGGGCAGGACGGTCTCTCCACGCTGCAGATCCGCCTGAAAAAAAAAGAAAAAAACCTGCAGGAAGTGGTGGTGCAGGCCAGCCTGGAAGTGAAGGACGGGTGGAACAAATACGGCGGGCAGTTCCGCGACTATTTCATTGGCACCACGCCCTTTGCCCGGCAGTGTACGATCGAAAATCCGGAGGTGCTGAAATTTTACTTTTTAAAAAAACGTAACCGTCTGCGGGTGAAGGCAGAGGAACCGTTGGTGGTGATGAACTACGCGCTGGGCTATAAAATCCAGTACCAGCTCGACTCCTTCATCTTTGACTATGGCACCAACTTCAGCGGTTATGTAGGGGTTGCATTTTATACCGAACTCGATTCCACGCAGGAGCAGGAGATCGCCTGGAAAAAGAACCGGGAGCTGGCCTATGCAGGCTCCCGCCTCCATTTCATGCGCTGTTATTACGACAGCACGCTGGCAGAAAACGGTTTTGTGCTGGAAGAAGTGCGGCAGGATTCCGCTCGGAAAAAAACCACGACGGTACCGGTTGCCAATCCCTATGACAGTACGATTTATATGCAGGCGGAAGGAACCGACAAGGAGATCAATCTCTTTGGTTTTTACCGGGTGGTGTACCAGTTGCAACCGATGGAACCGGAATACCTGCGGCAGAACAAATATCCGTTAACGGCCAAAGAACAGGTATCCACCCTGGAATTCCTCAATGGTTTTGCAGTGACAGAAAACGGATTCTTTTACGAGCAGACCGAAGTGATCAACAGCGGCTACTGGGCCTGGAAAAACCTGGCCGATCAGCTGCCGTACGATTACTGGCCGGATCCGCCGGTTACCGTAGCGGAGGAAAAAGACCTGTACAACAACGACCAGCGCTGAATACAAGTATTACTTGCGGCAACAGTAAGAACGTGCGGATCTGCTTTGGCTGGCCGCAGGAATGCCACAGGCACGCATATACGGGAAGCACATCACCCGGGCTGCAGGCTACTCCCCTTTTTCCTTTCGCAACAGTTGCTGTAACTGGTTCCACATATCGGGAATGCGCTTCACCCATACCAGCTCCCGGCGTTTGTAGGAAGCATCTTCGGCGGGGTAACCAAAATATACTTTGTTGGCCTCAAGAGAAGAAGGAACGCCGGATTGTGCCAGCACCACCGTGTTTTCGCCGATGGTGAGCGTTTTGCTTACACCTACCTGTCCCCAAAGGATCACACCCGCCTTGATGTCTACAGCACCCGCCACACCCACCTGTGCGGCAAACAGGCAGTTGGGACCGATCACACTGTCGTGACCGATGTGCACCTGGTTGTCGAATTTGGTGCCGCGGCCGATGATGGTATCGTGTGTTACGCCCCGGTCAATGGTACAGCCGGCGCCGATTTCCACGTCGTCTTCAATCACCACACGTCCGCAACTGGTCATTTTTTTGTACCAAACCTCCCGGTTCTTTTTGGAATTGTAATAAAACGCGTCGCTGCCAATCACGGAGCCGGCATGAATCACCACGTTGTTGCCAATGGAGGCATGATCGTAGATGGTGACATTGGGATGGATGATGCAGTTGGTACCGATGGTCACTTCGTTGCCGATGAACGCACCGGGCATCACCACGGTTCCTTCGCCGATCACGGCGGAATCACTGATGAGTTGACGGGAGGGTGTAAAGGGACGGAAATGCGTAACAATCTTCAGGTAGGCCTCGAAAGGTTGTTCGCAAATGAGCAGTGCTTTGCCTTCCGGCACATCCGTTTCCTGGTTGATGATGATGTAGGTGGCAGCAGACCGGATGCAGGTATCGTAGTACTTCGGGTGATCTACAAATACCAGGTCTCCCGGTTCCACTTTGTGAATTTCATTGATACCTGTTGCGAGGCCGCCGGTATTGCCTTTCAGCTCCGCTCCGATAAGGCCGGCGATCCACTCTACGGAGACAGGTGCGGGAAATTTCATGCAAGAACAGTTTTAAAGTAAGGACGCTGCTGTTGTTGTCATGTAATATACACCCGGTTTACATTCATTCCGGCGAGTATGCCTGCCATGCCTTCGTACAGCGTGGAAGCAAAGGTAGGATCCTTTGGCTGATGCAACGCAGTAAACGAAGCCGCAAAACAACCTGCACCAAAACAACAGCAGGAACGCTGCAGACAACCATTCTTTGTACGCGCGGCTTGTACCGTTTGTTGCGTGAATGAAAAGCCAACGCTTCCCTTTTCCACAAGTCAGTTTAAAATGTGAATAAAATTTATTGAAAAATTTTTCTTTGTGGAAAAAATTATTTTTAATATTGTGAAGGGAAATTCGTTTCCCGGTACTTACTAACCCATCCATTATAAAAGCCCGGTTTTTTCCGGGCTTTTTCTTTTTCACCTGAACAGCGGTATCACAGATGCAATTATCTTCTTTGATTTCCTCCTGGTGACAGGTCAACCGAAAGTGTTTACTTTGCTTAAAATTCATTTATGCTGAAATCAATGACTGGCTTCGGGCGCGTGGAAGAGGCGGTGGGCGAACGGATTTTCCTGGTAGAAATAAAATCCCTCAACGGAAAGCAGTTTGAACTGAACCTGAAGCTCACGCCGCTGCTGAAGCCCTACGAATTTGCGATCCGGAGTGCATTGTCGCAGCAACTGCAGCGCGGCACGGTGGAGTGTACCATCTCCCTGAAACAAAACGGCGGGGGCGGCGCCATCACCATCAACAAGGACGTAGCGAAATCCTATTTTCAACCGCTGCAGGAAATAGCCGGCGAACTGGATCTGAAAGTGAGCGAATACATCCTGGCCGCTCTCTTGCGTCTGCCGGATGTAGTGGTTCCCAACACAGACATATTGAGTACCTCCGACTACCAGCACTTTGAACAGGTTTTGCAGAAAACCATTGATGCCATTAACCTGCACCGGGTTACCGAGGGCAGCGCCCTGCAGAAAGACCTGGTGGAGCGCATTGAAAACATCCTCGCGTACCAGGAAAAAATCAGCGAACTGGAACCGCTGCGGCAGCACCGCATGAAAGAAGAAATCCGGCGCAAACTGGAAGAACAGGTGGGAATGGAGCATCTCGATGCTAACCGGATGGAGCAGGAAATGATTTACTACATCGAAAAAATTGACATCAGTGAAGAACAGGTGCGTCTGCGGAATCATTGCGATTATTTCATGAGCATTCTCCGGGATGAAGACCCGTCCAAAGGAAAGAAGCTGGGATTCGTGTTGCAGGAAATCGGGCGGGAGATCAACACTACCGGCGCCAAAGCCTATGATGCCGGCATCCAGAAGCTGGTGGTGCTGATGAAAGACGAACTGGAGAAAGCCAAGGAGCAGGTGTTGAATGTGCTGTAAGCCGACTTCCTCCAGCCGGATAAACCCCGAAAGCCGCATACCTTTACGCCACTAAACCCGATGCATGTGAAAGCACTCTTCGCCGCCTTTGTTCCCGTACTGCTGCTCACGTCGTGTATGCAGCTCGATGCGTTTGAAGATCATGTACCGATCAACGACCACCGTTGGGACAGTGCCTTTCAGCCTGAATTCCGGTTCACGATCCAGGATACGGTTTCTACCTACGATGTATCGGTGGTGCTGCGGCATACCGATGCTTATGCATATAAAAACATCTGGTTATTTGTAAGCACACTGCAACCGGGCGACAGCAGTTACCGCAAAGAACGGTTTGAATTAATTCTCCAGCATCCCGACGGCCGCTGGATCGGTACCGGGCTGGGTGATGTACACGAACTGCGCCACCCGCTCTTCCGCAACATCCGCCTCTCAAAGCCCGGGACCTATACCATCCGCCTGCAGCAGAACATGCGTGACAATCCCCTGGAGCATGTGATGGATGCAGGTATCCGGATTGAAAAAGCACAGTAATCATGGCAACTTCCTCCTCACGCGCCCGCCCGGTGCAGTTTGCCCGCTGGTTCTGGATCCTGCTCACCTATGTGATTGCGGCATTGATCTGGTGGTTTATTTCACTGGAACGGCAAAACACGCAAATGAGCACGCTGCGTCTGCAGCAACTGAATCCGCAACACCCGGCCTATGCACAACAGGTGGGGCAGGTACTGACAGAAAAAAAGCGGAATACCACAAAACATGTAAGCGAAGGAATTACCTTTCTGGCCCTTATCCTGGTGGGTGCTGTTTTCGTGTACCGGGCCATCCGTAAACAAATGGAATACGCCGCCCTGCAGCGGAATTTCATGATGGCCATCACACACGAGCTGAAAACACCCATTGCCACTACCCGCCTGAGTATCGAAACCCTGTTGCGGCGTAAGCTGGATGCACCGCAACAGGAGAAACTGCTGCAGAACGCGCTTTCGGAAACCAACCGGCTCAACATCCTCACCAACAACATCCTGCTGGCTTCTCAACTGGAGGAAAAAACTTTCCAGCGGAATCATGACGACGTGGACCTCGGTACCATCACGTCTACCGTGGTACAGGATTACCGCAACCGTTACCCGGGCCGCACCATCCAAGCCGGACTGGAGCAGGTTCCGCTGGTGGAAGGCGATCCCCTGTTGCTGGAAATTGCCCTGAGCAACCTCCTTGACAATGCGCTGAAGTATGCGCCGCGGGAAAGTACAGTACAGGTATCACTTGCCCCTGTTGCCGCAGGCATCCGCCTGGAAGTACAGGATGCCGGGAGTGGTATACCTGATAGTGAGAAAGAAAAGATCTTTGACAAATTCTACCGGGGCGGCAATGAAATCACCCGCAAAACAAAAGGTACCGGGCTTGGGTTATATCTCACAAAGAAAATCATCGCCCACCACAAAGGTGATATTTTTGTGACCGACAATTCTTCCGGCGGAAGTACTTTTGTAGTTCAATTTCCCTCAACATGAGCGCCTCCAAAGCATCCATACTCCTCGTGGAAGACGAAGAACACCTGCAGGATGCCCTCCGGCTGAACCTGGAACTGGAGGGCTACGAAGTAACCACGGCGGGTGACGGAGCCGCGGCCATCCAGGCCGTGGAAAAAGAATATTTTGACCTGATCATCATGGACGTGATGATGCCCGAGATTGATGGCATCAGCGCCACCGAAAGCATCCGCATACGCCACCCGGAAGTGCCCATTTTAATTTTAAGTGCCCGGAACACCTCCAGCGACCGGGTACTGGGGTTAAAAAAAGGGGCCGATGACTATCTCACCAAACCCTTTAACCTGGAAGAACTGTTGTTGCGGGTGGAGAAACTGATTGAAAAGAACAAGAAGATTCTCGATAAAGATTCTGCCATTGGCGAGACCTATGCTTTTGGAAACAACAGCATCCATTTCAAATCACAGCTGGCCACCAACTTCCGGGGCGAAACCATTGAACTGAGCAAGAAAGAAACGCTCCTGCTGCGGCTGCTCATTGAGCACCACAACGAGGTGGTTACCCGCGAAAAGATACTGCAACTGGTGTGGGGTTATCATGTATATCCCACCACACGCACCATCGATAATTTCATCCTGAATTTCCGGAAATACTTCGAAAAAGACAGCCGCAACCCTATCTATTTTCATTCTGCCCGTGGCGTGGGCTACCGCTTTGTGAACCCGGATTAAAGACGGCTTCAGCATCCCTGAACAAGGCGTCTGCCTCATCCAGCAAATACAGGTAACTGTCACCTTTATTTCCCGGTGTATACAAGGCCCGTTCACCCGCCTGCGCCCACTGATCATAACGCCCGGCAAGAAACAGGGCGCGATGCCGGTGCAGGGCAGCGGTAATTTCGGAGTGAACAGGTTCGCCGGGTCTCAACTTCAGCCGGGTGGAAAAATACCGGCGGAACCCGAGGAGCAGGTTTGCAATCCATTGTTTATCTGCCGGGTTGCGTGCCAGCAAACGTGCCTCCTGCAGCCATGCTGCCGGATCATCAGCTGCTTCGTGAGCAGCATCCAATACAGGTGTTGCCGTTGCCCGTTGCTTTCTTCGGAAACGAAATAACAGCCATACCACCCCGGCTGCCAGTAAGCAGGCGCCGGCAGGAAGAAAAAACTTTTTCAGCGGATCGCCTGCATCCTTCACAACGGATGTTTCTTGCTGTTGATTGGGGGCAGAAGCAGCAGCAGCGGAAGGCAGCACTTCCCACTCCAACGGGCCTGTCACCAGTGTATCATACCGCTTTGTTGCGTAATTAAAGGTTAAACAGGTAATGGCCGGAATGGTGAACCGGCCGGGAGCCGACTGAAACGTCACTTCAAACAGCTTTTCACCCGTAACGGGCAAGGAAGCCGTATTCCATTCCTGTTGCATGCGGGGTTCAAACACCTCCACCCCCGCAGGCCAGCTGATATCGGGCAGCGGGAGCAGATCCAGGTTGCCGGAGCCCTGCACGCGGATGCGGAGCAGCCCGTTTTCGCCGGCCTTCCACACAGCCTGCTGCAGTTTCGCCTGCAGGGTAAACAAACCTACCGTGCCGGTAAACAATCCACCCGCGTCCGGGAGTTCCTGCACGGAAATGGTAAGTGGAGGCGTTGCCAGCACTATTTGCTGTTCCACAATGTGCTCGGCCCGTATCTCGGCATTTTTTATTTGTTCGAGCACCGCTTCCAGCCATTCGTTGGTGGTGCCGGATTGATAGGATGCCCCCGTACGGATAAAGCGCACCCTGTTCTCCACTTCCACCGGCTCAATGGTTATGTCGCCGCTTTGCAGGGGAATGAGTTGCACTTTCCTGATCAGGTAAACCTGGTAGGTTTTCCCCTCAAGCTGTTCCTGTGTAAAGACCGGGCGCTCCGGTTCCTCCAGGTCGGTAACGGAGAACCCGTTAAAAGAGGGCCGCTTGCTGATTTTCGATTCGCTGTCGAGGCGGGTGTAGAGCTTGAATGTTGCCACCAGGGGCTCCCCTGCAAAACAGCGCTGTTTGTCCACCACTACCTTCACAAACAGATTCTTCCGTATTTTCTGTGCGGGATCTTCGCCGGGCGCCAGCAGGTAATCGGGCTGTTCCCGGAGGCGCTCCTGCGGTGCGTTGCCCAACGATGAAGCGGGTGGCTCGTTTACCTGAATGATCAGCGGGTTGGAAATGATCAGCCGGCCTTTCAACCGCACGGTGGCGGAAGCAACCTGTAATTTTCCCGTGCGGCGCGGGCGTAGCTGGTAACTGAAATTTACATAAGGAACAGCCTCTCCATTGCGCATCATCGTACCGCTGGTCTGCACCATTTCCCCCAGCTGCTCAAAATCACGGAATGCCGGAGGCCGGAAATCCTCTGCCGGGCTGCTCCCTTCGGCTGTAAACTGCAGGTACAGGATTTCGTTTTTCTGCAGGATGGTTTTGGAGGGTTGTACCAATAAACGAAACTGCGCTTTTGTTGCAGCCGGAACGGCCAGCAACAGCAACAGCATAAAACGGAAACACCGTGAAAAACCCGGAAATTTATATGACGAATTGTACTTCAGCATGCGTAACAGGAATGCAGCTGCGACGAACAGGCAGGCAGATTCACAGATCTCCCAATTGCGGCCGGATGGTAATGGATTCCACGCAGGCCTGTGGTGTAAGGGAAGCGGCCGCAAAAATCATTTTGGCAATATCCGTTGCTTCCATGATCCGGCGGTTGCTGTTGTCGAAATCACCCCAGGAGTCTGTATGCACCGCCCCGGGAAAAACGGACGTTACTTTAATGAGATGTTGTTTCAGCTCCTCCCGCAGGTTGTCGCTGAATCCACGCAAGGCATACTTGCTGATGCTGTAGGATCCGCCGTTGGGATAAGCCTGCAGGGATGCGATGGAACAAATGGAAAAGATATGCCCCCGCCAGCCCCGGTGATCGCTTTGCCGCATCATCACAGGCAGCAACTTACGGGTAAGATGGTACGCGCTGAGCAGGTTCACCGCCAGCATTTTCTCCAGCGCCCCTTCCGGCTCGTTGTGAATACTGCCGGGTAAAAAACTGCCGGCGTTGTTCACCAGGATGTCGATGGGCATGCCATTGTCGAGCAACCACTGCCCGAAATTCTCCACATCTTCCCGTCTGCTGAGGTCCCGTACCTTCGCCTTGATCTTTGCCCCCGGGTATTTACCCTGCAGTTCCTGCACCGTCTTGTGCAGCACTTCCTCGTTGCGGGCGCAGATATACAGGCTGTGACCGTGGGCGGCAAAAATATCGGCCACCGCTTTCCCGATTCCCCGCGAGGCGCCGGTGATAATAACATTCATATACGGACAATTTTGTGTTGCTGGTTGATTGCCTGAGGGTGGTTTCAGTGGTCTTTCCGTACTTTGCACACATGGTGCTGCACACAAAGCTAAACCCGCATTCCTGAATACCGAAATGAAATATCGCCATCTTTTTTTTGACCTGGACCACACCCTCTGGGACTTTGACGCCAACGCCGTGGAAACACTGGCGGATGTGTACCGCAACCTGGAACTACCCGGGCAGGGGGTGGATGATTTCGATTTGTTCTGCAAACACTACCTGCACCACAACGCGGTGCTGTGGGACCGGTATCACCACGGCTATATCACATCGGAGGAGTTGAAATGGAAGCGGATGTGGCGCACGCTGCTGGAGTTCCGCATCGGCAGCGAACCGCTGGCCCGGAAGATGAGCGACCATTTCCTGGAAATATTACCCACCAAACGCAACCTCTTTCCCTACACGCATGAAATCCTGCAGCACCTGAAAGAGAAGGGCTATGTGCTGCACCTGATCACCAATGGATTCGAAAAAACCCAATGGCGCAAACTCACCAACAGCAACCTGGGTCATTATTTTGAGGAAGTGATCACCAGCGAAGGCAGCAACAGCGTTAAACCCAACCGGGAGATTTTTGAATACGCACTGCGGGTCACCGGCGCCGTACTTCCGGAAAGCATCATGATTGGCGATAACCTGGATGCCGACATCAAAGGAGCGCTGCAAGCGGGTATGGACGCAGTATTCGTCAACCACCTCGGCATCACCACGGATGTTTCACCCACCTACACGGTGCACCACCTGCAGGAACTGGAGACCATCTTCTGAGTAACCCGGCAGAAAGTTGTACCTTGCAGCTGGTAAAAGCGCTGCCACTTTGCCATTTAAAAATTGCTGAATTATGTTTCAACGTTTTGCCGTCGTGCTTGCCATTGGAGTGCTATTCTCCTGCAACCATACAGAAACAACCACAAACGCACACGATCATTCAGAAAAAGCGCCTTCCAAGAAAGAAGCCTTCAAGGATGTGCAGTTTACTTCCGGTAAAGACCTGGTTTGCGGCATGCCCGTTTCGGCCGGCGTGAGTGATACGGCGCACTACAAAGGAGGCGTGTATGGTTTTTGTGCCCTAGAATGCAAAGAGGCCTTTGCAGCCGATCCCGAAAGTTTCCTGGCCGGTAAATAAAAGGAAAATCTTCCGCTCAACAGATTAATACGTGGCAATTACAGTAACCCCTGCCTGTACTTTTTGATGGAGGCTGACTTCCACTTTGGTGCCGGGCGGCAACAGCAGGTCAACCCGTGATCCGAACTTGATAAAGCCCAGCTCCCCGCCCTGCTCCACCTGTTCGCCGGGCTGCAGGTAGTTGACAATCCGTTTGGCCAATGCGCCGGCTATCTGTTTCACCAGGATGGTGACACGTTCATTCTGCAAAACCACGCTGTGGCGCTCGTTTTCGGTGGAGGATTTGGGATGCCAGGCTACCAGGTACTTGCCTTTGTGGTATTTTGAATAGAGAACGTTGCCTGTGATGGGATTAATATTCAGGTGTACGTTGGCCGGGCTCATGAACACACTCACCTGGATCCGTTTGTCGTTGAAATACTCCGGATCCGTCACCTCTTCTATCACTACAACTTTGCCGTCGCAGGGACTGGTAATGCAATGGGGATCTATGCGCCAGTTGCGCCGGGGCACCCGGAAAAAGGAAATGATGAAGACAAAAAGAAAAAGTGTAACAGCAAACAGGATACCCGTGAGCCAGGGCAGGGAGGCACTCAGCCAGTTAAAACTCACCAGGTTGATGAGAATAAAAACGAAAGCGGCGATGGAAATGCTTTTGAACCCTTCTCTGTGAATCGTCATGTATAACTGTTGAACGGCGAAAGTACAAAGATTCTTCAGGTTTCCTGCTATTTCCGGACCGTTAACCGGTCCCAGTGCTGCTGTATGGCGGTCTGCACCCGCGGTTCCCGTTGCAGAAATGCCGCATCTGTTTCCGGTGCGTTTCCCGGGTCAGCAAACATCGCATCGGCCGATCCGCGCAGGGTGGTTACCGATCCGCCTTCGTAACACACCATTTTTTTATGCCGCATTCCCTGCTCACCGCAGCCATAGGTGTACACGATGAAGACCTCGGCCACTGCGTTGGAGTCGGAGTCGGCAATCTGCAAATGCCCGTCCATAAATACTGCCGACGCCGTTTGCCGGCAGCCGGTGACCGTTTCCCGCAGGCGCCAGGTTTCCCGGAAACCACTGTCGGTCTTTCCATAAAGTACGGCGGTGATATCTGACGATTGTGTGCCATTCGCTGCCATGTAGGGACCGGTTTGATACAATACGAGCCAGTTTTCACCGGTGGCGTCATACCATTTTCCGGCTTCTTTCACTTGTTGGTTGTGCGGAGCCGGCAGGAGGGCCTGCACGGCTGCTGTGACATCTTCCGCTGCCGTAAAAACGGATTGCACCGGCTCGTTGGGCCTTGAGCCTTTCCGCTCCCGGCAGGCAAGCGCCAGCAGCAGGAAAAAAAGGAGGGGGGCTATATGTTGCAAACGCAGATCCATTGTAAATTTTTTCCGGTACCAGCACTTATAGCGCGTACCTCAACGGGGGTTGACTGTATCAGAACAAGGTTACCAGCTTCAGGTACACCCAAACAAAAGGTACGGCCAGCAACATCGAATCAAACCGGTCGAGAAACCCACCGTGTCCGGGCAAGACAGCGCCACTGTCCTTTACGCCGGCCATGCGCTTCAGCTTACTCTCCAGCAAGTCGCCCACCGTACCTGCCACGGCTGCAATAGCCCCAACGGAAGCCCAGATCCAGGATGCGGAAGAATGGCTCAGTGCGCCCAGTCCCCACATGATGGCAACGGCTAATACCACTCCTCCGATGGTGCCTTCCCAGGTTTTTTTGGGAGATACAGGACTCAGCGGTGTTTTTCCCAACAAGGATCCAACAATGTATGCCATGGTATCGTTGATCCAGATGGACCCGATGAGAATCACCGGTACCACATAACCGTTGATACGGGCCAGCAGGGAAGATAGATTGGCAAACGTATCTGTTCCGTTGTGCGGCATCCACATGGCGCCGCTGCGGATGTTGAGCAGCAGTCCCCAGCTCAGCGAAATATAAAGCAATCCCAGCACTGAAATGACCAGATGCCGCACCAGCAACTGCCGGCTGAGCAACACTTCACACAGAAACACGGCTACCAATCCCACCAGCAACAGGATCATGCCCACACCATCGAGCGTCAATTCCGCTCCCAGTTTCCAGTAACCGGCAAAAACCAGCATCAGCCCCCATCCCGCAACGATTATCCCGTAGCGGTGAAACGGGTTGATTTGCCGGTAACTTTCATCCACGCGCCCCATCAGCTGCTGGTATTCCCACCAACAACCAATATGTATGATTGTAAACAGCAGGAGAAAACTCCAGTGGCTCCACAATAATCCCGTCAACATGATGGCTGCATACAAGAGAGCAGACAACGCCCGGGTTTTAAAGGTTGACCAGTTCCATGCCATCAGGTAAACGTATTGGTGTCCTGTGTTGTGGTTGCAATGCTATCGGGGGCCACGTTGGTGGCGAGCATTTTCCGGAAAGCGGAAAATAGAAACAGCACCGCTGCTGCGCTCAGCAGTCCGGCCCACCAGGGCGCATCCTCTCCCACTTCCATGTCGATTTTTTTGTGCTGCACATACTGCCAGTAGAGAATGGTCACCATGAGGGCATTGTTGAAGAAATGGGCCAGGATGCTGTACCAGAGATTGCCGCTGTAGTAAAAAATATATCCCAGCACCAGTCCCAGTGTAAGCCGCGGAATAAAACCATACCACGAAAAATGGATGGCGCTGAAGATACATGAGGTAACAACAATGGCCAGCACCGGGTTCTTGTACCAGCGGTGAAAAATCTGCTGCATGCTTCCTCGGAAAAACACTTCTTCCACGAGGGCTGGAAAAAAAGCAATCACCACCAGGGCCACGCCATAATCCAGCGGGTTGCGGAAGGTAGCCATCAGGCGCACCTGTTCCATGTACTGCGACTCCATAGAGTCAAAGAATTTTTTCAAGCCGGCCGAAAGCGGAATCGCCTTGTTCAGATCCGCGAGATAACCCACCAGCGGCAGGGCGCAAAGCATCAGCAGGGCCGCCACGATGGCCCGTTTCCATTGAACCCCCGAGCGGAATCCCAGGTGAGAGAAAGGGTGACGCGATACAATACGGGCTGTGATGGCAGCTGGAACAAAGAAGATAATCACCGTCGAAACAACCTGGATCACTTTCAGGGCGCCGGTAAAAGCCGGGTTTTTCATGTCTTCCGCCATGCTGAAAATGGATTTTCCCGTCATGATCATCCAGATGGGAATGGTGACCAGGCTGCCTACAATGAAACAACCGCCCCACAAGCCGATGAGGATGGCAAATTCCATAGCCGGGGAAGTCTTTTGCTGGTATGGGTTATCTGTCATATAACTCGCTGAAAGTGTTTAGTTTTGCCGTTCATTTTCGTGATGGTAAAGATAGGCAACATATCGCTTCCCGACTTCCCCCTCCTGCTCGCTCCCATGGAAGATGTGAGCGATCCGCCGTTCCGGGCCGTATGCAAGGAAAACGGGGCCGACCTGATGTTCAGCGAGTTCATCTCCAGCGAGGGACTGATCCGCGATGCCATCAAGAGCCGGAAGAAACTGGACTTCTCCGAGGAGGAACGCCCCTTTGGCATCCAGATCTTCGGGGGCGACGAGGAAGCGCTGGGACTGAGTGCCCGCATTTGTGAAACCGTGAACCCCGACCTGGTGGACATCAACTTCGGCTGCCCCGTGAAAAAAGTGGCCCTCAAAGGCGCGGGCGCCGGGGTGCTGCGGGATGTGGACCTGATGGTGCGGCTGACTGCTTCTGTGGTGAAGTCTACTAACCTGCCGGTAACGGTTAAGACGCGGCTGGGTTGGGACGATGCCACCAAAAACATTGAGGAGGTAGCCGAACGGCTGCAGGACGTGGGCATCCGGGCGCTGAGCATTCACGGGCGCACCCGTACGCAGATGTACAAAGGCCAGGCCGACTGGACGCTGATTGGCAAAGTGAAGAACAATCCCCGTATCCGCATCCCCATCTTCGGGAACGGTGATATTGACAGTCCGGAAAAAGCCGTGGAATACAAGAACCGCTACGGCGTGGATGGCGTCATGATCGGGCGGGCCGCCATCGGCTACCCCTGGATCTTCAACGAGATCAAGCATTTTGTGCAAACCGGCGAGCACCTGCCGCCCCCTACCATTGAGCAGCGGGTGGATGTATGCCGGAAGCACCTGCACAAATCATACGAATGGAAAGGCCCGAAGATCGGCATCTACGAAATGCGTCGCCACTATGCCAATTACCTCAAGGGCATGCCCAACATCAAGGAATACCGCAGCCGCCTGGTGGTAATGAATACCCTTGAAGAAATTGACGCCGTGCTGGATGAGATCCTCGTGAAATTTGCCGGCTTTGAGTTTGCACCGTCAACGATTGAGCTGATCAACTACCACGAAAAATGTCCGGTGAACTGAGAAAGCCGGATCGGGACGCTCCCAGCGGCCTGAACCCTCCCACCGGATCGGGACGCTCCCAGCGGCCTGAACCCTCCCCCCGGATCGGGACGCTCCCAGCGGCCTGAACCCTCCCACCGGATCGGGACGCTCCC
>CALMED010000023.1 GCA_937862815.1 uncultured Chitinophagaceae bacterium | reverse complement strand
CGGTAAAAGAACCCGCACGAAAAGACCCCCGGACCTCATGCGCAGAAACCGGAATTCTCTCATAACCCGTAACCCTTAACTCGTAACAATAAAAACGGTACCACAATGCTCCGGAACCGAAGACATACTTAAAACATACAACTCAAAACTTAAAACTAATTCCCCACCTCTTTTCTCTTGTTCTCTCCGGTAAAAGAACCCGCACGAAAAGACCCCCGGACCTCATGCGCAGAAACCGGAATGCTCTCATAACCCGTAACCAGTAACCCGTAACCAGTAACCCGTAACCCGTAACCATTAACCCGTATCTTGCAACCTTAAACCTCAAACCTTGAATCCCCGCATCTGGCTCTCCCCCCCGCACATGGGCGGCAATGAGCTGAAATACATCGAAGAAGCGTTTGCCTCCAACTGGATCGCTCCGCTGGGTCCCAACGTGGACGGCTTTGAGCAGCAGCTCCGCGCTATCACACAAACGGAGGCGGCCGTGGCGCTCAACAGCGGCACCGGCGCCCTCCACCTGGCCCTGCGGGTGCTGGGGGTACAGCCCGGCGATGTGGTGCTCTGCCAGAGCATGACCTTTGCCGCTTCCGCCTTCCCCATCGTGTACGAAAAGGCGGAGCCTGTGTTCATTGACTCGGAAGAAACGACCTGGAACATGGACCCTGCTTTGCTGGAAGAAGCGCTTGCCCATTATAAAAAGCAGGGCCGCCGCGTGGCCGCCATCATCCCCGTGCACCTCTACGGCATGCCGGCGCAGATGGACCGCATCCTGCAGCTGGCCGCGGAGTACGAAGTACCGGTGATTGAAGATGCCGCCGAAGCGCTGGGATCCCGCTACCAGGATAGGCCCTGCGGCAGCCTCGGCACCGTGGGCATCCTCAGCTTCAACGGCAACAAGATCATCACCACCAGCGGGGGAGGAGCGATGGTGAGTATGCATGCGCAACTGGTGGAGCAAGTGCGCTTTCTCTCCACCCAGGCCCGTGAGCCGCAGCCCCACTACGAACACAAAGAAGTGGGCTTCAACTACCGCATGAGCAATGTGACGGCGGGCATTGGCCGCGGACAGCTCGACGTGCTGGCCGACCGCGTGGCCCGTCGCCGTGCCATCCACGACTACTACCAGGAGCAACTGCAACAATTAGCCGGCATCCGTTTCCTGGCGGAGCCGGCGAACAGCTTTTCCAACCGCTGGCTCACCACCATTGTGGTGGACCCGGCCGCATCCGGGGGTGTCAGCCGCGAAGCCATCCGCCTGCGGCTCGATGAACACAACATCGAATCGCGGCCTTTGTGGAAACCCATGCACCAACAGCCGGTTTTTGACGAATGTCGGGCTTTCTGCAACGGAAATTCCGATCTGCTGTTCCAAAACGGGTTATGTTTGCCCAGCGGCAGCGCCATGACCAACACCGACCTGGACCGTGTATGTTCACTTGTAGCACAGTGCTGGCATGAAGCAACCACCCAAACCACTTAAACTCACACCGGCCCGCATCGTTTTGCTGGGCGACATCGTGCTGATAGGAGCAGGCCTGCTTTCGGGTATCCTGCTCAACTACCGCATCCTGTCCATCACCGAAATCCCCCTCACCACTACCGGCATCCGCCTCGGTCTGCATCTCGGCCTCGCCATCACCGCCTGGTACAGTTTCCGCATCCACCGCCGGGTGATCCGTCACTTTCACGTGCGGGATTACGTGCAGCTCATCCTCATCCTGGGGCTGGTACACGTAGTAAGCGCATCCTTTGACCTGCTGCTGGAGGAGAAACACCATTACAGCCTCATGGTATGGATCATGAGCTATTTCATCACCGCGTTTTACGTGCTCACCAGCCGCATCCTCGTTAGTTACCTCTTCGAATACTACAAGCGCACCCAGCGGCAGGGGCAGGACAAACGGCTTCTCATCTTCGGCGCGGGGGCGCTGGGGCTCACGCTGAAGAAGTCCATCAACAACCACCCCGAATCCGAATACCGGATCATGGGTTTTATTGACGACGACCCCAACAAGATCGGCAAGATCATCGAAGGCTATGAAGTGTACAGCGCCGAGGCCGACATCCGCCGCACCATTGTTCGGTTAGGCATTACCGATATCATCATCGCCACCAAGACCCTCCACCCGGTGCGCAAGTCGAAGTTTCTCAACGACACCATCATCTTCAACCTGCGCATCCGCGAGCTGCCCTCGCTGCAGCGCTGGTTCGAATCGCATTTCAACCTCGGCACCATCCAGCAGATCGACATCCACGACCTGCTCAACCGCGAAGCCATCCAGCTGCAGAATCCCGTGGTGGAGCAGGAGTTCCGCAGCAAAACCATATTGGTGACGGGGGCCGCGGGCTCCATCGGCAGCGAGCTGGTGCGGCGGCTGAGCGACCAGCACGCCGGCACCATCGTGTGCCTCGACAGTGCCGAGACCCCGCTTTATGACCTGCAGCAGGGGCTCCGCCGCAGTCACCCCGAAGGCAATTATCATTTCGTACTGGCCGATGTACGCAACGAGGAACGCATGGCGGCCGTACTGGAGCAACACCGTCCCAACTACGTCTTTCACGCTGCGGCTTACAAGCACGTTCCCATCATTGAACAATACCCGCTGGAGGGGCTGCATACCAACGTGGTGGGTACCTGGCATATGGCGCAACTGGCCGGCCGGTACGGGGCCGAAAAGTTTGTGCTGGTATCCACCGATAAAGCCATCAATCCCACCAGCGTGATGGGCGCCAGCAAGCGCATTGCCGAGATGGCCACGCAGTCGGTGCACGAAATTTTTCCGCAGACCGAGTTCATCATCACCCGCTTTGGCAATGTGCTGGGTTCCAACGGATCGGTGGTGCCCCTGTTTAAAAACCAGATCGCCAACGGGGGGCCGGTAACGGTAACGCATCCCGAGATGCAGCGCTATTTTATGACCATCCCCGAGGCGGCCCAGCTGGTGCTGGAGGCCGCCGTGATGGGAAAGAAGAGTGAGGTGTTCATTTTCGATATGGGACAGCCGGTGAAGATCTACGACCTGGCGATGAACATGATCCGCCTGGCGGGCATGGTGCCGGGGGTGGATATCACGATTGAGTTTTCGGGTATGCGTGCGGGTGAGAAGTTGTACGAAGACCTGTTTGCCGACCAGGAGCAGGTGGAGAAAACCCATCACAAGAAAATCATGATCGGCCGGGTGCGGCAGTACCGCTATGCGGAAATGCAGCAGTTCCTGCTGCGGCTGAGCCAGCTCCCTCTGCAGGCCCCGCCCGTGCTGGTCCGCGACATGATCCAATCCATTGTACCCGAATACCAACCGTTCGTTCAGGCAACAGAAATTTCATCCCTGAAGTCGTAAAAAAAAATTATTTTCGGCCCGTCATGAAACCAGCCCTGCTGCATTCTCTGCGTTTATTCATCGCCCTCCTGCTGGTGCAGGTGGCCGCTGCCCAGAACCCGCGGCTGGCCCTTTATGATGCGTCACCCCTGCACGTGAACCCGGCTTTTGCGGGAAAGTTCAACGGCAAGTACCGGGTGGGAGCCCATGTGAGCAGCATGAGCGCCGACTCGGCCAAAATGCTGCACAACAACGTGATGCTGGATTTCCGCAGCAAATACGAGGAGGGGAGGAGGTACCCGGAGAACTATTTTGGTTTAGGATTGAACTACTATCGCTACGGCAGCAACACGAGTGAATTATCGGCCAGTTTTATTTCCCTTTCCGGCGCCTACCACACGTATATTGACCGGCGGAAGCGCCATGCGGTGGACATTGGCGTGCAGGGCGCTTTTGCCAGCGGCAAGCTCGACCGTACTCCCTTCCGGAGTGGCGACGGGCGGCGTTCTTATTTTGATCCCGAAATATCAGGCGGCGGGTTTGCATACCGGGCGGGCGATTCAGACACCCCGCAGGTATCGCACAGTTACATTGACTTTTCCGTGGGTGTGAACTATGCCTTCCGCAGCAACCAGTTCCGGTTTGAGTCGGGCCTGGCTATGTACCACCTCTTTTACCCGGCCAACGATATCTTCCAGCTGGACCCCGATATTCCCCGCCTTCGTCATCGCGGGGTGTTCACCATGAATTTCGGATTCGACCTCGACGAGGAGCATGAACTCATGTTCCGCAGCATGTACTGGGCCGATGGACTGTTCTGGCTCAGCCGCAGTTTTAACGACCGGGGCACCGATGAGTACAAAGTATCGGCATGGGCCGGCCTGGAGCTCAACAAGCTGAATCCCGGCGAGAAGAACCTCACCGTCAATTACGCCTTGTTCACCCGTTCCTTCCGCACGGTGATGCCCGTGGTGGGGGTGACCTACAAGAAGAATTACCACCTGCGGGCTACTTACGAGCAGCCCATGAACAGCAAGAATTTCTCGGCGTACACGGCCAAACGTCTAGAAGCCGCCCTCATCATCACCCTCAATCCCAAGGGCCGCCTGACGCCGTATACGGAGGATTAATTTACTATTACTTGTCATTTTATGTAGAAAGCCGCGGGAGCGGCTTTTTTGTTGGAATCCCCTCCCCGAACCCTCCCCGGTGGTGAGGGGGGGAGTGAGCGTTCGGGATGTAGTATTAACTATTAAGTCCGGGGTTTCCTAATAGAAGACCCCAGGGGATAGAAATAAAAAATAATAACGTCATCCTGAGCGTAAGCGAAGGACCCCATGCGGTGAGCTGGATCTCTTTTTACCGCCTCACCCCCGACCTCCCGTGACTTCGTCCGGGACCTGCGGCCTACTCCGCCCGGAGAGGGGGATTGTGAGCGTTCGGGAGCGAGTGACGACTTCTAATCCCCGGGGTCCCTTGCAGGAGACCCCGGGGAGGTAGAATTAAAAATAAAGAACGTCATCCTGAGCGGAACGATCCGCAGCGCAGCGGAGGGAGTGCAGCGAAGGATCCCATCAGGTGAGCAGAAATTCCATGAAAGCCCCTTTTCACGCTTCACCCCCGCCACCGTGAGATCGCCTCACCCCCGACCTCCCGTGACTTCGTCCGGGACCTGGGCCTACTCCGTCCGGAGAGGGGGGTGAGTGACTAATCGGGAAAAAGATTCGATCAGGTGGTTGGAAATCTCCGTCATCTGTCCACCGTGCTCCGTCAACAAAATACGTCGCTGGCGGTGGGCCGTTTACCGCAGGCCGGAAGTAACGATCCCTCCGCCGTGATCAACCTTCCTCATCCGGGTGCCCGATCGCGACAATTTCACCGTTTCTTCATACAGGCGTTTTATCCGCATCCGCGCTGAACAGTAACTTTGCTGCAACCTGCCTGACACATCTATACCCCGCAAGCCTTGAAAGCCGGACACCTGTTCCCTGTATGAACAGCCTGACGCGCTTTTACCTGTTGACCCTGCTTCTGACTGCCGCAATGGTGGTGCGTCCGGTCTATGCCCAAACCATCCGGATCAATGAAGTGTCCAACGGCCCCAACGGAAGCAAAGAGTGGGTGGAACTGCTGGTCATCCCCACCAACCCGGTGCCTGCCTCCCTGAAGTATTGCTTCTACGAAATTCTGAACATCGGCAACTGGGTGCTGGATGATAACAGCGGTGTGTTTTCGCCCACAAATCATTTTACGGGCAGCGGCATTGCCAGCGGACATATGCGGTTTAAGAACACGTTACCCTGGACCCGTCTGCCCATGGGCGCCCTCATTGTTATTTACAACGTGGATGACAAGGATCCGCTGATACCGGCCGACGATCCCCTCGACTTCAACAACGATTGTGTGTACATCGTTCCCAGCAATCACAGTTCACTGGAATACTGCAGCAACGCAGCGCCCGTTGCCGGGGGTTGTACCACCATAACAGGTTACAGCAGTTGCAGCGGTTATGCCGATTACAGTGCCGCCAGTGCGTTGCGGCGCTGGGATGCCATTGGCCTGGCCAATGCGGGTGATGGCATCCAGTTGCGCAACAGCAGCGGTGTGCAGGTGCACGGCGTGGTGTACGGCAGCGCCACCAGTGCCACCGGATGCGCCACCACTCCTCCTTTGGTGGGCAATGCGGTGAGTCCGCTCGTTGATAATCTCCCCGGTGGCAACTCCGCATTCAGGTACAACGGCACCAACCTGGCCGGTTATGTTTCCGCTGCCAACTGGGAGCGCATTGCTGCTGCCGATGCCACGCCGGGAGCAGCCAATTCGGCCAGCAACAATGATTTTATTGAAAACGACATCCGCATGGGGTGTATCTGTGATATTGCCCTGCCACTCGGGAATTCTCCCGCGGTCTCCGGCGCACGTCAACCTCAGGCTCTGCGGGTGAGAGCCACAGCCGGCAGGGTGGTGCTCACAGCCGAGCAGCCTGTACAACTCACCCTGCATGTGTACCTGCCGGACGGACGCCTGGCCGGCCGTTCATCCTGGACAGTCAGTGGCAGCAGGGTGGTGGATGTGCCCGGAACAGGCATGCGGTATGTGGTGGTGGAAGGAACCGACAGCCGGCGGCGGTACTTCCGCGAGGTGGTGGCCGTTACCCGGTAGGGGTGTGTTAGTTGACGGCCAACGGCCCATGGCCCGACCTGCTTCTCCAGCTCCGCCTCCCCGGGATCTCTTTTTCAATGATTGAAGGACTGAAGGATTGAATGGGTTTTCATTCGGGTTGAAGGTCGAAGCTCGAAAATAAAAACTGCCTCACCGGGGGTTAGGAATACAAATTACAGTTGAGACGGATCAGATAGAGGACGGTTGCCGTTCAAAAGACTGCGTCGCTCTTTCGGCTTCCCGTTTCTTGTAGTGGAATTTATTGCCTGGAACAATTGCATTGTTTCATCATCCGTGCTCGCAGTGACGGTTTCATTCCCAAACGAACTACCGCGTCTTTGCGAGTACGGATGATGGAGGCAGAACGAATACCTGCGGCCGGATAGAGCTCCGGGAAAGCCCTTCTCTCAAAGAGCGAAGCAAACTGCGGTTCAGCGAACGAATTTCAGCATAGGGGAAAAATTTGTCTCCCGGCCAGACCGCTCAAACGGCCCACGGCTAACGGCAACCGGCCAACGTTTTAAGGATGGCTCTGAACCCCGGCTCGATCTCCGAAACGATGGGATAAACACGTCCCGGACCCATCCGGACTATACCTGCTGGTTATACATCTGTTAAAGAGGGGGTCAACAGGTTTTGGAAGCGGCTGGGGGTTCTTTTCACCCGGGTTTCCCCATAGACGGCGCATTTATGTGGATAAGTTATCTATGGACCCGTTCCCGGAACCTTTATTTTGTGAATAGTGAAAGACAACCGCACAACCGCCGGCGCTTAACAATTTGGTCACATAATGTTAATGCGCCCGGAACACAGCCTACGTCCGAACAACCTAGTTTTACAATCTCGTTCCCCTGAAAACCTCCCGGATAATCATCCTTTCCTGTTGCTTGCTATTGAAAAGCCGTGCGCCACTGTGCATGGGACTGACGAACAGACAGATAAACATTATTATGCATACAACTGCTACTCCTGCCGCTCTTGCCCTGCCCGCCCGGGGCCATTTTTCTGTTATTGCTTTCCGTTTTCTGCTGCTGCTCCTGTTGGGGATGGGAGTGGGGAAGGTGGGGTGGGGGCAGACGAATCCGGCCGCACAAACTTTGCCATACACTCAAAATTTTGGTACTTCAACATTTACTTCAATGCCTACTGGTATGGCAGCATGGAATGGAGTTAGTGGTAGTACAAGTACACAGGCCAGCGCAGAGGGTTCAACTCCAGCAAGTGATGCGACAATTACTGCTCAAACTGCTGTAACCACTACTGGTGGAACATTTGGATATTCTACCTCTTCTAATGGAAGGGTTTATATTCAAACAAGTAGCAATGCAACTAATGGTGCCAATCAGGTAGCACTTGCAATAAATACAACTGGATTTACTAATATTACTGTTAGCTACGATGTTGAAATAATTTCCGCTCAGCCCAAAACGGTTGGTATTGTTTTACAATATCGTGTTGGTACATCAGGTTCATGGATAACTGTTACTGGTACTGGAAACCCGTATAGTCAAGCTGGTGGTACGACTGGTTTAAAAGCAACTCCATCATTAACATTGCCTGCAGGTGCAAATAATCAATCTGTTGTTCAGCTAAGGTGGGCTACCTGGAGAGGGACAGAAAGTGGAAATAGTTCAGGTATAGCAATAGATAATATTTCTGTTAATGGTACCTCTGGCGGAGGTACTCCCCCCTCCGTCACCACCTCCGCAGCCACCTCTATTGGTACAACTTCTGCTACATTGAATGGCAATGTAACCGACCAGGGATCTGCGTCAGTAACAGACCGGGGTTTTGTTTACAAAACATCATCCGGGGTTACCATTTCCGACAATAAAACACAAAGCGGCGCCGGTGCCGGAACTTTCACACTTGGTCCAACACTGGCAGTTAATACCCGCTATTATTTCCGTGCATATGCTATCAATTCAGTTAATACTACCCTCGGTGCTGAATTAGATTTCTGGACCCTCGCCAACACCCCCACTGCACCCACCGTCAACAATCCAACAGGTTCCACGCTGGATGTAGCCATTGGCGGCAGTGATGGTAACCCGGCGGGCACCACCTATGCCATACAGGAAACTGGCGGACAATATGTGCAGGCGAATGGATCGTTAGGAGCTTCCGCTGTTTGGCAAACTTCTGCCACATGGGGAACGGTTACGGTTACCGGCTTGAGTGGTTCCACCACGTATACATTCCGGGTAAAAGCACGTAATGGAGCAAATGTGGAAACGGCCTTTGGTTCGACGGCCAGCGAAACCACGAGTGCAACACCCGTCGTAATTGCACGTCAGGATTTTGAAACCAATCCTGCCACTCCAACCATGACATTCACTACATCGGATGTTGGCACAAATGGGTCCTTAACCGGTTTTTCAACAGGTACATCTGGCGCAAGTGATGCGCCCGCCAGTGCCAATTTATTTTCTGAGGGTTCAAGAGGCTACAGGATTCAGGGTTCAGGCAGCAGTACGTCGAGCAGATCTTTGATATTTAATGCTGTGAACACTTCAAGTTATTCAAATATCGAGTTGTCTTTCCGGGTTGCAGGTATGTCAATAGGTTCCAGCGGAAACGGTATGGATGCAACGATTGATGAAGTTTTGGTTGACGTTAGTCCCGACAATGGTGTTACTTGGTACCAACAGGCTAAAGTGGTTTCCGGTGCATCGAATTTGAAATGGTGGTTTGGTGCAACGGGTGCGGGAACAAGAAGCTATACATCTAACAATTCATTTTCTTCGTTTACAACATCGGCTAATGTTTTGCCTCCAAGTAATGCCAGTACCGCTATTTCTACAGTTACATTAACGAACCTGCCTGCTGTATCTCAGTTAAGGGTTCGTATAACAGCACAGATGAATGCTGATAATGAGTCCTGGATAATTGATGACGTACGTTTGATTGGTATTTTTGCTCCCATTCCCTCCGTTACCACAACAAGCGCCATCACATCCATCACCGACGTATCCGCCAGTTCCGGTGGCACAGGTCTCAGCGATAATGGAGAAGCTATCACCGCCAAAGGCGTCGTATGGAACACCAGCCCGGCACCAACCGTGGCTTTATCCACCAAAACCAACAACGGAAGCGGTACGGCAGATTTCACCAGCAACCTGACCAGCCTCAGTCCTCAAACGTTATATTATGTTCGGGCTTATGCCACTAATGCCAATGGCACGGGCTACGGACCGGAACTGCAATTCCGTACCTTATCCACCGAGCCGGCCTCGCATCCAACGCTTTCCGGCACCAGTACGATCTTTTCTGAAATCAACCTCAGTTTCCCAGCTCCCAATACCATCAATAACTGTGCAGGGTATGTAATCATCCGGCGCACAAGCACTACGCCAGGTATTCCTGATCCGGCAGATGGATTGGAACCCAATGCCATTACGTACGGAGCGGGCAATACATTGGTGACGGTCATTACAAATCCTGCACAAACAAGTTTTACCGTGACGGGACTGTCCGGAAGTACCACCTACGGCTTCCGTATACTTCCGTTCAATTTTGACGGAACCAACGCGGCCACTTACAACTACCGAACCACCGGTTCCACCACCGCAACCATAACCACAGCCGCAGCGCCTTCCAGCAGTTCGGATATTGTGACAGCCAACGGTGAAAGTGCCACGGTTTCTTCAATCGAGAACACCAGTACCATTGCTAATGATGGCCAAGGTGTGCAGGTATGGCAGTTCACGATCCGTGATGGTGGCGGCAGTAACGATGCCGATAATCTGCCCACCATTCTGAATTCGATCCGCATCACAAAAGGAACCGGTAATACCGTTGGCAACTGGCAGGATATTATTCAGTCGGCCGCGCTTTTTGATGGAAGTACGCTTGTGAGTAATTCACCTGTCCTGGATCCGAATTACATTGAATTTACCGGACTGAATGTAACCGTGGCCGATAACGGCAGCAAAACGCTCTCGCTGCGCATCTCGTTACAGACCAGCATCACCGATCCGGACAACCAGGATAATAATGATTTTCGGTTCAGAATTCTCAGCGGCGATGTCACTACACCGGTAAACAACACCAGTTCCTTATTCAGCAGTTTTACTCCGCCTGTTTCGGTTAATGATCAAAACGTCTTTTCAGTTGTGTCTACCGAGCTGCGTTTTGTACAGCAACCCACCAATACCACGCTGAACATTGCCATGACACCGGCACCCACGGTACAGGCTACGGATGCCAACGGTAACCGCGACCGCGACCGGAGTGCACTTACAGTGAGCATCACTTCCAGCGGTACATTGGGTACGTCGCCCCAAACAGCCACCATGACCAATGGCATTACAGGCGGGTTCTCTACCATTCAACACACAGCAGGAGGAAATGGCTTGCAACTAACGGCTTCCCTGGCCGGACATACAGCTGCAATCAGTAGCCCTTTCAATATTATAGCCAATAATGTTGGTGATTTCCGCTCCAATAAATCAAATGGAAACTGGGAGACGCCTGCCGACTGGGATGTTTGGGATGGAACAAACTGGAATGTATCATCCATAATACCTAATGACGCTACAAAGAATGTAACCATTCAAACGGGTCACACCTACGTATTTACTGTAAGTTCCCGTAGCCTTGCTAATCTCACAATAGAAGCGGGTGCCCGTCTGTGGAGGAGTTCATCAACCAATACGTTTTTTAATGTTTTCGGAAATGTAGTTTGTGATGGCATTCTTGGTGGACCTAATGATGGCCTTGGTTTAAACATGGATGGTATTAATGTCACAATTTCCGGAACAGGAACATTTGATATACTCCGCTTACGCAAAAATTCCACAACGAATACCACTACAAACCTTGTAATAGACGCTGATGTAAATTTGTGGTTTGACAGAACTGCTCTTTACAATGCAGTAGCCAGTACATTTAACATCACTATCAACGAGGGCAGAACTGTTGAGTTAAAGAACCCGGGTGGAGATGTCTCTCTTGATAATACCAGTCCTACTAGTACTGACGCGGGGGGGTCGATCCTAATCAATGGTACTTTAATTGTGCCGGATACTTTATATGCACATAATACCGGAACGGGTAATAACCGCCCAACATCATTTATCGTGTCCAGCACCGGTACACTCCGGGTTGGTAATTTACGCATCGCTGCTTCCGTTCCACCTAATACATTCACGGTACAGGCAGGTGGCCGTCTTGAGTTAACAGGCACAAACGGAATTTCCGCTTTCAGCACCAGCAATAATACCATTACCCTTGAGCCGGGATCCATTGTGGAATACCGGGCAGCCGGTAACCAATCTGTACTTGCGAATGCCGCATTCCCGTACTCGCAACTAATCATTTCCGGCACAGGGGTAAAAACGGTTGCAACAGGCACCGGTTCGGTTTCAAGTTCTGTTATACTCAATAATGGAGCGTCCTTAACCGTTGCAAGCGGAGCATCCCTGGGTCTGGGTGGTGCCGCTACGGCAGTACTGGAACCCAATGCAAGGCTGACGGTAGGAGGCACTGTTGATTTTAACGGACGCCCTGTAACGCTGCGCTCCACTTCTGCCGGCACCGCTTCCATCGGCCAGATCAGCGGTACCCTCACCGGCGCCACCAACGTCACCGTAGAACGCTACATCCCCGCTGCCCGCAAATGGAGGGCCATTTCAACGCCCCTCAGCAGCGCCACCGCGGGTAACACCATCTTCAACAGCTGGCAGAACAACGGCGCCGTCATCGCCGGCCAGGGTATGCTGCTTTGGAGTCCGGATGGTACCGGTGCCAGTGGAAATGGCTACTCCCAGAATACCGCCGGCGGCGCCACCACCAACATACGCGGCTACAACAACGGCAGCGGGTCTTCTTCCACCAATGGTTCCTTTAACATACCCTCCTCCTCCACCGGAACCAACCTGTTCGCTGGCGGCCGTCCCGTGCCGTACCTCGTTTTTGCCACCGACCACTACAAAACCGGAACCAACGTGGGCAACATGACCGGCGGTGCGTCCGCCACCACGCTGCGGGCTACAGGTACGCTCTACCAGGGAGGGTTCAGCAACACCGACCTGGCAGCAGGCTTCCACTTCATTCCCAACCCGTATCCTTCGGCCATTGACTACGAGTCGGCCACCCTATCCGGAGTTGGAGCAACCATCTGGGTGTGGGATCCCAAGCGCCCCTCCGCCGGTGGATATGTAACCACCAACCGGGTATCGGGGGAATCTGCTCCTCTCGGCGGTACTTACTCCGCATACAATCCGGTGATACCGCATGGAACGGCTTTCTGGGTACTTTCCACCGGATCGGGAACCGTGACATTTTCTGAGGCATCCAAAGTGAACAGTTCCTTCAACCTCATGGGCCGCACGTTTAACAGCAATGCCCGCATACGGGTGAACCTGTACAATGCGGCAGCCACCGAGTTGCTCGATGGGGTGGTTTCAGCGCACAATCCCAATGCATCGGAAGGTGAGGATGATGGGGATGCGCTTAAGTTCAGCATCGGGGCCGAAAATGTTTCCTTGTGGCGCTTCAATAAAAACTGGGCCATCGAATACCGTCCATTGGTTACACAGGCTGATACCATTTTCATCCGCCTGCATAACATGGCGCAGCGTTCCTACCAGCTGGAGTTGAGCGGTGAGTCGTTTACGCTTCCTGCGGGTGCTGCAGCCGTGCTGCGTGACCTCTTCCTGGGTACGGAGACCCCCATTACAGTGAATGGTGTTCAACGCATTCCCTTCGCAGTTACCGCCGATGCAGCTAGCTCGGGGAACCGTTTCCAGGTTGTGTTCCGCTTCAACACCATTACGCCCGTTCGCGATGTAACGGCCGAGCGCGGCTTTGCCATCTATCCCAACCCCGTGCAGCCCGGCACGAACCTGCAGCTCGAGTTCCGCAACCGGGCAGCGGGCAAGTACACCATCGTGGTGTATAATATGCTGGGCATGCAGGTGCAGCAGAGCGTGGTGACCCA
>CALMED010000022.1 GCA_937862815.1 uncultured Chitinophagaceae bacterium | reverse complement strand
TCCCTTACAGGAGACCCCGGGGAGGTGGCTCATATTTTAAGTGTACGTTCTCTAACCCGAACGCAGTCTTATTCAATCCTTCATTCATTTACTCCTTGACAATCCTGCGGATGGTTCGACCCCCCAATTCCAAATTCCCTTTCACCAATTCCTTACCCCCCCATTCAATCCTTAATTCGTTTACATTTGCACCCAAACGATGCAGGCACACATGAAACCCACTCCCTTTACCCACAAACACATCGCCCTCGGGGCCAAAATGGCCGAGTTTGCCGGCTACAACATGCCCATCTCCTACAGCGGCATCAACCTCGAACACGCCGCGGTGCGCACCAATGCCGGGGTGTTTGATGTGAGTCATATGGGCGAGTTCATCCTCAAAGGACCCGGCGCTCTCGACCTCATCCAGCGGGTTACCAGCAACGACGCGTCCAAACTCACCAACGGCAAGGCCCAGTACAGCTGCCTGCCCAACGAACAGGGGGGCATTGTGGACGATCTGCTTGTGTACTGCATTGAAGAAAACAAGGTGTACATGCTGGTGGTGAATGCCAGCAACATCGAAAAAGACTGGAACTGGATCCAGCGCCACAACACGGCCGGGGTGGAGATGCAGGACATCAGCGACCGCACCTGCCTGCTGGCCATCCAGGGGCCCCATGCCACCCGCATCCTGCAGCCGCTGACCGAACTGGACATCATCAACCTGCCCTATTACAGTTTTGTGAAGGGACGGTTTGCCGGGGTGGATAATGTGCTGGTGAGCGCCACCGGCTATACCGGCGCCGGCGGGGTGGAGATCTATTTTGACGATAAGAACGGCGCGGCCGACACCATCTGGGATGCCATCTTTGAAGCGGGCCGCGAAAGCGGCATCCAGCCGGCTGGTTTGGGCGCCCGCGATACCCTGCGGCTGGAAAAAGCCTTCTGCCTGTACGGCAATGATATCGACGACACCACCACTCCCCTGGAAGCCGGCCTGGGCTGGATCACCAGGTTCACCAAAGACTTCACCGCCCGGCCCCTGCTCGAAGAGCAGAAAGCCAAGGGCGTTACCCGAAAGCTGGTTGGATTTGAAATGATTGAGCGTGGCATCCCCCGCCACGGCTATCCCATCAAAGACGCGGCCGGCAACACCATCGGTACGGTGACCAGCGGTACGCAGTCGCCCTCCCTGCAGAAAGCCATCGGGCTGGGGTATGTGGCCAAAGCGTTTTCCGCCTTCGAAACGGAGATTTTTATTGAAATACGCAACCAGCCGGTGAAAGCCAGAGTGGTGAAAGTGCCTTTTCTTTAACGTTTTGTGCTATTAAAAGTCTTGAATTATTTGAGACTTGCTATTTGAGAACGATATCAGGGCACTATTGCCCGGCACTACAGTAGTAATGCAGTTAAATCAGGGACCCCTCCGCCATCGCGCTGTAATCGATGGCGGGGCCCTTTTTGGTTACTTTTTGGAAGCAAGTCGAAGATCCCGGCCGATAGAGTCGGGGCAAAAAGTAACAAAGAGACAATAAGTATTTGATAATCTACACACAACTATAGAATGAGTTCAATATTTCAATAGCACCACAAGTTTTTCTTTAAGCAGGCAAAGAATTGAATGGAAACAGGAGCGGAGTACCATTACTCCGCTCCTGTTTTTTATGACTCCAGAATCCGGAGCTTGGCGTAGTTGAGCATAATCTTCTTTTCTCCGTTCAGTTCAAATTTCACCGTGGCAATGGGGTTGTGGGCGGCGCCCTCCATCTTCGTCACTACACCAAAGCCAAACTTCTGATGTTCCACCCGGTGGCCTACTTCGAGGTTGCTGGTGTCGCTGGCCACAAAATCGGCGCCGGGGGTATGCTCCACGGTTTGCGGGCGGGCGGGCGGCGTGGCATAGGAAGGGGTGGATGTTTTTTTGCCGGGGGGCGCTCCGTAGCGTTTTTCTGCACGGGTTGCTTCGTCAAGCCCCGACCGGTTGCCCCACCCTTTCATGCGGTCAAAGGCCGACCCACCCCCGAAGGAAGTGCCCTGGTTCCGGAGACCCCCCCCCGCATAGGATTTGTCCACAAAGTCTTCCGGCAATTCATCGAGGAAGCGGCTGGGTTCGTTCTGCACCACCTGTCCAAATTTGTAGCGGGTGTTGGCGTAGGTGATCCAGAGTTTTTTCTTGGCCCGGGTGATGACCACGTAAAAGAGGCGGCGTTCTTCTTCCAGTTCCTCCCGCGTGTTGATGCTCATGGCATTGGGGAAGAGCATCTCTTCCAGGCCGGCTGCGAACACACATTCAAATTCCAGTCCCTTGGCCGCGTGGATGGTCATCAGCTTCACGCTGTCGCTGTCGGGGTCTTTTTCGTCGGCGTCGGTCAGCAGGGTGATCTGCTGCAGGTAGGCGCCCAGGGTTACGGGTCCGATGGAGGCGGTTCCGGCCTCGGCCGGAGCATCAAAGCGCAGTTCCTGCTGCGGCACGGCGGCGGCAAAGGGATCCTCTGTAATCACCACGCCGTCTTCGTCAATCTGCTGGCGGTTCTGGGTATCGTCCACCCACTCCTTGATGGAGTTGAGCAATTCCTGCACGTTTTCGTAGCGCTGCAGGCCCTCGGTGCTCTTGTCGTTAAACAGTTCTTTTACGAGGTTGGTCTGCTTGCCCACATGCACCGCCACCTCGTAGGCGTTCTGCTTCTGCAGCATGCTGGCAAAGCTGCGGATCATGGTAACGAAATTGTCAATGGCTTCCAGCGTACCCGCCTTGAATCCAAACTCGCGGGCCCGCAGCAACACCTCCCACATGCTGCAGTTGTGTTCGTTGGCATAGAGCACGCATTTGTCCACGGTGGTCTTGCCAATGCCCCGTACCGGGTAGTTGATGATGCGCTTGAGCGACTCTTCATCGCGGGGATTGACAATCAGCCGCAGGTACGCCAGGAAGTCCTTGATCTCCCTGCGCTGGTAAAAGCTGATGCCGCCGTAAATGATGTAGGGGATGGCCATGCGGCGCAGGCTTTCTTCAAAGGCACGACTCTGGGCGTTGGTGCGGTAAAGGATGGCAAAGTCCTTGTTGCGGTAATGGTTGCGCAGCTTCTGTTCCTGGATGGTGTCGGCCACAAACTTGCCTTCATCGTTGTCGGTAAGCGTGCGTACGATGCGTATTTTTTCGCCCTCCGTGTTTTCCGTGAACAGCGTTTTTTCAATCTGCCCCTTGTTGTTGGCAATCACTTCGTTGGCCACCTGCAGGATGTTTTTGGTGCTGCGGTAGTTCTGCTCCAGCTTCACCACGTGCACCTGGTCGTAGTCTTTCTGAAACTGCAGGATGTTTTCGATGGTGGCGCCGCGGAAGCTGTAGATGCTCTGCGCATCGTCGCCCACCACGCACACGTTCTCGTGCATGGCTCCCAGCAGTTTGATGATTTCGTACTGGGCGGGGTTGGTATCCTGGTACTCGTCTATCAGTACGTATCGGAACTTGCGCTGGTACTTGCTCAGGCATTCGGGCACGTTTTTCAGCAGCTCGTAAAAGCGCAGCAGCAGGTCGTCGAAGTCCATGGCCCCGTTTTTAAAGCAGCGTTTCACGTACGCATCGTAGATCTGCGCAATAGCGGGGCGGTTGGCCCGCATGTCTTCCTGCTGGATGTGCCAGTCGTTCTTGTATTCCTCCGCGCTTACCAGGCTGTTCTTGGCCGACGAAATGCGGTTGTACACCGAGGCGGGCTTGTAATGCTTGTCGTCGAGGTTCAGTTCGTTGATCACCGTTTTGATCACACTCTTCGCGTCATCGGTGTCGTAGATGGTGAAGTTGTTGGGGTAGCCGATTTTATCGGCTTCGCTGCGCAGGATGCGGGCAAACACGCTGTGAAAGGTGCCGATGTAGAGGTTGCGGGCTTCGTTGTTGCCCAGGATATGTCCCACCCGCTCCTTCATTTCTTTGGCGGCCTTGTTGGTGAAGGTGAGCGCCAGGATGTGGAAGGCGTCCACCCCCTGCGCCATAAGGTGAGCGATGCGGGTGGTGAGTACTTTGGTTTTTCCGCTGCCGGCCCCCGCCACAATCATGAGCGGCCCGTCCACATGCAGGACGGCTTCTTTCTGCCGCTCATTGAGCCCTTGTAAATAATCCATCATGGCTGCAAGTTACAGCAAGGAGGTGTGACGGGCCGGGCTGGGGAAAAAGAAAACGGGGGAAGGTGGGTAAAGCAGACAGACAGGTCATGCGTTCCGGGAGGGGATCCCGGAGCCGGTAACAGGACGGGAGCGGAGGACGTCAGGCTTCCAGTGCTGCCTGCGGGAAGACGTCAATCACCGGTTTGCCGTGGTGCTGCAGCACCAGGTTGCACTCGTGCAGCAGGAACTGGGGCACGCCGGCGGCATAAAAATCGGCGTAGTACCAGAAGTGCATCAATTGTTCGTCGGCATTGGTGCCCGCTTCGCGACGGAGCAGGAGCCACTGCATCCGCGAAAGTTCGGCATCCAGGAGGTGATTGAAGGCCCCGCTGTTGAGCAGGTGCCGGGTGATTCCCTTTACATGCTGTTCCATATCGGGAGGTTTTGTTTGATACCTCTAAGAACAGAAAGATAACCCGAACGTTGCTTTACGAAAATGTTAAGGCCGCCAAATGTGCATTGCCTGTGCATAAACTAAGGTTGCGGACGAGAGTTGTATCTTCGGCACGACTATGATACAGGCAGGAAATTACAACCGGCTGCAGGTACAACGCCTCAAGGAGGCGGGCGCCTATCTTGATGACGGTGCTTCCGGCATTTTGTTGCCCAAGCGCTTCGTACCACGCGGCACGCGGGTGGGCGATGAGCTCACCGTGTTTGTGTACCACGACTCGGAAGACCGCCTCATTGCCACCACGCAGCATCCCCGGGCCGTTGTGGGCGACATTGCCCTGTTGAAAGTGGTTGGTAACAGCCCGCATGGCGCTTTTCTCGACTGGGGGTTGATGAAAGATCTTTTTGTACCCAAAAGCAAACAGCGCACCCCCATGCGGCTGGGTGGCGAATACCTGGTGTACCTGTACGTGGATGCGCAAACGGGACGGGTGGCAGCCAGCCAGTACATTGAACACCTGCTCAGCAACGAACCGCTCACCGTAAAGGAGAAAGAGGTGGTGGAACTGCTGGTGTACCGTGAAACGGAGATTGGCTATGAGATGATCATCAACAACCGGCACACCGGTCTCCTGCATTTCAACGAAGTGTACCGCCCCCTGCGCACGGGCGACCGGGTGGAAGGGTATATCAAGACCATCCGCCCCGATCATAAAATTGATCTCACCCTGGGCAGGCCCGGCTACACACGGGTGGAAGACGAAGCAGGAAAAATTCTCCGCCAGCTGGAAAAAAATAACGGCTTTCTGCCGTACCACGACAAGAGCGGTGCCGATGCCATCTACGAAGAATTTGGCATGAGCAAGAAAGCTTTCAAGATGGCCGTGGGAAAACTTTACAAGGAGCGTATAATTGAACTCGTGAACGGGGGCATCCGCCTGGCTGCAAACGGGGGTTCGCAGGCAGTCTAAACCCGGTATCCGCAGCTGTTATGTTATGCCTGCAGCGGAATTTCCACCGCCAGTTTGCATCCTTTACCCGGGCGGGATATGATCGTTGCCTTTCCGTTGAACATATCGGCCCGGCTGATGATGTTGGAGATACCAATGCCCCGCTTCACCTTTTTGATGTCAAAGCCTGCCCCGTTATCTTTCACCATCAGCTTAATACGATCGCCGGTATTTTCCAACCGTATCAGCACTTCCTGCGCATAGGCGTGCTTGATGATGTTATTCATCTGCTCCTGGATGATGCGGAAGATGGTCACCTTCAGGTTGTTGTTCAGCGGACCCTCCAGGGCGCCTTTGTGCTCAAAGCGGATGTGAATCACATTTGCCAGCTGGATGGTTTCAATGAGATCGTTGATGGCCGCGATCATGCCCAGGTCGGTGATGCTGTGCGGCACCAGCGAGCGCGACAGCTGCCGGATCTCATGAATCACATCGCTGATGTTTTTGGCGCTGCGCCCGATGAGGTCTTCCCGCATCTCTGCGTTGTTTTTGGCCAGTTCGAGGTAGAGTTTGGTGGTGGTGAGGAGCTGGTTCACGTTGTCGTGCAGTTCGGTGCCTATTTCGGCGCGTTCCTTTTCCTGGGCTTCCACGGCCACCTGTGCCATTTCCTTCTGCTTGTTGATTTGCTGGTCCAGCAGGTCCTGCTGCAGTTGCTTCCGCTCAGAAATATCCTGCATGGCGCCCACCATCCGGTACACTTTCCCTTTTTCGTCGCGGAGTACAAAGCCTTTGTCGAGTACGTAGGCATAGGATCCGTCTTTCCGCCGGAACCGGTATTCCTCGGCCCATTGGTTGTGCCGCCGCTGGCGGATTATTTTACCCAGCGAAGCCACCACCCGGTCGCGGTCTTCGGGGTGCAGGCAGGATTCCCAGAAATCAAGTGTTTTCTTATGATCCATCGATTCAAACCCAAAAAGCGTGAAGAAGGCCTTGGTCCATTGCACTTCGTTCTTTTTGATGTCCCAGTCCCAGATGGCCTCATTGGTGGCCTTGGTAGCCAGCTCAAAGCGTTCGTTGCTGAGCCGGATGAGTTTTTCCGACTCAATGTTTTCGTAAATGAGTGCGAGAAAGTTCGCCACCCGCTGTACCAGGGCCACTTCGTGCGGCTCCGGCTCCCGAATGGTATTATAATAGATGGCAAAGGAGCCCAGCACCTTCCCCTGTGCGGTGAGGAGGGGATGCGACCAGCAGGCACGCAGCCCGAATTTCAGGGCATGATCCTTGTAGAGCGCCCAACGCGGGTCGGTGGCGATGTCGGATACAATGACCATCTGCCGGGTGTACATGGCGGTGCCGCAGGAGCCGGCTTCCGGGCCAATGGGAGCGCCTTCAATGGATGCGTTGTAGGCCTCCGGCAGGGAAGGAGCCGCCAGGGGATGAATGGTGTTCTGGCGCGTTAGCAGTAACAGCGAGCAATGCGATCCCGGGTAGATGGATTCAATGTTGATGAGTACTTTTTCTGCAATTTCACCAAAGCTGCTGCGCTGGGTGGTGATGGATTCGAAGGCTTCCCGCTCCAGCGACAGTTGCATCTGGGCGCGGCGCCGCTCCGTTACGTTCCGGAAGTAAATGGTAAGCCCTTCGTTGAGGTAATACACACTCACATCCAGCCACATCTCCAGGGGCTCGAAGTATTCCTCAAAGTGCAGCGCTTTCTTTTCGCGGATGGCCCGTTGCAGGTAGCGGAGAATGGGGGTGTTTTGCATAGCGGGAAACAGCGTGAGCAGATTTTTCCCGATAAGCTCCTCTACCGGTAGCCCGGTGATGGATTCAGCCGCCGGGTTCAGATACTCGATATCCAGTTTTTTGTTGAGCAGGGTCATCCCTTCCGAGATGCTTTCCATGATATTGGTCAGGCGATCGGCGGTCTGCTTCATCTGGCGGTTGGCCAGCACCCGCTCGGTGATATCGGTAAACACCCCCACATAGCTGCTGATCTCTTCTTTTTCGTTGCGGATGATATCGGCCCGCAGGCTCACATAAATGGGCGTGCCGCTCTGGCTCTTCATCACCAGGTCGCCCTCCCAGGCGCCTTCTTTCCGCAACTGGGTAAAGATCTCGCGGTCGCGCCGTGCGCTCTCCAGCAGGAAACCGGAACGGGCCGGCTGGTTGAGTTCCCGTTGCGAGTAGCCGAAGAGGCGGGTGAAGCCATCGTTGGTATAAATACAGCGGAGCTGCGGATCCATGATGAGTACGGCATCGGAGGCGCTGTCGATGGCTTTTTTGATCCGTTCAATTTCTTCTTCCACTTTCTTTTTTTCGGTGAGATCGAGAATCACACCACCGATCAGGGGCATTCCTTCCAGCGACGGAAGGGGGAACTTATAAATAAGGAAGTAGCCGGTTGAACCATCTCCCCGCGACAACCAGGAGGTGATTTCCTGTGGCTGTCCGTTGGCGAGGAGGGCCGTGTCGGTCATCCGGGCCTGTTCCACCAGTTGCGGATCAAACAGGTCTTCCAGCCGGTCGCCTTCACGGATGGGCCGGGGCGCCCGGGTGATCCGGTTGTACTCCTCGTTTACAAACAGGAAGGTTCCCGCGGCATCGTTGATCCAGGCACCGGCGGGGTTGTTGTTCATGAACGAGCGGAAGCGTTGTTCCGACAGCTGCAGTTGTTGTTCGGCCTTTTTCTGGCGGGTGATGTCAATGCTGATGCCCCCCACCATGCGTTTCCGGCCCGGCAGGTTCACCGGGAATTTGTACACGAGCTGGATGGTTTCGGTTCCGTCTTTCAATGGCACCAACTCAATCACTTCAATGGGTTGGTTTTCCTGAAGTACCCGCTGGTTGTTTTCGCGGAATGCAGCGGCGTATTCCGGCTGAAAGGCTTCAAATATGTTGGTGCCTGTATCGGATTCATTGAGCAGGTGTTTACCGTTGTTCTGCTTGTTGTGGTACACGAGGTTGCCGTCTTCGTCGGCAATCCACGCGGAGGCCGGGTTGTTGTCCATGAATACCCGAAAGCGGTGTTCGCTGGCCTGCAGGGCTTCCTCCGCCTGCTTCTGCAGGGTGATGTCGCGTCCAACGGCAAAGGCAATCTGTTCGGCGCCGGACCAGTAGATCGACCAGGCCATCTGCACCGTTGATTGGTTCCTGTGCCGGAACCGCAATTCAAAATCCTTGACGGTGTAGTCTTCGGTGTGCAGCTGTACCAGCAGGTTGTGGAACCGCTCCAGCTCATCGGGGTGCAGGAAGGGGCCCATGTCCTCCCCTATCAGTTCTTCCGGTTCGTAGCCGGTGATGGCTTCGCAAACCGGGTTGATGTTCATGATCACACCATCGCGGGTAAAGGTGGCAATGATGTCCTGGGAGTATTCCAGTATTTTTTTATTTTCCTGCAGGGCCTGGTTCAGAATTTCCGAAGCGCTGGCCAGTTGCGTTTCGGCCAGTTTCTTTTCGGTGAAGTCGCGGGCCGATGAAACGATGATCTTTTCTTTGGGGTCGTAGGAAGAGGTCCATTCCAGCCATTTCACCTCACCCGTTTTGGTGATGATGCGGTTTTCAAATACACCCGTGGTGTGTTCGGACAGGAGGCGCTGAAACTCATAGGTTGAGTTGGCCAGGTCATCGGGATGCACCAGCTTCAGGAAGGGTAACAGGAACAGTTCCTCCTCGGAATAACCGGTAATCCGGCAAAAGGCGGGGTTTACTTTTTTATACGAACCGTCGGCCCCGGCAATCACCATGCCGTCGCTGCCCACGGAGAAGAAAATATCCAGTTCGGCTTCTTTCCTGCGCTTGAGAATTTCGGATGCCAGCTCCTTGCAGAGAAAGCTCAGCAGGCGCGTCACGTCTTCATCAAAGGCGCGGTTTTCTTTACTGAAAAAGTAGAGCAGTCCCACCACCTGTTCCATACTTCTTACCGGCGCAGCAATGCAGGAATGAAGCCCGGCTTCCAGTGCGGCTTTTTTCCTTACCAGGCTCGTATCATCCCTCAGTTCTTCTATCCAGTGAACGCGCTGGCTCACATAAAAGGGGCGGGTACCATATTCGTTGTACGTGAAAGTTTCACCGGCGGAATACCGGTAAAACGACAGCAGGAGGGGATCGTTTTCGGCCAGGTCGCACACACTCAGCTTGATACAGCTGTTGTCGTAATTAGGAATCCAGAGTTCCGCGAGGTCCCAGCCAAAGTACCTACGCATCAATTGCACGGCGGCCTGCAGGTTCTCTTCCATTGAAAGCGGGCGGATCAACAGGTCGGTTACCGCTGTCAGCAGATCGCGTTCCCGTTGCAGGCGCAGCGATTCGGTGATGTCGCGTACCAGCACCAGGCGCAGGTCTTTGTCATCGGATGACAGGGGCTGCAGGGTCAGCTCCACATCAATCACCCGTCCCCCGTTCACCCGGTGGCGGGTGCGGTAGGTGTGTGCTGCGGAGGTTCCTTTTGACTCAGCGGTTACAAATTGCTCCAGGGAACGCGGGTCTACACACAGGTCGGGCATCTGCATCCCGATGAATGCGTCCCGGCTGTAACCATAGTGCTCCAGGGCCGCTGTGTTCACATTGCGGATCTGCAGGTCGGCCGTACTGAACGAGAGCAGGGGAACAGGATTTTCATCGAACAGTTGCTGGTAACGTTGCTGGCTTTCTGTAATCAGTTGTTCCGACTTACTGCGCTCAATGGCGCCCGCCAGCGTTGCCGCAAAAGCGTGGAGGATATCAATTTCGTACGATTGCCAGCGGCGGGGCGTATGGCAGTCGTCAAATCCCACAAAGCCCCAGAACTGGTTCTGGATAAAAACGGGCAACGCCAGGATGGATACGATGTCCTGCGAGGCCAGCAATGCCTGCAGTTGTACATCATCAATTTCTTTTACTACCGCCACAAACGGTTTCCGGAGCCGCAGGGGATTCTGGAAGGTGCCGTAGGCTGTCATGGGAATGAGTTGCAGATCGGGGTTATTGATCTGTGCTGCCGCGTTGCCGGAGGTCCATTCGAACCGCTGGCTGCTCACTTCTTCGCCCGTTTCCGGATGAGAATGTACTTCAAAGATGTATACACGGTCCACATCCATGGCGGTGCCGATGGTATCCATGGCAGCGGGAACCGACTGGTTCATGTCGGATCCGGTTACCAGGTGGGAGGTGGCGGTAGCGATGGCCGACAGAATGGTTTCTCGTTGCTGCACCTGCCGTTGCATGCGGCGTTCTTCGTCAATGTCCCGTACAATGGTGCTGAAAAAAGAGTTCTCCTGGTCGTTGTACAGCAGGGTGGAGAAGATCTCCACCAGGAAACGACGGCCGCTTTTATGGTGGGCGGTCACTTCACCGTGAAAGTGGCCGATGCGGTGCAGTTCGTCCATCGCTTTCAGAATCCGCTGATCAGAAAAATCCAGGAAATCCTGCACGGTCAGGGCCATGAACTCCGCTTCCGTATAGCCAAACATCCTGCATACGGCCGGATTTACCGAAACCATTTTACCGGGCTTATCGGATATTACGATGCCGTTGTAACTGGTATCTACAACGGCCTTATATTTGCGTTCATTCTGTGCCAGTTCGTCTTCCGCTTTCTTCCGCTCTTCAATGTCGTTGAGGTAGATGATCATGCCGTTGATCACTCCGTCATTCAGGCGGTTTTTCCCCATGCCTTCCACCCACACCCACGTGCCGTCTTTCCGCAATACCCTGAAATCTACGGAACGCACATCTGTTTTTCCTTCTATCTCTTCGCGGAAGGCCGTCGCCGCGGTGGCCAGGTCGTCGGGGTGGATAAACGCCGCCGCATTGGTATGCATCAATTCATCCGGCTCATAACCCAGCATGTTAGCCACGGAGGAAGTGGAGTACCTGATGTTCATCAGCGGATCGGTTACAAACACCGCGTCCACAGAGTTCATGAGCAGATTTCTGAGCCATTGTTCCTGTCGTTCAAGTTCTTTTTTCGACTGCTCCAGTTCCAGCCGGATGGCCATACCGTCTGTGATGTCCCGCAGCACCAGTAAGGTACCCATGGGGTTGGGGTACGAGATGAACTCGCACCAACGCTCCTCCCCGTAGGGCAACTCGGTGGAGTACTGTTGTTCGAAGAGGCGCGGACGTTCAATTTCCGCCGCCACGGCCGCGTAGCCCGGGGGTAGTACACGGGAAAGCTCCTCTCCCTGCAGGTCCTTATAGGAGCGACCGGCTATTTCGGCAAAGGTTTTATTAACCCGCGTGATGCGGCGCTGCTGGTCTACCACCACCAGCAGGTTACCCACACCGTTGAGATAAGCGTTGAGTTGTTCCAACAGGGCCTGCGGGTCCTGCTGTGTTTGCCGGGCCGTGCTGTCAGTGCCCAGGCAATGAACCAGGGGCTGGTCGCCATCCCCGTCCGCCAGGACCAGTTCCCAGGAAGTGGTTGCCCATTCTCCGCTTTTATCGCGAATACGGAGATCCCGTTTCACCAGGCCTACTTTCCGCACAACCAGCTCTTGTACGGCCTGCTGCAACGTGTCGCGGTCGCCCGGGTGCAGGTTGCCGTTGAGCAGGTGACCCTCGTTGCCGGTGCCAAAACGGAGGGCAAAGGACCGGTTGGCATAGTGACAATGCCCCTGGGGGTCCAGTAGCAGAAAATACAGCTGTTCGGAGCGGGATAGGAGTGCAGGAATGCGTTCGGTTTCTATGAGGTTTTTCATTGAAACGGCAGGATTTGGGTTTTATCGGTCCGGGGCAGCAGCCCACAATTCTATAAAATAACGCTGGAATGTGAAAGTACCCGAACAGGCGAACCGGCTTTTGTTGCAACTACTCGTTTCGCCCGTATGAAATTACGGGTTTTCCTGTAGCTGCAGCCTTCGGCGTCAAGCCGGTTCACTTCTTTTTCAGGAAGCGTTCTGTCACTACCCGGATGCCTCCGCTGAACCAGAACGGGAGGGGATTGGCGCCGCCGATGCCCTGCCCCAGGGTCATGTCGAACTGGAACAGGTCGGTAAGGATGTGCCGGAAGCCCAGCTGGTATGACAGGCCGGCGCCGGGCACATACGGATCGCCGCTGAACAGTTCGCCCACCAGGTGAAATTGCCTGTAGGTCTTGATCTGGGTACCGATGCCCCAGGTAGACACCAGGTCATTGGCTCCGTTGATGTGCAGGTAGTTGGCACCCAGGTTGGCGTGCACCAATACGTTTTCCTCCGGTCCGAAGCACTGGGTGGCAATCAGAAAGCCGAACGTGCCATAGCCGGCCGGCTTAAAGGCGCCGCTGCCTCCGGGTAAAAATGTACCCAGTACCAGGGCCGCTCCCGGTCCCTTGCCGTGTCCGTATTCGCGGAGGAGGTACTTGCCTTGCAGCAGGGGCAGGGCGTACGAAAATTCCCGGTTGCCGTTGTACTTGTTTTCGTAGCCCATTACGCCGCCCAGCGACAGTTCCAGCCGCTCGTTGGGACCATAGGCCACAATGGCCCACTGTTGCCCGCTTTCGCGGTCGAAACGGAACCAGCTCTCTACCTGGGCCAGGCGTCCGCCCACCACCCGGGCGTCATCGGTGATAAAAGGGCGGATCTGCGGTTCCAGTACCACCTGGGGCCGGTAGCTTACGACAGGTTCGGGGTTGGCCGTTGCAGCAACCATTGTTTCAGCAACCGGTTCCACAAGTTGTTCCTGGGCATGAGCGAATGAATGGATGCAGCAGGACAACAGCAGGAGACGTATACGTACAGGCATGCGGCAAATGCGAATTAAAAAGTTGGCAAGATAATGTGTAAAATCCCGCTTAGCAGGTAGCCGGTTGTTAAGCTGGTTTTAAATCTGCACCGGCAAAGTACTCAGCGGAGCAGCTGGTAGGCCAGCAGGGCAAAGAGGTAGGCCAGCCCGGTCATGTATACCAGCTGGATCAGGGGCCATTTCCAACTGCGGGTTTCGCGTTTTACCACGGCCAGCGTGCTCATGCACTGCATGGCCAGCAGGTAAAACAACATGAGGCTTACGCCGGTGGCGAGGCTGTACACCTTACTGCCGTCGGGCCGCTCGGCTGTTTGCATCTTTTGCCGCAGGGTTTGTACGTTGCTGTCGTCGGCCTCCACCGAGTACAGGGTGGCCATGGTACCCACAAACACTTCGCGGGCGGCAAAAGAGGTGATGAGGGCAATGCCAATCTTCCAGTCGTAACCCAGCGGGGCAATCACCGGTTCAATGTAGCGCCCCATGCGGCCGGCAAAGGACTGCTGCAGCAGGGCCGATTGTTTTTCTTTTTCCAGCTCATCGGCCCGGTGGGGCTGCTGTTCCTGCAGCTGGCTGTAGCGGGCTTCCACCTGCTCCATTCCGTTGCCGGGACCGTAGGAGCTCAGCACCCACAGCAGCAGGCTGATAAGCATGATGATTTTGCCGGCGTCCACCACAAAAATTTTCGCCTTCTCCACCATGGTGTAGGCTACGTTTTTCCAGCGGGGTGTTTTGTAAAGTGGCAATTCGAGGATGAAGAAGCTTTTTTCTTTGAGCCGGATGAAGCGGCGGGCCACCCAGGCCACGAGCAGGGCCACCACTACGCCCAGCAGGTAAAGGCCCATCATTACCAGTCCCTGCACGCTCAGGAAGCCCAGCAGGTAGGTGTTGGGGATCACGAGGGCAATGAGGATGGTGTACACCGGCAGGCGGGCGCTGCAGCTCATGAGCGGGGTAACGAGGATGGTGAGCAGACGTTCTTTCTGGCTTTCGATGTTGCGTACGCTCATGATGGCGGGTACGGCGCAGGCAAAACCGCTGATCATGGGCATCACGCTCTTGCCGTTGAGGCCCACTTTGCGCATGATCTTATCGGTGAGAAAGCTGATGCGGGCCATGTAGCCGGTCTCATCGAGCAGGGCGATGAGCCCGAAGAGGATCATGATCTGCGGTACAAACACCAGGATGCCGCTGAGGCCGGCCAGCACACCGTTGAGCAGCAGGTCGCTGAACCAGCCGGTGGGCAGCAGGGGGGCGAGCACGTTCTGCAGGTACACAAACCCGTTTTCGATGGCCGTCATGGGGTATTCGGCCATCCAGAACACGCTCTGAAACAGCAGGAAGAGCACGCCCAACAGGATCACATAGCCCCACACCCGGTGCAGCAGCACCCGGTCGAGCCGTTCGGCCAGCAGTTCTTTGCGCAGGGGCGACACTTCGCTGACGCTGGCCTGTACCACCTGCCCGATGCGGCGATACCGCTGCATGATCTCTTCGGCCTGGGTGCGGGTATGGTTGAAGGCGTGCTGTTGCTCAATGGCTTCGATCTGCTCCTGCAGCGGCGCGTCGAGCCGGAAGTCTTCGTGATGAATGAGGTGGTGCACAGCGGCATAGTCGCTCAGCCCCGGCAGAAGCGCCCGGGTGGCGGCCACGGCTTCGGGGGCCAGCGAGCGGTTGGAGATGAAGTCGAAGGCCGGCGGACGGTACAACCCTTTGCAGCAGGAGGCAATGGTCTTTTTCAGCTCGGCCAGGCCGGTGTTGCGGCGGGGGTTTACCACCACCACCGGAATGCCCAGTTCCCGCTGCAGAGCGTCCACATCAATGCGGATGTCTTTCTGCCGGGCCACGTCCATCATGGTAAGTGCCAGGATGGTGGGGCATTTGAGGTCTATCAGCTGGGAGACGAACAGCAGGTTGCGGCGCAGGTTGCTGGCATCGGCCACCACAATTACCTGGTCGGGGCGCACGGTTTCGTCCTGTTGCATCAGCACCCGGTAGCTCACCCATTCGTCGGACCGGCGGGGGTAGAGACTGTAGCTGCCCGGGAGGTCAATCAATTCGGCTTCCAGTTCATCGCTGATGGAGCAGGAGCCCGACTTCTTATCCACCGTCACCCCCGGGAAATTGCCCACTTTCTGGTTCAGCCCCGTGAGGGAGTTGAACAGCGAGGTTTTTCCGCTGTTAGGGTTGCCCACCAATGCTATCTGGATCTTCTTCTTCATGCAGACGGCTGCAAAGGTAACCGCATTTGGATATGACGGTTTACGAGGAGGGGAAAATCAATGAGTGAGTGAGTGGGTGAATGAATGAGTGAATGGGGGCGAATCCTTCTGGAGGGTATCCCGGTAGCAAAGTGTCTCGCTGGAATCAAGGATGGAAGGACGGAAGGATTGAAGGACTGAATGGGGGCGAATCCTCCTGGAGCGTATGCCGGTAGCAGAATGTCTCGCTGGAATCAAGGATGGAAGGATTGAAGGACTGAATGGGGGCGAATCCTCCTGGAGCGTATGCCGGTAGCAGAATGTCTCGCTGGAATCATAGATGGAATGCGTGAATGAATGAATGAAGGATTGAATGGGCGCCTGTTCTCCCGGCCCGGGCTTGCAGCAATGCCGGGCATTTCCGTTCTTTGGAGAAAATCACCGGCATGCAAACGATTGACCAGGTGCTGGAGCGGCTCGATGCCATTACCGACGCCTGTTACCGCGGCGGCGACTGCCTGGGAATTTTCTCGGCAGTGTACCGGCGCACCACAGCTGCCGTACAGGAGGCCATTTCCGCCGGCCGCTTTGAGGATCCGCAGCGGCTCGAACACCTTGATGTGGTTTTTGCCCTGCGGTACCTGGAAGCGTATGATGCCTACTGCCAGGGCGTTCCTGCCAGCCGCAGCTGGACGGTGGCTTTTGAAGCTGCCCGGCAGCACCGGCTGGGATTGATGCAACACCTGCTGCTGGGAATGAATGCGCACATCCTGCTCGACCTGGGCATTGCGGCGGCCGCCGTTTGTCCCCGGGACTCTATTTATTCGCTGGAACGGGATTTCCGCACCATCAACGAGGTGCTGGTGGGGCTGATTGACGAAGTACAGGCCGATATCGGCCGGCATTCGCCTGTCTGGCGCTTGCTCGACCGTGCCGGCTGGCGGCTGGATGAAACCCTGGTGGCAGCGGGTATCCGCAGAGCGCGTCACCAGGCCTGGCAGGAAGCCTGTGCCCTGGCTTTTCTGGAGGGTGATGAGCGGGAGCAACGCATGGCTTTGCTGGATGCCCGGGTGGCCCGGCAGGCCCGCCACATCGTCCGCGGCCCGCTCCCCGCCCGCCCCCTGCTCTGGCTCATCCGCAAAACCGAGCGCAACCCGCTGCAGGCCATCCCGCACCTGACGGCCTGATGCAGGGAATCTCTGATACGACAGGCAGAAAACGCAGCTGTGTAATCACCTTTCCGGGAAGGTAAAAAAAGAGGGGCTTGCGCCCCCTGGTTGTTCCGGTTCTTATTTAGGTGTTCGCTGCATGTACTGGCGCAGGAAGTCGGCCTTGCCGTCCTTGTTGAAACGCCAGTTTTCCATAAGCCATACCGTGTCGCCTACTCCCTCAAGGGTTTCTGTAATTTCCATCGCCGCTACCAGTACCCAGTCGTGTCCCTGGTCGGTGCTGTAGATGGGCACCACCCCGTTGATGCTGGGCGTGGTTGATTTGTAGCGGGCCCGTCCGCGTTTCCAGTTGGCAATGAGTGAGTCCAGCCCTTTGATCGTCTTGTTTTCCGGGTCTACAACTACAATGGAATCGGCCACCCAGTTACGCAGACTGTCGAGCTGGTTGTTTTCCCAGTCTTTCCAGCTGCCCTGCACCACCTTGGTGGCCAGTTCTGCATTCCCGATGCGGAAAGAAGCCGAATAAGTGGGGGTGTAGGGCATGGTGACGGTTACGCCCTCGGGGGGAGTCTTGGCGGCTTCGGGAGCGCAACTGTACCAGCAGCAGGCAGCGGCCAGAACAAAAAATACCTGTTTCATTATGCGGAGGTTTTGGTAACGCAAAGAGGACAGGTGGAGCAATATTTTACAGGGGGAACAGGATGAAGGGGGTAAGGTAGAGGTTCCGGTGGAGAAATGCAAGCGGTTTTTTCGGGAAGCAGCATGCCGGAACAAATGCGCTCAACAACCATTGCCGGCCCCCGTTGTTTAAGCCGTACATTCATGTTCAAATCAACTACTATGTGGACCGAATCCAATAATCAGCTCCACCGCAGCTTTCAGTTCCGCGATTTTTCGGAGGCGTTTGCGTTTATGACCCGGGTGGCCCTGGAGGCCGAGAAGCAAAACCATCATCCGTTGTGGACCAACGTATGGAACAAGGTTGATATCTGGCTCAGCACCCACGACGCGGGCAATGTGGTAACAGAGAAAGACCGGGCACTGGCCGCGGCGATTGACGCCTTGCTGTAAAACCGGGGTCACTGATCACGGGAAATTAACACGGAGGCACAGAGCGAAGGAGCAGCACGGAGGTTGCCAGTAAGCCATCTCCGTGTAACTCCTCTTCTCCGTGCCTCTGTGTTGAAATAACTGCCCGAAGGGCAGTCCTTACTCCATTACCACAGCTTGTGCTCCAGGTACACCGGCATCATCTTGCGCCAGGTGTCCCAGTCGTGCGGCCATTCAACTCCCCATACGTCGAGGTTGTAGTTGATGTTTTTATCGTACAGGACGCGGGCAAAGCGGCCGCTGCTGGTGGGGTCTTCGTAGGGGCCGCTGCCGGTAACGATGTGAATGTGCGGACTGCGCCGGATCTGCTCCAGCATGCCGTGGTCGGCCAGGTTGGGCATGTAGTGCATGGGACTGTTGTAGTACACCTGCTCATCCCAGTAACCCTTGGTATATTCCGTCAGTTCATACACCCCGCTCATAGCCACTACGCCGTTAATAAGATCGGGCCGTTTGAGGAACAGGTTCATGCTGTGCAGCGCACCAAACGAAGCGCCGCTCACATAGATGGAGGTGTCCCAGCTGCTGGTATTCCGTATGAAAGGCACTACCTCGTTGTAGATGTATTCATTGAACTGGTTATGCCGGATGGCCTTGTGCTCGCCGGCCATTTCGTTGTTGAGCCAGCTTTCGGTATTGATGCTGTTAACACTGTATACCTTCACTTTGCCCGCTTCAATGAACGGGCGCATGTGGTCGAGGAGTTGAAAGCGCTCATACTCCAGGTAATCGGCTGCCGCTGTGGGTACCAGCAGCAAGGCAAAACCGTAGTGGCCGTAAACGGCAATGGGCATTTCTTTCTGCAGCGCCGGACTGAACCAGCTGTGTATTTCCCTTTTCATGTTGTTATGCGTTTTTTGATTCGGCTTCTTCGCCACCCATGGCGGCCACATCGCGGTCGAAGAAATACAGGCCGGTGGTATCGTTGCCAATCAGTTTCAGTTTGTCCATGATTTTGCGGGCCAGCGCTTCTTCTTCAATCTGCTCGCTCACGTACCATTGCAGGAAGTTGTGGGTGGTGTAGTCTTTTTCTTTGAGGCAGCTGTCCACCAGCTTGTTGATTTCCGTGCTCACCAGGATTTCATGGTTCAGTACTTCCTGGAACAGCTCTTTCACTCCCTTAAATTTGGAATGCGGTTGTTTGAGCGCGGGCACCACGCCATGTCCGCCCCTCTCGTTGATAAATTTCACCAGTTTGAGCATGTGCATGCGCTCTTCGTCGCTGTGCTGGTACAGAAAGGTGGCAATGCCTTCGTAGCCCTGCACTTCGGCCCAGGAGGCCATGGCCAGGTATACCTGTGAGGATTCTGCTTCCAGCACCACCTGCTGGTTCAGGGCTTTTTCAATTTTGGGGTTCAGCATACGGGTTTGTTTTAGATCGCAAATTTACGACAAAGCCCCCGGCCGGCGTGTGAAATCTGTCACCAATCCTATTCCTCCTGATCTCGTAAACATTCCCCGCTAATTCTTGTTAATTTTGCACGCCCGCCGGCAGGAATGTCCGGAGTAACCCAATTCAAACCATTCACAATCAACGCACCATGATCCAGACAGGCAACCCCGTCATCAGCATTTATACCGAAATGACGCCCAACCCGGAAACCATGAAGTTTGTAGCCAACAAACTTTTGTACCCCGGCAAAAGCATAGACTTTCCCGAGATCGGCACGGCAGATGCTTCGCCCCTGGCCCAGGAACTATTTGGTTTTCCCTTCGTAAAAGCCGTGTTCATCGCCAGCAATTTCGTGACCATCACCCGCACCAGCGCCGACACCGACTGGCAGGAAGTGATCCCCACCATCCGCCAGTTTCTGAAAGAATACCTCGAAGCCGGTAAGGACGTGATTGACGAGGACAAAGTGCCCCAGGCGCCGAAAGAGGAAGTGGTTTTCAGCGGCGACGAGGCCGATGTGGTGAAGCGGATCCAGGACATCCTCGACAACTACGTGAAGCCGGCCGTGGAAATGGACGGTGGCGCCATCCAGTTCAAAAGCTTTAAAGACGGTAAGGTGAACCTCATGCTGCAGGGCAGCTGCAGCGGTTGTCCTTCTTCGATGATTACGCTCAAGGCCGGTATTGAGGGCATGATGAAGCGCATGATTCCGGAGGTGCAGGAAGTGGTGGCGGAGGCGGAGTAAGCGCCAAAAACAGATCGCAACAGTATAAATGGAATGAACAAAGGAAGCGAAGCCGGGGCCCGCTTCCTTTTTTGTAACACCGCATGTACGTATGTATGAAAAGGACCGTTTGCACCATTGGAATGCTGTTGTTGTTTGTTTCGGCCGGCGCTCAAAGGTTGAAACTGCAATCGGCTTTGGCTGCCGATACCATTCAACTCCTTTTGCTATTTGACGGGCAAGCCGACACGGCTTTGCAACTGCCGTTTGCTGCCGCTTTTTCAAATGCGCTGGTACGATTCCGGCAACGAACACCACATCTTCATACTGTTTCTGATAGCATGTCCGGTGTGCCACAACTGCGTTTTATCATTGGAACAACCATGTATGTAAAACGTTCCGAAAGCTTTTGGGCTGCTGTAGGGAATTCGGCATTGGCAGGGGCGCATGTTTTTATGATTACAAGGTATGGTTGGACCGTACCGCTCCTTTTTTATTGGTGGCCCACCACTGCCACCCAGGTGCAGGTGCAATTTCCTCCCGAACTGGTGCATCCCAAAAACAGAAAAACCGATTTTACGTTTCACAGCGACGCCTGGTTTGCCTCTGTACAACGGCAGCAAAAACGAAATGCAGCTTCCCTGAAGCGTACGACTTACCGGCTTTTGAAGAAACTTAACCGAAAGGTAAAGATCCGCTAATGTTCTGTTTAATTTGCCGCCAGAATCTTTATCCCGGCAACGTCACACCCTGGCGGACGGGCGGGCGGAATACCACGTCGTCAGGTAAAACGATCCGCGTTCCACGTACCATATCTTGCTTGATAAGCTGCTGAGGAGAATAAAACAGATGTTTACAAATATGCAGAGAACCGGTTGTATCATTTCTCGGTGTTCCTCTTTTTTTGTGCCTCCGTGTTGTTGTCTGTATCGTATCGCCGGCCGTGAGCCGTTTACCGGGTGGTACCTTACGGCCGAAAGGTTCTATTCATTTACATATTTACACATTTGCACATTTCTCATTCCCCTCCCTTTCCTTTGAACCGTTCCATGCTTTTATAAATGCCAAACCATTTTCCGATAACAGTATCGGCCCAGCGTTGCGGCAATATGCCTTTCACGAAGGGCAGGAGGTACACGATACCCGGCATGCGCACAAAAATTTTATTTTGTTTCACACCGCTGATGATTTTCCGGGCGGCTTTGTGCGGATTCAGTATGGGAACGATGGGTGAGTGTACCCCATCGAACATGCCGGTGTTGATGTAAAAGGGTGTTACGGTGGTAACACGCAGGTTTTTTGAACGGGCTTCCAGTTCCAGCCGCAGGCTTTCACTCCAGCCGATGACGGCCCACTTGCTGGCCACATATACGGCCATTTTTGGATTGGGCGTCATGCCCGCGGCCGATGCAACGTTCACAATGTGGCCGCTGCCCCTGCTGATCATGCCGGGTAAAAACTCCAGCGCGATGTGCATGAGGGCATCGGTGTTGATCCGCATAATAAAGTCAATATCGCGGTGGGTGTGTTCATGAAATTGCTTCCCGATGATGACTCCTGCGTTGTTAAACAGGATATCAATTTCGCCCTGGTTTTCCCGCACTTCGGCAGCCGCTTTTGTTACTTCATCCAGTTTGCTTACATCCACATGATAAGCGTGCACCTGGTAGCCCTTACCGGTAAGTTCCTCCCCAACTTTCAGCAAAGCCGGTTTGTCCACATCCCAGATGATAAGCTGCTTTGCTCCTTCCTGCAGGCACAGTTCGCCCATAATTTTACCAATGCCGGCAGCACCGCCGGTGATTAATACGGTTTTATCGCGGAGAGCGCTCATGGTTGTGGTTTTTACCGGCTGAAAGTACTGAAAAACGCCGTTCAGCGCTGCCGGCTCCTTATAAAGAAAGCGGCAATTACCGTGGTAAGAATGCCCGCTGCCGGTGTAAAGACGACCGTTTGCTGAACGTAACTTTTAAAATTGAACGTTGCTTCTGCTTCCTCCTGCGTGAGTTTGCCGTTGCGTACACTGTAGTCGATCATGTTCCGGAAATAATCGGGCGTAATCCAGTAACTGGTGATGTACTGCGCCAACGGCGACAGCAAGGTTACCACCCCGGTTATGATCAGTCCGCTCACCAGCAGCTGTTTATAGCTGGCCGTTCCGCCCAGCTGACGTTTTTTGGCCCGCAGGGCCAGCACATACACGGCTACAGCCGGTATGAAAAACAAGCCGGAAATAACGGGGTGCAGCTCAATGCGCTGATCGTGCAGTCCGGCCACCCGTTCCAGCAGCATCCAGCAGAGGGTGGTGGCAAAAAACACAACGCCCCACCTGATTTCAAGGGAAAACTTTTGCATGATGGTTGATTAAGGGGTAAAAAAATCCTGCAGTTTTCGGCTGCAGGATGGGAAGCTACTGATATTGTGGCAGTTAAACAAGGTTTGCTTCGCTGCTGATGGCCAATCCGCTGCCCAGCAGTTTGGAGATGGGGCAGTTTTGCTCGGCATCCTTTACACATTCCTGAAACTTTTCTGCATCAATGCCGGGTACTTTGGCGGTTAAAATCAGGTGTGATTTGGTAAGAGCTCCGTTTTCGAACGTGATTTCACACTTTGTTTCGAGCGATTCCGGTGTGAAACCGGCGGCACCCAGCACAAAGCTCAGCTTCATCGCAAAGCAGCCGGCATGGGCGGCGGCGATCAGTTCTTCGGGATTGGTGCCGATGCCGCTTTCAAAGCGGGAGACAAAGGAATATTGAGTCTGGTTAAGAACGGTGCTGGCTGTGGTAAGATGGCCGCTGCCCTCTTTGCCGCTGCCGTTCCATACGGCGGTTGCGTGACGAATCATAAAAGGAAAGTTTTTGTGTGCCGAAAGGTAAGCAGATATGCCGTGCCACACAAGCCGGCACCGGCTTTTTTCTATCCGTCCGTTTCCGGCTTCAGGTCATAAATAAAGCGGATGTCGCCAAACACCTTCTCCATGTTCAGTCCCAGGTCTTTCAGCTGCCCGGTACGTACATCAAACACCCATCCATGCACGCGGGGGAAACCGGTTTTGTACCAGGCCCGCTGGACGTGGTCTATTTTCACAATATTAATACACTGTTCCTGCACGTTCAGTTCCACCAGCCGGTCGAATTTCTGCTGTTCAACCGTAATGGCATCCAGCTCTGCCCGGTGCAGCCGGTACACATCCCGCAGGGTTTGCAGCCAGCTGTTGAGTTGCCCCATGTCGCTGGGATGCATGGCGGCCTTCACCCCGCCGCACTCGTAATGACCGCATACGATAATATGCTGTACGTTGAGGTACTCCACCGCGTACTGCACAACGGCGTTTATGTTGTTATCGGTGCCAATCACCTGGTTGGCGATGTTGCGGTGAATGAATACCTCTCCGGGTTGCAGGCCCATCAGGTCTTCGGCTGTTACGCGGCTGTCGCTGCAGCCGATGTACAGGTAGTTGGGATGCTGCCCCTGGGAAAGCTTTTCAAAATAGGCGCGATCGCCGGCCATTTTTTCCGCAATCCAACGCTGGTTGTTGGCAAAGATGTCGGCAAAGGTCATGACAGTTTTTTTGTAAACATAAACTACAAATAGGCATTTCGAACCGGTTGCGTGAAAATTCAACCCACGTGTTTTAACCCCGTGTTTCAAAAAACTCTGGGTTGGTCATATTCCCGGGATCTGCAAGGAAAAACCGGCAGGTTGTGCTACTTTGCACAATTCTTGTATGACGGCAGCTGAATTGATAGCACAGTTTACCGATGGTATGAAGGCCACCACCGGGCCGGAATACATCGCCGTAGTTACCGGTATCGCCAGCGTGTGGTTCAGCAAGCGGGAAAACATCCTGGTATACCCGGTGGGACTCATCAACACCACCATCTACATATGGCTCAGCTACCAGGGCCAGCTCTTTGGGGAAGCGACGGTGAACCTCTACTATACCGTCATGAGCATCTACGGCTGGTGGCAATGGTCGCGGCGCACCACTTCGCAGGAACATGTGCTGCACATCCGGTTTTCCGACGCCCGCTGGTGGCGCTATCAGCTGCTGTTTTTTGCCGGTATGTACCTGCTGCTGTACTTCATCCTGCTGCAGGTGCAACAGGGCTTTGCACCCGGCGCCATTCCCTGGGCCGATGCGCTTGCCAGCGCCTCCGCCTTCACCGGCATGTGGCTGATGACCCGCAAAAAAGTGGAGAGCTGGTACTGGTGGCTGCTCACCAACACGGTGTCCATCCCCCTCTATTTCTCCAAACAGTACGTCTTTACCAGCGTCTATTATTTCATCCTGCTTCTGCTGGCCGTGGCCGGTTTACGCGCCTGGCGGCAAAAAGCACGCACCCCCCTTTACGCACATGGCAGCCCTTGAACCCATTACGTACTGCACCGCCATTGCCGGCATGAAACCCGGCGAGCGCGAACTGCACCAGGCTTACCACGATCACCAGTACGGCTTTCCGTTGCACAGCGATAATGAGCTGTTCTGCCGGCTGGTACTGGAGATCAACCAGGCAGGACTCAGCTGGACCACCATCCTCAAAAAACAGCAAACATTCCGTGAGGCATACGATGAGTTTGATATTGCCACGGTGGCCGCCTACCGAGAACTGGATGTGCTGCGCCTGTTGCAGAACCCCGGTATCATCCGCAACCGTCTTAAGATCCAGGCGGCCATCGAAAATGCCCGCACGATCCTGAACCTGCAGCAGGAATATGGTTCGTTTAAAAACTGGCTCGACCAGCAGCATCCCCTCCCGCTGAAGGAGTGGACTCTTTTGTTCCGCCACCGCTTCCGTTTCACCGGTGGCGAAATCATAAAAGAGTTTCTCATGAGCACTGGCTACCTCCCCGGCGCCCACCAACCCTCCTGCCCTGTTTACCATCACGTTCTCAACGCCAACCCCGCATGGAACCGTCCCTCCGCAAAATAGTGATCCTGGGCCCTGAAAGCACAGGCAAGAGTACGCTCTGCGAACAGCTGGCAGCCCATTACCAAACTTTGTGGTGCCCGGAGTATGCACGCGAATATTTACTGAAGCATGGTACGAACTATTCGTTTGAAGATTTGCTCAACATTGCCAAAGGGCAGCTGCAGCTGGAAGACAGCTACACTGCTCAACTCAGCCAGCGGCCAACGGTCAGCGGCCAACTTCTCTTCATTGACACCGATATGTACGTGATGAAAGTGTGGTGCGAGTTTGTGTTCAACGACTGTCACCGCTGGATCCTCGACCGCATTGCCGAACGGCGTTATGACCTCTACCTCCTCTGCCGCCCCGACCTCCCCTGGGTGAAAGACGAGCTGCGGGAGTACCCCGACGAAGCCACCCGCCTCCGTCTCTACCACTATTACCGCGAGCTGCTGATGCAGCAGGACACTCCCTGGGTGGAGGTCAGCGGCTCCTACGACCAGCGGTTACAGCAGGCCATCGCCGCCGTGGACCGGCTTCCGGGATAACCGCTTAGTTTTTAACGGAATCGTATTTACGTTTTTGATCTTCCCGCGTCAGCAGGCCCTTCACGGCCGGGTCGCCTTCCAGGTTGCGCATCTGCTGCAGGATCCATGCGCTGCGCCGCTGCACATAGCGGTCGGGCGGCTGTACCCGGTAGCGTTTGGGGTTGGGCAGACAGGCCGCGATGCGGGCCGCTTCGGTGGCCGTGAGCCGGGCTGCCGGCTTGTTGTAATAATGGCGGGCGGCGGCTTCGATGCCGTAGATGCCCGGGCCCATCTCCGCCACGTTGAGATACAGTTCCAGGATGCGCCGCTTGCCCCAGAACGTTTCTATGAGCACTGTGCAGTAGGCTTCCAGTCCCTTACGCAGCCAGCTGCGTCCCTGCCATAAAAACACGTTTTTGGCAGTCTGCTGCGAGAGGGTGGAGGCGCCCCGCACCCGGTTGGGAAGACGTTCGTTGTGCTCCAGTGCCTGTTGTATGCTCTTCCAGTCGAAGCCCCGGTGTTCGGGGAAGCGCTGGTCTTCGGCTGCCAGCACGGCCAGGCGGGCGGCCGGACTGATCGCTTCCAACCGCACATAGGTACGCTGCAACTCCTGCCCCCGCATCAGATCACCCAGCTGTGTGAGCGTGAGCGGCGGAAACACCCAGCGCAGCAGCACGAGGTAGAGCAGGTGCAGCAGGAACAGCGCCAGCAGTATGCGCTTCAGGAGGCGAAACAGGATGCGGGTGCGGGTCATGCGGCGAACTTATTGCTTTTTGCCGGGAACCAGCTCCGGACGGTAGAGGTCGAGCAGCTGCAGGTCGTATTTGTCGCCCAATGGGAAGCGGCGGCTGCGGTTAAAAAGGATGCGCTTCACATTGTACAGCAGGATGGGACCGTACACGAGGCCGGCGCCGGCCAGGAAGGAGTTCCAGAACGGTTCCCCGCTGATGACCAGTCCGGCTGTAAACAGCGGAATGCCCAGGTTGGCATAGAGAAAGGCTTCTTTCTCCATGGGGATCACCGTCCGTTCCCGTTTCTTTTTCTTCACCACGGCTGTTACCTCGGCCACCCGCAGCGCCGAGCCATCGAGGAAGATGCTGTCGTTCTGCAACAGGAAGATGGTGCCGGTATAACGGAGTCCTGTTGTCGTTTCGATGGTGATAACCGACCCTTCGCGGTAACGTAGTTTGGAAATGCCGTTCTTGCGCAGGATCAGCTGGTTGAACTGGGCGTCGGCCGGAAGGCTGGTGAGCAGCAGGAAAAAGGTGAGGAGGCGGAGGAGCATGCGAGTGTGTTTAACGGGTGAAGCGGTGAATGGTTCAGGAACCGCCGCTGCGGTACCACAACAGTCCGGCGATGAGCACCAGGCCAAACCCGATGAGGATAAGCCCCGACAGCTGGTTGATGCGGTGGATCACCACGGGTGTGAGCCGCTGGCGCAGTTTATTGGCGAGGAATACTTTCAGCAGGTCGGCCAGGAACACGATAGCCAGGCAGGTACCGAAGAGCACCATCCGCTCCGGCACGGGCAGCACCACAAATGCTGTGGCCCAGGTGAACCAGAAAGCAATCACGCCCGGGTTGAGGGTGTTCATGAAATAGCCGGCAAAGAAGATACGGGAATAGTCGCTGATGCGGAGGTGCAGGTGCGGATGGAAGCCCTCATCGGCCGTCCTGGTTTTTTTGAAGAAGAGAAAGTAGATACCGATGCCAATGAGCAGGAGGCTGCCGCCGATGCCGATGATTTTTTCAAAACGCAGCAGGCGGTTGAAGAATTCGGTGAACACGTTGCTTACCAGCACCAGGGTGAAATCACTCGACGCCACGCCGATGGCGAAGCTGAGTCCGCCTTTGTGGCCGTGGTTGATGCTCTGCTTGATGATGGAAAAAATAACAGGCCCCACCGAAATGGCCAGTAAAAAACCCAGGGCAATTCCTTTGAGGATGGCTTCGTTCATCGTGCTGTGGCTTGCAGAAATGAAGTGTGGCAAGTCCCGGTTCAGGCATGCTGGCGGAGGAACTGCTGCCAGTCTTCCAGCATCTTCCCTTTCAGCACCCGGGGAAACTTGTGCTGCCCGCCGATCTTGCCCTTGCTTTTCATGAAATCCATAAAGACCGACTCCGGCAGGATGTCGAGGTACACATCCCGCAGGGCGCTGCCGCGTTCAACGGCGTAGTCGTCGTTCAGTTCCTTCAGCGCTGCGTCAATGCGGTCCCGTAACAGGTCGGCGCTGGCATGGTCGTCGCAGGCCACGTACCAGTGGTGGGCGAAGAAGGTGCCGTGCGGTTCTCCCACCACGGTGTATTCGGGGATGGAGAGGTTGAGTTCTTCGCTCACCAGCTGCACGGCTTTGTTCATGTTGTCCACACTCAGGTGTTCGCCCACGAGGCTGAGGAAGTGCTTGGTGCGGCCGGTGATGATGATTTCGCAGTTGGCTTTATCAATAAAGCGCACGGTATCGCCTATGAGGTAGCGCCAGGCGCCGGCGGTGGTGCTCAGCAGCAGGGCATAGTCTTTTCCCTCCTCCACTTCGTGGATCATCAGGGAGCGGGGGTTGGGTACCAGGTTGCCACCGGCGTCGAAGTTGTGATCATCGAACGGTACGAACTCGAGGAAGATGTGCTCATTGGTCACCAGCTTCATGCCGTGGCTGTTCTGTTTGTCCTGGTAGGCGATAAACCCTTCACTGGCGAGGTAGGTCTCAATGTAAATAAGCGGCTTGCCCAGCAGTTTTTCAAAGCCGTGGCGGTAGGGTTCAAAGGAAACGCCGCCGTGCACGAAGAAGGCCAGGTTGGGCCAGATCTCGTGGATGTTTTTGAGCTGGTAGCGCTCGATGATCATTTCCATGCACATCTGGATCCAGGCGGGCACGCCCACCACAAAGCCAATATCCCAGTTGGGCGCTTCGTTCACAATGTAATCGAGCTTCTTGTTCCAGTCGCGGGTCCGGGCGATCTTTTTCCCCGGCTTGTAAAAGGGCGAGAACCAGAACGGCACTTTTTTGGCCGTGATGCCGCTGAGGTCGCCGGCGTAGTAACCCGGACCTTTCTGCAGGTCGGTGCTGCCGCCCAGCATCAGCCAGCCCTTGCCCAGGCTGCGTACGGGCAGGTTCTCGTAGCTGCGCAGGGTGAGCAGGTGTTTGATCATGGCAATGCGGTTGCCCCGCATCAGATCGTTGGTGATGGGGATGTATTTGCTGGCGGCCTCGCTGGTGCCCGAGCTCAGGGCAAAGTATTTGATCTTACCCGGCCAGCACACATCGGTCTCGCCTTCCAGGGTCTTGTGCCACCAGTCGGCATAGATGCGGTTGTAGTCGAAGGTTGGTACCAGCTCCTGGAACTTTTTGCCCGGGTGCCGGCTGTTGAGGATGTCGTCAAAGCGGTACTGTTGCCCGAACTGGGTATGGCGGGCTTTCTTAAGCAGTTTCTTCAGTACGTTGATCTGCTGCCGCTTGGGAGAGTTCACGGGCAGTTTGAGGGCCCGCGAAATGGTTTTGGGAAGGTGGAAGTCAATCAGCGACATGTGGCAGCATTCAGTTAAAAACAAAAATAGGGACGAAAGCCCTTATCCCCGCCGGAAAATGCAGGGGGCTTCGTTAAAACGACGGGCTTACACCACTCCCAGGCTCTTGTGGTGGGCCAGTACGGTAACGAGGTCGTACAGCACATCGTATTCCTGAGCGTACCATTCGTTAGCCTGTTGTTGACCTTCCTCGTTGAGGCGGTTGCGGCTGTGGGGGATGCCGGCCGGTCCCAGCACGGCGGGCGGCAGTGGCGGCAGTCCCGTGGCCAAACCGGTATAGCCCATCCAGGTCTTACGGCCTGCCAGTACCTGCAGGGCGTGCAGCAGCAGGCGCAACGGGCTGGGGTTGAGCAGCAAGTGGGCCGGTGCGGTGACCAGGAGAAAGAGCGCAATGCCCACATCGGCCAGCCGTTTGAGGCGGCGGTTAACGGGTTGCTCCAGGTTAAAGGTGCGGGCGCCGATGGTTTCGCCGGAGTAGTTTTTACTGTCGCTTCCCACGATGCTGCCGCTGCCGGCGGCGTGCAGCCGCAGCTTCACCCGGCGGCCCAGTTGTTCGTAGAGGTCAATCACCCGTCCAAAGGAGAGGTGGGGTCCCTGGCAGAGGATGAGTTCTTTGGCGGGCACGTTGTCGAGCAACTGGGGCAGGTCGACGGGCAATCCCAGCGAGTGCGCTTCGGGCAGGGGGCTCACAAAGCCCCGGAGGTGCCGGGTGCTGCCTCCGCGGGCGGCCAGGGCCTGTACATGGGCAAAGTCGGATTCCGTACCCACCACCAGGGTGTAGCGTTCTTCGTCGGCCTCGGCCGCTTCCACCACGCCCAGCCGCAGCAGGAGTTGCCGCCAGAGCGTGAGCCCGGCGAGGCTCAGCAGCGAACCCAGCAGCACAATGCCCCGTGAAAAGCGGAGGCTTTCGGGCAGCAGGGAGTACACGGCCAGGATGATGATGAGGGAGACGAGGCCCGACCGCAGCAGGTTTTTGAAGCGGTATTTCTTTTCGTACAGCCCGGTGTAGTAGCTCACCAGCAGGAAGAGGGCGGCAAAGCCGCAGAAGGAAAGGGTGAGCAGCCGGCGTTCGTATTCCTGTTCGGGCTTGATGAAGGTGGTCCACAGGTCTTTGGCCACCCAGTACAGCAGGAAGAGGAGCAGGGCGTCGAGCAGGGGCAGGCCCAGGCGCTGCACAAAGCGCTTCAGCACGCTGAGCAGGGCCCGCAGCCAGATGGCGGTGCGGATGAAGCCGGCAAAGAGCCCGGCGCCGGCCCGTCCGTAATGTTTCTGCACAAAGAGGCTCATGGCCTGGTAAAACATGCGCACGTAGTTGAGCGATCCTTTCTTCGTGCTTTCGCCTTTGAAGTGGAGGATGCTGCTGCCGCTGTAATAATAGTTATGGTAGTGGCCGCCGCCGGGCAGGGGCACCTGTTGCAGGCGGTAGCTGAGGTCCACGTCTTCGCCGTACATGAAAAAGCTTTCGTCGAAGCCGCCGGTGGCATCGAGCAGTTCCCGCCGCACGAGCAGGTAGGCGCCGGCCATCACTTCGATGGGGTGATTCTCCTGCGGGGGGAGGTGCCCCAGGTGGTAGCGGGCAAAGCGGGGACTCCGGGGGAAGAGGGCGGCCAGCCCACTTAGTTTGTAAAATGAGGTGAGGGGCGCCGGGAAGGCCCGCTTGCTTTCGGGCAGGAACTGGCCCTTGCCATCGAGCATGCGGATGCCGGTGGCGCCGGTCTGCGGGTGGGCGTCGACGAAGGCCAGGGCTTTACGCAGGCCGTCTTCGGGCAGAATGGTGTCGGGGTTGAGGAAAAGCACATACCGGCCGGCCGATTGCCGCAGGCCCTGGTTGCAGGCTTTGGCAAAGCCGACGTTGGCATCGTTCCAGGTAAAGCGCACCTCCGGGAAGCGGGGTTCGAGGTAGGCGCGGCTGCCGTCGGTGGAGGCATTGTCCACCACCAGCACTTCGGCCGCCAGGCCCGACGTGGCGGCCCGTACCGACAGGAGGCACTGCTCGAGGAAGAAGCGGACGTTGTAATTGACGATGACGACAGACAGTTCCATGATGCGGGCCTCAAATCTAACAGCTAAAATCTGCAATCTCAAATCGGAGACGTATCTCGTGGGCTGTTTGCCGCGGGGTGGAAGGTTCTTTGTTCTCCCCGTTCCCCGAAACCGCCGCCAGGGTATGCAACCGCTGGCGGGGGAACGCGTTGTATCGTGGGCCGGTTGCCGTGGGCCGGATAGTCACTTCCGGCCGGAAGGTTCTACCCGGTTACCGTTTCTTCTCCTGTAACCGTCTTCCGGATAGAGGGTAACTTAAGGCGGAACGCATCAAAAAATCTGCAATCCCAAATCAGAAATCCCAAATCAGAAATCTCAAACCTTCAATCCGCGCCCCTTACGCCTGCTGCTCATGCAATCCCCTTCCGGGAAGGGAGTTATTGAAAGTGCAACGTGTTACAAAAATCTAAAATCTGCAATCTAAAATCCGCAATCCGCAATCCGCAATCTGCAATCCGCAATCTGCAATCCGCGTCCCTTACACCTGCTGCTCATGCAACCCCTTCCGGGAAGGGAGTTATTGAAAGTGCAACGCGTTACAAAAATCTAAAATC
>CALMED010000021.1 GCA_937862815.1 uncultured Chitinophagaceae bacterium | reverse complement strand
TAATGAAAGGTCGGGGCTTTTTGAAGGGGCCGTGCGGATACTTTTATAAGAGTTACAAGCAACCGTATGACGACAGACAACGAACATAACTGCATTGACGAAACGAAACTTTCGGCTGACATTGAAATATTTGGCTGGACAGTTTTATTGTTAGAAGCAACTGACTATTTGCCTTCATTTGCTTACACGGTTGGACTTTGGAAAAACTATAATCACCCTGAAATTATTTCTTTCGGCTTAACAACAAAGACTTTGCATTTAATACTTAATGACGCAGGAGAAATTGCAAAAGCAGGACAAAGAATTGAAGTTGGTAAAAATTATGACGACTTTTTTGAAAACAGCAACACTCAATTCGTAAATGTTGACAATAGAAATATTACAGACTATTTCGGACACGCTATAAACTTTTACGACACAATAAACTTCCCAGCAATTCAACTTGTTTGGACTGACCGAAATAATAAATTTCCTTGGGACAAAGATTACGAAGAAGAATTTGAATATAGACAACCATTGCTTGACCGAAATGCAGATTTTAAGTTTAGAGAGGCAAAAAATCTTGGAGTATTTACAACTAGACAATGGTTAGAACTTGGTAAACCAATTCTTCACGTAATCCACGACAATGACGGAGATTGGCAATTTCTTACAGGTGACCAATTGCCAGAAGATGCAAGGCTTGTAGCGTTGGAGCAAATGACAATTAAAGACAAAACGCTTAATGAAGTATTTAATCTTGACTATGGTGAACAAGCAAAAAGAGAATTTATAGGCGGACAATGGACGCGAACAATAACCGAAAACGATGACGAAGAATAAAACGGCAGCTTGTAACAGCACCTACCCAAAAGTGGCGGTTCAGTGGTTAAATCAAGCTTTGTGCTTCTATCAAAGTTTCTGCTTGGTTGACAGTGAAGTGCTTCGAAATCGCCACCTTCGGGTAGCTGCAAAACGTTAGAGGTAATCATACAGGAACAACCGTGAAAACAAAAGACGACTTTAAAAACAAAATAATAAATAACGCCTTGTGGGGTGAAGATACCGTTGCAACTGACGAGCTTGTTGAGTATTATAAGAAGCACCCAGAAGAGTTAGACTTGATTATTGACAAAGAGTATTTCTATGGACGATACATCAAATTCTTCTTTATACTTGGTATTGTAATTACTGTTCTTAGTAGAGTATTAAAGTTTGCTTTTGAAGATACTTGAGCTGTGTTTATTAATGAAGTTATTTTAGACATCTTTTCCGAACTAGGCATCGCTATTTTTGGCGGTGCAATCACTACTTTTTTGCTTGAAAAGTTGAGCCAAAAACAATACAATCAGAATATTGCTTTACGCAAAGAAAATATAAAAAGAATTAAACAATCAAACAATAACGCCTAAAATGAAACTAAATCGAAAATCGAAAAGACTTCTGAAATTTGTTCCAATATATTTATCACTAAATACTTTTTACTTTAACGCAAACGCACAAGAAAAAACACCTGAAAAAATAGCTGAAAGGTTCTTTATGCCTGCCGTGCAAATGGGCTTTATTAATCACAATTCAGAAAATATAACTTCCGGTGTATTAATCCAAACCTCATTAGAATACAGAACAAAAAAAGGCTTGTTGTTCCGACTAAATTATGATGATTTTAGTGGTAGAATAAATTTAAAAAACGCCAATAATCAAACCTACTCTGCGAGAATACCAATTTCAGAATTTATAGGAGGTATTGGTTACCGCTTGACTAAAAAAAGAAACAATTACTTTTTCATTGTTCAATCAGGTATTCGGCTTTATGAAAATCCTGTCATTGACAACAGCAATGGAAATTTAAATATCAACCAAAAAGCCGAAACAATAGCAACCTTAAGATATACATTAGGATATGAATATGAATTATTTGAAAATATCTTCTTGAATACAGAAATTTTTTCAGGACATTTTTACCATAGTAAAGACTTTTGGAAAAATGAAAAGCTACCTTTTGGAATGACATTTGGTATTTCAGCAAGACTATTTTAAATGACTACCACTAACACGGGTTTTGCGTCAGGCGGGGTGACGTGCAAACTTGGAGCTTTGTGCTTCTATTCAAGTTCAGTGCTGGTTGACAGTTTTGTGCTCCGAAACCCGCCCGAACGCAAAGCCCGAAAACGTTAGCGGGCATTGTAAATGACGACAGTAGATAAATTGAATAGTCAACAAAAAACAATAAAATGAAGAAAAAATACTTAATCATTGCAGGAATAGTCGCATCATTTGCGACAGGTTATTTCCTCAATACAGATTTTGTACAAAAACCAAATGCAAACACGGAAACAACTAAAACAGAAAAACAAAACAATATGAAATTAGGAGCATTTTCAATCAGTCTCAGCGTAAAGGACCTGAAAAGATCAAAGGTATTTTACGAAAAATTAGGTTTCAATGCTTTTGCAGGAAGTATGGAACAGAACTACCTGATAATGAAAAATGACAATGCACTCATTGGTCTTTTTCAAGGAATGTTTGAAGGCAACATTTTGACTTTTAACCCAGGTTGGGATGAGAACGCAAGTAACATAGAAAATTTTGATGACATTCGAGAGATTCAGAAACAATTAAAAACCAGTGGACTTAAACTTACGAGCGAAGCTGACGAAAAAACAAAAGGGACAGCAAGTCTTATGCTAACCGACCCTGACGGAAATGTAATTTTACTTGACCAACATCGTTAATCCTAATCACATATGAAAGCAAATGGAAAAACTGTAAACGAAATTCTGTCAAACCTTCCCAAAGACAGGTCAGAACCATTTAGCAAACTACACGTAGTTATAGTAAAGAACCTACCGGACGGTTTTGAAGCAGCCATTAGTTATGGGGGTTTGGGATATATTGTTCCTTATACAATTTATCCAGCAGGTTATCATTGCAAACCAAGTGAGCCACTACCATTTGCAGGACTTGCTTCGCAGAAAAATTCTATTAATTTTTATCATATGGGCATTTATGCTGACCCAAAATTATTGGAATGGTTTGTAACGGAATATCCAAAGCACACTAAGCAAAAACTTGATATGGGAAAAAGTTGTATTCGTTTTAAAAGGTTAGACGAAATTCCACACAAGCTTATTGGTGACTTAATGAAGAAAATAAGTGTAAAAGAATGGATAAATATTTACGAAAAAAACCTGAAAAAATAGAAGAACGACCCGCTAGCATCAGCTATACGCAAGCAGGGAGTTCGTGCTTCGTAGGACAGGTAAGTGGTAAATTTAAAGTTCAGTTTTTCGTAGGAAGTTCAGAGGTAAAAATCCCTGCCTGCGTATAGCTGAGAACCGTTATGCCTCACCCTAAAAGACAGACCTGAGAACAGAAACAAAGACATAATAACGATGGACAAAATTGCAATCATCACAGGAGTAAGCCGAGAAATGGGACTTGGCTTTGAAACAGCAAGACAACTAAAAGAGCTTGGCTTTAATGTAATCATTACGGCAAGGGACGTTGAAAAAGTATCTGAACTTGCTAAAAAAATTGGCGTTTCTGCAAGACAGTTAGACATCACCAACGACCAGTCTGTAAATCAATTGGCGAAAGACATTGAAACAGAGTTTGGGAAACTGGACGTTTTAATAAACAACGCAGGTGCTTATTTTGACCAAGGCGGACAAGCATTAAATGCTGAAATGCAATTCATCAAAAACGCATTGGACACAAATCTTTTAGGTGCTTGGAGAATGGTAAAAGCATTTCATACACTTTTACAAAAATCCGAAAACGGAAGAATAGTAAATATTTCAAGTGGTGCGGGTTCGTTCACAGACCCCATTTTTGGCTTAGAAAATCATCAAGGCAACGTGCCCGTTTATGCAATTACCAAACTTGCATTAAATGGCTTGACAGTAAAATTGGCAAGAGAACTAAAAGACACAAAAGTTAAAGTTAATTCTGTTTGCCCAGGTTTTGTTGCCACCTATCCAGGGACAGAACAGTGGGGAGCAAGACCAGTTTCGGAAGGAGCAAAAGGGATTGTTTGGGCTGCGACTTTACCAGACAATGCACCATCAGGAAAATTTTTCAGAGACGGAGAACTGTTGAATTGGTAATGGAAATCTATAACGGCATACAAACTTTTCACGCCAAGACAAGGAAGGAATGGCGAAAATGGTTAGAGAAAAATCACCAATCAGAAAAATCTGTATGGCTTATTATTTACCATAAGGATAGCGAAACAAAAAGCGTTTACTATGACGAAGCAGTTGAAGAAGCCATCTGTTTTGGTTGGATAGATAGTAAACCAAATAAACGAGACGAAAATAGTTACTATCAATTTTTTGCAAAACGAAATCCTAAAAGCAATTGGAGTAAAGTCAATAAAGAAAAAGTTGCCAAACTTTTAAAGCAAGGTCTTATACACAGTTCAGGCTTAGAAATCATAGAAATTGCCAAACAGAATGGAACGTGGACAGCATTAGACGAAGTGGAGAGTATTATAATTCCTGACGACTTAAAAAATCTATTCTTAAAAAACAAGACCGCATTTGAGCATTGGGAGAAGTTTCCACGTTCATCAAAAAGGGGAATTTTAGAGTGGATAATGACCGCAAAAAAGCCAGAAACAAGACAAAAAAGAATTGAAGAAACTGTATCACTTGCAGAGAAAAATATAAAAGCTAATCACTACCGACAATGACAAACAACCATATGAAAAAGAAGGGCGAAGGCATAACAGCGGTTTGGCGTAATGGCGGGTGCAGTGCTTCGTATGACAGTTTAGTGGTAGGTTCAAGTGCAGTTCTTCGATTGAACTTTTGTGCTAAAAATCCGCCACTACGCCAAGCCGCATACCGTTACCGGCAACCATAAATCAAATCACCTCAACCTTTAAAAGACAAAGAATGACACAGCAAAACTTCCAGCCATCAATAAAATCTGAGAGAATCAATTCAATTGATATTATTAGAGGTGTTGCCTTGCTGGGCATTCTACTGATTAATATCGCTGGTTTTGGACTTTTCAATGCTTACTCCGATCCTACCAATTCTGGTGGAGCAACAGGATGGGATTTGAAAGTTTGGTGGATAAATAATATCTTTTTTGAAGGCACCATGCGTGGACTGTTTTCAATGCTTTTTGGTGCGGGAATCGTTTTATTTACCAATCGCTCTACAGATGGAGTGCAATCTTTGTCTGTTACCGATGCCTATTTTCGCAGAGTTTTGTGGCTACTTTTATTTGGCGTTATCCACGCATATCTTTTATTATGGTATGGTGAAATTTTATTCGATTATGCTATCATTGGCATGATTGTTTATAGCTTCAAAAATTTGAATCCGAAAAAATTAATTATATGTGCCGTTTTTTCAAGTCTCATTCTTACAACCTTAAATATAAAAGACTATGTGCAGACACAGAAAGCATATAATAGTTATGCCTCATCAATTGAGCTCAAAAAAAACGGTGGTGCTTTAAGCACTTACAATGAAGAAGCAATTAAAGAGTGGGAAAGCATTGTTGCAGAAAAAAAGCCTACTTCAGAGGCATTCAACCAGGAAAAACAAGCGTTGAGTCAAGGTTATTTTAGCATTGTCTGGTATCGATCTACCTTGGTTCAGTGGATGCATACAGTTTTTTTGTATCGAAACTTCTGGGACGTATTTTCAATGATGTTGTTAGGTATAGCCTTTCTGAAAATGGGTATTTTTAGAGCAGAAAAGTCAAACAGAAAACACTTACTAATGATGTTTTTTGGTTACTCGATTGGCATAACTACAAAATATTGGGGGACAAGTTATCTTATGTCTAATAATTTTTCAGTGCTTTCATTCGACCTGACACACACTACCTATGAGTTAGGAAGGATTCCAACAACAATAGGGCATATTGGCTTAATAATGCTGTTTATAAAATCGGGCGTATTTCCCTTTCTGCAAAGGGCGCTGGCTTCTGTTGGGCAAATGGCTTTTACCAATTATATATTGCAAACAATAATTTGCCTTTTCATTTTTATGGGTTTTGGATTTAATATGTTTGGAAAATTACAAAGACACGAACTTTACTACATAGTATTGGGGATTTGGATAGTACAGTTAATAGTAAGTCCTATCTGGTTGACATATTTTAGATTTGGTCCACTTGAATGGGTTTGGAGGTCATTGACGTATTGGGAGAAAAAACCATTTACAAGACGTAGAAATGCCAGCCGCTAACAAGAGGTTTTGTGCAAGTTGGGCAGACGGAATAATAATGAGCATTTGTAATTCTGTTCAGCTTTTATTCGGACTGGACGCACTTCGCTGAACTTTTGTACATCGACTTTATATTTTCAATCAGCAGTAGTTCCATGCAAAAGAAATTCTATTTCCCAACCTGCACAAAGCTTTTAACGTAAGGGGGCATTTTAAAAAACAACACAAAAATGGACAGATATAAGGAAACATTTGAAACTTGGAACAAAGTTGCTTCATTATATCAAGACAAGTTTATGGACTTGGACTTGTATAACGAAACATATGATTTTGTTTGCAATTCAATTAACAAGAAATATGCGAAGCTATTAGAAATTGGTTGTGGACCTGGGAACATTACAAAATATCTTTTATCAGCGCGACCAGACTTTGACATTTTTGGAATTGACATTGCACCAAATATGATAGAACTTGCTAAAAAGAATAATCCAACTGCAAGTTTCGCTATTATGGACAGCAGGAAAATTGACGAAATCGAAACAAAATATGACGGAATAGTTTGTGGTTTTTGTTTACCTTATTTATCACATTCGGACAGCCGAAAATTTATTACAGACTGTTACAATTTGTTGAATGAAGAAGGGCTTATTTATATAAGTTTTGTAGAAGGCGACCAAAGTAAATCTGACTTTCAAATTGGAAGTAGTGGAGACAGAAGCTACTTCTATTACCATAATTTAAACGAACTTAATACACAACTTGCTGAAAATAATTTTGAAGAATTTAAAATATTTAATGTGGAATATAAAAAAACAGAAACCGACATTGACATTCACACAATATTAATAGCGAAGAAAAAAACGATCGCCTAACAGCACCTACACGCAATGCGGGGCTTTGGTGCTTCGGTAGACAGAAAAGTGTTTCTTTGAGCAGCGGTTTTCATAGCAAGTGAGTAGGGTAGTAGCCCCGCACTTCGTGTAGCTGCAAAACGTTGTAGGCAATTTAAAATCTAAACTTCGATATTTATTCGATTTCGAAACTTTTAAATCGTATTTAAAACAAGTAGATTGTAGTTTACATGGATGTACTTCTAAAAGCTGACGCTGATACACACAGGCAACGTTATGACCATTTCTTTTTTTCAGCAATGACCTTGCTCTTGCTTGTTACATTTTTCATTGGCTTTGCTTCGTCTTATTATCTGGCAGGTATGACAAATGCACCGCTGCCTAACAAAACTATTCATATACATGCAGTCGTATTCACCATTTGGATACTATTGCTTGTTGCACAGGTTTCTCTCGCATTTATAAATAGGGTCAATCTTCATCGCCGACTCGGAATCATTAGTTTCGTGTTTACGTTAGCACTGATTGTTACGGGGTTAATGGCTAGTGTGGACGCTTTAAAGCGAACTATTGCCCCAGGGGTTGACGAGCTGTTGTTTATGATAAACATCACCATGACACTGGGTTTTGCTTCTTTTATAGCAGCGGCATATAAAATGAGAAATACTCCTGCTATACACAAGAGGCTTATACTTATGGCCAATATTGCTCTTGTTTTTGCAGGGCTCATTCGTTGGCCAGTTGATTTACTCTACCACAATATTCCTTTAGCAGCACGGGCTTCTTATTTTTTCTTGCTTCCGATTGTCCTTTATGATTTATGGCGCATCCGCAAAATTCATTGTGTGACACTTTGGTCGGGCATAATTCTCATTTTTGTTTTTGAACTTCGATTTATAATTGCAAAAACAACAGCTTGGCTTGACTTTGTAGAATGGATTAAACTCAATTCTTAGGATGGGAAACTAAAAGTCACTCGACACATTAAATATTAAACCGCCTGCAACATGGGGTTTGCTGCTATGCTGGCAGACGAATAAATCCTCATCTTTTTGTTCGCTATCAGCAGCGGTTCGGGCTCGACGTTCAATGTTCAGCTTTACTTCTTAACTTCATTTTCTGTTTTTCAATCGGGCTGTAGTTCCGGGCTGGACATTATAAATTTCCAGCACAGCAGCAAGCCTTAACGTTGCACGTCAGCCTTAAAGACGACTACAAAACAAATCTTAAACAAATGATACAGGGAAATAAAACATTAGACTTTACAACCAAGGCTTTTTTTATAGTTATGGTTATATTGTTTATTTTAATGCAGGTAGCCTTTCATCCATCTTATTTGCAATATCTCCCACAATTTGATGGATTTAGTTGGATACATCACGTACACGGTTCTCTAATGGTTTCATGGATAGTGATGCTGATAATTCAACCTTATCTAATTATAAAAAACAAATACAAGACACATAGACTTGTTGGTAAAATCTCCTATTTCACTGCCCCATTAGTGATTATTTCTATGTTCTTTATAACAAGGCTCAATTATCAGAAACTATCGGTTGAAATGGCGTTTAAAGAAGTTGCTGCCTGGCAAGCATTAAACATTATTACTATATTCAATTTTTCACTTTTCTACTTACTTGCTATTTTCAACAAAAAAGATGTTTTTAAACACAAACGGTATATGATTGGCACAGTGTTCACCATTTTCGGAGCTATTTCTTCCAGACTATTTACTATTATTTTTGGATCCACTATCCAGTTTAATGCCTTTTTTATATCTGAATATTTCGGCTTAAGTATAGTACTGCTGCTTTTAGTTAATGATATAAGAAAAAAGTTGAACCCTATACCATATACCATTATTGCAGTAGGATTGCTTATAAACATCAGTAGTATTCATGGTCGTAATACCGAGGTATGGCAATCAATAGTACGATTTATCGCAGATAGATTTTTTTAAAGTGTCCTGGTATATAAATGAAAAAATTATACCACTTGCAAAATAGGCCGAACGTACAACCTGGTGCTTGCTGCCATCCTGGCTAACGAATAAGTCCACATCTTATTGTTCGTAATTCAGCAGCGGTTCGGGCAGACATAATTTTATTCAGCTTTTGTTTTTAACTTCATCATCAGTAATGCTATTGGGCTCCGGTTCCGGGCTGGACCTTAAAAATTACCAGCACAGCAGCAAGCCATAAACGTTGAAGTAACATTGCTACGCAATGAAGTCCGCTGCATGATGCGTACCTTTTATCTCTAAAACTCTTCATCATGCAAAAAAAACATTATCGCAGTATGCGATCAACGCTCTGCAGCGGACATCTGATTTGCTAAGCCTGGGTCACTACAGTCCCGCCACGCAACGCAACTATTTACAGGAACTGCGGTTCCTCTTCGCCTATTACCCCGACACACGACCCCCTGCCCTTACCGATGAGCACCTCACTACTATGAGCCGGTCTGACTGCCATTGCCACTCCCGATAATTGCCTTGATGGGGATACCACCTTGTGCTTTCTCTCCGGCAGCAATGGCTCTCCCCTGTTGCACAAAAATGCCTGTGTAGCGATCCGTCCGCCTTTACCCCGGTTGCCGCACAGCCCACGCCGGGTTACTGCTGCTGTGCTCCCCGGGACTCCCTTGTAACTCGTTCCTTTTGACAACGCATTACCAACTATCGAGGCTTCCACCAGCGGTTCATCCGTATTACACTTCGCTACACGCACCAGCCGTGAATCCTGTTCACATAGCTTAACCTGGTCGCTCAGCACCAGCTCGTTACCTCGCCAGCACCACCAGGCGGTTTGCTTCCAGTGCCCGTCACCGGAAGCGGGAGGCCCACTCCCATCATTTTTGTACCTTAGCAGGGCACACACAGAGGTTTGGCGTAATGGCGGGTGCAGTGCTTCGTATGACAGTTTAGTGGCAGATTCAAGTACCGTTCTCCGAATGAACTTTTGTGCTGAAATTCCGCGACTACGCAAAGCCAGATACAGTTAGCAGTCAGCTTAAAACGACAATGGTATAATGACGCGAATACATAAAATAAAACTGAAAATTTCAAATTGTTATCTGATTGAAGGCAATCAGATAATATTGATCGACACCGGAAGTCCGGGAGAAGGAATGACTATTATTAACGAGTTGAATAAACTAAGTGTAAGTTTAACCGACCTTTCATTGATACTTCATACTCACGGACATTCAGACCATTGCGGCAGCACAACAGAGTTACTTAGACTTCATAAAATTCCAACTGCAATTCATTCTGCTGACAGCCATATGACAGAAAATGGTAAAAACGATTTTTTAAAAACCACCCGACTAATAGCAAAATTTATAAAACCATTTGTAGACAAGCCTTTTCCATCATTTAAGGCCGATATTTTTATAGACAATTATGCAGACTTAAAAAGCTTTGGAATAAACGGCATTATTCACTCGACAAAGGGTCATACTAACGGCAGTATTTCTATTGAGTTTGACAATAGAGAAGCCATAATCGGTGACGTAATGATGGGTGGCTATATGGGTGGAGAAATTTTCCCTCATTTACCAGACTATCACTACTTTGCATATGACTTAAATGAAATTAACCAATCAATACGTAAAATATTAAATTTTCAGGCAGACAAATTTTATGCAGGACACGGTGGCCCTTTAAAAAGAGAGAACATTGAAAAACGATTTAAATAAAAGCCGAACCGCTAACATCGGTTTGGCAATATGACGGCTGACATGCTTCTGTGAAACATTTGTGCAAGGTTCAACATTCGTTCTTCTATTGAACTTTTGTGCTGAAATTCCGCCACTACGCAAAGCCAGGTACCGTTATAGTCAATGCTAAAAACACACAATAAAATCGAAACAAAATGAACATCCACAACTTTTGGAAAGTAAAATTTTGGAATCGGGCAGGTTTTACTGACTATATGCTGGTAAAATTGAGCGCAATTACATTTGGGATTATGCTTGCATGTTTAATCCCGACAATCGCAGAAATAAACTTTTTGTGGTTTGCTGCAATTACTCTCCTTCTTGGTATAAAACCACTTTTAACGGTTTTTCGAAAATAAAATTGGGTGTGTAGGCTCCCCCAAAAAAAAGTACAGTTTAAACGCAGAATTTTTTCATCATTGCGCCCCACCCCGAACGAACCTTCACACATACCCCCTCATTGCTTCACCACAGGCAACGCCCTCCCCTTTCCGCCAATCCATACCCGCAACAGGTAGGTGCCTGCCGGCTGTTCTCGGAGGCCTTCAATTTCCATTACAACCGTGCCGCTGAGGATCCTCGGCGCAGCGCTGTGGAGCAAGCGCCCGTCGGAGCTGTAGAGCTGGTAGCGCAGCTCCTGCACCCCGGTGACCTGCAGGCGCAGCCAGGCGCTGCCGGCCGTAGGGTTGGGTAACACGGTCAGCAACTCTGCCCCGTTACCGCCCGGCACCGCGGTGATGCGGCAGCCGTTATCCTGGTACCCTTTGGCGGCAAAGCCGATGGCCGTGAGGTCGGAAAAAAGGGTGTTGCCCGGACACTCGGTGGAACAACCCTGCCGGTGACCCGATACATGGTTGAGGGTGAGCCCGCTGGTAAGATGCACCGAACTGCCGGTGGGATCTATGTTGAGCTCGCAGCCTTTCCAGGCCAGGGTGGCGATGAGGGTGTTGCGGGCTTCGGGGGTAATGGTGGCGGTGGTATAGGTGCCCAGCAGGCATACGCCCATGGTGCGGGTATTGGTGCTGCAGAAATGCGCCCCCGTTACGTTTTGGGTACTGCTGCCCTGCCGCCCCTCGTACAGCACGCCGCTGGGGGCAATGAGCCAGTTGTAGCCAATGTCGCTCCACCCGTTGGTGTTCACGTGCTGGTTCCAGATGGCCAGCACCACGCCGTCCCAGTTGGACGAGGTGTTGCCGCCGGCCGAATGATGCACAATCAGGTGGGTGGGCGTGGTAAGGGAAGGCGACCAGGGTGCCTGCGGACAGCCCCAGCCCGTGCGGCTGGTGAAGGCCGGCTGCGGACAGGCGCAGGTATTGACACGGCCGGCCACCGGGATGGACGCTCCGCTTCCGGTGCGGCCGGCAACACGCGGGGCGGCTTCTGCCGGCGAGTACTGGTTGAGGAATAACAGCAACGGTACCCCGTCCGACTGGTTGAAGCGGAGCCGCAGCTGATAGAAACGGTACGATGAATCCACCAGCATCAACTCCGACACCCGGCTGTAACGCAGGGGCTCGCCTTCGGCATGGTGGTCGGGCTGCACGGCCTGCCAGTCGCCCCAAACCTGCCCTTCTTTCGCATAGCGGATTTCCCAGTGGGTAGTCGTCTCACCGCTGGCAGCCGCCGGTTCATTCCACCCGAAGGAAAGCGAATGGAAAGAAAGACCGGAAGGGGCGGGAAAAGGACGGGCCGGCAAGACCAGCTCCACCAACCCTCCCCGCTGCTCAGCTTTGCGGTACACCGCTTCATCCAGCAGCAGGGTATCCAGCACCCGAACCCCGGGCAGGGAGCGGTCCTGGGCCCCGGCCGGGGCGTAAACAGCCAGGAGTACAAGAAAAAGAAAGAAAGGCTTCCACATATGTACAGAAAGGTACGGGTTTCGCCACAACCGTGCAACCTGCGGATGCAACCGCTGAGAAAACTCTTTTTCCGAACGTCTCCCCCCAGCCCTGCGGGCGGGCCGGGACGTTGCATCCCGGGTTAGACGCATTCCAGGCTCCGTACTGAGAAGGAAACAAAAATCCTGCTCACCTCAGTGGGGTGCTTCGCTTGCGCTCAGCAGGACGTTATTATTTTTTAATTTTTCCCCACCGGGTGAACCAGCTCCCGGCAACACGTTCCTAACAATCCGAAACCGGAAATCCGAAATCATAAATCTAAAATCGCTTCTTCTCAGCAACGTCTCCCCCGAAAACTAGTTGAAAAAGAACTAAAAACAGCCCGCCCCCTGCCCAAAATCAGGCTTCCCCGCTTGCAGCTGCCGGCGCTTCTGCGTACCTTATGCCACTAAATTTCAGCTTATGCGATTGCTTTTACCCCTTTTCCTGTTCGTATCCCTGGCCGCCTGCAAGGAGGGCGGCAAGGCCCCGAAGGACCTGCAACAATACACCATTGAGCAGTTCTTCCAGACCGAATCCGTGGGCGGCGCCCACTTCAACAGCGATGAAAGTAAAATACTCATCCACAGCAACCGGTCGGGCATCTACAACCTCTACGAGATCAACCTGGCCGACACCAACCGCCGGGCGATGACCGCCTCCACCAACGAGTCGCTTTTTGCGGTGGACTATGTGCCGGGTTCCAGCGATCATTTTCTCTTCAGCTCCGATAAGGGCGGCAATGAAAACGATCACCTGTTCCTGCAAACCGGTCCCATCACCGTTAAAGACCTTACCCCCGGCGTAAAGGAAAAAGCGGCCTTTGTTACCTGGACGGAAGACAAAAAGCACCTCTACTACATCAGCAACAAGCGGACCCCGTTGTTTTTCGATCTCTACAAAATGGACACCGTGAAGTGGGAAGGAAAACTGGTTTACCGGAACGACAGCGGCTACGATGTGAACCTCATCTCCCACAACGAACGCTTCCTCGTGCTCACCCGCAGCATCACCACCGACCGCAACGAACTCCACCTCTACAACACCGAAACGGGCGATACCCGTAAACTGTCGTCCGGCGGCACCGAAGACGCGGTCTATTACCCGGCTGCCTTTGAACCCGACGACGCCTATCTCTACTACGTGACCAACGAAGGCAAAGAGTTTACTTACGTGGTGAAATACAACCTGGCCACCGCGGCCCGCGAGACGTTCTTTGAAACCAACTGGGATGTGGTGAACATGTCGCTGAGCGAGAAACACAAGTACCATGTGCTGTACATCAACGAAGACGGCCGCGACAAAGTGCTGTTGTACGAACATGCCACCGGCAAGGAAGTGAAATTGCCGAAAATCAAGGGTGGCTACATCTCCGGCATCAACATTTCACCGTCCGAGAAAAACATGATCCTCACGGTGAGCAGCGACCGCAGCTCCGACAACCTGTACTGGTACAACACGGAGACCAAACAGCTGAAGCAACTCACCACCACGTTTACGCCCGACATCAACACCAACCACCTGGTGGATGCGCAGGTGGTGCGGTTCAAGTCGTTCGACGGTCTTGATATTCCCGCCATTTACTACAAGCCGCACCAGGCATCTACGTCCGGCAAAGTGCCGGCGCTGGTGTGGGTGCACGGGGGTCCGGGCGGACAAAGCCGCGCTTATTACTCCAACACCATCCAGTACTTTGTGAACCACGGGTATGCCGTGCTGGCGGTGAATAACCGGGGCAGCAGCGGTTACGGGAAGACCTTTTACAAGATGGACAACCGCAACCACGGCGACAAAGATCTGAAAGACTGCGTGTGGGGAAGAAACTGGTTGGCACAGCAACCATATATCGACAGTACGAAAATCGGCATCTACGGGGGCAGCTACGGCGGCTTCATGAGCCTGGCCGGCATCATTCAATACCCTGAATCCTTTGCGGTAGGCGTGAACCTCTTTGGGGTGACCAACTGGATCCGCACGCTGCGCAGTATCCCGCCCTACTGGGAAAGCTTCCGCAAAGCTTTGTACGATGAAATGGGCGATCCCGGCACGGCCGACTCGGTGCGGCTGCGCAACATCTCTCCGCTGTTCAATACCGATAAGATCAGGACGCCGCTGCTGGTGTTACAGGGCAGCAACGACCCGCGGGTATTACAGGTGGAAAGCGATGAGATCGTGGCCGGTGCAAAAGCCAACGGCGTACCGGTGGAATACATCCTGTTTCCCGATGAAGGACATGGTTTTCTGAAAAAAGAAAACCAGATGAAAGCGGCGCGGGAAACGCTGCGTTTTCTGAATACGTACCTGAAGAAGTAGCCTTCCGGGTACAAATACCCTGCAAACGATCCCCTGTATACAGGCTGATATCCTGTGTACAGGGGTTTTTTTTGCCGGCATACCCTTTAACGTGTTGTGCTATTGAATAATAGTTGCTTTTCAATTGTATCACGCTGTACAACTCTGTGCAAAACGCATAAACACTGTGGTTTTACTGTTAAACCACCTTAGAATACACAAAGGTTTTCACAGAGGGAAACACTGAGGGATATAGTTTTTTTAATAGCACAACACGCTAACCTTTAATAAGTTGCCGGAAAGCGGTTAAACAGCATGCATCCCGCAGATACAGCAAGGCTTCCGAAGGAGGGGAGTGCTATTAATTATTAACTATAAAAATTCAGGTTGAATTTATATTTTGGCTGAAATGACAGGCTGCTTTCTTTTGTAATCAATGCATATATGCAACGGCTTAACAGGAAAAGACAGAGAGGCAATATTTATTCAAGAGCACAACATATCTTAATGGGTTGGAAGATTATTCATGCCGTACAACTATTCCTGCCATTATAAAATGCCCTTCCATGAAACAACTGTTTTTCGCTGCAATTTCCGGCTGGATGATGTTAACGGGTGTTTCCTGCGCCAAGCTGAAACCCGTTTTTGACCCCGATGCTTTTGAACGCAACATCGTTGCGGGCGTGAATGCCAATAACACCCGTCCGGTTGGCTGGTCTTACATCATTACCCGGAACGGTACTATCTTCCGCTCCGATACATTTGGGCGGGCCCGATTACCGGCTGATGGCGCCTTGCCTTTTTCGCTGGATAAAAAAATAAACATCGCGAGCGTTTCCAAGTTTTACACCGCCATCGGTGCCATGCAGTTGCTAAATGCCAACGGACTAACCATCAACTCCCCCATCGGTCCCTGGCTGCCCTCCACCTGGGCGCAGGGGCCCTGGGTTTCTTCACTCAGTTTCCGCGATTTACTGACCCACACATCCGGCTTAACAAGTGTAAATACCAACATGGACAGTACTGTCGGCTATGAAGGATTACGCAGTTGCATCGCAACCGGCGCTACCAGTCCGTTTCCGCCCGGCTCGGTTGTAGCGCAAACACGCCCTTTCCAATACCTCAATGTAAACTATGCGTTGTTCCGTGTGTTAATTCCTTCGCTCTGGCGGGGGCAGCCCGGTTCGCCGTTTATTGATATCAACGACGACCAGCTTACACAAACCCGGTACCTGCAATACATGCAGCAGTTTGTGTTTGACCCCATCAACATGCCCAACATCAATTGTTCGCCTGAGCCGCGGGGCATCGCCACCCTGTACTACAACATCACCGACTCAGCTCAAAACCGGAGAGGGGATTTCCTGGGCGACTGGACGCATATAGCCGGCGGAGGTGGTTACTATATGACACCCCGTGAGATGGCAAGGGGTGCGGCCTTTTTCGAAGAAACACAGATCCTGCTTCCCAATAGCGTTAAACAAATCATGAAGCAAAACAGAATCGGATTCGTTCCCCGCATTGCAGCGCTTGAAACACGGGGAGACTACTTTGCGCACGACGGCGGCATCACCAACGACTCAATCAACAATCGCGGGTTGCAAACCGTTATCTGCATTTTTCCAAATGGCTTTCAATGCAGCATTACCATGAATACCCGTGGTGTAACATACCCCGACAATCAAACTATAATCCGCATGGTCTATTCGGCATACAACAATGCATGGCTGAACTAACCGGGTTCTGACGGGAATGGAATCAATGGTTTCGCCAACTGCATGGTGCCGGCCCCTGAATAAGGGGCATAAAACAGAACAGGCTGTACGATTTTACCGCACAGCCTGTTAATCAGTTAATGCAAGCCTTACTTCGCCTTGTTCAATTCCAGGCGCACCACTACTTCCACTTCTTTACCCACCACGAGTCCGCCGGCTTCGGTGGCACGGTCCCACTTGAGATTGTAATCGAAGCGGTTGATGGTGGTGCTGGCTTTGAAGCCGGCCTTATCGCCGCGGCTGCTGGTGGCAATGCCGCCGAAGGTTACGTCGAACTTCACCGGTTTGGTCACGTCGCGGATGGTGAGATTGCCGTTGAGTTCGTACTTGTTGTTGCCTTTGGGCACAAAGCTGGTGCTTACAAAGGTCATGCTGGGGTATTTCTCGGCGTTGAAGAAATCGTCGCTCTTCAGGTGCTTGTCGCGGTTCTCGTTATCGGTATTGATGGAGTTCACATCTACGGTGAAGTTGATGTTGGCATCGCTCCAGTCGGCCTTGCTGTGTTCCACCGTACCGTCAAACACCTTGAAGGTGCCTTCGGTTTCGGCCACCACCATGTGGCTCACGGCAAAGCGTACCGACGTGTGGGGTTTGTCTACGGTCCATTTGGTGGGCGTTTGAACGGCCGGTGCAGCGGCGGAATCAGCCGGGGCGGTGGCGGGGAGAACAAAGGCGGTGAGTGCGCTTACCAGCAGAGCGGCACCCAGAAAAAAGGTAATACGTTTCATGTCGTGTAGGTTTTAGGGGACAAAGATGGGGAAATAAGTGTACATACATGTATTTTTTATGTTAAATGTTTCGGGGGAAGGAGGTTTCATACAAAGGAACAATGGAGGCAACGGCGCAAAAGGTTTCTGGCGTAAGTCGAATATCTTAAACCACGGGGTCCCTTGCAGGAGAACCCAGAGCGGGGGAAGGTTGTTTGTTACGGGTTAAGGGGTATGTGTTACGGGTTCGTGGCGGTTATTTCACACAAAGCGGCAAAGGAGGCAACGGCGCAAATGGTTTCTGGCGTAGGTCGAATATCTTAAACCACGGGGTCCCTTGCAGGAGAACCCAGGGAGGGGAGACATTTCGCTGCAGACCGGTCACTTCAGGAGCATCCGTACCCATTCAATCCTTCAGTCCTTCAATCCTTCAGTCCTTCAGTCCCTAAGTCCTTGATTCATTCAAGACATTTCGCTGCAGACCGGTCACTTCAGGAGCATTCACTCCCATTCAGTCCTTCATTCATTCAATCCTTCAATCCTTTGATATATTTCTACACAGAGCAGTTTCTCCAGGAGGATCCGCCCCCATTCATTCACTCACTCATTCATTCACTCATTGTCTTCCATCCGTTCATCAAAAACATTTGGCCGCACCACCGGTATTTCAGAATTTCAGCCCCTTAAACTTCCCTTCATGAGACAACTGCTGTGTTGGCTGCTGGTACTGGCAGCCCTGCCCGCCGTGGCGCAGGTAAAAAACGAACACTTTAAATCCCTCCAACCCCGCAACATCGGTCCGGCCGGTATGAGCGGCCGCGTGACCGCCATCGACGCGGTGTACACCAACCCCGACATCATTTACGTAGGCGGCGCCAGCGCCGGCGTGTGGAAAACCAGCAACGGCGGCGCCACCTGGCAATCCCTCTTCGACGACCAGCCCCTGCTCAACATCGGCGCCCTGAAAATCCAGCAGAGCAACCCCGACGTCATCTGGGTGGGCACCGGCGAGGGCAACCCCCGCAACTCGCTCAACCTCGGCGAGGGCATCTACAAAACCCTTGACGGCGGCAAGACCTGGAAGCGCCTGGGCCTGGAAAAGACCCGCAACATCCACCGCATCCTGATTGATCCCTCCCACCCCAACACGGTGTACGCGGGCGCCATTGGCAATCCCTACGGTATCCACCCCGACCGCGGCGTGTACAAAACCACCAACGGCGGCGAAAGCTGGGAGCGCATCCTCTACACCAACGATACCAGCGGCTGTGCCGAGCTGATCATGGACCCCGCCAACCCCAACAAACTCATCGCCAACATGTGGCAGCACCAGCGCAAGCCCTGGCATTTCAACAGCGGCGGCCCCGGCAGCGGACTTTACATCACCGTAGACGGCGGTAAATCCTGGAAAAAACTGGGCAAGGAAAACGGCCTGCCCGACGGTCCGCTGGGCCGTTGCGGACTGGCCTTTGCACCCAGCCAACCCAGTAGGGTTTATGCTAAAGTGGAAGCCACCAAAAACGGTTTCTACCGCAGCGACGACGGCGGCTTTACCTGGACACTGGTGAACAGCAAGCCCGAAGAGGTGACCGACCGGCCTTTCTATTACAACGAAATTTACGTGGACCCCGTGAACGAAAACCGGATCTACGACATCCACAGCACGGTGTCGCTGAGCGAGGACGGCGGCAAATCGTTTACAACATTAATTCCGTACAGCGGTATTCACCCCGACCACCATGCCTGGTGGATCCACCCCACCAACCCCAACCTGATCTATGAGGGCAACGACGGGGGCATCGGCATCAGCCGCGACCGGGGCAAAACCTGGCGCTTCGATGAGCAGCTGCCCTTTGGCCAGTTTTACCACATCAACACAGACAATGAACTGCCCTACAACGTGATGGGCGGCATGCAGGACAACGGCAGCTGGCGCGGACCCGCCTACACCTGGGTCAACGGCGGCATCCGCAACTACTACTGGGAAAGTCTCTGGGGCGGCGACGGCTTTGATGTGATGCCCGACGCCACCGACCCCAACTGGGTATACGCCATGAGCCAGGGCGGCAATGTGGGCCGCTACCAGGTAAACACCGGCCGCCGCGAAACCATCCGTCCCCCCGCTCCCGATCCCGCCACCAAAATGCGCTTCAACTGGAACAGCGCCATCGCCCAGGATCCGTTTGATCCCAACACGATCTACTACGGCAGCCAGTTTGTAAACAAAAGCAGCGACAAGGGGACTACGTGGACCATCATCTCCCCCGACCTCACCACCAACAACCCCGAGCAGCAGAAAGAAGAAACCGGCGGTCTCACGCTCGACATCACCGGCGCCGAAAACCACAACACCATCATGGCCATCGCCCCCTCGCCCAAAAAGCAGGGTGTGATCTGGGTGGGCACCGACGACGGCAACGTGCAGCTTACGCAGGATGGCGGCAAGACCTGGACCAACTTCCGCGGGAAGATACCCGGCATGAACACCGGTGCCTGGATCACACAGGTGCACGCCAGCCGCTACAACGAAGGCGAGGCCTTTGTGGTGGCCAACGACTACCGCCGCGGCGATTTCAGCATCACCGTGTTCCGCACCCGCGACTATGGCAAAACCTGGGAGAACATGGTGGCCGGCAAAGGCCTGCGGGGTTATGCCCTGTGCATGGTGCAGGATCCGGTGGAGCCCAACCTCGTTTTCGTGGGCACCGAGCACGGCCTCTGGGTGAGCTACAACAACGGCAAAAGCTTTGAACAGTACACCAACGGCTACCCGTCGGTTTCCACCTACGATATGGTGATCCAGGAGCGGGAAGCCGACCTGGTGATTGCCACGTTTGGCCGGGCCCTCTGGGTGCTGGATGATATCCGCCCCCTCCGCGCCATCGCAAAAGCCAATGGCGCCGTACCCACGAAAAAAGTGACCGCCTTTGAAGCACCCGTGGCTTACCAGGCCCAGTACCGCAACGCGCCGGGCTACGAGTGGAGCACCTGGGGTCTGTACGAAGGTGAGAACCGCCGCCGCGGGGCCATGCTGTCCTTTTTTGTGAAGCCCGAAGGCAGTGCCAGAACCGACAGCGCCGTGGTGAAGATTTACGACGAACAGAACAAGCAGCTCCGCACGCTGCGGGTGAAAGCCGAAGAAGGTTTCAACCGCTTCTGGTGGGGCTTTGAAACAAAGGGTACCCGCCAGCCCGGCCAGCCCAAACCCCGCCCCAATGCACCCGAGCAGGGCGGCGGCATGGCCGTATTCCCCGGCACGTATAAAGTGGTGATTGCAGTGGGCAAGGAGTCCGACTCCACCCTCGTAACCGTACAAGGCGATCCGCGTTTTGAGGTGAAACGCGACGTGTATGAAGCCAAAAAACAGATGCTGGAGCGCCTGCAGAAGAGCGCTGATCAGCTTACGTCCGCTGTGGACCGCATCACCGATGCCGAAGAAACCCTCACCAAGCTGGAAGCCCAGCTGCGGGGCGCCACCGGCAAGGAAGCCGACAGCTTACGCAAAGCCATCACCGGTATCCGCGCCGACATCAAGACCATCCGCGAATCCATCTTCAGCCGCAGCGCTGAAGGGAAGCAGGGCATCACCCGCTTTGCCGACCGCACCACCACCACGGCCCTGCAGACCGCCCGCATGGAGATCATGAGCAAGCTGGCCGCCCCCACAACGCAGACCGAACGGCTGGTGAAGGAAGCCGAAGACGAAGTGCAGAAGAGCGTGAACCAGATCAACGAGTTCTTCAACACGAAATGGAAAGCCTTCCGCCAGCAGGCCGAGGCTACGCCGATGAAGTTGTTTAAGGAATAAGGCGTAAGGACAGAACGTGTATCGTACAACCCCGGGATCACTCCCGGGGTTTTTTATTACCAGCGGGCTGGTACCTTCCGGCCGGTTGTTTTTTCCGTTAACTGCCTCCTGTCCACTTCAAGAACATCGCCTTTATCCTGCCAGACATGCGATAGCCGGCAGTCGTCCCCGCCCTTTGACATACCGCAAACGGCCCGGGCTGCAGCTCTCCTGGCAGACGGCGGTCGGATATCCGCATCAAATCGTCCGGCCAATCCGTTCTCCCCATTTACACATCAGCACATTTCCACGTTTCCCCCTTCATTCCTCCGGCCCAAACAGCAGGGCCCGCCATTGTTCCGCTTCGTGTAGGTTGGTAAAATTCCGGCAGGCAAATGCATGTGCCTGGCGGGATAGGGAGGCCAGGGTTTCGGGATGTTGTGTCAACTGTTCCAGCACAGCTATCAACTGGTCTTTTACCGCCGCTTCGTTGTCGGGATGCTGCAATAAATAACCTGTAGTGGCGTGTTCTATGCATTCCGGGATGCATCCTACGGCCGTAGCCACCGGCACCACGCCCAGCATCATGGATTCCATGAGGGCCAGGGGGCGGCCTTCAAAGGAAGAGGTAAGCACCAGCAGGTCCATCTGCTGCAGCAAATCCTGCCGCTCTGCATCGTTTTCAACAACTCCATGCCAGGTGGCGTTGGGTACTTGGCGAACAGGATCCTGCCCGGGAGCCGACACCCCGATAAAGTGCCACTGCAGGGGAAGTGCTTTCTCCCCGCAGGCGCTGGCAGCAGCATACAAAAGACCCAGCCGCTTTTCCCGGCTGTCGCGTCCCAGGTAACCAACCCGCAGCGGCAGGTGATAATTCCGCAGGGGGGGTACAACTTTCGCAACCCCAAACAGCCGGTGCTGCCAGGCGTTGTTGTACTGCGGCGGTACGCCCAGCTGCCGGTAATAACGCAGGTGTTGCTGTATGAGCGTTGGGCCTACCGTAACACGAACCGGCAGGAAAGGAATGTATGGAAACGTAATTGCGGAAAAGCGGGGCTCAGCTACATGAATCAGCTCCACCACCCGCACACCCTGCTTCAGGTGGGGCAGTAATTTGTACGCAAAATTACATTGACAGTTGAGTACCGTTACCGGGTGCCGCTGCCGGTTGATCAGCCAGCTGCAACGACCACGCCATATAAAATTGTTCCAGTAACGAACCTTGTTATCGGCAGCAGCAGCAATATCGTACACAGTGCAGTTGGGCAACGCAAACAGGTGTAGCAACAGCTGATTGGTTCCTTTTTTAGTGAAGAAAATGCACACCCGCTTGCCGGTGCAGGCCGCCAGTACCGACGCGTTGACTTTTTGGGCGCCGCCCAGCGAAGCGTCCGGGAAAAAGCAAACCAGGTCGTATCCGCCCGTATCGAAACGGCTCCGTGCCGCCTGCCAGCGACCGTACCAGATGAACGGCGCCATAAGCCATTCCTCCAGCTGCCGTTTAACCTGGAGCAGCCGGTAACGGGTCACCGCAGAAATCCTATTAAAATGTGATAACGGAAAAAGAGCACATAATAGGCCTTGCCAGGCTGCCGCTGCAGCAGGTACCAGGCCCCCAGCACCACCGATGCCCCCATTTTCCAGAGTACATCCGCCAGTTTCTTTCCCTGTGCCGGAAGCGATTGCTTTTTGGTGCGGATCGACTCGCTCTTGCCAATGGCATAGCTGATCTGCCGCAGGTAAGGCTTTTCGAGCCGTAAAGGTTCAATGAGGTGGTACACCACCAACCGCGGCAGGTAATACACTTTCCGCCCCGCCCGCTTTGCCTTGAGGTAGATCATTTTATCGTCGCCGGTGAGTCCCACCCGGCCCTTCCGCCCCAGGTCTTCATCAAAGCCACCCGTTTCCCGCAAAAAAGAGGTGGTATACACCATGTTGCAGCCAAAGGGATACCATTTCCTTTTCCCGTCAAACAACCCTTCTGCGTTGCCGTTATCGAGCTGACTTACAAAAGCGGTTTGTACAAAACGGTTCATCCACAAGGGAGGCGTTGTTAAATAGCGGGGCAGAATCTTTCCGCCAAAACCGGTGGCGTCGGGATACTTTTCGATGGCTGCCAGCAATTCTTCCACGTAGCAGCTGTCGGCCAGGGCATCATCATCCATAAAACAGGTCCAGGCGCTGTTCACTTCCCGCAACCCCCGGTTACGGGCAATGCAGGAACCGTTGCGGTACTCCTTATAATAACGCAACCGGTGGAAGGGCGCACCGGCAGCCATGCTCGCCACCAGCCGGGCCGTAGCGCTGCTGCCCGCATTGTCCACCACAATAATTTCGTAGAGATGGGGAGCCGCTGTTTGTTTGAGCAGGCTTTTCAGGTTCTCCAGCAGCAAGGCATCCCGGTTGTAGGTGCAGATGATGATGCTGACCCGGGTTTGCACCTGTTGGTGTATTGTATCCGTAAGCGGACCCATGCGTACCGGGGCAAGTAATTCCATCAGGATCCGTAATGGCTTTTAATTTTTCTGTAGACGGGCACCGCTGCCAGGGAAAGCAGCAGAGCCCAGAGCACCCAGGCGGCAAACCCCGCGATGCGCTTACCGGTGTAATAGCTCGCCGGTTCAAAAACAAATTCCAGGTCGTGCTCCCCGGTTGGCAGGGCCACGCCCCGTAATACGTAGTTGGTGCGGATAATCTCCACGGGCTTACCGTTAAGATACGCCTTCCAGCCGAAGGGATAAAACACTTCGCTGAAAACAGCCAGGCGGGGCGATTGGCAGCTAGCGGTGTACCGGATGCGGTCGTTGCTGTAGAACACCACGTGGATAAAAGCAGCCGTATCGGTGGCTGTGGCCGCCAACCACGGCGGCACGTCTCCCTGCACCACGGCCTGTTCCCGCAGCGGCAACCGGCCGACGGCCTGCAGGGCCTCCGCGTCATTGGCAGCCCTTTTTATGCTGCCCACCAACCAGCAGGGTCCAAAGGCGTTCTCGTTGTGCTGCAACGAATCGCCCGATGAAGTGGGGTGAATAATGTAGCGGGTGTTCAGCATGTGCAGGACCGGCATGTTTACCGTGTCCCGGAGGTACCGTTCCAGCAGATCCTGGTAGATCCGCAGCTTGGCGGCATGGTAGCCGCCTACCGCCTGGTGATGGGCCGTGACCCGGTAATCCTCCGCGTTGAACCGGTCGGGGCCCGCATAAAACACCCGGTACGGCCGGATGGTATCGGTGAGGATGCGGCGGTCGGTCTCCGTTAGCTGTAATTCGGCAGCTTGCTTTTCGTCGCGATCATAGTAGGCTTCTGGCGGCAGGTATTTCCATCCCATCACAAACAGATCGGCCAGGGTAACAATGCCCAGCAACAAGAATCCGAAGCGGGGCGCCAGCCATTTTTTGTACAGCAGCCAGGCCAGCGCCGGTAGCAGCAGCAGGAAGGGCAGCAGGCGGAGCAGGGATTGCTGAAACAAGGCTGTACGGTCCTGCCGCAACCCGGCAACAATGGCGCTGTTGACCAGGGTTACTTCCGAGGCATCGAAGCGGGTCTGCATAATCAAGGCGTCTATGGGAGCGCTGTAGTCGAACAGGGCCAGGCACACCAGGAGCAACCCCGCCACGGCAGCCAGCACGTTTCGTACCCGGAGAAAATCCGGTTGTCCCCAGGATCCGGCTGCCTGGCGCTCCGCCACTTGTTGCAGCCACAGCCCGGCCGCCAGCGGAACGGCTGCCTGCAGCAGGGTGATGGACATGGAAGGAGCCCTGAATTTGTTGTACAAAGGCAGGTGATCGAGCAGCCACTGGCTCACACCGGGCAGGTAACGGCCCCAGGAGAGGACAACGCCCAGCAGAACGGCTGCCAACAGGGCGCGGAGCAGCGGGGTGGTGCGGCCGGCAAAGCCCAGGATGGCCAACAGCACCACCAGAGCGCCCAGGTAAGGTGGACCATCGGTAGCTTCCAGCCCGCCCCAATAACGGGGTATCTGGTCGGCCACCTGCCGGGCCTGTGCAGGGGTTAACCCCCTGCGCTGCAGCTGAGCCAGCACCTGCGACTCATCGGGTACCGGCTCGCGGCTGCTGCCGCCAAACAGATCGGGCAGCAGGACCACCAACGGTTCCGTTTTGCGGAAGCTGTATTGAAATGCGTAATCGCTGTTGAGGCCCCGGTTGTACACAGGCCGTACCGTATCGTTGGCAATGGCTACGGTAGATCCGCCCCGGATGCTGGTTTGTGCCAGCTCCCGTGCCGTGAGTATGGTGCCCGCCTGCACCGCCAGCGCCAGCAGGCCACTACCCACCAGTATGCCCAGCGCTTTCAGCAGATGGCGGTAACGACCGGCTGCTACGGCAGATATCGCGAAGCTGAGGCTGATGCAGCCAGCGAGCAAGACCACATAATACGTGATCTGCAGGTGAAAAGCACCTAACTGCAGGGTGGCGCCCAGCAGACAAAGCAGGGCACCGCTGCGGTACTCGCTGTTCCACACCCGTACCACGCCGGCCAGCCACAACGGCAGCCAGGCAAGGGCCTGCATCTTGGTGATGTGCCCGGTGTGGAGAATTACCGGATGATAGGTGTTGTAAGCATACGCCAGGGCGGCGAAAACGGCCAGCGGAGGTGCCAGGCCGGCAGCCAGCCCCAGCACATAAAAACAAACGGCGGCCCAGAAAAAATAGCGTACCGGTTGCGGAAGGGCCTCCTGTACCCATACCGCCACCGTGGTAAAGGAGTTACCAAGGTGCAGCACCGTCATGTAGTTGGGCATCCCGCTGAAGAGGTTTGTGTTCCAGAGAGGCCAGGCTCCCGTTTCTTCCGCCTGCAGGAGCGACAGCCGGGAAGCGGCCTTCCAGGTTTTCAGATCGGCCTGCTCCGGCTCTTTCCCCTCCAGCACCGGGTGGCAGAACAAAAGGGCGGCCAGTGCAAAGAGGATAACCGCGGCTGCATGCGGAAGAACATTGCTGAACCAGTCAGGACGCATTCGTTGTTGGGCTTATGTAAAATGGTGCAGAATCAGAACGGTTGTGTACGAAGATCGTACAAGGTAAACGAAAACCAGCTCCGTCTTCTTTGCGTCAGGCTAGTCCATCCGCCTGCAACACGGGATGCATCCGTAAATTTAATTGTTGCCCGCATTTGGGAGCCGGTGCCGGTAAAGTAGACAGAGGGCATCTGGTCCCAGGAACCGGTCCCAATAGGAGTAATCTGCAAAATCATGCTGTCGATATTAAAAACAGCTGTTCCGGTTAAATTAAGTTCATAATAATTATCCGTTGCGTTCCAGATTACAGAAAAATTATTACTGCCGTTTCTCGTATTGGCAAAGGAATCCACAATGCCCCATGCCAACATGCGGGGACCTGTACTGATGGGCAACCAGCGGTCCACCGGAACGACTAATTGGCCGGCTACGCCTACATGGCTCCGCACAAAACCCATAAACTGCTGCAGGTCGGTGTTGTAAACCATGCTCCCAAGGGGAGGAAGGGCAATCGCATTCATCTGCTGGGTTGTCATGCGGGGCGGGAGAAACACTTTGTCGGTACTCGTGAGATCGAGGATGGCCCGCTGGTTGGGCGACGTGGTGCCGATGCCCACGTTCTGTGCCGCCACTTCAAGGTACCAGGCAAACAGGAGGCATCCCATGCACCACATGAGGGTGGTTTTAATTTGTTTCATTTTGCTGATTTGTGTAGGGTTGATGATGTTGTTGTTGTTGGTAAAACCGGTCAGGTGCAGCCAGGAAAAAATACGGGTTGCCGCGACGGATGCAATGCAGAAACCCGTCTTTATCCAGTGCGGAGGCACCCGCAACGGCCCGGCCGATGGGCGCCAGTTGGTACCCGCTCTCCAGCAGCAGGTCAAACAAAGCAGAAGCACGCTGTTCTACAGTCAACTCTTTCCCCACTGTCATCTCGAATGCCACAAACGGGCGGCATTCCCGCAGGATGCGCCGGGCGCCCTGCAACACGCCCAGTTCGCTCCCTTCCGCGTCAATTTTGATGAAGTTCACCGGGCTGCCCGGGGGAATCAACTGGTCCAGGGTACCGGTAATCACCGGCAAACAAACGGGGGCGCTTCCTCCCCAGTCATCGCGGCGGAGCAAACCACTCACCGCCGGACGGCGGGGGTAGCTGAAAAAAGTGGCCGGACCTGTGGTGGCGGCCAGGGCCAGCTGGTGAACATGCAACCGTTTTCCCAGCCGGCGCTGCAGGTCGCTGTACTGCACGGGCAGGGGCTCAACAGCATGGTGACGGCCGGCCGGCGCAACCCGCAGCAGCTGCTCCAGCAAAACGCCGGCATGGGCGCCCACATCCACTCCTGTACAGCCAGCCCGCAGGTAACGGCGCATGAAACAGACGGTGTCCACATTATCAGCTTCCAGCAACAGCCGCTGCAGCGGCAGGGGCAACCGGAAAGCAAGCCGGTAGTACCACCGCTTCACTACCGGCGGAACGAGGCTGCGCATGCTTTGAAGCCGGGCATTCCAGCGTGGAAAGCGGGCAAACGGCCAGGGTATCCGCACCATCCGGTGCGGCAGAAAACCATACGCTTGTCTGAAAAGGTGCATCCTCCTGTTTGAAGAAAAAACAGACATGATCTGACCACCAGGATCTGCCTGCCGTTTATTTAATATGGTAAGGTAGACAAAGGCCTCTACTGCACCTATACCACAATGATGTGACCCCGGCGTGTTGCATATCGTAAAGGCGTTGCTGTTGCCAACCTGTTTTGCCCGCCCTTTGACATACCGCAAACGGCCCGGGCTGCAGCTCTCCTGGCAGACGGCGGTCGGATATCCGCATCAAATCGTCCGGCCAATCCGTTCTCCCCATTTACACATCAGCACATTTACACTTTTACACATTCTTCTCCCGCTTGCATCCTCCTCCATCTTTTCCTATCTTGTTGCCTTAACCCAACAGTATGAACAACCAAACCGGCCTTCTGGCCCTGCTTGCCCTGTTATTCTTTAGTCCGGCCATGGCCCAACGGGCACCCGGCCACAACTCCACCCGCAGCAACAAAAGCAACTACATCGCCGATCCCGGCAAGTGGTCGGTTGGCTTTACGCCCGCCGGCGCTTTTAACCTGCGCAGCGGCGAAAGAGGCCTCTTCCGTGGCAACGGCTGGGGCGCCGACCTGCAGGCCAACTGGCTGGCCGGCACGGCCGGCATTGGCCTCACCGGCGGCTTCCTCACCGGCGGGTTCGACCAGTCGGCCATCAATACTTTCATCACAGAACGAGGCTTCCCGGCTGGCTCGCCCGTTACTACCAGCAACCCGCTGCAGGCCTGGCTGCTGGCGGGCCCCGTTTTTCAGCTGGGCCAGCAGGTGCGGCTGACGGGCAGTCTGCAAGGCGGCCTCTTCCTCAACAACGCCGGCTCGCTGGTCATCCAGCGGCAAGGCGCCCTCGTCCCTTTTTACCGGTTCGAAAGCGATGGTTCGGGCCTGCGCCCCGGCTGGAGCGGCCAGCTGGCCCTGGCCTACCCGCTCAACGATAACACCTCCCTGCAGCTGGGCGTACGCCTGCTGCAAACGGCCATGCCCATCCGGCTCTTTGACCCGTCGCAGGGTATTGACCTGCCCCGCAGCGAAACCCGCAGCGCCAGCGTGCTCACCACCGGCATCAGCCTGGTAAAAGAGCTGGGCAGCCGGGTGGCCATCAAAACCAAGGGTACCGGGGCCGACCCGCTCCGTACCGCACCCGCTACCGGCGGCACCCAGCCAAGCGGCAGCCCGGCAACCGAAAAGCTGCTCCCGCCCGCCAATGCCGTTGCCATCAAGACCAAGGCCACAGGTGGTGAACCGGTTCGCACATCGGCACCCGGTTGCGGACCGGTTACCATCACCACCACGCACCCCGACGGCCGGGTGGAGGAGCAGACTTTTGCCTGCCCGGAAGATGCCGCGGCTTACGAACGCTCTACTTCAACCAGGCAAACGCAGCAATCAAGTTTTGGCACAAGAGTGAGCAGTACTGCACCTCCGAAAGATAGCACGGAAGGCACCCTGATCCTGGCCGGCCAGCTGCGCTTCCGCAGCGGTGGCAGCGGTGGCATCGTTACCAACCAGTCGATCCGCACCAATGGCGCAGGCGGAGGGGCTGCTTCGGCCGGCTATGCCTCCAATGGCATGGCCCCGCCGGCAGGCGGACCCACCCTTACCCTGTTTGGCCGGGAGGCCGGCACCGGGCGGGCATCCGGACAGCGGACCTTCCAACCTATTTACAACGAACAGACCGGCAACGGCTGCACCACCTGCCCGGTGGCAGTACCCGGTAATCCCATACACGGCGTTACCGTAAAAGGAGGCAGAAATCAGGGGGGCGACTCCATCCGCACCTCCCGCACCACCGGTAAGAAAACGGGCGGTGATTGCCAGGAAGGGAATGCGATTGCCGGTGTGAGCCTGCATTTACGGGATGGCAGCACCGGCGCCATCATCGCCAGCACCGAAACCGATGCCTGCGGGAACTTCTTTTTTGCGGGGATGACAACGCATAACTGGAAAATAGAAATAGACGGCGTGATCCAACGCACCAAAACCTACGTTTTTGATGTAAGCTCTAACGCCGATGTGGGCGGCGAACTGGTGGCCGGCATGGAAGTGATTGAATTTGTGGTTGAAAAAATTGAACGCTCCCGTACCAGCCGCACAGGGAGTGGCAGCGACGGCGGCAACCAGGCCAAGGCCAATATCAACACCTCCCGCTCTAATACAAAGGGCAGCGTATTCAACAACTCCGACACCACCGGCAACGACGGAGTTAATCAAACCAAGGCCAACATCAACACCTCCCGCTCTAATAGCAAGGGCATCTTGTTCACCGGTGGCGATACCGACGGCGACGGGCAGCCCGACCGCTTTACTGCCACCAGCCGCTTGCAGGACGGCAGCAGCCAACCCCTGGCCGTTACCGTACGCGCCGCGCCCAACGGGAACCTGGAAGTACAGGCCGATCTCGACCCACCGGTGAGCCAGCGGTCGAATATCAATACCTCCCGCTCCAATATTAAGCGGGCGGTGGTGGGACCGGGCGGACAGGTAACCATTCTTTTCACCGATGGCACCAGCCGCGATGTGACCCCGCTGGCCGAAACGAGCGCCGCTGCCGGTGTTTGGCAGGTGGAACTGCAGTTCGACGACAGCGACGACGACGGGCAGCCTGACTTTATCTGGAGCCCCGGCAGCAACCTGGCCGTTACAGCCGCCAACCCCGCTGCCAAACGGGATGAGCTCAAACCCAGGCCCGGCCCGGGTGGAGGACCCCGTATAAGCGTGATTCCCCTGCCGATGTACTTTGCCACTGATGGCGGTGCGGAACTGGAAGCCGGTAATCAAAGCGGCAACGGGCCCGAAGCAAGGCCGGGCAATCCCATCCGAGGCGTTATAGTTAAAGGAGGCCGCAACCCCGGGGGCGATATTCAAACCCTTAACCGCAGCACCAATGCGCACGGCGAGTTTTTGTGGAACAACCTGGCCCCCGGCAGCTACCGGCTGCAGGCGGAGTACCGGATTCAGATCCACCACACCACCAACCTGGATGCTGTTCTTAACCTGATACGGTGATGGGAATACAAGGATTGAAGGAGTGAATGAATGAAGGATTGAATGGGGACGGATGCTCCTGAAGTGACTGGTCTGTAGTGAAATGCCTTGAATGAATCAAGGACTGAGGGATTGAAGGACTGAAGGATTGAAGGGGGACGGATGCTCCTGAAGTGACTGGTCTGCAGCGAAATGTCTTGAATGAATCAAGGACTGAGGGATTGAAGGACTGAAGGATTGAATGGGGACGGATGCTCCTGAAGTGACTGGTCTGTAGTGAAATGCCTTGAATGAATCAAGGACTGAGGGATTGAAGGACTGAAGGATTGAAGGGGGACGGATGCTCCTGAAGTGACTGGTCTGCAGCGAAATGTCTTGAATGAATCAAGGACTGAGGGATTGAAGGACTGAAGGATTGAATGGGGACGGATGCTCCTGAAGTGACTGGTCTGCAGCGAAATGTCTTGAATGAATCA
>CALMED010000020.1 GCA_937862815.1 uncultured Chitinophagaceae bacterium | reverse complement strand
TGCTGCCGGGTACATTTGAACTGGTGTTGCCTATCCTAAGAGCGCCATTCACATCCAGTTTTTGCTGGGGATTGGAAGTACCCACGCCCACATTTTGACTGTTTGCCGAAAGGAAGCATCCTGAAAGGATCAGATGTAACATGAATAATTTTTGTAGCATATTATTTTTCTGTTTAAATATGATAATCGGCAGGATGTAACACGTTTCATTTTAGCGTAAACGGACAATTGAAAAATCAGTTGCACCATTTAACAATTGAGCATTACTACCCGAGGCCTGAAAAACTCTCAAATCAAGAACAGAGTTCTGGGAAAGTTGTACCTGTATGGAATAACTGATTGCGCTTTGACCCGTAATACGTGTCTGGGAATTACGAAAAGGAAGGCCATCTCGATAAATAAATACGACAACAGGAGTGTTGTCCGGCAAACTTGTAAAAAAAGCCACATTTGCTGTGATCAGGTAAACGCCACTTGCGGGAACTGTATATTCACTTGTACTTGTATTAAACGCACCTGCATCGCCATGTGTAATTGTGTTCAATTGAACCAATGTTATCGAATTATCCGGTATAACTTGCGATGCGAAAGTACCCACACCGGTTAAAGCTACTGCAGGCAAATCCTGCCAGGTTGCATCTCCATTAGCATTAGAGGTTAGTACTCTGCCATTGGCTGCATTTATACCAGAAAACCTGATACGCCCAAGGGTTTGAAGCGCCCAGCCTGTACTGCTATTGAATCCATACAAACCACTGCCATCTGCACTATTACTCTGTCCAAATACTCCATAATTTATACCGGTATTTGCAATAGCCCATCCAAATACGCCCCGACCAGTTGTGGAAGAAGAACGACCATAGACGCCGAAAGTGGCGCCTGTTATACCCACTGCATTGCCAAAAACACCATAGGCATTTGCACCTGGTGCAGCTGTTCCATCGTTTTGAGCATACAATGCCGAGTTTTCACCAAATACGTTGGTAGCTAAGGAACGGGCATATACGCCTGCACCGCTGATTGATGATACATGTGTACCATAAACGCCCACTGCCTGACCTGTAACCGATGTATTGGAACCAACCACACCAAAACCATCAGGTGAATTGGAAATACCTTCCATACCAATTGTGTTTCCGGTTGTTGCCAGAGCAATCCCTCTCATACCAATTCCACTTGTGGAACTGGACTCTCCCAATATACCAATTGCTTGCCCGGTAACAGACAAATTGTTTCCCCAAATACCCTGACCTCCTGGCGAAGAAGAAGATCCTCGAACTCCAACAGCCCTGCCTGTAATTGAATTAGTATTTCCATACACCCCATACACAATACCAGCACCTGTAGGTATACCGAGGTTTACGCCGTAAACACCCGAATTTTCACCCGTTATGTTACCAGACTGAGATTCTCCGACTACACCTGCCCCACTGGTTACAGACCTATGACGCCCATAAACACCAACACCGTTTCCGGAAGTGGAAAGGCTCGTACCCAAAACGCCTACTCCGGATGGTGAAGTAGTTTGACCCTCAATTCCATAACTTGGGCCGGTTGTTTCAGAATTGATTATTCGTAAAACCGAATTCCCGGATACGGCCAACGTTGAATCTAACGGCAAACGAAAACCATTCAGCCAGTTCCACGAAGCACCATTATAGCCTTCAAAACGGCCACCCAGGAAGCGAAGGGTACCGGCGTTAGTGGTTGAGGTTGCACCGATGCGTACAGCACCCCCGACATCTAATCTTTCAAGCGGAACCGGCACTCCAACTCCCATGTTTTGAGCTTGTACAAAGCTGCACAAAACAAGAAAGGCAATAAGAGTTACGTGTCTTTTCATATCTGAATCTTTATTACTCAAATATGAAAACAAGATGACAACTACACAATAACATCTTTGGGGTATAAGACCTGCGGTTAAGAAGATAAGCGATGCTTAATGGCCAGCGCAACAGCTTCTCTGCCTGAATTCACATGCAGTTTTTCATAAATATGACGGATGTGCTTGCGGCTGGTATCGAGCGCTATATCTAGTTCGGCGCTGATGGCCTTGTAGGTGTATCCTTTCACCAGCAGTTCCAGTATTTGTTTCTCCCGTTGGGTCAGGTTGAACGGGTCTTCCGGTTTTTCCTGCCGTTTCTGGAAAAACTGCAGCACTTTCTGGGCAACACCGGGCGAAAAAGGCGCCCCTCCCTCCATCACATCCGTTAAATAGAGTATAAACCGTTCGGGAGGTGTTTTCTTTAAAAGATACCCATCGG
>CALMED010000019.1 GCA_937862815.1 uncultured Chitinophagaceae bacterium | reverse complement strand
GCAAAAAGCCGGAACGGCGGAGCCGTTCGAGCGGCATTTATCGTTGAATCCCCCCTTTGCATCAGCACAGGTATTTCACTTATTTGTAGTTCGGAAAATCAAAACCGTTACGGCGCAATGGCGTTTTTTTTCGTGACTACTCTCATTTATTGAACCAGGCAGGACTTGTGTTGTTAATATTTCAGGCTGTTTATATGACTCGCTAAAGGGCTGTTAAATAGCGGTAATTCCACCGGCGGCACCTATGAGCTTCACAAATCTCCTTATTTTTACGCTTATTCGCTATGTTAAAAGCCCTGGACTATATGTTTAGTAAAAAAAGTCTGTTCATTATCCTTTTACTCGTACTCGGTGGAAGCGTCTTTTACGCGGTTCAGTCCTCTTCCGCATTTAAAAACCCCGGAACCCGCTACGAGCGCATCCTGCAACTGGTGGGAGAGATGCTGGTGGATGGCCATTTCAGTCCGCGGAAAATGGATGATAAGTTTTCGCGGGACGTGGTGAAGAACTTCCTGAAAAACCTGGATCCGGATAAATCTTATTTTCTTGCAGCCGACATCGAAAAGATCCGTGCCTATGAGACCCGTATCGACGATGAATTGAAAGGCGCTACCCTCGAGTCATTTTTTACCATCAATGAATTGTACAAGCAGCGGGTGAAGGAAGCTTCGCTTTTGTACAAGGAAATCCTTAAAAAGCCTTTCGATTTCACGGTGGAAGAGAGCTACAATGAGGATTTTGATAAAATTGACTACGCCCGGAACGAAAATGCATGGAAAGAGAACTGGCGCCGAAAGTTGAAATACTACACGCTGGAGCGGTATGCCGACCTCCTGGAACAGAAGGAAAAAAGCCAGGGCAAGGAAAACCCCATCACCACCAGCAATGCCGACCTGGAAAAGCAGGCCCGCGAACGGGTGGAGCGTTCTTTTGACCGGATTTTTGAGCGTTTCCGCAATCGCCTGAAAGACGATGACCGCTTCAACGTGTTTGTGAATACCATTACCGAAACCATGGATCCTCATACCACGTACTTTGCACCGGTGGAACGCCGTTCGTTTGACGAGCAGATGAGCGGTGAGTTTTATGGTATAGGGGCTTCGCTGATGGAAGAAGACGGTAACATCAAAATCGTTACCATCGTAACCGGTAGCCCGGCTTATAAATCCGGCGAAATTCAGATCGGCGACTACATCATCAAAGTGGCGCAGGGCGACCAGGAACCCCAGGACCTGACAGGGTTTGCCGTGGACGATGCGGTGAAACTGATACGGGGTAAGAAAGGAACTGAAGTGCGGATCACGCTTAAAAAACCGGATGGTACCACCCGTGTGGTGACCATGATCCGGGAAAAGATCAACCTGGAAGAAGTCTTTGCCAAGAGCGCTGTTATCACGGACGAAAACGGGTATAAAATCGGCTATATCTACCTGCCTGAGTTTTATGCCAACTTCCAGGACCCCAATGGCGCCCGCTGTGCGGCCGACGTGGCAAAGGAAATACAGAAACTCAAAAAGGAAAATGTAAGCGGCATTATCATGGATCTGCGCAACAACGGCGGCGGGTCCCTGATGGATGTGGTACAGATGGTGGGTCTTTTTATTGAAGATGGTCCTATCGTACAGGTCAAGAGCCGGGATGAGTCGCCCTCCATCCTTCGCGACCGCGATAACTCCGTATTGTGGAACGGTCCGCTGGTAGTGATGGTTAACCAGTTCAGCGCTTCAGCTTCGGAGATTTTTGCCGCCGCCATACAGGACTACCGGCGGGGCCTGGTCATCGGCAGTACCTCCACCTACGGCAAAGGAACAGTACAGCGGAACATTGAACTGGAACGGACTTCGTGGGTAAGTACCGGGGGGAGTGACCTGGGTTCTATTAAGCTGACCCTGCAGAAGTTTTACCGGATTACCGGGGGAAGCACGCAACTCAAAGGCGTGACCTCCGACATCGTTCTGCCTGATCAGTATGAGTACCTCAAACTGCGGGAGAAAGATGATCCGAAAGCACTGGCATGGGATGAAATAGGGAGTGTGCAGTTCAAGAGCTGGAAGCAGGACTATGATCTGCGGGATATTGTGAAGCGCGGCAACCAACGTGTTGCCGAAAATAAAACCTTCCAGTCGATCAGGGAGAACAGCGGCTGGCTGGAGAAATACGACCGCCGGGTGCATTCGCTTAAGCTGGAAACATTCCTGAAAAATAAGAAACAGTTAGGTGATGCCATCAGCCGTTTCGACAACCTGACCCGCCTGACCGACCCCTTAAAGATTGAAAATTTGCAGGCCGATATGAGCCGCATCAGCCAGGACTCCTTTAAGATAGAGCGGAACAATAGTTTTCTGCGGGTTCGTAAAAACGATCTCTACCTGGGCGAAACGGTTACAATCATGGGCGACATGATCCGCCAATATTTTATTGTACAAACGGATCCTTCGGGGCGGGCAACAGAACCCCGCAAGTAAGAGCGTACGTTGAAGATCTTATTGTAAGCCTCCTCACCGGAGACTTACTAGTTGCTCTGCTGCACGGTTCACCATGGCAGAACTGATGTCGAGATGTACCACCAGGCGGATCTGTTGGGGTCCCATTGCATAAGCTAGGATCCCCTTTTGCCGTAGTTTTTCAGTAAAGGCTTTTGCAGGCATTCCTTCTTTTAAGTTAAAGAGCAGGATGTTGGTTTCCACCGGTAACACGGTTTCCACTAACGGGTTGGAGCGCACCGCTTCTTCCAGCCAACGGGCATGCTGGTGATCTTCCGCCAACCGTTCGATGTGATGATCAAGTGCATAGATGCCGGCAGCCGCCAGGAAGCCGGCCTGCCGCATGCCGCCGCCCAGCACTTTGCGCACCCGCCGCGCCTTGCGGATAAAATCGTTTGCTCCCACCAACACACTTCCCACGGGGCATCCAAGTCCTTTGCTCAGGCAAATGGAAATGGAGTCAAATAACCGGCCATAATCCGGTGCCCGCTGACCCGTGGCCACCAGGGCATTGAAGAGCCGGGCCCCATCCAGGTGCAGTCCCAGGCGATGATCACGGCATACCGCTTGAATGGCTTCAATTTCTGCAAGCTGATAACAACTTCCGCCCCCCCGGTTGCTGGTGTTTTCCAGTACCACCAGGCGGCTGTGGGCTTTATGTACATCATCTGGATTGATGGATGCTTCCACCTGCCGGGCGGTGATCCGGCCCCGGTCGCCGTGTAACAGCCGCACCGAAGCACCGGCGTTAAAGGCAATCCCGCCACCTTCGTATTGGTACACATGACTCAGTTCGTCGCAGATTACTTCATCCCCGGGTTGGGTGTGCACTTTGATGGCCACCTGGTTGGTCATGGTGCCCGAAGGACAGAAAAGTCCAGCCTCCATGCCAAAAAGATCTGCAGCCTTTTGCTCCAGTTCGTTGATGCCGGGGTCTTCCCCAAAAACATCATCGCCCACCTGCGCTTCGGCCATGGCCTGTCGCATGCCAGGTGTGGGGCGGGTAACGGTATCGCTCCGGAAGTCAATGATTTCCATATATATGTGTAGTATTAACCTGTTTTTATCAAAATTAGTTGTTCATTCAGCAACAGAATGAATCACAGGTATGTTTTTGAAGAGAATCACAGACAGGCGGTAGAATAATGCCCAAAAAAGACCGACTTATTAACAAGGTCTATGAAAACCGGGAAATGGGTATTACCTTTGCAGATAGACTCAGAGGATACGTTAGCCAGTTTGCATACCTGCCGGTGAATCCCTCTCAGATGAATTTTAAACTTACAACAGATTAATTATGAGGCAGTTAAAGATTGCTACCCAGATTACGAACCGTGATTCCCAGGCGGTTGAAAAGTATTTACAGGAAATTTCCAAAATACCTATGATCACGCCGGAAGAAGAAACCACGCTGGCTCAACGGATCAAAATGGGCGACCAGCGGGCATTGAACAAACTGGTACAATCGAACCTTCGTTTTGTGGTGTCCGTGGCCAAACAGTACCAGCACCAGGGTCTTTCACTCAGCGACCTGATCAACGAAGGTAACCTGGGTCTCATCAAGGCAGCTCAGCGTTTCGATGAAACCAAGGGCTTTAAATTTATCTCTTACGCCGTGTGGTGGATCCGTCAGTCTATCCTGCAGGCACTGGCGGAGCAGGGTCGTCTTGTGCGCCTGCCCCAGAATAAAATTGGCACCTACAACAAAGCCAACAAAGCTTATATGGCTTTTGAGCAGGAACATGAGCGCGAGCCTTCTACCGAAGAGCTGGCGGACATCCTGGAAATGAGCGAAACGGAAATAAACAATATTTTCCAGAGCAACACCCGCCACACTTCACTGGATGCACCTGTGCACGAAGCAGAAGACGTTGCTATGGGCGATCTGCTCGAAGGCAGCGATGATACGGATGAAGACGTGATGAAAGATTCCCTGCGCAACGAAATCCGCCGTGTGCTGAAATCACTCAGTCCCCGCGAAGCGGAAATCGTAAACGCGTATTTCGGACTGGACGGAGAAAATGGCGTAACCATTGAGCAAATCGGCCAGAAATACGATCTCACCAAGGAACGCATCCGCCAGATCAAAGAGCGGGCGATCAAACGCCTGCAGAAAGCCCGTTTCAGCAACGCACTGAAAAGCTACCTGGGCAACTAAACTTTTTATTCGATGGGTCGTACGTACTGAATCCCTCCCCTGTGGAGGGATTTTTTATGCCGGACGGATTTAACTTTTTCTTTCCACCGGTGTTGTGCATCCGGCGGTTGGCCATTTTAAATTTGTATCATGCGGAAGTTTTCAACCCTGGTATTGCTGTGGCTGTTGTTCTCCGGCTGCGAAAAGGTGATTGATTTCGAGTTAAAGGAGGCCGCAGCTGTTTTGTCGGTTGACGCCCGCATTGAAACAGATCGCGACCCCGTGGTGGTGCTCACAAGCAGTCTGAATTATTTTTCCACCATCAGTGCCGGGGAAGTGGCTTCTTCCATCATCCGCAATGCAGAAGTGATCCTGGAAGAGGGTAGTCGCTCACACCGCCTGCGCCGGATCGATCAAACCCTGCCCGGCGGGTTAGCCTTCAGTTTTTATACCACCGATGATGCCAGCCCGTCCACCCGCATTGTGGGAGAAGAAGGAAAGACCTACCGGTTACTGATCCGGTGGGAGGGGAGGGAGTACCGGGCCGTTACCACCATTCCGCTGCTCACCAAGACCATCGATTCGCTTTGGTGGGTACGTCCGCCCAATGACCCCGATACCAGCACCCGCGCCCTGTTACGGGGGCGTGTAACCGATCCGCCCGGCTTTGGCAACTACATCCGCTATTTCACCCGGGTGAACAGCGGTCCCTTTCTGCCCGGCTTCAATTCCGTTTTCGACGACCAGTTTGTAAACAACAGCACCATTGTGGTGGACATTGACCGCGGAGTGGACCGTAACAACCCCGGTAGTTTTGAGGATTATGGATTTTTCCGGCGGGGCGATACCGTAACCGTTCAGTTCAGTAACATCGACAAGGCCACCTTTGATTTCTGGCGCACCGTAGAGTTCAACTACCAGAGCATCGGTAATCCTTTCTCATCACCTCCCAAGATACTGGGCAACATCAGCAATGGCGCTCTCGGCTATTTTGGCGGATATGCCAACCAGTTCAGCACCCTGGTCATCCGGCGATAACGGTGTTTATCCACATTCCGGGGTTGGTTGGACAATTATCACACTCCCCGACCTGCGGAACCTTTATTTTTGACGCTGAAGCAACAAGCATTATGGAAGCAGAAAAAGTACATTGCCTGGTCATCGGATCGGGACCTGCCGGGTACACGGCAGCTATTTACGCAGCACGCGCCAATATGAAACCTGTTCTCTACCAGGGCATCCAGCCGGGCGGACAGCTCACCATCACCACCGAAGTGGAAAACTACCCCGGTTACCCCGATGGCATCCAGGGCCCCGAGATGATGGTGCATTTTGAAAGGCAAGCTGCCCGCATGGGAGCAGATATCCGGTACGGTCTTGCCACCCGTGTTGACTTTTCCGGCCATCCCCACAAAGTGTGGATTGACGAGGAGAAGCTGATTGAAGCAGACAGTGTGATCATCAGTACCGGCGCCAGTGCCAAATGGTTGGGCCTTGAAAGCGAACAACGTCTCAACGGCTATGGTGTGAGTGCCTGCGCTGTGTGCGACGGGTTTTTCTTCCGGGGCAAAGAAGTGGCCATTGTGGGAGCCGGTGACACCGCTGCTGAAGAAGCCCTTTACCTGAGCAAACTTTGCACCAAAGTGCACATGCTGATCCGCCGCGATGCGATGCGGGCCAGCAAAGTGATGCAGGAGCGCGTGATGAAAGCGCCCAACATTGAAATACACTGGAATACCGAAACACTCGAGATACTCGGTGAAAACAAGGTGGATGGCATGCGGGTAAAAAACAACAGAACCGGCGCCGAATCCGTGATTCCCGTGCAGGGATTCTTTGTGGCCATCGGGCACGAGCCCAACTCCGGTATTTTCAAAGGGTGGGTGGAGATGGACGAGGCCGGTTACATCAAAACCGTGCCCGGTACCTCCCGCACCAATGTGGAAGGTGTTTTTGCAGCCGGTGATGTGCAGGACAAGGTGTACCGCCAGGCGGTTACGGCGGCCGGCAGCGGGTGCATGGCAGCATTGGATGCAGAACGGTATCTTTCGGCCAAAGGGTTTGTATAATTACTCTTGTTTACGTTCAGGAACCTGTACTCAGCCGGTTGGTGCGTGTACAGGTTTTTTATGCTCCTCAGTTTTATGAAAATAACTGCAGCAATGCATCGCCTTCTTCACTATTTTCGATCCTATGAATGCGGTTCACCTCAAGGATGTACGGTTTCACGCTTTCCATGGCGTTTATGAGCAGGAGGCGGTCACCGGCGGCGATTATGAAGTCAACCTGTCGGTATGGTACCCATCTGGTCATGTCATCACCCGGCTGGAAGATACCATCAACTACGTGCGGTTGTATGCTATTCTCCTGGATGCAATGCAGCAACGGTACTCCCTGCTTGAATCGCTTGCGGCCGATGTGTGTCATACGATCCGGCAGGAATTTCCCGTTATTAAAGAAATACGGATGGAGGTGTACAAACTCCGCCCGCCCATCACCCATTTTGAAGGCAAAACCGGCATCACTTACCAGCAATCCTATTGAAAAAATGCGCATGATCCCGCGGGTTCTGATCCTGATATTTCTGTGTGTTTTCTGTGCCGGCGCACATGCACAACCCGTGGCAGAACTGGTGGCACGCGCCGATCGGCTGGAAACGCAAATGAAAGAAACTGAAGCGTTTCAGTTGTTTCAACAGGTTTTGCAGCAACAACCCCATCATTTGCACGCGCTGGTTCGCAGCAGCGAACTGGCCAGCCGCATTGGTCGTCACCAGCGCACTGTTGAAGAGCGCATGGACTTTTATGAGCGGGCCCTGGCCTTTGCCAGGCGTGCGGTAGCAATCAAGCCAACCGATTCAGATGCCAATATGGTAATGGCGGTGGCGTACGGACGCCTGGCGCTGATGCATAAAGCAGGGGAGAAAGTGAGCAATGTGCGGGACATTAAAACCTACGCGGAGAAAGCCCTGCTCTACAATCCCCGTAACTTCAAAGCCCTGCATGTGCTGGGTAAATGGCACTACGAAGTGAGCAGCCTGAATGTATTTGAACGGGCCGGCGCCCGCGTGTTTTTTGGCGGACTGCCGCGGGCCTCATTCGACTCTTCGATCTATTTTTATGAAAAGGCAAAGGATCTCAGCCCCGGCTTTCTGCTCAACTACCTGGAACTGGCTAAGGCGCTGGATAAGGCGGGAAAACGCCCCAGGGCCATCCAACTCCTTCGCGAATTACTCCGGCTGCCCGATACCACCTCGGAAGACCGGTTGGTGAAAGCGGAAGCCAACCGCTTACTCAGGCTCTGGACCTAAAATGTTTTCTTTTGCCAGCGACCGCTGCGCATATAACCCCAGGCGAGCAAGAGGATCACGCCCCAGTATAATATTTCGGAGGCCCATCCCCAGAGAAGTCCCAGCTGCAGGTGTTCCAGCACCAGGTACACATAACACATGTACAGCACAATGGCGAGGGCCTCTATCAGGAGGTTTACGGTTGTGTGACCGGTACCGGTTACCGCGTTAAGCCAAACCACGGATATACTCATCACCAGGATGCCTGCCGATACTACCCGCAGCACCGGTACGCCGGTGGCAATGAATGCGTCGGATAAACCGTAAAGCGAGAGGATGGGCCTGGCGAAAATATTCAGAAAAACCAACAGCAGTACCGCGCTCAGCAAACTCAGTTGCATGATTTTACGAATCAGCCCGGTGACTTCTTCCTGCCGGTTCTGACCAATGAGATTGCTCACCATGGTGTTGGTGGTTGCGGCAAAGGCCCAGGTGAAAATGCCCGTGAGGCTGAAAATATTGCGCATGATATTGGACACGGCGAGGGAGCGTTCTCCCTGGTGCTCCAGAAAGATGTAAAAGAACAGCCAGCTGATGATGCTGATGCTGTATTGGCCAATCAGCGGTGCTGATGTTTTGAGCAACAGGCGGGTAAGGTCGGGCAGCAAACGGAAGGAGTCAAACAACCGGAACTGCCGGTGCAGTTTTTTCCGGTGGATCACGAGCAGCACCACGCCCAGTGCTACTGCTTCCGCCAGTACCGATGCCCAGGCCGCACCGTTAAAGCCCAGCCGGGGGAGCCCCAGTTTGCCGAAAATGAGGCCATAGTCCAGCACAATGTTCACGGCGGCTTCCGCCGCTGCGCCAATGATGAGATAACGGGAATTGGTGGTTCCTACCAGCAAGGCATTGCAGAGCTGAAAGAGGTACAGGAAGGGGAGTCCCCACACCCGTATCAGCAGGAAGTTGACCGCCCGTTCCTCCACTTCCTGGTGGCGCAGCATCCCCGATAGGAAAAACGGAGCCAGCAGCCAGGTAAGCAGGATGGCACCCGCTGCAAAGAACAGGGCGATGCGGAGCCCCTGCCCAAAAGTTTCACCGATGGCAGATGCGTTGTTTTCTCCCGCCCTGCGGGAGATGATGGCCTGCAGGGCGTTGTTGAGTCCGTTACCCAGCACCGCAAGTACAAGAAAAAAGACGCCGGTTATTCCAGCGGTACCCAGTTCACTTTCACCGAGACGACTTAAGAAAAAGTTGTTGATGGAGAAATTGAGAAAAGGCACCACCAGTGCGATGCTGATGGGAAGGGACAGCGAGAGGATCTGCCGGTTGGAGGTATTGAGTTGTAGCTTGTTTGTCATACGGGTGCCCCGGCTGTTCCACCACAGGCAGTTGGCGAAAATATTGCTATTATTGCACACGACAGACAAACGGATGCTGAACAAACCCCTTTATACACTCACAGAAGCCGAAGTGCCGGAAGACGTTCAGGGACGGTCGCGCCTGCTTGTGCAACTGGGAGAAGGTTTTGCCGGAATAATCCGGTACCTGCCGGCCGAAAAATCCGTTCTGCACTGGTCGCTGTACCAGCTGGACGGGTCCGATTCCCCTGCAACCTGGAACGCCGTGGCCGACCAGGTTGCAGAGGAGGCCCAACAGGCAGCCTCCATTACCTTTGTTCATTATGATGCGCCCAATACATTGGTACCGGAAGTGTTGCACCAGCCCGCCCTTGAACAACCCTTCCTTGATCTGCTCAACAGCCATACACAGGGAATGGCCTTGTACCGCGACCCGGTACCCCAGCAGCAGGCGGTGAACGTGTACGCCCTGCCCCAGGTGGTGTGCCAGCAGCTGCTGTACCGCTTTCCGGATGCTCCCGTGCTGCACCTGCAGTCGCTCCTGCTCCGCAACAAAGCCGCTGTTGCGGCAAGGATAACGGTTTCCGTGTTGCTGAAACAGTATCACGTTACAGTGGAGCGGGATGACAAGTGGTTATTGCTGCGTAACTGCCGGTGCCACACACCCGAAGACCTGCTCTATCTTCTCCTGCAGATCATGCAACAGTGGGATTTATCCCCGGCCGACACCCCCGTTGTACTGGAGGGCATGCTGGCTGCCGATTCAGCCGTAATGCAGTTGCTGGAGCAATACATCGGAAGCATTTCATTTTCATCCACCCTGCAGTACCGGTATCCCGCCTGGGACGATGGACATCCCCCGTATGTACTGGCACTCCCCGACCGCGTTCTGGCATGCGTATCATAAGTGGAATATATGGCGGGCGAACCTTTCAGCCACCGGCTAAGATGCCCCACACCCGGCCTACCACCGATCTGGCGAAGGGAGGGCTGTTCAATATAATTGAAAATAACCTGGCGATCTCCACGCTGAAAACACTGGACCTTTTTGGCGGAACGGGCAGTATCAGCTACGAACTGGCCAGCCGCGGTGCCACCAACCAGACCATCGTGGAAAAAGACCCTGCCATGTCCGCTTTCATCCGGCAAACCGCCGCCAAACTGGGCATGCACCTGCAGGTGGTGCAGATGGATGTGTTTGCCTTTATCCGGCAATGCGGCGAGCAATACGATTTCATTTTTGCAGGCCCGCCCTATGCGTTGGCTGCAATAGACGAACTGCCCCGGCAGGTGTTTGAGCGGCAACTGCTGAAGCCAGGCGGTTGGATGGTTCTGGAGCATACACCCCGCAACCAGTACAGCGGGTTCCCTTACTTCCGCGTGCAACGCAATTACGGCACCACGGTGTTTTCCATTTTTGTAAACAAAGAACCCGGATCATGACGAAGCAGGAAGCGCGGCACATCTATTCCGAAAAGCGGTTGCAGCTTACCGCTAGTGAGCGCAACCGCCTCGATGACCTGCTGCTCATCGGGCTGCAGCAGCTGCAACTGCCACCGCTGCACTGCGTACATACCTACCTGGCACTGAAAGACCGGGGGGAAATAGAAACCGATCATTTCCTCCATTACCTGGCGTTCCGCCATCCCGGCCTGCAGATTACGATTCCCCGCATAAGCGGCAACGAAATTGAGCAGGTTTTATACACCGATGACACGGCCATTCAACCCGGTACATGGGGCATACCCGAGCCGGTGAACGGAACGGTGCTGCCGCCCTGCGACGCCGACCTGGTACTGGTACCCTTGCTGGCTTTCGACCGGCAAGGCAACCGCGTGGGCTATGGAAAAGGATATTACGACCGTTTTCTGGCGAGGTGCCGGCCCGGTGTACTCCGCATCGGCTTCAGCTATTTTGATCCCTTAGAGCGGATCAGTGATACTGCTCATTTTGACCTACCTTTATCCTGCTGCATCACGCCGCAACGCATCTATGAATTTGACTGACTTCACGTTGCAATCGTTCCGCATTCTGCTGTTGCCTGTTTCCCTGTTGTACGGTGCCGCTGTATGGGTGCGCAACCGGCTCTACGACCACCGGATACTTTCGACTGTTAGCTTCAATCTGCCGGTGATATGTGTGGGTAATCTCAGTGTGGGCGGTACCGGTAAATCGCCCATGATCGAATACCTCATCCGGATGCTGCATGCCGATTACCGCCTGGCCACCCTCAGCCGGGGGTATAAGCGCAAAACACGTGGCTATGCCATCGCCGCTGAGGGCACCACAGCGCTGGAGATAGGAGATGAGCCCATGCAATTTCATCTCAAATTCCCGGGAGTGGCTGTGGCGGTGGGCGAAGAACGCGTGGAGGCCATACCGCAACTGCTGCAGGACGCGCCGGATACGGAGGTGGTACTGCTCGACGATGCCTTTCAACACCGTTCCATAAAACCGGGTTTTTCCATCCTGCTGACGGATGCCGGCAATCTCTTCACCCGTGATTTCTTTTTACCCACCGGTGACCTGCGGGATGAACGCGGCAGCTACCGGCGGGCCAATGTACTTGTAGTGACCAAATGCGATCCCGCCCTTACCGCGGTTGAACGCGACCGTTTGATGCGGGAACTGGATCCACGACCGGAGCAGACGGTGTTTTTTGCCTCCATGGTTTATGGTACACCTTATCACATTCTCGATGCAGAGAAAAAGCAACCGCTCCGCAAAACTGCCGAAGTGCTGCTGGTAACCGGCATCGCCAACAGTGAACCGTTGAAGCGGTACATGTTGCAGGAGGTGTTCAGTTACGAAAGGATGCCCTACAGCGACCACCACATTTTTACCATAGACGACCTGGCGGAAATAAAACAGGCATATGTCCGGATGAAAGGAGCCGATAAACTCATTCTCACCACCGAAAAGGATGCCGTTCGCCTGCTGAAATTCCGGGAACAGCTGCAGGAGCTCCCGCTCTATGTACTCCCCGTGGAACACCGGTTCCTCTTTGGAGAAGCGCCGGCATTCCGGGAACAGGTGTACCGGTTTATCCGTCAATTTAAAACCACCTAAACATCCGCAGATGGGAAAGAAAGCAAGCAGCAAAAACAGGAAGCGACCGGAGCAGAAAGCACACCGTACGGTCTACCGCGGAACCATCGAAATCACCCGCAGCGGTATGGGGTATGTAACCGTGGAAGAAATGCACCGCGATGTGCTGGTGCGGCCGCAGCATTTTCAGACGGCGCTGCACGGTGATACAGTGGAGGTGGAAATAACCAGGCACAGCGGCAGTGGTAAAACCGAAGGCAGCATCGTACGGGTACTCAAACGGCGCCAGACCATCTTTATTGGCTACCTGCAGTTTCAGAAACAACATGCATTCTTTCTTCCCGAAACCGATCGTCCCATGCCGGATCTCTACATCCGGGAATCCGACCTCAACGGGGCCACGCATGGCGATAAAGTGGTGGTGCAACTCACCCAGTGGGATGCGAAGAAGCGCATACCGGAAGGCGTGGTGCAGGAAGTGCTGCGGGAGGAAGATGCCGGCGACATGGCCATGAAGCAGATCCTGTTGCAAAGCGGTTTTGCCCTCCACTTTCCCGACGAGGCCCTGGAAGAGGCCGCCCGTATGCACGATGTGATCACCCCGGCAGATCTGAAAAAGCGCCGTGATTTTCGTGATGTACTGACATTTACCATTGACCCGGTGGATGCAAAAGACTTTGATGATGCCCTGTCGGTACGCCTCCTTCCCAACGGCTTGTATGAAATTGGCGTTCACATTGCGGATGTGAGTCATTTTGTACTGCCGGAATCGGCCCTCGATGCCGAGGCCTACCAGCGGGCCACGTCGGTGTACCTGCCCGACCGGGTGGTACCTATGCTGCCCGAGCGCATCTCCAACGAACTCTGCTCCCTGCGCCCGCGGGAAGATAAATTCACATTCTCTGCTGTGTTCAAGATAACCGCCAAAGCGGAAGTGAAAGACGTGTGGCTGGGGCGTACCGTCATCCATTCCAACCACCGCTTCACCTACGAGGAGGCCCAGGAAATCATTGAAAGCGGGGAGGGGTTGTACCGCGATGAAATTCATCTGCTGAATGAACTGGCCCAGAAGTTGCGGAAAGAGCGTTTCCGCAAAGGAGCCATCAATTTCTCCTCGCAGGAAGTGCGGTTTGTGCTGGATGAAAACAAGAAACCCATTGGCATAACCGTGAAGGAAAGCAAGGAAGCCCACCAGCTGATCGAAGAATTCATGCTGCTGGCCAATAAACACGTAGCGCTGCACGTGGGTGGCATCCAGGTGAAGGACAAGCCTCTCCCGTTTCCCTACCGGGTACACGATACGCCGGATGAGACCAAACTGGGCATCTTCATGCTTTTCGCCCGCAAATACGGGCATACGTTTGACACCAGCTCACCGGAAAAAATCGCAGCCTCCTTCAACCAGATGCTCCGCGATGCGGCCGGTAAGCCCGAGCAGCATGTGCTGGAAACACTGGGCATCCGTACCATGGCCAAGGCGGTGTACACGGCGGAAAATATCGGGCACTACGGTCTTGGCTTTGCGCATTACTGTCATTTTACATCACCCATCCGCCGCTATCCCGATGTGCTGGTACACCGCATCCTGCAACAGTGTCTCGATGGCGCGCCGGAAGTGGATAAGAAAATGGAACAGAAGTGCCGGCATTGCAGCGACCGGGAGCGGGCGGCCATGGAAAGTGAACGGGCGGCTAACAAGTACAAACAGGTGGAGTATATGAGCCGGTTCCTCGGTGAGGAGTTCGCGGGCGTGGTGAGCGGTGTGGCTTCCTTCGGCTTCTGGGTGGAAACGGTTGAACATAAATGCGAAGGACTTGTTAGTTTGTTCTCCCTTAGTGATTTTGACGATTTCCGGTTTATTGAAGAGGATTACTGCCTCATGGGTCGTCGCAGCGGGAAAGCCTTCCGCATCGGCGATAAGGTGAACATCAAGGTAGTGGCTGCCAGCCTCGACAAGCGGCAACTCGACTATGAACTTGTTCTCGGGCATGTGAACCATACCGAGGAAGTGGTTCTTCGCAGGAAACAACCAGGCAAAAATCATCCGAAAGGAAGCAAGCGAAAGCGATAAATAGCCATTTCCGGCACCAGGAATAAACAACCAGAACTGTAATTAGAACGCCATGCATTCATTTGAACAACTCCTGCAGCAATTTGATGATCGTTTCAATACCCGTCATTTTCCGGATCAACCGGCCACCCTGTACGATCCGGCCCAATACATCCTGGGCATCGGGGGCAAACGCGTACGTCCGGTCATGTGCCTGATGGGCAATGAACTATTCGATGCCATACACCCTGACACCTGGCAGGTTGCCGCTGCCGTGGAGCTCTTTCACAACTTCACGCTCATCCACGACGATATTATGGACCAGGCACCCCTGCGCCGGGGGATGGAAACTGTGCACCAGCGATTTGGTGTTAACACCGCCATCCTGGCAGGTGATGCCATGATGATCATGGCGTATGATTACATTCGCCGGGTGCACAAAGACGCGTTACCCGCCATCCTGGCCCTGTTCAACCGCACTGCACTGGAAGTATCGGAAGGGCAGCAACTGGACATGGATTTTGAACAGCGGAGTGATGTGACCCTCGACGCATACAAGCAGATGATTACCCTCAAGACCTCCGTTTTGCTGGCTTCCAGCCTGGAAATGGGAGCAGTGATGGGTGGCGCAGGCGCCGGCAATGCGAAGCATTTGTATGAATTCGGCAAAAACCTGGGCATTGCCTTCCAGGTGCAGGACGATTACCTCGATGCCTTTGGCGATCCGGCTAAATTCGGTAAACAGGTGGGGGGGGATATCCTGGCCAATAAAAAGACCTTTCTGATGATTCACGCGGCGAGCAGTGCTTCCTCCGGAGACCGTGTGTTGTTGCAGGAGCTCATGTTGTCCAATCCGTCCGATAAAGTGGAGCAGGTGCTGGGCGTTTTCAGGCGTACGGGCGTGGATGCCTGGGCCCGGGAACTCAAAAAGCAGTACCTCAATGAAGCCATGCAGCACCTGGACGAAATTGCCGTTCTCAGCAAACGGAAAGAGCCGCTGCGGCAGCTGGCCGCTTTCCTCGTGCAGCGTGATTACTGAATAAAAAAACCCGGGTGCATTCCTGCATCCGGGTTGGGCACTCAAACCAATGAGCCCATCTGCACCTGATTTGCCTTTATTACCAGATGGTGTAAAGATGCACCAGCAGTTGTGCGCCATCAATGATTTGCTTCAATTGCCTGCATGATCTCAAAATTGTTTTCGTATGACCCCGGTCATTGCTTTCTTTTTTTCCCTATTTTGATGCGGTAAACCAACCAACTGCTATGAGCAAACTGTTTCGCACCAAGAAAATAGATGCGGTGGCGCACCAACCCGCCGATGAAGTGCACGGAGGCATGAGCCTGAACCGGGTGCTTACAGTAAAAGACCTCACGTTCCTCGGTATCGCGGCTGTTATTGGCGCCGGTATCTTTTCCACGATTGGCTCTGCGGCTTTTCACGGAGGACCGGGTGTTGCCGTTCTCTTTGTCATCACAGCTGTTACCTGCGGTTTTTCCGCGCTTTGTTACGCGGAGTTCGCCAGCCGGGTACCTGTCAGCGGCAGTGCTTATACCTATGCTTATGTGAGTTTTGGCGAACTGGTGGCCTGGATCATCGGCTGGGCCCTGATTCTCGAATACGCCATCGGTAACATAGTGGTGGCCATCAGCTGGAGCAGTTATTTCAACAATCTCTTACAGGGGCTGAACATCCACCTGCCGTTCTGGCTTACCACCAGTCCGGCTACGGCCCGCGAAGCCTATGATGCCGTGCAGGCCCAACTGGCAACCGGTGCCGGCCTCACCCCGCACATGCAGGCCATCACCGAAGGCTGGAACACTGCGCCAACGCTCTTCGGCGGACGCTTTTTCATGAACCTGCCCGCTTTCTTCATCGTGGCGTTTATCACTGCACTGGCTTACATCGGCATGAAGGAAAGCAAGAAAAGCGCCAACGCCATGGTGGTGTTTAAAATTGCCGTAATCATTTTTGTGATTGTCATTGGCTTCTTTTACGTGAATACCGATAACTGGAATCCCTTCATGCCCAACGGTTTCACCGGGGTGCTGCAAGGGGTGAGCGCCGTCTTTTACGCCTACATAGGTTTTGACGCCATCAGCACCACGGCCGAAGAGTGCAAGAACCCGCAACGCGATCTGCCCCGCGGAATGATGTACGCTCTGCTCATTTGTACCGTACTCTACATTCTCATTGCGCTGGTGCTCACCGGCATGGTGCACTACAGCGAGCTGAAGGTAGACGATCCGCTGGCCTTTGTGTTCGATCGTCTCGGCCTCCGCTGGATCGGGTACATCATCAGTATCAGCGCCGTGGTGGCCACCACCAGCGTGTTGCTGGTCTTCCAGTTGGGGCAGCCCCGTATCTGGATGACGATGAGCCGCGACGGACTGCTGCCCGGCCGTTTTGCCCGCATCCATCCCCGCTACAAGACCCCGGCCTTTGCCACCATTATCACCGGTGTGCTCGTAGGGGTGCCTTCATTGTTTTTGCCGTCCTCCATCATGACCGATCTCACCAGCATCGGTACCCTCTTCGCCTTTGTGCTGGTATGCCTGGGCGTGCTCCTGTTGCCCCGGCTCCGGGAAGCCGGCAGCGGTAAGTTCCGGCTGCCCTACATCAACGGCCGGTTCCTCATTCCGGCCCTGGTGATTCTCTTTATTTTCCTGTTCCGGGAGCGGGCCGTGGCAGCTTTCACGCATCTGCAGGACGAAAGTCACCAGGAAGTGCTGTTTGCCGTCTTTCTGCTCATCGCGGTGGGCTTATCGGCACTCAGCTTCATCCGCCAATACTCCCTCATCCCGGTGCTGGGCGCACTCAGCTGCCTCTACCTGATGATTGAAATACCGGTGATGAGCTGGTTCTGGTTTTTTGTGTGGATGGGTGTTGGACTGGCGTTCTATTTTCTCTACGGCTACCGCAAGAGTAAGCTGGCTGATCCTTCCTGACCGTTTTAAGCTGTACAATCCTCAACTATGCAAAGCAGAATTCTTGCACCCCGGAAACGCATAGCCCTGGTGGCGCACGATCACCGCAAGCAGGACCTGCTCGACTGGGCCTGGTACAACCGGGAAGCCCTGGCCCGGCACGAATTACTGGCAACCGGCACTACGGGCCGCCTGCTGGAAGAAAAGCTGGACCGGCCGGTGCAGCAGCTCCTGAGCGGTCCGCTGGGCGGCGACCAGCAGATCGGGGCCCTCATTGCCGAGGGGAAAGTGGACGTGCTCATCTTTTTCTGGGACCCCATGGAAGCGCAGCCGCACGATCCGGATGTAAAGGCACTGCTGCGACTCGCGGTTACCTGGAACATCCCAACGGCCTGCGACCGGGCCACGGCCGATTTTATTTTCACTTCGCCGCTTATGTTGCAGGAGTACCATTGCCGGCAGCAGGATTTCAGCGCTTACCTCAACCGGCGTACACCCCGTACCTGACAGCAACCTGTTTTAAAAATGAACTTGCAAATGCGGCGTTTAGGTCGTACCTTTTAGGTATGATTGTTAACTCCTAAACTGCCATTATGAACCTCATTCAACGCTTGGAAAAATGGGGAGATGAACATCACCCCAAATGGATCGATTTTATCCGCATCGTTCTGGGTATCGTTCTTGTACTGAAAGGTGTACAGTACATCAACAACATGACCAGTCTTTCGGCGCTGCTCAACAAAGGGCCATTTACCAGCACTGCACTGGTGGCCATTGTTTCGCACTACGTCATCTTTGCCCATCTCATTGGCGGGCTGCTCATTGCCACCGGCCTGCTCACCCGTTTTGCCTGCATCGTACAGATACCGATCCTGCTGGGCGCCGTCATTTTCGTGAATGCGCCCGCCGGGTTGTTCACGCAATCAGAACTCTGGTTCTCTTTTCTCATCCTGATTCTCCTCGTGTTTTTTACCCTGGAGGGTAGTGGTCCCATCAGCGTGGATCAATGGATGAAAACGCACTCAGACGAACGCCCGCATAAACACAAGTGGGAGTAGTGTTTCCTGATGATGAATAATGCCGGCCGCTGCGCCGGCATTATTATTTTTGCAGTGATAACGCGAACAGGATGGACGGACTGCTGTTAAAAAGATTGTATGAAATTTCAGATCGGTGATAAAGTGCTGCTGCTGCATTCCCAGGAAGAGGGGGAGGTGGTGGACATCATCAACAAGGAAATGGTGATGGTGGATGTGCAGGGTGTTCAGTTTCCGGTATACACCGACCAGCTGGATTTTCCCTACTTTAAGCGGTTTACGGAAAAGAAGAATCCGGCTCCGCCACCCAAAAAATATATAGACCAGGTAAAGCAGGAAAAACAAACGGTGAAGCAATACAACGTGGGCGAGGGGGTATGGCTTTCGTTTTTACCCGTCTTTGACAAAGACATTTTTGACGATGATGTGGTGGACTATTTCCGAGTGTACCTTGTTAACAATACAGATGCTGCTTATGCATTTGACTATCACCTAAGCTATCTGCATGCAGACGGTTTTTCGCTCACCAATCAGATCCTGGCCTACAACGATTTTTACCTGCACGATGTGTCTTTCGAAAGTATGAACGACGGACCCCGTTTTGATGTTGAATTGCGGTTGCAGCCTCCGCAAAAAAAGAAAGCGGAGTATTACGAAGCTACCTTCCGTCCCAAAGCACGGCAGCTGTTTCAACGCATTGAGCGTCTGCTGCAAAACCAGGAAGCCACGTTTTCTTATTTGCTGATGGAATCCTATCCGGATAGGGTGGAGCCCGAAGGTTTCAATTTCGAAAAACTTTCTGCTGCCGGGTTTAAAGTGTACGACGGCAAAGCTGTACATTCTCACCTGCCGGCAGCCCGGTCGGTGATTGATCTGCACATCGAAAAAATTACCAATAACTGGCGGGGGATGAACAACTACGAGATTCTTTCCCTCCAGCTCAGCGAATTTGAAAAATACATGGACGCGGCCCTGCACCACCTGCAGCCCAGCCTTGTGGTGATCCACGGGGTGGGAGAGGGCGTATTGAAAGACGAAATTCACGAACGACTGCGCCTGCGGCGGGAAGTGAAATCTTACGTCAACCAATACCACCCGCTGTATGGCTACGGAGCCACCGAGATCTACTTCCAGTACTGATCGCCGGATCTTGCGTACCTTTGCACCTGCTGCAGAACAGACCATCGCGTTTCCGCCACTGGCGGGAGGGAGGAAAGTCCGGACAGCACAGAGCAACGCACCGGTGAAGAGCCGGGTCCTGTTTCGTTGAAAAACAGAACAGGAACAGAAAGTGCCACAGAAAATAACCGCCGGGATGCCGAACCTGGTTCGCTTCCGGGCAAGGGTGAAAACGTGAGGTAAGAGCTCACGGAGGCAGCGGGTAACTGCTGCCTGGGGTAAACCTTGCGTGCTGAAATGCCACATATACCATCGCCCGAGGGCGGCTCGTCCGATCCTGCTCCGGCAGGAGCGATGGAGGGTAGGCAGATGGATTCCGGTGTGCAAATGCCGGAACAGATAAATGATGGTCGCTTTCCGGCAGACTCCGGTCTGTACGGGGGAACAGAATCCGGCTTATCGTTCTGCAGATTTTTTTCACCGTTCAGGTGATTACTTCAGTCCCGGCATCCGCCGGGACTGTCCCTTTTTACAGGTACCGCTCTTCCAGTATGGCTTTGTGATGCAGAAAATGCCCCAGGGTCATAAAGCCAATAGCATTAACGGTTACGTAATGGCTGCTGGCAGTACCTCCCCGTGCGAGTTCCTCCGGCTGAAGACTGTCGAAGAGCAAGCGGGTGCTTTTCCGTAGCGCGAGAAATTCTTCCACCAAAGCTGCCAGGCTGCGGTGACGGGCAGGCGCTTTGTCTGCAAACGCGTTTTCATCAAAACCGGGCAGTGCATCCGGGCTCATCCGCGCAAACCAGAGGGCCCTGCAGGCAAAAATGCGCTCGGTGTCAATGAGGTGCTGCATCACTTGTGCCACCGTCCATTTGCCGGGGGCATAGCTGAACGATGCTTTCTCTTCGGGCAGTTTGTACAGGAAATCCGTTACCAGCGTTTCCTGGTTGCGGAAGGCCGCAGACAAATCATGTTCGGTAACGTTGCGGATATAGCCGTGATAAAACGGCGCCGAATCGGTGGGGGCAGGTTTAGGCATAACGGTGAAGGGCAATCTATTTGAAAGAAAAATCCCGCCCGGGGTAAGGGCGGGATCTTATTTTATCCTTTATTGGATTTTTTGACTTTGGGTTTCGGCTGGGGGGTTGGCTGCGGACCGTCGGTGCGTTCTCCTTTGAGGGAAGCTGCGATCTTCACAGACTCATATGCGTTAATGATTCCGCCGGTACGGCTGAAATTAGCGAAGTCTTCTTTTCCCTCGCTGCCGGGCTTCTTCACCTGCATGCCCGGATTGCGGGCGCCTTTTTCGATGCAGTACTTCACCTGCTCCGGCGTAAGATCGGGGAAATAACTCAGGAGGAGCGCCGCCAAACCGGCTACCACGGGGCTGGCCATGCTGGTGCCCTGCGAAAAGCCATAGGTGTTACCGCCGGGGATGGTGGAATAAATTTTCACACCCGGTGCAAACACATCCACTTCCTGTTTGCCGTAGTTGGAGAAATCGGCTGCAAGTCCGCCGCTTTTAGGGTCACCGCTGGCACCTACGGTAATAAAGTTAGTGGCCCGTTCTTTCGTATCGGCAAAAACCGGGTTGGGATAGTTATGTGTACTGTCGAGATTTTTACCATCGTTCCCGGCCGCGTGTACGAGTAATACCCCTTTGCTGCGGGCATAACGGATGGCATCGTCCACCCATTTTTTCTGGGGTGAAAAGCTTTTGCCGAAACTCATGTTAATCACTTTGGCGCCATTGTCCACTGCGTAGCGGATGGCATGGGCAATGTCTTTGTCGTGTTCGTCGCCATCGGGTACCGCCCGGATCACCATGATGCGCACATTATCGGCCACGCCGTCCATTCCCAGGCCGTTGTTACGGGCAGCGGCTATAATACCGGCCACATGCGTGCCATGGAAGGGTGTGCTGGCCATTACATCGTTGTTGCCATAGTAGCGGTCGTTGAAGTCGTAATAGTCATCCTGTACAATGTCCTGGCGGTAGTTTTTTGGCGGCAGGTCCATGGCTTCCGACTTTTTCTCGAGGCCGTTGTAATAGCTGGTGAACTCTTCCATAATGAATACGTTGGTTGCGTCCATCATTTCAAAACCGCGGAAGAGGGTGGACATAGTGGACTTGGCGTCGCTTTCTTTTGAGTTGGCCGGTTTAAAGGAGGCCAGTTCGTTACCTGTGTATTCAGGTTTGAACTTTTCCCGCAGCAGGCTGTCGGAAGTGCCGGCTTTTTTAAACAGCCCCCGCAGGAAAAGCAGGTTGCCCTGCGCATCGGTGGCGCTGTTCTCGATGTCTTCTTTGGCGCGGAGAAACGTACGGTATTCTTCTTTTTCCACGGCGCTTAACCGTGTTTCGTCCACATTTCCGTTGTACTTTTTCTTCAGCATGTGATAGAGGCGGGCGGCTTCGTAAGAGTCTTCCTTCACGTTACGGCCGTCTTTGCCGCCAAGGAAGTTCCAGCCATACACATCGTCCACATAGCCGTTTTTATCGTCGTCAATTCCGTTTCCGGGAATTTCGCCCGGGTTGCGCCAGAGCACCGGAATAATGTCTTCGTGCAGGGTGTCAATACCGCTGTCGATAACAGCCACAATAACAGGGGCGCTTTTGCGGTTACCCAGGAACTGGTACGCCTGTTCGAGGCTGATGCCGAAGAAGCCGTCTTTGGACTGGTCACGCAGGTGCCAACCCTTGAGCACATCCTCTTTGGCGGCTGTTTGTGCAGTGGTTACAGATGCGGTCAGCAGGATTAGTACCAGCGGAAGCATCCAGCGTTTGATCATTTTCATGTAGTGATTAGTTATTCGGTTGTAAAATTCCGTTACCGGCGTGATATCCGGCATACCCATTGACAACATTTAACAATTTTTGTGTTACAGGTCAAAGTGTATACCCTGGGCGAGCGGCAGTTCGGTTGAATAGTTGATGGTGTTGGTTTGCCGGCGCATGTAGTTTTTCCAGGCATCGCTGCCGCTTTCCCGTCCGCCGCCGGTTTCTTTCTCCCCGCCAAAGGCGCCGCCAATTTCGGCGCCGCTGGTGCCAATGTTAACGTTGGCGATGCCGCAATCGCTTCCCGCTATGCTGAGAAACTGCTCGGCTTCCCGCAGGTGCAGCGTCATGATAGCGGATGACAGTCCCTGGGGAACACCGTTCTGGATGGAAATGGCTTCTTCCAGCGTGTCATAGGCAAGCAGGTAAAGGATAGGGGCGAAGGTTTCCTGCTGCACAATTTTGTAGTGAGGTTCCGCTTCGGCAATGCAGGGCTTTACGTAGCATCCGCTTTCGAAACCTTTTCCTTCCAGTACACCACCTTCAACAAGGAAATGCCCTCCTTCGGACCTGCAGGCGTCCAGGGCGGACCGGTAGGCGTTCACAGCATCGGTGTCGATCAACGGTCCAACGTGTACGCTTTCATCCAGCGGGTTGCCGATGCGCAGCTGGGCATAGGCGGCCCTGAGTTTTTCTTTCACCTGTTCGTAGATACTGCGGTGAATGATGAGCCGGCGGGTGGTGGTGCATCGCTGCCCGGCCGTGCCCACGGCGCCAAACAAAGCTCCCCGGATCGCGATATTGAGATCGGCATGCTGGCTGATGATGATGGCGTTGTTTCCGCCCAGTTCCAGCAGGCTGCGGCCCAGGCGGGCCGCCACGGCGGAGGCCACCGCTTTGCCCATGCGGGTGCTGCCGGTGGCGGAAACAAGGGGGATGCGTTCGTCCTGGCTCATCCATTCTCCGGTATCGCGCCCACCCACCACGAGGCAGCTTACACCTTCGGGTACGTTGTTGCGGGCAAAAACTTCGGCCACCAGTTGCTGGCAGGCAACGGCACAGAGCGGTACTTTTTCGCTGGGTTTCCATATGCATACGTTGCCGCAGACCCAAGCCAGCATGCTGTTCCAACTCCAGACCGCCACGGGGAAGTTGAAGGCGGAGATGATGCCGGTGATGCCCAACGGATGCCACTGTTCGTACATGCGGTGCTGCGGCCGTTCACTGTGCATGGTAAGGCCGTGCAATTGCCGGGAAAGACCCACGGCAAAATCGCAGATGTCAATCATTTCCTGTACTTCGCCATACCCCTCCTGGAGGCTTTTGCCCATCTCGTACGACACCAACTTACCCAGCCAGCTTTTCTTCGCCCGCAACACTTCCCCGATTTGCCGCACCACTTCTCCGCGACGGGGGGCTGGCCACAGGCGCCACTCGCGGAAGGCTATTTCTGCCTGGCGGACCACGGCGTCGTAGGCGGCGCGGTCGGCCCCGCTCACCTGGGCGATGAGGGAGCCATCAACCGGTGAAGTGGACATAAAATGGGGACCGTTGGAAGGCAGCCAGTGACTGCCGATGGATACACCCGGGTTCTGCGGGTGAAGGGCAAGCGCGGTAAGAAAGTCCTGCATGGACGGATAAGTTTGAACTGTAAAGGTAGCTTACTTCAGGTTTAGTTTTATACCACCCATGAGCCAACTGCCGGGCATTACTGTGCCGAGGATGTCGGCGTAGCGCCGGTTGAGGGCATTGTCGGCCTGTGCAAACAGGCAAAGCTGGTCGTTCATGAGGTAGCCTTCCACCCGCAGGTTGAGCAGAAAATAATCCCGGCTGAGGGGTACAAAGGCCGCATTACCCTGTTGGGGGCGGCGCTCCTTGTACAAACCGTTTAGGGAAAGGGCCAGCGAGCGGTAACGCCAGGCGGAGCTGAAATTAAAGAGGAAACGTGCATGATTGGATACGTACAGCGAAGGCACGGTATCGCTGCTGGTGCTCTTCATCCAGATGCCGCCCAGGGTAAGCAACAGCGAATGACGGTTGCCAAAGCTGCGGCTGAGTTGCAGGTCGGTTTCCAGGCCACGGGTATTGACCCGGTCCAGGTTTTTTGCCAGGCTGTACGTGCCGCCGGGCACCAGGTTCACCGGCCGGGGCATGGAGGCGTAGGGCGTAGTTACATAGTCGATCAGGTCGCGGTGAAAGCGTTGAAACCAACCCACAGACAGTTTCACGCCTTCCAGCGGGAATATATCCGTACCTGCCTCATAGCTGAAGGAGGATTCGGCCGTGAGGCCGGGATTACCGATCCGGTTGCCCGAAGCAACCACCGGTGGCTGGTAGTTGTTGAACCGCTCGGTGAAGTCGGCATCCCGGGTACTGCGTCCTGCGCTGCCCCGCAGTTGCAGGCGGCCGGTACGGTAGGAGAGGTTCACCTGTGGAATCAGCTCCCAGCCTGCCCGCTCGTTCCAGTCGGCCCGCAGGGCCGGATTGAACTGGAAACCTTCACCCAGTTGCTGGTGCAGCACCACGAAGGCGCCGGCCGTTTGAATGTTGTGGTTGCCCCGGTTGTTGGAACGAACACCGCGGTTGATCCACTGCAGACCCGATGTTAACGTGGTGGTATTGCTGAACTGATAGCTGTGGAGTGCCAGGGCCTGTGCCACGGTGGAACGGTTGGTGTTGGGGGGGAGGTTCTTGCGCAGCTGAAACCTGTCGGAGGCATCTTTGTAACCGGCGTCTATGGTCAGCTTCCCGCGTCCCTGCTGCAGCGAATAGTTGAGGTGATGCCAGCGGCTGATCACCCGCTCGGTGGCGCTGTCGCTCAGCAGCTGGGTGTAGAAGTTCTGGGCGTTGAAGTTGCGGTCGTCGTACCCACCCCGGTAGGCGATGCTGGAACGGTTGCCCACAAACTGTTTCACCGATAACGATACTGTATTGAGGTTGAAAAAACCGTTGGTACCCCGCAACGGCTGCCCATCGGCCACGTTTTGCTGAAGGCCGCCCCCCAGCACCGTTTTGTTTTTCTGGTAGAAAAAACCCGCCTGTGCGTTCCGCAGGCCGTACTGGCCTGATGTAAGCTGGGCCTGCAACTGTTGTGCCTGTTTGTCTTTCTGTGCCGCAAAGGAACGCGTGATGATGTGCACCACACCACCCACGGCTTCGGTGCCGTAAACGGCGGAAGAAGCTCCTTTCAGAATTTCTATTCGTTCAATTTCGCCCGGTGAGATGGGAATGTAGGAATTAAAGTGCCCGGTGAGGGGATCGTTGAGACGGATACCGTCGAGCAGGATCAGTACCTGCTGAAATGTGCCACCCCGGATGGTGATGTTGCTTTGCGTGCCCATTGGTCCGCGGCTCTGCACTTCCAGTCCCGGCAGGTACCGTAGCAGTTCGTCTACCGACTGTACGGGCAGCTGGCGCAGGAGTTCACCTTTTACATGGATGATGTTGCGCCCGGTTTTGGAGGCCTGCAGGGGCGTGATGGTGGCAGTTACGGTTACCGGGTCCAGTTCAATCGACTGTTCCTGGGCCCGGAGCAGCAGGGCAACAGGAAATAAAATCAGCAGGATGCAAAGACGGCTCAACATGCGGTTGGTTTGGTGGCAAAGATAGTTGCCGCCGGGCAACAGACGGCTATTTCCGGTACTATCACCAGCTTGGTGCCGTGGTATTCCATTAGCAGTGTTCGTTCGTCCGGGTTTATGTTTAAAAAACAGGTTATCTTATGCCATAAATTTACAACACAACCTGCTACGACGGCTGTTTATGTATAAATCCATTCTGCTTGTGAGCGCATTCATTTTGCTTGCTGCCGCCCTGCAGGCGGGTACTGCGTGGCAGCCGGCCGATACCACACGCCGGCCGGGGAAGGTAAGAACGGGTGATACACTGGTATATTACCAGGTGTTGTACCTCCGCGACCAGCATCGAAAGGAGTTGTGGATGGCTGTTTTTGCGGAAGCCGTGGCAGGCCAACCGCCCGCCCGTACCCGTATGAAAGCGGACTACCTGCTGCAGCGCGAACGCAGGTATCTCTCCAAAATATTTTTCACCCGGGTGGAAGTGGTGGAAGAAGGCAAGATCCGCATTCCCTTACCACATCACATGAAAGGACTGCAGGATAAGTATCCGGGCATCAGTTTGTGGACGGTACTCCACGTTAATGCTTATTATCAGTAAGACTCCTGTTGATTGGGGAATTCGTTGCTTTTTACGTCCCGGATGTAGTGCTGCACCGCGTCGGTGATGTTTTCCTGCAGGTTGAGATACCGCCGCAAAAAGCGTGGATTGAATTCGGTGGTAATGCCCAGCATGTCGTGCATCACCAATACCTGCCCGTTGCAATGCGGTCCGGCACCGATGCCGATGGTGGGGATGTGCAGGCTTTGGGATACTTCGCGGGCGAGTACGGCCGGAATTTTTTCGAGTACCAGGGCAAAGCATCCGGCTTCCTGCAGAAAAAGAGCATCGGACCGCAGTTGTGCTGCTTCCGCCTCTTCGCGGGCCCGCACGGTATAGGTACCAAACTGGTAGATGGATTGTGGGGTGAGTCCCAGGTGTCCCATCACCGGTATGCCGGCGGCCACCACCCGTTTCACCGCTTCGCCGATGGCAGTGCCTCCCTCCATTTTGATGGCATGTGCCCCCGTTTCTTTCATGATGCGGATGGCACTGGCACCGGCCTGGTCGGCATTCGATTGGTACGTTCCAAAGGGAAGATCCACCACCACCAGGCAACGTTGTACACCGCGAACCACCGATTGCGCATGGTAAATCATCTGGTCGAGTGTGATGGGCAGGGTGGTTTCATGGCCGGCCATGACATTGCTGGCCGAGTCGCCCACGAGCAGTACATCTATACCGGCAGCGTCGAAAAGTCGGGCAAAAGAGAAGTCGTAGGCCGTTAACATGGATATCTGTTCACCGGTGGCCTTCATTTTTTGCAGGGTGTGCGTAGTGACCCGCCTGTTTTCTTTATGTACACTCATGGTGGTGGATTAGGTGAGGAGGTGGGTGCGGTTGGGTTTGCGGGATTTCACTTCATCGTAGAGCAGGTGGATCAAGCCGTCGGCCAATCCGATTTTGGGTACGTAAATCTCGCTGGCATCAGCCCATCGCATCACGTTAACATAAATCTGCAGCGCCGGCACAATCACATCGGCACGGTCTTCCCGCAGACTGTAAAGCCGCATGCGCTCCTGTACCGAGAAACTGCCGAGTTCTTTGAGGTAATCTTTCAGCAGGTCCAGCTGGAGAGGTTTGCCTTCCTTTCGTTTGGAAAGGGAAAACACTTTGTTGATGTTACCTCCCGATCCGATAGCGATGAGGTCGGAGAAGCCTTTGGTGCCCAGCTTGATGTATTCTTTCATCTCTTCCCAGTGCCGGTCGGTCACCTGTTGCTTCAGCAGCCGGATGGTGCCGATGTTGAAGGATTCTTTAAACAGGAGTTTGCCGCGGGCAAAAAAAGTGAGCTCGGTGCTACCACCGCCCACATCAATGTACAGGTACGAGTGATCGGTGGCCATGGTGTCGGCGATGTGGTTTTCGTATATATACGAAGCTTCTTCATCGCCACTGATGATTTTTATTTCAATGCCTGTTTCCAGCTTCACTTTCCGTAAAACATCGCCTGCATTGGCGGCATCCCGCATGGCGGAGGTGGCGCAGGCCTTGATGTACTGTACTTCGTAAATATTGAGCAGGTGCTTATAGGCTTTGATCGTTTCCACGATCTTGCGGATTTTTTCTTTGGGGATGGAGCCGCTGTCAAAAACATCGAAGCCGAGGCGGAGGGGAACCCGTACGAGGTTGAGTTTATTGAAATGGGGCCCGCCTTTTTCTGTTTCCGTGACTTCCGAAATAAGAAGACGTGCCGCGTTACTGCCGATGTCAATGGCTGCCAGTTTCAATGTGGTTCACCGTTTTTTGATACAGGTACTGGTACAGTTCTACCTGGCTGCGCAGGAGTTTTCCTTTTCGCGGAACATACCTGTTCTCCAGTTCATTGTCCAGTATCCGTGCTTTGTTATTGTCTTTGAGCTGAATGGACACATAGTCCAGGAGTTCCTGCCTGCTTTCCGCATGCGTGATCTCTGCCGCGGCTTCAATGCGGTGGTCGAGGTTGCGCACCATCCAGTCGGCCGAAGATAGAAAAACTTTTTCGTTGCCCCGGTTGTGAAATACCAACACCCGGCTGTGCTCCAGGTATTGGTCCACGATACTGATGGCGTAGGGCTGTTCCTTAAATTTTTTATTACCGGGGCGCATACAGAATATGCCCCGGATGATCAGGCGCAACCGGACACCGGCCTGTGCCGCCTCGTACAATTTCGTGATCATGGCATCATCGCTCAGGCTGTTCATCTTTATGGTGACGGCGGCAGGCAGTCCTTTATGTGCGTTCCTGATTTCGTTGTTAATCAGTTCGGTGAAGCGGGCCCGCATGGCGGTTGGGCTCACCAGCAGGGTTTTGCACTGGCGCAGGAATTTCATCCGGCTCACCAGGGGTTTTTCCAGGTACCGGAACATGCGGTTGATGTCGGCCATGATATTCCGGTTGGCAGTGAGCAGACAATGGTCGCCGTACACCCGCGCTGTACTTTCGTTGAGGTTTCCGGTGCTGACAAACCCGTACTGAACGGTTTTGCCTTTGCTCCTTTTCCGGATCAGGCAGAGTTTAGCATGCACTTTCATGTTGGGAACGCCTACCATCACCCGCACACCTTCCAGTTCCAGTCGTTCTTTCCACTCCAGGTTGGCTTCCTCGTCGAAGCGGGCCCGCAGTTCCAGCATTACCGTTACTTTCTTCCCGTTGCGGGCCGCGTTTACCAGCGCGTTAATCACCTTGGAGCTTTCGGCCAGCCGGTAGGCGGTGATCTTGATTTCCACCACATCGGTGTCCATGGCCGCTTCCCGCAGGAGTTCAATCACCGCTTCATAGGAGTGATAGGGGAAATGGAGCAGTACATCCCGTTGTTGCACGATTTCACTCACCCGCACAGGTTGCTGGAGCAACGGGTGGGGGAAGGGTTTTTTCCGTATGGTTTTGGTACTGAATACATCCGGGGGGAAATCCATGAAATGCCGGAAGTTGTGGATACGACCTCCCGGTGTGATGTAGTCGCGGCGGGAGATGTTGAGCCGGCGGATGAGGTATTCGAGCAGTCCGGCATCAATTTCCTTGTCGTAGATAAACCGCACCGGGCGTCCCTTGCGTCTGTTTTTGAGACCGCTTTCAATTTTCTGAATCAGGGTGGAACTGATGTCGCTGTCGAGATCAATTTCAGCGTCCTTCGTCACCTTGATGATATGGGCGCTGAATGTGTCGTAGCCCATAAACGAAAATATCCGGGGCAGGCAATGCCGCAGGATGTCTTCCATCAGGATGATGTGGTGCTGCCCGGCGGGGGCAGGCAGTTTGATGAAGCGGCGTTTGTTGTGGGCCGGCACTTCAATCAAAGCGTATTTCCGGTGGTAGGCATTTTTTGAGCTGCTCATGCTCACCGCGAGGTAGAGAGAGCGTTCCCGTAGGTAGGGCATGTTGGGATTGCTTTCTATCATGAGCGGTATTACTGCGGAGCGGATTTCTTCTTCGAAGTAATTCTCCACAAACCGTTTCTGCTCCCGGTTGAGCCGTTTTTCTGTAACCAGGTGGATGCGTTCTTTTTTAAGGTCCTGTTGCACATGGGCCCAGATGCGGTTGAACTCGTTCTGTTGCTGAAGCACAGTTTGCTGGATCTGCTCCAGGATTTGTGCCGGATTTTTTTCCAGGTGCATTTTGTGCTGGAGTTTGCTTCCCAGTTCGGCCATCCGGCGGAGCGTGGCTACCCGCACGCGGAAAAACTCATCAAGGTTATTGGAAAAAATGCCCAGGAATCGCAGACGTTCCCGCAAGGGAACTGTGGGGTCGTTGGCTTCCTGCAGCACACGTGCATTAAATGAAAGCCAGCTGATGTCGCGAACATTCGTTTTCGGTACCGGTTTTGCCATAGATGTTACATGCTGCTTCAAATGTAAGGAAGGGCTGCCGCCGTCTGTGTTAAGTTTTTTTCAAAACGGAATAACAGCGGAACCTATTTAACCGGGCGGTCTTTTTTCTGGTTAATCACGGGCAATACAACAAGGCTGAACAGGCCCCCCAGCAGGATTACACCGGTTTGCGCAATCCACAGGATCCACCCGTAGATAAAGCCCATCACCCGCGGGATATCGTACAATACCAATGTTTCCTGCACGGCGTACTGGTATGCGCCCAGGCCGCCCTGGGTGACGATCATGCCAATGCTGCCGAATGAAAGGATGGATAGCGTTTCACGGGCGCCGAGGTGGCTCACTTCCTGCAGGGCATAGAACCCGATGCGGGTACCGGCATAATACAGTGTCCAGATAAGTACGGAATACAGGATAAACGCACCTTTGTTACGGATGTAGCGGATGCTGATGAGTCCGCTCCAGATTCCTTTCACCACCCCCTTTACTGCCTGTACCGGCTTAAGGTGACTGTACCGCCGGAAGAACCATACGATGGTGACGAAGAGGAGCACCAGCAGGCCAACGGCTACCAGTAAACGCAGCCAGGAAAACTGTTCGTTGGCGCCCTTCCAGATCTGCTGCAGCAGCCCGGCCGCATAAGCCCCCACCGTATCAATCTGCACCAGAACCGTTAAAACAAAGATGCTCAGCAGGCAAACCAGGTCCACCGCCCGTTCGGCCACAATGGTACCGATCAGTTTATCCGGGCCGGTCTTTTCATACCGGGCCAGGATGGTGCATTTAAGCACTTCGCCCAGCCGCGGGAAAGCGAGATTGGCCATGTATCCGATCATCACCGCGTTAAAAACATTGAACGTGGAGGGTTGGTAGCCCAGCGGTTCCATCAGGATTTTCCAGCGCAGGGCCCGTACGTAATGGCTCAGGACAAGGATTACCAACACCGGTACAAAAAGCCAATAGTTGGCCCGGCTGAGCGATTCGCGGATTTGTGTCCATCCATTGCTGTCAATGCCGCGGGCCATCCACCACACAATGAAGATGCCCAGCCCCAGGAAGAGGAGCAATTGCAGGATGGTGAGAATACGTTTTCGCAGCAGGGTCATGGTATAAGGTTACAGCAGGTTACCGTGTTGGGGAAAGACCAACCAGGGTTTAAAGGTCCGGGCCTCCTCAAACGGCATGGTGGCATAGGAGATGATGATCACTACATCGCCTACGGCGCCTTGCCGGGCAGCGGGACCGTTGAGGCAGCAAACACCGCTGCCTCTTTTCCCTTTTATGATATAGGTTTCCAGCCGGTTGCCGTTGTTCACGTTTACCACCTGCACTTTTTCGTATTCAATAATATTGGCTGCGTTCATCAGGTCTTCATCCAGTGTAAGGCTTCCAACGTAATGCAGGTTGGCTTCTGTAATCGTGGCCCGGTGGATTTTTGATTTTAATACTTCAATCTCCATGGAACAAAGGTAGGCCATACCCGCTGATGCCGGGATTCATTTGGTTAAAATCAGGTTATCAATCAGGCGCACCGGTCCGTTGAAGGCGGCAATCAGCGCCACCAGCTTTTGATGTCCGTCCCATTCGTTTCGTATTTCCAGGGTTTCGGCATCTGCCACTTCAACATACTCAACTCGGAAACCCTGGCTGGAGAGATTGGCTACTGCTTGCTGTTTCAATGCCGCCAGGCTTCCCGGTAACAGGTGTCGCTGCAGATACAACAGCGCATGGTATATTCCGGGGGCACGCTGCCGTTCTTCGGCATTCAGCCGCTGGTTCCGGCTGCTCATGGCCAGCCCGTCGGCCTCCCGTACGGTATCCCGGATTTGCAGCATGCCGGGCGGACGGTTGGTCAGTACAAGCAGTTGTTGAATCACCCTGCATTGCTGGTAGTCTTTTTGCCCCAGGTAGAGGAAATGGGGTTCCACTGCAACCAGCAAACGGTCCACCACCTGGCATACACCCTGGAAATGGCCGGGGCGGAAAGCCCCTTCCAGAAGGGTTTCGAGGTGGCCCAGAAGGTAGGCAGGTGTGGGGGGCTGTCCAGGCGGATAGATTTCTTCCTCGGTGGGCAGGAACAAAACGTCGCAGTCTTGCTGCAAGAGCAGGCCCATGTCGGCACCTGTGGTGCGGGGATACAGCTCGTAATCGGAACGGTCGTTGAACTGCGTGGGGTTCACGAAAATGCTGACAACCACCAGGTTGCATTCCCGGCGGGCGGCCTGCAGCAGGGAAAGGTGACCCGCGTGCAGGGCGCCCATGGTGGGTACAAAGCCAACCTGTTGTCCGCTCCGTCGCTGCCTGTACAGGTACCGTTGCAGGTCGTGAATGTGATGAAAAATGAGCATGCCGGGGGTGGTTTAGAGAACCGGTGCAGCGTTTTGGGAGCTGTTCGGCAAAAAAACAGTACCTTTGCGCTCCTGATTTATAGAATCAGACTACATCAACAGACGGCAATGGTAGCAGCAAAGAAAAGAATTTTATTCATAGCCAGTGAAATGTCGCCCTACCTGGAGGAGACCGACTTTTCGGCTGTGGTCAACCAATTGGCCATCAAGGCGAACGACAGTGGATTTGAAGTGCGTTGCATCATGCCCCGCTTTGGCGTGATCAATGAACGCCGGCACCGCCTGCACGAAGTGGTTCGGTTGAGCGGGATTAACGTTTCCATTGACAACGATGACTATCCCCTGCAGATTAAAGTGGCCTCCCTTCCCAACGCCCGTCTGCAGGTGTATTTCCTGGAAAACGAGGATTTTTTCAAACGCAAGTTCATTTACCACGATGAAAATGAAAAGTGGTTTGAGGACAATGACCTGCGCAGCATCTTCTTCTGCAAAGGGGCGCTGGAAACCGTAAAGAAATTCGGATGGCCACCGGATATCATTCATTGCAGCGGCTGGATGACGGGGCTCATTCCCATGTTCCTTAAAACGGCATATAAGAAAGAGCCGGTTTTCAGTAACAGTAAACTGGTATATACCATCGGCCAGAATACTTTCAAGGAAAAGCTGGGTCCCCGCTTCCTGAAACTGGCCGGTATCCATGCCAACATCAAGGAAAAAGATCTGGTTCCCTTTAAAGACACCAATAATGCGGCCATGTTCCGCGGAGGGGCCACATCATCTGATGCCATCACTTTTGGAGCCGAGAAGGTGGATAAGAAGCTGTTGGAAGAATTCGGAAAAGTGAAGGGAAAAAAAGTGGTCCCTTACCGGCCCGATGGGGATTTAACAGACTATTTACAACTATATACCGACCTTTCTTCAAAATAATCTGGCTGCGCATGATTCGCCGAGGCTTTGGTCCGTTGCACAAAACTACATTCTTATTCTCCCTGCTTGGTTTTATTCTTTTTTTCACCGCCTGTACCCGGCTGGAGCAAACCCGTTTGGGAGGGGACCTTATTCCGGGCAGCGACCGGCTTATCACCGACACCATCCTGTTGCCGGTATCCACCACTTCGTTTATTGAGCTGGATACATCCTTCGTCAGCAAGACCGATCCGCACCTGGTTGGCTTTGTAAATGATCCTATGTTCGGAACCACTTCCGCCAGCATGTTTTTCCAGATGCTGCCGGTTTCGTACCCGTTTTCCTTGCCTGTTTCCAAAGACAGCCTCTTCCTCGACTCGCTGGTGTTATCCCTGAAGTTTAACGGCCTGAACGGCGATACCGCTGCCACCACCACCGTAAATGTTTACCGCATACAGGACCCCGGCTTCCGCCCTAACCGCCGTTATTCAGTGCACGAGGCGCCGGCCTTTTCCGTTACAGAATTCCTGGGCAGCCGCACATTTACCGCCACGCAGTTACGTAAGGGATATAAACTGGCTTTCCGGGGCGACAGCATATTCAATCAACTCCGTATCCGTTTGAGCGACCAGTTGGGCAGGGCCTTGCTTGACCAGGACAATGTTACCGGGGCTTTCCGGAACGATACCCTTTTCAAACAGTTTTTGAACGGCCTGGCCTTGTTACCCGATTCCACCACCTCCGGGAACGCCGTTCATTATTTTTCCCTCACCGATTTCGACAGCAAACTCAACCTGTATTACCGGGCGCGCCGGACGGATGGAGCGCTTGATACCTCGGTAGCTGTGTTCCCCTTCCGGCCGGATACCATCCGCTCTGCTAATGCAAATAAGATTCATCGAAATTATAATGGCAGCCTTGCTCTTCCCACACTTGCTTCCGGTTTGCCGGCCAGCCTTGCTTATGTTCAAACAGCTCCCGGCACGTCGGTGAATATCCGCGTTCCGGCTTTAGACACCCTCCGAAATAAGCCCTACGTGATTCACCGGGCCGAACTGGTGGCCCGCCAGATTTTTCAGGGTCCGTTGGCCATTGAAAATATATTCCGGCCTCCTGTTATGCACCTCTATACGCAGAATGCAAACGGACAGAATGCGCCGATCCCGTTCGACAGTCTGAATTATTTTCAGATCAGCAATTATGACTTTTTCCGGCAAACCTTTCTTTCCACCATTTCCATAGATTACACAGGTGGTATTCCCAGTTTTTTCACCGATGGTTCGGGTAACCAGGTGGTGGAATACCGCATGAATATTACCCGGTATGTGCAAAACATTGCAACAGGCAGGGCTTCGCGGCGCGATTTCAAACTGGCCGCGCCTTATCTTGCCGAGTTCAGCGGGGGAATCCTCAGCGCCAGCTCCATCAACCCCCTGAGTTTCGGACGGGTACAACTGGGAGGGGGCACACATCCCCAGTATCCCATGTTTGTGCGTATTTATTATTCCAAACAATAAGGATTTAAGCAACCGGCGCTTATCTTTGCGCCTGTAAAAAATCAAACCACTGCGCTATGCCTTACTTATTTACATCCGAAAGTGTGTCGGAAGGACATCCGGATAAAGTTGCTGATCAGATTTCTGACGCTTTGATTGACAATTTCCTTGCATTTGATCCTCAGTCCAAAGTGGCCTGTGAAACACTGGTGACCACCGGCCAGGTGGTGCTGGCGGGGGAAGTAAAATCCAAAGCTTACCTCGACGTTCAGCAGATTGCCCGTGATGTGATCAAACGCATCGGCTACACCAAGAGCGAATACATGTTTGAGGCCAACTCCTGCGGTGTGCTTTCCGCCATCCACGAGCAGAGTCCGGATATCAACCAGGGTGTGGACCGTAAAAAGAAAGAAGAACAGGGCGCAGGCGACCAGGGGATGATGTTTGGCTATGCCACCAACGAGACCGAACATTACATGCCGTTGGCACTGGACCTCGCTCACAACCTCCTGATTGAACTGGCCGCCATCCGCCGCGAGAAAAATTCCAAGATGCCCTACCTGCGACCGGATGCAAAGAGCCAGGTGACCCTGGAGTACGACGACAACAACCGTCCCATCCGCATCGACGCCATTGTAATCTCTACCCAGCACGATGATTTTGATGCCGAAAATAAAATGCTGGCCAAGATCAAAGAAGATGTGATTAACATTCTCATCCCCCGGATCAAGAGCAAATACAGGAAATACGCAAAGCTGTTCAACGGCGATATTAAATATCACATCAACCCCACCGGTAAGTTTGTGATAGGCGGTCCGCACGGCGATACCGGTCTTACCGGTCGGAAGATCATCGTAGATACCTATGGAGGGAAGGGCGCCCACGGCGGTGGCGCTTTCAGCGGCAAGGATCCTTCCAAGGTGGACCGTTCTGCTGCCTATGCCACCCGCCACATTGCCAAGAACCTCGTGGCTGCCGGCGTATGCGATGAAGTGCTGGTGCAGGTATCGTATGCCATTGGTGTAGCTAAGCCAACTTCCATTTTCGTGGATACGCACGGTACAGCCAAAGTGAATCTCACCGATGGCGAAATTGCCAGAATTGTAGAAGGTGTTTTTGACATGCGTCCTTACTTTATTGAGCAACGCCTGAAACTCCGGAAACCCATTTACAGCGAGACGGCCGCCTACGGGCACATGGGCCGGGTACCCGAAGTGGTGGAGAAGAGTTTCCGCACGCCCGATGGCAAAGTAAAGAAGATGAAAGTTGAACTCTTTACCTGGGAGAAGCTCGACTATGTAAGCAAGGTGAAGAAAGCCTTTGGACTCAAATAATCATTTTTAATCGGAAAAACGACCCATAAGCTACCCGGCTTATGGGTTTCTTTTTTTCCTTTCTTTGCAGCGTGAAATCCTTCCGTAACAAGCAGCAGCGTCCCAAAAAATCGGCCCTTATTGCCACCCCAGCAGCGGTGTTAGAAGCCTTGCGTGCCGGTGAACAACTGGACCGCATTTACGTACAACACCAGTTGACGGCGGCTTTGCTTGATCCTCTACGCACGGAAGCTTTGTTGCGGCAGGTGCCGGTGCAGAAAGTGCCGGTGGAAAAGCTCAACAGTTTTCATGTGCCGGAACACGGCGGTTGCATCGCCCAACGCTCGCGGGTGCGGTACCAGGATCTGCAGGATGTGATCAGTTTTGTAACGGAACGGGGGCAGGTACCCTTGTTTTTACTGCTCGACGGTATCACCGACATCCGCAACATCGGCGCCATAGCCCGTACTGCCTGGTGCTGTGGCGTGCAGGCGCTGATCATCCCGGAGAAAGGGGTGGGGGCACTGAACGAAGATGCACTGCTCACCAGCGCCGGCGCCCTGGAGCAGATTGCCGTATGCCGGGTGAACAGCCTCATGAAGGCGGTGGACACGCTGCACCTCAACGGCATCCGGGTGCTGGCCAGTGAAATGACGGCCACGAAGCCGGTATATGATTGCTGTTTCAATGAACCCTGCGCCATTGTGATGGGAGGGGAGGAGAAAGGGGTTTATCCCGCCCTCATGAAGATCTGCGATGAACGTTTTTCCATCCCCATGCATCACGGGTTTGAATCGCTCAACGTATCCGTGGCCACCGGTATGATCCTGTATGAAGCGATGAAGCAGCGGGTGCCCGCTCTGCAATAATTATCCGTCGATTTTTTAGGTTAGCAACAATTATCAACCTGCGATCGGTAGTGATGTATCTTTGAACCAATGAATCAGGTACCGGTACAACTGGTTGAATGTCCCCGCGACGCCATGCAGGGCTGGAAGCAACACATTCCAACGGCCACCAAGATTAACTACCTCAACAGCCTGCTGGAAGTGGGGTTCGACACCCTCGACTGCGGCAGCTTTGTTTCGTCCAAAGCCATTCCCCAGATGGCCGACACCGCCGAGGTGCTGGCCGGTCTGCGCTGGCAGCAAAGCGCGACCCGGCTGCTGGTGATTGTGGCCAACGAACGGGGAGCGGCCGCAGCGGTGACACAACCAGCAGTCCGGTTTGTGGGATTTCCCTTTTCCGTTTCCGAAACCTTTCAGCAACGCAATGCCAACAGCAGCATCCGGGAGTCGCTGGAACGGGTTCGCTCCATCCGCGACCTCTGCCAGGCTAACGATAAGCAGTTGGTGGTGTACCTGTCCATGGCCTTTGGCAACCCCTATGGTGATCCCTGGAGTGAAGAGCTGGTGCTTGATTGGGGGCAGGAACTGGTGGAGTTGGGGGTGGATGTATTGTCGCTGGCGGATACGGTGGGAATGGCCACGGCCGACCAGGTGTACCGGCTCTGCAGCCGCTTCCGCGCAGCGTTGCCCGGCACCACCACTGGTGTACACCTGCATTCCACCGCCCGCAACTGGCGGGAAAAACTGGCGGCGGCCTGGGACGCCGGGATCCGGCGCTTCGACGGCGCCCTCAAGGGCATCGGTGGGTGCCCGATGGCCAACGACGAACTGGTGGGCAATATGAATACGGAATGGATGCTTGCCTTTTTTGAAGAAAAGGGCGCTTTGCCACCGCTGAACCCTGCGGCCCTGAACCGGAGCCTTGCCATGGCCGCCAGCATTTTTCAACCCAAAACAACCGGAGCCGTATGAAGTGGATGAGCGATATTACCATTCACCCGTTGCCCATGCCCATCCAGCATTTGCACAAGGTACTGATGGTGGGATCCTGTTTTACAGAGCACATTAGTAAATCACTTAGAGAGCTGATATTTAATGTATTAGAAAATCCAAATGGAATAATATTTGAAACAAAGAGTGTCTGCCGCAGCCTGGTTTCTTATGTGCAGGACAGGCGGTATACACCGGCCGATCTGTTTCAGTTGAATGAGTTGTACCACAGCTGGGATCATCACGGTCGGTTTTCGCACCCGGATGAAGCTGCCTGTTTGCAGCAAATTAACGAATCGCAGGAGCGGGCGCACGCGTTTGTGCTGGAGGCCGACTGGCTGATCATCACATTGGGGTCGTCGTTTGTATACCGGCTGTATGAAACCCGGGCCGATGTGGCCAATTGCCACAAGGCGCCCGGCCAGTGGTTTGAGAAGTACCTGGTACCCATCGAAGAGCAGGTGGCCTTGCTCGACAACTGCATCCACCAGTTATTTCATGCCAATACAAAGCTCAAGATCATCTTCACCATCAGCCCGGTGCGGCATTTGCGGGATGGTGTGGTGGACAATAACCGGAGCAAGGCCCGGCTCATTGAGACCGTGCACCACCTGGTACAGAAATTCGACCGCATTTTCTATTTCCCGGCGTATGAACTGGTGATGGATGTGCTGCGGGATTACCGCTTTTATGATGTGGACCTGGCGCATCCCAATTATGCGGCAACGCAATTTGTAATGGAGAAATTTTCGGATTTCGCCTTTACGGATGATACCAGGGCGCTTAACCAGGAACTGCGGCAACTACAACTGGCGCGGAATCACCGGCCGTTTCATGCCGCTTCGCAGCAGCACTTGAAATTTCTCGAGGCCAAGCTGGCCAAAACACGGGAACTGGCGCAGCGCTACGGGTACCTGGATCTCAGCGAGTTGGAAGTATATTTTTCAAGCCAAATAGCGCATAATTAATATTATGTTAAATAGAATATTTTCCTTTACGCTACCTGGCCCTGGTGTCCCAGTATAAACTGGATCAGCTCACCCAGTTCCAGCCCTGCCCGCTGTACCGCATCGGCTATCTCCTCCCGGTTGACATTTGCGGCAAAAGCCTTTTCTTTCAGGCGCTTCCTTACTCCTTTCAGTTCCATTCCCTCATATCCGCCCGGCCGCATCAGCGCGTACGCATGAATGAGCCCGCTTAACTCATCAAAGGCAAACAGCATTTTATCCATGGCCGTAACCGGTTCCACGCCAAAGTGCATTGGACCGTGACTGGCTATGGCCCGGATGATTTCCGGGTCCACTTCCCGGGTTTCCAGCTCTTCGATGATTTTCCGGCAGTGCTGCTCCGGCCACCGGTCCCAGTCGGCATCGTGCAGTAGTCCTGCCATTTCCCAGCGCCATTGGCCGGCTTCATCCAGACCTTCCTTTTCAGCAGCCCAGCTTCGCATCAGGTGCCCCACCTGCCGCATGTGCAGGCGCAGCCGATCGTTGACTACCCAGTCCATCAGTAGTGCTTCCGCTGTTTCCCGGCTCAATACGTTTCCGGAATTGGCCGGACTTCCAAATTCGGTTCTGTTCAACAAGAGTGACATATAACAGGCTGATTGATAATAAAAACAGGCTGCTCTTTTGGAGCAGCCTGTCGAAAAAGTGTTATTGATTACTGGTTAAGTTTCTGATATTCCTTGTCGTAGAATTTCTCTTTTTCGGTGTTGCCCAGGAAGCGATGCGCTTCGGTGAGCAGGTACAAAGTTGTTTTGTATTCATTGCGGAGTCGCTTTTCAGCCTTAAACTCCTCCTCTTTCACCTTTTTGAACATTTCGTGTGAGCGTTCCAGGAATGGAAGAGCTTCTTTCATGCGGGTTTCCATCTTTGCCTTCATATCGGCCTTCTTTTTTTCATCTTCCGGCGTTTTGCCCCTGATTTTTTTCAGGTCTTCCTGTAAAAAGGCTGCATCATTGAAATACGTTTTACCCAAAAGCAGATAACCATCAATTTTAGCAGGGTCAATTTCGGTACAGATTTTCAACTGCTCAACGATTTTATTGAAGTACTTCTCTTTTTGATCGGCGGGGGCCTCTCCATCATTGTACATCCAGTTAAAGACTTCGGCTGCATAGTCGTAGCGCAGGTCATAATCTTTGGTGTCCCGCTGGAGTACCACATCGTATTTTTCAAAAAGCGCCGGACCTATTCCGTTCTTTTTACGCTCCCGGTCCAGTTCCACCCGGTCGTAGTATGAGTCTTCCGGGTACAGTTTCCGTCCCATAGCGGCATATTTGTCCGCTGTTTCAACATCGCCTTTTTTGTCAAAGTAGTACGAAACATAGCGGTAGCACACGTCAAATCCCTCTCCACCAATATTGGCGTCACAGATCTTTTTAAAGTACTCAACCGCTCCTTCCATATTGTCCGACTGCATGGCCGCCGCACCCATGTAATAATACAGGATGGTGTCCACCTCCGACAGGGCCCATTTATTTTTAAAAATGAAGCGTCCTACTTTGTCGGCCTGCTTATAGCGCTCAAATGCTGTTTTGTAATCCTGTTTATTGAACAAATCGTTGCCTTGCCGCTGCAATTCCAGGTAATTGTCGAACACCGGGAAGTTCCGCAGTGTCATAAATGTCTCTGCCTGCTTGCTGTCCAGCTCCATAGCTTTGAGGTAGCTCTCAAAAGAAACCATCCAGGCATCTGGTACGGTACTGCTCAGGTTGGCATCTTTGGCAACCTGCCCGTAAATCAGGCCCTTGTAGTACCAGGCCTCCCAGTTCTTTTGTTCCTTTTCATTCGCCAGTACCAGGTCAATCGCCTCTTTGCCCTTTGCCCAGTCCTTTTTGTCGTAAAAGTTGCGCACCTTTTTCATGTCCTGCCCAAACGATGCGGTTATGAACAGGAGGCTAAGCAACGCGAGAAATGTTTGTTTCATCATGTTGATTTTTATGTGAGTTAAATGTTGTTTATGGTTGATTATCAGCTTGTTCGTTTGATTCGCTTGAGGTGCCATCTGATGCGGGTTGTTCCTCAGTTTCCGAAACAGCTTCGTCTTCTTCAATCTTTGTGAGAGCTGCAATTTCATCTCCTTCATCCACCCGTATCAGTTTAACACCCTGGGTGGCACGGCCCTGTTCGCTGATCTGGCCAATGGCCATACGGATGGTAATGCCGCTCCGGCAGCTGATCATCAGGTCTTCTTTTCCGGTCACATCCAGCAGTCCAACCAACGGCCCGGTCTTATCGGTTACGCTGATGGTCTTCACCCCTTTACCTCCCCGGTTGGTGATGCGGTATTCGTCCACCGCTGTCCGCTTGCCGTATCCTTTTTCACTCACCACCAGCACGGTACGGCTGGTATCTTCCCGGTTCACGCAGATCATCCCCACCACTTCGTCTTTTTCATCATCCACCTCAATGCCGGCCACCCCGATGGCACCACGTCCGGTGGGACGCACTTTCTCTTCGGGGAAGCGGATGGCCCGCCCGCTTTTCACGGCCATCATGATTTCGCTGTTGCCGTCGGTCATCCGGGCTTCCAGGAGCTGGTCTCCTTCCACGATGGTAATGGCGTTCACCCCGGTTGCACGTCGTCTGCTAAAATCTTCTAAAAGCGTCTTTTTGATGATGCCCTTGCGGGTGCACAGGACAATGTAATGACTTTTTACAAATTCCCCATCCTCCAGGTTCTTCACATCAATGATCGCCCGGATCTTATCGTCCGGCGGAATCTGCATCAGGTTCTGGATGGCCCGGCCCTTGCTGGTTTTGTCGCCTTCCGGTATTTCATAGGACTTCAGCCAGTAGCACCGGCCTTTTTCGGTGAAAAACAGGAGCGTATGGTGGGTGGATGCTACAAAAAGATGCTCGATGTAGTCTTCTTCCCTGGTTTTGCTGCCTATGGCTCCCCGGCCGCCCCGGCGTTGCTGCCGGTACTCGGTGGCGCTGGTACGCTTGATGTAACCGAGGTGGGAAATGGTGATCACCACATCTTCTTCCTTGATCAGGTCTTCAATCCGCACTTCATTATCGAGGTAGGTGATTTCCGTTTTGCGGGCATCCCCGAACCTGTCTTTAATTTCCAGCAATTCGGTTTTGATCAGCTCAAACCGCATGCCTTCGTTGGAAAGGAGTTCATTCAGGTGGGCAATCAGCTGCATCAGTTCATCGTATTCCTGCTTGATCTTTTCCCGCTCCATGCCGGTGAGCCGCTGCAGGCGTAGCTCCAGAATAGCCTTGGCCTGGATTTCATCCAGTCCCCATCCGGCATTCACCAGGTTTTCTTTTGCAATATCCGGTGTGGCCGATGCCCGGATCAGGGCAATCACCTCGTCGAGGTGATCGAGGGCAATGAGATATCCCTGCAGGATGTGGGCGCGCTCCTGGGCCTTGCGCAGTTCGTAGCGGGCGCGGCGCACCACGATCTCGTGGCGGAACTCCACAAACTCGGAGATGAGGTCTTTGAGGTTGAGGGTGCGGGGACGTCCTTTCACCAGCGCCACATTGTTGATGCCGTAGGAGGTCTGCAGTTCGGTGTATTTGTAGAGCTGGTTGACAATCACCTGGGCCACCGCATCCCGCTTCAGGTCCACCACAATGCGGGTGCCCTCTTTCTGGTTGCTTTCATTGTTAACGTGTACAATGCCTTCAATCACTTTCTCATTAACCAGCTGGCCGATCTTATCGGTAAGCGTATCGCGGTTCACCTGGTAGGGCACTTCCGTGATGATGATCTGCTCCCGCCCGCTCGTTTTGGTTTCAATATTCACTTTTCCCCGCAGCACCACGCGACCCCGTCCGGTGTGGTACGCCCCTTTGATGCCTTCCATGCCGTAGATGGTGCCGGCAGTGGGAAAGTCGGGTGCCTTGATGTGCTGCATCAGCTCTTCAATGCTGATGTCGCGGTTGTCAATATAAGCGATACAGCCATCCACCACCTCGCTGAGGTTGTGGGGCATCATGTTGGTGGCCATCCCCACCGCGATGCCGCTGGAGCCGTTCACCAGCAGGTTGGGGATGCGGGCCGGAAGCACCGTAGGCTCCTTCTCCGAATCGTCGAAGTTGAGCTGGAAATCCACGGTTTCTTTGTCAATATCTGCCAGCATTCCTTCGGTAAGCCGCTCCATCCGGGCTTCAGTGTAACGCATGGCCGCCGGTCCGTCGCCGTCCTGGTTGCCATAGTTTCCCTGCCCGTCAATGAGGGTATAGCGCATGCTCCATTCCTGGGCCATGCGTACCATGGCATCGTACACAGCGGTGTCGCCGTGCGGATGGTACTTACCCAGCACCTCCCCCACAATACGGGCGCTTTTTTTATAGGGCTTGTTGTACTGGATACCCAGCTCGTTCATGGCGAACAGAATGCGCCGGTGTACGGGTTTAAGTCCATCCCGCACATCGGGAAGAGCCCGTCCTACGATGACCGACATCGAGTAATCGATGTAGGCCGTTTTCATTTGTTCTTCGATATTGACCGGGATGATCCGTCCCTTGTTTTCCGGGCCGTTTTCCATTGTTTGTTCTGTTTGATCCATATGTTCGTTCCAAAGGCGCCAAAGATACCAAAAACCACCCGTTCTGAGAGGGAAAAACCCCTCCGTTTTCGTGCTATTTTTTCAACAAGTTCGGGCCGGTTGTGGAAAAGAAAACGGGACTCTTTCTCCTTCAGCGCCAGGCTGAAAAATGGAGAGGTCCCTTCCCTGTCTTCATATGGGGATTTAGGACTACTTTGCCGCCAAATTGCATGCAGTATGAAAATGGACAACGGGCAGTACTACCCTTCTTACCTGCGGCTGGAACAGGTGCTTGACAGCCAGCATCCGCTCAGCTTTGAACCGGGACAAACCCCGGCACACGATGAGATGCTGTTCATCGTCATCCACCAGGCCTACGAACTCTGGTTTAAACAAATCCTGTTTGAACTGGATTATGTAAAAGGGGTCTTTTCCCGGGACCAGGTAGATGACAACAGCGAAGACCTCAACCTCTGCCGCCACCGTCTGCACCGGGTCATCCGCATCCTGGAACTGCTGAACCAGCAGGTGACCATCCTGGATACCATGACCCCGCTCGATTTCCTGGAGTTCCGCAACCTGCTCACCCCGGCTTCCGGTTTTCAGAGCAAGCAGTTCCGCCTCATTGAAGCGACGCTGGGGCTGCAGATGGAGAAACGGCACCAGCAAGACTACTACAAGCGAACCAACGAGGGGGGCTTTACGCAACATGATTTCTCCGAAATTGAACAGGTGGAGCATACCGCGTCGCTTCTGCAGCTGGTGAACCGCTGGCTGGAACGCATGCCCTTTTTTGACCTGCGGTATTGGGAGAACTACCATTCCGGAGCAACGGTCAACCCCACTCCCCACCCCTTCTGGAGCGATTACCGTTCGCTGTACGAGGCCAGTCTCACGGAACGGGAACGACACAAGCTGCAGGACTTTGATCAGCAACTGCTGGGCCCCGGCGCCCATCCCGGCGGCTTCAGCGCGGCAGCCATGCGGAGTGCCCTCTTTATCATGCTGTACCGCGATTTCCCGGTTTTCCAGACCTCTTTCCAGTTGCTGGATGCCCTGGTGGAAATCGATCACTGGCTGGCCGGCTGGCGGCACAAGCACTATGTGATGGTGCGCCGTATGATTGGTATGCGGGTGGGCACGGGCAATACCACCGGGGCCGGTTACCTCGAGGGAGCGGTGCATCAACATTATATCTACCGCGATCTTGCCGCTTTGAGCACCTACCTCATTGAGCGGCGTAAACTTCCCGCACTGCCGGATGCCCTGATCCGGGCGTTGAGCTTCGGCAATTTCTGATCGTGCCGGTTGTCCTTGCTAGGTTTTTTCAAGATGGAGGCAGGGTGAATACACGGGGATGGCACTACTCTTTCTCTGCCACTTGTGTGTTGTCCGGGACGTTGCGTTTACAAATGTGTAAATGTGCGAAGGTGGAAATGTGTAAATGGGTAAATGGGTGTCCGTTCGGCCGGGTGTGCAGGGGTAAATGTTGAAAATCGTATGCTGTGATAAATTGAAAATTACCTGCCGGCGGCTGGCTTGAAGTGGTTCGTGCGGACACGAACCACGGCGGCGGCGGAACGCAACCCCATTCACTCATTCATTCAATCCTTCATTCATTAAAAACTGTACACCAGGTAACCCCACGGAGCCAGTTCAAAGTTTTTACCGTCGCTCAGTTGTTCTTTTGTGCCGGAGAACACATTGGTGGCTTCTCCGCCCTGGCTCAGGTTGACCATAAAGCTTTGCGGCTCTTTGGAGAGGTTGAGCAGTACCAGCACTTTCTTCCCGCCTTTTTCCCGCAGGTAGGCATAAACGGCATCGTCGCTGGTGGTTTCCAGGCGGGTGTAGGCAGCGTCTACCGCCAGGGCCGGTGTGCTCTTGCGCAACGACAAAAGAGTTTTATAGAACGGTGCCCTTTCGTATTTGCCAAACGTGATGGTGTCTTTGTAGAAAAAGGAAAGTGAATCCAGGAACGGCTCTTCCTGCCCGCTGTAGATCAGCGGAAGAGCGTTTTTCCAGGTCATGCTCAGCACGGCGAACGGTGCATGCACATCGCCAGGCATGGTGGCATAGTCGGCCTTGTTCCAGCTGTTTTCATCGTGGTTGCTGGTAAAATACATTTTTAGGGCTTTGGAAGGGAAGGTCTCTTCCATGTGGCGGATAACGGTGTCCAATACACGCGGAGAAGCAGTGCCGGCGGCCACCTCTTTCATTTTCGCAAAGGCACTCCAACCGTAGCTGGCGTGGAATCCGGCATCATGCACCCAGGCCACGTCTGCTTCGGCCAGCAGGAAGATATCAGGTTTCACCACTTTCAACTGCCGGATAGCATCCTCCCAGAACAGGCGCGGTACTTCGCTGGCCACATCGCAGCGGAAACCGTCAATGCCGGTTTCGGTTACCCAGAATTTCAGCGCATGGGTCATGCTGTCGCGGAGCTGGGGATTCCAGTAGTCGAGGTCGCGGGTATCACTCCAGTCAAACGCGTAAACAGCTTTTCCCATCCGGTCGCGGACAAAAAAGCCGGGGTTGCTTTTCAACCAGCGGTTATCTGCTCCCGTGTGGTTGGCCACCCAGTCGGTGATCACCTTAAAGCCCATTTCATGTGCTTTTTTCACCAATGCTTTCCAATCGTCCATCGTACCAAACTCAGGGTTTACGGCCTTGTAGTCGGCCACGGCATAATACGATCCCAATACCCCTTTGCGGTCTTCCAGACTGATGGGTGTGATGGGCATGAACCAAAGAACGTCTACGCCCATTTCCCGCAACCGGGGCAGATGTGCCTCGAAAGCTTTAAACGTGCCCTCCGGCGTGTATTGCCGCACATTTACTTCATAAATATTGGATTGCAGGAGGTAATCGGGGAAGGCAGTTGCTTCCTTTGGGGTTTCTTTGCAGGAAACAAAGGCCAGCAAAAAGAAGGCGCAAAACAGTTGGATCAGGCGAATGTACATGGATAATTTTTTTTGAAAAGTATCACTTTTTGGCAACATAAAAAAAGAGTCCGTTGCCAAAAATTGATGTTGTAACACCTCGTATTGGTATACAGCAGGCACAGGTATGATTCAATCACCCCTTCACCCACAAAGGCATTCATTCATTCACTTACTCATTCATCCCTTGCCCCATGCTACGTAAGTGCAGCAGCAGCCTGTTCGCCGCTCACAATGGCACCTTCCATGGAACCCTGGAGATCGGCCACGTGTTCGCCGGCAAACAGTGTATGAATAAACGGTTTGCGCAAGGCCGGTCGCAACCGGAACCATTGGCCCGGCCGGTAGATGGCATAGGCACCTTTTGAAAATTCATCATCCCCCCAGTAATAATTAAATTGCTTTTCCAGGAAGGGGCGTACGGTGCCAAAAGCGGGCTGCAATGCCTGCTGCATAAGTAAAGCCCTGCCGGCATCGTTTTGTTTGGATACCACATCAGCTTTGTCGCCGGCCGCATAAGAAATGAGTACACCTTTTGCGGAGCGCTGGTTTTTGGTGCCATGGTAAAAGAAGTGCGAAGTGCTGTCGGTCACCATGCTGAAGCTTTCATCTTTCCAGAAGCGGCGGTTGAAAAGGAGCAGGTTTTTATTGGCCCGGCCGTACTGCAATTCGTCAATGGCTTCGGTTTTGTCCACCGGAAGCCGCGGGAACCAATCAATTTTTTTCATGGCTTGCGTGGGGATGCTGCAGATCAGTTTATCGGCCTCAAATACCACCCCGTTGGTACAGGTTATGCGCACTTTATTGCCTTGTTCAATTTTCTGTACCTGGTGGTTGATTTTAATCCGGTCACGCCCGATGCGGTCTGCCATGGCTTCAGCCAGTCGCGTATTACCTCCTACAATTTTATACGGCAGCTCTTTGCGCTCGGCAACGGTGGTGAAATGATTCATAGCGGCATAGGCCGATACCTGCCGGATGGTCTCGCCAAAATCAATGCTATCGGTCAGGTTCTGCAGGTCCAGATCACGTCCGTCGCAACCATTGTTGTTGAGGTAGCGCCACCAGTCAAGTTTGTCCAGTTCATTCTGTTCGTCTGGCCGAAGGTCCACAAAGTCAATTTTGAGTTTGGCCAGCCGCCGGTTCCATTCGGGGCTTACTCCCCACTCTCCTGCTTTAGAATACTGGTTTTTATAGAGGAGGTGTGCCTGCATCTGGTTGTCCTGCAGGCCCAGTCCGAACTCATCGCAAAGACTGAGTATCCGTTTCTGGGCTTTTGAAATCCATTCGCCCCCCAGTTCCACGTTGAGTTTCTCTTTGGCATCAAGGGTGTAGGTAAATACACGTCCGCCCAGTCGGTCGCGTGCTTCCAGCACAATTACATCCATGCCTCTTTTCCGCAGTTGCAAGGCGGCGGCCAGGCCCGAAAATCCGGCGCCCATTACAATGACCTTGTTTGCCTGCGGGATGGAAAAGCTGAATACATCCGGCGTGGCCAACAGTAGTCCACCCGATGCCAGCATGCTTTGCTTCAGGAAGTTACGACGGGAGTTCATACAGGAAATTTTAAGGAAAATTGACGCAATTCCTGCTGTTGTAAAAGAACGGTAAAGGGTTGGAAGTATGATTTCGGTCAGATTAGATCTGTCAGCCGGGCCACCACGGTATCCACTTCAGCCTTTGTATTGTATTTGCTGAAGGAAAAACGCACCGGAACCTGGTTGGGGTTGCTGTTGATGGCCTGGATCACATGCGACCCCTGCTGGGCGCCGCTGGTGCAGGCACTTCCTCCGGAAGCGCAGATCCCCGCCATGTCAAGGTTCATCAGCAGCATTTCGGATTTTTCTGATAGAGGAAAGCTTACATTCAGCACGGTGTAGTTGCTGGCGCCGAAGGGGTCTCCATTGAAGGATACGGCGGGCAGCTTCGCCTGCAGCTGTTGGGCCATGTAGTACTTGAGTTCGCGTATATGCGCACTCTCTGCCGCATGGTTTTCGGTTGCCTGTTCCAGCGCTTTGGCAAAGCCGGCAATGCCGTACACGTTTTCTGTGCCGGCCCGCATGTTGCGTTCCTGACCGCCGCCATGGAGGAATGGCTGAATGCGTACGTTTTCGTTGATGTAGAGCAGACCGGCGCCTTTGGGTCCGTGAAATTTGTGGGCGGAGCCGGTAATGAAATGAACGGGGGTGTTCCGGAGGTCGAATGGAAAGTGTCCCACCGTTTGCACGGTATCGGAATGGAAGATGGCCTCGAAGTCGTTGCACAGGTTGCCCACCGCATGCAGGTCGGTGAGGTTGCCAATTTCGTTGTTGGCATGCATAAGACTCACGAGCGTTTTCTCGTCCGAAGCAGCCAGCAGTTCCCGCAGGTGGTCAAGATCCACGTGCCCGTCATTCATCACCCGCAGGTATTCCACCCGTGCTTCCTTTCGTTTAGTGAGGTATTCCACCGTGTGCAGCGTGGCATGGTGCTCAATGGGTGAAGTAAGGATGCGCCGGCAACCCAGGTCCCTTACTGCACCGGAGATAGCGGTGTTGGAGCTTTCGGTGCCGCCACTGGTGAAAAAGATTTCGGCCGGGTGGGCGTTAAGAATACGGGCAACGCTTTTTCGGGCATTTTCAATGGCCAGCCTTGTTTCCCGCCCGTAGGAATAAATGGAGGAGGGATTTCCGAATTTATCGCGGAGATAGGGCAGCATGACCTCCAGCACCCCGGGGTCGAGGGCGGTGGTGGCGGCATTATCTAAATAGATGCGGTTGCTCATGGAAGCGGTGTCGCAAATATAATGGCTTTCGGCGCGGCGATCATCCTTTTTGCTCCAGTGCGGCCATGCGTTGCAGCAGGTCCTGAGCCAGCGCATCGGCTCTTTCCGGGTTGCCGGCCTCGGCATAGATACGGATGATGGGCTCGGTGTTGCTGGCCCGGAGGTGTACCCATCCGTCGGCGAAATCAATCTTCACGCCATCGGTTGTGTTCACTTCTTCCGCCGCAAACTGCCGCTGGATTTTCGCCAGGATGGCCGCAACATCGGTGCCGGGTTGCAGATCAATTTTGTTTTTGCTCATGTGGTAGTTGGGGTAGGTGGCCCGCAAACCGGTGGCCGTTGCGCCGCTTTTTGCAAGGTGACTCAGAAACAGGGCAATGCCCACCAGTGCATCACGCCCGTAATGCAGGTGCGGGTCAATGACGCCGCCGTTCCCCTCCCCTCCTATGACGGCGTCCACGGTTTTCATTTTTTCCACTACGTTCACCTCTCCTACTGCGCTGGCATAATAAGTTCCTCCGTGCTTCCGGGTTACGTCCCGCAGGGCACGGGTGGAGGAAAGATTGGAGACGGTGTTTCCTTTGCGGTGTTGCAGCACATAGTCGGCCACCGCCACCAGGGTGTATTCTTCGCCAAAGAGACGTCCGTCTTCACATACAAAGACCAGCCGGTCCACATCGGGATCCACGGCAATTCCCAGGTCGGCCTGCTGGTCCACCACGGCAGCCGACAGTTCAGTGAGGTGTTCCGCTAAAGGCTCGGGGTTGTGCACAAAATTGCCGTGCATCTCCCCGTTCAATACGGTGAAACTGGTAATTCCCAGCGCCTGCAGGAGGGCCGGAACGGCCAGGGCGCCGGAACTGTTGATGGCATCCACCACTATTTTAAAGCCCCGGGCTGCGATGGCGGAACGGTCGACCAACGGATGGGCCAGGATGGCTTGTATGTGCTGCTCCAATAAACCGGTACCGGGCAGAATGGTACCCAGTTCATCCACCGGAACGAAATGAAAAGCCTGTGCCGCGGCAACGTCCAACAGCTGTTTTCCCAGGGTGGTACTGATAAACTCCCCTTTTTCATTCAGTAATTTGAGTGCGTTCCACTGTTTGGGGTTGTGGGAGGCGGTGATGATGATGCCGCCTGCTGCCTGTTCAAACACAACGGCCATTTCCACGGTGGGGGTGGTACTGAGGCCCAGGTCTACCACCTCCATGCCCATACTCACCAGGGTTTGCATCACCAGTTCCTGCACCAGGGGGCCACTCATGCGGCCGTCGCGACCCACCACCACTTTGCGCCCTTTGCCTTCCTGCAGCAGCAGTGTGGCGTAGGCTGCGGTAAAGTTGACAATATCAACAGGGGTCAGGTTCTCGCCGGGAGTGCCGCCAATGGTGCCGCGGATGCCGGAGATGGATTTCATTAATGGCATGGGGAAAGTTACGGGTTGCTGGTTATTGGTTGCTGGTTATGGGGTTACATCATCATTTTATAGAGCATTTCCTTCAGCAGGGAAGCATCGTCGTAGCCGGCGTTGCGGATGCCTACGCTGCGCAGGTTGTATTCGTGCAGCAGCAACAATGCGGCGTGAATGCCTTCCTGGCCGTAGAGGGATATGGTGGTGCGGAACTCTTTTATAAAAAAACTGCTTTTCATTCCCATTTGTTGGGCGGCCAGGTTGTCGTCGCCCTGGATGCCGGATACCATCAATGCTTTGGAAAAGTGACCGTATAACGAAGGCAGTATTAATTGAATGGGGGCCGCCTTGGGATTGCTTTCAAAATATTGCACAATCTGGATGGCCCGGGCCAGTTGTTTTTTGCCTACGGCGTTCACCAGTTCAAATACATTGTACTCCTTGCTGATGCCCACATAGGTTTCAATGTCTTCTTCGGTGATGGTGGTACGCCCCTGCAGGTTCAGCACCAGCTTATCCACTTCGTTGGCAATCCGGCTCAAATCGTTGCCGATGTGTTCAGTAAGCAGGTGCACGGCTTTGTAGGAAGGTTGGTAACCTTTACTCTCCATGTATTGCTGCGTCCAGCCCGGCAACTGGTTGTCTTTCATTTTTGCCGTGGTCAGCACTTCTGCTTTATCTTTCAGCAGTTTGGCCAGTTTGCTGCGGCCGTCCACTTTCTTTTCTTTGTGGGCCACAACAAAAATCGTGGAAGACAGCGGGTTGGCGATATAATTTTCCAACTTATCCAGCTCCTTCATTTGCTGGGCTTCTTTGAGAATGACCACCTGTTTTTCGGAAAACATGGGGTAGCGCATGCAGGCATTCACCACATCGCTCCAGCTGGCATCCTTGCCATAGAAAACACTCAGGTTGAAGCCCGCTTCCGCTTCCGAAAGAAGGGTATGCTCGGCGGCATGCACCAGCTGGTCAATGACATAGTCTTCCTCCCCTTCGAACCAGTAGACCGGTTTGAATTGCTTTTTCTTCCAGCTGGCGGCAATTTTTTCTGCACTCATGATTTTGGTGCCACAAAAATATTGGCTGCCGGCATAAGCGGCAAATGTAAAAAGCGGAGCAGGACCTGGGCAACGGCCACCACATCCCGTTCGCAGTAGGCGGTAATACGTTCAAGGTCCTTTTCTTTGTAATAGACATCTTTCACCATGCTGCCGTCCATGTCGGCTTTGGGTGTTTCAATGCCGAGGGCATGTGCAAGCAGCTGGAGGGAGCTGTAGTTTTTATGATCACCGAATTTCCAGCGTTGCAGGGTATCAACCAGGTTCACTTCCCAGGGTTTTTTGCCGCTGAAGTCGAGGAAGTCGGGCAGCGGCAGCTGGTTGATCAGCAGCCGCCGGCAGATGAAAGGAATATCGAATTCCCGGATGTTGTGGCCCGCGAAGGAAAAGCGGGGATTTTTCTTCCGGAAGGCGTCGGCCTGGCCGATAAAATCGGCTAATAGCGTTTTTTCATCGGGGTGATTGCAGGAGCGCAGGCGGAAGCAGCGTCTTCCGCCCGCATCGGTGTAAAAAAAGCCGGTGCTGATGCAGATGATGCGGCCGAATTCCGCGTGTATGCCGGCCCGTTGTTCATACATTTCTGCTGGATCGGAATTTTCTGGCATGGTTTTGGAAACCCTGTCTGCCCAAAGCCCTTTCCATGCATCGGGCAGCGATGTGAAAGAGGCATGCTGGGGAACTGTTTCCAAATCAATTAGTAAAAGTTGCTCCGGTTCAATGGAAGTGTGCTCGGCCATGCTTAAATTTAGGTAGAAATCTTAAAACAAACATTATGACGTATTCTAATTATCCTTCGGCAACTCCGCAGGAAACTCCGGATCCTGCACCGAAAAAAGACAACCGCAACCTGGTATACGGACTTCTTATCACCGCCCTGCTGGGCACCTGGGGATACCTGATCTTCGACAAGTCCAAGACAAAAGAATTTACCACGCAGCTGCAGACACAGCTTACCACCAGCGACAGTACAAAAGATGCCATACAAACGGAATACAATTCGGCGTTGCAGCGGCTGGATGAACTTACGTCCATGAACGCCAATATGGACAGCATCGTGCGTTCCCGCAATACCGAGGTGCAAAACCTGAAATCACGCATCCAGGCATTGCTCAACAAGCAGAATAAAACGGAGGCCGACCTGGCCGAAGCCCGGCGCCTGATCACAGAACTCAACAGCAAGATTTCCGGCTACGTGCAGGAAGTGGAAGAACTGCGCACAGAAAACCTGCAGTTGAAAACTGAGAAGCAAGAGCTGATTACCCAGAAACAAAATCTGCAGCAGGAATACGATCAAACCCGCCAGCAGAAGCAGCAGGTGGAAGAAAAGCTGGACGTCGCTTCCACGCTCAATGCCAACAATATCAACATCGTTACCATTGATGAGCGCCGGAGCGGCAAGGAAGTGGAAAAGACCCGTGCCAAACGCGTGGATATGATCCGCGTAACCTTCGATGTGTTTAACCGCGTTGGCGAAGAAGGCAGCAAAGAGATCTTTGTAGTGATCACTGATCCTGGTGGACAGGTGGTAAGCAACGAAGCGCTCGGAAGTGGTCGTTTCACTTCCCGCGATGCAGGCGAGCAGGTGTTTACCAAAAAGAGCGTTGTTAACTTCAGCGCCGGCAAGCCCACACCGGTAACCGTGGAATGGAAACCGGGCGTGAAGTTCACCACCGGTGTGTACAAAGTAGCCATCTATAATAACGGGTTTAAAATCGGGGAAGGCTCCAAAAATCTGAAATAGGAAATCGCTTCACATTCAAACAATGTACCTCTGAAGCTGGCCGGCATCCGCAAGGGTGCCGGTTTTAATTAGAACAGGGCCCGTACCGAAGCCCGCCCGGTGTGGATGGTTTTGCCTTCACCCGGTTTGCGGCCATCGTACTGGAAACTGATCTCCATGTTGTTGGCAAGACGCCGGGTGAAATCGAGGTTCCACACAAAGTTTCGGCCGGGCAACAACGCGTCGAGCATGATGAACGCCACCGTGCTGTTGTTGTTGGCGCCCGTGAACCGGATGTTGCTGAACTGCAGTTTGCCGTTGATGGTACTGCTGGAAAGCACATTGTACCGTGCTTCGGTGATCAGGGAATGGATGCGGGCCTGCTCCTGCAAGCCTTCCTGGTTGTCTTTGTGCTCGTACCGGTAACTGAGCGAGAACCTGTATTTGGTTCCTTCCTGGAAACTGACGGTGGGTTCCAGGGTAATTTGATGGAGGAAGAAATTACGGTTGTTGAAAGCCGGCGTTTCCAGCCGGTTCTTGATGAAACGCAGGTTGGCCGAAGTGGCAATGCGCTTGTTGAGGTTCCAGCGAAGGCGGTTGTTGATCTCCCGCAGCGTACGGGTTTCCAATCCGTAGGTCAGGATGCTCCGGTTGCTGTTGCGCAGGTGCGTAACTTCAAATCCCCACACGCTGCTGGTTCGGTTGTAAAAGAGGGTGTTGCTCATCACGGCATTGAGCGATATGAGGTTGGTGTCAACCCCCGGCCGGGAAAAGGGATTGAGTTGAAAGTTCTTGCCGGTGATTTCTTTTTTAAATACCTGCAGGGCGGCCTGGCCCGAAAAGCGGCCAAGAAGTTTGCCAAAGCCATTGGTTTTTGCCGGATCCAGTACGGCCCGGGGATTGAGGTTGACGGTGTAGTTGAATTGGTTGTAGCTGGCGCGGATGAAATCCAGCGTGGGGGTAAATACCCGGATGTAGCGGGCCTGGTCGCGGAACTGGGCCAGTTCAAATTCGTTGAGTTGCGGGATGCCGTCGCCGTTGTAATCGTTCCAGGTGTATTCGCCCTGCCCGGCCGGCACTTCAAGGTAGGAGAAGTCGCGCCGTTGCTCCTGCCCTGAGCCGATTTCATACAGGAGATTGCCTGTGAGTAAACCTTTCCATTCATTCACAAAATATTCGGTCCGTCCCAGCAGGGTCCGCTCCGGTTGCAGGTTGGTGAGGCCGGGGTTGTACACCACCAGGTCACGCAGCGTGGCGGTGAGGCGCAGCTGGTGACGTTCGTTTTCCATCAGCTCGAGGTAGGCGTTGTAGTTGAAGCTGCGGTCTACCTGCTCCATGGTTTTGCCCAATGGCAGCCGGTCGCGCCGCGAAAAGAAGTTGAAGCCCCACTTGTTGGCCCGCTCCGCCGACCGCAGGAACAGCGTCCACACATCCCAGCCGAAGCTAAGAGCGCTGAGCGAGTCGGTGCTGCGGTTGCGCAGTTCGTTGTGCTCGAGGTAATACTCCCCTCCTGCTTCCAGTTGGGCCAGCTTGCTGAACGTGCGTTTGATTCCCACCTGCGGACGCAGGAAATAGCCCCGGGTGCTGCCACTGTCGGTGGAAGAATAGTTAAAGCGTCCGTCCCACACCCACCCTTTTTCGCGGATGGTGTGGTGCACGATGCTGCGCCAGCCGTTGAACAGCGCTCCGCGGCGGTAGTGCTGCAATGTGATGGCCGCTTTGTTGCGTTCACCGCGATCCATTTCCAGCGATGCTTCGGCCAGCTGTTCTTTTTCCTGCTGCAGAAAGATGGGCAGGCCCCATTCGCGGGTAAATTCCACCGGCCGCAACCGTTCCAGCGCCCGGAAGTTCTCCTGCACCTGTTCGTATGAAGTATTGACTTTATAGCGCAGTACGCGGGGCGCAGCTCCCGAGGGGTGACTCTGGTACTGCAGCTGTATCCGGCCGGCGAGGCCCGCGTCATTTCCTTTTTCTTTTTCGGAAAAAGTATTCAGATCAAAACGGCTCAGCGCCAGTTCCGACTTCAGCAGGAGCCGGTTGCTGAGGCGGTAATCCACGCCCCCGGTCACCATCTGCTGGCTGCGCGGGGCAATCAGCCGCACCACCGGCGCAAAGCGGCCGCTTTTTCGTGCTCCCTGCGGGGCCACCCAGCGGAAAGTGCGGCCGTTGGCACCAATCACCTCCTGTACATAGTCGCCATTGCCCTCCCCTACGTCAATAAAGGCGGCGCTGTACACATCGGGCAGTGCAAAGGGGGTAAACACCAGTACCGAATCATACGGGATCCCATTGACGATGGTATCGGTGAGGCGGTAAAAGATGCGGTTGATGGAAAAAGTGTCCCGCACAACCGAGGAAAACAGGGCCCCATCGGGTACATCGCCCGCCTGTGCGAGAAAAATCTTCTGTTCGGTGGTCAGCTGCTGGTTGATGGACGAGGTTTTGGAATCGGTATTGGAAAAAGCGTTGACCCGTATCTGCAGGCGGGGGTTTACTTCCAGCTGGTTGCTGATAAAAAACTGCGAATTGAGAAAGTTACGGTCGGCGTATTCAAATTCTATCTGGATCCGGCGGTCTTTGTTGATCATGCGCCGGGGGGTGAAGGTCACTTCAGCGGTATTGTAGTTGATGATGTAGTCCTGGTCTTCGCCCCGTTGCATGAGCTCGCCGTCAATAAAGACCCGTTCGGTGCCGGCCAGAACGATGAAGAACAGTTCGCCGTTGGGCCCCTGCAACCGGTAGGGTCCCTGGTTACCTTCCTGCCCCTGGAATACGTAGCGGTTGAACTTACCCTTGGCAATTGCTCCGCTTACCAGCAGCGAGTTTTTGCTGTTGCGGAAGACTTTGTTTTCGGTCTGGAAGGCCGCGCCCTGCAACCGTTTAAAGAAGCTCAGGAAGTAGGCGTCGTTGCGCCGGATGTCAATATCGCCCAGGTTGAGCTGCCAGCCTTTCTTTTTCAGCTGGATCCATACCTGGTCAAATTCATTCAACTGCTGGGTGTTGCCTTCCGCCTGGATGGGGATGTTATTGTCGGTGAGCGCAGCGGAGAGTTGCATGCTGTCGCCGATCATTCCGTTGATCTGCAGGTTGAGCAGGCCGTTCACCACGGCGTCCTGGTTGTTACCGAAACTGATGCCGCGTCCGAAACTACCGTTGTAATTAACGTTTCCAAAGTCAAACAATCCCTTGCCGGGACCATCGGCTCCTTCCGGCGTGATGGGTCGGGTGATAAAGTTGTTCTTGACGGATTCAAAGTCCATGCGCTGCACCCCTGCCGTGAGCCGGAAGGGAAATACGCGGTAGCTCACTTCCACCGAATCGGCTGCCGGTGGCTGCAGCCAGGTGAAGACGGCGTTCCATTCATCGAGCCGGTAGTTTTTCTCCGTCAGGCCGGAGGCGCGGAAGGTTTGGGGTACGATGCTGAGGCTGTCAAGTTGCACTGTGCTGTCGCGTGTACTGATCTTTTTGATGCGCAGGTTGGAAAATGAGGGTCCCTGCTGTGCCCGGGCGGTACAGTTCACTAAAAGCAGTAATATGGTTGCCAACAGGAGCCGGATGGGTTGTATTTCTGGAATTAGAATGGATAAATTTAAAATTTATTGTCCCGCCGCCGGTTTGTTTTACCAATGGGCGCAGCGGGCAAAAAAAAACCTCCTGTCGCTGCAGGAGGTTGTGGTAACCGGAAACCGGGTTATTTGGCTGCCGTAAGGCTGGCGGCGGTGTATTCCGCGTTGAGCCGGGCAATGTTGGTAATGCCGATTTCTTTTGGACAAACGGCCTCACAGGCGCCGGTGTTGGTGCAGGCGCCAAACCCTTCTTTGTCCATCTGCGCCACCATGTTCAGCACGCGGGTGCTTCGTTCGGGATCACCCTGCGGCAGCAGCGACAAATGGGCTACTTTGGCGCTGGTGAAGAGCATAGCGCTGCTGTTCTTACAGGCTGCCACACAGGCGCCACAGCCGATGCACATGGCGGCGGCAAAAGAAGCATCCGCTTTTTCTTTTTCAATGGGGATGGAGTTGCCGTCCACCGCGTTGCCGGTATTTACGGATATGTACCCCCCGGCCTGAATGATGCGGTCAAAGGCCGAACGGTCCACCATCAGGTCTTTGATGACGGGGAAGGCCTTGGCGCGCCAGGGCTCCACCACGATGGTGTCGCCGTCGTTGAAGGCCCGCATGTGCAGCTGGCAGGTGGTATTGGCCTCCCAGGGTCCGTGCGGACGGCCATTGATGTACATACTGCACATTCCGCAGATCCCTTCGCGGCAGTCGTGGTCAAAGGCCACAGGGTCCTTTCCCTCCGCAATGAGTTCTTCGTTCAGCACGTCGAACATCTCCAGGAAACTCATTTCCGTGGAAATGTTGTTGGCCTGGTAGGTTTCAAACCCGCCTTTGTCGTCTTTGTTTTTCTGCCGCCAAACCTTCAGTTTGAGGTTGATATTTTTATGTTCCATATAATTAATGTGAAAATTTGAAAATGTGTAAATGTGTAAATGCAAAAATTATTGTCCAGATGAAACCAGGTATTCTCCCTTTTGCAGATGAGATGATTTTTGAAATAATTTTTATGATCTCCTCATTCTGCAGCAGTAATCTTTTATCAGTTGGATAATGCTTACTTTGTTCGCACAGGAGTAGCGAATATAATGTTTCGTGGGCCTCTTTGGCTGCAATTTTCATTTTGTGTATGAAATCCGATCTGCTTTCTGCCTGTTGTGCCTCAAAAACACTGGCGCCAATTGCTGTAGCGGAACGTAGCAATTGCCGGGCAATTACATATTTCCTTTCGTTTTCAAGAATTTCAATGAACTCAATTGTGTCTAAAGCAAAAGAAAGTGTTTTGTCAACAATGACATTTCGCGGTAGTTTTTCATGTCTAGAAATTTAAAAGTTAGCAATAAGGTTACCCACACAAATTACCAAAAATTCAAATTCCGTCACGTTGCTGCTTCGCATTCAATCCTATCAAATCCATTCCACTCTTCCTTCCTGCACTTTACCACATTTACACATTGCTACATTACCACATTATTTATAGCTTCGCTGACTCGGCTTCACCACATCATACAGCAGCTCCTCCTTGTGGAGTTCCCACTCGTGCTCACCTTTCATTTCCCACGCTGATACGTACATGAACTGGTCGTCGTGACGCAGGGCCTCTCCTTCGGGTGTCTGGTGCTCTTCGCGGAAGTGACCACCGCAGCTTTCTTCGCGTTGGAGGGCATCAAGGCACATGAGTTCGCCCAGCTCAATGAAGTCGGCAACGCGGTTGGCTTTGTCGAGTTCGGGGTTCATTTCGTTGATGTTGCCGGGGATGCGCACATCACTCCAGAACTCCTGCTTCAGCTGCTGTATTTCGCGAATAGCTTGTTTCAGTCCTTCTGCATTCCGGCTCATACCGCATTTGTCCCACATGATTTTACCCAACCGCTTGTGAAAGCTTTCCACCGTCTTCGTACCCTGGATGTTCATCAGCAGATGAATCCTGTCACGCACCTGGCTTTCGGCTTCTGCAAAGGCCGGGTGGTCGGTGGGGATGGGTTTGGTGTGGATGTCATCGGCCAGGTAGTTACCGATGGTGTAGGGAATCACGAAGTATCCGTCGGCCAGTCCCTGCATCAGGGCGCTGGCGCCGAGCCGGTTGGCGCCGTGGTCACTGAAGTTCGCTTCGCCAAGTGCGTAGAGGCCGGGCACCGTGGTCATCAGTTCATAATCCACCCACAGGCCTCCCATGGTATAGTGTACGGCGGGATAGATGCGCATGGGCACTTCGTACGGGTTTTCGCCGGTAATCTTTTCGTACATGTCGAACAGGTTACCATACTTTTCCTTCACCACTTCTTTACCCATGGCCGTGATGGTGGCTGCATCGGCCTGGATACCGCGTTTATTGGCTTCAATTTTGCCATAGCGCTGAATGGCATCGGCATAATCGAGATACACCGCCTGTTTGCTGGAACCTACGCCGTAGCCCGCATCGCAGCGCTCTTTCGCGGCCCGGGACGCCACATCGCGTGGAACCAGGTTACCGAAGGCGGGATAGCGGCGTTCGAGGTAGTAATCCCGTTCTTCTTCGGGGATTTCGTTGGGTTTGCGGCTATCGCCCTGCTGCTTGGGTACCCAGATGCGTCCATCGTTGCGAAGGCTCTCACTCATGAGGGTAAGTTTGCTCTGGTGGTCGCCGCTCACCGGTATACAGGTGGGGTGAATTTGTGTGAAGCAGGGGTTGCCAAAGTAAGCGCCTTTCTTGTGTGCTTTCCAGGCGGCGGTGACGTTGCTGCCCATGGCGTTGGTGCTGAGGTAGAAAACGTTGCCGTATCCGCCGCTGCACAACAGTACCGCATGCCCGAAATGACGTTCGAGTTCGCCGGTTACCAGGTTGCGGCAGATGATGCCCCGGGTTTTTCCGTCAATCACCACCACGTCGAGCATTTCATGCCGGTTGTACATCTGTACGTTTCCCAGCGCTACCTGCCGCTCCAGGGCCTGGTAGGCGCCGATGAGCAGCTGCTGACCGGTCTGGCCGGCGGCGTAGAACGTACGTTGCACCTGGGTACCGCCAAACGACCGGTTGCTGAGCAGACCGCCGTATTCGCGGGCAAAAGGAACACCCTGTGCCACACACTGGTCAATGATACTACCGCTTACTTCCGCGAGCCGGTGCACATTGGATTCCCGCGCCCGGTAGTCGCCGCCCTTGATGGTATCGTAAAACAAACGATAGACGCTGTCGCCGTCGTTCTGATAGTTTTTGGAGGCGTTAATACCACCCTGCGCCGCAATGGAGTGGGCACGGCGGGGGCTGTCCTGGAAGCAGAAAGCTTTTACCTGATAGCCCAGTTCGGCCAGTGAGGCGGCCGCCGATGCCCCGGCCAGGCCGGTGCCCACCACGATGATTTCCAGCTTACGTTTGTTGGCGGGATTCACCAGTTTACAGGTAGCCTTGTATTGCTTCCACTTGCTGTCTAACGGACCGGCAGGAATTTTTGAATTCAGCATATCGTTGGTTTGAATCGAAATTATTTTTTGTAGAGCAACTATTTCTTGTCTGTTCAACTTTGGGTGCGCTTAGCTGCGATGCCCTTCCCACAATCCCGGTTATTCCACCCATTTAAGGTACATGGCCACGGGCATGGCGGCGAACAGCAATGAAATGATCACCGAGTAACCCACGCCAATGGAGTTTAACAGCAACACATAGCGTTTGTTGCTGAGGCCCAGGGTGCGAAAGGCGCTGAGGAAGCCATGCATGAGGTGCCAGAACAGCGAAAAGCAACCCAAAACATACGCAATCACCACCCACAATTCACTGAACGTGATTTTCATCAGGCCAAACATATCGTGCATCACCACGCCGTTATACACCACCGGGTCCAGGCCTTCGTGGGTAAAACGCGCCGGCACCCAGAAATGACTCAGGTGCAGGATCAGGAACAGGAGAATGAGTGTGCCCAGCAGTCCCATGCTGCGGCTGTACCATTTGCTGCCCTCATTTCCCATGGGTTTGGCATAACCTACCCCCCGGCTCCTGCGGTTCTGCAGCTCGAGCAGGTAGCCCTGGAGAATGTGCAGGATAATCCCCGCAAACAAGCCTACTTCCATAATGCGGATTACCACGGTGGACCCCATGAAATGGGCCGCCCGGTTAAACATGCTGCCGTTATCGTCGGGATTGAATACATCGAGATCTGCGAAAATACAGGCGTTGATGCCGGCATGCACCACAAGGAAGCTGATCAGGAAAATACCCGTGAGGCCCATCACTAATTTTTTCCCTACCGAAGAAGTGAACATCTGTTTCCAGGTCATACGTAAAATTGGTTTTGTGAAAGCCGTGCAAATTTAAGGTTTGAAGCCTCAAAAAGTTCATTGTCAGGCCGATCTTGCATAAAAAACAGCCTGAAATACGCTTATTTTCAGATGATTTTAACCGTTAACAACCTGTGCGTTTAAGCCGGAAACGATTGCGTAAATACAGGGTTTATTTCCAGTGTCCGCCTGCTGTGTTGGTTGGGCATTACAGCGACATATAAACGGGAAAGACCGGCAGTGTTTAGTGGGTTACACCGTCAGCCGCAGGTTTAGTTCTCCGTCAATTTTCCGGAATAAGTGGAAGGGTTTGTAGATGCGCCAGTTGTCAACTTCCATTAACTCCAGGTAGCGCTGCAGTTTCAGCTTCCGGAAGTCGTACTGGGTTTGTTCCGGCATATTCACCACCACCACCCAACCATTTTCTTCGGTCACTTCATCGTACCACTCTTCGTAGTAGTCGCGGTCGCTGCCGTGGAAGTTCAGCACATTTTCGGCGATAAGGATGAATTTGAAGATGCCGGCCGCCATGAACTTGTCCATCACCTCCCGTTTGAGGGTCATGATATCGTTTTCAATGGCATCGTTCCATTCCCCGATGAGTTCAATCACGGTGTATCCTTCATTGTAGTCGGCCATCAGCACTTTGAGGTAAGTGGTGCGGCTGCCAAAATCATCCCATTGCGGGTGAATGTAATAGTTGTAGATGGTTTGCGTAAATTCAAATTCCGAGTACTCCCGGCCGAAGAACGGCGAATGTTCATCTTCTTCGCTGGTGTAGATGTGCCGCCAGTTGTAATATGGTTCGATGTCGTGCATGTGCCGGGTGCAAATATCCGAACAATTCTTTGCTCCCGTGCGCTTCAGATTTTTTTAAGAAAATCCTGCAGTTCGTCGTAGTTAGCTGCCAGGGACCTGGCCTGCTTCGGCAGGTTCATGATAGCCGCAACAGCCGGCGGCAGGGGTATCGGGTTGCCGGTGACAGGTTCCACCACATCATAAAATTTCACTGGGTGGGCGGTTTCCAGTACAATGCCTTGCTGCCCGGGATGTGCCAGCAGGTAATCTTCCAGCGCCCGGAAGCCCACGGCTCCGTGCGGATCCGGGAGGTAGTGGTGCTGCCGGTATACCTGCAACAGGGTTTCGGTGGTCACCGCATCGGTCACACTTACAGCTGAAAGCAGTTGGCTCAGTGCGGGAAAGCGGTGCTGAAACAATTCCAGGATCCGGATGAAGTTACTGGGATCACCCACGTCCATTGCGTTGGAGAGGGTAGCCACGGCCGGTCGGGGTTCATACTGCTCTGTCTGCAAAAAGCGGGGTACCACATCGTTGGCGTTACAGGCCGCAATGAAATGCGATGCCGGGAGTCCGCCCAGGTGAGCCAGGATGCCGGCACAGATATTGCCGAAATTACCACTGGGTACGCAGTAAATGGGCGGGGTCTCTCCTCTTCCCGATTGCCGCCATTGCTTCCACGCGAAGAAATAGTAGAACTGCTGCGGCAGCCAGCGGGCCACGTTTATGGAGTTGGCGGACGTGAGAAAGCAATGTTCGCGGAGCGATGCATCAGCGAATGCCTGTTTTACGAGCCGCTGGCAATCGTCGAAGGTGCCGTCCACTTCCAGTGCATGTACATTCTTTCCCAGTGTGGTAAGCTGTTGTTCCTGCACTTTGCTCACTTTTCCGGAGGGATACAGGATCACCACCTCCACGCCTTCCACGCCGTAAAATCCGTTGGCTACGGCGCCACCCGTATCGCCGCTGGTGGCAACCAGCACCACGATTTTGCCACTGCGTGTGCCGGCGCTCACTTGTCCGCTTTGTACGAAGTAGCCCAGGCAGCGGCTCATGAAACGGGCGCCGGTGTCTTTGAAGGCGAGCGTGGGACCGTGATACAGTTCGAGGGAGAAAATATCGCCGGTTACCGCTACGAGGGGTACGGGAAAGTTAACGGTTTCGCCAACGATACGCTGCAGTGCAGCATCGGGTATCTCCCCCGCCACGTAGGGACGAATGACGCGGAACGCAATTTCTTCTTCGCTGCAGGATTCGATGTTCTCCAGCAGGCTCTTATCCACCTGCGGGATGGTTTCCGGAAAATAAAGGCCTTTATCGGGCGCCTGCCCCCGGAGGGTGGCTTCCCGGAACCCCACCCGGGGTGATTGCTGGTTCAGACTATAGTACTTCACTGGTTGTTTGGGTTTGCGGGTGGTTGATCGGAATCACTGTTCTTTTTTTGATCACGCGGATTGTACCTCCACCCCGGTTTTCTTTACGGTTGTTACATAGACTTTAGCATCAATGCCCAGGCGGTGGTACACCTCTTCCATGATGCCTGCCACCGTTTGGGCCGTTGCCTGCTCCCGGCAAAGCATGAAAATGGAAGGCCCGCTGCCGGAAATACCTCCGCCCAGTGCGCCCGCTTCCCGGCTTTTGGTTTTCACCTCGTCGAAGCCGGGAATGAGGATGCTGCGAACGGGTTCAATGATCACATCTTCCAGGCTGCGGCCGATGAGGTCGTAATCGCCTTTTTCAAAGCCGGCCACCAGTCCCGCGATATTGCCCCATTGCCGGATGGCATCTTTCAGCAGCACTTCCTTGCGCAGGATCTGCCGGGCATCGCTGGTCTTCACTTCGATCTGCGGATGCACGACGGCGGCATGCAGGTTGGGCGCGTTCAGCTGCACGATGTCGAGCGGGTGGATGGAGCGGATGAGGGTGATGCCGCCAAGGATGCAGGGGGTGATGTTGTCGGCGTGCTTCACCCCGGTTGCCAGTTTTTCGCCGATCATCGCAAATTGCACCAGCTCGCGGAGGCTGAACCGCTGCTGCAACAGGTGGTGGGCCGCTATGGCCGCGCCGGCCGCGCTGGCTGCGCTGGAGCCGAGGCCGCTGCCGGGTTTGATGTGTTTTTCCACTTCCAACGAAAAGCCAAAGGCGTTGCCCGTCTGCCGCATAATCTCCAGCAATACCACACCCGCCACGTTCTGCAGCGGGTCGGTGGGCAGTCCGTGAGCATCGTGGTGCCTGATGCGCACCACCGGCTCGTCGAGCAGCTGCAGGCGCATGCGGTCGTACGGTTGTTCCAGCGCCAGGCCCAGTATGTCGAAGCCGCACACCAGGTTGGCCACCGTGGCCGGGCTGTGCACTTCCACCCAACCGGGTGTGGCAGGTTGGGGGGCATTGGTTGAAGGATGCAGCGGATGGTTCATTGTGTTCATGGTTTTTACCGGGTGATCATACGGCCCGCAGGATATCGGCAAACACGCCGCTGGCGGTTACTTCTGCGCCGGCGCCCGCTCCTTTGATCACGAGCGGCTGTTCTGCATACCGGTCGGTATAAAACAGCACCAGGTTGTCTTTGCCATAAAGGTGATAAAAATCGCTGTGAGGGGCAATGTGCTGCAGCCCAACGGATGCATGCACGCCCCTTTCGTTGTGTTCAAAGCGGGCCACGAATTTGAGTTTGCAGCCAGCGCCCTGCGCTTCCTTCAGCAGCCCCTGGAAATGACTTTCTTCCGCGGCCATCTGCCGGTAGAAATCGTCCACGCTGCCCTTAAAACAACTCTCCGGCAGAAAGCCGTTGCACACAATTTCATCCATTTCCAGCGGAACGCCTGCTTCGCGGGCCAGGATCATGATCTTACGCATCACGTCGGTACCGCTGAGGTCGAGGCGCGGATCGGGTTCGGTATAGCCTTCCTCCTGTGCCTGCCGCACCACATCGGCGAAACTGCGGCTGCCATCGTAGTGATTGAATACGAAGTTGAGGGTGCCGCTGAGCACGGCTTCCATCTTCTGCACCCGGTCGCCGCTGCGCAGCAGGTCGTTGAGGGTGCCAATAACGGGCAGTCCGGCTCCCACGTTGGTTTCAAAGAGGAACGGTGCGTTGAACTCCCGCGAGAGCTCTTTGAGGTGTTTGTAGCGGCTGTAAACCGAAGAGGCCGCGATTTTATTACAGGCCACCACGGCGATGCTTTTTTCCAGTAGTCGCTCATATACCTGTGCCACCACCTCGTGGGCGGTGATGTCGGCAAATACGGAGTTGGGCAGGTTCTTTTCCACCACCGCCTGCACAAAGTCATCGAGACTGGCTGCCGGCGCCTGTTCCAACAGGGCTTCCCAGTTGTCGAGCGCAATACCGTTTTCGTCCACCAGCATGTGGCGGCTGTTGGCAATGCCGGCCACCCGTACCTGCAGGCGCAACTGGCTTTCGAGGAAGGAAAGCTGTTTACGCAGTTGTTCCAGCAGGCGTCGTCCTACATTACCCGTGCCGGTAACGAAAAGGTGCACTTGCTTTTTTACGGTTTCGAAAAATTCTTCGTGCAGCACGTTGATGGCTTTGCGTACGTCGCGGGAAGCCACCACTGCGGAAATATTGCGTTCGGTGGAGCCCTGCGCAATGGCGCGGATGTTTACGCCGTTGCGGCCCAGGGAGCTGAACATGCGACCGCTCACACCGGTATGAAACTTCATGTTGTCGCCCACCAGCGCCACGATGGCGAGGTCGGTTTCCACGTACAGCGGGTCCACCTTGCCTGTTTCAATTTCCAATTGGAAAGCATGGTCCACCGCTTCTTTGGCTTTAGCGGCTTCGGCCGTGTTGATGCCCACGCAGATGGAGTGTTCCGACGATCCCTGTGTGATGAGGATGACGTTGATCCCGGCTCCTGCCAGCGCGTCAAAGAGCCGGGCAGAGATGCCGGGAATGCCCACCATGCCGCTGCCTTCAAGGCTCAGCAGGGCGATGGCGTTGATGCTGGAGATGCCGCGGATGATGTTGTCGCGGGCCGATGCACGTTCGATGAGCGTACCGGGGTCTTCCGGGGCAAATGTGTTCTTGATGCGGATGGGAATGCCCTGCCCCAGCACCGGCTGGATGGTGGGCGGGTACAGCACTTTGGCCCCGAAATGCGACAGTTCCATTGCTTCCTGGTAGGAGATGGAAGGGATGATGCGGGCGTTGGGCACCCAGCGGGGGTCTGCGGTCATCATGCCGCTTACGTCGGTCCAGATTTCGAGCACCTCCGCTCCCACCGCGCCGGCGATGATGGCGGCGGTGTAATCCGATCCGCCGCGGCCGAGGGTGGTGGTAACTCCGTTCAGATCACTCCCGATGAAACCGGGCAGGACGGTGATGGCGGCTTTTTGCCCGGCGAAAAACTGGCGTACCTGCTGGTTGGTGACGCCAAAGTCGACCTGGGCATTCCCGGCCCGGGCGTTGGTGCGGATCAGCTCCCGGGCGTCTTTCCAGGCGGCCTCCCGACCGCCATGACTGAGGGCGGCCGCAAAGAGCTGCGATGAGAGCAATTCGCCGTAACTCATGAGTTTATCCCGTGTACGCGGCGAACATTCATTCAGCAGGAAGATGCCGTTGCAGATATCTTCCATTTCGTTGCAGGCTTTTTTTACAAGGCTCAGCACGCTGCTCTGCTGCTGCACCGGGATCAGCTCTTTGCAGGCGTGGAGGTGGCGATGCTCGATCTCCCGCAGCAGGTCTTTGTAGCGTTCATCACCGGCTGCTGCCAGTTCGCCGCTCTGGATCAGTTGATCGGTGGTGCCGCTCATGGCGCTTACCACCACCACCAGCGGTTGGGGGGTGGCTTCAAGGATACGGGCTACCTGCTGCATTACAGCGGCGCTGCCCATGGAGGTGCCTCCGAATTTCAGTACGTTCATAGTGGGAATGGGTTCTGGTCGTTTGCGTGTAAAAAGGTTTGCTTTGTTTTCACCCTGAAAGGGGCCGGGGTTGATATGAACATGTACAATCCGCTCAGCGGATTGTAATACGGGTAATGGTGGTACCGGTGGTACGCAGTGGAGCAGGAGAAAAAGGGTGTGCCATCATGTTCATGATGGCCACAAGATAGGCGGCCTTGGGCATACAACAAGTGTTAGCTGCAAAAAAAGAAGTTGATGTACGCAGGTTGCTGCCCCGGCCCGTTACTGCAGAACAATCTTCTGCATGTAGGGACGACCACCGGATTCGCCGGTAACCTGCAGCAGGTAGGTACCCCGCGACCAGGCCGGGTCAAACGGCAACTCGGTCACCAGTCCGCTGCCGGAAAGTTGCAGCACCTGTTGCGAGAGGATACGACCGTTTACATCCAACACCTGCAGGTGATAGCGTCCGGCCATTCCCGGGTCAAATCGTACCAGCAGCCGGTTGTTGATAACGGGGTTGGGATACGACCGGATGCTGGTGGTTGCTTCCAGGCTTACCTGCGGCGCGGCAGGAACAAATGAACGGTTTTTCCCTTGTGCGAGGTAGCTGCTCGCCATGTCGGAGTAGTTGTACAACTCCTCCCCCGGCAGTGCTTCGGCCTGCAGGGTCAGCGGGTTCACGCGGTAGAGGGTATGATTCCCCACCGAGCAGGCCAGCAGCACCTGGCCGTTTTCATCGGCGGCGGCACCATTGGAGGTGAAGTTGACCGGCAGTCCCTGTACCTGCCCCAACCAGGTGGCAAGGCGGGTGGACGGGTCGATGCGGTACACATAATTGCGTTGGGTAAAGAGGAGCAGGTCGCCATCGGTGGTGGCCACCAGGTCGCCGCCCCAGCTGGTGCAGGCATTGAACAGGCTGTTACCGCCGTTGCCGGGCGCATCGCGGAGCGGACCCAGTTCGGTGAGCTGCGGCTGTGCACCGGTTGTGAATGCATAGAAATGACGGGCATCGTTGGAGAGGGCGTAGCCCATCTGGTTGGCGCCGATGGTCATGCGGGTGATGTGCTGGCCCGGATCGGCCGGGTCGGGCATTTGCATAACGGCTAGTGGCAGGCGGTGAAAGCGGGGTTGGCCGGGGTTCCCCAGGTCCACCCAGCGCAGTTCCGGCTGAAAGATCGGCATGAAAAACAACTGGCGGGTGCCGGCGCTGTACCCCAGTGCGGCCATCAGGTGAGACGAAGGCCCCAGCGGCAGTCCGGCCGGCGGGTTTGCCCGCTCAACCAGTGGAAAAATGCCGGGTTGAGTGAGGTGATTGTAAATAACCTGCCGTTCTGCTGCACCCTTACCAAAGGCCTCCACCTGCAACCATTGCATCTGTTCATTGGGAGCTCCGATGGCATAGAAAGAATTTTTCTGTGCAAGGAGAAAGGTTCCCTGTTGTACGAGTAGCAGAGGAAGCAGCAATTGTTTGAGTCGCATGCCGGAAAGTTTAGAGGAAAAGTACGCTGAATTTACGGCTTCTGCAAGCCCGCAGAAAAGAAGCCGGTTTACTCGCCCAACGCATCCAGGGCTTTCCGCACACTTCCCTGTTCCAGCAGGAGGGCTTTGGCTTTTTCGTAATCGGTAAGGCCGCTCCGCAGCATCAGCATCTGCACACCGCGGTCCACCAGCTTTTCATTGCTCAGCTGCATGTTCACCATCCGGTTGTCTTCTACCCTGCCCAGCTGGATCATCACAGAGGTGGAGATCATGTTCAGCACAAGTTTCTGGGCCGTTCCACTCTTCATGCGGGTGCTGCCGGTGACAAATTCGGGGCCCACCACCACTTCAACGGGATAGTTGGCCGCAGCACTTACGGGTGACTGCGGGTTGCAGCTGATGCTGCCGGTAACGATGCCCGCCCTGCGGCAGGCTTCCAGCGCACCAATGACGTAGGGAGTGGTGCCGCTGGCGGCGATGCCAATCACCACGTCTTTATCAGATACCCGGTGTTCCTGCAGGTCGTTCCAACCCTGGTCCGGGTTGTCTTCGGCAAACTCCACCGCCGACGTAATGGCTTTTTCGCCGCCGGCTATGATGCCGATCACGAGGCCGTACGGAACTCCGTAGGTAGGCGGACATTCACTGGCATCCACGATGCCGAGGCGGCCGCTGGTACCGGCGCCGATGTAGAAGAGGCGGCCGCCCATCAGCATCTTATCCACGATGGCGGTGACCAGGGGTTCTAGCTGTGGGATGGCCCTTGCCACTGCTTCCGGCACCACCCGGTCTTCGCGGTTGATATTGTGCAGCAGTTCGGCCACGCTCATCTGTTCCAGGTGGCGATAGCGGGACTCGGCTTCTGTAATTTTTTCAAATCCGTTCAACATGTGGTTGTGGGTTTAAGGGATCCGGCGCAAGTTACAGCGGGTGCGTCTATGAGGCTCAAAAACCTGCAGGAACGTCTCTCACCCCCTGTGGTAGGTGATCAGGCCTTCCATTGGATGCTTGAGGATGGTGCCTGCCTGCAGTCCGTAAGTGGTGCAAAGTCCTTTCAGAACATCCCGGAACGCATACGCCACGCCACCCACGAAATGAATGGGATGCTTCCAGCTCTCTTTGTATTTGTACAGGTGGTTGAAGAAGAAATCGTTGAAGGAATCTTCCAGGATATTTTCAATCATGTAATGCCCCCGGTTTTCTGAGAGAAAAAGTGCAAACGAAGCCATATACCGGTTGGGAAGTGGCTGGCGGTACACCTTGTCGAGAATCTCCAGCCGGTTGGTCTGAAAGCGGGCGTTAAATTTATCCAGCAGTTCCCCGTCAAACGTATTGTAGAGGAAGTGCTGGATCACTTTGCGTCCCAGGTAGGCGCCGCTCCCCTCATCGCCCAGGATATAACCCAGGCCGGGGCTGTTTTTTACAATGCGTTTGCCGTTGAAGAAACAGGAGTTGGAACCGGTACCCAGGATGCAGGCCACTCCCGGTTCATGACCGCAAAGGGCCTTGGCCGCACCCATGAGATCGTGGTCCACTTTCACCTGGCCGGCACCCGGAAATACGGTTTTAAGTGCCTGTTGAATCATGCGGGCATTAACAGGATTGCTGCAGCCGGTGCCGTAATACCAGATGATATCGATCGTTTCCTTCTTGATCCTGGGGAGGAGTTCCTGCAGCAGCATACCGGCTGTGGAATCCCGGTCCATGAAATACGGGCTGATGCCCTGTGTAAATATAATTTTCCGCTTTTTACCTTTCAGGAGACACCATTCAGCCTTGGTGGCGCCACTGTCGGCTATTAAGATCGTTTTTGCCATAACCTGTTGTTTTTCTCATTCCTGCCACTGGTGTAATTTATTACAAACCACGCAAATACTCCGCAGTTTATGGGTTATTTTCGTGAAATTTGCAGTTGCTTTTGTAAAATCCAAATATGTCGCGTAAGAACATCCAGGTCTGGCTACCCTTCCTCCTCTCGCTGACCCTTATCACCGGTATGTTTTTTGGCTACAAGCTGAAAGATACCATGGGGCAGTACGGTCCCGCTTTCCCCGGTCGCCAGAAACAAACCACCCTGCAGGAGATCCTGGAGTTGGTACGTAGCCGCTATGTGGACAGTGTGAATGTGGATACACTGGGTCAAATGGCAATTACGAATGTACTGAGTCAGCTTGATCCTCACTCGGTGTATATCAATGCAGCCGAACTGCGGAACGTCAGCAATGAACTGAAAGGAAATTTTGAAGGCATTGGTGTTGAATTTGAACTGCTGGATGATACGGTTACCGTGCTGAACCTTTTCCCCAAAGGACCTGCGGAAACGGCTGGTTTACAAGTAGGCGACCAGTTGCTGCAGGCCAACGACTCCCTTGTGAGTGGTGTGAAGGCCAGCAGTGATAAAGTCCGGTCCCTATTCATAGGTCCCCGGGGCACGTCGGTTCGTATCCGGCTGCTCCGCCACGGTGCGCCACTCACGGTATCCATACAACGCGGCGTCATCCCCGTACGCAGTGTGGATGCGGCGTACCTGCTGGAGCCGGGCATTGGTTTCATCCGCCTCAATAAGTTTTCTTCCACCACCTACGAGGAATTCATGCAGCACCTGGAACGGCTCAAGAAAGAAGGCATGCAGCACCTGGTGCTGGATCTCCGCGATAACGGAGGTGGCATCCTCGATGATGCCATTCAGATAGCCGATGAATTCCTGGGCGGCTCCCGTGAAATTGTGTACACCGAGGGCAAATCGGTGCCCCGGCAGATCTATACCGCCCGCCGTCCGGGCTTGCTGGAAGAGGGCAAGCTGGTGGTGCTGATCAACGAAGGATCGGCCAGCGCCAGCGAAGTGCTGGCGGGCGCTTTGCAGGACTGGGACCGCGCCACCATCATCGGGCGGCGTTCCTTTGGAAAGGGGCTGGTGCAGGAGCAGTTTTACCTGAGCGACGGCAGTGCCATCCGCCTCACCGTTTCCCGCTATTTCACCCCTGTGGGCCGCAGCATCCAGAAACCTTACCAGAAAGGAAACGGCGCTGCATATGACCATGAGGTGAGTGATCGTTATCAGAATGGCGAAATGCTGCATGCGGGAGGCGCAGTGCCCCAGGGTACACCGTACAAAACCAAGGGAGGTCGAACCGTTTACGGCGGCGGCGGCATCATGCCCGATCAGTACGTGGCCATGGATTCGGCCGAATTTGCCTTCTTTAAGGGAAACCGCTTTCCGCGGCGCTTGCTGGCCAAGACGGCTTTTTCCTATTTCATGCTCACACGGGATACGCTCACGCAGTTTAAAAATGCACCCGAACTGGCGGCCTTTCTGGAAGCTGATAATCGCCTGGCAGCTTCGCTGCAGCGCAACCTGGCTGCAGATACTTCCGGCGTATTTTCGTACACCGTTCAGCAACAACAACTGTTGCTGCGGCAGGTTCGCAGCCTGGTGGCCCGGCAGCTCTGGCGGCGGGAAGGATATCATAAGATGAACAACCTCTCCGATCCCATGATTGCAAGGGCGCTGGAACTCATCCGCTGAAGCGGTGATTGCCGGTACGTTTATTATCAAATAACTAACACCGCAACGCCCGGCGCTCCATTAATTTTGCAGCAAACCAATCCGAATGGATATAAAAAACAACATACTCGAGACGATCGGAAACACGCCCCTCATCCGTCTCAACAGCGTTACCCGTCACCTCCCCTGCACGGTGGTGGCAAAAGTGGATTACTTCAACCCGGGTAACAGCATCAAAGACCGCATGGCCCTTAAAATGGTGGAAGTGGCCGAAGAGGAAGGACGGCTGAAACCCGGCGGTACCATCATTGAGGGCACCAGTGGTAATACCGGTATGGGCTTGGCGTTAGCGGCCATTGTAAAAGGATACAAGTGCATATTCGTTACCACCGATAAGCAATCGAAGGAGAAAGCCGATATTCTCAAAGCGGTGGGTGCCGAAGTGATTGTTTGTCCCACCAACGTACTACCCGAAGATCCCCGCAGTTATTACAGTGTGGCGGCCCGGCTGGCCCGGGAGATCCCCAACTCCGTGCACATGAATCAGTACGACAACCTGGCCAACCGCCAGGCCCATTACGAATCCACCGGCCCGGAGATCTGGCGGCAGACCGATGGCCGGATCACCCACCTGGTGTGTACGGCCGGTACCGGTGGCACCATAACGGGTACGGCCATGTACCTCAAAGAAAAGAATCCCAACATCCAGGTATGGGCCATTGATGTGTACGGCTCCCTGCTCACGAAGTATTACCGCACAGGAGAGATTGACATGAATGAAGTGCATCCCTACATCAGTGAGGGCTTTGGAGAGGATTTTGTACCGAAGAACTACGACATGCAGTACATCGATCACTTTGAGCAGGTGACCGATAAGGACGGGGCCGTGATGGCCCGCCGCCTGGCCAAAGAAGAGGGATTGTTCTGCGGTTACAGCGCCGGCAGTTGCCTGCAGGGGTTGCTGCAATTGAAAGACCGCCTCAAAAAAGACGACCTCGTGGTTTGTATTCTGCATGATCATGGCAGCCGGTACGTAGGAAAGGTATACAACGACCAGTGGATGATGGAGCGCGGCTTCCTGGAAGTGAAAACCTTCAGGGATATCGTAGGAGCCCGCCGGAACAACAAACTGATTTCAGTAACGGCCGATCAAACAGTGAACGACGCGGTGGCCCTTATGCAGAAGTATGATATAGAACAGATACCCGTGCTGGCCGAACAGGAACTCATTGGCTCCGTATCGGAAAACGGCCTGTTCAACAAGCTCTTTACCAACCCCAATCTGCGGGAATCCAGCATAGCATCGGTACTGGAAAGGCCCTTGCCGGTGGTTCCCTTCGATACCCCGGTTGAGCGGCTCAGCACCCTCATCACCCGGGAACAGGGCGCTGTGCTGAGCAAAGACGAGGCCGGCAACATGCACATCATTACCAAGTACGATTTGCTGCAAAGCCTTGCCCGGTAAGGGTTCTGGAGAATTGATCTTGCTTACGAAAGCGCCTGCTGCCGGCGCTTTTTTTTATGGGGGTACACATCCCGCCCGTTGTTTTACGTGCAGGAACTTCGTAGTTCTACGTGTGCCGTTTCCGCAGCTTTACGAGCCCCGTGGTAATTACCCGAAACCCGAAATAGGGAAGTTTTGCTCTTGTGCAGGTTGGACACCCCTTCTACTTTTGTACCGGAAGTTAATTGATGCATCAACACGGTTGCGAACCTTGAAAATCACCACCAACCAATTCCCTTGAAAACCAGAAAATCCAAGTCCTGAGAAAACCCATATCCTGAAAACCAAAACCGTATCCAAATCCAAACGAAAAACCAAATCCAAATCCGTTGAAAACCGAATGAAATCCAA
>CALMED010000018.1 GCA_937862815.1 uncultured Chitinophagaceae bacterium | reverse complement strand
CTCCTCCGGGGTCTGTCCCCGACGACCCCGGAGTTTGAGGATGGGTCTCCGGAAGTCCCGGGGTCCCTGGTGGAGACCCCGGGGTGGGCGTTATTATTTGAGCAGTGAGGTTCTTATCGCACCCGCCTCCTCCGGGGTCTGTCCCCGACGACCCCGGAGTTTGAGGATGGGTCTCCGGAAGCCCCGGGGTCCCTTGCAGGAGACCCCGGGGTGGGCGTTATTATTTGAGCAGTGAGGTTCTTATCGCACCCGCCTCCTCCGGGGTCTGTCCCCGACGACCCCGGAGTTTGAGGATGGGTCTCCGGAAGCCCCGGGGTGGGCTTTAGTCTGCAACCGACCGTGGAGGGGAGTGAACGGTATCAACCTTCTACCGGAACATGTACGTTGCATTTCGTTTATCGCCCGACATGCTCAGGATGTTGTTTACAACGGCATCGTGCAGGTCGCGGCTGGCGGTGGCAGGGGAGATGGACCGGTGATAGTCGAGGTACATTTTACGGGAAAAGGTGGCCGTGCCTGCAACCCGGCGGAACAATTCTATCCGGTCGGCTGCTCGGAGTGGACCGGCTTGTTCTTTCAGCTGAAGGGTCAGTGCTTCGCTTACCGCGGCCAACATGAATTCGATAAACGGAGTAGCCTGCCCGGATTTATCGGATGCCTGCAGGGCCTGGTAATAGTCGGATTGCCGGTCTTTAATGATGGATTCAACCGGCAGGTAGGCAAACAACGGGTTGTATTGCATCAGGAGTACGGTCTGCCAGAGGCGTCCCATGCGGCCGTTGCCGTCGGTAAAAGGGTGGATGAATTCCAGTTCGTAATGGAATACACAGCTTTTGATCAGAAGCGGGTCTTTGTCGTACCGGGCATAGGAAAAAAGGTCCTGCATCAACGACCGCACCCGGTGCGCCGGCGGGGCGATGTGCGTGAGTTGATTGCCTTTGGCAACACCCACCGCTGAACTCCGGAACTTACCTGCCGAAGAAAGGAGGTCTTTCATGAACAGGGCATGCGCCCGCAGAAAGGATCGCAAACTGTAGGGTTGCCACTGTTCCAGCTGCCCGTAGACTGCAATGGCATTTTTTACTTCGGCGATATCCTTCTGCGGCGCCCGTACCCGCTTGTTTTCGAGCAATGCGGTTACCTGGTCGAGATTGAGGGTGTTGCCTTCGATGGCCAGTGACGACTGAATGGTTTTGATACGGTTGCTTTTACGCAGTTCTGCCCGGGGCAACTGAAGCCGGCTCCCCTGCAACTGTCCCAGTTTTTCCGACACAGCCGCAACCTGGTGAAGTATTCCGCTGGTGAGGGTATAAGGTGGCTTCATGATAGTATCATTTGATGCTATCAAAGATAGGGAAGAAGTAGAATGGGATGTTCACACTGGTAAGGAGTCTTCCGGGTTGGGCGATAAAAGGGGATATGATCCTGCTTGCCTAATGGGGTCCTTCCCGTCCGTGCAGTGGCTCAGGCGGGCAGGCGCTGACGCTCCCCGAAGCGAGTTCGGGACAGGCAGGATGACGTTACTTTTTAAATTTTTCGCTCTCCTGAAGGTCCTATACAGGAACCTCCCATCCGAAGCCTGCGCCCCACCCCGCACGTCATCCTGCTTGCCCCGTCAGCGCAGCAATGTGGGGAATGGAATGAGCCGGAGCGCAGCAAAGGCGAAAGGAATGAAGGATATTGCTATTGAATAACGCAACTAAGTCTGTTGTGGTGTAAAAATGTAATGTACTTAATTGTCTTTGTTACTTTTTGCCCCGACTCTATCGGCCGGGATCTTCGACTTGCTTCCAAAAAGTAACCAAAAAGGGCCCCGCCATCGATTACGGCCCGATGGCGGATGGGTCCTTGATTTAGCTTCATTACTACTGTAGTGCCCGGCAACAGGGCCCTGATGTGTTTCATGAACATCGAAGACTCTGCTGCTGCAAGGCTTAACTACACGCTCCCGGCCTGCAGCCGGCACTTTTGGTTCGTTGACGCTTTTTGTCCGCCTCACCCCTCCCGGGTCTTTGCCCGGGACTCCTCGCGGAGAGGGGGGTAGATTTCGATCGTGTTAGAGAACGTACCCGTAAAACCAGAAGCACCTCCCCGGGGTCTCCTGGAAGGGACCCCGTGGGTAGTGGAAATAAACGAATAATCCGGTCGGAGTAATCGGGCTCAATGGATAAATGAGGTACAAAATCCTGCTGGCCGGATGGGGTGCTTCGCTGCCGCTCAGCATGACGTTATTTTTTTAATTTTTTTCTTGCCTTATAATTTTCTGCCATTCGTTCCCGCATTGTAAATTTCATATAAGCATCACATTGAATGCCGGAGTCATCTGCGTCAGTCCCCGGAGGTTTTTTGCGCAGGCGGTGAGCCGTTTTCCGGGCAGTTACTTCCGGCCGGTAGAATCAAACGGCTGACGGCCAACGGCCAGCGATTTCCCGCAAGCTCCTGTAAGAATTTGTTTTCCCTTGTTTATTCCTCCTGTTCTACGAAGCGGATGCCCAGCTGCTCCAGTTCCCGCAGCACGGGTTCGTAGATCAGCGGGTGGGTGGGAATGTGGAGGCCGGTGAGGGGGAGGCGCCCCTCCAGCAGCAGCACGGCGGCGATGCCCAGCGGCAGTCCCACGGTGGTGGCCATGGCGGTGTGAACGTGATCCCGTCCCTCCACCACCAGCGTGGAGGTGAGCAGCCGCTCTTCGCCAACAGGGGTCCGGTAGCCGATCTCGTGGCGCATCACCACCAGGTCGCGGTCGCCAGGCGCCAGGATCAGCTTCTCTTCCAGCCGCCGCTGCAGGATGTCGGCGCTGCATGCCGCTCCCGATGGTAACGGTTTTGGCTTGTCGAAATCAAGGAAGAAAAATTGTTCGGTCACGGTTGCACGGTTGTCTGCTGGAACCTGTGTTTGAATAAAGTCTTTCAGGCTGCCGGCTCCGGCCGCCTGCAGCTTACGGCTGAACCATTGGTCATACGTGCTGCATCCGGCCACCGTTGCCGCGTCGTCTTCGGCCGTCAGGCCCAGGTCCACCACGGCCTTCCAGCCGGCGCAGAACGGCGCATAGCGCAGGGTGGTGCGCAGAAAGGTGTCCGCTTCCTGCAGCCCGTAGAGGGGGATGTAGGCAAGGGAGTCGCGGTTGGGGTACCAGGCGAGGGGCGGGAGGCCGGGAACGGTGAGGGAGGGGCAACCGTCAAATACTTCCGGGTACGACTTGTGCACGATACGGTGGTCCTGTTTGTACACAGCACCCCCGCTGCCGGCCCGTACGATGTTGCGGGGGTTCCAACTGATCTTGTAATGCCAGGGGTTGGTATCGCTGGCGGGGGCGATGAGTCCGCCGCAGTGGGACACAAAGGAGGTGACCTGTCCCCCGCTTTCCCGGATGCGGTTGAGCAGCTGGCAGGCGCTCATGTGGTCAATGCCCGGGTCGAGGCCCATCTCGCAGAGGAAGAGCAGTCCGGCGGCCTGCACCTGTGGTGCCAGCCGGCGGAGTTCATCGTCAACATACGAGGCGGTGAGCAGGGAACGCCCTGCTGCCAGGCAGGTCTGCGCCACCAGGAGGTGAAGGTGGGGCGGCAGGAGCGACACCACCACACCGGCGGCCTCGACGAGTTGCTGTCGCTGGGCGGCGTCTTCCACCCGCACTTCCACGGCGCAGGCCACGGCGGGGTGGGTGATGCGGGCGGCGGCCTGTTGACCGTTGGCATCGGCGATGGTGAGCTGCCAGCCGCGTTGGGTGCAGGCCTGCTGAAGGAAGTCGAGAAGGACGGTGGCCGATTTGCCGGCCCCGAAAACAAGGATGTGAGGCACCGGGAGGAAATTTTTGGGAAGGTAAGGAATGTTGGATTCAGGGATTTTAGATTTTGGATTGCAGATTTCGGATTTTGAGGGCCGTCTTTGGAGGAAGGGGTTAGTTGGCTTTGTAATGGTTCGCCTCACTCCGAACTCCTCCCGGGCTTCATCCGGGACCCGGGACCAGCGGACTACTCCTCGTGGAGAGGGGAGAGATTCGTCCGGCCGGAAGGGCCTTTTTTGTTGGCTGTTATTCTTTTTAGAAACGATTGAAAGGAAAGCCTGCTCGCCGGATGGGGTGCTCCCGTGTCTACGCCCGGGACCTTCGGTTCGCTGACGCTCAGGATGACGTGCTTTATTTATATTTTTTCTTACCTGATAGTTTACGTCCGAAGCGCTCCCGAAAGGCTAAGTACATTGGAAATGGGTTTTGCTACGAAGCCTGTCCCCCTCTGGAGGGGGTGGAGGGGAGGAGGGAGCGTCTTCCGGACGGAAGGGGCTTTCCGTCATCTGTCATCACTTCGCTATCATCAAAAGACAACCCCGGGTTGGGCGTATTGATATGTACTTGTTGGTGTTTAGCTCAGCTTGCTTCAAATTGTATCAGGACAACAATACTTCCGCCGGAATGCGCAGTTCCCGGTGGAATAACCGGGCGAGTTCGAGGGTGAGGGGCTTGCGTTTGTTGAGGAGGGCCGAAACGTATCCTTTGCTGCCTACCTTTCCCACCCAGTCCTTGTTTTTCAGACCAAGATCCTGCATTTTCAGCTTGATGGCATCAATGGGGTCGGGCAGGGGGACCGGGTAATGCCTGTCTTCATACTGTTGGATCAACAGCAGCGCTACCTGCACTTTCTCGCCCAGCGGACTGTGCGGCGGTACTTTTTTATCAAATTGTTTATCCACCCAGTCGAGGTACTGCTGGTACTGTTTCTGTGTTTTTATGATTTTGAGTTCCATGGTTATTTCTTTTTGTGCTGGATGGTCGTTACATCGTTTTTATCCTTGTCATCAAAAATCCGCCCCTCCGGGGTCTGTCGCAGACGACCCCGGAGTTCAACTAAAATTTCACTTACTCCCGGATAGGACTTAACACCATTAAACCGGCGGCATCAGGCCGCGTTTGCGTTATGGATTTTAATGGATTGGATGGCAGATCCTTTGCCGGAGGACAATTCCTCTTCCAGGTCGTAATCGTCCTGCAGGCCCAGCCAGAACTTGGCAGAGGTGCCGAAATACCGGCTGAGACGCAGGGCCGTATCGGCTGTGATCCGCCGGTTGCCCTTAATGATTTCGGAGATTCTCGTTTGGGGGATGGCAATGTCCCTGGCCAGCCGGTAAGCGGAGATGTTGAGGGGCAGCAGGAACTCTTCCAGGAGCACTTCGCCGGGGTGTATGTTTTTCAGCTTTGCCATGGTTTAACTGTTTAGTGATAGTCGATGATGGTAACGTTGAATGCATTTCCCTCCTTCCATTGAAACATGATTCGCCACTTATCGTTGATCCGGATGCTGTAATACGTTTTGAGGTTGCCGCTCAGCTTTTCGAGCCGATTGGCCGGCGGAATCCGCAGATCGGTAAGGTGCACCGAGTTGTGCAGCATCCGCAGTTTTCTTCTTCCGGTCTGCTGTACCTCCGGCGGTATTTTTTTTACCCGCTCTCCTTTCCAGATGGTCTCCGTATCCTTGTTGCCAAACGAAACGATCATAGGAACGTGTTGCGTTACTAACGTCAAAGGTAAGTATTGTTGATGGGATAGGTAAAAGAAATTTTTAGCCGTGAGACGGTTCGCCTCACCCCTCCCGGGTCTTTGCCCGGGACTCCTCGCGGAGAGGGGGGAAGAACCATTTGGCCGGGAGGGACTTTTTTGTGGGTTGTTTACTGTTGGCCGAATGACGGTTGGCCCCTCCCCGAGCCCTCCCCGGTGGGAAGGGGGTGAGATTCTTTCGTCCGGAAGGGACTTTTTTGCGGGTTGTTAGCAGGGGCGCCTCACCCCTCCCGGGTCTTTGCCCGGGACTCCTCGCGGAGAGGGGGGAAGAACCATCTGACCGGAAGGGACTTCTTTGTAAGTGTTTTGCTGTTGGCCGTGTGACGGTTGGCCCCTCCCCGAACCCTCCCCGGTAGGAAGGGGGTGAGATTCTTTCGTCCGGAAGTGACTTTTTTGCGGACCGTTGGCCGCCCCCCCGTCAGCTGTTTGATACTGGCGGCCGGAAGTTTCTTTCCGTCATCTGTGCTCTCTTCACTGTCATCAAAAAACGCCCCTCCGGGGTCTCTTGCAAAGGACCCCGGAGTTCAAGAGTCGGTTGGCCCCTCCCGAGCCCTTGGCCCCTCCCCGAGCCCTCCCCGGTGGGGAGGGGGATAGATTCGTCCGGCCTGAAGAGGCTTCCAGCCAGAAGATCAACGGCTAACCGCCGTCGCCACTATTTCCTCCCCCTGTTCAGGCGGTCCTGTGCGCAAGACCTTCCCCCTCCCAAGGGGGACATCGCAGCACTCCGCTCTTTCAAGCGTTTGGAAAAGGGTTTTGCAACGAAGCCTGTCCCCCTCTGGAGGGGGAGGAGGGGGAGGAGGGAGCGTCTTCCGGCCGGAAGGGCTTTCCGTCATCTGTCCTCTAAGCGCCGTCATCAAAAGCCCGCCCCTCCGGGGTCTGTTGCCAGACGACCCCGGCGTTCAGGGAATAATTTCTCATGACATTTTCAGGGACTGTCTTTTACGACTCCAGCGATGGATTAACGGCTCCGTAACTCCCGGGGTCCCTTGCAGGAGACCCCGGGTTGGGTGAGGCCGGAAGATTCTTTCCGTCATCTGTGATCTCTTCACTGGTATCCAAACATCCCCCCACCTGTTACCGGGAGCGTATTAACTTTTTGCATTTCTTCCACAATTCTTGCAGGATGCAGAACGACGGTGTAACTTTATCCATTACAGACCTTTGACAGCACCGGTCACCATAAAAACTATTGATGTGAAACGTTTGATTCCTTTGTTGCTGCTCCTTGCAGTTTGGGGTTGCCGGAAAACGGATTTTCAGTCATCCGTGCCCCAGGAACCCCTTCCTTCTTTCCGTGTTGATACGGCCAACGTATCCCCCTCCACCATACAAATGCTGTACACAGACAAGGCCGTGCAACAGGATTCGTTTCTCGTGCAGTTTGGCCCGCTCGTAGTACCGCTGGTGCGGATGGATTCGATGCGGTTTGCCTTACTGGTGCCGATGCTACCTGCCGGTACCTACTATCTCAAACTGAAGGCTGCCGGTGCTACCGATTCCATTGCCCTTACGATACAACCTTATTCCCCGATACCGGAACCGGCTGCATTCATGGGTCAACTGCAGCAGGACCTGGTCCGGTTAACGGATTCGCTTGCAGCAACGGCTGTACCCGGCACGTTAGGCAGCGCAGAACTGAACTTTCTCCGCCAACTGCAACAAAGCCTGCAACGGAACCTGGCCTCACTCACACCCGATCAGCAGGCAGCCCTGGCCCTGTATGCAAGCCGGCTCCTGTTCGACCGTATGGCGCTTTCCTCCTTTACGGCTGATACCACGTACCAATGGCTACACCTGGCACCCCATTCGGATCCGGCCGTCTGGCTGGAAAATGAAGTACGGGCTGCACAGTTTACAGCGGCAGTGCTTTCCGGTTTTACAGAAAATACCCGGCACCTGGCCCGCTTCTGGAGCGTGATTCCGCAGGGCATTCATGGTGCGGCCTATCAACTGACCCTTTCACTGCTTACCTACCAAAAACTCAAACTCGGGCAGCAACTGCTGCGAGCCGGTTCGGTTGCCGGGATGGCTGAAGATGCCTTCGTTTCTGCCGATGGTACCGGTACCAACGCCCAACCGCTGGTTGCGGTACGGAACCGCACGGCCACGCAGCGTTTCCAGGCCCGCTTCCGTACCCTTACGGCAGCGGATGGAGGTCTCTTTAACGGGTTGGTTGCGGAGGTTTTTGCAGCCAGCCAGCAGCAGGCCGCCCAGGAACCGCAGTTGAATCAACAATGGCAGGACCTCCGGCAAAAGTTTCCTGCGGCCCTGTCCGAAGTCGTTAGCAGTTACCCTCCTTTCCAGTTCAGCTTTCCCCAGCAGGCGACGTTTAAGACTGCTGCTGTTCCCGCGGCCAGAATTACGGTTGCCCGCATCAGCCACCCGAACATCTCCATCAACCAGGGCGTTGATCCGGCCGGAAACATCCGGCTCACCTTCAGCAGCGATACGGCCCTCGCCGATGGCACGCCGTTTACCTTTGATGTGGTGTATACGCAACCGGTCCTGCAGCGGAGCGTCAGCATGACGCAGCAGGCGCAGTTTCAGAACTATGCCAATGTAACTATCGGCACGCAGGTGTGGATGAGTGAGAACCTGGATGTAGCATTCTTCCGGAATGGGGATCCGATACCGCATGTGCCACATGGACCTGCCTGGGCAACGCTTACCACGCCTGCCTGGTGTTATTACAACAATGACCCTGCAACAGGGGCCGTTTACGGACGGATGTATAACTGGTATGCGGTGGGTGATCCCCGGGGTTTGGCACCCGAAGGGTGGCATGTGGCCCGGGATGCCGAGTGGAATACATTGGCAAATTTTGTAGGTGGTACAGCCGTTGCCGGAGGACAACTCAAAGCAGTAACGTTATGGAATGCTCCCAATACCGGCGCTACGAACAGCCGTGGGTTTACGGCGCTGCCAGGTGGAGTACGAGGAAACGGAGGAAGTTATTTTGGATTGGGGAATGGAGGAATATGGTGGTGTGCGGAACAATTTGGTCCTAACGGCGCAATATTCTGGTCGCTTTCAGCAACTTCTGCTGCAACCAGCAGGGGAGGAGCCAGCAAACAGGATGGGCATTCTGTACGGTGTGTGAAGGATTAGCCGGTTCGTATTTCTTCGTGGTTTTATTCTTTTATACATCCATTACAGGCAGTTTTTTACAAGTCTTTTTTGCTCTGGATTCAAGTAAAATTTTGCAAGGCGACGGCTCGCATCACCCCCCTGCCTCCTCCCGGGACCTACTGCCTATTGCTTGCGGAGAGGGAGATTCTTTGCCCGCCTCCCCCCCGTGCCCCTCTCCTCGCGGAGAGGGGGGGATGTCTTCGAACCGAACAGAGCTTCCAGCCAAAAGATCAACGGTTAACCACCAAGGCCACTATTTCCTCCCCCTGTTCAAGCGCCCTTTTGCGCAAGACCTTCCCCCTCCCAAGGAGGACATTGCATCACTCGGCTCTTTCAAGCGTTTGGAAAAGGGTTTTGCTACGAAACCTGTCCCCCGCTGGAGGGGGAGGAGGGGGAGGAGGATGCGTCTTGCGGCCGGAGGGGGCTTCCCGTCATCTGTCCTCTAAGCGCCGTTATCAAAAAGCGCCCCTCCGGGCTCTGTCGCAGATGATCCCGGCATCTATGTTATCAGGTTAACTTGAGGTTACATCTGCACAAAGCATTGAATTTCTAACAATTGTAAGTTAGATTTGTAGTAGATTTATGCCCTTCGCACCGGAAAGGTGCCGGTTATCCCCATGAATGACCACCGCGTTAAATTCCGTATTCCCTGAAAACCGCTTGCCTGGCTGCACTTGTTGTAGGTGCGAGGGTACAACCACCAAAACAGGATCGTGGTTGTTTTTAAAACGCGATGACCGCATGCAATCCGCCGGATTCCATACCATACTGAAGCGACTGGCAGCCGTATGCCTGCTAGTTATCAGCACTGTTTCAGCATCTGCACAAACGATTTTCGACTGGCGAAACGATGCGCCCGATGCAAATTTCAGACAAGGTGACGCCGGAGCCCGTTGGTTCGATAATACCTTGCTCATCAGTTTGCAGGATGAGCCGCCCGGCCCGGGTAACATTCTCCGATTCAATAACATCAACTTCCCGGACCTCACGAACAATGTACCGGGTACGTACAATTTGTACCAATTGATTTTCGGCGCTGGCAGTTCCATGCCCCGCTCAATTTCCGGCAACCCGCTGCGCTTTTTTAACTACCTGGGGGTGAATCCGCGGATTGAAAACCAGTCCACCGCCGTTACGCACACAATCAGCACCCCGCTGGAAGGTGATGGTGATCCGGCATATGCGCTTGAGATTAACCCGCAGGCAGGTAACCTCATCATCAACTCCACCATCAATAACCAAGGCTCGCCGGTGCATGTGCTGGGTGGTGCCGGACGGACACTGGAACTGAACGGGTTAATTTCCGGCAGCGGCGGTTTTGAACTGCAGCAAAACAGTTTTGTGATCCTGTTGGGACTTAATACCTATACCGGACCCACCACGCTGCGTGCCGGGGTGGTACGCATTTTAAGCAATGTACATGTGTCCCTCGCCGGGCCATTTGGCAATAACGCCGGGAATCTTTTTCTGGCCGGTGGCAGTATTCAGAACAATACCGCCACGTTTGACCGGCCGATCACCATTTCGGGCAATGGGTCCAACCTGGATGCCTACGCTGCAAACCGGACAGTAGCTGCTCCCATCAGCGCCGCTGCCGGCAACTGGAATTTCAGCGTGGGTGCCAACACATTCCCCAGTGCCAACGGCCAGGTATTGACGCTCAGCGGTGCCATCACCAACGGTGCCGGTACGCTTTCGCTTACCAAAACAGGCAGCAGTACCTGTATTTTGAGTGGCACGAACAGTTTCACTGGCGGTCTCACCATCAACGGAGGTATTCTTACCATTCAAACGGCCGCGGCCCTGCCTCCGGGCACTGCTGTTACCCTAAGCGGGGGAACCTTGCAGGTGGGATCTGTTGCCGCCTCTTCCACACTCAATGCCGGAACGCTGCAAATGACGACCGGTTCCACCATTGACCTGGGTACTGCTACCAATGCATTTGATCTTATTTTCTCCGGAAGCGGCCCGTCTTTTACCGGCACGCTTACCATCAACAACTGGAGTGCGGTGAACGGGAAACGGATCCGCATCACCAATACAGCGCACATCAATACAGTACTGGCGCAGATACAGTTTACGGGTTATGCGCCGGGTGCCGTCATCCGCAATGGCGATGAGTTGTGGCCGGCCGGCTTGTTTTTTACAGCCGCCACCGGCAATTTCGGCGATCCCGCCACCTGGGTGGGAGGGGTGGTACCCACAAGCGGCGCCAGCATCGTAGTGAATGCAGGGCACACGGTAACAGTAGATGGCAATTATACCCTGCGCAGCATGGATATCCAGGGTACGCTCACCTGCAACGCCGCCCATACCATCACCACCGGAAACAGTTTTGCAAAAATCTCCAACCATGGCAGTTTTCAGTTTACCGATGGTACCGTGGTATGGAACAGTGCCGGTGGATATACCGATGGCACGGTAACACCGCAGTTTTTTAATCTAACCCTTAACGGTACTCTTAGTACAGTGCGCAATCCACAGGTGAATGGCACTCTTTTGTTCAATTCTGGAGGTGTTATTGCAACTGGAACTATATTATATGGGCCTAACTCCACCCTGCAATACAATAAAAACAGTAGCTGGCTGATGGCCAGAGAGTGGAATTTCTGGACAACACCTGCAAACATAGTAGTTGGAGGTAATACCAACATTAATTTCAGTACCAGTGCGGCAGAGTTGGGAAACATGGCTTGCTCGGGAAATCTTACAATCGAATCAGGATCTGCACTTAATTTAGAGTTGAAACGCGGATCAATAACTGTAGGTGGTGATATCGTTATCCATGGCACTTTAGTTTTTCCTCTTGCAGTATATAGTGGTACGCTTGATCTAACACTTTCAGGTAACTGGCTTAGAACAAGCGGAGCGCCCCCTGTAATTTTTAATAATCGAGCAGTTCGCTTAGTTGGTAACCGGAACATAACCATAACAGGACCAACTGCAGAAGTTGAGCAATTCCGGGTCATCCGGCTCAACAAAGATGCCGGCCGTATAGTAACTTTGAATTCACCTGTAAATGTTTCTGCCGAAATGCATTTTGGTTCAGGCTACATTATTTCAACGGCAACCAACTTTTTCAGTATCAGCCATTTTTCTGCGGTCAATACAGCGGCTTCTGTTAATTCATTCGTCAATGGCCCGGTTCGCAAAGAAGGTCAAACCTTTCCTTCCACTGCTTCCTTTATCTTTCCGGTTGGTAAAATAGTGGGAACTGAATACCATTACCGGCCCTTAACGATTTCTGCACCAGGTAGTGCTTCTGATACCTATACGGCCGAATTCCATCGAGCCAATCCGCAAACGGTAAACGGCAGTTCGCCCATCAGTCCCAGTGCCAGCGGTGACGGACTGGCAACCGTCAGCGCCTGCGAATACTGGGATCTCTCCCAGTCGCCGGGTTCGCGGAATGTGGATGTAACGCTCTCCTGGTCCAATCACCCCAGCGGCCGCAGCCGTTGCAATGTGGGAGCATACGTGAATAACCTGTCGGAACTGGTGGTGGTACCCTATTACAATGGCATGTGGGGGGACCAGTTCCCGCCCTATTTCGGCCGCAGTTCCACCAGCGGGACGCCTAATCCTACAACAAGTCCGTTCCGGAGTACCATTACCTGGACGAATACACAACCATCGCCCCCTAACGATCCCAATATTGACAGCTATATCCGCTTTACCCTGGGATCCACCGACTGGCGCTTCAACCCGCTTCCCTATAACCTGCTTTCACTGGAGGCAAAGCTACAGGGAGGTGATGCCCTGCTCGACTGGAAGGTACAAGGCAACCAGCTCATCCAGCGCTACCAGGTGGAACACAGCACCGACGGTTCCCGCTTCCGGGTGCTGGAAACCCTTCCCGCCGAGGTGGACATATCTACGGTTGCCTATTCGTTCCGGCACGCCGGCTTACCCGCCGGAGCCAATTTCTACCGCGTGGTGGCGGTGGACCAGCAGGGGCAGCCCTTTATTTCCCCCGCCCGCCGCATCTGGGTGGGGGCGGGTGGACGGCCGGAAGTGTATCCCAATCCTGTGGCTAATGAAGTTATCCAGCTGCATACCAACGGACTTTCCCGCGGTGCCTACGCCCTCCAGCTAACCGCCCTCGACGGGCGGGTGCTCCTGCACCGGCAGGTACAAATCGGCGCCCACCAGCAGGTGCTGCCCATCCCCCTTCCGCCCGGCTCCGCCCGGGGGATTTACTGGCTTACTCTCACCGGTACAACGGGTGAACCGGTGCGGGTGAAGGTGGTGTATTGAGGGGGGGTACTTTCTTTTTAATTTCCGGAAGCCGCTTGAATGCAAGATTCCAGGTGAAGTCTTTTCAGGTGGACGGGTTCTCTAAACCTTACGTCATCCTGCCTGCCCCGAAAAGCTCCGCTTTTTCGGGGAGTGGAGCTCCGCGGAACGAACCGAAGGTCCCGGGCATAGTCCCGGGAGGATCTTTCTAAGGTGTGCTGGATGACCAGGCGCACGTTCTTTAATAGAAAGATCCTTCGCTTCTTTCGCCTCCGCTGCGCTGCGGCTCACTCCGCTCAGGATGACGTGCGGGGTGCGGGAGTTCGCTTCGGATGGTTGATTCCTGGTGAAGTCATTCGAGGTAAGCGAAGGCTAAAAAAGTAACGTCATCCTGAGCGCAGCGAAGGATCTTTTCAAGGTGGGGTGGATGACCAGGTGCACGTTCTTTAATTAAAAGATCCTTCGCTCCGTTCATCTTCGCTGCGCTTCGATTCACTCCGCTCAGGATGACGTGCGGGGTGCGGGAGTTCGCTTCGGATGGTTGATTCCTGGTGAAGTCATTCGAGGTAAGCGAAGGCTAAAAAAGTAACGTCATCCTGAGCGCAGCGAAGGATCTTTTCAAGGTGGGGTGGATGACCAGGTGCACGTTCTTTAATTAAAAGATCCTTCGCTTCGTTCACCTTCGCTGCTCTCCGGCTCACTCCACTCAGGATGACGAACCGAGGGGAGTAAAGGCTCCGCATGGTTGATTCTTGATGAAGTCTTTTCAGGCGAACGAAAAAATTAAAAATCAACGTCATCCTGAGCGCAGCGAAGGATCTTTTCAAGGTGGGCTGGATGACCAAGTGCACGTTCTTTATTTAAAAGATCCTTCGCTCCGTTCATCTTCGCTGCGCTTCGAATCATTCCGCTCAGGATGACGTGCGGGGAGAAGATCAAGCTCCCCCGGCAGCGGTGCCCCGTTCGTTTCTTCGGCCCAGAGGGCGGGGAAGAGGTCGTCCCAGTTGGGATTGAGGGATTCGATGAGGGCTGTTTTATAGGCCCGTGTTTTTTTCTTGATGTACTTCTCCTCGGCTATTGCTTCTTCAATCCGGGAATGGGTGTTGTGCCAAACCAGCAGGAAGCAATTGTACCGGGCTGCAAAGCTGCGGGGATCTGTCCGGGTGCGGTGTTCGTAGATACGTCCAACCAGGTCGGAGGTAACGCCGGTGTAGAGAACGGTTTTGTTTTTATTGGTGAGGATGTAGGTGCTGCCACCGCGTTTCATGGTAAGGGAAGGTACGGGGTTTTTGCATTTTTTGAGGTGGTCGAAGGCTATAAAAAGAAACGTCATCCTGAGTGGAGCTCCGCGGAACGAAGGATCTTTCCCAGGTGTAGCGGATGACCAGGCGCACGTTCTCTAATTGAAAGATCCTTCGCTTCGTTCGCCTTCGCTGCTCTCCGGCTCACTCCGCTCAGGATGACGTTCGGTGTGGGGAGCTCGCCTCGGATGGTAGATTCTTGATGAAGTTACTTCAGGTGGACGAAGGCTATAAATAGAACGTCATCCTGAGGGCAGCGAAGGATCCTTTCAAGGTGGGGTGGATGACCAGGCGCACGTTCCTTAATTGAAAGATCCTTCGCTTCGTTCGCCTTCGCTGCTCTCCGGCTCACTCCGCTCAGGATGACGTGCGGGGTGGGGAGCTCGCTTCGGATGGTAGATTCCTGGTGAAGTAATTTCAGGTGGCCGGGCTCATCAAACTTTACGTCATCCTGAGTGGAGCTCCGCGGAACGAAGGATCTTTCCCAGGTGGGGTGGATGCTCTGGCGCACGCTCTCTAATTGAAAGATCCTTCGCTTCGTTTCATTCCACTGCGTTCCATTTCACTCCGCTCAGGATGACGTGCGGGGTGGGGAGCTCGCTTCGGATGGTAGATTCCTGGTGAAGTAATTTCAGGTGGCCGGGCTCATCAAACTTTACGTCATCCTGAGTGGAGCTCCGCGGAACGAAGGATCTTTCCCAGGTGGGGTGGATGCTCTGGCGCACGCTCTCTAATTGAAAGATCCTTCGCTTCACTCCCTCGTTGCACTTCGGTCGTTCCGCTCCCCGCAATCGCTGCGCTGCGGGGCAGGCAGGATGACGTTCGGGGTGTAGAGCTTGCTGCGGATGGTAGATACCTGATGTCGCACGGGATGAAACGCCATCTCCGGAAAAAACCGGGAGAACCCACACCCTAACACCCGTTAGCGCAACCCCTTCACCCTTAACAATTTAATCACCTCCAACTTTAACAATAAATTGAAAATTTCCTTGTTCCTGTAGGTATTTTCCCGTAAAATTGCTACCGCTTGCATAACCTGTCAAACGTACCGCTTTCCATCACTGTTCCGGTTTTTCACATCTGTCCTGTAACAGGCAGCGGCGAAGCCGTGTATACAGTCAACTATTGATTATTTAACCAACGACCTGCTATGTTGAAAAAATGGTTTCGTACCGGCCTCCGGTTGGGTATTGTTTCACCTGACCCAGAGCGGCTGCTCTTTTGGCAACAGGAAATCCAGTCCTCCCAGGTTCCCCTGCAAGTGGAAGCGCATGCCAGCCTGCATCCTTCAAACCGCAGCTGTTCTGCCTGGCTCGTGGTGGAGCCGGACCAGGAATGCCTGAAACAGATTGCTGCCTTACAGGAACGCGACACAGACTTGATTTTCATCATCCTGGGCAAAGAATTTCAAACGAGCAAACTAACTACCGGTGCTGAGGTCTGCTTCCTCCCCGCTCATACCCATCCCCTCGAATTGGCCCGCCTCCTCGTGGAAAAGCTTAACTTGCCGGCTGTTTCCAAGAAAACTGCTTATGCCGCTACGTTCTTCAACTTCTGACCGCTTTTCCCCGCTATCTTTTCTTTTTGTTGTGATCCTGTTGCTGCACAGCTGTGTGCCGGCCCGGAAAGCCATTTTCTTTAACGGGCTGGAACCGGGTAAAGACAGCATCAGCCTGCTGGCTGAGGAAGCCGCCAAACGTATTTACCCCGGAGACCGGATCGCTATTACCATTGTGATGGAGCATCCCGATGCGGCCCTGCTTAACCAGGGCATGGGCGTTCAGGGTTTGCAAAATATGGCCATGATGCAGGCGGGAGGTGGTTTTGGTTACCTGGTGGATAAGGACGGGAATGTGGAATTGGTGAAATTGGGCCTTCTGCATGTGGCCGGTAAAACACCTGCCGAGGTGGCGGAGCTCGTCAAAACAAGGGTGGCCGTATTGTACAAGGATCCGCAGGTATATTGCACTCTCAGTGGGCGGGTGTTGTTTCTTGGGTCTGGTTCACCCACAGGTGGAGGAGTTGGAGGAGGAGGCGTTGGAAGCTTTGGAGGCGCTGTTCCTATCATGAATGATCGCCTCACCATTCTGGAGGCGCTTTCCATCCGGGGTTTCGGAGACCCCACCGCCGTGCGGGAAAAGGTATGGATTATCCGCGAGCGGGGAGAAGAGCGGGAGTTTGGTACCATTGACATTAACAGCAAGGATATCTTTAAATCACCTTATTATTACCTGCGTAACAATGACATTGTTTACATGGAACCGAACCGGGTTAATACATTTCTCACCATCAATGCTCCGCTTCGAAATATTTTCACCACGTCGTTATCAACGCTGGCAGTTTTCCTGAGCTTCTGGGCTTTGCTGCGCTGATTTTTAACAATTTGCTGAACTTTCATCATGGATAAAAATCCCTGGGATACAGAACAGGAACAAGGTTACCTGCATGGACCGGCGGTTTCTTTGCCGCGAAAGAGCACCAATGTATGGGACATCCAGTACCGCCGGGTGCTGAGCGTATGGCCCTGGATGATTCCGGCCGGTTTACTGTTCTGGGCGGCTGCCTGGTTTTACCTGCGTTACCAGGATGATGTGTACCGTGTAAGCGCCAGCATTGTGTTGCAGGATCCCGCATTTGCCGTAATGAATCCCTACAGCAGCCGCGATCCCATCAACGACAACATTGCCCGCCTGCGCTCACCTACCCTCATGAAACGGGTGGTGGACACCATGGGGTTGCAGTACAAGGCGATGGTGAAAGGCAATATCAAGGACCGGGACATTTACGACGATATCAGGTGGTACAAGCCAACGCAAACGCCAACTAATTCCCCTGCTTTGAGTTTTGAAGTTATACAAACGAATGAGGCGGGTTTCCGATGGAAAAGCGGAAACCAGGAAGGTACTGCTGCCTGGAGTGTGCCTTTTGAAATCAGCGGCCAGCCGGTTGTGGTGCAGAAGAAAAGCAGCTCGGTTCCCACCCGCTTTCTCTGTTTTGAATCCGACCCCTGGAACACAGCTTTTGGATTAACGGCTTCCCTGGGGGTTACCAGTTCCAAGATCAGCAATGTGGTGGAACTTTCGATGATGGACGTGGAACGCCAACGGGCGGCCGACATCATCAATACACTGATCCAGATCTATAACTTTTCACTGCTCACCGAAAAACGTAAATCTCAGGAACAGGCACTCCGCTTTATAGGCGAGCGGCTGGAACCGCTGGCACGGCAGGTGGATTCCATTGAAGAGGTATTGGCCCGTTTTAAAGCGGAAAAGGGTATCATCTTAAAGGGGGACTATTTAAACAAAATTCTGGGTTACCAGGAAGATATTGAGCGATTCCGGTTGAAAGAGCGTGTACTCCGCAATTCTGAACAATACTTCCGGCGCTCAGAAACCCAGGCCGATCAGTTGGCATTACCGGGTGTGGAAGACAATACCACCCAACAACTCATCAGTCAGTTACTGGGGCTGTGGAGTGAGCGCGAAAAGCTGGCGCTCACGGTTACCGAACAGAATCCCCGCCTGCAATTGCTGGACAAGCAAATTGACGCCGTTCGGAAAAACCTGGATAAGCAACTGGAGAATTATAAACAGATCAACCGGATCACCGAAGAATTTACCCGGAACCGCCAGTCGGATGCGGCTTCCAAGTTCAGTTTGTCGCCTTTTGAAGAAAAACGGCTGAATGAAATACTACGGGTGCAGGAAATCAAACTCAACCAGTTCCTGGATCTCCTCCAGAAAAAGGAAGACGCGGGCATTGCTTTGGCCAGTGTGGCGGTGGAAACCTTTATTATACGGCCTGCCCTCCTGCCTTCTTCACCCATCGGGCCGGCCCGTGCCCGCATCATGCTCTCGGCTTTTTTCATTGGTATCTGGATACCATTTGTATTGGCATTGTTGCTGGAATTCCTGAACAGCAAAATTATTTCCAAATCCCAGTTACAGCAGATGCTTACACCGCCCATCCTGGCTGAGCTGGACCTGGTGCCCGACACCTCCGATATCCTGCAGATGAAACGGCGCGACCGGTCCATTTTTGGCGAGCAGGTACGGAGTCTCCGTACGGCCTTGCGCTATTATGCCAAAGAAGGACAACCTTTTTACATCCTCATCACCTCCAGTATGAGCGGGGAGGGCAAGAGTTTTGTTTCGGCCAACCTGGCGGCCAGCTTCGCCCTGCAGGGCAAGCGGGTGGCCCTGCTCGAAATGGACCTGCGCCGGCCCAAACTCAGCAAGCGTTTTGGTTACCAGCTCCAGGAAGGACTCAGTACCATGTTGATAGGAAAAACAGGGGCGGAGGACTGCAAGATCCGCATCCTGGACGATGGCGAACTGGACCTGTTCCCGGCCGGTCCCATACCCCCCAATCCCTCAGAATTATTATCCTCCCCTTCCATGGATGCGCTGAAGCAGCATCTCGATACGCATTACGACGTGGTGGTGATTGATACACCCCCCAACGGCATTGTTTCGGATGCACAACTCCTCCAGCACTGGGCGCAGGTAACGCTTGTGCTCACCCGTTTCCGCCTTACGGTGCGGGAACAGGTGCGGGAGATCGAAGAATGGCACCAGAATGGCCTCTTCCAGCCCATGGCCATTGTATTCAACGGTGTAAGTGTGAAGGGGTACTACGGCAACCGCTACAGCTACTACTACCACAAACGCAAGTACGGTCATAAATACTATTCGGTAAACGAAGGAGCCGATAATAACACATAAGGTTAAATTTTATTATTCTATCCGAAGCGGGCGCATCAAACACGCACGTCATCCTGAGTGAAGCGAAATGTAACGCACTGGAATGAAGCGAAGCGAAGCGAAGGATCTTTAAATTAAAGAACGAATGTATTATACTATTTCAAAATTTATTCTAAGCTGAATTTTCCGCTGAGGAAACTTTTGATGCGTTCTTTAGTTAAATGGGAAAACCAAAAAGGTGCCGGAATTTTACACAAAGCAATATACCGGATATACGGCCGACTTGCCGTCAGGATTTGAGGCGCATCAGGTGGGGTGAGTTGTTTCTACGAAACATCGAAGGCCATTTCGAATGATATACTTTGAAGCATGTTAAAATCAAGAGGATGCATTAAGGCGTGAAAAATTCTTAAAAACCCACTATTATAAAATGTTTTTACACAAGCGCCTCAATTCATTCTTGTCCCGTGAACAATCAGTTCACTGGGATTTCACAAGGCAGATAAAATCTTAGTTTGAATGAAAGTTTTTGATCAACAAGCAAAGCATGTTTTTATAACGGGTACTGCGGGGTTCATTGGTTTTCATTTAGCCCGCAAACTCCTCCACCTTGGCTACCGGGTCACCGGCTACGATAGCATCAACGACTACTACGACGTAAACCTCAAACTCGCCCGCCTGCGGGAATCCGGTATTGATACCGGTTCCATTGCATACGGCAGGGAAGTGTGGACCGCCGATGGCAACTACCGATTTGTACAGGGCGACCTTACCGACAAAACGCTGTTGGACCGGCTCTTTCAAACCTCCGGGTTCGATTATGCCGTTAACCTGGCTGCCCAGGCAGGCGTGCGTCATTCGCTCACCCACCCCTACGTGTATACGGAGAGCAATATCACCGGCTTCCTGAATATACTCGAAGCCTGCCGGCACAACCCGGTGCAACAACTCCTCTATGCCAGCAGCAGCAGCGTGTACGGACTGAACAGTCAAATGCCGCTGAGTGAACATCAGCGCACCGATCACCCGATGAGCCTGTATGCGGCCACCAAAAAGGCCAATGAAATGATGGCGCATAGTTACAGTCACTTGTATCGGTTGCCTATCACGGGTCTCCGCTTTTTTACCGTCTATGGGCCATGGGGACGACCAGATATGGCACTCTTTCTTTTTACCAAGGCCATGTTGCAGGGAGAACCCATCCAGTTATTCAATGGTGGGGAAATGATCCGTGATTTTACCTATGTGGATGATATAGTTGAATCGATCAGTCGCCTCATTCCATTACCTCCGGAGGCAAATACCGGGTGGAATACCCGTAATCCGGACACCGCCACCTCTTCAGCTCCTTACCGCATTCTGAATATAGGAAACAGCAATCCCGTTCAGTTAACACGCTATATTAATGCCATTGAACAGGAGTTGGGTGTTACAGCCCGGCGGAACCTGCTGCCCATGCAGCCGGGAGATATTCCTGTAACGCATGCTGATTGCGGTGAACTGGAAGAATTGACCGGCTATCGTCCAAGGGTGAAAGTAGAAGAGGGTGTAAAAGAGTTTGTAAAATGGTATCGAGATTATTTTCAAGCTTAATTTAGTTTGAATGGTTAAGATTTGATTTTTGCCTATCAACCTTATTTGTCCGAAATTTCAAAATGGTTTTTACAAAAATTATTGTATAAACTTTCTTAAAATAGTTTAAAAGGTATTTGAAAAGAAGCTATGATCGGATTATTAATTATGACAGAAAAGGGCTTTACTGTTTTAAAAAAGATTGTTGAAACATATAGCTCATCTATTGTAACTTATGTTTGTTCGGATCGAGATAAGAACGTTTTAAAAGATTTTTATGTAGAGATTTATGATTATTGTAAGTTAAATGGAATCTCTTTTTATAATAGAACTCAAAATGACTTGCCTTATGTTAAGTACAAAATTGCAATTTCGTGGAAATGGATAATTAAAGATACTTCAAACTTAATCGTTTTTCATGATTCGTTATTGCCAAAATATCGTGGATTCAATCCTCTTGTGACTGCTTTGATAAATGGAGACACACAAATCGGAGTAACAGCAATTCAAGCAAAAGAGGATGTAGACTCAGGTAATATTATCGGTTCATCTGAGGTTAGTATAAGTTATCCAATAAAAATAAAGGACGCAATTGAAATAGTTAGTATTTGTTATTCTGAATTAATAAATTCAATTATTGATAAAATTGTCAATAATCTTGAAATGCCTTCAATACCTCAAGATGAATCATTGGCTAGTTTTAGCTTATGGAGAGATGAGGATGATTATAAAATTGATTGGAATGATTCAGCTAATAAAATCCAGCGATTTATTGATGCTGTAGGATTTCCTTATAAAGGAGCTTATTCTTTTGTAGGGGACAAGCTGTTTAAGTTTCATGAAGTTGAACTTTTGCCAGATATTAAAATAGCTAATAGAACTCCAGGTAAAGTGCTCAGATTTGTTTCCGACTCTCCTGTTATTGTATGTAAGGAAGGTTTACTTTTGGCAACAAAAATTTCTGATGAAGATGGTAATATCTATAAATTGAAAAACTTGCGAACTCGTTTCTTATGAGTTATAAGATTCCATTCAATAAGCCACATATAACCAGCAAGGAAACTGAATATATACTTCAGGCAGTTGAGTCTGGTAAGATTTCCGGAGATGGGATGTTTACAAAAAAATGTCATGATTTCTTTGAGAAACGTTACGGTTTTCAAAAATGTTTACTAACCACTTCCTGTACAGATGCTCTGGAAATGGCAGCAATTTTGATCAACATCAAACCTGGCGATGAGGTGATTATGCCGTCGTATACATTTGTTTCCACGGCAAATGCATTCGTTTTAAGAGGTGCAAGCATTGTTTTTTGTGACAGCCGTCCAGACCATCCGGGAATGGATGAAGAGAAAATTGAGGAATTGATTACAGCAAAAACAAAGGCCATTGTTCCTGTTCATTATGCAGGAGTTGCCTGTGACATGGATAAAATAATGAAGCTGGCGAATCAATACAGATTATTTGTTGTGGAAGATGCAGCGCAGGCAATAGATAGCTATTATACTTTTCCAGACGGAACTAGAAAGGCCTTAGGTGGAATCGGGCATCTGGCTGCATTCAGTTTTCATGAAACAAAGAATCTACAATGCGGAGAAGGAGGAATGTTGGTGATAAATGATCCGCAGTTCAATAACCGGGCAGAAATCATCAGAGAAAAAGGTACGAACAGATCTGCTTTTTTCCGGGGTGAAGTGGATAAGTATGGCTGGGTTGATGTTGGAAGTTCGTTTCTTCCCTCTGAATTGAATGCTGCTTTTTTGTTTGCTCAGTTGGAATCTCTTGACGTTATTCAAGAGGGAAGAAAAAGAATATGGACTTTTTATTATGATAACCTGAAAAAAGCAGATAAGGCCGGTATTAAAATGCCGGTTTTGCCTAAGTATGCTACCAATAATTTTCATATGTTTTATGTTTTATGTAAATCACTGGAACAACGGTCACTTTTAATAAATAAGTTAAAATCTTCTGATATTTTATCTGTTTTTCACTATCAAAGCTTGCATAAGAGTTCATTTTGGGAAATAGAAAACAAGGTTTATGAATTAAATAATTCAGATTTTTATTCTGATTCTCTTTTACGTCTCCCATTTTATTTTACATTGTCTGAATCAGATCAAAATCTGATTGTTAATACTATTCTGGATAGTTTGAATTTATCTGACTAATTGAATTCATTTTTTTAGCAGCTATCCTGTTTTCTAAATTATTTTAAAATGTTCAAGTCAGAAGTAATACGACCGCATAAATCATTATTCAGATTGCAGTTGGGTGAAGTCTGGAATTATAGGGATTTACTTTTGATGTTTGTTAAGAGGGATTTCGTTGCTGGCTTCAAGCAGACAATTTTAGGTCCATTGTGGTTTTTTATTCAACCTGTTTTCACAACATTAATGTTCACGTTGGTTTTTGGTAAAATAGCTGGAATAAGTACTGATGGGCAACCTAAAATGCTGTTTTATCTTTCTGGGTTAACTATTTGGAATTATTTTGCTGACACATTTAATAAAACATCTACCGTTTTTATTACCAATGCTGCTGTTTTTGGGAAAGTCTATTTTCCCCGGTTAATTGCTCCGCTATCTATTATCGTTGCAGGATTATTACGTTTTGCTGTTCAAATGATTTTATTTATTGGGTTTTATGCCTACTACATGATTACTCTTCCAGGAAGTTTGCATCCTACATGGGCATTGTTTCTTGTCCCGTTTCTTATACTTTTAATGGCAGGTTTTGCATTAGGTTTTGGAATAATAATTTCAGCTTTGACAACTAAGTATAGAGACATGATTCAACTTATCGCATTTGGGGTGACATTGTTGATGTATGCAACGCCTGTTATCTATCCAATGAACTCTATACCTGGAAAGTATCAGGTATACATAGCATTAAATCCTCTATCGCCAATTGTTGAGACTTTCAGATATGCTTTTTTAGGTTCTGGAATGATAAGTTGGTCTTCATTGACTTATAGTTTTGTATTTATGTTAGTTGCAGTGATTACAGGCACATTAATTTTTAATAAAGTAGAGAGAACATTTATGGATACTGTATGATTTCATAATTGAAATTTTTCTTTTAAGGTAATTACATGGATTTATCAATTCAGGTTTCAAACGTTTCAAAGCAATACAGATTAGGTCAGGTAGGAACAGGTACACTACGTAACGACTTAAATCGATTATGGCATCAATTGCGTGGTAAAGAAGACCCATATTTAAAAATCGGACAGGAGAATGACCGTACCAGAAAAGCTGAGCAGGACTATGTTTGGGCTTTACAGGATATTAACTTTGAAGTAAAGCAGGGTGAAGTTTTGGGAATCATAGGCAGGAATGGTGCAGGAAAAAGTACGCTTCTTAAAATTTTAAGTAAGATTACGGCACCTACTACTGGTGAAATTGTAATTAATGGACGCATTGCAAGTTTGCTGGAAGTGGGCACAGGTTTTCATCCTGAGCTCACAGGGCGTGAAAATATTTACTTGAACGGTGCAATACTTGGAATGAGAAAGTTTGAAATACGTAAAAAGTTTGATGAAATAGTTGATTTTTCAGGAGTTGCCGCATACATTGATACACCCGTAAAACGCTATAGTAGCGGGATGTATGTGCGTCTTGCTTTTGCAGTATCTGCATTCCTGGAATCTGAGATATTGGTTGTAGATGAAGTATTGGCTGTAGGTGATGCTGAGTTTCAGCAGAAGTGTTTAGGACGAATGAAAGATGTGAGTTCGAATCTTGGTAAGACGGTTCTGTTTGTAAGTCATAATATGGCGGCCATTCAGAATCTATGCACAAAAGGATTATTGCTCCAAAATGGGAAAGTTGAGCTAATGGATGAATTGGAAAAAGTATTGACTGTTTATAATTCTAAATTATACGAATCGGATCAGATTGTTCCAAATAGTGGGAAGCCGGTTTACTTAAAGGATGTGAAATCGTATAAAAAAGGGCATCCGGATCTGCCAATTTCGACAGGCTGTACAGCAATTTTTGAATTTTTGATTCATTCAGAGAAAAATGTGGATCAGGTTGTTTTAGGGATTGGCATCAATGATTATATGGGAACAAGAGTAATGACTCCGTTTTCTTTATATGACGACACGTTTTATACTTTAGTTCCGGGTGAAAATGTAATTCAGTGTGAAATTCCATTTTTCTCATTAAAGCCCGGCACCTATAATGCTGAAGTTTATGTAGGAACAAAAGAAGATGTATTTGATTATTATAATAAAGGGATAAAGCTTATCATTGAAACTGTTGAAAAAGGTGTAATTAGGCATATTCCAAACGCTACACAGGGCGCCATCATTGTTGATCAAAAATGGTATTAGTATGAATTTAGAGGACGAACTTTTTTGTTTGAAGTATGAGCAGGATGCTTTGGCGGTTGCTTTGCTTACGGGTAAATCTGAACGATGGGTAAAAGGATTTATTTCACCTGGCATTGAGCAGGAGCATCTTGATCGATACCATCTTGCCTGTAATTATACAAAAGGAAAGTCTGTTCTTGATATTGCCTGTGGATGTGGTTATGGGTCCTATTTGATGGCTATAAAAGGTGAAGCATTGTCTGTCGATGGTGTAGATATTGAATCTGAAGCTATCCGTTACGGAAACTATCGTTACGAACAAAAAAATATAAAAAGATACCATGCAAATGCTTTGGAATACAAGCCTGAAAAACTATATGATGTGATAGTTAGTTTTGAAACTGTTGAGCATATAGTAGATTTTAAAAGTTACATCGCAAATCTTTCCAGGTGGCTTCAAAATGATGGAACTTTGATTATATCTACACCTATAGTGATCCAAACAACAAGTTCAGTTGCAAATCCATTTCATGTTATAGAATGGAGCTTTTTCGATTTTCAAAAATTGTTTTCAGATCAATTCAACATAGATGAAGTTTATCTGCAGCATGTTTGGATTAAAAATTTTACATTTAATTTTAAAAGTCGTTTTAAACGAATATTTCGTTCTGTCTTATCTGCCTTCCATTTGATGTTGCCACCCCCTGAATATATTATAAAAAAAGGGAAGCCTTTCGAAAAATTTACTGGGCAGTATGATATGAACAATTCTTTTCAGGGCTTTCAAACGTTGGTTCTCAGAAAGCGATTATAGGTTTTTAGATATTTAATTGACATTCAGACTTCCTTACTTCATTTTTTAGATGTCTGTTTTTTTTTCAATTGTTATTCCAACTTATCAGCAGCACCAGTATATTTCTGATTGTGTTAATTCTTTTCTAAATCAGTCATTTTGTGACTTCGAAATTATAATTTCAGATGATAGTGAAGATGATTTAACTTTGAATATATGTAGGAGCCTTACTGATAAACGAATAAGATATTTTAAAAATGAGCCACGACTTGGAAGGGTAGGGAACTATAGATTGAATGCTCTGGAAAGAGCAACTGGGAAATGGTTAATTATTTGTGATGGTGATGATTGCTTAACAGATATTCATTATCTAAATGACGCAAAGAAAATTATTGATCAGCACTCTTCGCTTACCTTTATTCAGGCCGGTCACCTAAAAGGGGATAGTATTAATTCTTCTGCTCCAGAATTGCCTCATATTGCGGATCAACAATTGTTTTTAAATGGTTTTGACTACCTCATGAGATTTCAAGAGATAGCTCATTTTTCTCACCTTTCAACTCTTTCAAATTTGGAGCATTTAAGAAAGATTAATCCATTTCGATTAAATATTCTTTCTTCTGATGTTGATTCTTATTTACGCTTGGTTTTTTATGGTGATGTATATTTATTAAAAAAGCCGGTAGGTTTTTGGCGGCAACACCAGCACAATGCTTCCTCAACTTCAGGCGTGTCTTCAATTGTTAAAAATCTTACATGGATAGGTTCAGTTGCAACATTCTGGATTAATCATTGCGCTAATGAACAGAAGTCTCTAATCAGGCAATGGGAAAAATCCACTTCTAAAAATGCAATCCGTTTCTTGTTTCGGGAAATGATCCGGAATAAGACTACTGATTGGATAACTGTCAGAATCTTTTTTTATGAAGCTTTCAGAATGAGGTTTCTGTTTCATCTGGTTAGTGACCGTCAAACCTATCGATATTTAATGCAATATTTAAAACGCCGAAAGGACTGATTTATTTTATGTGTGGTATAGCCGGGCTATTGCTGAAAGATCGTTTTGTTGTTGAAAAGGATTTGGTGAATATGTCAAATCAGTTGGCGCATCGTGGACCTGACGGTTCCGGAGCTTTTCTATATGAACACATTGGTTTTGCGCACCGTCGGCTTTCCATCATTGATCTGGAAGGCGGTAAACAACCACTATCAAATACAGAAGGTACTTTGTGGATTACCTTCAACGGAGAAATCTACAACTACCTTGAATTACGTAAAGATTTAATTGGCCTGGGTTATCACTTTAAGACGCAGAGTGATACTGAAGTGGTTGTTCATTGTTACGAAGAGTGGGGACCTGCCTGTGTAGAAAGATTAAGAGGTATGTTTGCTTTTGCAGTGCTAGACATAAAAAATAAGGAGCTATTTCTTGCACGGGATCACTTTGGAATTAAACCATTGATTTATGCAGCTTCTGAATCAGCCTTTTGTTTTGCAAGTGAGTTGCAGGCGTTGAAGGAAGTTTCTGATTTAAAGCTGTCAATTGATACAGAGGCGCTGAATCTATACCTGCAATTGCAATATATTCCTGCACCGTTTACTATTTACAAAGAAGCGAAAAAGTTGCCACCTGCCCATTGGATGCGGGTTGGTTTTAATGGGGCAATTCTAGAGATGAGGCGTTACTGGAAATGGAGTTTCCATGAGTCTGAAGCAAAAACGGAAGCTGAATGGATGGAGGGTTTGGAAGCCGTGATAAAGGAATCTGTAAATGCTCACTTGGTAAGTGATGTGCCTTTTGGTGCTTTTTTATCGGGCGGCATTGACAGTAGTGTTATTGTGAGTTATATGGCTCAACACATGCAGGTGCCGGTAAAAACGTTCAGTATTGGCTTCGAAAATGAGGATTTTAACGAATTACAGTATGCCGAAACTGTTGCCAAACGTTGGGGTACTGAGCACTTTACTGAAGTCGTGGAACCGGATGCTTTGGGTATTTTGCCACAGCTGGTACGTCATTACGGAGAACCTTTTGGTGACAGCTCGGCTATCCCAACCTGGTATGTAAGCCGGTTGGCACGGCGCCATGTTACTATGGTGCTTACCGGCGACGCAGGTGATGAGTTGCTTGCCGGATACCGGAGTTATACAGAAAAATGGAGTCGATATGTGCAGCCGGTACCTGAACATTTGTCTGGGTTTAAAAAATGTTTATACCCATATCTGAATATTGTATACCCGTTAAAGTTTCCTTTAAGAGCAGCATCACCTGAAAACTGGCTTCGTATTGTACAATACTTCAGTGCAGCAGAGCGTGCCGGGTTATGGAAAAAGGAAATAGCTGAACACCTAACAGAGCAAGGTGACCTGATGGTTCGTGAATTGTTTCAGGAAGCAGCATCCTACCGCCATTTTCAAAAGGCTCAGTATGTTGATTTTAATTCCTATTTGCCTGGTGATGTGCTTACAAAAGTAGATATTGCCAGTATGATGCATAGTCTTGAAACAAGAACTCCTTTACTTGATATTAAAGTGGCAGCGTTTGCTTCTTCTATTCCGCAATCAATCCTGATTGGTAAGAAAGTGAAACATTGGCATGGAAAAATGTTATTAAAAAAACTTTTGGGAGGTTATTTTTCAGAAGACTTTATTTACAGACCCAAAATGGGCTTTGCTGTTCCTGTTTCAGATTGGTTTGGCAAGAACGGTAAAAGCAGAAATGAGATCAGGGAGCGGATTCTTGACAGGCAGGTTGGCTTTTCAGATTTGTTTAACAGAAAAGCACTTGAAGATATTGCAGAGGGAGAACATGCCGGTCACCAGTGGTTACTGATATTCTTACAAGAATGGCTTAGTCAAACCCAACGTAATTAATATGAATTATTATTCACAGGACAGACAAGATGAATTTCTTCATAAGGTATTCTTTAAGGGGAAAAGGGATGGTTTTTTTGTTGACATCGGAGCTCATAATGGTGTAACGTTTTCCAATTCCTGTTTTTTTGAAAAAAAAATGGGCTGGAACGGTTTGTGTATTGAACCGATTCCGGAAGTTTTTGCTGATTTAAAGAAAGTTCGTTCATGTTATGCTGAGAATGTTTGTGTGAGTGATGAGGAAAAGGATTTTTCATTTACAAGAATTTCTGGTTATGGTGAAATGCTTAGTGGTATCACTGAGCAATATGATCACAGACATCTGGAGCGCATACAAAAAACCATTGCTCAAAATGGGGGAGCCGTTGAGGAAATTAAAGTCAAGGGTGTCAGACTTGATTCCTTATTAAAAAAATACAGCATTCAGCAAATTGAATTTCTGAGTGTTGATACTGAAGGCAACGAATGGCCAATTATAAGCACCTTGCCATTTGATATGGTTCAGCCCAAACTGATTCTGGTTGAAAACAACTATAATGATAACCGTATTAAAGATTTTTTGATTTCTAAGGGGTACAGACTTTGTATCAATTTAACGGATGATATTTTTCATTTGGGAAAGCTTACTACAGGGGAAAAAATTCGGTTATTTTTATTTCGTCTTGACAGATATCTGAATTACAAATTCAGAACTTTGAAGAGAAGGGGTAAGTAATTCAGTGTGAACGAAAGTAAAAGGCATATTGTTTTTGTATTGCAACGACTCCAGACTGGCGGTGCAGAAAGACAGGTCAGCTATTTAGCCAGCTATCTGCAAAATCAGAATAATAAGGTAAGTGTTGTTTACTTTGGTACTGCTAAACCCGAAGCGGCCAAATGGTTTCAAGAGCGTAACCTTACAATTATTCCCATTGGATTCAATGAAAAATTATTATTTCAAAACAAGGGTTCGTTTGCATTCAGGTTAAAAAAAAAATATTTACTGCTTAAGTTGTTTTTGTTCTTCAAACGTTTACAACCAACAACCGTATTGCCTTTTACCTATGAGCCCAATATCCTGTTGGGACGTTACTGGAAGTTTACTTGTGCACAAGCCTGTATCTGGAATCAGCGGGATGTTGGCTTGTATTTTTCAGGTACTACCTTTGAGAAGAAAGCTTTAATGAACTGTTCGCATTGGGCAGCCAACTCGCCTGCCAGTGCTGCTTTTTTGCAGCAACAAGGGATTAAAACAATGACTGTTATTCCAAATGCTGTACCATTATTGCAGAAGCAAGCTGCTTCACCAGGCGCATCAATCAGGGTACTGATGATTGGAAATTTACATGTAAACAAAGATCATATCACCCTTCTGAGAGCGTGGAAACTAGTGATGGAACAAAATAAAGGAGCGGATCTGCAATTGCTGCTGGCTGGGGGGTCAGGAAATAATGAAGTAACTGTAAGACAGTTTATAAAAGAGGAGCAGTTAGAAGATTCGGTTCAGCTGTTAGGATTGGTTTCAGATATTCAGCAGCTGATAGCTACTGCTACTATTGGCGTTCTCAGTTCCAAAGCAGAAGGTTTGCCCAACGCAGTGCTGGAATGTATGGCAGGCGGTTTACCCGTAGTGGCAACCAACAATGAGGGTTGCCGGTTTGCATTAGGCAATGAGTATCCATTTTTATCATCGGTTGACGATGCTGTTGGATTGGCCGAACATCTGGTGTCTCTGATCCACTCATCTGAACTTCGTTTGTTTTGGGGGCAGTACAACCATAAGCGGATTGCTGAGCATTTTTCTGAAAAAAAAATGGGTGAGGCTTTTCGTGATATGATTGAACAGTTGCAGTAAGGTTTGTATGAAAATTAAAGTTGCTTTTTCTGATTTCTGGAAAGGATTTGAGCCTGACAATAACTGGTTTTATCAATTTCTTACCCGTCATTTTGATATTGAACTTTCTGATCAGCCTGATTTTCTGATTTACTCTACTTATGGCCATCAGTATCTCCGATACAATTGTGCACGCATTTTTTACACAGCAGAAAACCGCAGACCCGACTTCTGGGCATGTGATTATGCAATCAGTTTTGACTTCAATACCAGAAAGAATCATTACCGTTTGCCGCTGTACGGAATATGGGATGGATTAAATTCCGTTGAGCTTACAAAGCCAAAACCTACACTGGATAGGTTTCTTTCTGAAAAGACAAAATTCTGCTGTATGGTGGTATCGAATCCACAGGCACATAAACGGATCGACTTCTTTCACAAGCTCTCCCGTTATAAGCAGGTCGATTCTGGTGGAAAGCATCTGAATAACATTGGTGGTGCTGTTACTGACAAAATAGAGTTTATTAAAGATTATAAGTTTGTTTTGGCTTTTGAAAATTCCTCTTATCGTGGTTATGTGACGGAGAAAGTGTTTCAGCCCATGTTTGTTAATACGATTCCTGTTTATTGGGGGAGTCCGGAGGTTCATAAAGATTTTAATACAAAAAGTTTTGTCAACTGGCATGATTACGGGGATGACGAGTCAGTAATTCAACGAATTATTGAGTTAGATCAAAACCCGGAAGCTATGGCTGCTTTGTTAAGTGAACCCTGGTTTCAGGAAAACAAACTCAATCAATACATTCAGGAAGAGCTGATATTTGCATTCTTCCAGCGAATATTTACGACATCAGTGAAACCAGTTGCCGCCAGCTGGCGTCGTTGGCCGGCTATTTTGTCCAGAAAGTGGGACAGCTACAACCTGAAGAAAAGCCGAAAGCAATGAACCCGTTTAAGATTTCGGTTATTATACCTTGTTACAATCAGGCACATTATCTTCCTGATGCCTTGTATTCACTTCAGGAGCAGGACTATACAGACTGGGAAGCTATTGTAGTGAATGACGGCTCGACTGATGATACTGAAAATGTGGCCCGCAGCTTTGCAGAAGACGACCATCGCATACAGGTAATTTCGAAGTCAAATGGAGGTTTGTCTTCAGCCCGAAATGCTGGTATGCTGGCGGCAACCGGATCTATACTTCAGTTTTTAGATGCAGACGATTGCATATTACCAGACTGTTATCAGCATGTGGTTACTGCTGCGCAAAAGCATCGGGATTCTTGTTTGATACAAACCGGATACAGGTATTGCTATGGTGCGGAGAGAACAATATTGCATACATCCATACCACAGCAGGAAAATCAGTTATTGCCGGGTATCCTGGAAGGCAATGCAGGGCCAGTGCACAGTATGTTTATCAGAACGCAGGCCGCCAAAGCAGCTGGATTATTTGATGAATCGCTGAAGAGCGCCGAAGACTGGGATTTCTGGATGCGGGTTGCTAAAAGCGGGCATGGCGATCTGCATGTGATTCAAATGCCTTTGGTAGATTACAGAATCGTGGATGAAAGTATGAGCCGCAATGCATTTGCGATGTATGAGGCACTGAAAACCGTTTTGTTACGGGCTCCTTCTAAAGACAACCGGATTTGTGCAGACAGTCCGTTGAACAAGGCATATTCAATTGATACCGCTTCTTCTTTAAAGCGAATTTTATTGATGTGCCTGGGTGTTAGTGTAATGCAGGGAAAAATAGAACCATCTGTTCAACTGATGAAACAGGAGCAGCAACAGCAACAACTTCAATTTCAGGGTTCAGATTTTGCTATGATGTGTTCTTATCTTTCATTTCGCTACCGGTATGATCCGGCATTTACTCAATTTGTTCTTGAGCAATTGCGTCCACGTTTTCATCACTTCTTTTCAGCACTCGGTTATTCAGCTTCATTCAGTAATCGTTTATTGGCTGTCGTTTTTCAAAAGCATCTGCAAGTGAACAGACATCGAAAGTTTGGTTTCATGGCACCGGTGCTGAACCGGATGGCAAACCTGAAATATAAATATTTATGAGGGGTATTTCGATTATCGTATGTACCCACAATGGTTCTGGTAGAATGAAGCCTGTACTGGAAGCTCTTTTTCAATTAGAAAAACCAGCTGGTCTTGAAACGGAGATCATTATTGTAGATAATGCTTCCACCGATGGTACCGGTACTTTTTGTATTTCGGTTGTAAACGGGGAAAAGTATACAGGTACGGTTACTGTGATAACCGAAGTAAGACCCGGACTCAATTTTGCACGATTAAAAGGAATCAATACCGCTTCTTTTGATTGGATTCTGTTCTGTGATGATGATAATGAGTTGTTTCCCGATTACCTGGTGCAGGCCGTGCGTATTTTGAAGCAACAACCAACTGCAGGCGCTTTGGGAGGATGCGGCATTCCCCGGTTTGAATCTGTACCGCCTGAGTGGTTTGAACGGTACAGTCACAGTTATGCGGTTGGGCCACAGGCTGAAAAGGATGGCTTGTTGGTTGAGCGCCCTTCTGAATTGTATGGCGCCGGATGTTTGTTTTACAAACCTGCGTTGCTGCATTGGTTTGAGAAAGGATTTACAACGGTACTAACCGATCGTAAAGGAAAGCAATTGGTTTCCGGTGGAGATGTAGAGTGGTGTTACCTGGTACAACTGGCCGGTTATTCATTGGTTTATGATAGTGGTTTGCGTTTTTATCATTGCATATCTGCTGACAGGTTGCAATGGCCCTATTACCTTCGGTTAAAAGCAGGAATTGCAGCAGGTTGCGCCCGCCTGATCGCCTATCATGCTTTTTTCAAGGTAGCAAAACCATCTGTTTTCACGTTTACATCGTTGTATGTAATAGGCTTGCTCAAAACAACCCTTATCTGGCTTCTGTTTGTTTTGAAGCGATTGTTCGTTCCAGGAGCGTATAAACCTGAAACAGGTGCCATTGGAGAAGTTGTTCTTTTAAGCCGGATGAAGGCATTCTGGAAAGACAGTTGGATTGCGTTTCATCATTTCCGTCAATTGAAACAGTTTCAGTGATGCCTTTTTTCAGTGTCGTTATTGCTGCGTATAACAAAGCGCAAACCATCCGAACCACACTGGATTCGCTGCATCAACAACGTTTTTCTGATTTTGAAATCATTGTAGTGGATGACGGATCGGTTGATGAAACAGCAACGATTGTTAAAGGTTATACATCTTCCAACCTCAAATACGTTTACCAGGAAAACCAGGGCGTTACGGCTGCCCGTAATAAAGGAGTGGCATGTAGCAGCGGCCGCTACCTTTCCTTTCTGGATGCAGATGATTGGGTGGCGCCAGACTGGCTGGAGCAATTCCATCTGTTACTTGGCACTGGGCAATACGATATTGCCTTTTGTGATGTGGAAGTGCGGGATCAAAGTAAACAAACCGTGAAGGTAACAAAGGCCCGGTTCCCTTACAGGGATACGGTAGAAGATCGTAATGGATTGTTTTTGACAGGAGCGTTTTGTGTAGAGCGGGATTTCTTTGTAAAGTTGGGAATGTACGATTCCAATATTCGCTTTGGTGAAAACGCAGAACTGAGTTTTCGTTTTTTTAAAAACAAAGTGAGGCGTGGCTTTACCGACAGTACAGGAATGTATTATATAATATCTGGTTTTGGAGGAAGTAAAAATTTAAAAAATAAGGTAAATGATACATTGTATATTTTGAATAAGCATAGGGATTTGTTTAAAAGATATAGTGAATTAGAGGTGCCTTATCTTCAATCAATTGCAAGTAGCTATTTTGAACTTGGTGAATACTCGAATTCTTTTAAGTATTATTTCAAGAGCTGGTTATTGCGACCGTTTTCTTTGAGGAAATTTTTAAGAATTTTTCGTCCTTTTTATTTATTTATAAAGAGAAAATAATGAAAAGGGATTTTTTAGTATCAATTATAACTATAAATTATAATAATTACGATGGGTTAAGCGCTACCATGAATTCTGTTATAAATCAGGATTACTCAAACATTCAATATATAGTAATTGATGGTGGTAGTAATGATGGCAGTGTCGAGTTGATAAAAGAATACTCGGACCGTCTGTATTATTGGGTTAGCGAAAATGACAAAGGTATTTTTCATGCCCAAAATAAAGGAGTAAGTATTGCTACTGGAGATTTTATTCTCATTTTAAATAGCGGAGATTCTTTGGTTAAAAATGATTCAGTCAGTTCTGTAGTGAAATATCTTGATGAAGGAATTCAGATTGCAGCCTGTGATTTGTTTTTTTCAGACCGGGGTCGAAAATATAAAAAAGTAAGTCCAGAATCTGTTTCTGTATCATATTTTTTAAATCATGTTCTTTACCACCCTGGTTTATTAGTTTCAAAAGAGGTATATAAAAAATATGGGTTATATGATGAGAGCTTGAAACTTACTGCTGATTGGGAGTTTTGTATGCGTACGGCAGGAATTGCAGGATGTAGTTATAAACATATTCCTGTCGTTTTGTCGATATTTGACATGTCAGGAATTTCATCGCAGCAAAGTACAAGTAAGGATCAGGAGATAGAACGTCAATCTGTTTTAAAAAAGTACTTTCCAGAGACTGTATCTAAAGAGCTCAGAGTACTTCAGGATATACTTGATGAAAGAGGAATTTCTCTTGTAAATCAAATGGAAAAACAGTTATTACAATTTGATGCATTTACAATACTTAAGTCAGAAATTCGAAATAAACCTCGATTAAGCTTGTTTATGAAGATTATTTTTTCAAAACTAAATCTTTATCAAAAGAAAATCGCATTAAAAATGTTAATCCGGACTCTCTGGAGAAAAAAGAAAGTTATTAGTTGAGCTTAGAAAATGTGATTTTAGCTTTTTTTTTCGAATATTTTAGTTGGTTATATTTTCATTCGTATATAGGGAATAATTTTTAATGCGAAGCGTATTAATTTTATCAACTTCAGATTTTGGTGGAGCTGGTCTTTACAATAAAGAGATACTGGAAGGATTAGAGAAGTGTGGATTTGAGGTTCAAATGGTTGTAGCAAAAAAAAGATCAGATTCTAATCTTGTGTCTGTTGTGCCTTTATCTTTATGGCAAAGGCTTATCAATAAATATGGAAGATATATCCCTTTTACATGGAAAAACAGATCATTAAAAGCTAAAAAAAGCTCGAACAAGGATTATTATTTTCTTGAACCCTTTGAACAGAGAACTATATATACTTTCAGGCAGATTTTGGAAAAAATTACTATAAAACCTGATGTTATAGTTGCATGCTGGACAAGTGGATTTCTGAATTTTGATATTTTAGGAAAAATCGGAACCTATTTTTCCTCAACTACTTATGTTTATACGGCTGATATGAGTCCATTCACAGGAGGATGTCATTATGCCTGGGATTGTGTTGGATACATGCATAATTGTATGGACTGCCCCGCTTTGTGTTTAAAGACAAGGCATCTCGCCGCTGAAAACATTGTAAAAAAGAAAAGAGCAATCGAGAAGTATGGCATTAAGGCTTTCGCCTTTTCAGACTTTACATTTAATCAAGTAAGACAATCAAGCCTTTTTAAATATCAGGAATATATTCCTTCATTTCAGGGATTAGTTTCTGAAGAATATTTTTATATTGATAAAGAAAAAATTATTCGAATCAATTACTCTATACCTGAAAATCGAATTGTAGTTGTTTTAGGTGCTCTAAACCTTTATGAACGGCGTAAGGGATTTAAAGAATTAATCAATGCTTTGAATTTACTTCAAAGGGAAAAGCCTGATTTAGCAAAAAAAATGCTTTTAATTGCAATTGGAGATGAAAAAGACATACAGTGCTCCATCGAATTACGTTTTTTGCCGTTTACAAAGAATTTGAAAATTCTGGGTGATTATTACAGGTTAGCTGATATTTATGCTAATGCTTCTTTAGAAGACTCAGGTCCTCAGATGTTACTCCAGGCTATGGCTTGTGGTGCAATTCCTGTTTCGTTTGACACTGGATTTGGTTCCGAGTTGCTTGATGGAGTCACAGGTTTTAAGGCCCCTGTCGGAGATATAAATTCTTTTTCTGATAAGTTGATTGAAGCTGCTGAATTGTCAGAAGTAAAGCGTCTTCAAATGTTGAATTCAATTGCCGAAAAGATAAGTCGGGACAATAGTTTAAGTAGATTGCATCAGGTATTTAATTCTTTGTAGTTCTTTAAGGATTTCACACCATTTAGAGACACTCTTTACTTTGTAATTAATTTATATTAATTTAAAATAATGGTATCTATGAATAAATTAAATTATTTGAATTTGGGGTGTGGAAATAAGTATCACTCTCAGTGGGTGAACATTGATATGGTTTCAAATTCAAAGGATGTAATTGCAGTCAATTTACTGGAAGGAATACCTTATCCTGATAATAGTTTTGATGTAATATATCATTCACAGGTTTTAGAGCATATACCAAAAGAGAAAGCTCATGCCTTTTTGAGTGAGTGTTACAGAGTTTTAAAGCCTAATGGGATATTAAGAGTTGTTTTGCCTGACCTTGAAAGCATTGTTTCTGAGTATTTAAGGTTGCTAAGAGAAAATATTGAAAACCCTAGTCTGATTTCTGAGGCAAATTATGATTGGATTATGTTGGAATTATACGACCAAACAGTTAGAAATTCAACTGGTGGTCAAATGGCTGCTTACTTAAAGCGTCCTTTTGTTCCCAATGAGCAATATGTTTATGAAAGGATTGGTTTTGTAGGTAAAAGTATCAGAGAACGTTTTTTAAGAAATTCCGATAATCAGAAGAGTAAAATAAAATTAATAGAACTTAATAAAATTAATATTCGTATTTTCTTAAAAATGACCGTTAAGAAATTTCAAAATTTTGTTGGAAGAATTATGCCTCGAACAGAAGCAAAAAGAATTGGTGATTTCCGGTTAGGTGGAGAGATACACATGTGGATGTATGACAGATTTTCGTTGTCAAGATTGTTGTTAAGTTGTGGATTTACTAACACAAGTGTTAAGTCTCCATTTGAAAGCGATATTCCTGATTGGGAAGTATTCGAATTAGATGTAAAAGATAATATGGTTTATGATCCAGCATCTCTTTTTATGGAAGCTAGGAAAATTTAAATAAATTGAAATTCTCTGCTTTCATCATTACCTACAAACGGCCTGAAACAGCAGCCACCACCATCCGTGCCTTGTTTCAACAAACGAGACCACCAGACGAAGTGGTCGTGATTGATAATGATCCGGCACAATCGGCTTCTGTCTTAGAGAATATAGATGGCTTACCCGTTCGTTATGTTCCGGTTGGTTCCAATTCCGGAGCCGCTGGCGGAGCCGCCAAGGGGTTACAGGTGTTGGCTGCAACTGGCTATGACTGGATTTCCTGGATTGATGATGATGATCCGCCCATTTTTAAGGATGTGTATGAACGGCTGTTGCATCTGGCAACAACCCAGCCGGCTTGCGGATGTGTGGGCATCATCGGCCAGCAGTTTGATCGCCGTAACGGTATAATCACCCGTTTCCCCGATGCAGCCATCAACGGCACCGGAGCTTTGGAAGTGGATACCATTGCAGGGGGGATGATCAAAATTGTAAATGGTGGAATGGTTCGGGAGCACAAGGTTTATCCCGATGACCGTATGTTTTTTGGGTTTGAAGACCTGGATGTGGACTTGCAAATCAGGAAGGCAGGTTATCATTTGTATGTGGACAAGGAGTTGTTCCTGCGGCACAGGAAGCATTACAACCGCATGAACCTGGAGGTGCAGCGTTCGGTACAGAAGCCGAAGGAACGGTTGTGGCGGGAGTATTATTCCATTCGTAGTTTATTAGCCATTCTCCGTAAGCATGGGTTGGATGCTGCGTTTTTCTCCACCTTGTTACGTGCTGTTTATAAAGTGTTCTATAATTATCGGTTTGGATTTGTTTACGGTAATAAGAATGCGGGGTATATGGTAAGGGGGATTTTGGATTTTATGCTAGGAAAGTATGGGAAAAGAGTTTAGGGGGGTAGGGAGTAGTTAGTAGTGAGTAGATAGTAGTGAGTAATGAGTAATTAGGAATTAGGATGGAAGCGAACGTAGCATTTGTTTTGGTGACGTATAACCGGTTGGAGAGTTTGCAACGGGTGCTGGGAGCTATTGAGGGATATGGATGGCAGTATGATCGGTTTGTGATTGTTGATAACTGCAGTACCGATGGTACATCTGCATATCTGCAGGAATTGAACAAGAATCAAACGTTTCAATTGATTACCACGGAACGGAATCTGGGTCACGGTGCTGCATTGGGCCGTGCGTTTGCTTTTTTGCAGGAGCAGTCAGCGGCGGAATGGTACATCACACTAGAGGATGATAGTATACCGGATAATCGTATGCCGGATATTTTGTTACATGCTTTAACGCAGTCGGCTTTTGATTTTATTTCACCGGCAGGTTATTTTGTGAATACCGGAAAGCGGGTGTTTGTGGTGAATGAATCAGATACGCCTGTGGAAGCTCAGTTTGGTATTTTCGATGGCTCTATTTTAAAAGCAAGTATGTTGAAACAAATCGGTTTACCGGAGCAGAACTGGTTCATGATGTTTGATGATTATGAATTTTGTTACCGGATGATCCAAAAGGGTTTCCGGATTGGTGTGATCCGGAATGATTTTCATACGATTCTCCATCATGGAGGCGGAGAGCGGTTTTCCAAAGCCAGTATCTGGCGGGGTTATTACCATGCCCGGAATCATACATTGTTTCTGAAGAAGTATTTTTCATTACCGATTTTAGCCGATTACCTGTTGATCCAGGGGAAAACGCTGGTGGGCTTGTTGGCAGCACCCGACCGGTTCCGGCGAATCGGATTGCGTTTGAAGGGGATGCTGCATGGTTGGATGGGGAAGGAGGGGTTTACGTTGGATCCGGGGAGTTTGCGTTTTGTGAGGTGAGAAGTGGCCACGAAGACGGGAAGGCTGGAAGGTGCACGAACGGATCAAGAGGTACCAGAAGTTGGGATTTCGGTTGCGGAGCATGAGTTGATCTGGTTGGGTTTAACGCAGAGAAGCTGAGAAGCAGAGAAAGGACATGGAGGAAAGATGCAAAGCATCTTTGAAGGCAAGGCGCAGAGGGGTTTTCGCTGGAGCGTTTTTTTTTATTGGATGTGCGCTTGTGCGGCTGACTCCCCTTCAGGGGATGGGGGCGTGAGAGGGGTTACGGTTGTGCGTTGTATGTTGAGGGTTATGCGTTGTATATTATTTTCAGAGCATCATTGGTTCGTTTAACTTGTCGTCAAATTTCTTCAAAGAAACGCCCTTAAAAGCAAAAACCCCGATGGATGCAGAGCAGCGCCAAACGGGGAATAACTATAAATATACAGTTTATACCTGTTGAAAACAAAAAGCTAACACCAAGGCACCCTGCTTCCCCATGAAGTTCCACAAATTTGAGGCTCTGATCTCAGCTCAACGGCATTGATCAACACTATAAAAATCAATATCCGGCTCAGCCGGGTGGACATTATTGGTTGCTGGCATCTATTTTACCTGGTGGTATTTTCACGCAGCGTGGTTGCCAGCGAACCTTGCAAAAGATAAATGAGGCATATACCAGTTTAGGCTTGTCTTATACATATGACAAACTTGTGGCAGAACTGAGTTTTGGAACCTGGAAGTTCTTATTTGCAGGTAAGCAATTTCAGGCGGGCGGTAATACCTTACTCAGTATTTCTCCCAGCCTACCCCGTTATCACAATCAAGGTGATATATATGCCAAACTGAACCGAATCAATATATTCCGTAACAGAGTTGCTCATCATGAGTCGATTTGCTTTGGTGCAGGTAACACCATTGGAACAGCTTATGCCAGGAGTCATTTTCAGGATATTGTTGATTTGCTGAATTGGATGGATATACCGCATCATGAATTATTTTTTGGAATTGATGGTGTACTAAAGGAGGCTGTTTTAATTGATGCTATTTAACAAGATTTTCGTTGGGTAACCACTAAGGCGTGAAGGCAAGAAGGTTGGGTCCAAGAGGTTCCTGAAGCCGAAGGTGCCGACCGATAGCGTCGGTATTCAAGGGTTTCAGAGGTTGGGATTTCTGTTTTGGAGAATGTAGTTTGGGTTTCTTTTCGTTTGAGTAAGGTTTAACACAGAAGTAAAGGAGGGAAATGATGCGTTGCATCATTCAGGTATAGAGGGGCACGGAGGGATTTTCGCAGGGGCGAAAATGGTTTTCGTAGTTTGGAGTGGTTTAAAAGTTAAAGAGTTGAGGTGGTATCATTAATTGTATTGTTATGTCTTATCTAACACAAGATCATCCACGATATACCCGGGGGAAACAGTCGGTTCTAAAGGCCTTTCTGTTCAATCCTGGTTTCCGGTTTATGGTGGTGGTGCGTGGTTGCCAGCATTTTGGTAAAATGCATCCGTTGGGGCTGTTGTTCCGGCTCTGGTTCCGGCGGTTGCGGGTGAAGTATGGCTATCAAATTCCCTTTTCCACCAAAATAGGTGCCGGGTTGTTTTTAGGCCATTTCGGAACTATTGTGGTGAATAAAGGAGCAGTGCTGGGTGCAAATTGCAACCTGGCGCAGGGGGTTACCATCGGCCAGGTAAACCGGGGAAAGCAGCAAGGTTGTCCCGTTATAGGCGACCGGGTATGGATCGGGGCGAATGCAGTGGTGGTGGGTGGCATTACTATTGGAAATGATGTTTTAATTGCACCATTGAGTTATGTGAATTTTGATGTGCCGGATCAAGCGGTGGTGGCAGGGAATCCGGCGCAGATCATAAATTATAATGGAAGTAGTGGTTATGTAAATTCAATTTCATAAGGCATGCCGTTTATTAATAAAAAAATGCTCCAAAATTTAAAATTTTGGTCTGTTAACAAATTTCAGATTTGGTTTTACAATGTAAAAAACCTGCCAGTTGGAACACATTTTTATTACTTCCTGAAATACAGAGTCCGCTTCCCCATAACAACTGTGTTTGATGTTGGAGCAAATAATGGATCAATTGTTTTATTATTTACTCAGTTTTTTCCATCGGCAAAGGTTGTATGCTTCGAACCCTTTTCCACTACCTATAAAAGATTAGTGTCGAATACTGAGCATTTAAGAAATGTACAAACATACAGAGTAGCTTTATCAGATGTTGCCGAATCAAGGCAGGTGTCTGTTTTGCCAGAAGATCAAAGTGTTGCCAATAGCCTGTCAAATCGTAAAATAGAAGATGTTGCTTTTTCCGGAAATGAAGAAACGATCGAAGTACAAACAATTGACATGTTTCTTGAAGCGCATTCTGAAATTTCAACGATTGACCTTTTGAAAATTGATACCGAGGGTTTTGATCTGAAAGTATTGAAAGGCGCAGAAAATGCTATGCGTCAGAAAAGAATACGTTCAATTTATACTGAAGTTGGATTATCGTTAAAAAATGATTATCATATTCACTTATCCAAGATGATCGATTTTTGCGAATCTTTTGATTTTGTATTTATAGGGCTCTTCGCAGTTGATATCAGACATTCTCCCTGGGATCGTCATTTTGGGAATGCTTTTTTTATTCATAAATCCATGATTGATAAGGTTGTTTTATAGCTATCATTTGTGGTAATGAAAATCCTTTTCACCATTGATTCTCTCGGCAATGGCGGTACGGAGCGCAGTCTTGCCGACCTGATCCGGTGCTTTTCGCCTGATACAAAAGTTGTGTTTTGTTATTGTTACAGTAATGAAACATTGAAACCGCTGTATGAATCCTTACCGGTTCAGCTGGTGGGCTTGCAGTTGAAAGGCCGGTACAATTTTGTCAAAGGAATCCGTCTGCTGGTGCAACTCATCCGAAAGGAGCAACCCGACCTGATCGTTTGTTCTTTGTACCGGGCTTCCATAATGAGTCGCCTTGCTTCATGGATTACCGGAGTTCCCCTGGTAGACACTTTAGTGGAAGAAACCTATGGGACGCAGCGCCGTTCGGTTTTTAAAGGAATACAGGTATTGAAATTCCTGTTTCCCTATTGGCTCGACCGGTTCACTGCCGGTCGCCCGGTTGCATGGATCAGTAACTCCCATAGCATCGCACGGGCCAATAGCAATCATTTGCGGATTCCGTTTCATAAAATAACCACCATCTACCGTGGAAGAGATGCTTCCCAATTCCACCCCTGGCAGGCACCCGTATCGGACAATCGTTTTGTTTTTGCCGCTATCGGCCGCCTGTACCCGAAGAAAGGGTTTTCTGACTTAGTTACCGGCTTTGCTTTGGTGGCAGCGGATTTTCCCCAGGCACTGTTTGTGATTTATGGCGGCGGTCCGTATGAAGCAGCCCTGGCTGCGATGATCCGGGAGCAGCAACTGGAAGACCGGATTACGTTAGCGGGCAACACACCTGATGCCTGGAAGCAGTTGTACCTGGCTCATTGTTTTGTCTTCCCCAGCTGGTATGAGGGGTTCAGCGGGGCCCTGGTGGAAGCCATGATGATGGGCATACCCATTGTTGCCTCTGATATACCCATGAACCTGGAAGCGGTGACTGATGGGAAAACGGCGCTGGTGCACCGGGTTAAGGATGCGTCGCACCTGGCGGATCGTATGCGTGAAGTGGTGGCGGATTATCCACGTGTGGTGAAGATGGGAGCTGCTGCGAGAAGGGAAGCGTTGGAGCGGTTTGAGTTGAAGAAGATTGCACAGGAGTACGAGGGGTTTTTAAGAAGTGTGGTGAATAAACGGAACTAAGATATCCACCCCTCTCGTCATTCTGAGCAGAGAGAACCGGTGTAGAAAGGAGGCGAACATAGGGAAGTATCTTTTGATTAAGGAACATGCGAAATGTCATACAGCCCACCTTGAAAAGATCCTTCGTTCCGCGGAGCTCCACTCAGGATGACGTTTCCTTTTTATTTTTTCGTTCACCTGGAAGGACAGCATCAAGAATCGACCATCCGGAGCGAGCTCCCCAACCCGCACGTCATCCTGCTTGCCCCGCCAGCGCAGCGACGCGGGGAGCGGAACAACCGGAGAGCAGCGGAGGGAGTGCAGCGAAGGATCTTTTTGTTAAGGATCCAGACTAACATCATCCAACACACGCCGGATAGATCCTTTATGCCGATTTAATCCAAACCCCGAACCGGATTCTCTGCAGGCAGGTTGATCTTCCACCTATTTGAATAGTCAGATTTGAAAATTCTACACCTCATACAAAAGCAGCAACTACGCGGAGTGGAAGTGTTTACAGCCCAGTTGAGCAGCCATCTGGAGGCAATGGGGCATGAAGTACTCCTGGTAACACTGGTGGCAGGCACGGATGTGTTGCCGTTTAAAGGACGTATTGAATATATTGGTGCTCGATTGAGCCGCAAGTGGTGGGATGTAGCCGGCTGGAAGCGGCTGGCGGCGTTGATCCGTTCGTTTGAACCCGATGTGGTGCAGGCGAATGCAGCTGATACGCTGAAGTACGCTGTATTATCAAAGCTGTTCTTCCGCTGGAAGCAGCCGTTGTTTTACCGCAATGCCAGTGTGATGAGCCGGTATACCACTTCTTTTGTTTCAAAGTCTATTACCCGGTTGTTGCTGAAGCAGGTGGATCATGTGTTGTCGGTCAGCCGGGTTTCAGCGGCTGATTTGCAGTATTCTTTTGGTCTTCTGCCAGATAGGATCTCTGTGTTGCCCATAGGTGTGGAGCCTGTGGAAATCCGCAATGATTTGTTCCGGGTGCAGCCGGGTTTTCACCTCGTTCATGTGGGTGGGTTTACGTTTGAGAAGAATCATGCTGGTCTTGTAAGAATTTTCGGGCAGCTGCATAAGCAGTTGCCTGATGCGCATTTGTGGCTGGTGGGGGATGGTCCCTTGCGGGGAGCGACTGAGCAGCAGGTGCATGCACTTGGGTTGCAGGATGTGGTGACGTTTACCGGAAGCCGCAGTAATGCGGTGGATTACATTGCTTCGGCCGATGTATTCCTGCTGCCCAGTGTCATGGAAGGATTGCCTGCTGTGATCCTGGAGGCATTTTATGCCGAAACAGCGGTGCTGGCTTACGCCGTGGGCGCCATACCGGAAATGGTAACGGAATCAACCGGCTGGTTGGTACCGGTAGGTGATGAGCAGGCGTTGGTGCGGTTGTTGCTGGAAATCCGAACACGTTCAAAGGGGCAAATCGAAGAACGGACAAAGCAGGCAAAGAAGCTGGTGGAGGATTCTTTTCTCAACCCCGTGGTGGCGAGACGTTTTGCGGATTTTTATCAGACGTTCCAATGAGCAAAATAAAAGTGCTTCATATTATCAAATCCCTTGGTCGTGGTGGCGCTGAAATGCTGCTGCCGGAAACCATTGCGGTGCATGATCAAGATACCTATGAGTTTCATGTGCTTTATTTTCTTCCCTGGAAGGACCAGATGGTGGAGGCCATACAGCAAGCTCGAGGCGTTGTGACCTGTTTTCAGGCTACGAATAACCTGCGGATTCTCCTGCAGGTACGAAAAGTGATCCGGTATGTACAGGATCACCGGATTGATGTGATTCACTGTCATTTGCCCTGGGCGGGTTTTCTGGGGCGCATATTGCATCGTTTAACGGGTGTTCCCGTGCTCTACACTGAGCATAACAAGCAGGAGCGGTATCATGTTCTCACAAAAACCATCAACCGCCTCAGCTTCAACAGCCAGTCGGCCGCGATAGCGGTTTCGGATGAAGTGGCAGCGTCCATTCATTCGAATATTCATCCGGCCATACCGGTCATCACCATTCTCAATGGGGTGAATGTGCGCCGGTTTCAGCAGCGCCAGGAAGCCCGGCAGGAAATCCGTAAACTGTTGGGAGTGGGGGAGCATGACCTGGTTATAGGTTCCATTGCTGTCTTCCGTTTTCAGAAGCGGCTGGACCTGTGGCTGGAAGTTTTTGCGGAACTGAAAAAGCGTTTCCCGCAGGTTAAAGGAGTGCTGGTGGGGGATGGACCGTTGAAGGAGCAACTCCTTGCCAGGCGCAAAGAACTGGGGCTGGAATCCGCTGTGCTGATGCCGGGTCTGCAGACGAATACCGTCGAATGGCTTTCGGCCATGGATGTATACATGATGAGTTCCGTATTTGAAGGCCTGCCCGTTGCCCTGCTGGAGGCCATGAGTTGCGGTCTGCCGGTTGTTTGTACCAATGCCGGTGGCACCGGTGAAGTTATACGGGATGGTGTGGATGGATTGCTGGTGCCGGTGGAGGAGCCCATGCAACTGCTGCAGCCCTTGTCGGCCCTGGTCGCGGATGCGGGGCTTCGTCAGCGGATGGGGGAAGCCGCGAGGAGGAGGGTGGTGGAGGCCTTCAGTGTGGATCGGATGGTGGGGGAGTTGGAAGTCTTATACAATCTTTTTTATGGAAAAACGTCATCCTGAGCGCAGCGAAGGAGCCCACAAGGCCAGCTGCTACTAAATCAGAACATCTCCAGGCGGTACATTCCTTAAACCGGGGATCCTCCCGGGACCTTAGGTTCACTGTGCTCAGGATGACGTTACTTTTATATTATTTTGTCCACCTGAAGATCCTGTAAAAAAATCTTGCATCAGAAGCTTGCCTCTCACCCCGCACGTCATCAAGGAATTTCCATCCGGAGCAGGCGCTTCACCCCGCACGTCATCCTGAGCGGAAGGACCGAAGCGCAGCAAGGGAGTGTAGCGAAGGATCTTTCTTTTAAAGAACGTGCGCCTGGTCATCGATCACACCTGAAAAGATCCTCCCGCGACATGCGGTTCGCTTCACTACGTTCCGTTCACCGAACAGGTTCGGGTCAGCCAGCAATGCGAACAGAAAGGTGAACCTTGCCAAAAAAGGAACGGCATGCTGAGCAAAGCGAAGTATCTCATGAGGGGTTTACGTTCCTTAATCGGGAGATCCTTCGTTCCGCTGCGCTTCACTCAGGATGACGGTTGGCCGGATGTTTTGTTTTCAAAACTATGATCATACGTAAAGCAACTACTGAAGATATCCCTGCCATCGTCCAGCTCCTGAAAGCATCCCTGGGGGATGTATCGAGTGAGAAGTCGGTGGCGTACTGGAACTGGAAGCACGTGACCAATCCCTTTGGTCCGTCGCCGGTGCTGGTGGCGGAGGAGGAGGGGCAGTTGATCGGCGTGCGAGCCTTGATGCGGTGGGACTGGCAGGAGGGAGACCGGGTTTACCGGGCGCTGCGTGCGGTGGATACAGCCACGCACCCGGAGCATCAGGGGAAGGGGATTTTCAAGAAGCTGACGCTGCAGTTAGTGGAAGCGGCAACCGAGGAGGGTTATGATTTTATTTTTAACTCCCCCAATACGCAAAGCACACCGGGGTACCTGAAGATGGGGTGGGAGGTGTGGGGGAAAATGCCGTTGTGGCTGGGCCTTGGTTCTCTGTCCCGGAAGTTTCAACCCCATGTTTATGAACGGTATCATCAGCAATTGCTGGCTGCTGATCTTGCAGTTGTCAATTGTAAAGTCGGAAAGTCTGTTGGGTTGCGTACCAAAATAAGTGCTTCCTTTTTGCAGTGGCGTTACCAGCAATGTCCGGTAAAAGAGTACGCTTTCAAAACAGTGGAGCGTGGGGACAACCGGATCTGGTTGTTTTTCTCTGTGAAGTCCCGTCGTTTCGGTATGGAGTTACGCATCTGTCACTTCTTTTTCAGCAGGGAAAAAGATTACCGATTGCTCTTCACATCAGCCGGGGATTTGGCTGCCGATCTTGGATGCCGGGTGATTACCATTGCCGGGTTGCAGCAACTGCCTTCAACCCGATTGGCAGGTGCTGGTTACTTCAATATACGCAGGAAGAGTGTACAACTTACCATCCGCGAACTGGCCAACCCAACTCTTTATCAATCACTGAAAGCGAATACTCTTACATGGCTGCCTGAGTCGGGCGACATAGAGTTATTCTGAGTTCTATTATGGATCTGATTGTTGTAATCTTACTGGTGTTGCTGCTTTACCTGTTTCAACGGCAACGTTGGATCCGGCGGGTTTCGGACATTTCCCGCTTCTCTCGGACACCTGAACCTGTTGGGTATATTGACATTCTTGCTGGATTACACCTGGGGTTGTTCCTGGTCTATTATTCCTATGCACTGGTGGAGCGGTCTGATTCCGTGTCGTATTGGTTTTACACCAGCGAATCGGATAACTGGCTGATGTGGTGGGGGACGGATACCCGTTTTATTCAGTTTATCACCTGGCCCTTGTCCAGTTTCCTGGGGTTGAGTTATGAATCCTGTATGCTGATCTTTGGATACATCGGTATGCAGGGTGTGATGCTGTTTTATTTCGCTGCCAAAGAGAATCTGCCCTTTCTGCGCCCGATATACCGCTCTTTCTCCATCGTAGAACTGGTTTTTCTGTTACCTAACATTCATTTCTGGAGTAATTCCATCGGAAAAGGGCCTGTGATGTTGCTGGGCATCGGTCTCATTATTTATGGCCTGAGTCGGTTTCAGAAGCGATGGATTCTGATTGTTCTGGGGGCCTTACTGGTTTATATGATTCGGGGGCATGTGTTGTTTATCATCATCGTAGGAACTGGTATGGGGCTCATGTTTACGCTGAAAGGAATCAAATGGTACTACAAGGGGTTAATGGTGGGAGCCGCCCTCGCTGTAGGTCTGTTTATTCTTGATGACCTTGGGAAATATACCGGGCGTACTGATGTAAACATTTTTGAATCGCAAAAATTGCGGACCCGTGCCATTGAAAACACCCGTGCCACCACCGGTGTGGATATTGGTAATTACAACCAGGCGCAAAAGCTGTTTACGTTCTGGTACCGTCCCTTATTTGTGGACGCCCCCGGGTTCCTGGGGATAGTGGTTTCTTTTGAAAACCTGATTTACATCCTGATGACACTCCAGATCATCCGGTATTGCGTACCGAATTGGCGTAACTGGAACGGATGGTTTCGTATCGGACTGTTTATTTTTCTGCTCGGCTCCATTGCCCTGGCCCAGATGGCGGCCAACCTGGGACTGGCCATGCGGCAGAAGGCGCAGATTATGCCGTTGTTCTTCATCATCTATTGTAAAGCCATGTCGTACAAGGGGGTGAAACGAAGGGTTTAAGGGAGCGGGAAGTTCAAGAAGTTCCAGAGGCTCCAAAAGTTCAAGAGGTTGGGAAGACAAGGATTGAAGGATTGAATGAGTGAATGGGTTTTCGGTTTCGGAGTATTGGGGTTCCTTTTTTTTGTTGCGGGTTATGGGTTACGGGTTATGCGAGAATTCCGGTTTCTGCGCATGGAATGTGGGGTTCTTTTTGTGCGGGTACTTTTACCGCAGAGAACAAGAGAAAAGAGGGGAGAAAAGATGCTTCGCATCATTAAAGGCAAGGTCGCAGAGGGAATTTCGCCGGGGCGAAAATTGGTTTTGTATAAAGATCTTATAGTCGGAGATGATGGTGCGTAGGCCTCCCCTTCAGCGCTTGCCCCGTCAAAACGGGGGGATGGGGGCGGTGCGGGCAAGGACTGAAGGATTGAATGATTGAAGGAATGAATGTGTCTTCGTTCCTGAGCGACGGGGTACCTTTTTTTGGGTTACGGGTTATGTGTTACGGGTTATGGGTGTAATCAGGTTTCTGCGCATGGAATTTACTTTTCTTTTTGGATGGGTTCTTTAACGCGGAGAGACAGAGAAAGGAGGTGGTGGAAAGATGCGCTGCATCTTTGAAGGCAAGAGCGCAGAGGGATTTTCGCAAGCGAAAATTGGCTTTGTATAAAGATCTTATAGTCGGAGATGCTGGTGCGTGGGGCTCCCCTTCAGCGCTTGCCCCGTCAAAACGGGGGGATGGGGGCGGTGCGGTGGGGGCAAGGATTGAATGAATGAGTGAATGAATGAGTGAATGAATGGTTCGCCTGCAGCTGTTCATTTCAACCTGGTGCCACTTAGCGCCTTAGCGTCTTTGCGGCGGAAATAAGGAATGAAGGATTGAAGGGTTGAGATGTCTTACCTGTAGCTGTGCATTCCAGCCTTTTGCATTCTTTGTGTCCCTGGTGCCTTTGTGGTTCAGAAGCAAGGAATGAAGGATTGAATGGATTGCCTGCATCTATTTATTTCAACCTGGTGCCACTTAGCGCCTTAGCGTCTTTGCGGCGGAAATAAGAATTGAAGGATTGAATGGGGCTTCGTTACGGAGCTGTTTTCCGGCCAACGAACAACGGCCAACTACCATCGGCCAACAACCCACAACTTGCTGCCCACAACCCACGGCGAAATATGGTTCATGCTGCCACCAACCCGGGCAAATCCAGCGCAGCGCATCACGCGGATGTTGCAAGCATGGAATAAACTATTTTGCTATAAATGACCTATTTATAGGGCAAAAAAATGCTATATTTGACCTTTACAAAGGTCAATAATGGAAAGTTTACTCGAGATATCGCTCTCCCGGATAGAACGGGCTCCCGTATCCTTTACACGGTACCTTTATGCTAATATCGATTGGCGGGACCGTTTAATCGGCATTCTCGGGGCGAGGGGCACGGGTAAAACCACTTTACTGCTCCAGTACGGCCGGCTGCAGCTGAAAAACGCCAAAACGCTGTACCTGAGCCTCGACGGTCTTTTTTTCCAGCAACATACGCTGTCGGCGGTTGCCGATTATTTTTATAAACGGGGCTACCGGCATCTGCTCCTCGATGAAGTGCACAAGTACCCGCAGTGGTCGCTGGAAGTCAAAAACCTGTACGATCAGTATCCTGATCTCCAACTCATTTTTACAGGGTCTTCCGTTGTGGAGCTGTTTCAGGGGCAGGCCGATATCAGCCGGAGGGCCGTCTTTTACACCTTGCACGGCTTGTCGTTCCGGGAGTTTCTGGCACTTGACAGCGGACTGGAACTGCCCGCTTATCCGTTGCAGCAGCTGCTGGAACAGCATGTACCGGTGAGCAGGTCGCTGTTGTCGCAACTCGCATCCCCCCTGGCTCATTTTGCCCGTTATCTGTCGGTGGGCTGCTATCCCTATTACCGGGAGAACGAAACCAATTACCACCACCGGTTGCGGAACACAGTGAACCAGGTGCTGGAAACCGATATTCCGGCTGTGGCCAATCTGTCGTATGCCTCGGTGCTGAAACTCAAATCCCTGCTGCAGGTACTGGCCGAGTCGGTGCCCTTCAAGCCCAATATCAGCTGGATCAGCGGGCAGGTGGGTGTAAAACGGGAAACCGTTCTGCATTACCTGACACTGCTGGAACGGGCCGGCATTCTGCGCCTGTTGCCGGCGGCAGCGGCGGGGGTGGCCGGCATGAACAAACCGGAAAAGATCTACCTCGACAATACCAACCTGGTGGCTGCATTAGGAGGTGGGAGAGCGGATAAAGGAAATCTCCGGGAGACCTTTTTCTACAACCAGGTAGGAGCGCTGCACCGGGTTGGTTACAGCGGCGTGGCCGATTTTGAAGTAGATCAGCAGTACCTCTTTGAAGTGGGTGGCAAGGGTAAGTCGCGCCGCCAGCTGGCACAGCATCCGGCCGGCTACATTGTTGCCGATGACCTGGAAACCGGCCTTGGTCAGAAAGTACCGTTGTGGCTCTTTGGTTTTCTTTACTAAAGGCTTCTATTGGGGAAAAGTATCCTGTTAAAGGATAGTCCGGTTCTGGAGCGGGGGGGAATTCAAGGATTGAAGGACTGAAGGACTGAAGGATTGAATGGGATTTCGTTACTAAGCGGTTTTGCGGCCCACGACCATCGGCCAATGGAAAAATGACAGTTGAACCATTTTTTCTTAATTTAGTGTATGCAAGTACAGGTAGACATCGAATTTGACCAATTGGTAAAAATTGTAAAAAAATTACCGCCCGTTAAGTTGCGGCAACTAAAAAAAGAAATTGAAAAAAAATCGGTCAAAGAAAAGGGGAAGCCAGATCTGAAAACGCTTCTTTTAAACGGGCCGGTGGCAACAAAGAAACAGCTTGCAACCATTGAAAATAACCGAAAAGCAATTAATCAATGGCGGGTCAGCTGATTTTAGCAGATACTTCTGTTCTGATTGATTACTATCGTAAGACCAATAAAGTCAACGCTGCATGGATTGCCCTTATTGACAAGGGATATGATTTTGCCATCTCAGCCATAACAAAATACGAACTCTGCTCGGGAGCCACTCAAAGCCAAATGGCTTTTTGGGAAAGCATATTCGTTTCCATTCCTATTCTTTCTTTTGATGAAAGTTGTGTTGATACAGCTGTGCATATCAATGCGGCTCTTAAAAAGAAGCGAAAGCAAATTGATCTTGCCGATCTGTTTATTGCAGCAACGGCAATGACCAATCATTTACCTGTTGCAACATTGAACAAAAAGCATTTTGATCGTATTGAAGGATTGAGCCTTGTAGCATAGGGTGGCCGGTCAATGAAAAGAGGTTGGGTTGCAACGGTTCAAGTATACATGAACTTGGGGTTCGGTTCCAGAAGTAGGTGGCATTCAGGGATCGAATGAATGAAGGATTGAATGACTGAATGACTGAATGAATGGGTCATCGTTAAGGAACGGTTTTACGGCCAACGGCCAACGAACAACAGCCAACGATTTTTACCGCAGAGAACAAGAGAAAGGAGGCGGAGGAAAGATGCTTCGCATCGTTGAAGGCAAGGGCGCAACGGGATTTTCGCCGGGGCGAAAATGGGGGGGGCTTCAAGGACTGAAGGATTGAAGGACTGAAGGATTGAATGCGTTCACCTTTAACTATGCACTCCTTCTTTGTGTTCCTTGGTGTCCCTTGTGCCTTTGTGGTTCAGAAACAAGGATTGAAGGAAGGAAGGACTGAAGGATGGAATGGGGCTTCGTTCCGGAGCGGTTTTCCGGCCAACGGCCAACGGCCAACGGCCAACGATTTTTACCGTAGAGAAGCAGAGAAAGGAGGGGGGGATTAGTTTTAAGTTTTGAGTTGTAAGTTTTAAGTAGGTCTTTGGTTCCGGAGCATCGGGGTACCGTTTTTTTATTGTTACGGGTTATGCGAGCATTCCGGTTTCTGCGCATGGAATCTGGGGTTCTTTTCGTGTGGGTTCTTTTAACGCAGAGAAGCAGAGAGAGGAGGCGGAGGAAAGATGCTACGCATCTTCGAAGGCAAGGGCGAAGCGGGATGTTCGCCGGGGCGAAAATTGGTTTTGAATAAAGATCTTATAGTCGGAGATGCTGGTGCGTAGGTCTCCCCTTCAGCGCTTGCCCCGTCAAAACGGGGGGATGGGGGCGGGGCGGTGGGGAGGAACCTTGGTAGTGCCGGTGACTTGCCTTAATAGCGGACCTGACTTCACATGGGCAAGTTGTAATTATAATTTCAAAAATATTGTGTTAGGTAAAATACTGTAAGTATATTTACAAGTATAATGAATCTTCCTTCCTCTCTCATTCCACGCGAGGCCTATACCAAACGGCTGCACCCTTTTGTGCGCAAACCGCTGGTGAAGGTACTCACCGGGCAACGGCGGGTGGGGAAGAGTTACCTCCTGTACCAGTTGATCCGGGAGGTGTTGCAGGAAGACCCCACAGCTTCGGTCATCTACATCAACAAGGAGGACTTTGCATTTGACGCCATCCGGGAAGCGGCTGATTTACACGATTACATCCAACAGCGCCTTGTAGCAGGCAAATGGAATTATGTGCTGGTGGATGAAATCCAGGAGATCGCTTCGTTTGAAAAGGCCATCCGCTCCCTGCTGCTGCAGAAGCAGACGGATGTGTACATAACGGGCAGCAATGCCCACCTGCTGTCAGGCGAGCTGGCTACGCTGTTGAGCGGCCGTACCATCGAAGTGCAGGTGTACAGCTTATCGTACCCCGAATTTTTACAATTCCACCGCCTGGAAGCCGGGCAAACCTCGCTGGATCTGTATCTCCGCTACGGCGGCCTGCCCTACCTGCATAATCTGCAACTCACCGATGAAGTGGTGTTTGAATACCTGCGGAACATCTACACCACCATTCTGTACCGCGATGTCATTGCCCGCCACTCCATCCGCAGCAACCGCCAGCTCGAAAACCTGGTGCGGTTCCTCGCCGATTCGGTGGGCAGCCTGTTTTCGGCGAACAGCATCAGCGATTACCTAAAAGCCCAACAGGTGAAACTGCCGCACAACCAGGTGCAGTATTTTGCCGACTGCCTGGCCAGTGCTTTCCTGGTGCATAAAGTGCCGCGGTACGACATCAAAGGCAAGCGCCGCTTCGAAACGGGGGAAAAATATTATTTCGAAAACCTGGGTATCCGCAATGCCCTCGCGGGCTACCGGGCCACCGATCGGGGCAAGCTGGTGGAAAACGCGGTGTACAACCACCTGCGGTACCGGGGTTATACCGTGCAGGTGGGCATCTGGCAGGGGGCGGAGGTGGATTTTGTGGCGGAGAAAGAACAGGAGAAAATCTATGTACAGGTGGCGTTGCGCCTGGAGCAGGCATCCACCCTGGACCGGGAATTCGGCAATCTCCAGAAAATTGGCGACAACTATAGCAAGCTGGTGGTAACCTACGATCTGGGTTCACGCAATACCTATGCCGGCATACGCCATCTGTCGTTACTCGAATTTTTGCAGGAGGTGTGAAATTTTGTTCAAAATGCTGAAATGCAGTTTATTGTTCAAACGTCCCTAACGGCCGTGCAGCATCCGTCTACCGGAAAATGAACCAATCCCCGCACGAAATCAACCCCTTCCGCCCGTCCATCGGGCGGGGAGGGGCTTCTCCCTCTCCGGGCGGAGTCCCGGGCAAAGACCCGGGAGGGGTGAGGTGTCCTACTTGCTGCAGGAGAGTTTGTGACATAATTTTTACCTTTACTCTTGCATGAACCCTCTGGACTCACATATCAACGATATACGGCAGTTGTGTTCGGTCCATCACGTGAAGCATTTGTTTGCGTTCGGGTCGGTACTGGGCAATCAGTTACATGCTGACAGCGATATTGACCTGGTAGTGGATTTTGATGCGATGGACCCCGGGAGTTACACCGACAATTATTTCTCCCTGAAATTCTCTCTCCAGCAGTTATTGGGCCGTCCGGTTGATCTGCTTGAAGAAAAAGCCCTCCGGAACCCTTTTTTCCGCAGCAACCTGAACCGTCAGAAAAAGCTGATCTATGGATATTGAGGTGAAAGCATGGCTGTAGGATATTCTACAGGCGATCAATGAAATTGACAGCTTTTTCCTGGATAGTCCACGAGAATATGAAGTCTTTAAAAACGATCTAAGGACACGAAGAGCCGTGGAGCGCAACATTGAAATTATCGGGGAGGCCATGAACCGGATTCTGAAGCATGGCCAGGATATCAGGTTATCGCATGCAAGAAAAATTGTAGATACACGAAACCGCATCATCCATGGCTATGATTCGGTTTCGGATGAAATTATCTGGACCATTGCAGCAACCTATCTTCCTGTCCTCCGCTCCGAAGTGGAAAATTTATTGGAACAATAAACTTTACAAGGACCTCCCGCTGGCAACTATCCCGCTTGTTCCTGCCAGGGAAACGTTCACCGTGGACGGCGCCTAACTGACAGGCCAGATACTCCCGGCCGAAAGCCGCAAACCGGCCTCCGTCCACAGCCCACGGCCCGGTTACCGGAAAATGAAACTGTTCCCGCACGAAAACAAAGCACCCCTCTCCGGGCGGAGTAGGCCGCAGGTTCAGGGCGAAGTCACGGGAGTACGGGGGTGAGGCGTTGAAAAGCTTAAGGCGACAGTCGTATGGATTTTAGAAAGGATGCGTGCGGCCGAAAGTCCCAAACCGGCCCACCGCCTACGACCCACGGCTTTCAGCCATATAACAGGAAAATGAATCTGCTCCCGCCCGGAATCTGCCCGCTTCCCACCGGGGAGGGCTGGGGAGGGGCCTAAAAAAGTTCACCGCAGACGGCAGCCAGCTGAAAGGACAGCCACTCCCGGCCTGAAGTCACTAACCGGTCCACAGTCCACGGTCAACAGTCCACTGCTTACTGCCCACGGCCCACGGCTTTCGGCCCACGGCCCAACTGTTCAAGTTCAGGAAAACGCCGGATCCTACCGCCTTCCGCCTCAAACCTTACACATTATACCTCCCAACCGGTCAAAAAATACCCGCCAGGCTTGGAAAGCCCGCAAAAAACTCTAATTTCGGTAAGGCATTGATAATGAACAACGAACGTTTGATAGCGCCGGCTGTTACCGCAGTGCAGCCGCGAGTGGTGAAAACGAAGCACAAATGTTTCCCCTGCCATCCAATCCTTGAAAAGCGCCTGGAGCTATTGTGTCTGTTTCAATAGACAGGGCTGAACAACTACCACGAACAGTAAACTATTGATTATAAAATAACTGCTATGCAGAATCGCATACTCCTTTCCGCATCAAAAAATTCCACCCGGTCTCTTGCCATCGCCCAACCCCAGGGGCACCCAACCCCGTTGCACCGGCGTAGCCTGCAGGTACTGCTGCTGATGGCCCTGCTGCTGAGCGGGGTGAAGGGGTGGGGGCAGCAGAATGTTTTCTGGAGAACAGAAGCCGCAAATGGCAACTGGGAGAATGGTAACTGTGCTGAAATTGGTTCAGGGAACAGCCAATGGTGGTACCCCGGGTTTTCACCAAATCAGGCAAGAAACCGTCCAGACTGTAGCGATGGTTCCACAACCCGGCACAATGTGGAAATAGGGAACAACCATCAAACAACGATGACCCTGAATACAGCTTTCTGGGGACTACGACAATTAACATTGACATCCGGTGCTTCTTCCAACCGTACCTTCAACTCATCACCTGACGATAACACAAGAGGTGTTAGTTTCACTTTTGGCCTTTTTAACGATGCGAATTCAGGAGTAACGCACACATTTAATTCCCGGATAGGCATTGATGCATCCACCGTTATACTCAGAACGACTACAAGTGGAGCAACAACCATTTTCAATCGTGAAATCTTTGGGAACAGTAACACCATTCAATTCGATGGTAGTGGAGCCACTACCGTCACTGGTGTGATTTCCGGCAGTGGTGCATCAGTTTCGAAACAGGGTGGCGGTATTTTAACTTTAAGTGGAGCAAATAGTTATACAGGAGCAACCACCATATCCGGTGGAACACTTTTTCTCGGCGCTACAGGCAGCGGCAGCAATTCTCCTTTAGGTACCACAGCCGCAGGAACTACCGTAAGTTCAGGCGGTGTGCTCGACCTCAACGGGTTTACCCTGGCCACCGCTGAAGGGCTCACCCTCAACGGCACCGGCATTTCGTCGGGTGGTGCGTTGGTGAACAATACAGGTACTGCAGTCAGCTGGTCGGGTGGTATCACACTGGGTTCTGCCAGCAGTATTGGCGGTAGTGGACAGATTACACTTTCCGGTGTGGTATCGGGCAGTAATGCACTTACCAAGGTGGGGTCTAACACCTTAATTCTCTCCGGAACTAATACCTATACCGGTGCAACCACTGTGAGTGCAGGTACAATCAGATTGAACAATACAGCCGCTTTAGGAACTACAGCTGCCGGTACTTCAGTAACCAGTGGTGCCGTGCTTGACCTGAATGGAGTAAATTATACAACAGCGGAAGCTTTAACAATAAACGGAACGGGTATCAGCAGCGGCGGAGCATTGATTAATTCAAATGCCACAGGCGCCACTTTCGGAGGATTAATTACATTAGGCAGTTCCAGCAGTATTGTTGGCGGTACCGGTACAATCAATATCAGCAATACGGGTACAATCACCGGAAGTGGCTTTGGTTTAACATTGGGCGGTGCCCAGGGCGGAACAATTGCCAGCATTATTGGAACCGGAACAGGTACTGTTACAAAACAAGATGCCGGTACCTGGGTTTTAACCGGCGCCAATACCTACACCGGCCTCACCACCGTTTCCGCCGGTACCCTGCAACTCAACCGTACAGGAGGCACTACGATTCCCAATACAAACAATGTCACAATCAGCGGTGGAACGCTGCGGATCAGCACAAACCAAACTATTGCGAATCTTACGATGTCATCCGGTACCCTGCTAGTGGATGCGGGCGTGACGCTTACAATCACTGGCAGCTATTCGGTAACAGGCGGTACCATAAATAACCAGGGCACCATTGTACTACAGGGAACATCTTCCCACTCATTCCCCGGAGCATCGGTCAGTAACATGAATAACCTGACCATCAACAATACCGGCGTAGTAACCAATACTGCTACCTATACAATTGCAGGTACATTAGCGGTTAACAACGGAAGCACGTTTACGCTGAACAGTGGTATTACCAGCACCACTACTGTTCTGCAGATTGGCGGCAGTATCGCCGGTTCTGCCACACTCACCCTGGCCGGAGATGTAACCGTAAACACAGCAGGTTCTACTTCAGCGCAGATTTCCTGTCCGGTTGCCCTGGGCGCCTCCACCCGCACTTTCACAGTGGCGGATGGCTCACCGGCAGCGGATCTGACTGTCAGCGGTATTATTGGCGGCACAGGCGGATTGACAAAGGCCGGTGACGGTACGATGGTGCTCACCGGCACCAATACCTATTCCGGCACCACCACCATTTCTGCCGGGGTGTTACAGGTAGGGAACAATGGCACCGCCGGTACCTTAGGCAGCGGGGGCGTTACGAATAACGCCTCGCTGGTATTTAACCGTAGTGACGACATTACGGTAGCCAATCTTATCGGTGGCACCGGTTCTGTAACCAAACTGGGGGCAGGGGTGCTCACTTTTACGGCCAACAATACTTACTCCGGCGGAACCACCATTACGGCCGGCACATTGAAAATCGGGAACAACGGAACCACCGGTTCTTTCGGATCGGGTAATGTGACTAACAATGGAAATCTGGTTTTTGACCGCAGCAATGCGTTGACGGTTTCTAATATCATCTCTGGTTCTGGTAGCGTGACCAAGCAGGCTGCCGGTAACCTCACGCTTTCAGGAGCCAACACGTACGCTGGAAATACAAACTTAAATGCAGGAACCCTTACGTTAAGTGTTGCGAACGCCATTGGCAGTTCCAGTCCTGTAATTGTAACTGCAGGAACGCTGGCACTGGGTACTACGAGTCAGAACTTTCATTCGCTGACTATGTCTGGGGGGGAAGTTACAAGGGGTGGTAGCAGCGCACCTTTAACATTGAATAATGCTTCTTCATTAACTGGCGGCACCATCTCAATTACTTCAGGAACAGGGGATAAGTTTGTTTTTAATAGTGACCTTACGCTTGGGAATGTTACGATCAACAGTACAGCTACAACCGGTACACCTTTCAGTGGCATTGTACTTGGCGGTACGGTAACCATTAATGCAGGAACAACACCCGTCCTCAGCAATACCGGTGGTGGTGCTGTTCGCATGAATCTGAATAATGCCAACAGAACCTTTTCTGTTGGGAGCGGAGGGAGTTTAGATATTACCTGGCCGATTTTCAGTTCAACGCCCAGTTCCGGGGCCTTAACCAAAACCGGAACCGGTACACTCACCCTCTCCGGCGCCAGTACCTACACCGGTGCCACCACCATCAGCGCCGGAACCCTCAACCTCACCGGTTCGCTTGCTTCTGCGATTACAGCAGATGCAAGCGGAACGCTTACCGGAACGGGTAGCACCACCGGGGCTATTACGGTCAATGGTGTGATCAGTCCGGCCGGCAGCGGTACAGTGGGCACCCTCACCACTTCTGCCACAGGTACTTCGGCCGTGGTTTTCGCAGCAGGGGGAACCTATACACTGGATGTGAACGGTTTCACCAGTTCCGATGCCGACCGGGTGGTGAGCGGCGGCGCCATCAACATCAGCGGTTCTTTTACCATCAATGCTAATTTATCGGCTATTTCGGGCACTTTTGATGCGGCTGATCCTTACACCTGGGTCATTGGAACCTATACAAGCGGAACCCCCGCCGTATCCAACCTTGTGCTCAATGTTACAGGCATCAGCAATTTCGGCGCTTTCAGTGTGGAAGCTGCCGCCGGAGAACTCCGCCTGGTTCATACGCCTTTTACTTCCATATCGCTCTCCGCACTAGGCACCGCTTACACCCAGGATTTCAACTCGCTTAAAAGCACCGGCACCGGTACCACCAGTGATATGCCCACCGGTTGGACTTTTAATGAAACAGGCAGTGGCGCCAACAATACCTACAATACCGGATCAGGCACCAACAACAACGGCGATACCTACAGCTTTGGCACTACCTCTGACCGTACGCTTGGTGGTTTGCAAAGCGGCACAGTCAACCCTTCCTGGGGTGCCAGCTTTACCAACAATACCGGCTCCACCATCAATTCGCTTACTATCACCTATACGGGAAAGACCTGGCGCGTGGCAGAAACCAATCGTTCCGACCGGATTGACTTTCAGTACAGCACCAACGCCACTTCGTTAACCACTGGCTCCTGGACCAACCAGGACGAATTGGATTATACCAACCCCGGGCAGGCACAGGGCAACGGCAGCCTCCAGCATTCGGCTACCATCACCTATACCATTACCGGCTTAAGCATTAATAACGGCAGCACCTTCTGGGTGCGTTGGCTCGATTTTGACGCAAGCGGTGCCGACGACGGTATGGGCGTTGACGACTTCAACATCACCCCCTGCACCAACTTCTCCGCCGGCGCCATTAACACCACCGGTGAAACAGTTTGTGAAAACGGCGATCCCGGCGTGATCGGCAGCGCAACAGCCGCCAGCGGGGGCGATAACAACATCATTTACAAGTGGCAGGCCAACGGGGTGGATATTCCTTCCTCCAACAGCGCCACCTATGATCCACCATCGGGCATCAGCGTCACCACCACCTTTACCCGTTTTGCCCGGGGTACCAATTGCAGCACCGACTGGGTACAATCCACCGGCAGCTGGGTGGTAACGGTTACGCCTCCGCCCACTACCGCCAATGCGGGGCCCAACCAGACCGGCGCCGCCACCTGCGGCCTCACCCAGGTAACCCTCGCCGCCAATACCCCCACGGTGGGTACCGGCAGCTGGAGCATTGTGAGCGGTACCGGTGGCTCCTTTGGCAACGCCAATAGTCCCACCTCCACCTTTAGTGGTACGTCCGGAGAGACCTATCTGCTCCGCTGGACCATCAGCAACAGCCCCTGTACCGCTTCCACTTCTGATGTAACCATCACCTTTAACCAGAACCCCACCGCCGCCAATGCCGGCCCGGATCAAACCGGCATTGCTACCTGCGGCCTTACCCAGGTGACGCTGGCCGCCAACACCCCCACCATCGGCACCGGCAGCTGGAGCATTGTGAGCGGCACCGGGGGCTCCTTTGGCAATGCCAGCAGTCCCACCTCCACCTTCATCGGTACGGCAGGGGAGACCTATGTGCTCAAGTGGACCATCAGCAACAGTCCCTGTACCGCATCGGAAGATGAGGTAACCATCACCTTCAATATCAATCCCACGGCAGCGGATGCCGGACCAGATCAGACCGGAGCGGCCACCTGCGGCCTCACCCAGGTAACGCTGGCCGCCAATACCCCTTCGGTGGGTACGGGCAGCTGGAGTATTGTAGCCGGTACCGGCGGTTCTTTTGGAAACAGTGCCAGTCCCACTTCCACGTTCAGCGGTGTTGCCGGTAATACCTACACCCTCCGCTGGACCACCACCAATGGGGTTTGTACCAGCACCGATGATGTAGTCATCACCTTTAACCAGAACCCCACCACGGCCAATGCCGGTCCGGATCAAACGGGTGCCGCCACCTGCGGCCTCACCCAGGTTACGTTGGCCGCCAATACCCCAACGGTTGGTACCGGTAGCTGGAGCATCGTAAGTGGTACTGGTGGTTCCTTCGGCAATGCCAGCAGTCCCACTTCCACGTTCAGTGGAACAGCAGGGGAGACCTATGTACTCCGCTGGACCATCAGCAACAGCCCGTGTACGGCTTCCACCTCCGACGTTACCGTCACCTTTAACCGCAACCCCACCACCGCTAATGCCGGACCCAATCAAACCAGTTCTGCCACCTGCGGATTGACGCAGGTAACGCTTGCCGCCAATACCCCCACGGTAGGCACCGGCAGTTGGAGCATTGTGAGTGGTACCGGTGGCTCTTTTGGTAACGCCAGCAGTCCGAGCTCCACTTTCAGTGGCACGGCCGGTACAACTTATGTGCTCCGCTGGACTATCAGTAACAGTCCCTGTACCGCTTCCACCTCGGATGTAACCATCACTTTTAATCAGAATCCCACCACGGCCAACGCCGGATCCAATCAAACCATTTGTGCCGGCACATCGGCTACACTGGCGGCTAATACACCCAGTGTTGGCACAGGTGCATGGACCATCCTGGGTGGTAGTCCCAACACCAACACCAACCAGTTGAGCAGCACCACATCGCCCACGGCTACCTTCACACCCACGGCTGCCGGCACCTATACTTTACGCTGGACCATCAGTAACAGTCCCTGTACCGCTTCCACTTCGGATGTTACCATTACCGTCAGCAGCACCATTACCTGGGTGGGCGGCACCAGCACCAACTGGCATACCGCTTCCAACTGGAGTTGCGGTTCGGTACCCAGCGCCAGTACCGATGTGGTCATTCCTACCGGCACCACCTTCAGTCCGGATATCAGCACCGCCAACGCCAATGCCCGGAGCGTTACCATCAACAGCAGCGCCACGTTGACTATGTCGGGGAACTTCACCCTTACCGTTGCGGCTAATGGCGCTTTCACCAATAACGGTACGTTTACGGCTACAGCAGGTACGGTTAGTTTTGCAGGTGCCGGTTCGGTGGCCGGTTCCAGTACCACCACGTTTAATAATCTTACAATTACTACGGGCGAACTTGCACTTACCACCGTACCCACCATCAACGGCATCTTCCAGATCAACGGCGGTAATGTAAACGCAGGGCCCCGGTATGGAAGCAGTTCCACGCTGCGCTACAATGTTTCTTACACACGTTTTAATGAGTGGAATGCTAGCGGAGTGGGCACCATTGGCAGCACCCCGGGTTACCCCAACAATGTAGAGATAGCAACCGGTACATTCAACCTTAAAAATACTACCAACACAGCCCGTGCGCTGCATGGAAGCCTGACTGTTGCATCTGGCGCCACCTTTAATATGGGCGACATTACCAGCGCTCTGACCGTACGCGAAAACGTGACCATTAACGGTACAATGAATTTATCTACCGCCAACGGTGGTGATGTGAATGTGGGGGGTAACTGGACCGTAGGAGCTTCGGGTGCACAGAACAACAATACCCGTGCGGTATTTTTCAATGCGGCCAGTGGCGACCAGACGGTTACCCGTACCGGTGGCGGTATCGTGTACTTCGATTATCTGATAATTAATAAAGCTGCAGGTAATGTGGTGATCAGCAGTTCGCCGGCCACCGATATAGAAATCAATACCACAGCCGGACAGGTACTGCAGCTGAACAATGCCGGCGCACTTGATCTGAACGGCCGGATTCTCCGCTTTAATAATGCCGGTGGTGAGATCCGGGTGAATGCCGCCAACCGCAGCATCACTTCGTCAGTTGCCGGTGGGCGGATTGATTTCAACGAATTCAAGTCGGTTACCAACGGCGGTACCGGCAACCTGGTGATCGGTTCCAATGTAACAGTGAACCTGAATGCCAACGGTAATGTGAATTTCGGGTCGTCCTTGACCACGATCAACGGAACACTTGCAATTAATAGCAACACCAACTGTTTTGTCAATACCAATCCCCCCATTTACGGGTCCAATTCCTTCCTGGTGTACAACTCCGGCGGTACCTACGGCCGTGGCCTCGAATGGAGTGCCACCAGCGGCGCCGGTTACCCGGCCAATGTAACGGTTAACAGCGGTACCAGTGTGAACATGGGTGCCAACAGCGGTACCGGTACGGCCCGCCAGATGAGCGGTAACCTGCTGGTGAACGGCGGTTTCTTTATGGACTTCAGTTCGGATGACATGACCCAGCCGGTAACGGTGCTGGGTAATGTAACCATCGCGGGCACCCTGTCGCTTTCCGATGCGGCAGGTGGTGATTTTGTAGTGCGGGGTAACTGGACCAACACCGGCACATTCAATCCCAAAGTTCGTCTCGTTACATTCAGCGGCACCACCGATCAAACCATTACCCGGAGCGGAGGGGAAACCTTTGACTTCGTAACGGTCAATAAAGCATCGGGCAACCTGGTGCTGGCCAACAACGTCACGTTCAACCGCACCCTCACCCTCACCAACGGTGATGTAGTCACCGGCAGCAACCGGGCCATCATCAGCAGCACCGGCGACATCACCGCCGGCAGCAATGCCAGTCACATCAACGGCAACCTGCAGCGGCATTTTGCCACCGGTTCCAATGTGGCCCGCAGTTACCCCATTGGCGATGGTACCAACCTGACCACCGCCACGGTTACGCTCGGGTCGGTTTCCACAGCCGGCTCCATCGTGTTGCGCACCGATGCCTCCGACCATCCCCAACTGGCCACCTACGGGTTGAATCCCACCAAATACCTCCGTCGCTGGTGGACGGCCACCAATGTGGGCAGTGCTTTCAGCAGCGGCAGCATTCAGTTCAACTACCTGGCCGGTGATCTGCAGGGAGGGGCCGTATCGGCCAACCTGCGGGCGGCCCGGTATACCACAACCCCGACACCGGCCTGGGCGTACCCGGCTTCGTCCACTGCCAGTAACCAGATAACGGTAAATGGATTGACGAATGGCACGCTGGAGCAATCCTACACGGCAGGGGAGTGCCTGGGTGACATTACGTTCACTCCCACCAACAACGGTCCGCTTTGCGAAGGCAGCACCCTCAGTCTCAACTCGGGCAGCATTACGGGCGGCATCGGCACGCTCAGTTATGCGTGGACCGGTCCTTCTTCCTTCAGTTCCGCCCTGCAGAACCCCACCCGTGCCAATGTGGTGCTGGCCCATGCAGGCTCCTATACACTGACGGTTTCGGATGCCGCGGGCTGTTCCAACGCCAACGGTACCACCGTAGCCATCAACGCAGCGCCCACCACGTCCAATGCCGGTTCCAACCAGACGGTTTGTATCAGCGCCGGCAGCGTAACCCTGGCGGCTAATAACCCTTCCGTGGGCATCGGGACCTGGAGCATTGTGAGCGGACCCAGTTCCGACCTCGCCCAGTTCAGCCCCAACACCGGCGTGAACAATGCCACCTTTACCCCAGCGGGTGGTCCCGGTGTATACACGCTGCGCTGGACCATCACCAATGCCCCCTGTACGGCTTCCATCAGCGATGTGGTGATCACCTTTGACGCCCTGCCCACAACGGCCAATGCCGGACCCGACCAGGAACTCTGTAACACCAGTACTTTCACCCTGGCGGGCAACAATCCTGCCGTGGGCACCGGTGTATGGTCCATCATCACCGGTCCGGGCAGCATCACCAACGCTTCGCTGTTCAACACCACGGTCACCGGTGTAACAGCCGGATCCAAAACCGTTCTCCGCTGGACCATCTCCAACGGAACCTGCTCTGACAGCTTTGACGAAGTGGAACTTACCAACGTGGCGCCGCCCACCACTGCCAATGCGGGCCCCGACCAGGAACAGTGTAACGACGGCACCTTTACGCTGGCCGGCAATACACCCACCGTGGGTACCGGCGTGTGGACCCTCATCAGCGGCACCGCCACCATCGTAACCCCGGGCTCGCCCACTTCAGAGGTTAACGGTGTGCCGGTAGGCACCAGCGCCACGCTGCAGTGGACCATCACCAACGGTATCTGCCCCGAAAGCAGCGACCTGGTGGTGCTCACCAACTCCGTTCCGCCCGATGTGGCCGATGCGGGCCCCGACCAGGCCCAGTGCCAGAACGGTACCTTTACCCTGGCCGGCAACAATCCAACGGCCGGCACCGGTGTGTGGACCCTGGAAGCAGGTACAGCCACCATCACTAATCCCAACGCCTTCAATACAACCGTTACGGGGGTACCCGCCGGCACCAGCGCCACCCTGCGCTGGACCATCACCAGCGGAACCTGTCCGCCCAGCTTCGATGAAGTTGTCCTCACCAACTCCAACCCGCCCAACTCGGCCGATGCCGGTCCCGACCAGGGCGGTTGCTCCTCGGGCTTCGTCACCCTGGCAGCCAACGCGCCGGGCAGCGGTGTAACGGGTACCTGGAGCGTGGTAAGCGGTCCCAGCACCCTGGCTTCGCAGTTCAATAATGTAAACAGCAATACCGCCACGTTTACGCCGGCCGGAGGCGCCGGCCTGTACATCCTGCGCTGGACCCTCAGCACACCGGGTTGTACGGCTTCCACCGATGACGTGGAGATCAACGTGGTGCTGAGTCCCACCACGGCTGCTGCCGGTCCCGATCAGTCGAAATGCGACAACGGCACCTTCACCATGGCCGCCAATACCCCCAGCGTGGGCACCGGCCAGTGGAGTGTGTTTGCAGGCAGCGCCACCATCACCGACCCGGCATCGCCCACCACGACCGTTACTTTAACCATCGGAACCACGGCCACCCTGCGCTGGACCATCACCAACGCGCCCTGTGATGCCAGCTTTGATGATGTGGTGCTGACCTACAATGCCGATAACATCTGGGTAGGCATCACCAGTTCCGACTGGAACGTGGGTTCCAACTGGAGTTGCGGTACCGTACCGGCAAGCGCGGCTTCCATCACCATCCAGGCCGGAACACCGTTCAGTCCCAACATCGGCGTGTCGGGTCCCAATGCGGCAATCACCAACCTGACCATTGACAACGGCGCCACGCTTACCATGTCGGCCGGCTATGTACTCACCTTTACGAGCGGCGGTACCTTTACCAACAACGGTACGTTTAATGCGGGCGACGGCACCGTAGTCTTCAACGGCAGCGGCACCATTGCCGGTGGCAGTACCACCTTCAACAACGTGACCATCAACGGGGGCGTAAACTTCGGCAGTAATTTATCCACCATCAACGGCACCCTGCAGATAAACGCAAATGGCTTTGCGAATACCAACGCCCCCCGTTATGGCAGTGCCTCCACGCTGGTGTACAATACCGGCGGCAGCTACAACCGCAGTGTGGAATGGAATGCCAATGGCGTTGGCACCATTGGTACCACAGCCGGCTATCCCAACAACGTGGTGCTGGCCAACAACACCACACTGGCCCTGGGCGCCAACAGCGGCACTGGTACGCCCCGCGCCCTGCACGGTAATCTTACCATTGAGGGCGGCAGTACCTTCTCCATGACTGCGGGCGGCAATATGACAGTACCTGTAACCGTACGCGGCAATGTGCTGATTGACGGTACACTCACTTTGTCGGGCGCGGCAGGCGGCGATATGAATGTGGGTGGTAACTGGACGGTAGGAACCTCCGGCACACAAACCAATAACGGACGTTCCGTGCAGTTCAACAGCGCCACCAATGCCACGCAAACCATCACCAAAAACGGTGGCGGAACCGTATTCTTCGATTTCCTGAACATCAATAATACGGCCACTAACGGTAAGGTATTGGTGAGCAACGCTCCCGCTACCAACCTGCAGATTAACAGCACCACCAACAATGCCAACCTGCAGCAATTGCAACTCAATAACGGCGAACTCGACCTGAACGGCCGTACCCTTACCCTCAGCGGTACGGTTGCCAACTCCACCAATATACGGGTGGCCAATGGCACCCGCCGTATTACAGGCCCGGTGGGCAGCAGTATCAACATTATTGGTTCAGCAACCGCCGGTACGCAAAACCTGAACGTGGTGCCGGCTACGGGCAGCGATCGCCTGCTGTTTGATGACAATGTGAATGTGCAAACCAGCGTGGGCGTGGTGTTTACCAATACCACCATCAACAGCATCTTCCAGATTAACCAGAACGGGTTTGTGGCCGGGAATGACCTGAATACCGATCCGCCGGTTTATGGTGTGAATTCGACATTGATTTACAACAACGGTACCAACGGCTTCAACCGCAACTACGAATGGACAGCGGCCAGTGGTACCCTGGGCACCACGCCGGGCTACCCGAATAACGTGATCATCACAGGTACCACCACGCCGGTGAACCTGGGTAATGGGTCGGTATCGTCGGGTATCCGTCCGCTCGCTACCGCAGGTAACCTTACCATTGAAACCGGTTCCGTAGCAACCATGAGCGCGATGAATGAACCCCTTACGGTAAACGGCAACCTCACGGTGAACGGCACACTCACCTTGTCCACCGATGCCGCCGGGGTACTGAACCTGGCTGGTAACTGGACCCGCCCCGAAACGGGCAGCACCTTTACCCAGAACGGCCGGCCCATCCGCTTCATTGGCGGCAATGTGCAGTCCATCAACCGCACCGGCGGTGAGACCTTCACCCTGGCCGTGGTGGATAAGACTGGTAACAGTGTGCAGCTGAGCGACAACCTCACCATCAGCCAGTCGCTGGCACTCGAGAACGGCGTACTGGATGTGGGCGGTGCCGTGCTGATATTGAACGACCTCGTAACGAAAAGCCCGCAGGGTGAACTGGAATCTTCGGAAACCGGCACCGTGATCTATAACAAGATCTCCGGCGCCCAGGATGTGATCTTCGCCGAATACGGCAACCTCACGCTCACCAATGCGGCCACCAAAGCGCTGGCCAACAACCTGGCCGTGCGGGGCGACTTCACCGTGAGCGGCGGCACCGTAACGCCGGGTGACGACATCCGCTTCAGCGGCAGCCGCAACCAGTCGCTGGCCGGTCTGCCCAACTACCGCAATATTGCCATGTCGGGTGCGGGCGACTTCACCAAGACCTTCACCAGCAACGGGGCCTTTACCGGCGCCATGACCTTTACAGACGGGGTTGGTACGATTGACTTTGACGGGGCCGATGGTTCGGTGATCTTCACCGTGGTGTCGGATGCCCTGGGCACCGCCCGTATTGCCAACGTAAACAACTGGAAACTGGCCGGTCGCGCCGTGGTGGAACGCTACATTCCCTCGCAGCGCAAGTGGCGATTGATGAGCATACCCGTTACCGGCGAAACCATCCGCCAGGCCTGGACCCGCCAGGCCGACGGCAGCTACCCCGATCCGGCCTGCTTTGGAAGCCCGCTGCAGCTGACAGGTAGCGGCACGCTCATAACCGGGCACAGCATGAGTTCATGCAGCAATGCAATTGATGCAGGTTTTGATCACGTTGTAACAGGTGGTTTGTCTTCTATCCGTTTCTATAACAGTGCCCAGGGCAATCCCTGGGCCAGCGCCACCAGCACACCCAACATCCTGGCACCACCGGCACATGGCGGTTACCTGATGTTCATCCGCGGCGACCGGAATCAGCTGGAAAACGGTAGCAGCCTGACCACCATGCGGCCCCGCGGTTTCCTCAAATGGAGCGACCAAACGGTCAGCATCAACCAGAACTTCGTGGTGGTGGGCAACCCCTATGCCTCGCCCATCCAGTTTGAGCAGTTGTATGATTTCAACAATGCATCGGGCAACAAAACAAAGATCAAACGGCACTATTGGGTGTGGGATGCCAACCTCACCACCAGCTTCGGCGGGGTGGGTGGTTACCGCTCCATTGCGCCGGATGACGAAGATGCCGCCAGTCCCAGTTATACCGTTTCACCCCCGTTGCCCGAAGGCACGTCTGTAGCGGATTATCTGATGATCAACTCCGGTCAGGCTATTGTGGTGGAACGACGTGATGCGGGAGGCGATATTGAGATCCGCGAGGCACATAAGTTCGGATCGGCCGGCAATCTGCTGCCTTTCCGCACCACCAGCACACCGCCGGCGAAACTCAACATCAACATGTTCCGCGCCACCGGCAGCTCGCTGGACCTGCTGATGGATGGGGTGGTGGCCCGTTTTGGCTCCCTGTACCAGCCGGGTATAGATATCTATGACATCTACAAGAACAACCAGTTCGAGGAAAACCTGAGCCTCGTCCGCAACAACAACTACCTCAGCATCGAAAGCCGTCCCGTACCTACGGTGAACGACACGATCTTCGTGCCGTTCTACTTCACCACCAACCGGGGCTACGCACTAACGTTTAAGGCGTCCGACATGACCGCCCTCAACCTCACGGCCGTGCTGCAGGACAAGTTCACCGGCACGGAGACCATCGTGCCCCTTAATGGCACCGAGTTGGTCTATCCCTTCAGCGTCACCAGTACCGCCGCCAGCCGGGCGCTCGACCGCTTCCGCGTGGTGTTTACCCCAGGTGCAGCCCTGCCGGTACAGTTCACCCGTGTGCGGGCCTACCCGAAGAACGCGGGCGTGCAGGTGGACTGGGAAGTGGGCAGCGAAGACAACCTGGCCCAATACGAAGTGGAACGCAGTGCCGATGGACGCAGCTTCAGCCGGGTGGCCATTCAGGCGCCGGTGGGCTCGGTGTCGGGCGCCGCTTATCAATGGTTCGATGCCAATCCGGTGCGTGGTGCCAATTTCTACCGCATCAAAGCGGTGGACCAGAACGGCCAGTTCCGCTACAGCGCCATCGTACGGGTGAGCCTGGGCATGGACGTGAAAGGCATCCGCGTATATCCCACGCTGGTGGCCACACGGACCGTAACGCTGGAACTGAACGACCAGCCGGCCGGTTCCTACAACCTGCAGCTGACCAATGCGGCCGGTCTGCAGGTGATGGCGCGGCGACTGGTACACACCGGTGGCAGCACCACGCAGACCCTCGAACTGGGCGATGCCACACTCCGGGCAGGGTTGTATTTCCTCACCATCAGCAACGGGGAAGGTGTGAAACAGACCATCAAGCTGACCCTGCAATAAAACAAGGCCTCCCGTATTGATTACGGGAGGCCTTGTTAATAATTTAACCTGCCTTCCGGCAAAGCAACGTACCTTTGCACCGTTTGAACATGAAAACAACCACCCTCCAATTCCGCCAGACCCTCCGGCCCCTTGTTTACAGAGCCGTGTTGGGCTTTGTGGCCCTGTGTCTGCTGGTGCCCGACATTTTCGCCCAGGGCCCCGGCGGTGATCCCGAAGGCGATCCCGACCTGGTGCCCATCGACGGCGGCCTCGGCTTTCTCCTGGCAGCAGGAGTGGGGTATGGGGTGAAGAAGGCGCGGGAGTACAGGAAGGGTAGGTAGGTTGAAGGGGAATTAGGGATTAGGAATTAGGGATTGGGGATTGGAAGGAGTTGATAGGTTGATAGGTTGAAAAGGAGTCGGGGTTGCTTCATGCCCAGTTAGCGGTTGCAAACCCTGGCGGCGGGTGTACAGAAGGGGATAAAATAAATGACAGCTCCGCAGAAAAAGATCCTTTGGCCGGACTTCGGTCTGCATACATAAGGCGATTGAAAATTAAAAAAGGAACGTCATCCTGAGCGCAGCGAAGGATCCCATAAGGTAAGCGGGGTCAAAAAATTTATTTTCAGAAACAGCCTCTACTCCGCAGCAAAAGACCCTTCGGGCGAAATCTCCGGGTGGTGTTCGGAGTCCACAGAACGAAACGCTTATATGCACTGCTCATTGCATGGTCTGGGAAGAATCCCAAAAGGGGGTGAATTGCTACCCCTTAACCCCTAAACCTCCGACACTCCTGTAGTGCTCTCCGCCCCGGACCCGTAACACTTAACTCATAACCCGTAACTTTTAACAATCGGAACCCTTGCCCGGCATCCTCAACATTTCCCTCGACTTCGAACTCCACTGGGGGCGTTTCGATAAGGTAGTACTCGATGGCGTAAACAAGCGCTATTTCGAGAACACCCGCAGCGTATTTCCCCGGATGGTGCAGTTATTCAAAGACTATGAGGTGCACGTCACCTGGGCCATCGTGGGCATGTTGTACCACCGCGATGCGGCCGGATGGCGGGCGCTGCAGCCGGAACAGTACCCGGCCTATGAGCAGAAAAAATTTTCCTCCTACGAATGGGTGAAGGGAAACGGTCTGATGGAACCCGCGGATCCCTATCATTTTGCGCCCGACCTCATTGCCCTGCTGGAAGGAGTGGAGGGATTTGAGATCAGTACCCATACCTACAGCCATTATTATTGCCAGGAAGCCGGCCAGACCGTGGCGCAGTTCCGCAACGACCTCCTCCTGGCGAAGCAGGTGGCGGCGGAACGGGGACACCAGCTCCGCTCGCTGGTCTTCCCCCGCAACCAGTTCAACGCGAATTATTTATCGGTCTGTGCGGAAATGGGCATTGAAACCGTGCGTTCCAATCCCGCCTGCTGGTACTGGGATGCCAACCGCCCCGAATCGCTGGCCAAAAAAATCTTCCGCACCGGCGATGCTTACAGTAACCTGCTGGGTCCGAAAGTGGTGCCGCTGCATGCGATTAACCGCTCCCAAACACCGCTGCAGTTACCGGCCAGCCGCTTGTACCGTGCCTGGACGGAGAAGAGTGCCGTGCTGAACCGGTTGAAGCTGCAACGGATTTTAAACGAGATGAGCTACGCCGCCCGCACAGGAGGCTATTACCATCTCTGGTGGCACCCGCACAACTTCGGCTGGCACCCGGAGGAATGCATGGAAGAGTTAAAGAATATCCTGATACATTACAAGCGGTTGAAGAAAAAGTACGGTTTTGAGAGTCTGACAATGCTGGAAACGAAACAGAAGTTGGTGCTGGCTGATTTTTGAACCGCAAAGACGCCAAGGCGCAAAGAGGTCACTAAGCTGGAATGAACAGCTACAGGCGAACCATATATTCATTCATTCACTCATTGATTTCGCCCCAAAGACACCAAGGCACCAAGGATGCACAAAGAGGAAAGGAAAACTTCAGGTGAACGCATTCATTCACTCACTCACTCATTCATTCATTCATTGCTTTCATGATGTATTCCGTTAAACCCAAGCTCGTCCGCATCACCACCGTACCCGTATCCCTGCGCCTGTTATTACGGGGACAGATGCAGTACATGAAAGAGCGAGGGTTTGAGGTGGTGATGATCAGCTCGCCCGGTCCGGATGCCGCCCTCGTGGAAGAACAGGAAGGCTGCGAGATGATCACCCTGCCCATGGAGCGCACCATCCATCCGCTCCGCGACCTGCAGGCCCTGCTGCGTCTCACCCGCATCCTCAAAAACCTGCAGCCCGATATTGTGCATACGCATACCCCCAAGGCCGGGCTGCTGGGCATGCTGGCCGCCCGGCTGGCCGGGGTGCCGGTGCGTCTGCACACCATTGCCGGGCTTCCCTGGATGGAGAGCCGGGGACCGGTGCGCCTGCTGCTCAAACAGATGGAACGCCTCACGGCCGCCATGGCCCACCGGGTATATCCCAACTCACGTGGTTTGCTGGACTTCCTGCGGGAGGAAGGAGTGGCTGCAAATGGCAAGTTCAGGTTGCTGGGACAGGGTTCCTCCAACGGCATCGACTGCACCCATTTCTCCCGGGCAGCGGTGGACCCCGCCCGGGTGCAGCAGCTGCGCACCGAAGCCGGGCTGAAAGACGGTGGCTGGGTATGGATCTTTGCCGGCCGCCTGGTGCGGGAGAAAGGCATCCACGAACTGCTGGAAGCCTTCCTGCAGCTGCTGCCGCAGTACCCGCAGGACCAGCTCTGGCTGCTGGGGGAGGAAGAGCCGCAACGGGATCCCCTTGCTGCTGCCGACCGCGAACGGCTGCACAGTCATCCTTCCATCCGCTGCTGGGGCTTTCAGCCGGATGTGCGGCCGTACTTCGCCGCGGCAGATGTGCTGGTATTTCCCAGTTACCGCGAAGGAATGCCCAACGTACCCCTGCAGGCCGGCGCCATGGAATGCGCCCTCATCCTGTCGGACATCAACGGCTGCAACGAAATTGTGACGCACGGCGAAAATGGATTACTGGTGCCCCCAAAAAATAGTCCCGCGCTCGCCGATGCAATGCGCCGGCTGCGGGACAATCCGCTGCTCAAAACACGGTATGGTCTTGCCAGCCGCGAGCGGATCCGGTCGCTCTACAGCCGGGAGCAGGTGTGGAAGCTGGTGGAGGAGGAGTACAGGAGCTTGTTAAGGATTGAAGGATTGAAGGACTGAAGGATTGAATGGGTTTTCGTTTGGGTTGAGAAACGTAGCTTCAAAATAAGAACCGCCCTCCCCGGGGTCTCCTGCAGGGACCCCGGGGGTTAAGAGAACGACAGGTGAGATAAAATTTATAAAATAAACGTCATCCTGAGCGTCAGCGAAGGATCTCATCAGGTATGAAGGGTTGTATTGTTTTCTTTTTCAATGTTAATTGTTCTCCGTAGCGGGAGATGCTTCGCTCAGGCTCAGCATGACGTGCGGGAAGGGAGAGCGTAAGCTTTTTCCGAAGAACGACAGGTGAGATAAAATTTATATAAAATATCGTGTTGTGCTATTGAAAGCCTTGAATTATTTGAGACTAGCTATTAATGAACAATATCAGGGCCCTACTGCTGGGCACTACAGTAGTAATACAGCTAAATCAGGGACCCCTCCGCCATCGGGCTGTAATCGATGGCGGGGCCCTTTTTGGTTACTTTTTGGGCAAGCAAAAAGTAACGAAGAGACAAAATGTAATTGATAATCTAAACACAGCTATAGCATCAGTTGAATATTTCAGTAGCACAACACGTTAAAAAAATTTTTAAAACTGAACATCATCCTGCCTGCCCCGAGCCACTGCAAGGGCTGGAAGGACCCCATCAGGTATGCAGGATTGTTTTGATTTCTTTTTCAATGTTAATTGTTCTCCGTAGCGGGAGATGCTTCGCTCAGGCTCAGCATGACGTGCGGGGAGGGAGAGCGTCAGCGAAGGACCCCATCAGGTGTGCAGAATTTTATTCTTATTCTTTTTCAATGT
>CALMED010000017.1 GCA_937862815.1 uncultured Chitinophagaceae bacterium | reverse complement strand
ATCCTGAGGGCTCTGCCCGAAGGATCTTTTGCTACGAAGAGGTTGCTGCTTCTAAGCAATGTTTCTTAGACCCCACTCACCTGGTGGGGTGCTTCGCTTCCGCTCAGCATGACGTTACTTTTTTTTTATTTTTCCCACCTGATGTCACTCCACCGAACTACGGCCGGAGCCTGCGCTCCAACCTTAACGTCATCCTGAGGGCTCTGCCCGAAGGATCTTTTGCTACGAAGAGGTTGCTGCTTCTAAAAAATGGTTCTTAGAACCTGCTTACCGGATGAGATCCTTCGCTCTTGCTCAGGATGACGTTTTTTTATTATTTTTCTGTCACCTGATGCCCCTTCTCCGACATACCCGCCGCCAGGGTTGATAACCGCTGGCGGGGTAACGAACGCCCCCATTTACACATCAGCACATTTACACATTTCCACATTAATAATTACGTCCACCTGTAACACTTCCCCGGTAAACATTCCACCAGCCCCTGCAACTCGAGTGAGAGCAGGGCGGCGGCCACCCGGCTATGCGGCAGGGAGCAGCGGTGGTGGAGTTCGTCGATGTGCAGTACGGCTACTTCCTGCAGTACATCGGCCACTACTTTTTCATCCGGACTTAATTCGGGAAAAAGCGTGCGCTGCGGGCGTTGTTTCACCGGCGGCTCGTCCCAGCCCAGCTGCCGGGCGATGTCCCCGCCGCTGGTAACGAGGGTGGCTTGCTGTCGCTGGATCAGCGCCAGGCATCCTTCGCTGGCCCGGTCGGTGGTGCGGCCCGGGAGGGCAAACACGTCGCGGTGGTAGCCGTGCGCCAGGTGGGCGGTGATCATGCTGCCGCCCTTGCAGCCCGTCTCCACCACCACCACGGCGTCGCAGAGGCCCGCCACCACGCGGTTGCGGGTGGGGAAGTGGTGGCGGTCGGGTTCCGTGCCGCTGCGGAACTCGGTGAGCAGTCCTCCGTCCCCGTTGAGCATCTCCCGGGCGAGGTGGCTGTGGGCCGCGGGGTAGAGGCGGTCGAGGCCGTGTGCCAGCACCCCAACGGTGGGGAGTTGCTGCTGCAGGGCCTGGCGGTGGGCCAGCGCGTCAATACCGTAGGCCAGTCCGCTTATCACCAGCGGGGCATAGCTCTTTAGCTCGGTCATCAGCTGCTGCACCAGCTCTTTGCCGTAGGCCGTATTGTTGCGGGTGCCGATGAAGGCCAGCACCCGGGCGGCGTTGAGGTCGGCCGTACCCCGGTAAAACAGCAGGGTGGGCGGGTCGTAGCAGTGCAGCAACCGGCGCGGATAGGACGGGTCGCGGAGGAAGAGGGGTGTGATGCGGCGCTGCTCCAGGAAACGGATCTCGGCTTCCTGTTCCGCAAAACGGTCGAAGGATTTAATGGAGGCGGCCCGCACGGTGCCGATGCCTTCAATGCGTTCGAGGTCGCCGCGGCGGGCACGGAACACGGCTTCGGCGGTGTCGAACTGCTCGAGGAGGAGGCGGGCCTGTACGGGCCCGATATGGGGGACCTGCGTGAGCGCCAGCTGGTACAGCAGGTCGGTGGAATAGGTGCACATAGGTGTTGCTTCGGTGTGACCCCGAAGATACGGCGGAACGCAAAAACGGGCAACGGTTCAGCGGCCCACCACCCGCAGTTCGGTGCGGCGGTTCTGCGCCCGGCCGGCTTCGGTGCTGTTATCGGCCACCGGCTGGGTGGCGCCCATGCCCCGTGCCTGCAGGCGGCCGGCGGCGATGCCCTTGCTCACCAGGTAGTTCACCACGGCGCGGGCCCGGTTCTGGGAGAGCAGCTGGTTGTCGGCAGGCTTACCTACGTTATCGGTATGCCCGATGAGTTCGATGCGCAGGGTGGGGTTGTCGTTCAGCAGCTGCACCACCCGGTCCAGTTCGCCCAGCGAGGCGGGCTGCAGTTCCCAGGCACCGGTGCTGAAGAAAATGTTCTGCAGCACCACGGCCGCGCCGGCTTCCAGCGGCACCAGCGGGATATTGAGGGTGTAGGTGGTATCCTGTTGCTGCGGCGCTTCCAGCGCAAAGCTGCCCGAATAGAAGAGATAACCCCGTCGGTTGACGTTGAAGGCGTAGTTCTTGCCCACCGGCAGGGTGATAAGGTAGCTGCCGTCTTCGTTGGTCTGCACGCGGCTGAGGGTGTAGCCGGTCTGCAGGTCGGTGAGTTCCACCGCCGAGGGAAGGCCTTCGCCGGTGTTGCGATCGTACACTTTGCCGGTGACCCACAAGGTCCGGAAAGGCTGTACCCGTTGGGGCAGGCGGAAGGTGTAGAGGTCGAGTCCGCCGCGGCTGTCGGTGCCGTCGCTGGCGTAGTAGGCCGTCACCCCGTCGGAGGCGATGGTGAGGGTGCCCTCGTCGTCAATGGTGTTGATGGGATAGCCCAGGTTTTCGGGAGTGCCCCAGCTGCCGTTGGGTTGACGGCGCACCAGGAAGAGGTCGGTGCCGCCGTAGCCGGGGTGACCGCTGCTGGTGAAGTAGAGGGTCAGGTTGTCGGGGTGGATGAACGGGCTGCTCTCATCACCGGCCGTGTTGATGCCCGTGCCCAGGTTCTCCGGCGTACCCCACTGCCCGTTGGGTTGCAGGTAGCTCACGTAGAGGTCGCTGCCCCCGAGACCGGATGGATGTTTTGCCGCGAAATACAGGGCCCGTTTGTCGGGCGAGAGACTGGGCTGGCTCTCCCAGAATTCGGTGTTGATACGGCGGCCCATGTTCTGCCGGCGGCTCCAGCCGTTTTTAGTGAGGTAGGAGATGAACAGGTCGCAGCTGCCTTCGCCGTCTTCCATGTTGCAGCCGGTGAAGATGAGCCACTGCCCGTCCTGCGATATCGTTTGTGCGCCCTCGTTATCGGCGGTGTTGAGTTCACCGGGCAGGGGGCGGGCGCGGCTCCAGGAACTGCCTGTCTGCTCGCTGGTATAAAAGTCTTCGTTCATGTTGTTCACGCGGCGGGTGAACACCAGCTGCTTGCCGTCAATGGTGAGGGAGGGGAAGTATTCGGAGAACACCGTGTTGATGCTGTCGCCCAGGTTGGTGCGCCGGTACACAAATCCATCGGGGGGGTGTTGCTGCTGCCATTCCAGCGCAAAGCGGTAGCTGTTCTGCCGGTAGCGGGCGGCTTTTTCCAGGCGTTCGTTCAGGTTGGGTTTTTCCAGGAAGCGGGTTACCCGCTCCAGCGCTTCTTCAAACTGCCCGTTGCCGGCCAGGGCGATGGAGAAGGGGAGGAGGTAAGAGCTGCTGTAGAGGCTGTCAAGGGAAAACGCCTTCCGGTACAGGGGCACGGAGGCGGCGTACTGCCTGGTTTCGGATAGGATGCCGGCCTTGCTCAGCCAGGCGTCCACAAAACGGGGATCGGCCGCGATGCATTCGTCGAGCAACTGAATCGCCTTGGCGTAGTTACGGCTTTTGGCTTCGTTGAGGGCCAGGCCGTACTTCACGCTCAGCGGTTTGGATACTTTTGCCGGGTCGTAGCGCTGGGAGCTTACCACCGTACAGGAGCTGAGCAATACAAAAAAGAGGAGCAGGCGCATGTCGTTCATTGAAACGGTAAGATACAAACGAAAATCATGCCGGCCCGCTCAGGGAACCTGGATGTATTTGTGGATCTGCAGGCTCAGCTGCCACTGCGGGTGGGCTTTGATGTAGTCTATAATCAGCGGGGTGACGTCAGCAGCTTTGTCCCACTCAGGCTGCAGGTAGAGGCGGCAGCCCGGCCGTACCTGCACTGCGTACTGCTCGGCCCAGTCGAAGTCGGATTTGTGGTAGATCACCACTTTCAACTCATCGGCAGCCTGCACCACCTCCGGCAGGGGGGCTTTGAACTTTTTGGGGGAGAGGCAGATCCAGTCCCAGCGCCCGCTGAGCGGGTGCGCCCCCGATGTTTCGATGTGGGTGGCAAAGCCGGCTGCCTGCAGGGCCGTGGTAAGGTCTTCCAGCGGGTGCAGCAGCGGTTCGCCGCCGGTGATCACGGCAATGGGGCGGTGGTGGGAGCTTTGCCGGCAACCGGCCGCTTCCAGCTCCTGCCGGGCTTTTGCAATGATGGCCTGTGTTTCGTAGCGGGGATGCCGGTCGGCGTCCCAGCTCTCTTTCACATCGCACCACACACAGCCCACATCACAGCCTCCCAGGCGGATGAAATAGGCGGCTTTCCCCTGGTGGGTGCCTTCGCCCTGCAGGGTGTAGAAGGATTCCATCACGGGGTACGAGCGGGTAAGCGTTGTAGCGGGACTGTTCATGAGTCGCTGGTTCTGCGCAGGTACGCGTTAAAGGTATTCATCAGTAGTCCGGCAATGGTCATGGGCCCCACTCCGCCGGGCACGGGCGTGATGTAGCTGCAGCGGGGCGCCACTTCCTCAAACAGCACATCGCCTTTGAGGGTGAAGCCGCTTTTTTTGGTGGCGTCGGGTACGCGGGTGATGCCCACGTCAATCACCACCGCGCCTTCCTTCACCATATCGGCCGTAACAAACTCCGCCTTACCCAGGGCGGCCACGAGGATGTCGGCCTGCCGGCAGATGCCTTTCAGGTCACGGGTGGATGAGTGGCAAAGGGTAACCGTACAGTCGCCGGGATAGCCCTTGCGGCTGAGGAGGATGCTCATGGGGGTGCCCACAATGTGGCTGCGGCCCACCACCACGGCGTGCTTACCCTTGGTTTCGATGCGGTAATGCTGCAACAGGAGGAGGATGCCATAGGGGGTGGCGGGCAGGAAGGTGGGCGCGCCGCTCACCATCTGCCCCACGCTCACCGGGTGAAACCCGTCGACGTCCTTTGCGGGATCAATGGCCCGGATCACCGCCTCTTCGCCGATGTGGCGGGGCAGGGGCAGCTGCACCAGGATGCCGTCCACCCCGGGTGCTGCGTTCAGTTTTTCAATCTCTTCGAGCAGGGCGGCTTCGGTCACCGTATCGGGTAAACGGACGAGCGTGGATTCAAAGCCGATCTCCGCACAGGTCTTCACTTTAGAGGCGACATAGGTTTCGCTGGCCCCGTTGTTGCCCACCAGGATGGCCGCCAGGTGGGGCGGACGTTTCCCGGCGGCGGTGAGGACCCGGGTCTTCTCCTGCAGGTCCTGTTTGATGGCCTGTGCGGCCTGTTTTCCATCGAGCAGTTGCATGCTGCAAAAGTAAACCACCGGTCGGGCTTTCGTACCGGTTACAAAAAATTAAAGTGCCGGGCCCCTGCGCTATTGGTGAATTCACTAATTTACCGTCTTAAAATTGTGAACGGATTGAAACTGCTGCTGACTTTGCTGTGCTGTGGGGTGCTGCTTGCCACTACGGCACAAACCATCCGCCAACCATTGGTGAGTACGTACCCGGCCATGGGTGCTTACAGCCGCAACAAGGTGGATGCCTTTTCTTTTATCATCAACCCGGCGGCGCTGGCCAACCTCAAACAGGCGGGGGCAGGCGTGTACGCCGAACGCCGCTTCCTGCTCAGTGCCCTTACCCAGTACACGGCCGCCGCGGGTATGACCACCTCCTCCGGCAACTTCGGCCTGCAGGCCGATTACTTCGGTTCCACCAATTACAATGAAACCCAGCTGGGACTGGGCTACGCCCGCTCGCTGGGCAGCAAGGTGGATGTGGGTGTAAAATTCAACTATTACAACCTGCGCATACCGGCTTACCTCACCGCTTCCACCTTCCATTTTGAAGCGGGCGTGGTGATGCACCTCAGCGAGCAGATGCATGCCGCCTTCAGCGTGTACAACCCGGTTGGCGGGGTGATCAACAAGACGGCCGATGAAAAGATCGCGTCGGTGTACCGGGGCGGCCTGGGTTATGAAGTGTCGGACCGCTTTTTCATCATGGCCGAGGTGATCAAGGAAGAGCGCAAGAATGTTGGCTTGAATGCCGGCTTTGAATATACCGTGGCCCGCCAGCTGCTCCTGCGTGGTGGGGTGAATACGGTTACGGCGCAGCCTTTTTTCGGCGCCGGCCTGCGCATGGGTACCCTGCGGGTGGACCTGGCCAGCTACTGGCATCCCCAGCTGGGCGTAACCCCGGCGCTGATGTTGTTGTTTGACTTTAAAAAGCCATCCGACGCCGAATGAAGCGGTTCCTGATACTGCTGTTGACCTGCTTGTCCGCACTCTGCGCTGCGGCCCAGGAGAACCCTGTGGTGGAGCAGCAGATCGAAAACATTACAGAAGCCGATGAAAGCGAAACGGAAGACGATACCTACCTCCAGTCGCTCCGCCAGTACACCCGCAACCGTCTCAATCTCAACGCAGCTACCGATGCTGAACTGCGGGAATTCATCTTCCTCACCCCACTGCAGGTGGCCAACTTCCTCAACTACCGGCGCATGTTTGGCAAGCTGCTCTCCCTCTATGAGCTGCAGGCCGTACCGCTCTGGGACCAGGAAACCATCCAGCGCATGCTGCCCTACATTACGGTGGGACCGGCCCTCTCGGTGGCGGATGACCTGGGCTTGCGTTTCCGCGGCGGCGAGCATTCCATCGTGTCCCGCATCTCCTACACCCTGGAAGAAGCCCGCGGCTTCGCCCGTAAACGCGATTCCACCGCCAGCAGCTTCTATCCCGGCGGACGGGAGCGGGTGTTTTTCCGTTACAAATACGTGTACAAAAATTTACTGCAGTACGGTGTAACAGCCGAAAAAGATCCGGGAGAACAATGGTTCAAAGGCGCCCAGCGCAACGGGTTTGACTTCTACTCGGCCCACCTGTTTGTGCGCAACATCGGCATCGTCAAGGCATTGGCGTTGGGCGATTTTACCGTGAACATGGGACAGGGCCTGATGCAATGGCAGGCACTGGCCTTCCGCAAGAATGTGGATGTGATGAACACCAAGCGCCAGGCAACCGTGCTCCGGCCCTACAACTCGCCCGGTGAATATTTCTTCAACCGCGGCGCCGGCATCACCATCGGCAAGCGCAACTGGCAGGCCACCGGCTTTGCTTCGTTCCGGCGCATTGACGGGAACCTGCAGTCCATTGACACGCTGCAGAACGAAGATTTTTTCTCCTCCATCCTCACGTCCGGCCTCCGGCGTACTGTTGCAGAACAGTCGCGGAAAAACCTGGTGCAGATGAACTCCTTCGGGGGCAATGTGAGTTATAATAAAAACAGCCTGCACCTGGGGGTGAACGCGGTGCATTTCCGGTTCAGTGCCCCCTTCATCCGCCAGGATCAGCCCTATAACAATTTCGTCTTCCGCGGCAGCCGCCTCACCAATCTCAGCCTCGACTGGGCCTACACCTGGCGCAACCTGCACTGGTTTGGCGAAATGGCCAACCACAACCAGCGGCACAACGCCCTCACCAGCGGCCTGCTGATGAGCGTGGATCCCAAAGTGGACTTCTCCCTGCTGTACCGCAACTTTCAGCCCGGCTACCAGACCATCTTCGGCAATGCTTTTGGGGAAAGCACGCAGCCTTCCAATGAGCAGGGCCTCTTTGCCGGCACCAGCATCAGGCCCAATGCCAAATGGCGGCTGGATGCCTACATGGACGTGTACCGCTTCCCCTGGCTGCGTTTCCGCATCGACGCCCCTTCCACCGGCAACGAGTACCTCGTGCAGCTCACCCACCGTCCGTCCAAGCAGATTGAAATCTACACCCGCTACCGCAACGAAAAAAGGGCGCTCAACTTCAACCCCGACAACCGTTTCACCGAACCCATTGTGGACCAGGTGCCCCGCCAGAACTGGCGCACCCAGATCCAGTACCGGGTGAGTCCGTCGGTGATACTCCGGCAGCGCCTCGATGCCATGTGGTTTGATGTGGGCGGACCGCGGGAGAGCCGGGGCTTTCTCGCCTTCTTCGACTTCTTCTACAAGCCCATGATGAAGCCACTCTCGCTCAACCTGCGCCTGCAGTATTTTGAAACAGACAATTTCGACAGCCGCATTTATGCCTTTGAAAACGATGTGCTCTACAGCTTCAGCATCCCTGCCTTCTTCGACCAGGGTTACCGGTATTACACCAACCTGAACTACGACTTTTCCAAGAAGCTGTCGGTATGGCTGCGCTGGTCGCAGCTGATCTACACCAACCGCAAAACGGTGGGTTCCGGTCTCGATGAAATTTCCGGAAATGTGCGTACCGATGTCCGTTTCCAGGTGCAATACCGTTTTTGATGTTAGTGGGCACCGAAACCGCCGGCAGGCAGGAATGCCGGCTGCATGTATATTTGCCCCGGCGGGTGCGGGGATTCGTACCGATGCCTTAATTTTACTCCCCATTCAGAATCTATGCCATCATTAGAAAACCGCCAGTTCATTGAACTGGAACAACCCATAAAAGAACTGGCCGACCAGTTGAAGGAAGTGATCCGCCTGTCGGAAAAGGACAGCCAGGTAAACTACAGCGACACCATCCGCCAACTCGAAGGCAAAATCATCGAAAAACGCGGCGAGATCACCAAGGACCTCACCAGCTGGCAGAAAGTGCAGCTGAGCCGCCACCCCGACCGTCCCTATACCCTCAAGTACATTGATAAAATGTGCACCAACTTCGTGGAACTGCACGGCGACCGGGGCGTACGCGACGACAAAGCCATGGTGGGCGGTTTCGCCCAGCTGGAGGGACAAACGGTGATGATCATCGGGCAGCAGAAAGGTATTAACACCAAGATGCGGCAGCTGCGCAACTTCGGCATGGCCAACCCGGAAGGATACCGCAAGGCCCTGCGCCTGATGAAGCTGGCCGAGAAGTTCAACAAGCCCGTCATTACTCTTATTGATACACCCGGGGCCTTTCCCGGGCTGGAAGCCGAAGAGCGGGGCCAGGGTGAAGCCATCGCCCGCAACATTTACGAGATGATCCGCCTGCGGGTGCCCGTCATCTGCGTGGTGATTGGCGAGGGCGCCAGCGGTGGTGCATTGGGCATTGGTGTGGGTGACAAAGTGCTGATGCTGGAGAATACCTGGTACACCGTGATCTCCCCCGAAAGCTGCAGCTCCATCCTGTGGCGCAGCTGGGAGAAAAAAGAAGTGGCAGCCGAGCAGTTGAAACTTACGCCCGAGTATATGCACCGGTTTGGACTGGTGGACGGTGTGGTACCCGAACCCGCCGGTGGTGCCCACTGGGATTACGACCAGGCCGCCCATCTGCTGAAGCAATCCCTGCTGCCGGTTCTGGAAGAACTGAAGCAACAGGACCCCGATGCCCGCATCCGGGAGCGCATCAGCAAGTACAGCCGCATGGGCTTCTGGAACGAACTGTAACAAAAAGCCACCTGTTAAACACCTGCTCATTGTTCATCTATTTACTGTAACGCATACATGTCACTGCAGCAACAATTACGCGGTACCGGGGTGGCCCTGGTAACACCTTTTTCCCATGACGGAGCGATTGATTTCGACGCCCTGAAGCGGGTCATTGAACACGTAATTACCAACGGCTGCGAATACGTGGTTACACTGGGCACCACCGGCGAAACACCGGTACTCAGCCGTGATGAAAAGCTGCGGCTGATTGAGTTTACTTTTGAAGTGGTCAACAACCGGGTGCCCGTAGTGGTGGGTGTGGGCGGCAACTTCACCGGCGCCCTGGTTAAAGACCTCGCCAGCTTTCCACTGCAGCACGCCGCTGCGGTGCTCAGTGCAAGTCCCTATTACAATAAACCCTCCCAGGAAGGCATCTACCAACATTACAAGGCGCTGGCCGAAGCATCGCCCAAACCGGTACTCCTCTACAACGTACCCGGCCGCACCGGCCGGGGTATAGCGCCCGCCACGGCTTTACAACTGGCCCACGAAGTGCCCAACATCGCGGGCATCAAGGAAGCCAGCGGCGACATGGTGCTGTGCATGCAGTTACTCAGGCAAAAGCCGGAAGGCTTCCTGGTGGTGAGCGGCGATGATAACCTGGCCATGCCGCAGATCGCCTGTGGTATGGACGGCGTCATCAGCGTGGTGGCCAACTGTTTTCCCCGGGCCTTCAGCGACCTGGTGCGGCTGTCGCTCGACTACCGGTTAAGAGAAGCCAAACAATTGAATGATGTTTTGCTGGAGGCCTACGACCTGCTGTTTTGCGAAAACAACCCGGCCGGCGTAAAGGCGTTCCTGGCCGAAATGGGCCTCATTCAAAACCACCTGCGCCTGCCCCTGGTACCGTTGTCGGAAGCTGTGCATGCAAAAGTTAAAGCGTACCTTGCTGCTCAATAAGCAGCATTTCATGGCCACTCGTATGTTATCGTTTCAGCGGCAAATCCTGCTGCCTTTTTTTCTATTGCTGGCTGTCACCACTGCCGGCCAGCACACCGTTCGGTTTGAACTGAAATCCTTTCCCCCCGGCAACGAAAACGACTCCCTCTTCCTGGTGGGATCCTTCAATGGCTGGAACCCCGGCCTTCCTGGCTACCAGTTCCGCCGCGACAGCAGCGGGGTGCTGCAATTGCAGCTGAGCGATCTGCCACCCGGACTCCACGAATTTAAAATCACCCGGGGCCGTTGGGATAAAGCCGAGTGTGCCGGTGATGGCACTGCTGTTCTCAACCGCATCTTCCGCCTGCGGCGCGATACGACCCTCCTGATCACGGTAGGAGGATGGACGGATGCATTTCCGCAGCGTCCACCGGTAACCACCCGCTCCAAAAACGTGTTTGTGGCAGATACCGCGTTTTTCATGCCGCAGCTCAACCGCCACCGCCGCATCTGGGTATACCTGCCGGAGGATTATGCGATCAGCAACAAGCGCTATCCCGTGCTGTACCTGCAGGATGGCCAGAACCTCTTTGATGCCCTTACTGCCTCTTTTGGCGAATGGGGGGTGGACGAAGTCTTCGACGCCCTGCCATCTCCCCAACGGTGCATCGTGGTGGGCGTGGACCATGGTGGTACCCACCGGCTCACCGAATACCATCCCTGGGATTCGCGTTTTGGTAAAGGGGAAGGGGAGGCCTACACCCGGTTTCTGGCGGAAACCCTCAAGCCGTTTATTGACCGCACCTACCGCACCCGCCCCGAAAAACGCGCTACCTCCATCGGGGGCAGTTCCATGGGCGGGTTGCTGGCTTTCTACGCCGCTTTACGGTTTCCCGACGTGTATGGTGGGGCCCTTGTCTTTTCTCCTTCATTATGGGTGGCCCCGCAACTCCGGGCCATGGTGGCAACGACACCGGCTCACAGCTTTCCCGCCCTGTACCTGCTGGCAGGAGAACTGGAATCGGATAACATGGTGCTTGACGTGAAGGAACTTGCAACGGATCTGGAGCGGCGCGGTCTTGCCAAAAAGCTCCGGGTGCGGGTGGTGGCCGATGGCAGGCACCACGAAAGTTTCTGGCAGCGCGAACTGCCGGATGCCTGGCGCTGGCTGCGCCGCCGTCAAACCAGGTAGGTTGTGCCTTCCAGGGCTATTTCACTATGGGGAAAAACCTCCCGCGTTTCCGTTTCAAACAAAGAAAGATCGTCGAATTTGGCGGAGAAATGACCGATCAGCAGCTTTTTTACCCCGGCTGCCTGCGCAATGCTGGCCGCCTGTTTGGTGGTGGCATGGTACCGGGTCATGGCCTGTTCGCTGAAGGCGTGCAGGTAGGTGGTCTCGTGATAAAGCAGGTCCACACCTTTCACCACCTCCGCCAACGCGGGATCGTATTGGGTGTCGGCGGTAAAGGCATACGATTTGGGCCGGCTGTTGTCGCGGGTAAGGGCCGCATTGGGCACCACCTCACCCGAGGGAAGTACATAGTCTTCTCCCTGTTGCAGGTTGCGGTAAAAAGAGGGTGGCACCTGGTGCCGCATGGCTTCGGCGGCCACCACTTTGCGCAGGTTTTTTTTCTCCCGCACCAGGAAGCCGCGGCAGGGAATCCGGTGTCGGGTGGAAAAAGCCTCCACCGTATAAAGCGGCGCGTCGAGCACCAGGCCGTCCTGTTCAACCGGGTGGAAGGTGAACGGATAGGGCAGGGTGGTATCGGAAAGGCGGAACTGGAGGTCCAGCACTTCCCGCAGCGGGGGTGGCCCGTACACGTGCAGCGGCTGGATGCGGCCCAGCAGGGCAAAACTGTTGAGCAAACCGATGAGTCCGAAGTAATGATCACCGTGCAGATGCGAAATAAAGATGTGGTTGATGCGGCTCCGTTTGATCCGGTAGTTCAGGATCTGGATCTGGGTGCCTTCCCCGCAATCGAACAACAGCAACTCGCCGGGCGTGGTAATGATCTGCGCCGTCGGGTGCCTGCCATGTGCCGGAATGGCGGAATTATTTCCCAGGATGGTTACCGCGAGCATGGTTTAAGTTGTGGTTTTATGTGGGACATCAGGACTTCTGCAAAAGCTGCTCCGGGCTATTCTTCATCGCCCAGCAGTTCCCGCTCAATTTCTTCCATCTGCACAATATCCCAGGCTTCACTTTCAGTGGGTGTTACATTGAGAAATTCAAGGATTTCGTTTTCATCGAGAAAGGTTTCCACAGCCGGTTGCAGTTCGCAGATCACGAACGAGTATCCCTGATCATAAAAATCCTGCTGCACCTGTTGCAGCATCTCGGCGGACTCAAGATCAACCGTCGCGGCGTTCTTCAGGTTCAGTACTACGTTTTTAACAGCGCCTGCACGACAGGAAAGCAACAAATCCTGCATTTCATCTGTCATATTAACAGGAAAGGACTTGTCCAGTAGTGTAATTACCTGAAATTTCTCTCTGGTATCAATTTTGACATTCATGTGTTTATTCACAAAAGGTGTGTAACTTGACGAAATAGCGTCTCAAAAATATTCGTTATAATTGTAAAAACCGAAAATCCGTATATGGATCACAATTTTTCTACCCAGGTAAAAGAAATTATTTCATTCAGCCGGGAGGAAGCACTCCGGCTGGGAAATGATTTCATTGGAACCGAACATCTTGTGCTGGGCATGATCCGGGAAGGTGAAAACACGGCGGTGAAGATTCTGAAGCAGTTGCAGGTGGATTTGTACGAACTCCGTAAAGAGATCGAACTGGCCGTGAAAGACAAAACCGGTAAGAATATCGCCAATATCAACAGCCTTCCGCTCACCAAGCAGGCCGAGAAAGTTATCCGGGTAACTGTGCTGGAAGCCAAAGCGCTGAAGAGCCCGCAGGTGGAAACGGAGCACCTGATGCTCTCTATCCTCAAAAACAAGGAAAACGTTGCCACCCAGATCCTCAACCAGTTTGAAGTGGATTACGACATATTCCGCAATGAATTGGGCATGGTGAAATCCAACGAACCCCGGGCCGATTATGACGATCCCGGTGAAGAGGAGTTTGATGAGGAAAAGTCGCGCTATGCCCAGTCCAAATCCAAATCACAGGCAGGAGCCAAAAGCAAAACTCCCGTTTTGGATAATTTCGGACGCGATATCACACGACTGGCAGAAAGCGGAGCCCTGGATCCCATTGTGGGCCGCGAAGAGGAGATCGAGCGGGTATCGCAGATTCTGTCGCGCCGAAAGAAAAACAACCCCATCCTTATCGGCGAACCCGGGGTGGGCAAGACGGCCATCGTGGAAGGCCTGGCCCTCCGCATTGTGCAGCGCAAAGTATCGCGGGTACTCTACGACAAACGCGTGGTGTCCCTCGACCTGGCGGCACTGGTGGCCGGAACCAAGTACCGCGGCCAGTTTGAAGAGCGCATGAAGGCCATCATGAACGAGCTGGAAAAGAACCGCGACGTCATCCTCTTCATTGATGAAATTCACACCCTCGTGGGTGCCGGAGGCGCCAGCGGTTCGCTGGATGCCTCCAATATCTTTAAGCCGGCGCTGGCCCGCGGCGAACTGCAATGCATCGGTGCTTCCACGCTGGATGAATACCGCATGTACATTGAGAAAGACGGTGCCCTTGACCGCCGTTTTCAGAAGGTGATGATTGAACCGCCGAGCGTGGACGAAACCATCCAGATCCTTAACAACATCAAGCCCAAGTACGAAGAGTTTCACAACGTGTCGTATGCCGATGATGCCATTGACGCCTGCGTGAAGCTGAGCGACCGCTACATCACCGACCGCCTTTTGCCCGATAAAGCCATTGACGTAATGGATGAAGTGGGCGCCCGGGTGCACCTCAAGAACATCAACGTACCGCAGGAGATTCTGGACCTGGAGAAGAAGATTGAAGACATCAAGCTGGAAAAGAACAAAGTGGTGAAAAGCCAGCGTTTTGAAGAAGCCGCTGCCCTGCGGGATACCGAAAAAAGACTGGGCGAAGAGCTGGAAAAAGCCAAATCGAAGTGGGAAGAGGAAAGCAAGCACATGCGCTATCCTATTGACGAGGAAGCCATCGCCGAAGTGGTGAGCATGATGACCGGCATCCCGGTGAAGCGGATGGTGCAGGCGGAAAGCGATAAGCTCCGCCGCATGGCCGAAGACCTGCAGGGGGCCGTGATTGGACAGGAAGAAGCCATCAGCAAGGTGGTGAAAGCCATCCAGCGCAACCGGGTGGGCCTGAAGGATCCCAAGAAACCCATCGGTACATTCATCTTCCTGGGCCCCACCGGTGTGGGCAAGACGGAACTAGCCCGTGCGCTGGCCCGCCACATGTTTGATTCGGAGGAGGCCCTGGTCCGGATTGACATGAGCGAATACATGGAGAAGTTCACCGTGAGCCGCCTCATTGGAGCGCCTCCCGGTTACGTGGGGTACGAAGAGGGCGGCCAGCTCACCGAAAGGGTTCGTCGCAAACCCTACTCCGTTGTACTGCTCGATGAAATTGAAAAAGCGCATCCCGATATTTATAACATCCTGCTGCAGGTGCTGGACGATGGCCAGCTGACCGACGGGCTGGGCCGGAAAGTTGATTTCAAGAACACGCTCATTATCATGACCTCCAACATTGGAGTACGCCAGCTGAAAGATTTCGGCGAAGGGGTGGGCTTTGCCACCAGCTCCCGGGTGCAGAACCAGGAAGAAGCCAACAAGGCAGTGATTGAAAAAGCGCTCAAAAAGACCTTCTCCCCCGAATTTCTGAACAGGATTGACGATGTGATTATCTTCAACTCGCTGACGAAGGATCACATCTTCCTCATCATTGACATCCTGATGAAAGGCGTGCTGGCCCGTCTCAAGACACTGGGCTTTACCCTGGAGCTGTCGGCCGAGGTGAAGGAGTTCCTGGCCGAAAAAGGATATGATGTGCAGTTTGGCGCCCGACCGCTGCACCGGGCCATCCAGAAGTACCTGGAAGATCCGTTGGCGGAAGAGATCCTGAAGATGAATATCAAGGAAGGCGATGTGCTGCAGGCGCACCTCAATAAAGAGGCGCAACAGATCACCTTTACGATCAACGAGCGAACGGAATTGTCGCATCCATCCAAAGCATAATGTACCTGACCCCGGAGATCCTCCGGGGTTTTTTTCATCCCCTTTTTTTCCGCTACTTTCGCCGGAGCATGAAAAAGATCATCATTGCTATTGACGGTTATTCCTCCTGCGGCAAGAGTACCCTGGCCCGCCAACTCGCCCGCGAACTGGACTACGTGTACATCGATAGCGGCGCCATGTACCGGGCCATCACCCTGTACTTTCTGCGGCATCATCTCGACTGGTCGCATCCCGAAGCCGTGCAGGAAGCCCTGCGGCAGATTGAACTGGACTTCCGCCCCGACCCGGAATCGGGTAAATCTGAAATATACCTGAACGGCGAAAATGTGGAATACATCATCCGCGACCTGGTAGTGGCTGAGAAGGTGAGCGAGGTGGCTGCCCTGCCCGACGTGCGGTCGTTTGCCGTGGCCCAGCAGCGACGGATGGGGCAGCAAAAAGGAATCGTGATGGACGGACGGGACATTGGTACTACCGTTTTCCCGGATGCCGAACTGAAAATTTTTATGACGGCCGATCCCGATATCCGTGCCCGGCGCCGCTATGAAGAAATGCAGCACAAAAACCCGCACGTAACCCTCGAAGAAGTGAAGTCCAACCTGCTGCAGCGGGATCACATTGACTCCACCCGGGCCGTAAGTCCGCTTACCCAGGCAGCGGATGCCCGGCTGCTGGATAACTCGCATCTGACACCCACCGGTCAACTGCAAGTGGTGCAGGAGTGGGTGCGATCCGTGGAAACAGCCTGAGAAACCACGAGAAATATTCGTATTATGAATAACTCACTCCTCTTGCTTTTTGATGGATTGCAGTGGCCTGTAACCCGGTGATTATTTTTTTCCCACATAGAAAAAAATAATTTGAAAAACAGCAGGGCGGGTATTAATTTTACGATTCCGTTATCCTCCTCAAAGACCAGCTATTAAATCAATAGCAACACAACCCTTTTACAGTCGCTTATAGATTTTGCCGGTAATTCCGGCGAATGAATCTTTTATCCTGCACGAATTACGCTTTCATCCGGATGTCCTGCGGAGAACCGCAATTGTTTACCAAAAATCATCTGTCATGCAAAAGCTTTACCGTGCTTTCTCTGTACTCTTTCTTTTCTTGTTAACCCATGCTGTTTCCTTTGCGCAGGATTGCGGCGTTGTGAGCCCGGTGGTGCGGATCCGTTCTTCGGCCCCCGATCCGTCCAATCCCGCGAATTGCCTGCTTACGCTCGACGTGAGTTACCAGTTAACCGTCGCCAATCCCTTCCGGATTACCGTTATCCAGGCCTGGCTGGAAGCCGATTATCCCGAATACTGGGGTACCACTCCATTCAGTTGTGATGTAAACAAGCCGGCGCCATCGCTGGCCAATCTGCGAAAGGGAGGCACCGGCAGGCTTCCATTTATTAACATCGCTTTCGAGGCAAGCAGCGCCACTGTATACACGCCGTTGGCGGCCTACCGCCCGGGTGGAAACGCACCCATCACCACCAGCTATACGGTTACAGCCGGTCCGCTGGTGAATGGCCAACGCACCATCACAGTATCCGGCCTTACCGCCTCCGTTCCCAACGGATGCGCTGTTGGCAATATGATGCGGGCCGATTTGTGGGGTACCCGTGCCAATCCCAATTCCAGCTGGCCTCCCCAGTGTGTGAACTGCAGTAACCGTATCTCGCTCACTGCTCCCCAGGTCGTGTTGACCCAGGGCTGTGCTGTCCTCAACGGGGTGGCGCAGCGCACGTATTCCCTGACGGTTGTCAACAACATTACCACCACGGAAGACCTGAATTTCTCTTTTACCATTTACCGCGACAATGGCGACAACCAATTTAATCCCGCAGCCGATGCGGTCATCGCTTCCAATCCGGCCAATATTAATGTGACGTCCGGTGGCGCTTTCTCCACGGGGGTGTTTCCGTATGCGGGCAACAGTGGCCCCACGGCCGATGATAAACTGTTTGTTTTCATCAATCTCCTGAATGCCGATAACAATCTCATTTTTGAATCGCTGCAACAAGCATGTGGCGTTCTGCCCGTTCGTATGGTATCATTTGAAACCCGGCGGGAAGGCAACGGCGCCCTGCTGAGTTGGGAAACCGCCAGCGAGTCGGAAAACAAAGGATTTGATGTGCAGCGCCGCCTGGAGAACGGTGCGTTTGAAACAATTGGTTTTGTCCCTTCCCGCTTGCCCAACGGTACCGGTGACGGAGCCCGCTATCAGTTCCGGGATGCATCGGTGAACAATGGTACGGTCTTTTATCGCCTGCGGCAGGTGGACCTTGACGGGAAGGCTGCTTACAGTGATATCCGTTCGCTGCGGACCGGCAGCAGTGCGGTGGTGCTCCGCGTATTCCCCAACCCGGGCCGTGAAACAGTTAATGTTATCTTCCCTGCGGACGCCGGGCTTACCGATGTATCCCTGGAAGACATGAGCGGAAAAACCCTTCGCCGCTGGAACGGCATCAACCAGCAGCAGCTGCAACTGCAGCAACTGCAGCCTGGTTTGTATATGCTGCGGGTGCAGTTCCGTGCAACAGGTGAACAGACCGTGCAAAAAATTGTGATACAGTAACACAGCACCTGGCAGGAACGCCAGTCCTGTTAACAACAAAGGCTGCTTCGGTTTACGAAGCAGCCTTTGTCTTGTCTGTTTATTCAATTACCGTTGCTGCAAGCGCCCGCTTTTCACTTACAGGGATTTAAACCGTTGTTCCTGCTCGTCCAGTTGCTCCTCCAACTCGTAGTAGGAGGCGATCTTCCGCAGCACGGCCTCCACCAGCGCATCGGGGCAGGAAGCGCCGCTGGTGACCAGGATTTTCACCGGGGTGGCGGAAGGCAGGTAGTCGCGGGTGAGGTACTCCTGCTTGTTGTGAAAATTGAAATGCAGAATTTCTGTAGCCGAAAGAATTTTGTCGGTACTGTTGATGAAATAGGTAGGGAGTTTGGTTTCACAGAGTTCCACCAGGTGGGTGGTGTTGGAGCTGTTATAGCCGCCAATCACCAGGGCCAGGTGCGCCGGGGTTTCCAGCAGGCCGGTGACTGCCGTCTGGTTGTCGTTGGTGGCGTAACACAGCGTATCCCGGGTGTCGGCAAACCGTTCTCCGATCGTTGACTCATTCAGCTGGTAATGCTGCATCACCACCTGCTTCAGGTATTCGGCAATGGCCTGGGTATCGCTGGCCAGCTGCGTGGTTTGGTTGACCACACCAAAACGCTGCAGGTCTTTTTCAATGTCAAACCCCTTGCTGTACAAACCGGCGAACTCGTCGTAAAACGCGTCGGGCAGCTTTTCACCCGTGATGTATCTGGCCAGTTCCACCGCATCGTTCATGTCGTTCACAATTACGGTAGGTGTATGCGAACTGGCATGTGAGAACGTGGCTCTTGTTTCTTCGTGTTTGGGTTTTCCGTGTACCACAATGGAATATCCTTTGCCCGCCAGCTGCTCGCTGCGGTTCCATACTTTCTCCACAAAGGGACAGGTGGTGTTGTACTTTTCGGTGGAAATGCCTTTCTCCTGTAACTGTTGCTCCATCTCAAGGGTGGTTCCAAAAGCGGGTATAATCACCACATCGCCGGCATGCAGTTCCTCGAAGGGAATCAGCTGCTGCCCGTAGGTATCCTGCAGAAACCGGACACCCTTATCCAGCAGGGTGGCATTGACCTGCGGGTTATGAATCATTTCGCTGAGCAGAAAAATTCGTTTACCGGGATTTTCCTCAATGGTGCGGAAGGCGATCTCAATGGCGTTTTCCACCCCGTAGCAAAAACCGAAATGCCGGGCCAGGTAAAATTGCACCGGCCCCAGGTCGAGCAGGGTGGGCGAAAAATCTTTCTTCAGCTTGTCATCCTGCCGCCGTTTGTTCTTGATGGCCGTAATCAATTCGCTGCGGTAAATGGAAGGAACCTCGAATTTCTTCATAGCATGATATAACAGCCGCAAAGGTACATGGTTTGAAAGTGGAAAAAATGAGGCCCCTGTTTGCCCCTCCCTTCGTATCATTGACGCCAATTACGACCACCATGACGACAACCGTCCGGCCCGCCCCCTGGGTGGCTTCCACCAATATTTATGAGGTGAACCTGCGGCAATACACGCCGGAGGGGACCTTTGCCGCTTTTGCCCGGCACCTGCCCCGCCTGCAGGCGATGGGCGTGGAAGTGATCTGGTTGATGCCTGTTACACCCATTTCCGTGCTCAACCGAAAGGGCAGTCTCGGGAGTTATTATGCCTGCTCCAGTTATGTGCAGACCAACCCCGAGTTCGGCACCCTGGATGAGTTCCGGCAGCTGGTGCAACAGATCCGGTCGCTGGGCATGAAGGTGATCATTGACTGGGTGGCCAACCACACCGGGTGGGATCATGAGTGGACGTTGACGCATCCCGATTATTACAACCGCAATGCCGACGGCAGTTTCCGGCCCCCGGTGGAGAACTGGGAGGATGTAATTCACCTCAACTTCAACAATCCCGCTCTCCGCCGGGCCATGACAGACGCCATGCGGTTCTGGGTGGAAGACTGCGGGATTGACGGATTTCGCTGCGATATGGCCATGCTGGTACCCGTGGATTTCTGGGAAGCGGCCCGGCGGGAGCTCGACCAGCTGAAACCCCTGTTCTGGCTCGGCGAATTTGATCAGTGGGGCGATGAGCCCTATGCACAGGTGTTTGATGTGAGCTACAGCTGGCACTGGATGCACAGTACCCAGGAGTTTTACCGCCATCACCGCAACCTGCACGAACTGGACCGTGCCCTCACCGGCTACCAGCAGAAAAAGCCCTACCACCACATCCGTTCTTTCTTCACCACCAACCACGACGAAAACAGCTGGAACGGTACCGAGTACGAAAAATACGGTCCCATGGCCTTGCCCCTGGCCGTATTCAGCTGCACCTGGAACGGCATTCCGCTGCTGTACAGCGGCCAGGAATTACCCAATCACCGCCGCCTGCATTTTTTTGATAAGGATGAAATTGAATGGACCGATGCGCCGGAACTCCATCTGTTTTACAAGACCCTGCTGGAATTCAGGAAACAGCATCCCGCCCTGCGGGCGGGACACCCGGAGGTGATCACGTGGCGGGTGGCCACCAACCATCTTAACCGGGTCTTCAGCTTCCTTCGTAAGGCCGGCCAGCGGGAAGTGCTGGTGCTGCTGAATTTTTCGGAGGAACAACTGCGGGTGGACGTGTCCGACCAACGGGTGCGGGGCACTTTTACCGATCTGTTCAGCGGAGAGGCAGTAGAAATGACCGGTCACCGGCAACTCAAGCCCTGGGGCTATGCAGTGCTGTACAAGTGAGCTATAACGGAATGGTCTTGCTGCAATAGGTTGAAAAAAAGAGGAACGGTTTGCGTTCCTCTTTTTCTTTTGTGTGATTTGATTTACGGTTCGTTCCGCAGTTCGTTGATGGCGTAGGTGTACACCCCTTCGTAGCCGGGATAGATGCCTTCAATGATGATGGAGTTACCCGCCGCTTCAATTGCTTTCGACAGATCGTCGGTGCTCTTCACCACCTTGCCACCGGCCCGGATGATGATAAATCCTTTCTTGATCGTGGTCTGGTTGGCAATGAGTCCGTCGCTCAGCGTTTTGATTTCCACACCGCCTTCCACGCCCAGCTCACGGGCCCGGCGGGCATCCAGTGCGGCCAGTTCCACGCCCAGTTTATCCAATACACCCGCTTTTACAATCTCGGTGTTGCCGGCGCTGTTCCTGAGCGTCAGGGCACTGGTCATTTCTTTGCCATTGCGGATGTAGGTTACGCTGATCTTCTGACCCGGCCGGTAGCTGGCAATGGTACCGGTGAGTTCCGTCCAGGTGCTGACGGGTTTGTTGTCGAGTTTCACAATCTTATCTCCTTTCTTAAGTCCGCCTTCTTCGGCAGCGCTCTTGGAAAGGATTTCGCCAATTTCCACGCCGTCGCCTTCCTTGATCTGTGAGTCGGTGCCGTCATCGCCGTTGGCAGCCGGCCGGATGCCCAGGTAGGCCCGTTGTACAGTGCCGAATTTGATGAGATCGTCCACCACTTTTTTCACGATGTTCACCGGGATGGCATAGGAATAGCCGGCATAAGAACCGGTGGGCGACGCAATGGCCGCATTGATGCCGATAAGTTGCCCGCTTGTATTAATGAGGGCGCCGCCGGAATTTCCCTGGTTAACGGCTGCATCGGTCTGGATAAAGCTTTCCACGGTATTGGCACCGGGACGGGCTTTGCGTTGGTTTACACCCAGGTAGCGGTATTTGGCGCTCACAATGCCGGCAGTAACGGTGGTCTCCAGTGTAAGGGGATAACCCACGGCCATCACCCATTGCCCCACCCGCACTTCATCGGAGTTGCCGTAGAGAAGGTAAGGGAAGCCACTGCCTTCCACTTTAATGACGGCAAGGTCGGTATTCGCATCGGTGGCAATAAGCTTGGCTTTGTACTGCTTCTTATTGTGCAGGGTCACGGTGATTTCATCGGCCCCGTCAATAACGTGGTTGTTGGTGACAATAAATCCGTCTCCGGAAATAAAAACCCCGGAACCGCTGGCCATCTGCGGGATGTTCTGTCCGCGGCCGCCGAAGAAATCATCAAAAAAATCGTCACCGAACAGGTCGCTGAACGGGCTGCGCCGGCGTTGCTGCTGGCTGGTCTGGCGGGGATTGGTTTTCGTCTTGATGTGCACTACAGCCGGAATAGTGGTTGCCGCAGCCGGTTCAAAGTCCACGGGCCCTGACAAGCCACCGCTGAAACCGCTGTCATACAGTCCGGCGTAATTCACCGGTGTTTGTTGTTGGCTGTACAGGATGTTTTGCCTGGGCGCTGCAAATTTTGCATACAGCACAACACTGGCAATTGCCGTGGTGGCACTTACCACAACCATCAGGAGAATGTGTTTTACTTTCATATTGCTCGTTCTTTATCTTTTTGGCGTTATAAATCAGGCCGTTTACAACTGATGTGTTTGCAGGTGGCTCCGGCATGAAGACACAAATCCCGTGCCCCTGTGACTGTAAAATAACAAAGCTGTCAGGATTTCAGGCATACCGTTTTGCCACATTTAACAAACAGTTGGGGGGTACCCGGTCATTCTGTTAAGGAGGCGCCAATAAAAAGCCCCGCGATTGTTACGCGGGGCTGCTGTCATTCAGTGGTATTCATTACGGGAATATGCCCAGTTCGGCGTAGGTGGTGGCTACTTTGTCGATGGCTACCACATAGGCGGCCGTGCGCATATCGGGAATGGCCGGGTTGGCCTTCCAGCAGTCCATCACTTCGTTCACCGAGTTGATCATGGTTTCTTCCAGCCCGCTGTACACCAGGTCCTCCTCATCGGGTCCGTGCAGGATGTTTTGACGGATGTTGCTGTCCACCGCACTGCCCGTGAGCCGTTCCATCTGGTCGAGCAGGGCGTTGTTCTGGTTTTCGGTGAAGCGCTTTTCCAGGCGGCCGTACCGCACGTGGCTGAGGTTCTTCAACCATTCAAAGTAGCTCACGGTCACACCCCCGGCGTTGAGGAACATATCGGGGATCACCAGGATGCCTTTCTGGGCAAAAATCTCGTCGGCCTCCGGAGTCAGCGGACCGTTGGCGGCTTCGCCAATGATCTTTGCTTTAATGCGGGGGGCGTTTTCGCCGTTGATCACGTTTTCCAGCGCAGCAGGAATCAGCACATCGCATTCCATTTCAAGAGCATCACTGTTTTTGGTAAAATTATGAGCGCCGGGGAAATTGAGGATGGAGCCGGTGGCTTTGCGGTGTTGGAAAACGGCATGGTAGTCCAGTCCGTCGTTGTTCCAGATAGCTCCTTCGTACTCGGCGAGGGCGATGATTTTAGCCCCGGCTTCGTGGAAGAATTTGGCGGAATAATACCCTACATTGCCCAGCCCCTGGATGATGATGCGCTTGTCTTTCACCCCGGTGGTCATGCCCAGCTTGTCCATCACGTCTTTCATGTTCAACACTTCGCGTACGCCGTAGAATACGCCGAGGCCGGTGGCTTCGCGGCGGCCCCGTACACCTCCCTGGGTGATGGGTTTACCGGTTACACAGCCGGCGGCATCGAGTTCGCCCGGTTTCATCGTTTGGTAGGTATCTACAATCCAGGCCATTTCCCGTTCGCCGGTGCCATAGTCGGGAGCCGGTACATCGGTACCCGGACCAATAAAGTTTTTCTTAATCAGTTCCGTGGTGTAACGGCGGGTGATCTTTTCCAGTTCGTAGGCCGAGTGGGAGCGGGGGTTGATTTTGATTCCACCTTTTCCCCCACCGAAGGGTACGTTCACAATGGCGCACTTATACGTCATGAGGGCGGCCAGCGCCATCACTTCGTCCTGGTTCACCTCCGCAGCAAAGCGGATACCCCCCTTGCACGGTGTTTTGTGGTGGGAATGCTGCACGCGGTAGGCTTCAATCACTTCAATGCGCCCGTCGTCCATTTTAACGGGGAACTTCATGGAGTACACGCTGTTACAGGCTTTGATCTGTTCCAGAACGCCTTTGTCCCATTTGGTATAGGAGGCGGCTTTGTCGAAGCTTTTCTGCACGCTGTCAAAAAAGCTGTAGTGGGTTGATGACATACAATCGTTTTTAGTTGATATAGCAAAAAGGGTTACTTGTCGTTATTTTCCATCTCCCGTATCCTTCGTTCGAGGAAAAACAGGTAAAAAAAGAGACCACCCAGAATGAGCAGGCAAACGGTCAGTACCACGTACCACTTACTGTCCATCTCCACATCGGGAAGGTGAGGGGTAAGTACCTGGGCCATCGCCGCAGGCAGCGCCGTCAGCAGCAGCAGGAAGAGGAAAATGAATTTACGCATGCATCCAGTTTTTTTCTTTTAACAATGATATGCGGATATGCAGTTGAGTGGCCCACACACCCAGCAGGGTCCAGCCCAGCACCGCCGGCCAGAATACCAGCCGCATGGTGGGGTCGAGGTCCTGCCCGCTCAGGGCCGGGTTGCCCTCAGCTCCCTGTCCGCCCGGGTGGAGCGACTCCACCAGCCGGGGCAGGATCATGATCAGCGGAATGTACACGAAGTAGGCAAAAATGTTGTACACACTGCTGATACGGGCCCGTTTATCAAGATCGGTCACTGAACTCCGCAAGACGAAATAAGCGAGATAAATCAGGAGCGCGATGGCAACGGCAATCTGTTTGGGGTCATTGCTCCAGGGTTCGCCCCAGGTGTAGTTGGCCCACACAGCGCCGGTCACCAGTCCCAGTATACCATACAATATACCCGTACGGGCAAATTCGCGGGAGCGGATATCATCCGCCAGGTGGCCGGTGCGCAGGTACCGGATCGCATACACCAGCGAAACCAGCAGCAGGATCATCTGGCCAAACCACATGGGTACATGAAAGAATAAATTACGGATGGTTTGCTGGAGATTACCAATGATGGGGACCTTGATCAGAAAGCCGGCCAGGAAGGTGTACAGCAACAGCACAACGGCCAATATCTTCCACCACAATTGTTTCATACGTGTTCAACCCATTTGTAAAAAGCAAGCTGGAACGGAACAGGATTACAAACGATCGTTCTGATTGCCTTTCGGATGCTGCAAAGGTAGTCCGTTGCGTTCAATCTTTCCATAAAAACGGGAACAAAATGAGTGAAAGCACCACAATCATCCCGTCCAGCGCCACCAGCAGCAGCACCAGCTGCAACAGGGCATTGTCGCGGAAGATTTCGCCAAAAGCCACCCGCGACAGCCGTACCAGCAGCAGCAGCTGGGGTACGATGAGCGGAAAGCCCAGAATGGCCATCAGGGCGGCGTTCTGGTTGGCCTTGGATGCGATGGCAGCCAGCAACGTAAACACCAGGCTGATGCTCAGTCCGCCCAGCAGTGTAATTGCCAGGAAGCGCAACCAGCCATCGAACGGTTGCCCCAGGAAAAAGCCAAACAGCAGCAGGCTGAGGGAGCTCATCACCAGCATCAGCAACAGGTTGTACAGCAGCTTGGCCAGCATGAATTCCACCGGCCCGGCAATGGAATAATAGTACAACATACGGCCCCGGTTTTCCTGCAAAAAACTTTTGGCCACGGCATTCACAGCTATGAACAGCAGGGTGACCCAGAACAGCCCGTTCCACACAGTGGCTTCGGGCTGCCCCATCGACAGGTAAATGACAAAAATGGTGCTCGCAATGTAGAGCAATACGCCGTAAAACGTGTACTGCTGCCGGATCTCCAGCACGAGATCCTTGCGGAACAGGGCGGCTATTTTCTGAACGGAAAGGATGGTGATTTTTTTTCAAAAATACAGGCAAAAAGCGGCAACAGCCGAAATTCCCGCCGGCCGGCCGTTGCGCATCCGTTCCTCGCAGATATGTCGTACCTTTTGTGTGCAATGCCTGTTACGTTTGAATACTGGAAACTACTGGCGGGAGCGGCCATCTTCCTGCTCGGTATCAACCTGCTGGAGGAGGCGCTCAAAATGCTTACCGGGCGCCGCTTTAAGCTGTTTCTGAAAAAGCAGACCGGCCACAAACTCAAAGCCATTGCCGGGGGCACGGTGGTGACGGCCTTCATGCAAAGCAGCTCGGTGGTGAACCTGCTGGTATTGTCCATGGTGGGCGCGGGCATCCTCAAAATGCAGAATGCCCTGGCCGTAATGCTGGGCTCCAACCTGGGCACCACCTTTACCGGCTGGGTGGTGGCTACCTTCGGGTTTAAATTTAACATCGAAGCCTTTTCGCTTCCCTTGCTGGCCGTTGCGGGCCTGCTGGTGATGGTTGCCCGGCCGCAAAGCACACTTTTTTACTGGTGCCGTTTCTTCATCGGCTTCGCCTTCCTGTTCCTGGGCCTCGACTACATGAAGACCGGCATGGTGGGTTTTGTGGAGCAGACCGACCTCAGCCGCTTTGCCGGCTACCCGCTGCTTTTCTTTGTGGGAGTGGGCCTGGTGCTGACGGCGTTGGTACAATCCAGCTCGGTCACCATTGCCCTCACCCTCAGCGCCCTGCATGCCCGGGCCATTGACCTGCCCATGGCGGCAGCCATTGTGCTGGGCGCCGAAATAGGCACCACCCTCAAGCTGGCCCTGGCTTCGGTGCAGGGTGTGGCCGCCAAAAAGCGGGTGGCTCTGGGAAATATTCTGTTCAACACCATCAACACTGTGCTCATCCTGTTGCTGCTGCGTCCCGTGCTTTATCTCATCACCGACCTCATGGGAATGCACGATTCGTTATATGCACTCGTCTTCTTCCAGAGTTTTCTGAACCTCACCGGCATCCTGCTCTTCCTGCCCTTTCTTAACATCTTTGGCCGTTTCCTCGAAAACCGCTTCCGCGACGAGCCTGCCACCGAATACCTGCACAAGATTTCCGTACAGGACAGCGACCTGGCCACCGAAGCCCTGGAAAATGAAACCCGTCATTTTGTACACCACTTCCTGGCCTTTGGCAGCAAGGCTCTTGCGTTGGCGCCGGGGAACGTTGCCACACATCCCTCCAATGGTCATTTTGAGAAAAAGAATACGGCGGAGATGTATGCCACCATGAAAGCATTGTACGGGGAACTGCATGCTTTTTACATCCGGCTGCAGAATACCATGACCCGGCCGGCAGAAACGCAGCGGATTGATCAGCTCAGCACCTGCATCCGCAATGTGATGTATGCGGCCAAAAGTCTCAAGGATGCGCTGCCCGACATGGACCAGTTCCGCCAATCGTCCAATGATGTGAAGTTTGGATTTTTTCAGCTGCTGCAGGAACGCATGCGGCAGCTGGTGAGCACCTCCGCCGGGTTGCTGCAAAATGAGAACAAAGAGGCCTGCTTCCTGCACCTGTCGGAGCTCTACAAACAGGTGCAGGCGGATTACGCCGGAGAACTCAGGCAGTTGTACCAGGACCAGGTACTGTTGCGGCTTACCAAAGAGGAGCTAACCACCCTGCTCAACCTCAACCGGGCGCTGGTGACTTCCAGTAAATCGCTGATCTTCGGGCTGAAAGACCTGCTGCTGACACACAGCCAGGCCGCTTACTTTGAAGAACTCCCGGGCTTTATCCGCTGAAGGATCAGGAACCGGCATTGTGGTAGCAATGGCGGCACCGGGGTTCGTACTTGTCTTTTTCCCCCAGCAACACCTGTCCCCCTTCGGCCGAAGTGCGGTACGAATAGTTGGCAATGTTGCCGCACACCACGCAGATGGCGTGCAGCTTGGTGATGTAATCGGCCACGGCCAGCAGGTTGGGCATCTGTCCGAAGGGCTGGGTTTTGTAATCCATGTCGAGCCCCGCCACAATCACCCGGGTCCCCCGCAGGGCCAGCTGTTCGCACACATTGGTGATTTCGCTGTCGAAGAACTGGGCTTCGTCAACCCCCACCACGTCCACATCCTGTGCAAGGAGCAGAATTTTCTGGGAGTTGTCAATGGGGGTGGAATGAATGGCGTTTTCATCGTGGGATACGATCTTCACCTCATCGTAGCGAACATCCACCGAAGGCTTGAAGATTTCCACGTTGAGGTTGGCTATGCGGGCCCGTTTCAGCCGGCGGATAAGTTCTTCGGTTTTGCCGCTGAACATGGAGCCGCAGATGACTTCAATCCATCCCCTCCGTTCTCCTCGTATGTTGGGTTCAATAAACATTGTGCAGGGTTTATTCTAAACAGTTTGTAACTTTATCCGGCAACGGATTGCTCCAAATGTAAGTACAATTCATGGATCGTATTGCCACGCTCATCGGTCAGTTACAGGAGGCACATAAAAACGGTGCGGCTCCCGCCGCCCTCTGGCTGTTGGTGCAACAACTCCAGGCAGAACTGCAGCAGCAGGTACGTCCGGCAGCTGTGCCCGCATCCGGCCGCGTAGCCGTGGTATTGCCAGCAGCAGGCGTGCCGGCACTTCCAGGCGCACCGGTTACGGCCGGGGTTTCACCCGTTGCACCACCTCCGGTTCCGCCCCAGGAAAAAGAAGTGGAAGTGTTGCAGGTAGATGAAAAAGAAGTGGAAGCCGAACTGGAAGAAATCCGCCAAAAAGCGGAATTTGTGCAACAGATGCAGGCCAAGCAGGCGCAGATGAAGCCCGGCATCCTCTTCGAATTTGACGATGCGGCCGATGAACTGCCCACTTTCGTACACCAGCCCAACTACCAGCCCTCCCCGGCGCCTCCTCCCCGCAAAGTGGCCGTATCCGAAACCGGTAACGGTTCCCTCAACGAACGCCTCCGCGAAGAAAAAGTGGAAATCGTGCACCGCCTCAGCGAATCACCGGTGAAAGACCTCAAGAAAGCCATTGGCATCAACGACCGCTATGTGTTCATCAATGAATTGTTCCGCGGCGATGAGGCCATGTACGAACGCAGCATTAAAACCATCAATAATTTCTCTATTTTCCCGGAAGCGCAGTATTGGATGGAGCGGGAACTCAAGATCAAGCTGGGCTGGGACGACGAACGCCCGGCTACCCAGGAATTTTATGCGCTCGTGAAAAGACGTTTCTCCTGAATCCACGCCAGCACCCGGGCGGTAGCTCCCGTGTGTTCCTGTACGTAGGCGCCTGCGCGGGTACCCCCTTTCGCCAGGTCGGAGCCAGCCAGCACCTGTGCCAGTTCCTCCGCGTTGTGCACCAGGAAACTACCCCCGCATTGCTTCAGTTCCACACTTTCCCGGAATTTTTCAAACACAGGCCCGGTGATCACCGCCTTGCCGTATACTGCCGCTTCCAGGATGTTGTGGTGCCCGCTTTTGTTGAATCCGCCACCCACATAGCACACAGCAGCGTAGCGGTACAGGCGGCTCAGCAGCCCGATGCGGTCCACCAGCAGCACATCCGCTGCTGCGGGATGTTCTTCCAGGTCGGCATAGCGTACACAGCCCGGCAATCCGGCTTGCAGCTGCTGCAGGTGGGAGGCGTGGATCTCGTGCGGCGCGAGGATCAGCTGCCACTGCGACCGGTTTTTTTCATACCAGCTGATGAGGAGTGCTTCATCCTGCGGCCAGGTACTGCCGGCCACCAGCACCCTTCGTCCGTCAATAAAACCTTCTACGGCCGGGATGGGTTCCTGCTGCCGGGCCAGGGCCACCACCCGGTCGAACCGCGTATCACCTGCCACCGACGTGCGCTCGCCCAATCCGATGCCCTCCAGTAATACCCGGGAAACACCCTCCTGCACAAAGAGATGGGCAAAACGCTGCAGCATCTGCCGGTGAAAGCCGCCCCAGGGTTGAAAAAACGGCTGGCCGGGACGGAAAATCCCGCTCACCAGCACCGCCGGTATGCCCCGCTGTTGCAACGCCTCCAGGTAAAAATGCCAGAATTCGTATTTCACAAAAAGGGCCAGCCGGGGTTGCACCCGGTTGAGGAAGGCCGCCGCGTTGGCCGGTCCGTCAAACGGCAGGTAGAGCACAAAATCGGCGGCCGGGTGCCGGCGGCGCACTTCGTAGCCCGACGGAGAGAAAAAGGTTACCAGGATGCGCAGGGTGGGATAGGCCTTCCGCAGCGCCTCCAGTACCGGGCGGCCCTGTTCAAATTCGCCCAATGAGGCGCAGTGCATCCACACCGTGTCCGCAGACCGGCCATCGAATCCCGCGGCTGCCAGCTGCTCTTTCCAGTTGCGGCGGCCTTGCACCCAGCGGCGGGCCTTGGGCTCCCAGAGGGCGGCTATCCCGATGGCGCCCCGGTACAGCATCCGGAACAGGTGGTAAAAGACAATCATTCCGGCAAAACTAAGCCAATGAAATGGGTAACGAAAACTTGACCGTTGACCGGCCGCCTGTCTAAGGGGATACCGTATTTTTCACGTACTTTCGCAGCCGTTTAACACACAGCACATGAGGCCGATTCAAATGGTGGACCTGAAACAGCAGTACCAGCACATCAAACAGGAGGTGGATGCCGCCGTAGTGGAGGTGCTGGAAAGCTCGGCGTTCATCAACGGGAAACCCGTGCAGGATTTTGCACGGGAGATGAGTGACTACCTGGGGGTAAAGCACACCATCCCCTGCGCCAACGGCACCGACGCCCTCCAGATTGCCATGATGGCCCTCGACCTGCAACCCGGCGACGAGGTGATCACACCTTCCTTTACCTACATCGCCACCACCGAAGTGGTGGCTTTACTGCGCCTCAAACCGGTGTTTGTGGAAGTGGATCCCCGCACCTTCTGCATGGACCCCGACGCCCTTCGCAAAGCCATCACGCCCCGCACCAAAGCCATAGTACCGGTACACCTCTACGGTCATGCAGCGCCCATGCAGGAAATCATGGACATAGCGGCCGAACACAATCTGTTTGTTGTTGAAGACAACGCCCAGGCCATTGGGGGCGACTATTTCTGCGCCGACGGCAGCGCCCGTAAAACCGGTACCATCGGTACGGTGGGGTGCACCTCTTTCTTTCCCTCGAAGAACCTGGGTTGCTACGGCGACGGCGGAGCGATGTTTACCAACGACGACACCTTGGCGGAGCGCCTTCGTATGGTAGCCAATCACGGCCAGAAAGTACGGTATTACCACGACCTGGTGGGATGCAATTCCCGGCTCGACACCGTGCAGGCAGCCATCCTGCGCATCAAACTGCGGCACCTGGATCAATACATCATCAACCGGCGCAAGGCAGCCGATGTGTACGATGCCGCGTTTGCCGGCCACCCGCACATCCAGACGCCTTACCGGGCTGCGTGGAGCCACCATGTGTTTCACCAGTACACGCTGATCCTCGATGGCTATCCCGATGTGGCCCGCGTGCGGAACGGTCTCACCGAGTACCTGGCCCGGCACCAGGTGCCCTCCATGATCTATTATCCCGTGCCGGCCCACCGCCAGAAAATGTTCGATGCCTTCGGAGGCGCCGCCTTTGATCTGCCGGTAACCGATTGGCTCACTGACCGTGTGGTGTCATTGCCCATCCATACCGAACTGGACGCGGAGCAGCAGAACTACATCACCGGACATGTTTTAAACTACTTAAACCAGAACTAACGATTAAAAGGACGCCGCCCCCTTACGGGCAGGCACAGTTACGATGAAAATTGCAGTTGTTGGCACCGGCTATGTTGGATTGGTTACCGGTACCTGTTTCGCGGAAACCGGCAACCAGGTCACCTGCGTGGACATTGACCGCACCAAAGTGGAAAAACTCTCCAATGGCCAGATCACCATCTACGAACCCGGCCTCGAAAAGATCTTTCTGCGCAACCTTAAAGAGGGGCGCCTGCATTTCACCACCAGCCTGGCCGAGGGGATTCAGGATGCACAAATTGTATTCCTGGCCCTGCCCACGCCGCCGGGAGAAGATGGCAGCGCCGACCTCAAATACATCCTCGGCGTGGCCGATGACCTGGGCAAACTGCTGACCGGTTTCAAAGTGATTGTAGATAAAAGTACCGTACCCGTTGGTACGGCCGACAAAGTGCGGGACGCCATCGCCCGTAACTACAGCGGGGATTTTGCCGTAGTGAGCAACCCCGAGTTCCTGCGGGAGGGGGTGGCCGTGGACGACTTCATGAAGCCCGACCGCGTGGTGGTGGGCACCTCCGACGAACAGGCCCGCAAGGTGATGAACGAACTCTATGCCCCCTTCGTACGCAGCGGCAATCCCATCATCTTCATGGATGAGAAAAGCGCGGAGCTCACCAAGTATGCAGCCAATTCCTTCCTGGCCGTGAAAATTTCTTTCATGAATGAAATTGCCCGCCTCTGCGAACGCCTGGGTGCAGATGTGGACATGGTGCGCAAAGGCATCGGCAGCGACGACCGCATCGGCAAACGCTTCCTCTTCCCCGGCATCGGGTACGGCGGCAGTTGCTTCCCCAAAGATGTGCAGGCCCTGGTGAAGTCATCCACTGAAGTACAGTATGAATTCGAAATCCTCAACGCGGTGATGAAGGTGAACGAAGACCAGAAACTGTTTCTGCTGCCCAAGATCAAAGCCTTTTTCAACGGCGACCTGCAGGGACGTCGTTTTGCCCTGTGGGGACTGGCCTTCAAGCCCAATACCGACGATATCCGGGAAGCGCCGGCCCTCTACATGATTGATGCGCTCACAGCTGCCGGGGCAACGGTTTGTGCCTTCGATCCCGAAGCCATGCCCAACGTGAAGCAATTGGTGGGCGACCGCATTGACTATGCCGCCAGCCAGTACGAAGCACTCACCGGCGCCGATGCCCTCATCATCGCTACCGAGTGGAGCGAGTTCCGCACCCCCGAATTTGAAAAAATCTCCACCGTACTTAAGCAAAAAGTAATTTTTGACGGACGAAACGTATTTGATGCCACCCAGATGAAAGCGCTGGGGTACCATTACGAAAGCGTCGGCCGCATACCTGTCACCCAATAATCAAACACCGATGGACCGTAAACGTATTCTCATCACCGGCGCGGCCGGGTTCCTGGGTTCGCACCTCTGCGACCGCTTTATTAAAGAGGGATACCATGTGATTGGCATGGACAACCTCATCACGGGTGACCTGAAGAACATCGAACACCTGTTCAGGCTCGAACAGTTTGAGTTCTATCACCACGATGTTACCAAGTTCATTCACGTGCCGGGCCGGCTCGATTACATCCTTCATTTTGCCTCGCCGGCCAGTCCCATTGACTACCTCAAGATTCCCATTCAAACCCTGAAAGTGGGAGCGCACGGAACACATAACTGCCTTGGCTTGGCGAAAGCTAAGGGCGCCCGCATCCTCGTGGCATCCACCTCGGAAGTGTATGGCGATCCGCTGGTGCATCCGCAAACGGAAGAGTACTGGGGCAACGTAAACCCGGTGGGGCCCCGCGGCGTGTACGACGAGGCCAAGCGCTTCATGGAAAGTATCACCATGGCCTACAACCGGTTTCACGGTGTGGAGACCCGCATCATCCGGATCTTCAACACCTACGGACCGCGGATGCGGCTCAACGACGGCCGTGCCCTGCCGGCTTTCATCGGGCAGGCCCTGCGGGGTGAAGACCTCACCGTGTTTGGCGATGGCAGCCAGACCCGCAGCTTCTGTTATGTAGACGATCTTGTGGAAGGTATTTACCGACTGCTGATGAGTGATTACGACCTGCCGGTGAACATCGGCAACCCCGCAGAAATCACCCTCAAGGAATTTGCGGAAGAGGTGATCAAACTCACCGGCACAGAGCAAAAGATCGTGTACAAACCTTTGCCGGTGGATGATCCCAAACAACGCAAGCCCGACATCACCAAGGCCCGGGATATACTGGGTTGGGAACCGAACGTGGCCCGCAGCGAAGGCTTGAAAATCACCTACGATTATTTCAAGAACCTTCCGCCCGAAGAGTGGGTGAAGCAGCCGAAGGAATTTGTAAGCCTGAAGTAACCCGCCGGGATACCCGGTAACAACAGCAACATGGTAGAACAGTTATTACGAAAGGAAAAGAAGCTGGCCGTTATAGGCCTGGGCTATGTGGGCCTTCCCATTGCATTGGAGTTTGCCCGTCACGTGCCGGTGATTGGGTTCGACATCAACAGCCAGCGCATAGCACTCATGCGGCAGGGCATTGACCCCAGCAACGAACTGGAGGCCGGAGCTTTTGCAGGATGCGACATCGTGTTCACCGATTCCCTCGACGTATTGCGGGAAGCTTCCTTTTATATTGTGGCGGTACCCACCCCGGTAGACGAACACAACCAACCCGACCTGGTGCCTGTAACCCGGGCTTCTGAGACCATCGGTAAAGTACTCAGCAAAGGCGACTACGTGGTGTATGAATCCACCGTTTACCCCGGCTGTACTGAAGAGGATTGTCTGCCCATCATTGAATCGCTCAGCGGGCTGAAGCTGGGAGCAGATTTCAAGCTGGGCTATTCGCCCGAACGGATCAACCCCGGTGATAAGGAGCATACCCTTGCCAAAATCATCAAAGTGGTGAGCGGCAGCGATGAAGAAGCTACCGACGTAATTGCCCGTACCTACGAAATAGTGGTAACTGCCGGCGTTCACCGCGCTTCGTCCATCAAAGTGGCGGAGGCGGCCAAGATCATTGAAAACACGCAACGGGATCTGAACATCGCGTTGATGAATGAACTGTCCATCATTTTCGACCGGATGGACATCAACACCTTTGAAGTGCTGGAGGCCGCCGGCACCAAATGGAACTTTCTCCGTTTCCAGCCCGGCCTGGTGGGCGGGCATTGCATTGGAGTGGATCCGTATTATCTTACCTACAAAGCCGGTAAGCTGGGCTATGACGCCCGGGTGATCCTGGCGGGGCGGGTGATCAACGATGGCATGCCGGCCTATGTGGCCAAAAAAGTGGTACAGCACCTGATAGGTCATACCGCCAATGTGGCCGATGCACGGGTGCTGGTGATGGGTACCACCTTTAAGGAGAATGTAAGCGATATACGCAACTCCAAAGTGGCGGCCCTGGTACAGGAGCTGAAGGCCTTTTCGCTGCAGGTGGATGTGGTGGATCCGCATGCATCCGACGAAGAACTGCGGCATGAATACGGCTTTGGGCTTTGTGCTCAGCTCAGCGACAAATACAATGCCGTGGTACTGGCGGTGCCGCATGCGGATTACAAGGCGCTTGGGTCGGATTACTTCGCCTCCATCACATATGAACACGGCCTGGTGGCCGATCTGAAAGGCCTCTACCGGAATCAAATCACGAACCGAAAATACTGGAGTCTCTGATGCACACACCTGAAAAAACCATCCTGATCACCGGCGGCGCCGGTTTCATCGGCAGCCACGTGGTGCGGCTGTTTGTAACGAAATACCCTGCTTACCGCATCGTGAACGGCGATGCGCTCACCTATGCCGGCAACCTCGAAAACCTCAAGGACATCCAGGATGCGGACAACTACCTTTTTGAGCGACTTGATATCACCGGTGAGGCTGCTGTGGATGCCCTCTTCCGCAAGTATGCATTTGACGCGGTGATCCACCTCGCAGCCGAAAGTCATGTTGACCGCAGCATCAAAGACCCGCTCGCTTTTGTGCGTACGAACGTACTGGGTACCGCCATCCTGCTCAACGCCTGCCGCACCCATTGGCAGGGATCATTTGCCGGTAAACTGTTTTACCACGTTTCCACCGATGAAGTGTACGGCAGCCTCGGCGACACCGGGTTCTTTACAGAAACAACTCCCTACGATCCCCACAGTCCGTACTCGGCTTCCAAAGCCGCATCGGATCATTTTGTACGGGCCTACCACGATACCTACGGCATGCCCGTGGTGCTGAGCAACTGCAGCAACAACTACGGTTCGCATCATTTTCCGGAAAAGCTGATCCCCCTCATGATTAATAACATCCGCAACAACAAGCCGCTGCCTGTGTATGGCAAGGGAGAGAATGTACGCGACTGGTTGTACGTGGAAGATCATGCCCGTGCCATTGATGTGATTTTTCACAAGGGAAAGTTGGGAGAAAGTTATAATGTGGGAGGATTCAATGAATGGAAAAACATTGACCTGGTGCACCTGCTCTGCCGCATCATGGACAAAAAACTGAACCGTCCCGCAGGTGCCAGCGCCCAGCTCATCACTTATGTAACCGACCGGCCGGGCCATGATCTGCGCTACGCCATTGACGCCACCAAGCTGAACCGCGAACTGGGCTGGTCGCCATCGCTGCAGTTTGAAGAGGGCCTGGAGAAAACAGTGGATTGGTACCTCACCAATGACGAATGGGTGCGGCATGTAACCAGCGGCGATTACCAGCATTATTACGACGAACAGTACAGTAAACGATAGCGAAAAGCGGAAGCCCGCTTCCTGCAACCTGCGGCGGCTCCGGTGTTTCGTATTTCCAACCAGCAACCACAGCGCAATATGCCTTTCATACCGACTTCTTTCCCCGGACTTGTAGTGTTTGAACCACAGGTGTTTGGCGACGAACGGGGTTATTTTTTTGAAGCCTACAACCGGCAGCAGTTTGCTGCAGCCGGCTGCGATTACCCCTGGGTGCAGGACAACCAGTCGAGTTCTGTTTACGGTGTAATCCGCGGTTTGCATTTTCAAAAGGGGGCAGCCGCCCAGACCAAACTGGTGCGCTGCCTCAGCGGTTCCATCCTGGACGTAGTAGTGGACCTGCGCCGTTCCTCGCCCACCTTCCGGCAGGTATATGCTATTGAGCTGACAGCCGAAAGGAAAAATGCCCTGTTGGTTCCGAAGGGATTTGCCCATGGCTTTTCTGTGCTCAGTGAAACGGCCGAAGTGCTGTACAAATGCGATGCTTTGTACAACCGGGAGAGCGAAGGCGGTCTCCTCTACAACGATCCGCAGCTGGCCATAGACTGGAAGATACCTGCCGGTAAAGAAATTGTTTCCGCCAAAGACCATGTGCATCCCAACCTGGATTCGTTGCCGGAAGATTGCTATTATGAATGATCGCTTATGAGTCAACCCATTGTACTGGTAACCGGCGCTAACGGGCAGGTGGGCAAGGAACTGAAAGCCCTGCATGGGAATTTCCCGCAATTCCGGTTTGTGTTTGCTTCACGGGAAGACCTGAAGCTGCATCACTTTGGCCTGGTGGAAAATTATTTTATTGGTCTGCGTCCGCAGTACTGCATCAATTGTGCCGCCTACACCGCCGTGGATAAGGCGGAAAGCGAAGCCGACATGGCCTTCCTCGTGAATGGAGAAGCCGTGGGCAACCTGGCCGCTGTCTGCCGTACCTACCACACCCAACTGATTCACCTGTCCACCGATTACGTGTTTGACGGGGAGCAGGAACAGCCGTACCGCACCGACGATGCCACCGGTCCCGTAAGCGTTTACGGGCGCTCCAAATTGCTGGGTGAGCAACGCTGCCGGGCGGAAGCACCCGACAGCCTTATCATTCGAACAGCCTGGGTCTATTCCGAATTCGGAAATAATTTTGTCAAGACCATGCTGCGCCTCATGCACGAACGGCCCGCTATAAATGTAGTGAACGACCAGGTGGGGGCTCCCACCTATGCAGCGGACCTGGCCGGGGCTGTACTTCACATCATTGCTTCCGGCACATGGGAGCCCGGGATCTATCATTACAGCAACAAAGGCCGGATCAGCTGGTACGATTTTGCCGTGGCCATACGCAATGCCATCGGGTCGGCCTGTGTGGTGAATCCCATCCCCACGTCGGACTACCCAACGCCGGCCCGGCGGCCGCGGTTTTCCCTGCTCGATTGCTCCCGCATTGAAGAAGTGTATGGCCTCCGGATACCGGACTGGAACGACAGCCTGCTGCGCTGTCTTCACCGGCTGGAAGTGCTACCGCAGCAGCAGTAAAAAGCAACAAAAAAGGCGGAGAAAAACCGCCTTTTTTGTTGCCCGACCTGGATTCGAACCAAGACAAACAGAACCAAAATCTGTCGTACTACCATTATACTATCGGGCAATACCCCCTGAAATGGGAGTGCAAAAATAGGTGATCCGTTCATTCATGCCAAATGGATTTTTTATGACGGGGACGACTACTACAGGTCGTCGTGACTGCTGCGGAGTTTCCATACGAGGAACAGCGGCGCAATCATAAGGAGCCCGGAGGTAAAGAAGGGCAGGTTTTGCCAGATGGGGTAGAGAAAGCCGCCGGCTGCCGGCCCGATGACCCGTGCGAGGGAGGCGAAGCTCTGGTTGGCCCCCATCACCTGGCCTACTTCTTTCAGCGGGGCTTTCTGCGACAGCCAGCTGGTGAGCGGCGGGGTGATGCAGGCGTTGCCTACCGACAGGCAGGAGACGAGTATGAGTTCGTAGGGGATGAAGGCGTCGGCCGGCGGAACCGGTATCAGGGCCAGGGAGATGCCCATGAGCAGGGCCCCGCTGATGATCAGTTGCTTTTCGGTGAAGCGGGCGGTGAGCAGGCGGATCAGCAATCCCTGGCTGAGCGCCGACACGATGCCGATCAGCGCAAACACATAGCTGGTCTGTTTTTCGGTGAGACCGTATTTCTCTTTCCACAGCAGGCCGCTGGTGATCTGCATCATGCTGAAAGCGGTAACGTACAGAAAAAAAATCCACATGAGCTGGTTGATTACCGGTACCCGCAGCCAGCGGAAGATCTGACCGAAGGGATTATACGAGCGCCGCCGGCCGGCATCAATGTGCTGGTTGCTTTCGCCCAGGGAGAAATAAGCCCAGCCCAGGTTCACCAGGTTGAGCAGGGCGGCCCCGGCTCCCACCCAGAACACATTGCCTTCGCCGCTCCAGCTTTTGAGGACCCCGCCCAGCACCGGTCCCACAATGAATCCCAGCCCGAACACGGCCCCCACCAGGCCCAGGTTTTTTGTCCGTTCGTCGGGTGTGGAGATATCGGCCATGTAGGCCTGTGCCACCGATATATTGGCGCTGCCGATGCCGGCCAGGATGCGGGCCAGGAACAACAATACCACCCCGTTGGTGAAGGCCAGCAGCACGTTGGCCAGGAAAGTGATGCCGATGCTCAGCAGCATCACCGGGCGTCGTCCTTTCCGGTCGCTCATTCCGCCCCAGAGGGGGGAGCACAGGAAATTCATGAGGGCGAAGCTGGCGGCTGCCAGTCCCACTACCATGTCCGACAGCTCCAGCTCCTTTACAAAGTAGGGGAGGATGGGAAAAATCATGCTGAAGCAAACCATGTCAATGAACACGGTGAGCAGCAGGATCATTTTTCGGCGCGTTTGAGCAGGCATGGGTGCTGCAAATAACAGCTTTTTCAGGTAATACCGGTCGGGCCGCTTTTACACGCAGTGTCAACAAGCGTCACCCGGGTATCAGTGTACTGCCTGGTCTTCCCGTTCTTTCAGTTCCTTGATCTTGTCGAGGGCGCCGGCCACCACATCGCACATGATGGTGTAGAGGGCACCGGGACGGTGATTGGCATAGATGTATTCAAGCGCTTCGTTTTCGTTGGCGATCTTGGTCACGGGTAGCCGGTCGTTTACGCTGCGGATGCCTTCTTCCAGCAAGCCCATGATCTCGTCGGCGGTGCGGCCCCGCAGGTTTTTATCGCAGCGCATGATAATTTCATCAAAGTTCCGGGCGCTGATGGCGCCCAGTTCCCGGATGTCTTCATCCCGGCGATCGCCCGTCCCGCTGATCACTCCCACCTTGTACGGATAGTCCAGTTTGTTTACAAAGTCGCAGAGGAGCTGCAGTCCGTGCGGGTTGTGGGCGAAGTCGGCCAGCATGGTGTAGTTCCGGAAATGGAAGAAGTTCATCCGCCCCGGGGTGGTATTGCTTGAGGGAACAAAGGTGAGCAGGGCCGAACGGATGTCTTCAATGCTGATGTCTTTGTACAGGTAGGTGGCCATCACAGCGGGCAGCGTGTTGGCAATGTTGTGCACCGCCTTTCCTTCGAAGGTGATGGGGATTTCCTTCACCGGCAGCACCCTTATTTTCCAGGTTCCTTTCAGGATGCTTACGTATCCGTTTTCAAAAACAGTGGCCAGGCCGCCCCCGCTGCAGTGCTCTTTGATGCGGGGATTGTTTTCGTCCATGCTGAAGAGGGCAATATTGCAGGTGAGGTTGTTCCGCATGGCATACACCCGGTCGTCGTCCGCATTGAGGATGGCGTAACCGTGCGGGAACACCGTTTCGGGTACCACGGCTTTGAGTTTGGCCATCTGTTCCACCGAGTTGATACCGCCCAGCCCGATGTGGTCGGCAGCCACGTTGGTAACAATAGCCACGTCGCAATGCGAAAAGGCCAGACCGTTTTTGAGGATACCGCCGCGTGCACATTCCAGCACGGCAAAGTCAACGGTGGGGTCTTTTAGTACGAACTGCGAGGATACGGGTCCGGTGCAGTCGCCCCGCATCATCAGCTGGTTCTGGATGTACACCCCGTCGCTGGTGGTATAGCCTACTTTGCGTCCGGCGCTTTTGGCGATATGGGCGGTGAGGCGGGTGGTGGTGGTTTTGCCGTTGGTGCCGGTAATGGCTATGATGGGGATGCGCCCGTTGTGCCGGTTGGGGAAGAGCATGTCCACTACGGGTTCGGCCACGTTACGGGCCAGCCCTTCGGCTGGTTCCACGTGCATGCGGAAGCCGGGGGCCGCGTTCACTTCGAGGATGGCGCCTTTGTTTTCCTGCAGGGGTGTACGCAGGTCATTGGCCATTACATCAATGCCGCAGATGTCGAGTCCAATGATGCGGGCAATCCGTTCAAACATGAAGATGTTGGCCGGGTGCACTTCGTCGGTCACATCGGTGCTGGTGCCGCCGGTGGAGAGGTTGGCCGTGGGCTTCAGGATCACCCGCTCGCCTTCGGTCGGGATGGTCTCCAGCGTGTAACCGGCGTCGTCGAGCATCTTTTGGGTAAACTGGTCCACCGTGATCTGCGTCAGCACTTTTTCATGGCCGTACCCCCTGCGGGGGTCTTGGTTGGTTTCATCTATCAGCCACTGGATGGTGTGTACGCCATCGCCCACCACCGAAGCCGGGGTACGCAGGGCGGCGCAGATAAATTTGTAGTTGATCACCAGTACCCGGAAATCGAAACCGGTGATAAATCGTTCCACAATCACGCTGCGGCTGTAATGCTTGGCGGCTTCAAAAGCCTTGGTGGCCTGTTCCCAGTTGGTAATATTGGTGGTATTGCCTTTGCCGTGGTTGCCATCAATGGGTTTGATCACGATGGGGTAGCCCAGCCGGTCTACGGCTTCTTTCAGTCCTTCCAGGGTGCGGATCACATCTCCCTTGGGCACCGGTATTTCGGCTGCTCCCAGCAGCGCCTTGGTTTCTTCTTTATCGCAGGCGATGTCCACAGCAATGTTGGATGTGGTGGATGCGATGGTGGCACGGATGCGTTTCTGGTGCACGCCATAACCCAGCTGCACCAGGCTGTGTTTGTTGAGGCGGATGTAAGGGATGCCGCGTTTCGCCGCTTCTTCCACAATGGAACCGGTGCTGGGGCCCAGCCGGGTGTCTTCCCGTATCTCCCGCAAGCGCTGGATATCGGGCTGCAGGTCGTAGGATGCGTCGTCAATCAGCGCCTGCGCAATGCGTACGGCTGCTTTGCCGGCGTAATAGCCGGCGTCTTCCTCCATGTAGCTGAACACCACGAAATATTCCCCGGGCTTACCGGTTCCCCGGGTTCGGCCGAACCCGGTATCCATCCCGGCGAGGGTCTGCAGTTCCAGGGCAATGTGTTCAATCACGTGTCCCATCCAGGTACCTTCCTCCACCCGCTGAAAGAATCCGCCCGGCGCACCCACACTGCACCGGTGCCCGTAAAGGCTGGGCAGCAACTGCTCCAGCCGTTCGCGGAAGCCGGGAATATGGTGGGTGGGGCGTTCTTCCATCTCTTCCAGGTCCACTTTCATCTGGATCAGTTTGTGGCGGCGGATGCTCCAGTAGTTGGGTCCCCGGAGGATTTTGATCTCAACAATCTTCATAAACAGGTGCAGTTTTCCGGGAAGTTAATTTTTTTTGCGAAGGTGACCAAGGCTGAAAGGACTATTCGGACCGTATTCCTGTTTCCTGCAAGGGGAGGGGTGGCTTCCTTTTCCCTAATTTTGTTCCGATTAAACTCAGACCCATTGCAACATCCCAAAGGAAAACTCATCGCCATCGGCGGCGCCGAAGATAAAGGCACCGACCTGGAAAAAGGCGAAATCCACCGCAACAATCTCAACTTCTTTGAACTGGGCATTCTCCGCCGCGTGGTGGAGGAGGCCGGCGGACCGGAAGCCCGCATCGAGATACTCACCACCGCCTCCACCATCCCCTATGAAGTAGGCGATAATTACATGAATGCTTTCGGCAAAATCGGCTGCACCAACATCGGGGTGATGCACATCCGCAACCGGCCGGATACCGCCAACCCCGAATTCCTGGAGCGCATCCGCGTCTGCGATGCCGTGATGTTCAGCGGCGGCAACCAGCTGCGGTTAAGCGTGACCGATGGAGGTACCGAGTTCCTGGCCATCATGAAGCAGCGCTACCAGGAAGAGAACTTTGTCATTGCCGGCACCAGTGCGGGCGCCATGGCCATGAGCCAGACGATGATCTACGAAGGCAACGCGTCGCGGGCCCATCTCAAGGGAGAAGTGAAAATGACCTCCGGGCTGGGCTTTATCCAAAACGTGATCATTGATTCGCATTTCGACAAACGCGGCCGCTTTGTGCGGCTTTCACAGGCAGTGGCCTGCAATCCCGGTACCATTGGCCTGGGGCTGGGTGAAGATACCGGCATGCTCATCACGGAGGGCAACTGCATGGAAGCCATCGGCAGCGGGCTGGTGGTGATCATTGACGGGCACGATGTATTGCATTCAAACATCGCCGACATACCCGACGGCAATCCCATCAGCCTCGAAAACCTCAAAGTTCATTTCTGTGAAAAAGGAAACGGGTACCTGCTCGCTGAGCGGCGTTTCCTGATGGAAGCGGCCAGCGGCGCGCTGGTGAACAAACAGGTGAACGTGGAATAAGTTCTGCGGGTTTTTTATACGGCTTCAACCAGGTAGTAATTCTTTTTTCCTTTCTGTGCCAGCAGGTATTTGCCATGCAGCAGCAAGGCGCTGTTCACCTGCATGTCTGCCCCCTCCACTTTGTGGCGGTTGATGCTCACGCCGCCGCCCTGCACCATCTTGCGGGCCTCGCCCTTACTGGGGAATATGGTCGTCTCGGCCAGGAAGCTGATTATGTCCACCCCTGCCTGCAGCTTTTCGGCCGGGTAGCTGAAACGCACCACACCCTCCATGCTTTCGAGGTCTTCCACGCTCAGGCTTTCAGCCGGTGCCGACTGGTTGGTAAACAGTTTTTCCGTGGTGGCAATGGCCTGTTCCAGATCCTCCTGTCCGTGGATGAAGCGGGTTACTTCGGCGGCCAGCGTTTTCTGCAACAGGCGTTGAGCTGGATCCTGGCGGTGGGTTCCGGTGATGCGGTTGATTTCTTCCTGCGGCAGGAGGGTGAAGATTTTAATCCATTTTTCGGCATCAACGTCGCTGGCGTTGAGCCAGAACTGGTAGAATTGGTAGGGGGTGGTTTTGGCTGCATCCAACCACACGTTGCCTTTCTCGGTTTTACCGAATTTACCCCCATCGGCCTTGGTGATGAGGGGACAGGTGAAAGCAAAAGCTTCGCCGCCGGCTTTGCGCCGGATGAATTCGGTGCCGGTGGTGATGTTGCCCCACTGGTCGCTGCCGCCCATCTGGAGTTTGCAGTTTTTATGCTGATAGAGCCAGTAAAAATCGTATCCCTGCATCAGCTGGTAGGCAAACTCAGTGTAGCTGATGCCGGTCTCGCCTTCGATGCGTTTACGTACGCTGTCTTTGCTCATCATGTAATTGACGGTGATGTGCTTGCCGGCGTCCCGCAGAAACCCGATGAAGCTGATGTCTTTGAACCAGTCGTAGTTGTTCACCAGTTCGGCCCGGTTGGGGAGGTGTTCGCTGAAGTCGAGGTGCTTTTCCAACTGCCGCCGGATGCCGGCCACGTTCACGGCCAGCTGTTCCTCGCTCAGCAGGTTGCGTTCTTCGCTTTTTCCGCTGGGGTCGCCCACCATGCCGGTGGCTCCGCCCACAAGGGCAATGGGTTGGTGGCCGGCCAGCTGGAGATGCACCAGCAGCAGGATGGGTACCAGGCTGCCGATGTGCAGGGAGTCGGCCGTAGGATCGAAGCCCACGTAGCCCGTGGTGGTTTCTTTCAGCAGTTGCTCTTCCGTTCCGGGCATGATATCCTGGATCATCCCCCGCCAGCGCAGTTCTTCTATCAGATTCATGGTGGTAGCGTGCAATTTTCCGCAAAAGTAGGGCAGGAGGGGGCATCTTGCCCGGTTTTGGACAATAAACCCTGAAAATCAACGTTTATAGAAGTTTGAACTCTCAACAAGGCTTGAATTTTGAAACCGGAATGGTTACATTTGTCGGGTGCAGGCAGCTTTGTTGCGGAGGGAGGTATCTATAAACTAATTGTTTACCAGAAAACCGACTGAATGATAGCCCGCTCTTCATTCCTCGCCGTATCCCTTTTCCTATCCCTTGGGCTGAAAAGCCAGATACGTATTTATTCCAATGAGTTTCTCAATATCGGCGCCGGAGCGCGTGGACTTTCCATGGGCAGCGCCCAGGTGGCATCCGTGAGCGATGCCACAGCCGGTTACTGGAACCCGGCAGGCCTTACCGGTGTGAAAAACGACCCCTCTCTTTCCCTCATGCACGCCGAGTATTTTGCCGGCATCGGCAAGTACGACTTTGGCAGCATTGCCATCCCGGTGGCCGACAATAAACGCACCATCGGCCTGTCGGTGCTGCGTTTCGCGGTGGACGATATTCCCAATACGCTCTACCTGATTGAGCCCGACGGTAATATCAACTACGCTAATATTCGAAGCTTCAGCAGTGCCGACTGGGCCTTCCTGCTCTCCGTGGCCCAGACGCTGAAGGAAACCGGCGATAAAAAGATCAGCATGGGTATGAATGCCAAAGTCATCCACCGCAACGTGGGCACATTTGCACGTGCCTGGGGTTTTGGGCTCGATTTCGGCCTGAAGATGGAGGGGAAAAACTGGTCATTTGGCGTGGTGGGGCGCGACATCACCACCACCTTCAACTCCTGGAGTTTCAGCTTCACCGACCGGGAGAAGGAGGTCTTATTCCTGACCAACAACCAGATACCGGTCCGCTCCACCGAACTCACCGCCCCCCGGGTGGTGGTGGGCGGCGCCTACGATTTCCGGCTGGGCAACGGCCTCAAGCTGAAGGCGGAGGCCAACCTCGACTTTACCTTTGACGGACAACGCAATACCCTGCTAAGTTCCAACCTGATTAACGGCGACCCCCGCATTGGAGCGGAGCTCAGCCTGCGGGATGTGTTTTTTGTACGGGGCGGTATTTACAATTTTCAGAAAACCTTTGCCGACGGCGATACCCTCAACCGGAAAAAAGTGTGGATCTACCAACCCGCGGCGGGGGCCGGCTTCAAGCTGGGCGGATCGTTTCATGTAGACTATGCCTTTACGAACCTCGCCAACCAGTCGAATCCCCTGTATACCCATATAATCTCCTTACGTCTCGACCTAGTGAACAACAAACGTCCCAAAGAATAATTGCGTAGCGTATGAAACGGTTTCTACTCACTTCCTTCCTGCTGTTCACTGCACTTGCCGGCTTGCAGGCGCAGAGCTTCATGAACGAATGGATTGACTACAATAAAACCTATTACCGGTTTCGGGTTGGTGTTAACGGTGTTTACCGCATTACCCAGTCGCAACTGGCAAGTCTTGGTATCGGTGGCGTTAATGCCGCCCATTTCCAGCTTTGGCGCAACGGTGAAGAAGTGGCCATTTTTACCTCGGAAGCATCGGGTCCGCTGGCTACCAATGGGTTCATTGAATTCTGGGGGGAGATGAACAACGGCCGCTGGGAAAGCCGCCTGTACATGCGGCCGGAATACCAGATCAATCCGGCGGTCAGCCTGCTCACCGATTCGGCTACCTACTTTCTGACGGTAAACCCCGCCGGAAACAACAAACGCCTTACTGTTGTGGGAAGCGGACTTCCTACCGCTCTCACACCCGAGCCATTTTTCCTGCACAAACTGGGCGTTAACTACCGCAATGCCTACAGCCAGGGCTTTGGCGCCGTGGTGGGGGAAGTGGTGTTTTCCTCTTCGTACGACGATGCCGAAGGATATGTAAGCTCCAACATTGCACCTGCCACCAATTTTACCGCGAACAACAGCAACCTGTTTGTGGCGACGGGTGGCCCCAATGCCCGGCTTCGCTACAGTGCGGCCGGTCGTGCCCTCAATATCCGCACCGTGGAAGTGAGCCTTAATGGTACGGTGCTGGGGGAGCAGCAGATGAATTATTTTAATTCGATCAACGACAATACTTCGTACACCAACATTCCGCTTTCACTGATCAGCTCCAATACGGCCAACTTCCGCTTCCGGAACACATCCACCGTATCCACCGACCGGTTTGTGATGGGGATGTACGAGTTAACCTATCCCCGTCAGTTCAATTTCGGAGGCCTTACCAGCTTTGCGTTTGAAATGCCGGCCAGCGCCACACCCCAGTATCTGGTTATTCAAAGCTTCAATAACGGCGGTCAGGTGCCTGTGTTGTACGATCTTACCAACAATCTCCGTATAGCTGGCGATATCGCGGTAGCAGGCCAGGTACGCCTGGTGCTGCCTCCCTCTGCTACCAGCCGCAACCTTGTGCTTGCAAGTGTTCAGGCAGCTAGCATCCGCTCCGTTACGGGCGGTTTTGTGGCCCGTACATTTGAAAATTTCAACAACCCTTCCCGCCAGGGGGATTACCTTATCATTTCCAATCCTGCTATTTACAGCGATGCGGGCGGTGTAAACCGCGTGGAAGAGTACCGCCAGTACCGGAGCAGTGCTAACGGAGGAGGCTTTACGGCACAGGTATACGACATCAACCAGTTGCTCGACCAGTTTGGCTGGGGCATCAAGAACAACCCCATGTCCATCCGTAACTTCCTGCGTTTTGCCCGCGCCAACTTTGCCCGTGCCCCGCAATACTGTTTACTAATTGGCAAGGGGGTCGTGCCCAGTGTGTACAAAGCCAATGAAACCCGCCCCGTGGTGGAGCGGATGAACCTGGTGCCCACCTTTGGCCTGCCCGCCTCCGATATGATGCTGGCGGCAGAAGACGGAGGTGTGGTGCCCAAAACACCCATCGGACGCCTGAATGTGGTGACCGCGGAAGAGGTGAAAGACTACCTCGATAAAGTGAGGCAATACGAGACCCTGCAAAGGATCCGTTCCTGCAGAATTGAAGATGAAATCTGGAAAAAGGATGTATTGCACATCGGCGGTGCCAACGATTTCCTGGGTGAGCAGATCATGTACTACCTGGGTCAATACAAGGAAATGGCAGAGGATTCCTGCTTCGGTGCCAATGTGTATACCCTGCAGAAATCTTCAGTAGCCAGTGTGCAAACCCTGGCCGGCGACCTGGTAACCCGCCTCTTTACCAACGGGTTCTCGCTGATGACTTACTTCGGTCACTCATCTGCCAACACCCTGGAGTTTAACCTCGACAATCCCAACAACTACCCGGTAACCGGCAAGTATCCCATCTTCCTGATCAACGGATGTAACGCCGGCAACCTCTTCCAGTTTGATACCCTGCGCTTCAGCGGCAGTTATACCCTGTCGGAAAAATATGTGCTGGCTGCCCCGCAAAAGGGATCCGTGGGCTTCATCGCCAGTACCCACCTGGGCATCGTGAACTACCTCAACCTGTACACCGAAGAGTTTTACAAACAGTTCACGAAATCAAACTGCGGCGGTTCCCTGGGCAAGATCATGATGAACATCTCCGATTCGCTGATCCGTCGGTTTTCCATCAACGACTTTTTTGTGCGCATGCACGTGGAGCAGATCACCCTGCACGGCGATCCGGCAATCCGGTTCTATTATTCCGACAAACCCGACTATGCCATTGAACCCCAATATGTGAAAGTGGCACCCGAATTCATTTCCATTGCAGAAAATGAATTCAAGGTCGATGTTAAACTATTCAACATCGGTACCGTGCGGAACGATTCCGTGCGGGTGCAGATTAAACGGCAGTTCCCGGATGGCTCGCTGGAAACACTTTACGATCAAAAAATAGCGTCCATCCCCAATTCCGATTCCCTCAGTTTTACCTTGCCCATCAATCCGCTGCGGGACAAAGGGTCCAATAAAATAACCGTTACACTGGATCCCGACAACCTCATTGACGAATTGTGTGAAACCAACAATTCCGTGGTTAAGGAATTCTTCATTTTTGAAGACGAAATCCGGCCCACCTATCCCTACAACTACAGCATCATCAACAAGCAGAATATCACATTCTTTGCATCCACGGCCAACCCCTTTGGTACGTCGCGGAAGTATTATTTTGAGCTGGATACCACCACCCGGTTCAATTCTCCCCTTAAGCGGGTGGATTCGGTTACATCCGTGGGTGGCTCCATCGCTTTCCGCCCCACCGGTTTAACCTTCACCAACAACCGGGTGTATTACTGGCGGGTGGGTATCCGCCCCGATGCACTGAGCGAGGTGATCTGGAACAACAGCAGCTTTATCTATCGCAGTGATCTGGATAACGGATTTAACCAGTCGCATTACTACCAGTTCCTCAATAACCGGTACGAAGACCTGGAGCTGGATACGATTCGCCGTACGTTTGAGTTTAAAAACGTTTTACGTAAGCTCAAGATCCGCACCGGCCTGTTTCCCTACTTTGATGCCGGCAAGAACGATGTGTTCCTCGATCTGCAGCAGGTGGACCAGTGGCGGTGTAATTTCAACGTATTCTCCATTTACATTTTTGAGCCCAAGACGCTCAACTCCTGGATCAATACGTCGGCACCCGGCGGTGGCATGTATGGCAGTCTCAACCCCCTGTGTCTTGGCTTTAACCGGAAGTTCTTCGAGTACCTGATGGGCAACCAGGCCCAGCGCAACAATGCCCGGCTCCTGCTCGAGAACACCGTTCCCGATGGCGCACTGGTGCTCATCATCAACCAGGGAACTGCGCCCGGTAGCTTTGCTGCGCCCAATACCTCCTTTATCCAGCAGTGGATGAATGATACGCTGGCGTATGGATCGGGCAACAGCATTTATCATACGATGATCAGGAACGGGCTCACCGAAATTGATAAATTCACAAGGAACCTGCCGTTCGCACTTCTGTACCAGAAAGGGAATCCTGAGTTTGTTCGTCAGTTCATTGGTGAGCAGGAGACCGATTATATTGATGTGGTGGTTGACATCCCGGCACAACTACCCGAAGGCCTGATGGAGTCTCCCTGGCTGGGCCCGTCCCGTCAATGGAAAAATTTCCTCTGGGATGGAGCTTTCCCCGGCGGACAGGCACCCGGCGATTCACTGGTGTTTCACCTGTATGGCAGAACACGGTCCGGCAGCGAGAATTTGCTGGGCATTGTGAAGAACGCCAAAGACACCTCCATCTCTTACATTGATGCCAACCAGTATCCCTGGCTCAAGATGCGGATGGTGACGGCCGATCCGCTGAACCTGTCCCCCTTCCAGTTGCAGCACTGGCGGCTTACCGGCACGTTGATGCCCGAGGGAGCCGTGGCGCCCAACCTGCGCTTTGTTTTTAAGGATACGGTTGACCTGGGCGAACCGCTCAACTTCTCCATCGCCTTCCAGAATGTGAGCGAGTCGGCCTTCGACTCCCTGAAGCTGAAGATGATTCTGACCGACCGTAACAACGTACCCACCGAAGTAGTGCTGCCCCGGAAGAAACCGCTGGTGGCGGGCGATACCCTTGTGGTGAATTACACCATTGATACGAAGAATCTGCCCGGTCTCAACTCCCTCTACCTCATGGTAAACCCGGACGATGACCAGCCTGAACAGTTCCTGTTCAATAATTTTATCTTCCGCAGTTTCTTTGTCCGGCCCGATATGTACAAGCCCTGGCTGGATGTGACCTTTGACGGGGTGCACATCCTCAACAGGGACATTGTATCATCGCGCCCGCACATCCTCATCAAACTGAAAGACGACAGCAGATTCCTGGCGCTCGACGATACAACAGGCATGCGGGTACGGGTGCGGTACCCCGACCGTACGATTCGTGAGTTTACACTCGGGACCGACAGCGCCCGGTTTACGCCGGCCAACCTGGCTGCAGGTGAGAACACAGCGGTCATTGATCTGTACCCCTTCTTCAGGGAAGACGGTGAGTATGAACTCGTCGTGTCGGGTACCGACCGCAGCGGCAATAAAGCAGGTGACCTGGATTATGCGGTCTCCTTCCAGGTGATTAACAAACCCATGATCTCCAACCTGTTCAACTATCCCAATCCATTTACAACGTCTACCGCATTTGTGTTTACGCTCACCGGTTCGGAAATTCCGCAGAACATCCGCATCCAGATCCTGACCATCACCGGTAAAGTGGTGCGGGAAATCACCAAACAGGAGCTTGGCCCGATCCGCATTGGAAGAAATATTACGGAGTTTAAATGGGATGGCACCGACCAGTTTGGAAATAAGCTGGCCAATGGTATCTATCTCTACCGGGTACTGACCAACCTCAACGGGGCCGGACTTGATAAATACCAGGATAATTCCGGAACCGACAAGTATTTTAACAAGGGCTATGGCAAGATGTACCTGATGCGGTAACCAACCCAAATAAGACCACTACTTTGAGCCGGTGTACGTTCAGTGCGCCGGCTTTTTTTTTAGGAGAAGTTGTGTTGAGAATTCAGTTGGTGGTTGCTTGTGCGAAGTGTGCCTGGAAGTTGCGCACGTTTGCTGGACGCAGGCTATGTTTCTCACCTTAAAAATGCGGAGATGTAAAGCAATACGGGTAAGAGGTTGAAATTGTCCAGGAAGTTCAAGCGGTTCAGGAAGTTGTAAAAATCTTCAGCGCATTTTTTGCAATGACCAGTAGAATCTGCGGGAGCCAAAGCGCTGTTAGGTCAGTAGCGAATCCATTCAATCCTTCATTCCTTCACTGGCTCAATCCTTGTTTCTCGCAGCGGTTACAATGGGGCTGCGGGCGCAGCTTTTTTCTTCGGGCCCCTTCGTGCCGTGTTGACTTGATGGTTTAACCGTTTCACGCAAAGCCGCAAAGAGGGCAAGGTGCTAAAGTGAACACAGGATTATTCAATCATTCAATCCTTCATTCCTTATTACGCTTGGCAGCCGGATAAGGAAAAAATTTGTGGTAAAGAACGAAGGCAGTCATGCAGACCGGTTTTATACCTGCCCCATCTTCCCGCGATTCATAAAACTGAATTCCTGCAGGTGATTGTCCTGTACCATCACTTCCTTCACGAGGTATTGATGGGATTTGTAAAAGCGCAGCAATTCGCGGAATAATTTCCGTTTGTACGAGCTCATCACAAATAGCTGGATGCCGGATACGAGCAGCAGGACGTTCAGCAACAGCATGCCGGGCTGTACGGTGGCTCCCTCCAGGTAGCGCAGGATGGTCAAACAACCAAGAGCCAGCGCGGTTGCACTCAGCAACGCCCCGCATACCACAAACGATTTCAACAGACCCGGTTTACAGTTTTTAAATGCCGCAACGGTCCGCTGATAGAGATGAGTGATACTGTACCGCCGGTGGGTGGCATCGTTGCGGTTGTTATAGTAGGTGAGTTCGGCGCGTTTGTAGTCGTTCCAGTTGAAGAAATGACCCGGAAAGAAGTTGCGTTGCCGGATAAAGCGGATATCGTCCACCACGCGGTTGTGAAAGCCTCTGAAGTCGGCAATGTTGATCATGTCCTTTTCCGCTGATATAAGCTCCAGGAACCGGTACCAGCCATTGAGTATCACCCGTTGAAAGGGGAGGATAACTGCTGCGTTGGAAGGCCGGGTGCTTACAATGTCGGCTCCTCCTTCCAGCGTTTTCAGGATGTCGGGGATCAGCGATGCCGGGTGTTGCAGATCGCCGCTCATAACGATGATGTACTGTCCCTGCGCATAATCAAGCCCGGCCATTGCAGCAGCGGCTTTTCCAAAGGGGCGCGACAGGGTGATGCATTTGATGCGGTTGTCTTTGTACGAGAGCTGCCCGATTTCTTCGAGGGTGCTGTCGGTGCTCCCGTCGTTCACCCAGATCAGTTCAAAGTTATTGGGCAGTTTCCGGTTGAGATCATAGTAAAACGGTAACAGGTATTCCGCTTCATTATGAACAGGTACGATGATAGATACATCCACCATGGGTTTTCATTTAATGGGTAGGGTAGGATTCGGATTTCAAGTGCAAGATACCTCTTCTGTGCTGCACGGAAAATGGTGAATGTTGGTGATTTTTAGGGGCGTATTTTTACTTTCCGGCGAGTAATTGTTGGTTCCGTAAAACGTATTTACCAACAATATCAAATTCGAGGTTTACCACCGACCCGGGTTGAATGTTGCGGATATTGGTATGCGCATAGGTATAGGGGATGATGGCTACGGTAAACCGGTCATGTTGTACATGAAAGACCGTAAGGCTAATGCCGTTTAGTGACACCGATCCTTTTTCCACCAGCAGGGCGGCGTGCGCGGGGTCGAACTGAAACGAGTATTCCCAGCTGCCATCCTTTGTTACCACCTCCATACACCGGGCCGTGGTATCCACATGCCCCTGTACGAGGTGACCATCGAGCCGGGCGGGCAGCTCCAGGCAGCGTTCCAGATTCACCAGTGTACCGGTGGTCCAGCTGCCCAGGGTGGATTTCTCCAGCGTTTCCGCTACAGCCGTTACCTGGTGCCGGTTTTCTTCAACGGCTTCCACCGTGAGGCAAACACCGTCGTGGGCGAGGCTCTGGTCGGGTTGCAGGAAATGGCTGAAAGGTGATTCCACCCAGAAAGTCTTGTTGGAACCGGAGGTCAGAACCCTGCTGACCGTGCCGGTTGCTTCAATGATGCCTGTAAACATGAACGCAAATTACCCACAATCCCGGAAAATAACGGAAGGTCTTTGTTGTTTGCAGGAGACCTCTTATCTTTGCGCCTCTAAAAACCGTAAAGGAGGTATAATTCATGTTAATCATTGATTCAAAAGACTGCGAAAACATAGACAAAGCGCTCAAGAAGTACAAAAAGAAGTTTGAAAAGAGCAAAACTCTTCTCCAACTACGTGAGCGTCAGTCCTTTACAAAGCCTTCCGTCAAGCGCCGGGGGGAGGTCCTGAAGGCCATCTACAAGCAACAGATCGCCAGCGGGAAGATTGAAGTGAAGTAAGCATTCTCCGTTATACTGCCGATAGCCGTGAAGTTTTCGTACTTTCACGGCTATCGGTGTTTTATGCAAGCGCTCCTCTTTCGCCAACTGCAACCCTTCCTGGATCATCTCCGCTTTGAGAAGCGGTATTCTCCGCACACACTGTCGGCTTATTGCAGTGATCTGACTGCTTTTTTAGATTTTCTGCTCCTGCAGTACGGCGACATGGAGCTCAGGGCCATCAGCCCGGGTATGGTTCGAAGCTGGCTGGCTTCCCTTAAGGAGGCGGACCAGAGTTCCCGGTCGGTCAACCGCCGGATTTCCACCCTCAAATCTTTTTACCGTTTTTTGATCAAACAGGGGGAGGTGACTGCCTCGCCCCTCACAACCATTACTGCTCCTAAAGTACGGAAGCGGTTACCTGTATATGTGGAAGAGCAGGACCTGGCCACACTCATGCAGCATGAAGCATTTCCGGCGACCTGGGAGGGGCGTTTGCATGAACTTGTTTGCCTCTTATTTTACAGTACGGGTATGCGGTTGAGTGAACTTACCGGTTTGCGGGAACAGCAGCTGGATCTGCACCGCAGCCAGGTGAAGCTGCTGGGGAAGGGAAACAAAGAGCGGATCATTCCCCTGGGGGGAGTTCTGCTGCAAAAGTTGGGGGCCTACCTCGAAGCCCGGAATCAACTGACGGCTGCCGCAGACACGAATGTCTTGCTGGTGCGGGAGAATGGCCGCCCCGTCTATCCCCGCTATATTCAGCGGGTGATCCGCCAGTACCTGTCGCTCGTAACCACGGTGGAGAAAAAGAGTCCCCACGTGTTACGCCACAGTTTCGCCACCCATCTCATGAATAACGGCGCCGAGTTGAATGCGGTAAAGGAATTGCTGGGTCACAGCAGCCTGGCAGCCACCCAGGTGTACACGCACAATACCATTGAGAAACTTAAGGACATCCATAAAAAGGCACATCCCCGCGGCTGAGGATACCCCGGTGCAACGGGGCGGAACTCCTCACCGCAAAAAGGTTAAGAAATGAATAAAGTCGGCCGTTGATTCTTTGAATTCTCCTCCCGATTTGGTAACTTCAAGCTGTACACGGAGGCGGCTCCTCCCAGTTCTTTCTCATATTTCTTAACCGATAAAATAAGGTATGCTATGACTGTGAACATTCAAACTGTACGATTTGATGCCGATGCCAAATTGATTGATTACGTTCGACAGAAAGTGGAGAAACTGAACAGCTTTCATGACCGAATAGTGAAAGTGGACGTTTTTCTGAAGCTGGACAATGTAGTGCACAACATTAAGGACAAAGTGGCCGAAATCAAAGTACACGTACCCCGCCAGCAGCTGTTTGTTAAACAATCCTCCAAGTCGTTTGAGCAGTCGTTTGATGAAGCCCTTGATTCCCTGATTAACCAGCTGAAGCGAAAAAAAGAAAAGCAGTTCCAACTCTGAAAATCAGAATGCCCCATCCCTCCGGACTCCCCGGGGGGATTTTTTTTGCACAATTTTGAAGAATGCTGTTTTTTTCCTGTCGAAAATTTTTCCGTTTCATGTTTTCCTTTACCTTTGCCTTCCCAAAAATGGGGGTGCATTCGTATGCACTGTGCTAAAGTTCTTTGTGGAGGATGATTTAGAGCAGAATCGCCACTTTAGCTCAGCTGGTAGAGCAGCTGATTTGTAATCAGCAGGTCGTTGGTTCGAGTCCGACAAGTGGCTCTTTGGTTTCTTCCGGAGCCGCCGGCAGAACAGTTCAGATCAGGGCAGGTTCCAGAGCGGCCAAATGGGGCGGACTGTAAATCCGCTGTCTTTCGACTTCAGAGGTTCGAATCCTCTCCTGCCCACAGTTCTTTATGTAATATGGCATCAGGATCAATAGGTTATACGGTTAGTGTGCCGTCAATCTCTTTTGATGTTTTGCCCCATAAGCGGGAGTAGCTCATTTGGTAGAGCGGTAGCCTTCCAAGCTTCAGGTGGCCGGTTCGAGCCCGGTCTCCCGCTCGAAAGAAGTTCTTTTTTTACCGGATGTTGATGTGAGGTGTACTCACTGAAACGCAACCAGCCGTTGTAGCTCAGTGGTAGAGCACTTCCTTGGTAAGGAAGAGGTCGTGAGTTCAATTCTCATCAACGGCTCTGTTTCCGGAACCTGTGTGTAAGAAGAGTTGGCCACAAACGGGCCAACTGTGTATCGCGGCAGCAGGTACCGGTTCCAAACCGGCATACAACAGGTGAAGGCGGAAACTGCTGAGGCGGCTTCTTCCGGAAACATAAAAGTTTGAATATTTTTTAAACACAATTAAAAACCAATAAGATGTCTAAAGAGACCTTTAAGCGGGAGAAACCCCACGTAAACGTTGGTACCATCGGTCACGTAGACCATGGCAAAACCACCCTGACTGCAGCCATTACAGACATCCTTTCTAAGAAAGGTCTGGCGCAGGCAAAGAAATACGATGAAATTGATGGCGCGCCCGAAGAAAAAGAGCGTGGTATCACCATCAATACAGCACACGTAGAATACCAGACTGCCAACCGCCACTATGCGCACGTTGACTGTCCCGGTCACGCCGACTACGTGAAGAACATGATCACCGGTGCCGCCCAGATGGACGGAGCCATCCTCGTTGTGGCTGCAACCGATGGTCCCATGCCCCAGACCAAAGAACACATCCTGCTGGCCCGCCAGGTAGGCGTACCCAAGATTGTGGTATTTATGAATAAAGTTGACCTGGTTGATGATTCTGAATTGCTCGACCTGGTTGAAATGGAAATCCGCGACCTGCTCAGTTCCTATGGCTTTGACGGCGACAACACCCCCATCATCAAAGGTTCCGCTACCGGTGCCCTGGCTGGTGAAGACCAGTGGGTGAAAGCTGTGGAAGAGCTGATGGATGCTGTTGACAGCTACATTCCCCTGCCTCCCCGTCCGGTTGACATGCCCTTCCTGATGAGCGTGGAAGACGTGTTCTCCATTACAGGTCGTGGTACTGTTGCCACCGGTCGTATTGAGCGTGGTAAGGTGAAAGTGGGTGAAGCGGTTGAAATCGTAGGTCTGATGGACGCTCCCCTGAACTCTACCGTTACCGGTGTGGAAATGTTCAAAAAACTGCTCGACGAAGGTCAGGCTGGCGACAACGCTGGTCTCCTCCTCCGCGGTATTGAAAAGAAAGATATCCGTCGCGGTATGGTTATCTGCGCTCCCAAGTCCATTACGCCCCACACCGAGTTCAAAGGTGAGGTGTATGTACTGAGCAAAGAAGAAGGTGGCCGTCATACGCCGTTCTTCCAGAAGTACCGTCCCCAGTTCTACTTCCGCACAACTGACGTTACCGGTGAAGTGGAACTGCCAGCCGGAACAGAAATGGTAATGCCTGGTGATAACACCAGCCTTACTGTGAAGCTGATCGCTCCCATTGCCATGGAAAAGGGTCTGAAGTTCGCCATCCGCGAAGGTGGTCGTACGGTAGGCGCCGGCCAGGTGACGGAGATCATTAAATAAGATTAAGTTCTTATATTGTTACAATTAGCTAATTAGCAAATTCGCTGATTAGCTAATTGTTCTTACGGGCATAGTATAACGGTAGTACAGAGGTCTCCAAAACCTTTAGTCTGGGTTCGAATCCTGGTGCCCGTGCTGCAGCCGGAGACAACGGACAAAAGCCGGTTTCCGCAAACAGGCAAAACATGTGTTTATGAACAAATTATCCGTTTATTTCAGGGATTCTTACCGGGAGCTGATGGAAAAAGTGACCTGGCCTACCTGGCAGCAGTTACAACAGTCCACCATGATTGTTCTGGTAGCCACCATCATCATCACAGCTATTGTATGGGTGATGGATTTCGGCATCGCCAACGTGCTGGAACTGTTTTATTCATTGTTTAAATAAGTAAGGTAATGGAAGCTGCAAATGTGGAAACAAGTAAATGGTATGTGCTGCGGGTGGTGAGCGGCAAGGAGAAAAAGGTGAAGGAATACCTGGACAAAGAAATTACACGCAGTGGCTGGAGTAACATCGTTAAACAGGTGTTTCTGCCCGTGGAAAAGGTATATAAAGTGCAGAACGGAAAAAAAGTGGTGCGGGAACGGAATTTTTACCCCGGGTATGTGATGATTGAGATCGAGGGGGGGAAGATGAGTGACGAAATCCGGGAGACCATCAGCAATACCAGCAATGTAATTCACTTCCTTGGGAAGGAACACCCCATTGCTCTTCGCAAGGCGGAGGTGAACAAGATGCTGGGCAAAGTGGACGAGATGGCTGATGCCGGTGGAATGACCATGAGTGAGCCCTTTATCGTGGGCGAAACCGTTAAGATCATTGATGGTCCGTTCAACGATTTTAACGGGGTGATTGAAGAGGTGAACGACGAGAAGAAGAAGCTGCGGGTAACCGTTAAGATCTTCGGACGCGCCACCCCGGTGGAACTGAATTACATGCAGGTCGAAAAGATCGCTTAAAACTTCTGACCCCGCCACCGGCGGGGTTTTTTGTGGGACAGCCTCAGAAAGGCTGATTAGTAACCGGGTGACCAGTACCGGGTGAAGTGCCCGGTGGTCGTACTGCGAAAGCAGGCCTTTTAACGCTACCTGCTTTTTCTGCCCATGGCTACGGGCGTCCCGGGTGTGTTAAAAACACCCGGAAAACCTTTGGAGAAACCAATTTTTTTGCTACCTTTGCGCTCCCCAAAAGTTCTTTGTCATCTGCCCCTCGCCGGGGGCTGATCAGAATTGGGAGTCGTCTGTAACATGCGGAGGACGCTATCACCAAAAAACAATTTTACAATGGCCAAAGAAATCTCAGGATTTGTGAAGCTGCAGGTAAAAGGCGGACAAGCCAACCCTGCACCTCCCGTAGGTCCGGCCCTTGGTTCCAAGGGTGTCAACATCATGGAGTTCTGCAAGCAGTTCAATGCCCGTACGCAGGACAAGCAGGGAAAAGTACTTCCCGTTCTAATCACAGTTTACACCGATAAGTCGTTCGACTTTATCATTAAAACGCCCCCCGCTTCAATTCAGTTGCTGGAAGCCGCCAAACTGCAGAACGGTTCCAAGGAACCCAACCGCGTGAAAGTAGGTAAGGTAACCTGGGAGCAGGTGGAAGTGATTGCCAAAGACAAAATGCCCGATCTCAACTGCTTTACCCTCCACAGTGCCATGAGCATGGTGGCCGGTACCGCCCGCAGCATGGGTATCACCGTTGAAGGTAAAGCCCCCTGGGAAAATTAATATTCACCTGTTTGCTCCCGCAAACCTAAACTGTTTCAAACATGTCTCTTACGAAAAAAAGAAAAGCAGCTGAAGCGAAGGTGGATAACAACAAAATTTATTCCCTGAAGGAAGCTTCTGCACTTGTAAAGCAAATCAACTGCACCAAATTCGACAGCTCGGTGGACGTACACATCCGCCTGGGTGTGGATCCCAAAAAAGCCGACCAGGCTATCCGCGGTACGGTAACTCTTCCTCACGGAACGGGTAAAACCAAGCGGGTACTGGTACTCTGCACCCCCGATAAGGAAGCCGAAGCTACCGCTGCCGGCGCCGACCACGTGGGACTGGATGAGTTCATTACCAAAATTGAAGGTGGCTGGACCGATGTGGATGTGATCATCGCCACGCCGGCCGTGATGCCCAAAATCGGTAAGCTGGGTAAAGTGCTGGGACCCCGCAACCTTATGCCCAACCCCAAGACTGGTACAGTGACCAACGACGTGGCCGCTGCGGTTACGGAAGTGAAGGGCGGTAAGATTGCCTTTAAAGTGGACAAAGCCGGCATCGTGCATGCCTCGATCGGCCGGGTAAGCTTTGCCCCGGAAAAGATTGTTGAAAATACGCAGGAGTTCCTCACTGCCATTATCAAGGCAAAACCTTCCACGGCTAAAGGTACTTACCTGAAGAGCATCTACATGGCCAGCACCATGAGCCCGGGCATTGCCGTTGACACCAAAGCATTTGTGAACTAATCCTTTCAGGGTTTAAAAACCATACATCATGACCAAAGAACAAAAGAATGAAGTGATTGAAGTGCTGAAAGGCAAGTTCGCTCAGTACAACAACTTCTACATCACCGATACCGAATCGCTCACCGTTGAACAAGTGGGAAAACTGCGCCGGGCCTGCTTTGACAAGCAGGTGGAGATGAAGGTGGCCAAGAACACCCTTATCCGGAAAGCACTGGAGTCGTTGGATGCCGAGCGTTACAACGGCGTGTTTGACGCCCTCAACAACGTAACGGCGCTGATGTTCTCCGAGAACCCCAAGGAACCCGCTCTGATCATCAGTTCGTTCCGCAAGCAAAGCAACGGCGAGCGTCCTGTACTCAAGGCCGCCTTTATCAACGGCGATGTGTACACCGGCGACAACCAGCTGAAGGTGCTGACCCAGATCAAGACGAAGAATGAACTGATCGGCGAAGTGATCGGTCTGCTGCAGTCTCCTGCCAAGCGCGTGATTGCCGCACTGCTGCACAATGCCGAACAGAAGGGAGAAGCGGCCCCGGCCGAATAATCCCCATCCGCTTCCTCCGCAGGGAAGCGGATTCAACCACACAACCAACGTCACTGAGGTACAAATGTGACACTTTTCATAACCATCCGCCGGAGCTGGTCCAAGGGCTATGAAGGCGGTTAAAACGTAAAAAAATGGCTGACGTAAAAGCATTAGCTGAACAACTGGTGGGCCTCACTGTAAAAGAAGTACAGGAGCTGGCCGATGTATTAAAGGCAGATTACGGCATTGAACCCGCTGCTGCTGCTGTAGTGGTGGCTGCCGGCGACGGTGGTGGCGCTGCTGCTGTAGAAGAGAAAACCGCTTTCGATGTAATCCTGAAGAGCGGTGGTGCTTCCAAACTGAACGTGGTGAAGATCGTAAAAGACCTCACCGGCCTCGGTCTGAAAGAAGCCAAAGACCTGGTAGATGGCGCTCCCAAGCCCGTAAAAGAAGGCATCTCCAAAGCCGAAGCAGAAGAAATCGCTGCCAAGCTGAAAGAAGCCGGTGCCGATGTGGAAATTGCCTGATAACCGGAAATTTTCCTCCCCAACAAGTTACCCCGGTCCCTGCGACCGGGGTTTTTTGTGCCCGTCTTTTCCGGGGTATGTCCGTCCGTTTTTCCTGTTCCCGGATTTCCACAAATTCTTCCCTGCTGCAGACTTTTCAGCCGCTTTCCATTACCTTTGCGGGCTGAAAATTGGTTATACGATAACCGCGTCCCTTCTACTTTTTCCATATAAAACGAGACACAGATGCCCGGTCAATTAAAAGAGGTACGGAACCGAATCAAGAGTGTACAGAGTACGCAGCAGATTACGAAAGCCATGAAAATGGTGAGTGCCGCCAAGTTGCGGAAGGCCCAGGACGCCATCATCCAGATGCGCCCCTATGCCCAGAAACTGCAGGACACCCTCAGCAATATTGTGAGCAACAGCGATGGTGATGTAAGTGTGCTGAAGCTCGCAGCAGAACGTCCCGTTGAAAAAGTACTGTTCCTCGTGATCACCAGCGACAGGGGCCTCTGCGGCGCCTACAACGCCAACATCGTCAAACTGGCCAGGCAAACCATTGCCGGTCAATACGCTGCGCAGCAGGCCAAAGGCCAGGTACATGTATGGGGCATCGGGAAGAAGGGACTGGAAGCGCTCCAGCGTGCCGGCTTCACCACCAGCGATACCTACCGCGACCTGTTTCACCATCTCAGCTTTGAGCAGGTACAGGCAGCTGCGGCAGCTGCCATGCAAGCGTTTGTAAACGGCGAATACGATGTGGTGGAACTGGTTTACAGCGAATTCAAAAATGCCGGCACCCAACGTTTTAAGGTAGAACGTTTTCTGCCCATTCCCAAAGTGGAGCCAAAGGCCGGAAGTACCCAAAAATCGGATTTTATTTTTGAGCCGGGCAAAGAAGAACTGATCACAGAACTCATGCCCAAAATCCTGAATACCCAGCTGTTCAAAGCGGTGCTCGATGCCAATGCCAGTGAACACGGTGCCCGGATGACCGCCATGGACAAAGCCAGCGACAACGCCAACGAACTGTTGCGCTCCCTGCGGATCAGCTACAACCGCGCCCGCCAGGCAGCCATCACCACCGAACTGACCGAAATCGTTAGCGGCGCAGCTGCCCTTAACGGCTGATGCCTGAACAGCAGAGCCGCATTCGCTTTGCTATAACCCGCATTATCATTCATGGAAATTTCTGCCATCATACCCCATATCGAGGCGCTGATTTTTGCAGCCGACCGACCCCTCACCACCCTGGAGCTGACGGACATGCTCAACAACGCACATGCGTTTATTGAAGACCGTGCCTCACTCGACCAGGTGGAAGCCGCCATTGCCGCGGTCCGCGAAAAATATGCATCGGAGTTCTACCCCTTTGAAGTACGGGAAACAGGCGGCGGCTGGCAGTTCCTCACCAAGCGGCAGTACCACCAAACAGTGGTTCAGATCCATGGCGATAAGTTTCTCAAACGTCTCAGTGCTGCCGCCCTGGAAACGCTGGCGATCATCGCCTACAAACAGCCCATCACCAAGGGGGAGATGGAAGCCATCCGCGGGGTAAGCTGCGACTATACCGTGCAGAAACTCCTGGAAAAAGAACTGATTGTTATTACCGGAAGAAACGAGAACATGCCCGGCCACCCACTGGTGTACGCCACTTCCCGTTCGTTCATGGACTATTTTGGCATCAATTCCAGGGAGGACCTGCCACGCATCCGCGAAATCGTGCCCGATGAAATGGCAGAGCCCACCTCGCTTCACCCGCAAGAAACAGAAACTGCAACAGATGAAGCAGATGTGCTGATGGTAACCGAAGACGGATCGCTGGTGAGCAACAACGCAGTTTCTTCAGACGCGACAACGCCCGATGCCGATACAACTGCCGCAGCGGATGAACTGCCGCCCGCTTCCGGAGAAAACGATGGCGGTGAGCAACCCATTGCCTGATGCTCAGGTAGTGGCGTCCATTGCTTGTTTAGGATGATTGCTGCACTGTATGGAAGCACATCGCCTGTTGAAGACTTACAGGTAATTTCGATCTTCACGCATTCACTATGGAGTATTCCCTTTCGCCGGATCTGCTGCTCAATACAGCCCGCACGCATGGCACCCCCGTGTATGTGTACGATGCCGCTGTCATCACCCGGCAATACCGGAAACTGGAGCAGGCATTTTCGGTACTTGATGCCCGTATCTTCTACGCCTGCAAGGCCCTCACCAACATCCATGTTTTGCGCCATGTACGCTCGCTGGGCTGTAATGCCGACTGCAGCAGCATCAACGAAGTGAAACTGGCACTGCTGGCGGGCTTTGAGCCGGGGCAGATCTTGTACACCAGTAACGGTATCGCCTTTGCGGAAATTGAAGAAGCGGCGGAAGCCGGTGTACACGTGAACATTGACAGCCTCTCCAACCTCGAAAAATTCGGACAGCGGTACGGTGGCAGCCGCCCGGTGGGCCTCCGCCTCCGCCCCAACATCCTGGCGGGCGGAAATCTTAAAATTTCCACCGGGCACGAAAAAAGTAAATTCGGGATACCGGTGGATCAAATCAGCTCCGTATTGGAACTGGTACAACGCCACCACCTGCACATCCGCACCCTGCACATTCATACCGGCAGTGATATTAAAGACGCGGATGTATTCATCCGTGGACTGGAAGTGCTGTTTGAACTGCTGCCCGCGTTTCCCCACCTGGAAGTGCTGGATCTGGGCGGCGGGTTTAAAGTGCCCTACCATCCATCGGAACAGGAAACGGATGTGGAACGGCTGGCCCATAAACTGAAGGAAGCCCTGGCCTCGCACGATCAGTCCCGTTCCCGGAACCTGCAGGTATGGTTTGAGCCGGGAAAATTTCTCGTCAGCGCCTGCGGTTACCTCCTGGCCACCGTGCAGGTGATGAAGCAAAACGGTGATGTGGAGATCGCCGGTGTGGATACCGGGCTCAATCACCTCATCCGGCCCATGATGTACGATGCATATCATCACATCACCAACCTGTCTAACCCCGGAGGAGCTCTTAGGAATTACATGATCACGGGTAATGTCTGCGAAACCGACACCTTTGCCGACGACCGGCCCGTGGCGCAGATCCGGGAAGGCGACATACTGGTCATCCACAACGCCGGTGCTTACGGTTATGAGATGAGCAGCCAGTACAATTCCCGTTTCCGCCCGCCCGAGGTCCTGGTGAAAGACGGCGAACCTGTCCTTATCCGGCGCCGCGACACGCTGGATGATTTGCTTCGAAACCAGGCGCTCTGATCCCTTTTCCATTTCTTGTTTTGTTGCTCCTCTTTTTTCAGGTAACTTTCCTGAAACATTTTTGCTATGCCTATCCGGATGACCGATGATCCCCGCGATGAACAGGAACAACACCATAACCCGGGCGGAGGAGGCGGTAATTACCCCATAGGTCCCGGAGGAGGTGGCGGTGGCGGCCTCTTTGCCCTGCTGCCTCTCTTGCTGCGTTTGTTCGGCGGCGGTGGTGGAAAGGGCGGCGGGAAAGGCTTGTTACTGCTTGTAGTGCTGGCGGCCGGCGCTTTTCTGCTGCTGGGCCGCGGCGGGTGTAATATGAACGAACTGGCGAATCTGGCAACCGGCGGGTTTCTGGATCCTCGTCAGTTCGAAAAAGCACAGATATACGAACCACTCGCCGACGACCCCAACAAGAACCCCCTGCCCGAAGCAGTCAACCTGCAACGTTTTTGTCCCACCCCCCAGAACCAGGGTTCCCAGGGCTCCTGTGTGGCCTGGAGTGCTGCCTTCGCCGCCCATACCATTCTTGAAAGTGCCCGTTCAGGCCGGCAACCCAACGAGGTGGCCTTTTCGCCGTCTTTCATGTACAACCAGATCGGGCTGCAGGGTTGCCAGGGCTCTTACATCATCCGGGCCATGGAGTTCATGACCAAACGGGGGGATATTCCCTATGACCGGTTTCCCTACACCGACCAGGACTGCCAGCGCCAGCCCGATGACCGGTTGCAGCAGGAGGCGTCCCGCTACCGCATGCGGGGCTTCAACCGGCTGAGCCAGGGCGACCGTAACGACGCGGTGGACCAGCGGGCCATCCGGGAAAACCTGGCCCAGGGCGCGCCCGTGGTGATTGGGATGATGGTGGGGCAGAGTTTTATGCAGCCCATGATGGGGCAGGATATCTGGGTGCCCGCCAGCGGCGACCGCAGCATGATGGGCTTTGGCGGTCATGCCATGTGCGTGGTGGGGTACGACGATAAAAAATACGGCGGCTCCTTTCTGATCATGAACAGCTGGGGGCAGGAGTGGGGTAACAACGGATTTGCCTTTGTGCGCTACGGCGATTTTCAGACGTATGTGCGGGAAGCTTATGGCGTATTCCCCATGCATACGGCCGGAGAACCGGTGCAAACGTTCAGTTGCGAAGTGGGGCTGGTGCAGGTGAACTACGATGGCAAGAAAATGGTGGCCGGCGATTATCTTCCGCTGCAATACAGCGGAGCCAACCGCTTTGAGACCCGCCGGCCGGTGCCCCCGGGTACCCGCTTTAAAATGGAAATAAAAAACTCCACCGAATGCTTTGTGTATGTGTTTGGTAAAGAGGCGGACGGCACCAGTTATACCCTCTTTCCCTATCCGCGTACCGATGATCCCGCCAAAACAAAATATTCGCCGTTCTGCGGTATCACCGGTGTGCGCCTCTTTCCCAAAGACAAAAGCATGGAGCCCGACAGCATCGGCAACCGGGATGTGATGGCGGTGGTGGTGAGTAAAAAGGAACTCGACTGGTATGCACTCAACCAGCAGATCAGCCGCAACCCGGCTGTGGATTACGGCACCCGGCTGAACCAGGCCCTGGGCGACCGGCTCATCCGGCGGGTGCGGTACACGGCAACCGGCTCCGGTACACTGCGTTTTGAAGTGAACGGCGATGAAAACGAAGTAGTGGCCTGTATGGTGGAAGTGATCAAATAACGGGAATGTCTTTGTGGTAATAGTGACAGGCCTTAAGTGATGGTTGGCCAACGGCTTTAAATTTCTGATTATGAATCCTCATGCATCCCGGTTCATTTCCCTGATGGGAAGTCCGTATAAAAGCAGGTTGTTCATGTTATTGAAGCTGCCCGCCGCCTATTTTTCAGGGGTGCGGGTAGCGGAACTGAACGAAGACCGGGCCGTGGTAACGGTGCCGTATAAATGGTTTTCGCAGAATCCTTTCCGGTCCACCTATTTCGCCTGCCTGGCCATGGCGGCGGAGATGAGCACCGGCTTACTGGCGCTGATGCAGCTTTTTCAGCGGAAGCCGGCGGTGAGCATGCTGGTGGTGAAGCTCGAAGCAGGGTATTTCAGGAAGGCAACAGGAATTACCCGTTTCACCTGTGAGGCGGGTAAGGATCTGGAGCGGATTGTGGACGAATGCATCCGCAACGGGGAGCCCCGCACCTATGTGGCCACCGCCACGGGCCGCAATAAGGACGGCGAACTGGTGGCCGAATTTTTTATCACCTGGTCGTTTAAGGTAAAGGGTCCGGGTCCCGGAGAGGAATCGGAGTTATAGTGACCGTTTTTTGTATAAATAATTCAACTGTAGTGTATGAAAATCGCGTTTCACGGCGCAGCCCGTTCGGTAACGGGCAGCAAGCACCTTCTCACACTGAGCAATGGCAAGAAGATACTGCTCGATTGCGGCCTTTTTCAGGGTATGGGGAAGGAAACGGATTCCCTGAACCGACACTGGGGCTTTGATCCCGCCTCGGTGAATTACGTCATCCTCAGCCATGCCCATATTGATCATTGCGGGCTCCTGCCCCGCCTCTTTGCCGAGGGCTATGCAGGCCGTATCTTTTGCACTCCGGCCACCAGCCAGCTGGCTGCCATCCTTTTGGAAGACAGTGCCGGCATCCAGGAGGACGAGGTGAAATACGAGAACAAACGGCGGGCTGGGTCCGGTCTTCCTTACCTCAAACCCTTGTATACCGTGGAGGATGCCCGGGGGGTAGCTGGCCGGTTTGCCACGATGGATTATGGTAACTGGTTTCGGATTGACGAAGACATTGAAGTGCTGTTCACCGATGCAGGCCACATCATCGGAAGTGCGGCTGTGCACCTGCGTATACGCGACAATGGACGCACCCGGTGCATTACTTTTTCGGGCGATATCGGCCGTTACCGCGACCTGATCCTGCGCTCCCCGCAGGAGTTTCCCCAGGCCGATACCATCATCCTGGAATCTACGTACGGCAACAGCCTGCACGACAACACCGTTTCCACCCCCGATCAGTTATTGGAATGGATTGAAAAAGCCTGCCTCAAAAAGAAGGGTAAGCTGATCATTCCGGCCTTCAGTGTGGGCCGTACGCAGGAGCTGCTGTATGATCTCAATCAACTGGAACTGGAGCGCCGGTTGCCGGAACTGGACTATTATGTAGACAGCCCTTTGAGCCTGGAAGCCACCCAGGTGGTTAAAAGCTACCCGCAGTATTTTAACCGCCGGATACAACGGGTCATGGAAACCGATAATGATCCTTTTCAGTTTAAAGGCCTTCGGTTTATCCGAAAGGCGGAAGAGTCGAAGCTCCTGAATTTTAAGAACGGCCCCTTTGTGGTGATCAGCGCCAGCGGTATGGCCGATGCCGGGCGGGTGAAGCACCACATCTTCAATGCCATCGAAAACAGCCGCAATACCATCCTGATGACCGGGTATTGCGAACCCAATTCGCTGGGTGCCCGGTTGCTGGAGGGACGCAGAGAGGTGGGCATATTTGGTGTTTCAAAAGAAGTGCACGCCGAAGTGGGCCAGATCCGCAGTATGAGCGCTCACGGCGACTACGAAGATATGAGCCAGTGGTTGTCCTGCCAGGACCCCCGCCAGGTGGAGCAACTGTTCCTGGTACATGGAGAATACAACGTGCAACAGCCGTTCCGGGACCGCCTGATCCGGAAAGGATTTCAGCAGGTCATCATACCCGAGCGGCATTTTGAAACCGGTATCTGAGGGGTATTACGTGTCTCAGCACCGTCTCCCGCAGGCGACGGTGCGTAGTGCAGTATGATCTGTGATTCAGCTGGCTGGTGCAACGTCCCTGCTCCTGCACATCATTCGGGAGGGGGTGTTGATGGGAGGAGGGCAAAAAAAATCCCGCCGGTAAGGCGGGACCCTGGTACCACGTACGGGATTCGAACCCGTGATTCCTCCGTGAAAGGGAGGCGTCTTAACCCCTTGACCAACGCGGCGATTTTTGGGAGTGCAAAGATAAGCAGCCGGAAAATTACCGCCAAAAAAAATCAGGCATTTGATTTTATCTGCCTGCCAGGTTCCCGGTCAGGCTGGGACGTTACAGCTGTAACTGACCGGTTTTACAAATGTTTGTTTCGTTGTTAACTGATTAAGATTGTTGAAAAAAATGACCGGCGGCAGGGATGAGTTCGGGGTTCTGCTGTTAACTTCGCAGCGCATTTAAAGATTATTCATTTCAAATCACTTGTCTCATGAGCACAGTAAAAGTTGCTATCAACGGATTTGGTCGGATTGGCCGCCTGGTGTACCGCCAGATCTACAACATGAAAGGTATTGATGTGGTAGCTATCAACGATCTCACCTCCCCGAAAGTGCTGGCCCACCTCCTTAAATACGACACCGCACAGGGACGCTTCAACGAAGACGTTACTGCCACTGATTCTTCCATCATTGTAAATGGTGATACCATCAACGTGTACGCACAGAAAGATCCTTCCCAGATTCCCTGGAAAGAGCACGATGTGGATGTGGTGCTCGAGTGTACCGGTTTCTTTGCGGATAAAACCAAATCCGAAGCCCATATTGCTGCCGGTGCAAAAAAAGTAGTGATTTCGGCTCCGGCCACGGGCGATCTCAAAACCGTGGTGTTTAACGTTAACCACCAGATTCTTGACGGAAGCGAAACCGTTATCAGCTGTGCCTCCTGCACCACCAACTGCCTGGCCCCCATGGCCCAGGTGCTGGAAGAGAAATTTGGCGTGGTAAACGGGCTTATGACCACGGTGCATGCTTACACCAACGATCAGAACACCCAGGATGCCCCCCATGCCAAAGGCGATCTTCGCCGGGCACGTGCAGCAGCTCAAAATATTGTACCCAACAGCACCGGTGCAGCCAAGGCCATTGGACTCGTACTTCCCAGCCTCAAAGGCAAGCTGGATGGTTCCGCCCAGCGGGTACCCACCCTTACCGGCTCGCTTACCGAACTGACCTGTATGCTGGGCAAACAGGTAACCAAAGAAGAAATCAACGCAGCTATGAAGGCCGCCGCCAACGAGAGCTTTGGTTATACCGAAGATGAGATCGTCAGCAGCGATATCGTAGGCAGTACGTTCGGATCGCTGTTTGATGCCACGCAGACCCGTGTACAGACCGTGGGCGATACCCAACTGGTGCGTACAGTTAGCTGGTACGACAATGAGATGAGTTATGTAAGCCAGTTGGTGCGCACGCTGCACTACTTCGCCAAACTGATCAGTTGATAATACGCTTGAAGAGTGCCCCGGTTCAAGGGGCATTTTTCATTCACCTTAAAACTCCGTAACATGTCCAAGTTTTCAACCTTTGATTTCCGCGGACGGAAGGCCCTCATCCGGGTTGACTTCAACGTACCGCTTGATAAGACCACCTTTCAGATCACCGACGATACCCGCATGCGGGCCGCCGTACCCACCATTAAAAAAATTCTCGCCGACGGCGGCAGCGTTATCCTGATGAGTCACCTCGGCCGTCCCAAAGAAGGACCCGAAGACAAATCATCCCTCAAACACCTCCTGGCGCATCTCAGCCAATTGCTCGGCGGTACCACCGTACTGTTTGCCCCTGACTGCATCGGCGAACAGGCCCGTCTCACGGCCGGCATGCTTCGCCCCGGCGAAGTGCTGCTCCTCGAAAACCTGCGCTTTTACAAGCAGGAGGAAAAAGGAGATCCCGCCTTTGCAGAGCAGTTGAGCCAGCTGGGTGATGTGTATGTGAACGATGCCTTTGGCACGGCTCACCGGGCGCATGCGTCCACTGCTGTGATTGCCCAGTACTTCCCGCCCGAAAGGCGCATGTTTGGCCTGCTCATGGAAGGTGAAGTAGCGGCCGCAGAAAAAGTATTGCTGCAGGCTGAAAAACCCTTTACCGCTATTATCGGCGGCGCGAAAGTGAGCGACAAAATTCTCATCCTCGAAAACCTGCTCGACCGGGCCACCGATATCATCATTGGCGGCGGCATGGCTTACACCTTTATGAAAGCGATGGGCGGACAGATCGGCAACTCCCTCTGCGAGGAAGACCGCCTTGAAACGGCTACAACCATCCTGGAGAAAGCAGCTGCCAAAGGCGTTCGTATTCATCTTCCCGGCGACAGCGTTATTGCCGACCGCTTTGCAGCTGATGCCAATACTTCGGTTTCACCCAGCAACCAAATTCCCGACGGCTGGCTGGGACTCGATATCGGCAGCAATGCCCGCGAGCAATTCCGTAATGTACTCATTCACTCCCGCACCATCCTGTGGAACGGACCGATGGGCGTATTTGAGATGGAGAAATTCCGCGACGGAACCATCGCCGTCGCCCAGGCCGTGGCCGACGCCACCCGCAGCGGTGCGTTCTCGCTGGTAGGGGGGGGCGACAGTGTGGCGGCTGTTAACGATTTCGGCTTTGCCGACCAGGTGAGTTATATCTCCACCGGCGGGGGTGCCATGCTGGAATTCTTTGAAGGAAAGGTATTGCCCGGCATTGCCGCTGTAAAAGACTGATCAGCGCTGATTTAACAAAATGATGAGGGTGCCGGCTTTGCAAATCCGGCACCCTTGTCGTTGGAATGTAGTACATTAGTTATCCAAATTTCAGACATCTTCAATTCATCACACCTAAAAAACAAATCAAATGAAATCGGGTACGATTATTACCATTGTGGTGGTAGCCCTGCTGGCCCTTGTAGGCTTTATGGGATGCAATGGGTACAACGGACTGGTACAGCAGGATGAAGTGGTTAAAAAAGCCTGGAACAACGTACAGGCCGAATACCAGAACCGGGCCGACCTGGTGCCCAACCTGGTCAATACCGTTAAAGGCGCTGCCAATTTTGAACAGGAAACACTCACCAAAGTGATTGAGGCGCGTTCCAGGGCAACCGCCATCCAACTGAACGCCGATCAGCTGACGCCCGAAAACCTGGCGAAGTTTCAACAGGCACAGACCGAACTTTCCGGCGCACTGAGCCGCCTGCTCGTAACGATTGAGCGTTACCCCGATCTCAAAGCCGTGCAGGGCTTCCAGGACCTCCAGCGTCAACTGGAAGGCATTGAAAACAACATCAAAAACTCCCGCAAGACCTTCAACGAAGCGGTGAACGGCTACAACGTGAAAGTGCGCTCCTTCCCCATGAACCTCCTGGCGGGCATGTTTGGCTTTGCTGCCAAGGAAGGCTTCCAGGCAGAACCGGGAAGCGACAAGGCGCCCGAGGTTAAATTCTGACGACCATGGCCGCACAAAGAAAAGGTCTCCTGCCCGCAGCAGGCCTCTTGCTGGTGGTCTCTTTGATTTATACCGCTTTCAGTTACAACCGGTTGGTTAAGCAGGAGGAAGCGGTCAAACTCGCCTGGAGTGAATTGCAGAATCTCTATGGCCGGAGGGCTGATATGGTACCTACCCTGGTCACTATCGTGCAGGGAGCGGCTGCCTTTGAGCAGGAACTGCTGCGGGAGGTGACGGAAGCCCGGTCGCGGGCAGGTACTTTGCAGCTGACCGGCGGCCCTAACGCAGAGAATTACCGGCAGCAGGAGGGGGCGCAGGCGGCGCTGGCGCAATCCATGAACCGGGTCATTGCCGTGGTGGAGGCCTATCCCGATCTGAAGGCAACGAAAAATTTTATTTACCTGCAGGCACAGCTGGAAGGAACCGAACGCCGCATCAAAGTGGCCCGGAAGGATTTCAACGCGGCCGTGCAGGCATACAACGCCCTGGTGCGGCAGTTCCCGTCATCGCTGACCGCACGAACATTCGGATTCCGTGAAAAAGAAGGCTTCCGTGCCGACGCGGCAGCCGATACGGCACCCGAAGTCACTTTTTAAAAAGTATCATTTATGGGACTGTTTTCGTTCCTGTACAAAACCAAAGACTGGTTCACGCCCCGTGAACAGGAGGAGATCCTCGCGGCTGTACGGGAAGCCGAACGGCAAACCTCCGGGGAGATCCGCATCTTCATGGAGAGCCGGTGCAGTTATGTGAATCCGCTTGACCGGGCCGCTGAATTGTTTTACGGGTTGAAGATGGACCAGACGGAACAGCGCAACGGTGTATTATTGTACCTGGCCATGCGGGATCACCAGATAGCGGTGTACGGCGACAAGGGCATCCATGAAAAAGTGGGTACCACTTTCTGGACGGAAGAGGTTCGTAAAATGATCGCCGAGTTTAACAAGGATCACATCAAGGAAGGAATCATTGAAATGGTGCGGGATATCGGTATAGCCTTGACGCAGCATTTTCCCTATCACAACGGGGATAAGAATGAACTTCCCGATGAAATCATATTCGGGAAATAATGCCACGTATGAAAAGACCGCTTATTTCAATGATCGTTTCATGGCTCCTGCTCCTGCAGTTGCCGGCCGGCGCACAAACCCTGGAGTCGTTTATCCCAAAAGTGCCCGATCCGCCCACCCTGGTGAATGATTACCTGGGTGTTTTATCAACTACCCAGCGGGAAGAACTGGAGCGCAAACTGGTGGCGTATGACGACAGTACGTCCAACCAGATTGTGATCATAACCATTGGCGACATTGGCGGAAACAGTGTGGATGATTTTGCCGTGGCACTGGGCCGCAAATGGGGTGTGGGTAACAAGGACTTTAACAACGGGGTGGTTATTGTAGTGTTGATGGACAAGCAGCGCAACCAGCGCAAAGTGTTTATAGCCACGGGTTACGGACTGGAAGGGGCCATCCCCGATTACACCGCCAAGGAAATTATTGAAACCCGCATCCTGCCCAATTTCCGTTCCAATGATATCTATCGCGGTCTGGACGAGGGCGTAACCGCCCTCATGCAGGCGGCAGCCGGCACCTACAAAGCGCCCCAAGGATATGGCAGCCGTAAAGGAAAAGAAGGAGGAGGCAGCATGGTGGTGGCCATCATCATGTTTATCGTGATCATGATCATTCTCTCCAACATCAACCGGCGCGGTGGCGGCGGGATGGTCAGCCGGCGGGGGTACCGTCGCTGGGATCATTCTCCACCTGTATTCTGGTTCCCTTCGGGTGGCGGTAGTGGTGGCAGCAGTTGGGGCGGTGGCGGCGGCGGTTTTGGCGGATTTGGCGGCGGCAGCTTTGGCGGTGGTGGGGCCGGGGGTAGTTGGTGAGGAGGTAGGGGGTAAGGTTGCAGGTTAATGGTTCCTGGTTGCTGTTTGCTGGTTGTAGGTTCCTGGTTATTGGTTGGTGGTTGTTCGTTCAACCGGGCTTACTTTACTTCTTACATTGATTGTTTGTGCATTAACATAAAACAGCCCGCAGAAATGCGGGCTGTTTTATGTTAAGTGCTTCCGGTTGAACCGGATCAGTTGCCCAGTTTGCTTTTGATGTAATCAATCTGTTGCTGCAGGGGCGCTGTATCGCCGCCTTCTTTTTTAGCCGCTTCCTTTTTGCCGATAATGGTTTTAAGAAAGTTGTCTATAACAGGGCCTACGCCAAATTGTTCGGGGATGGCATCGCGGAAGGCAACAATGGCATCCACGCCCCGCTGTACTTTGTCGGTATCCCGTATGCTGCCAATAAATGTTGCCAGGATAGGAGTGAGGTTGAATTTGGCCTGGCTCAGTCCCATGTTGCTGTAGCTGTCGAGAATGGCATCGAATGACGATTCATCACCACTCTTGATAAGGGTGGTGGCAATGGCTTCCAGCAGTGCACCCTTGCTCTTTATTTTGGCGAGGCGTTTTGCTTCTGCAAGGGCGGCTTCTTCATCGATCTTGCCCAATGCGGTGAGTGCAGCTCCGCTCAGGGTGTACGAGGAGTCGTTGACCAGACGAAGGAAGAGGTCTTTGTACACGGGTTTTTTGAGGTTACCCAACACCTCCACGGCGCGGCTGCGGGTAACACGGCTCTCATCGCGGCTGGCAATTTCCACCAGGATCGGCTCGGTGGCTTCCACCAGCTTTACCCGGCGGGCTTCCACCTTGCTGATGGCGAGGCTGCGCAAGCCGCTGTAGGGATCTTTAAGTGCTGTTTGCATAAAGGCGATCGCCTTGGGATCCTCCGGGCGTTTGGATATGAATTCAATCGCTTCGCGGCGGTCGAGGTACAGGCCGGCATGCTGGTACTGGTGGATGTATTCGTCGAATGATTTGTTTTCCTTTTTTGTGCAGAGCAGCACTTTATCGCCGTCAAAATTCACCAGGTCGGGGCGGGTGGCGGCATCGAAATAAAAAGAATCCACGGCCGACTCCAGCCAAATTTCATGGCGTTTGCGGGTGGCGCCGTGATACACGTCAATGGCAACCGGTACCTTGAAGATTTGTTCTTTCTGGGTTTGTTTCACCACTACTTTTACCCGTTTGGCGGCTTCGTCGTAGCTGTACTGGATGTCGAAGTTCGGGTGACCGCTACCGTAATACCATTGGTTGAAGAACCAGTTCAGGTCCCTGCCGGTGATTTCCTCAAAAGCGAGGCGCAGCTGGTGAGCTTCCGCTGCTTTAAACCGGTTGGTGGTAAGAAACAGGTGCAGGGATTTAAAGAAGGCGCTGTCGCCTACATAATTTCTGAGCATGTGGAGGATGCGGCCACCCTTGTTGTAGCTCACTGCGTCGAACATGTCTTCCTTGTCCTTGTAGAAAAAGCGTACCAGGTGTTTTTTTTCGCTGCCGCTGTTGAGGTAGCCCTGCATGGCATTGTAATGGGTGGCGGCGGCTTTGTCTTTTCCGTATTTGTATTCATCCCACAGGTATTCGCTGTAGTTGGCAAAGGATTCGTTTATGGTGAGGTTGCTCCAGCTCTCGGTGGTCACATAATCGCCGAACCACTGGTGAAACAATTCGTGGGCGATGGTGCCCTCCCAGCTGTTGCCGTCGGAGAGTTCACGGGCATCCTGCTGGGCGCTTTCCTGGTGCAGGGTGGCGGTGGTGTTTTCCATGGCGCCGCTTACGTAGTCGCGGGCCGTCATCTGGGAATATTTCACCCAGGGGTACTCCACGCCGGTGATTTTCGAAAAGTAGGTCATCATTTCCGGGGTCATACCAAAAATCCGGCGTGCCACCGATTCGTATTCTTTTTCCACGTAGTAGTTTACTTCCTTGCCTTTCCAGGTATCTTTCACCACGGCAAACTCGCCGGCGCCCATGAAGAAGAGATAGGGCGCATGGGGTTGCTCCATCTTCCAGGTGTCGGTGCGGGTACCATCCCCGTTGGGCTGCTGTTTTACCAGTTTGCCGTTGCTGAGGGTTACCCAGCGGGCAGGTACTGTCATGGAAATTTCCTGGGTGGTTTTCTGGTTGGGTCTGTCAATGGTGGGGCACCACACGCTGGTGGCTTCCGTTTCGCCCTGGGTCCAGATCTGGGTGGGTTTGTTTTTTTCGGTGCCTTTTGGATTGATGAAGTACAGGCCTTTTGCATCGGTGATGGCGGCGCTGCCTTCCGTTTTCAGTTCGTCCGGTTTGGCCACGTAATCAAGGTACACGGTCAATTGCTGGCCACCTTTGTAGGTTTTGTCCAACTGCATCACCAGTTCTTTCCCATCATAAGTATATTTCAGGGGTGTTCGGGAGCTTCCTTTCATCACCGCCACCTCTTTGATGTCCATCCCTTTGGCATCCAGCCGCAGTACGCTCTTTTCATAGAAATGCGGTTGAAGGGTAATCCAAACCTGTCCGTTCATCCTTGCATTCGGGATGTCGAACCGGGCATTCAGTTTGGTGTGTACCAGGCTGAATTCTTTCTCGGGTGTGGCGCGGTAGAGGGTTTTCCAGGCCGTGTCGGTGTCTTGCGTAAATTGGGCCTTAGCCTGCCATCCGCCCGGCAGGAGGAGAAGCAGGAGCACATAGAGCTGTTTCATTTGTGATTGTTTTTGATCTGGTAATGCGTATTTAAAAGCGGTTCTTACTAGACGCCCCCTCCACCGGATGGGGGCTGATGGACCGGGTTGTAAAGATAAGCGGCGGGCGTTTGCCGGGGTATAAATTTGGCAAAACCTTTGTTAATGGGATGGATAAAAAAATTAGTTTTGTAGGTATGCAAAAAGGGCAACGGCTTTTATCTTCAGTTATCCTCGTGATTTTTTTATCTGCCGTATCTGCCGTACAGGCACAACTTAATTATTTCGTTTACTTCCAGTCGGAAGGCAACCAGCCGTTTTATTTGCGGGTGCAAGCTAAAGTATACAGCTCCTCCGCTTCGGGCTATCTTATCCTGGGAAAGTTACCCGAAGGACGGCACCGCCTGGCTGCCGGTTTTCCCGGTACCAATGTGGCGGAGCAGGAATTTGAGGTGGAGATTGGAAAAGCCGACCGGGGGTTCCTGCTGAAGCATTTCGGAGACAAAGGGTGGGGGTTGTTTGACCTTCAATCTTCCGATGTGGTCTATGCCCTTACCAAGACTGCGCCTGTTGTTCGTAACGATGCACCGGCTGGTCAGCCTCCGGCTACCAACGATCCTTTTGCCAATATGCTGGCCGACGTGACCCGCGACAGCACGGTAAAGCAGGTTACGGTAAAGAAAGACCCTCCTCCGCCGGTAGTTGTTGATACGCCCAAGGCGGTGCCGAAGCAGCCGCTGGCACCTGCGTTGCAGCAGCCTGCCGTTGGCCAGGCAGTGGTACCGGTGGTTAAGCCGGAGACCAAACCGGTAGAAAAAGACACCGTACAACATGATCCTGTTTGGGTAAAACCACCCCTGGGCATGGTTCGCCTTTTGCAGCAAGTTACAAGCACGGAGGGAAGTGACTGGGTATTTGAAGTAAGTGATCCGGTGCAACCGGATACGGTACGATTATTTATTCCAGGGTCGCCTCTTTTGGCACAAATAGATACGGTTATACCCGTTAGCGTAACACCCTCCGGCGACACATTACCGGTAACAGCAGCAGGAGCGCCAGTGCAACCCGACACCCCGGTGGTTAAAGAACCGGTTGTAATTACTCCTGCTGAAGCCCCCAAACAACAGGAGCCGGTTGTGGTGGCTCCTGCAGAGCTGCCTGTGGAAAAACCCGCCTTGCAGCAACCGGTTGTACCTGCTGCCGCATCCGTCCCCAACAGCAACTGCAAGGAAACAGCTTCCGATGACGATTTCGTGCGGCTGCGGCGGCGTATGGCCCAGCAGTCGCGGGATGAAGACATGGTCAGCGAAGCCAGGAAAGTGTTCCGCACCCGTTGTTTCAGTACGGTGCAGTTGCGGAGCCTCTCTGCCCTCTTTGTGACTGATGAATGGCGGTACCGTTTCTTTGATGCGGCCTTGCCATTTGTTACAGATTTTTCCAACTTCAAAGACCTGGAGACCACGATAAAAAGTGAATACTTCCAAAAGCGTTTTCAGGCGCTCATCCCCAATAACTGATTATGCCCCGGTATTTCCTGGAAGTAGCCTATTTGGGAACCGGTTTCAGCGGGTTCCAGGTACAGCCGCATGCCCGCACCATCCAGTCGGAGGTGGAGCGTGCGTTGCGGGTGTTGTACCGCCGGCCGGTGGAACTTACCGGCTCTTCGCGAACCGATGCAGGCGTTCATGCGTTGCAGAATTATTTTCATTTTGACTGGGAGCCGGCTTTTGATCAGCGGTCCGTCTACAACCTCAATGCGTTGCTACCCCCTTCTGTGGTGGTGAAATCGGTACGCGAAGTGCATCCCGGCGCTCATTGCCGGTTCCATGCACTGAGCCGGAGTTACCGCTATACCGTTTACCAGTACAAAGATCCTTTTTTGAACGACCGGGGCTGGTATTTCCCGTACCAGCTGGACCGGGAAGTGCTGCTGGAGCTGGCGGCCCTGGTGCCCGGGCATACGTCCTTTCACAGTTTTTCCAAGCGCAACACCCAGGTGCGTACCTACGAATGCCGCATTTATGCAAGCGGGTGGGCGTTTGGAAGCAGCGTGCTGGAATACCGGGTAAGCGGCAACCGTTTTTTGCGGGGCATGGTACGGGGGTTGGTGGGGAGTATGCTGCGGGTGGCACGTGGCAACGGGACGGTGGAAGGGTTCCGGGGGTTGCTGCAGCAGACGGAGCTGGCGGGTGCTGATTTTTCGGCGCCGGCCTGTGGGTTGGTGCTTGAAGCGGTGGAGTTTGATCCCGGTGTATTTCTTTCCTGATTTTTTTTCGCCGCAAACCCTTGCGGGGCCTGCATTTCCGTTTTCATGTATAAAAATCATGTACTTTTTTTTGGTTCGTAGTTGATAAGCTCGTTATCTTTGCAACCCGCTTTTGAAAAAAGCAGGAGTTCTTTAAAAAGGTGACAGGGCAACCCTTCGGATTTTGATCTCTTTTTCATGTTGAAACCGCGAAAAAAAATCTGAAAAAAACTTTCAAAAAAAGTTGGTTGAAATATAAAACTCCCTACCTTTGCACTCCCGTTCAAAAAACGGGTACTCAAAAAGTAAAAAGATCTTTGAAAGATTGGAAGCAACAGCAACGTTTTAATTCAAATTAGAACGGGTAAACCAAGCGTAACAAATTCGAGAAAGACTACGTTAATTTCAAAAGTTAACAAAGTCAGTATCAAACAACATTTACAATGGAGAGTTTGATCCTGGCTCAGGATGAACGCTAGCGGCAGGCTTAATACATGCAAGTCGAGGGGCAGCAGGTTTGTAGCAATACAGATGCTGGCGACCGGCAAACGGGTGCGGAACACGTACGCAACCTTCCTCTAACTGGAAGATAGCCCACCGAAAGGTGGATTAATACTCCATAATATATTTGAGTGGCATCACTTGGATATTAAAGCTCCGGCGGTTAGAGATGGGCGTGCGCCTGATTAGGTAGTTGGCGGGGTAATGGCCCACCAAGCCTGCGATCAGTAGCTGATGTGAGAGCATGATCAGCCACACGGGCACTGAGACACGGGCCCGACTCCTACGGGAGGCAGCAGTAAGGAATATTGGTCAATGGACGCAAGTCTGAACCAGCCATGCCGCGTGGAGGATGAAGGTCCTCTGGATTGTAAACTTCTTTTCTCTGGGACGAAACCCCCGATTTCCATCGGGCCTGACGGTACCAGAGGAATAAGCACCGGCTAACTCCGTGCCAGCAGCCGCGGTAATACGGAGGGTGCAAGCGTTATCCGGATTCACTGGGTTTAAAGGGAGCGTAGGCGGGCAGTTAAGTCAGTGGTGAAATCTCTGGGCTTAACCCGGAAACTGCCATTGATACTATCTGTCTTGAATATTCTGGAGGTAAGCGGAATATGTCATGTAGCGGTGAAATGCTTAGATATGACATAGAACACCCATTGCGAAGGCAGCTTACTACGGGATTATTGACGCTGAGGCTCGAAAGCGTGGGGATCAAACAGGATTAGATACCCTGGTAGTCCACGCCCTAAACGATGATTACTCGACATTAGCGATATTACTGTTAGTGTCTAAGCGAAAGCATTAAGTAATCCACCTGGGAAGTACGACCGCAAGGTTGAAACTCAAAGGAATTGGCGGGGGTCCGCACAAGTGGTGGAGCATGTGGTTTAATTCGATGATACGCGAGGAACCTTACCTGGGCTAGAATGCGAGTGCCGATCCATGAAAGTGGATTTTCCTTCGGGACACAAAGCAAGGTGCTGCATGGCTGTCGTCAGCTCGTGCCGTGAGGTGTTGGGTTAAGTCCCGCAACGAGCGCAACCCCTATCATTAGTTGCCATCAGGTAATGCTGGGAACTCTAATGAAACTGCCGCCGTAAGACGTGAGGAAGGAGGGGATGATGTCAAGTCATCATGGCCTTTATGCCCAGGGCTACACACGTGCTACAATGGGGAGGACAAAGGGCTGCCACTTAGCGATAAGGAGCTAATCCCAAAAACCTTCTCTCAGTTCAGATTGGAGTCTGCAACTCGACTCCATGAAGCTGGAATCACTAGTAATCGTATATCAGCAATGATACGGTGAATACGTTCCCGGACCTTGCACACACCGCCCGTCAAGCCATGGAAGCTGGGTGTACCTAAAGTCGGTAACCGTAAGGAGCTGCCTAGGGTAAAACTAGTGACTGGGGCTAAGTCGTAACAAGGTAGCCGTACCGGAAGGTGCGGCTGGAATACCTCCTTTTAGAGTCCGCTTGTTTTACTGCTGTTGTCTTCCGCCTTTCAAGATTTAAGTTCTTTCTATATCGTTCGGCCAGTTGCTATGGATTTGGCCAATTGGCAAACAAATAGATCCGTAGCTCAGGTGGTTAGAGCGCTACACTGATAATGTAGAGGTCCCCAGTTCAAGTCTGGGCGGGTCTACTTTAAAGGCTAGAGGCATAGGGCTAAAGGCATAAGGCGCATGACCTTACACCTTCTACCTGAAACCTTCCACCTTCGACGGGGTTTAGCTCAGCTGGCCAGAGCTTCCCGACCTGCGTCGGGAGGGTTCTATTCGGGGGGTTAGCTCAGCTGGCTAGAGCACCTGCCTTGCACGCAGGGGGTCATCGGTTCGAATCCGATATCCTCCACCAACTCCGCCGGAAGCGGTTGGAGTAAACAGTTCTTTCAATGATGTGATTCATCCAGGTGAATCGTTTGGTTCAAGTCCAACACATCAGCCATTCACGCAAGTGAACAGTTCTTTGACATATTGGGATGTAACAAGTTGTAATTAAAAAGGCGATTTAGTATCATAACTCTTTTAAAGCGAATAAGGGCGTATGGTGGATGCCTTGGGTCTGAGAGGCGATGAAGGACGTGGTAAGCTGCGATAAGCTCCGGGGAGCTGCACACAAGCATTATATCCGGAGATTTCCGAATGGGACAACCCAGCACACTGAAGGTGTGTTATCCGAAAGGAAGCCAACCTCCTGAACTGAAACATCTAAGTAGGGAGAGGAAAAGAAAATAACAATGATTCCCTGAGTAGTGGCGAGCGAAACGGGAAGAGCCCAAACCTTGGCGGCGTGCCGCCCGGGGGTTGTAGGACTGCATTTAGAAACTCTCATCAAGCTGAATCTTCTGGAAAGTTGAGCCATAGCAGGTGATAGCCCTGTAGGCACAAATTGAGAGGGACGAGCAGTATCCTGAGTAAGGCGGGACCGGAGGAATCCTGCCTGAATCTGCCAGCACCATCTGGTAAGGCTAAATACTCCTCAGACACCGATAGTGAACCAGTACCGTAAGGGAAAGGTGAAAAGAACCCCGAAACAGGGGAGTGAAATAGTACCTGAAACCGTACGCCTACAAGCGGTCGGAGTCCAGCAATGGATGACGGCGTGCCTTTTGCATAATGAACCTACGAGTTACTCCTCACTGGCGAGGTTAAGTTCTTTAGTAACGGAGCCGCAGCGAAAGCGAGTCCGAACAGGGCGTTCAGTCAGTGGGGGTAGACGCGAAACTTTGTGATCTATCCATGGGCAGGTTGAAGGTGTGGTAACACACACTGGAGGACCGAACTCATTAACGTTGAAAAGTTATGGGATGACCTGTGGATAGGGGTGAAAGGCCAATCAAACTGAGAGATAGCTCGTTCTCCCCGAAATGTTTTTAGGAACAGCCTCGGATATAAGAAGTGTGTTAGAGGTAGAGCTACTGATTGGGCTAGGGGGCTTCACCGCCTACCAAACCCTGACAAACTCCGAATGCTAACACATATCTCCGGGAGTGAGGCTGCGGGCGCTAAGGTCCGTGGCCGAGAGGGAAATAACCCAGATTAGCAACTAAGGTCCCTAATACGTAGTTAAGTTGATCAAACGAGGTAGGACTTCTATAACAGCCAGGATGTTTGCTTGGAAGCAGCAATTCATTTAAAGAGTGCGTAACAGCTCACTGGTCGAGAGGTCCCGCACGGAAAATGATCGGGCATCAAACTACGAACCGAAGTTCTAAGATTGTACTTGTACAATCGGTAGGGGAGCATTGAAATTGCAGCGAAGGTGTCTGGCGATGGATGCTGGAGCGATTTCAAAAGAAAATGTAGGTATAAGTAGCGATAAAAGTAGTGAAAAACTACTTCGCCGTAAGTCCAAGGTTTCCTGATCAATGTTAATCAGATCAGGGTTAGTCGGGTCCTTAGGAGAACCCGAAAGGGGTATCTGATGGAAAGCTGGTTAATATTCCAGCACTTGCTTATGTTTCGATGGGGTGACGGGGTAGTGAAAGATCCGCCTGGTTACGGAATACCAGGTTAAAGCGTGTAGATAGATCTGCTGCAGGAAAATCCGCAGCGGATGTCGAACGTGATAGTACCACAATGCTTCGGCGGCGTGGATAGTGATCCTAATCAAACCTCCGAGAAAAACCTCTAAGGTTAGGCATAAGCAACCCGTACCGTAATCCGACACAGGTGGACGGGATGAATATTCTAAGGCGCTCGGGTGAGCCGTGGAGAAGGAACTAGGCAAATTGACGCTGTAACTTCGGGATAAAGCGTACCTGCTTCGGTAGGTCTCAGTAAAATGGTTCAACCAACTGTTTAGCAAAAACACAGGGCCCTGCAAAATCGAAAGATGACGTATAGAGCCTGATACCTGCCCGGTGCTGGAAGGTTAAGGAAGGATGTTCGGCGCAAGCCAAAGCTTCTGACTGAAGCCCCAGTAAACGGCGGCCGTAACTATAACGGTCCTAAGGTAGCGAAATTCCTTGTCGGGTAAGTTCCGACCTGCACGAATGGTCTAATGAGTTGAACACTGTCTCCTCCACGAGCCCGGTGAAATTGTAGTATCGGTGAAGATGCCGGTTACCCGCCACGGGACGGAAAGACCCCGTGAACCTTCACTACAACTTTGCATTGATTTTGAATTACGGATGTGTAGAATAGTTGGGACGCTTTGAAGCCTCGCCGCCAGGTGGGGTGGAGCGGTCGTTGAAATACCAACCTTCTTTGATTTAGAATCTAATCCCTGACGGGAGACAGTGCATGGTGGGTAGTTTGACTGGGGTGGTCGCCTCCTAAAAAGTAACGGAGGCTCGCAAAGGTACCCTCAGTACGGTTGGTAATCGTACGTAGAGCGCATTAGTATAAGGGTGCTTGACTGTGAGGCACACAAGCCGAGCAGGTGCGAAAGCAGGCTAAAGTGATCCGGCGGTTCTGTATGGAAGGGCCGTCGCTCAAAGGATAAAAGGTACTCCGGGGATAACAGGCTGATCTCCCCCAAGAGCTCATATCGACGGGGAGGTTTGGCACCTCGATGTCGGCTCGTCACATCCTGGGGCTGGAGAAGGTCCCAAGGGTTCGGCTGTTCGCCGATTAAAGTGGCACGTGAACTGGGTTCAGAACGTCGCAAGACAGTTCGGTCCCTATCTGTGGTGGGCGCTAGTAAATTGAGAGGACATGACCTTAGTACGAGAGGACCGGGTCGTACACACCGCTGGTGTATCTGTTGTGCCGCCAGGTGCAGTGCAGAGTAGCTACGTGTGGCCAGGATAAACGCTGAAAGCATCTAAGCGTGAAACCTTCCTCAAGATGAGTTTACTTTTAAGGGTCGTCAAAGACGATGACGTTGATAGGCTACAGATGTAAAACTGGTAACAGTAAAGTCGAGTAGTACTAATTACCCGTAAGCTTTAATTTTTTTCTTAAATCGTCCTTTTTAATTACAACTTGTCCCAATATGACATTATTTGGTTCCTCACGGAACAATCGCTTTATGGTGGTTTTGCCGAGGGTGTTCACCTCTTCCCATTCCGAACAGAGTAGTTAAGCCCCTCATGGCCGATGGTACTGGTACACCAACCGGGAGAGTAGGTAGCTGCCATATTCATTGAGCCCCTTCGTTTTCGAGGGGGCTTTTTTTTTGCCCCCGTTCCCGGTATTTCTTTATCATTGCACTTCACTCCCGCTATGCAACCGGTTCCTGTTTCCCGCCTCACCATCGTTATTCCGGCTTTCAACGAAGCCGCTACCATTCACCGCATCCTGCACCGGGTGGCAGCTGTACAACTGGTCGGCGGTATCGAAAAAGAAGTCATTGTGGTGGACGATTGCAGCACCGATACAACCTTACAGGCATTGGAATCGTTTCAGGAGGAAACAGGATTCCGTCTGACGGTGCTGCATCACAATGAAAACCAGGGAAAGGGCGCCGCACTTCATACCGGTATCCGGCACGCCACCGGCGATTATGTGGTGATCCAGGATGCCGACCTCGAATACGACCCGCAGGAATACAACATCCTCCTGAAACCCGTTCTGGATGGCTTTGCCGATGTAGTGTACGGCAGCCGCTTTATGGGGGGGAAACCGCACCGCATCCTCTTCTTCTGGCACAGCATCGGCAATAAGTTCCTCACCATGCTGTCGAATATGTTTACCAACCTCAACCTCACTGATATGGAAACCTGCTATAAACTCTTTCGCAGGGATCTGATCCAGTCGGTCACCCTCCGGGAAAAACGGTTTGGCTTTGAACCGGAAGTCACCGCCCGTATCGCCCGCATCCCCGGCATCCGCATCTACGAAGTGGGTATATCTTATTACGGACGCACCTATGCCGAAGGAAAAAAAATCAACTGGAAGGATGGATTCCGTGCGATCTATTGTATTCTACGTTACAACCTGTTTCGCTGAAAACTCTGCTCCTTTACTCGTCTAAGCGGAGGATGTACCAGTTTTCCAGCACCTGCGGGCGGGTACGGTGGTTCAGAAAGGCTGGAGTAAGCATGGAAATATGAAACCCCGCACCCGATTTCATTTCGGTAAAGGCCCGCCCGCTGTCTTCAATGATCGCTTTTCCTTCCTGCGCAGTTAACAACCAACATCCCGCCGGTAATAAGGAGAGACTGTCGGCAGAAGGCACTACCCGGCGGCTGTAAAAGTGCAGGGCTGCTGTACTTCTCTTGTAACGAAACACATACATCCTGCTTTCCGGAATATTTTGCAGCTGAATGAAACGGCCAGCGTTGTTGCTCACCTGGTATGAAAGCAGTTGCGGGTAAAACCACAGGCTCAGCAGCAGGTTGAGGCCTATCATCAACACCACCGAACCGGTTATGAATCCACGGGCCCCCTTCTGCCATGCAAAATTTACCACCGGTAGCAGTACGGCCAGCAGGGCCAGTGCCCAGGGCCAGATCCGCTGTTCGGGAAATACAACCATGAGTAATACAACAGGAAATGAAACAAGGACCAACAGTACCACCCCCTGCGCCACCTGCATCGTTCGCAGTGCCCATTTCTTCCAATGGCCTTTCAGGAACTGTTGCAGCGGACCCGAGGTGAGGATGGCAGCCAGCGGCAAAACCACGTAGATGTAATGCGGCAGTTGGAACTTTGACAGGGCCAGGGAACAATAGGTGATCAGAAACCCACCGGTGCTGATGACCTCCTGGTCCGGATGCAGTCGAAATCCCTGCCGGATGAGTTGAAGGGGGGCCGTAACCAGGGCAACGAGCAAAAAGAGGGTCCACGGTAACCAGGCCCACAACAGATTCTCCAGCAAAAACGTAAAGGAGGCCCCGTTGTTCCACACACTTTCACCGGTAATGCGCCCGAAACTCTGGGTCCAGTAAAAGAAGCGTAGTCCCGACACCCCCTGTTTCCCGTTCACCAGTTTTTCGGGATGCAGGTCAAACTGCTGGTACAGCCCGATGCTCATGGGCAGCAGCAACACCGCGATCAGCAGCAGGCCCGGAAGGTAAACGGGCCGCCACAGGTACCGCCAGTTGCGCTGCAGTACGACCTGGCTGCCAAGGGCAAATACGGGCACTAAGAGGGCAATGGGACCCTTGGTCATCATGCCAAACGCGATGGCAGCACAACCAGTAAAGAAAGACAGCCGGGAATCTGTTTGCATCCAACGCGCCAGTTGCCACAAGGCCAGTGTCACCCAGCCCATCAGAATGGTATCGGTTTTGATGTCGTTGGTGATCAGGAAAAGCGCCTGCGAAGATGCCAGCACCAGGGCGGCCAGGCAGGAACGTTCTTTGTCGTAATACAAACGCGCCAGCCGCCAGGTGGCGAAGAGGGCCAGTAAGGCAAACAGGATGGAGGGAAACTTAAAGGCAAAGTTGTTTTCACCCAAAACCAGCATCGACACACTGCTGATCCAGAATAAAAAAGGGGGTTTATCGAGGTAATCCTTTCCCTGTTCGTACACCTGCAGGTAGCTGCCGCTTTCTTTCATTTCCCGGCTCATGGAAGCATATTGGGAGGCGTCCACGTCCATGGTGTCCACGGGTATCGCCAGCAGGTAAACGGCGGCAACCAGGAAGAACAGCAGCAACGGTCTCTTGAACATCATGGCATATTCTCTATCGCGTGAAAATAGCGCATTTCATTCTTTGCCGTACATTTATCGTCCTTGGATTACCTGCATAACAGAAACATCGCCCTCCTGGGTAACCCGCGTGCCGGCAAGGGCAGGTCGTTGCGGGTGGTCCGTTATCTGCAACAACAACTCACAACTGCGGGTATTTCTCATGCAACTTATCCCGATCAATGGCCGGAGGATCTTTCTTCCTGTACCGATGTATGGATAGTTGGTGGCGACGGTACCCTCAATTATTTTATCAATCATTACCCGGATGTAAGCGCTTCCCTGTTCCTGTTCAAAGGCGGGACCGGCAACGACTTTGCCACCACCCTGTACGGCCCGCTGAACCTGCAGCAGCAATACCGGCTTGCCCTGCAGGCCGAACCGCGTTGGGTGGATGCCGGTAACTGCAATGGACGTCTTTTCCTGAATGCCGTTGGCATCGGCTTCGACGGGGTGGTGCTCCGGCAGATGAAATGGGTACGGTTTATCGGGGGACTGTTGGGCTATTACCTGGTGGTGCTGCGTACCATCTTCGGCTTCCGGGAGGCCGGCTTTTCTATTGAAGCGCCGGGCTTTTCGCGTAAGGGCCGCTTCCTATTGGTTTTTTTCAGTAACTCCGGGCAGACCGGCGGGGGATTTCGCATTTCTCCCGTGTCGTCCGTCAACGATGGCTTCTTGGATCTCATATTGGTACAGCCCCTGCGGGTGCTGCAACGCCTGTATTACCTGCCCCTGATCCAGCGGGGCCGTCACCTGCAGCTCCCGGTGGTGGAACACCGGCCGGGTGTTCAGTTTACGGTGGTATGCGACCGGGTGTTACCCGCACAACTGGACGGCGAATACATGGAGAGCGATCACTTTACCCTTACCCTTCTGCCCGGGAAGTTCCGTTTTCGTTATTGACGTTTAAGCCACCTCTTTGCCCGTACTGGCCCGCCACAGCATGAACCACTGTTCACGGGTGAGCTGGAAACGGGTGGCTTCCAGGGCCGCTTCCACCCGTTCGGGGCGGGTGGTGCCCAGGAGGGGATGGATTCGCGCCGGATGGGAGAGCAGCCAGCTGAGGAGAATGATATCCGGTCCGGTACCGTATTCCTCAGCAAGCAATGACGCCACGGCCGTAATGCGTTGATGCCGTTCGTCTTCCCTTTCCTGGAACAGGTTGCCGCCGCCCAGCGGACTCCAGGCCATGGGCACCAGTTGCAGTTGCTGGCATTGATCCAGGGTGCCATCGGTAAACGGATCGAGGTGCAATACGGAACATTGTACCTGGTTGGTGGTGAGCGGTACCCGGCTGTGCAGGAGCTCCACCTGCCAGCGTTTGAAATTACTCACGCCAAACCGGAGGATTTTGCCTTGTTCCTGCAGCTTCGTGATCGCCCCCGCCACTTCATCGGCATCCAGTAACATATCGGGACGGTGCAGCAGCAGGCAGTCAATGGTATCGGTGTGCAGGTTGTCCAGCGAGGTTTCCACCGATTCGATGATGTGGTTGGCGGAGGTGTTGTACGATTTAATTTTATGGTGCGGCCGGTTGGCCGATACTTTCCGGATACCGCATTTGGTGATCAACTGCATGCGACTCCGCAACGAGGGGTCTTGCCGAAGTACGGCCCCGAACTCCGCTTCCGTGGTATAATCGCCGTAAATGTCGGCATGATCAAAGGTGGTTACACCCTGGTCCAGGCAATGCCGGATCATGCGGTCGTAGTCTCCGGTACTGAAGCGGGCGCCCCAGGCCCCCCATTTCATGGTACCGGCGATGATGCGGGAGTAGGTCATATCAGCGTTTTGTTGATTCGAAGATCATTTCAGCCAGCCGCTCATCGCGCTTGTAGAGGTCTTTGCGGAAGTTGAGCAGTCCGTCTTTGTCCACCCAGGCAGTGAAGTACGCAATCAGTACCGGGATGGGTTGTTTGATGGTTACATACAATTCTTTGGTGCCCTTCATGGCCGAGTCTATGCGGGCATCGGTCCATTCGGGTTGATGCCGTAACACATATTCCGCCAGCCGCTGCGGTTGCTCCACCCGGATGCAGCCATGGCTGAAGGCCCGCTGGTCCTGGTCGAACAGGTTTTTAGCCGGTGTGTCGTGCAGGTAGATGTTGTGACTGTTGGGGAAGAGGAACTTGACCTTGCCCAGGGCATTCCAGGGCCCGGGTTTCTGGCGGATCATCTTTCCGTTCCATTCCATGTGATTGCGGGCGAGGTAGTTGGGGTTTCTTCGTATGGCCGGCAGCACTTCGTTGCGCATGATGCCCGGCGGCACGTTCCAGTAGGGGGCAAACACCACGTATTTCATCATGCCGTTGAAGATGGCTGTTTCGTGGATGACCTTTCCCACCACCACTTTCATGCTCCAGGCCAGTGAATCATTTTCATAGGCATGGAAACGAAACTCCGGCACGTTCACCACAAAGTAATCACGGTTAAGCGTTACCGGTAGCCAGCGGCAGCGTTCCATGTTAACGATGAGCTGGCGGATGCGCTTTTCTATGGGTTGATTCATTTCGGCCAGTACGCCGGCTCCCACCACGCCGTCTTCCTTCATGCCATAGCGGTGCTGGAATTGTTTCACAGCGGCTTCCAGCGTTTCATCGAACAGGTGGCTGTTGTTATTGGCGGGCAGGTCGCGGCTCAGCTCCAGCCGCTTACGGATGACGCCGATCACCGGGCTGGAGTCGCCCAGCCGGTAGGATTTTTTATCGGCCACAATTTTCGGGTAGCCGCCGGCGGCTTCAATTTGCCGGTAGCGTTTGAGGTGCTCTTTAAGTTTGGCATACTGGTGGTATACCGGTTCGGTTTGCATGAACTGCCCTTTTGGGGCTTCGAGCAGCGAATCAAGAAAGGCGGAATAGGAAAGTTTTTTCCGCGGCAGGTCCCATTTGGTTTCCCGCATGGCTTTTTCTCCCAGTCCGCTCCAGATGTGACGGGCGTAGAAAAAGTACTGGGCGGTGAGCATCAGCTCCAGTTGCAGGTTGGGCTTTTGCTTCGACACCTCCGCGGTATCGCTGTCTACCAGGTGCCGCAGTTCCGGTTCGTACAGGAGTGTGGTAGCGGTTCCCTCATCACCAATGTTTTCAATTTTGTTGTACAGGTTGTAGGCCTGTTCAATGAGTCCCTGCCGGTCGTACCATGCATAGGCGAATTGGCGGTTGCTGTAGAAGCGGACTACCTGGCCCTCAAACTCACGGAGCCGGGGAAACTGAACAAAAAAGCCGTGAATGGCACTGCTGTCGAATTTCAGTTTGCCCGGTTCGGAAAAGGTGCCGGGCAGGGTTACATCCACCGGCTGGGGGGGGAGGGTGTCGGTGAGGTTTCCGGTACTCTGTCCGTTGGAGTGATTGTTGCAGCTGAGGAAGGCCGGTACAGCCAGCAGCAGTAACAGTGAGCAGGTGATGTAACTGTTACGTAAGGGGAGCAACATACACGGAGCATTTTTCATCTGGTAAGTTAAGCATTTTTAAGCGTAGTGTATTCGGGTTATGCAGGCGGGTTTGATGCCATTAAAAAAGGTGGCACAGGGCCACCTTTTTCCAATCATGGGTTGCTTGTTAATGTACGATGATTTTCGCATGGCCCCGGCTGCCTTTTGTGTCGGTAAATTCAGCAATGTACGTACCCGGAGCGAGGGAGGCTGGCAGTTCCACGCGGTGGATGCTGCTGCCGCCGGGATGGGCTACCACCTGGCGCACCACCTGGGTACCGTTGAGGTTGTACACAACTACCTCGTAGCGGGCGGGGGCACTGTTGCGGAACTGCAGCAACAGCGGCTGCTGGCGGGGTAACGGGTTGGGATAGACGCTGATGCCCCGTTCGATGAGCAGGTTGGAAACGCTGGAGGGATCGGCCGCTTTGGGTGCGAATACCACACCTTTAAGAATTGTTCCGGCGGCGGCGGTGAAAAGAGTCACGTTGTTATCGGTGTTGATGTCAAGGGCCGCGTTAAAACCGGCCGCGTCGGTGAGGCGCACCACGCGGTTGGCGGCGGTGGCGCCGGCGCCGGTTGTAACATACAGTTGGGCGCCGTTGCCCGATTTTTCGGCGGCCAGCGCAAAGCCACCGAAGTTGGTGGTGTAAGTGCCGTTGGCGGTCCAGGTACCACTTACCAGCGAATACTTGGCGATGGTACCGGCGGTGGCGGATGTATTGCGAATGATGTAAAGCACATCAAAGGTGCTGCCGTTGGTGCCGGAGGAGATGAGGTAAAAGTCAAAGGTGCTGGAGTTGTTGGTGAGGCCGGGCAGCCCGGTGATGGTGCCGCCGGTAAGGGCGGAGGTGGTGGCCACTTCAATGTTGGTAGCCACGCCGCTGGCCTGGCTCAGGTACACCACGCCGCCAAATGTTTTGATGCCCCGGAAGTTGCCGGTGGGGGAGGCAGATGTGGCGTTATTGGTGTATTGCCCTCCCTGGTCGGCAATGAAAAAGTCGGTATTGTTGTTGGTGGTGCTTCCGCGGGTCTGGTTGGTACCGGTGCCGGTATAACGGGCTGGGTAAGCGATTGTGCCGGCGTTATTAAGGGTGATAACCGTTTTTGTATCCTGGAAGCCTGTGACATTGCTACTGGTGTTTTCCGTGTTGTGCCCGGTAAAGCAAAGCAGGGTTCCGTCGGCCGAGTTAGAGGCATACAAAGTTGTTGTACCGGACCCGGAAACACGAATGGCGTTGGCGCCTGTGGCAGGAAGATCAATGGTTTGTACGGCTGTTTGGTTGGCGGACGTCTTATTGATCTCTATCACGCTCACACTCGTATTGGTGGTGGTTCCGTTTGCCACCAGCACCGCCAGGTTGTTGTTTCCAAATTGGGCCCATGCGGGTTGGTAAGCCGCCAGCAGCAGGGTCAGGCTTGCAAGCAAAAGGCCGGCAAACCGTCTGTTGGTGGCCAATAATGAAAAAACAGCGGAAAGGCTTTGTGTAGAATTCGGTTGCATAGTCGTTTTAATTTAGATGAGAGCCAAAGAGATGTAAAGTTACACAGAAGGAGCTTTGTACCGCTGTTCCGTTTGCTGCCGGACGGGCGCTCCCCTGGCTGTGCACGGGATAAACTGGGTGCAAGGCATTGATTTACATGGGAATTGGTGACCCTTGTCGCTTTGCCTCCTCTGCTTGTTTTTGTGTTATGTTTTTGTTACCCGATAACAAAAAGAGGCTGACTTATAAGGGGTATTACACACAAAGCGGCCACGAAGACAAAGAAACAAAGACGGGATCAGAAACGCTATCTTAGCGCACTTTGTATTCTTTGCGAACGTTGCGTGAAACTCTTTTACTTTTTGAGACAGCCCTTTGTATTTTGTTGTATGCTGTTTATTCTTTCACCACTTGTTGCACCCTGGTTTCCTGGTTGCCCACGAGCCGCAGGAAGTACATGCCGGCGCTGAAGCGCGACAAATCAAGACTGGTAATACGCTGGGTGATGGGCTGTTGCAGCAGCACCTGGCCCAGGCTGTTGGTGAGCTGCACCTGGCGGAAGCCGGCGGCGGGGTCCACGCTTACCTGCAGCCGGTCTTTGGCCGGTACCGGGCTCACCTGTACGGCAAAGCCGTTGCCCATGCGCACTTTTTCAATGTGCGAATAGTGTACCTGCTGCTGCAGGTCGGTGGCTTTGATGCGGTAGAAGTTCCAGCCGCTGAGCGGCCGGTTGTCGGTTTCGCGGTAGGCGGCCTGCTGTACAAAGCCGCGTGCCTGCAACGATACAACGGGTTCAAACCGTACCCCGTCGGCGCTGCGCTCCACGGTGTAGGCTTGCAGCTGGTCGTTGTTGTTCACGCTCCAGTCGAGCTGCACCGCCTGGTTGCGGGCTGTGGCCCGGAAGGAAGTGAGGTCGAAGGGGAGGGGGTTTTGCAGCACGCTGGTGGTACCGATAGCAAAGGGGCTGAACGTGCTCACATTGTTCCAGGTTACAGTGCCGGCCGTTTCATCACCTGTTCCGCTGTTGCGGCCGTGAAGTACCCACTGGGTGCCGTTAAAATGTGCCACCACCACCGACGTGAAATCGGTGACATAGGGGCCGTTGCACTTACTCTGTGGCGTCCAGGAAAGCGTAACATTGGCCGTGTTGGATCCGGCACGGTCCAGAGTCCAGTACTCGCAACGGCTCACCCGTTGCAGGGGTGCAACAACAACACCCAACGCGCTGGCACTCGCCACAATAAACCGGGCGGTAAAGGTTTCGCTGCTTGGCAATATGTTGGAGACACCAATGGTACGGTAGTGGTTGACCCCTGGTGCATTGGTGCCAACGGGAAATATAAAATCGGCTGAGCCGGTTTTGCGCATGGGACCGTTGACAAAGGAATTGTCATTTCCACCAGCGGGGCAGGTGGCGGTGGAAGACAGCGCAAGTATGTTTGTGTTGTCTGTGTTTACCAGTCCGTTGGAAAGCGTAAGCACACCAGCCATGGTTGCCGGCCCGTTCAGTGTCTTCGGTGCTCCGCCACTGATTGTTACATTTTGATAATCGGAACGGCTCGAAAATACCTGGGTGGTGGTGGCACGGGAATATTCCACAGTGGAACCCGCTTGTAAGATAATATTGGTGATGTTGCCGTTTACGGAAGTGGCGTTAGCTCCGGTGCCACCACTGAATCCATGTGTATCCCCACAACGGAATGTGCCACCGGTTTGTACGGTAACGCTCTGTGTACCACTGCCGTCTCCTACGATTCCTTCATCGTTTATGGTGAAAATGGCTCCGTTGAGAATGGTGAACGACCCATTAGCCCTAAGATTGATATTGGAATTTGAATTGGCAACGAACGGACTGTTAACTTCAATATTCTGGTAGAGGATGCCAGTGCCTCCCCGAATAGTTTGTGAAGTAGCCGCCGTGCCGCCATAAAATTCCACCACTCCGCCGGTAATATTATATGTTCCTGTGATGTCGGGTTTGGTACCCGTTCCTGCCATGCGGAAACGACCACCCGTCATGGTAAGATTTGTGCCTGCGTCACCAAATGCGAAATTTTGTTGATTGAAAATTACAGAACCGGATATAGTAACTGTACCGTCTGGGTGAGGGTTGGTTGTGCTTATAAGGGTTTTAATTCCACTTCCTGAAAAGGTTACATTCTTGTAATTCGGGGCGGTAGCACCTTGTACGGATTGGTCACCTGAACGGCCAAACTCAACTGTTGATCCTGCATTTAAAGTAATAGGAATTGAAGGAACTGCTGTCCCGCTTCCATTAAGACCACCTGGGTGCCGGGTTATAAACCGTCCGTTAACTAAAATTGAAGGAGTTCCACTTAATGTTAATTGGCTGGCATCTCCTCCTGTATCAAAAGTAGCATCAGTTGCAATGCTAAGTAGGTTGCTTATTGTAATGCTATTTATTCCATCCATTGATACATAACGTGATCCTCCAACTGTTAACGTACGCAATGTGGTATTCCCGTTTTGAGGTATTGTAATCGAACCACCTGTTATTCCGGTTACTGTAAAATCACTTGTTCCGGTACCGGCTAAAAAACCATTTGTTCTGGAAAGAGAGGCTCCGTCTAAAATTAAGGTTCCCCCAGCACCAATATTTAATGTGCCGTTAATTAAATTAAGATTCCCTGTAATCGTTCTGTTTAGACCTGCCATTGAAACGCCTGAAGCTGAAGAATTATTAATTACTACATTAATAAAATTTGAACTCCATTCATTTGCGGTAGCGGTTTGAGTGCCGGAAGAAGAATAAATAAGAGTGGTATTGATATTGGAAACTGAAAGTGTATTTCCTCCCAACGCTAAAGTTGGGGACGTGGCAACACCCCCCATCTCAAGAGTACCGTTGTTTGGGATAGTTGTCGTGCCGGTTCCTAATGTTTTTGTACTGGTGCCGCTTAACCAGAGATAATTGTAGGATGCTGCAGGAATGGTCTGTGTCCCAGACCGGTAAAATTCAACTGTACCATTAAATACTGTTGTTGTTGGAAACAAAATTGCTGCCGCCCCCACTCTTAACAGACCATTAGTTGCAACGGTCAGCGAAGAACCCGCTGCAAAACCACTTGCAGTGCCTGCGACATTGACGAAGTCAAAAATCGCATTCCCCGCCACAGTTATTCCTGAATTTGCAGTAAATAAAGTTGCTGATGTTGAGAATGTGCAATTAACCCTTCCGCCGCTTCGTATATTCAGACTAGTAATGTTAATGCCACTTCCGGAAGTAGTATTCAGATTCATCACGCCATCAACAGTAACGTTACCAATGGGATCAGTTCCGCTACTGCCGACTCTAATTACACCATTACCACCACTTTGTGTCAAAGTGCCATTTGCATCAATCTCAATATTTGATGAGGCAGAAGTTCCTTGTATATCCCTGGTACTTCCACTAATTAAAGTTCCGCTGATTATTTTCAACAAGGTTCCAAATCGCAAATTCCCATCTGTAGTTACACTTGATCCAATTGTTTTATTTACTTCAATATTTACAAAAGTCATGCTTGCTGTCAGACCAGTTGTTGCCTGATCTGCCCCTCCAGCAAAAACAAGTTTTGCGCCGGCTGTCCAGGAATTGATA
>CALMED010000016.1 GCA_937862815.1 uncultured Chitinophagaceae bacterium | reverse complement strand
TATTGGGAGCATAGCTCAGTTGGTTCAGAGCATCCCGACTAAGTCGGGAGGGTGCGCGGTTCGAGTCCGTACCGTTAGCGGTACAGGTTGTGCTCCCACAAAACCCCGCCTAAAAGCGGGGTTTTTCATTTATGACCTGGCACACCTATATTCTGTATTCAGTACAGCGCGACCGCTATTACATTGGTTCCACCGGCGACGACCTGGAGGAACGGCTCCGGCGGCACAATACCCATCACAAAGGATTTACGGGCAATGTAAACGACTGGACCTATTATCACGTGGAATCGTTTGCAACAAAGGCCGCTGCTCTGAGCAGAGAAAGAGAGATTAAATCAAAGAAATCCCGGAAATACATTGAGTCATTGAAGCGATAGTTGGTTCAGCGCAATCCCGATGAGGTCGGGAATGTCCATACCGTGAGCGTTATAGGTCGCGTTTCTAAAAAAGGTTGTCTCAGGAATACGGTACAGCATTTTATCATCTTGCCATTCTCAGGTATTTCAGTTGCTGGAGAACCCTGCTTCGGATACCGGCACACTGTCGCTGTAGTCTTTGATAACGTTGTACAAGGTATCCCGCTCCACCGGTTTACGTTTTACCTGCCGGATGAGGGTTACCAGTTCTTCGGTGGTCATGGTGGGGGTTTGCTCTTCGCTGCCGGCCATGCTGTAGATTTTGGTGGTATCGTCAATGGTGCCGTCAATATCATTCACGCCAAAACCCATTGTCATTTGGGCATTGTGCCGTCCCAGCATGGGCCAATAAGCTTTCAGGTGCGGGAAATTATCGAGATAGAGGCGGGCAACCGCGTACATCTTCATGTCTTCCACAATGGTGCTTTCGGGCACCTGGCTCATGTCGTTATCGGCGTTCCGGAATTTCAGCGGGATGAAGGTCTGGAAGCCCAGTGTGCGGTCCTGCAGGTTCCGTAGCCGGCTCATGTGATCAATGCGGTGGTGGTATGATTCTATATGGCCGTACAACATGGTGGCATTGCTGTGCAGGCCCAGCCGGTGGGCCGTTTCATGGATCTCCAGCCAGCCGTCGGCATCTACTTTGTCGGCACAGATCTGCTGCCGGATTTCCGGGTGAAAGATTTCGGCGCCACCGCCGGGAATGGAATTGAGTCCTGCAGCAATGAGGAAGCGCAGGCCATCTTCCACGCTCACTTTGGCTTTGCGGAACATGTAATCGTATTCAACTGCCGTAAATGCTTTGATGTGCAGGTCGGGGCGATGCGATTTGATGGCTTTCAGCAGGTCGGCAAAAAAAGCCAGGTCCATCTTCGGATGCACGCCGCCTACAATATGAACTTCCGTAACAGGTACCCCGTCATATTTCTTCACGATGTGGAGCATCTGATCAATGCTCAGTTCCCACCCTTCTTCGCGCTTGGCATAAAGGCGGGAATAGGAGCAGAAATTGCAACTGAATACACAAACATTGGTGGGCTCAATATGAAAGTTACGGTTGAAGTAGGTGGTGTTGCCATGCATTCGTTCCCGTACATGGTTAGCCAGAGTGCCCAGGAAGGGGAGGGAACCCTGTTCAAACAAAAGCAGGGCGTCGGCATCGGTGATGCGCTCGCGGTTGTAAATTTTTGCTGCCACCGCCCGGAGTTCAGGCGTGGTGGCGGGTAGTTGTACCAGGGCTTCAATTCCAGTTTGCATGCGTTTCACTATTTAGGGCTGCCGCTGTGGAGATCCAGTTCAGGGGCAGTTTTATCCGGTGCAAAGGTACGGTATGCGGCTGTCTCGGCCGTGTGGATTTCCGCGGTGGAGTGAATGGATTACGTTTTGTTTCAGTCGGGTGCCGCCGGCCGGCTTCAGTTCTTCTACAAGGTCTTCACCAGTTTGATGATTTTGCGGGGTGCCGACCGGTAGGTGATGGACAGGAAGTAGATGCCGGCGGGTTGCCCGGCCAGGTCGATCTCCAGAGAATTCGGACCCAGAACGGGTTCGGTGCTGCCCAATGCAAATCGCCGTTGCCACACCCGTTGCCCCATGCTGTTGTACACTTCCATGTATTCGAGGTTGATGGGTGAAGGGTAGTGTTGTACCATCACGGTGTTCCGGAAAGGATTGGGAGTTGCCATTACCCCTTTTCGCCGGAGGTTAGGATTTACTTCACGGAAGTAGATCTGTACATCATCTATGTACAGGTTGTTTTCATAGTTGGTGATGTTGCGGAAAGCCACCCGGATGAACCCGGACGCGGAGGCGCTGAAATCGCCGAGGTATACCGAGTCGGACCGCCACTGCGCGGTCCCGGGTACGAAGGCAGAATCCACGGCCACATTGCCGGTTGTTACCAGTTGGCTGCCCCATTTTTTGTAGACCCGGTTCCAGCCAGCGCCACAGTCGGCTGTGTATAATATCTCCAACGTATCGGTGGGATTAAACGGCGCATCCGGCAGGCTGAATGTGGCTGCGGCCACCTGGAAGCGCAGAAACACGGAGTCTTTGCCCGCTACGGGCAGCAGGGGTGTGATCATCCAGTCGCTCAGCCCATTGGCGTTGTAATCGTAATTGTTGATGAACAGGGAAGCATTGCCCTGCCGGGCGGCCCGGGTGGTACGGCGCCAGGTGGTATCGCCATCGGGGTTATAACGCAGCCAGTTGACAGGCGGAAACGGGGTGGACTCAAATCCTTCTGTAAGGGGCAGGGTTCCCAACGGATACACCACGGCGGCCAGCCGGCCGGTATCATTGGCTGGCTGTTCGTCGGCCAGGCTGTTGGGAAGTGCACTGTACACCAGCAGGTTGTTGTTAATGCCGGTACTGAGAGGCAGGGGGTTGAGCGTAAAAGTGGCCGTGCTTTGCGGCGGCAGCAAGCCAGTCCAGTTGGTTACCACATTGCTGCCGTTACCGAGCCGTGCGGTAAAGACAAGGGAACGGATGGTATCACTACCCACGTTGCGGTAGCTTACCAGCGGGCGGTAGCTGTTGCTGCAGGCCTGTACAGTGTCTGATGCCCGCCCGCACACTTCAAATCCGGGATCACGGAACCCCTCAAAGCGCAGGTCTCGGTTGCGGGCCGGGGGTGGGTTGCAGGCGGTTGACGTGGCCAGCTGCAACACCCATGCGTTGGCCAGAATGGTGGCTTCCATGCGGGCGTATTGTTGCGGTGTATAAAACACCATGGCGCGGTCGTCTACATAATCCATGAAATTCATCCACATGATCCCCGGCGCTGCAGGCGAGCAGGCATCGGTGATCACCGAATCGGCCGGAGGAGCACCGTAGGTGCAACGCAGCTGCAAAGGCGTATCGGCAATTTCATCGTCATCGGCACAGGACTGCGCCCCCCCGCAGTTGTTGGGGCCCCAGGTGTGAAACAGATCAAAAAAGTGCCCTGTTTCGTGGGTGCCGGTACGGCCCAGGTTAAACGGCGCCTGTGCGGTGCCGCCCCGGCCAAAGGCCCGGAAACCCATCACCAGCCCCCGTTCCCGCAAGGGAACAACCGATAACAGGTCCGACGCAAAAAAGGAATAGCCAAGGAACTGCTGCGGCACCTGGCAGACCCAGATGTTGAGATACCGGGCAGGATCCCACGCATCGCTCCCCCCGTTACAGTCGGCCTTTACGGGATCGTTGAGGCCGGGAACAGAAGTAACGGTACTGGCTTTTCGTAAAATACCGTTGGTGGCATCGCCCCGCGGGTCGGTGCGGGCAAGGCAGAAGCGGATGTTGCTTTTTCCGTACAATGGTTTAAAAGCGGCGGGGAGACGGGTGCTGTCGGCGTTCAGTCCGCCAAAATCGGTGTTGAGTGTTTCCAGCTGCGATTGTACCTGCGCATCGGTAATCAGCGAAGGATCGGGGAGTAGGATGTGTACCACTACGGGTATCGTATAACTGCTGTTGATGCGGCCGGGTTCTCCCCGCAGGATCTGCCGGTATTGTTCGAGGGTACGCCTGCGCTCCCCGTCAGCCGCAGCGGTCAGCTGCGGGTAGGCCTGGTGTAATTGCTGCCGCACCCACTGGCTGCCGCAACGCTGGAAGCCGGTAGGCAGCATTGTGGTGCCTGGCCGTTTCTGACCCTGAACGGTAGTGACGGAGAACAACAGGAGTAGCAAGAGGTAAAACGGCCGCATAAAAATGTTGAACTGCTAAAATAGGAAAATGCGGGCAGCAAAACCGGAACGTATGCGGCAAAAGCAGGATGGCAACCCTGCCGGCGTGCATAAAAAATACTATCTTCCCACCCTGTATCTGATCAACCAACCAGTTTCCATATGAATCTGAAATTGCGACTGACTGCACTGAGTTTTCTGCAGTTTTTTGTGTGGGGCGCCTGGCTCATCACCATCGGCACCTATTGTTTTAATGCCAAGGGCTGGACCGGCGCCGAGTTTGGCGCTATCTTCTCCACCATGGGACTTTCCTCACTCTTTATGCCCACGCTGGCCGGAATCCTGGCCGACAGGTGGATCAATGCGGAGCGTTTGTACGGCATCCTGCACGTGTTGTATGGCTTGATCCTGCTCTACGTGCCGCAGGTGAACGATCCCAACACCCTGTTTTACGTGATTCTGGCTGCCATGGTCTGCTACATGCCCACCATTGCGCTTTCTAATTCCATCGCCTACAACATTCTCAAACGGAACGGGTACGATGTGGTGAAGGTGTTCCCGCCCATCCGGGTATGGGGCACCGTTGGGTTTATCATCGCCATGTGGACTACCAACCTCAGCGGCAGCAAGGCCAATGCCAACCAGTTTTACATCGCTGCCATTGCAGCGCTCTTGCTGGGCGTGTATGCTTTTACGCTTCCCAAATGTCCGCCCCAGCGGAGCATTTCCGAAAAAGCGTCGCTGTCTGAGCAGCTGGGACTGCACGCCTTCCGGCTTTTTACCAACTACAAAATGGCGTTGTTTTTTATTTTTTCCATGTTCCTCGGAGCGGCCCTGCAACTGACCAACATGTATGGCGATTCCTTTCTCGATGATTTCAAAAACATACCGGCCTATGCCGATTCGTTTGTGGTGAAATATTCCACCATTATCATGTCCATTTCGCAGATATCCGAAACCCTCTTCATCCTCACCATCCCGTTCTTCCTGAAGCGGTTCGGCATCAAAAAAGTGATGTTGTTTTCCATGCTGGCCTGGGTGTTGCGGTTTGGATTTTTTGCCTACGGCAATCCGGAGGAGGGACTTTGGCTCATTATTCTTTCCTGCATCGTGTACGGGATGGCATTCGACTTCTTCAATATCTCCGGTTCCCTGTTCGTGGAAACCACCACCAGCGCTTCCATCCGCTCCAGTGCCCAGGGTTTATTCATGATGATGACCAACGGGGTGGGGGCCTTCCTCGGCAGCATGATCAGTGGTTACCTCATTGACACCTACTTTACTTCTGGTGAAGGGAAAGACTGGCAGGGCATCTGGCTCACGTTTGCAGTTTATTCGCTGGTTGTGGCGGTCTTATTTGCTGTACTTTTCAAGCACAAGCACGATCCCAACGCCTTGCCGGAAGTGCAGCACTGATATTACAGTTTCCAGATGGCAGATCAGGCCACTTCGCTGAGAAAGGGCTCCGGATCGTGTTCCAGTTCTTCGCCCTGGGTTTCCACCCTTTGCAGGATGTCCCTCAGCGCCGCCACCCGCTGTACCGCATACGGGATGGTATCCAGTCCGCCTACGAATTTGAGAATATAGGTATAGATGCCGATGTAATCACCTGCCTGTAACGGGGCACCCTGCACCCGAGCCGACACCAGCAGGGCCGACGTAAGCAGGGCCAGCACCAGCAATTCCATCACCCCGAAATTCCAGGCTTCCTGGTCGCTGATCTTCACCTGCCATTTACGCAGTTGCGAATAGTGTTGTTTGATGCGCAGCGGGTTGCGGCTGGACAGTATTTCCACCTGTTGTTCCAGTTCATCGTGTTTGTTGCGGTTTAGTTGCCGCATGCGCCTGCCGTACCAGTACGAAAACAAACTCACCGGCAGGAGGGTGCTCAGGCAGATCAGTACCACCTGTGCATCGTAGAAAAACAGCAGCACCAGCGAGCCGAGGATGTTGTAGGCCGCTTCAATGATGTACTGCAGATCAAATTCGAGGAAGTCAATCAGTTCCCGCGACAAGGTGGAATGGGCGCTCAGTCGGGAAATGCTTTTGTTGGGGTTGCGGTTTACCAGGTTAACCACCAACGCCGTATAAATATCGGAGTAGGTGCGGCTGTCGTACCGGTGCCGGATGGTACCGGTCACCACCCACAGCAGGTGGGCGCCAATAAGCCAGAACAGTTCCTGGTACGATTGGCGGATGAGCCCGTTTACCGCCTCACCCAGAAAATAAGGCCGGAGCAACAACCCCAGCATTTCCACAGCGTAGAGGCTGTACGTGAGCAATAGCCGGTACCGGTGCCCGCTCCAAATGGTTTGTATAACCCAACTTCGCTTCATATGCATCAACCGTACTGTGAGACCATCCGGAAGGCGCCGGGTTTAGTGGTCCCGGCAACCGATGGATAAGCGGTGCAAATTTAGAGAGCGGCGGTAAGCGATCTTGCTATGATTTTCTGAAATATCCCTCCCGTTGGGTCACCGAGTTGCCCGGTAAACCCCGGATCTTTTGGCGGCAGTTGGGCGCACCGCATTGGCAATCAAATGGTTCGGCCGATTCATCGAGTAGTTCCTGGTAATCCAGCGTCAGTTCCTCCCCGTCCGCAATTGCCCGGAGGGCCACGAGGTTCAGTCCCTCATACCCGGTATTGGCCTGGCAGGAGTGGTTCTGCGGAGCCCAGGCAGCAGGTTCCTTGTCCCACAGCAGGTACACTTCCCGGCTCAGGGGTACCGCATAGTGCCGGAACAACTGCTGCTCTTCCGGCTTCCAGTGCTTTTCCACCCAACGGCGGGTGGCTACGCGTTGCGGCCGCTCCTCTCCTTTGTAGATGATTTCACCGGGGGCGATGTCCCGTGTGGCATAGATTCCAAAGCCGGCGATGGCATTGCCTTTCATGCGGTAGCATTGCTGGCGGCGTTGGTGACGGCTGATGCCTTCGGCAATGATATGACGGAGAAATCCTTCCTGCCCGATGCCATCGGTCCGCAGGATGTAATCGGCAGAGCCTTCGTACCCACCGGTATAAAAGACGGAACAGGTGAAGTTCACTTCCAGGAAAAACAGCCGTCCGGCTTCATCCATGCGGAAGTCCATGCGGGCGTAACCCACACCTTCAAAACTCCGGAAGATGCGGCGGGCACTTTCCTCCAGCTCCCGACGGAGGGGAGCTTCCGTTACGGGCACATTGCATTCCGGGTGCAGTTCGGAGGTTTTGAGGGCATAGGTTTTGAAACTTCTTCCGGCGGGAAACCGGTATTCAATGGGTTGAAACACGCGGCAACTCCGGTCGCCATCAGCGAGACCTGCCACCAGAACGGTAAACTCCCGCCCGGCAATGTATTCCTCCACCAGCAGTTCGGGGAACTGTGCCAGCAGGCGCCGCACCTGTGTGTGGAGGGCCCCCGGGTCCTGTACCAGCGCCTGTTCGTCAATGCCAAGGCTGTCGCCTGCCTTGGCGGGTTTCACAAACAACGGGAAGCGCAGGTGTTGCACCTGTGCGTCCAGGTTGTTACCGCTGGTAACCAGTGTGTAGGCCGGCGTGTCAATCCCCTCGGTATAAGCCACGTATTTCATGATTTCTTTGGTGGGGTCGTAGAGGCGGGCATCCGGTCCGGTGTAGGGGAGATTGAGCGCTTCGAGGCTGTGAATCACGTCGATCGAAGGCACGTCCCATTCGAGGTAGCCTTCACAGAGATTAACAAAGCAATCATACCCGTTTTGGCGCAGATCCAGCAGTTGCCGGTAGGTGCTGCGCTTGTCAAGAAAAACATGATCCACCCGGTCGCCCGGCAGCAGGGGCGCCAGGTTGCGGGGCGGATCGTAATGGCGGTAGTCAACCGAGGTGGCCGAGTAGTCGGGTTGCAATACACAGATCTTCATAACAACAAGGCGGGCCTGGTGCGCCCGGTTCATTTGGTTGGATAATGGCGGAGCAGCGCATCTTGCAGGATGTGCAGGATCATGTCCGCGTAGTTGTGCTTCCCCAGCCGGGCGATGGCGCCGATGGAGGTATAATTTTCGTCTTCACTCAACCCGCACTGGGCATTTACTTCCAGTACATACAATGTCCCGCTTTGTTCATCCTGCCGCAGGTCCACCCGCCCATAGCCGGTGCCTTCCACAGCACAATAAGCGGCCCAGCTCAGGTCTTGCAGGCGTTGCTGTAAATCCTGCGGTGGCAGCTGGTACTGGTAAAAATCGGCCTGTTCCTGCATGGGTTGTTCGGTTTCGTAGGTTTCCCAGAGGCGGTCGAACGACAGGAATTTTTCCGTTGCCGGCAGAGCAGGATGAAACACCCGTTCAACCGGAGTGTAGATGATGCGGTGTGCGGGCAGGTGGTGGGAGCCCACAATAAAGACCGTGAACTCCGGACCCGCGATAAACCGCTCGGCCACCAGTCCGCCCCAGGCCAGGTCCCAGCCGCGGTATCCTTCGTAGAGGCGGGACACCACCTGCCGGAGGTCTGGATCATTGTGTACCACGTTTCCCACTCCCAGTCCCATGCTGCCGCCGCTCACGGCCGGCTTCACAATCAACGGTGTTCCCACTTCTTCGCAAATACCCTCTGTTTCTTCTGTTCCTTTTACCGGGCGCCAGGGGGCATGGGCCACACCGGCCCGGTCGAACCGTTCCTTCATGGGGATTTTGGACGTCGTGTTTTCGTAAAAGGCGGGATCGGCCCCGGTGTAGGTGAGCCCGTACTGTCGCAGGTAATGAATGACCGACAGGCCGGGTGTACCGTTCACTTCATCGCCATCACAGAGGTTCAGCACCACTGGTGTTTCATTGTTCCGGAGAAAAATCCGGTTAATTACATCGCGGTAGTTGACAAGCGTTACGGGGTGCCAGCTCCAGCGCAATTGCAGGGTTTCAAATACGCGGGTGTATTCCCCGATACTCTGGGTGAAATCGTAATAGTAGTCCAGGTTTTCATCGCTGGTCTCCAGCTGCGGCGCCAGTACATGAATGTGAAAGGGCCGTTCCGTTGATGCTCCCTGCAGGGATGGATGTACGTGCATGGCCTAAAGTAACGGTTTAAAGCACAGGAAGTGCAAGCAACTGCCGAATGTGATCGGATAACCGGTATTGTTGCAGCAGGTTCCGCGGAAGAGCGGAGGCGCCGCTGATCTGCTGCAGGCAGTTAGCGGATCCGCAGCGGCAGGCAAAGGGTTCGGACATGTCCCATTCGGTGGAAGGGTAGAAGAAGGTGATTTCATCGCCTTCCCGGATGGTACGCAGGGCCACCAATTCGCCGGTTGTTGTATTGAAAAATGCATTGGGGTCGCAGCTGTGGTTGATGTACTGCAGGTAACCGGGTTCCAGCACGATGTGTTGACCGGGGCCCACCTGCACCGTAAAGCGGTTGGCTTCCCGGGTTTGTGCCGCGGCCCGGAAGGGGCTGATACAGGCCCCGGTTTCAAAGGCGCGTGCGGCAATAAAAGAATGATGATGGGTCAGCGGGTCCTGGATAACGGTACCTGCGGGTGGCTCGGCCGGTGTGGCAACAGATGTGGAATCGGAAGAGTGCATGGATGCGGCGTTTACTGATTTTTTTACCGAATATACTCCGCAGTTCACCGTTATGTGCAATTGTTTTTTTTATTGTAGAAAGCATGTGTATAAAGCAAAAAAAATCCCGCTCCGGGGAGCGGGATAAAATGAAATTTTAACCGGTTGGTCAGAGGTGCTGCTCAATCTTTTTTACAAAATTGGCCTTGGGTTGAGCACCCACCAGTTTATCCACCACCTTGCCGTCTTTGATGAAAAGGATGGCAGGAATGGAGGTGATGCCGAAGTTCATGCTCACCTGCGGATTTTCGTCCACATTCACTTTTCCTACTTTCACCTTTCCGTCGTAATCTTTGGCCAGTTCTTCAATAACGGGTCCGATAGCGCGGCAGGGGCCACACCACTCGGCCCAGAAATCCACTACGCTCAGTTTTTCTGAATGAATTACTTCTGTATCGAAGTTTGCATCGGTAAATTGTAATGCCATATTTTTCTCCTTTTTTTAATGCTATGAGGACTCAAAATTAAGTCCAATCGCCGGAACCTGTTGTTCTGACATATCCACAGTTGTTTGTAACCTCCCCGGCCCGCAAATTGGCGCGGGTTTGTCAGACCGTCAGCAGGAACTACTGGTTAATGGTGGTTATCTGGACTTCCAGTTCCGGCCGGTTGTCGAGGAATTGCGCCATTTCATCGTTCATTTCAAACCCGTTCTGCACGGTGTACATGCTCACGGTCCAGCCATCTTCCGGCTCATACAGCTGGAAACGCAGGCTGCTGCGCCCCGGGTTGCGCTTAACATTGGTTTCAATAAAATGGATCATTTCTCCGGTTACGAAGCGGGGCTCCACTTTTACCTGTACGGTTTTGGTAAGGGTTCGTTTCACTGTTTCCAGCAGGATGATCTTTTCCACTTTGAATTCAAATTCGTCGGTTTTGTTCCACCGGGTTTTAAAGCCCCCGGTTACAAACAACACGGACCCCGGGCTGAAATAGTCCTTGAAGCGAACATAGTCTTCGCCAAAGAGGGCGAATTCCATCTTACCGGTATAGTCTTCCATCCCGAAGATGCCAAACTGCTTGCCTGTTTTGGTTACCCGGTGCTGGGCGGTGGTAACCAGCCCGGCCAGCCGGATGCTTTGAGTGGGGCTGGGCTGCAGGGTCACCGAGTCTTTGAACTCGTTGAAATCGGCCACCGGCTTGATCTTGTAATGCTTCAGTTCAAAACGGAAATGATCGAGCGGGTGTCCGCTGATGAACATGCCTGTGACTTCTTTTTCAAAGTCCAGTTTCTGTGTAAGGGTCCATTCTTCGCAGTTGGGAATCTTGGGCGTGGGTACATCCATCATCATGGCATCTCCAAACAGGGTGTTGCTGTTTTGGGTGAGGTTGGCCTGGTAGCGGTTGCCGAAGCTGATGATCCGTTCGAGGGTGGTGGCCGAATCGCCGGGCACCACATGAAAATACTGGGCCCGGTGCAGTTCCCGGAAGCAGTCGAAAGCCCCTGCGTATACCAGGCTTTCGAGCGACTTTTTGTTCACCGCCCGCTGGTTGATGCGCTTGATGAAATCGAATATGTCGCGGTATGGACCGTTTTTGCTGCGTTCTTCAATGATGCTTTCCACCGCGGCTTCGCCTACGCCTTTGAGCCCGCTGAGTCCCAGGCGGATCACACCCTCTTTGTTTACGGCGAAGCCGGAAAGAGATTCGTTGATATCGGGACCTAATACCTGGATGCCCATGCGCCGGCATTCTTCCATAAAGAAGGTGATCTTTTCAATGCTGCCCGCGTTGTTGAGTACGGCGCTCATGAATTCGCCGGGGTAGTGGGCCTTGAGGTAGGCGGTCTGGTACGCCACGTAGGCGTAACAGGTGGAATGCGATTTATTGAAGGCATACTGGGCAAATGCTTCCCAGTCGCTCCAGATCTTTTCCAGTTTATCGGCCGGGTGTCCTTTCCGGGTGGCGCCTTCAATAAACTGGGTTTTCATTTTGTCGAGTACCGCTTTCTGTTTTTTACCCATCGCCTTCCGCAGTATATCGGCATCGCCGCGGCTGAATCCGGCCAGTTTGCGGGCCAGCAGCATCACCTGCTCCTGGTACACGGTAATGCCGTAGGTTTCGGCCAGGAATTCTTCCATTTCGGGCAGGTCGTATTCCACTTTTTCCTTGCCGTGTTTGCGGTCGATGAATTTGGGGATATAGGCCAGCGGACCGGGGCGGTAAAGTGCGTTCATGGCAATGAGGTCGGCAAACTGGTCGGGTTTCAGTTCTTTCAGGTATTTCTGCATACCCGGACTTTCAAACTGGAAGGTCCCGATGGTTTCGGCCCGTTGGTACAGCTCAAAGGTTTTGTGATCATTGAGGGGGATATTGTCAATGTCAATCTCAATGCCGTGGTTCTGCCGGATCAGTTGCAGGGCGTTTTTGATGATGCTCAGGGTTTTCAGTCCCAGGAAGTCCATCTTGATTACGCCGGCGTCTTCAATGATGTTCCCTTCTATCTGGGTGACCCAGAGGTTGGAATCTTTGGCCGTGCACACCGGTATCAGTTCGGTGAGATCTGTGGGGGCGATGATGATGCCGGCCGCGTGCAATCCGGTGTTGCGCACCGATCCTTCAAGGATTTCGGCTTCGTGCAACACGGTGCTGGCGAGGTCGGTACCGTTGTAGATGTCGCGGATCTTCCGTACCGATTCCAGGTCGTCGGGTTGCAGCCCTTCTTTTTCTTCCAGGCTTTTTTCGCCTTTCAGCGGGGCGTGCAGCACTCGCTTGAGACTGATGCCCGGTTTTTCCGGCACCAGCTTGGCCAGTGCATTGCTTTCGGGCAGTGGCAGGTCCATCACCCGCGCCACATCCTTGATGCTCATCTTGGCGGCCATGGTACCGTAGGTGATGATCTGGGCCACCTGGTTTTTGCCGTATTTGTCCACCACATAGTCAATCACTTTCTGCCGTCCTTCGTCGTCGAAGTCGGTATCAATATCCGGCATGGACTTCCGGTCGGGATTCAGAAAGCGTTCAAACAGCAGGTTGTACTTGATGGGATCAATGTTGGTGATGCCCGTACAGTAGGCCACCACACTGCCTGCAGCCGAACCACGTCCGGGTCCCACAAATACACCCAGCTGGCGGCCGGCTTTGATGAAGTCGCTTACAATCAGAAAATAACCGGCAAAGCCCATCGTCTGGATAACGTCCAGCTCAAAGGCAATCCGTTCCTCGATCTCCGGGGTCATCTCGTGGTACCGTTCCTTTGCTCCTTCATAGGTGAGATGCCGCAGGTAATTCCATTGATTGAAATTACTGTCGGCCCCGCCCTGGAATTCTTTGGGCAGCGGGAACGCCGGCAGCAGGATGTCTTTTTTCAGGTCCAGCAACTGTACTTTGCTTACGATTTCATTGGTGTTGTCAATGGCCTCGGGCAGATCGGCAAAGGCCTGTTTCATTTCGGCCGTGGTCTTGAAATAAAACTGGTCGTTGGGAAAGGCAAAACGTTTGTTGCGGATGTGTATATCATCGTCTGAAAACTCCCGCAGGGCGGGGGTGGCCAGTTTTTCGCCGGTGTTGATGCAGAGCAGGATATCGTGAGCGTTGAAATCGGTCTGGTCTACGTAATGCGAATCATTGCTGGCTATTACTTTTACATTGTACTTGCGGGCAAACTTCACCAGGATCTCATTCACTTTGTTCTGTTCGGCCATGCCGTGCCGTTGTAACTCCACGTAATAATCCTCCTGGAAAATATTGAGCCACCATTTGAATTCATTCTCGGCTTCCTCTTCACCTTTGGTGAGAATGGTTTGCGGCACCCAGGCGCCGAGGCAGCAGGTAGTGGCGATGAGACCTTCGTGGTATTTGTTGATGAGTTCCTTGTCTATCCGCGGGTACTTGCTGTACATCCCCTCAATGAATCCCAGCGAGGTGAGCTTGATCAGATTCTGATAGCCGGTTTCATTTTTGGCCAGCAGCACCTGGTGGTAGCGGGGATCTTTTTCTTCTTTGCTGAAGGTCTTGCGGTGCCGGTTTTCGGTGATGTAGAATTCGCAGCCCACGATGGGTTTTACTTTCAGGCTGCCGTCTTCTTTTTTGTGCTTATAGGCTTCGGCAACAAACTGAAAGGCACCGAACATGTTTCCGTGATCGGTTATGGCCAGGGCAGGCATGTTATCGCTCATGGCCTTTTTATACAGCGCTTCGATGCCGGCGGCGCCATCAAGCAGCGAATACTGGGTATGAACATGGAGGTGGGAAAAGGGGGATGCAGACATGTGGTTCCTTCGTTTAAAGCGAACCCCAAATTTCGGAATCCGGCGGAAACGGCGCGATGGTAAAATTCCACAATTTATTCCGGGTATCGTCGTTTGAACCCGGGATGCCAGGGTTGCATCTCTGGGGCGGAAACCCTACCTTTGCGACCGGTCTGAAGTTCGATTCTTATGAAGAATTGGTTGATACTCATACTGTTTGGATGGATGCTCAGCAGCTGTACCGCGCTGAAAAGCAGTTTCCGAGGCGCTCAGCCTGTCGGGAACAGTTCCGCGGGCAAACAAACCGGCCCCTTTATTGAAGGCATTGAGATTCAGCCGGTTGCCACAAAGGTTGCCACCCGTTCGGGCAGTTCCGGAAAAACCGCTGCCCAGCAGCTGGGCAACCAGTTGGCCGGAACCGCCGCCTCCCTTGAATTTTTCAGCATCAACCAGTTTAAATATGCCCTGCGGCTCGACGTGCCGGTGGAACTGATCCAAAACCGGTTTTTGTACGATTTCATTGACGACTGGTGGAAAACGCCGTACCGGTTGGGCGGGACTTCCCGCAACGGAATTGACTGCTCGGCGTTTGTACAAACCCTGATGCTTTCGGTTTTCGGACTGCAGCTCCCCCGCACGGCCCGGGAGCAGAAGGAGGTCACCGACCGCATCCGCGATACGGACCTCCAGGAAGGTGACCTGCTTTTCTTCAACACCGGCCGCGGCATCTCCCACGTGGGAATCTACCTGCACAATAATAAGTTTGTGCATGCCTCTACATCGGGCGGTGTTATGATCAGCGACCTGGCCGAAACCTATTGGAACCGCCGCTATCTGTACGCAGGCCGCCTGCTGCAGTTAATACGGCCCTGAGCTACGTAACAACCTCAAACCGCAGCAGGGCTTCCCGGGAAGCCCGTTTTTTATGCTTACCAAACGCATCATTCCCTGCCTCGACATTAAAGACGGCCGCACCGTCAAGGGTACCAATTTTGTGAACCTGCGGGATGCAGGCGACCCGGTTGAACTGGGCGCCCTCTATGCCCGGCAGGGAGCGGATGAGCTGGTGTTCCTCGACATAACGGCTACGGTTGAAAAACGGAAAACACTCAGCGAACTGGTGCGCCGCATCGCCCGCAACGTGAACATCCCCTTTACCGTGGGCGGCGGCGTGCGCACGGTGGATGATATGCAGTGGCTGCTGCAGTCGGGAGCCGATAAAGTGTCGGTCAACACAGCAGCGGTGCATGACCCGGCCCTTATCACCGGTATTGCCCGGGCGGCCGGCAGCCAGTGCTGCGTGCTGGCCATTGATACACGGCAGGAAGAAGATGGGGAATGGTATGTGTATTTAAACGGCGGGCGCACCCGAACCGACCGCCGGTGCCTCGACTGGGCCCGTGAAGGCGTGGAGCGGGGGGCGGGTGAAATTCTGCTGACTTCTATGAACCACGACGGTACCAAACAGGGGTTTGCACTCGACATCACCCGTGCCGTGGCCAGGCAGGTATCCGTGCCTGTTATTGCCAGCGGTGGTGCCGGCACCATGCAACACTTTGCAGACGTGTTTGATACGGCCGGGGCCGATGCCGCCCTGGCTGCCAGTATTTTTCATTTCCGCGAAATCGGTATCCCGGAACTCAAAAGCTTCCTCAAAGAAAGAAATATACCCGTGCGGTTGTAGCTTTGCCGCATCCCCGACGGCCCATGCCTCCGGGATGCAGGGCAGCATGCATAATTTTCCACCCTTTTAATCATCATTGTGAAACCCGATTTTTCCAAATACACCGACGGCCTTGTGCCGGCCATCATCCAGGACTTCCGGACAGGCAAAGTGCTGATGCTGGGCTTTATGAACGAAGCTGCGTTCGTACAGACCGAAGAAACCGGTAAAGTGACCTTTTACAGCCGCAGCCGCCAGCGTCTGTGGACCAAGGGGGAAGAAAGCGGCAATTTTTTACAGGTGAAGCAGGTGCTGCTCGACTGCGACCAGGACACCCTGCTCATCAAAGCCGATCCGGCCGGTCCCACCTGCCATACCGGGGCCGATACCTGCTGGAGTGAGAAAAACCACAGCGATGATTTTCTGCTCTACCTCCAGGATATCATTGACCTGCGCCGGAAAAGCACCGACGGTAAAAGTTATGTTAAGAGCCTGTTCGACAAGGGGATCAATAAAATTGCCCAGAAAGTGGGCGAGGAAGCCACCGAACTCATCATTGAGGCCAAAGACAACGACGACGAGTTGTTCCTCAACGAGGGGGCCGACCTGCTTTTTCACTTTATCGTTTTGTTAAGAGCCAAAAATTTTACTTTGCAGGACGTGATTTACGTCTTGCAACAACGTCATTCTTCCGCATCATGAAGCAAACCTTTTCCCTGTTTCTGTCCCTCCTGTGCTCCCTTTACCTGCAGGCTCAGCAATCTTTTACCATCAACGGAACCCTGCAGGGAGCGGCCGACAACGCGGAAGTGACCCTGCATTTCGACAACCCGCAGAACGAGGCCATTGCGAAGGCGGCGGTTAAGAAAGGAAAATTTGAACTCAAAGGTACCATTGCCGAGCCGGCGCTTTATGTGCTCACGGTGGGTGGTAGTTCGCGGCAACTGGGCATCTTTCTCGATGGTTCCCGCATCACCCTCCAGGGGCATGCCGATTCCCTGCAACAGGCCCGCGTGCAGGGATCACCCACCAACGACGCCTTTCAGCAGTTCCGCCGGGAATTTGACCCCTTCTTCTTCAACCTCGATCAGCTGGGTAAACAACTCAACAGCCCGGTGTATGCCGGCCGGCAGGACTCCCTTTACCAGGTGGCCCGTCAGTTGATTGCCGACCTGGATGCAAAAGCAGAGGCTTATATTGCCGCCAACCGCGAGTCACCGGTAACGCCGCTGTTGCTGTACCTGCTCTATAGTTTCCTGCAGCAACCCGAAGTGCTGGATGTTCGCTTCTCCCAGTTGGGCGAAAATGCCCGCACCAGTTATTACGGACGCATGGTGGGCGGCATTGTAATGGAGAATAAAATCGGTGCTGTGGGCACCGACGCCGTGGATTTTCAACAGGCCGACACCTCCGGTAAAATGGTATCGCTTTCTTCTTTCCGCGGGCAATACGTACTGGTGGATTTCTGGGCGAGCTGGTGCGGTCCCTGCCGCGTGGAGAATCCCAACGTGGTGGCTTCTTTCCGCAAGTACAAAGACAAAAAGTTTACCGTGTTGGGCGTATCGCTCGACCGTTCAAAAGAACCCTGGTTGAAAGCGATTGAACAGGACCAGCTTGCGTGGACCCATGTGAGCGATCTCAAGTTCTGGAACAACGAAGTGGCCAAGCTGTACCGCATCACCTCCATTCCGCAGAACCTGCTCATCGACCCCAACGGAAAAATCATCGCCAAAAACCTGCGGGGCGAAGAACTGCAGGCCAAACTGGAAGAAATCTTCCGCAATCTCTGATCACATGAAGTTTCTGTTGCAATTGTGTGTCCTGGTCATGGCGCTACCTGCGCTGGCGCAGGAGCAGCAATTTGTACTCAAGGGATCCCTTCCCCCGTCATCCAAAAAATGGACGGTGTTGCTTTATTGGAACGAAGGTGCATCTGCCGAAGAGGCCAAACTGGTTAACGGAAAATTTGAAATTAAAGGAACCATCGAAGAGCCCGTTAAGGCTACGCTGGTGTTGCAGGAAGTGAATCCGCCCCGCGATAAGAAATTTGATTTCAATGAAATGCAGGCCAACCGGCTGGAGTTGTTCCTCGAGGGCGGAAACATCACCGTCACCTCCACCGGCCGACTCGCCTATGCCGTGGTGCAGGGTCCGCCCGCTGTACAGGATTATTACAATTTTCAGCAGCAGGCACGCCACCTGCAGCCGCTGGAAGCCGGTATGATGTCGATGATGAACCATTACACCCGGCAAAAGCGGACGGATGTCCTGGCGCGGAACTTCGAAAAACTGCTGGACGCCTACATCGGATTTTACTTTGAAGAGCAGCAGGTGTTTATGCGGAAGCAACCAGCATCACCTGTTTCATTTTATTTTGTAAAGCAGGCAGTGCAGAGCGGGCTGGACCCCGCCAAGGCCACTACGTTGTTTGGGTTGCTGAGTCCCGGGCTGCAGACCTCCGTACAGGGACAGGAGTTGGCGCAGGAACTGGAACTGAGCCGCCGTTCCATGGTAGGCGCCGTGGCCCCCGATTTTACACAGCCCGATCCGGAAGGGAAGCCGGTATCCCTTTCCTCTTTCCGGGGCAAATACGTGCTGGTGGATTTCTGGGCCAGCTGGTGCGGTCCCTGCCGGGTGGAGAGTCCCAACCTGGTGAAGGCATACCAGCAATACAAACAGAAGAACTTTGAAATTTTTGGCGTATCACTCGATCAGAACCGCGAAAAATGGCTCAAGGCCGTAAAAGATGACGGCTATACCTGGCAGCAGGTGGGTGATATGAAGGGGTGGGAAAACGAAGCAGCCAGTATGTACGGCGTAAAGGGAATACCTTTCAATATATTGCTCGACCCCAACGGGGTGGTGATTGCGAGGAACCTGCGGGGTGATGAACTGGAAAAAAAGCTGAAAGAAATTTTTCCCTGATGGGATGACAGCAACCGGAATCCGGCTTGGTTTTTGATAAAATCTGCACAAACAAAAAACTTAAAGTATGAAAAAACTTATCCTGCTTTCTGTGTTCGCAGCTGCCACCTTCCTGCAGCCTTCCTTTGCCGCCTACGTTATCCCGCAGCCTGCCAGCGAACTGCCTGCCACTGCTGTGCAGCAATCGTTGGAGGAATTCCGCCACCTTTCACGGAAGGAGAAAAAAGGCCGCATAGCCGCTGCCAAAAAGGAAATGAAGCAGATGCGTCGCCAGGGCTCGGATGAGCGCACCATTCTGCTGGTGATCCTGGCGATTTTGCTGCCCCCGCTGGCTGTTTACCTGCACCAGGAAGCTATCAACACCAAGTTCTGGATCAGCCTGATCCTAACCCTGCTTTTCTGGGTGCCCGGTGTGATTTACTCCCTGTTGGTGGTGTTGGGCGTTGTGTAACACGTGCGGTGCTGTTCCGGATCTTTCCGGCTACAGCAAATGTTGATCTGCTTTTTCAGGACCCGGTTCATGCACGAGCCGGGTCTTTTTTTTCTGCGGGCTGGAGCAGGTGGTCATGAATGGGATGGTCGAAGAAGCGATGCAGAAAGGCGGATGGTACTGGCGCCCGTGCACAAAGCGCTGTAATGATTATTACTGCAGCCTGGATTTGATTTCCTGCAGTTTGAGCAGGGCTTCTACCGGTGTCAGCCGGTTGATGTCTAATCCTTCCAGCAGGGTGCGGATTTCTTCAAAGGTCTGGCTGTGTACATCAAAAATGCTGAGCTGCATTTTCTGAACCGGCAACTGGCGCAGTTGCTCCCGCTCGTCTCCCTTGCTGCGCAGGGCTTCCAGTTGCTGCAGAACTTCGTTGGCCCGCTGGATGAGGGCGGGCGGCATACCGGCCATCCGTGCCACGTGAATACCGAAGCTGTGTACACTGCCACCTGGTGCCAGTTTGCGGAGGAACACCACTTTGTTGCCCACTTCCTGGTTGGTGATGTGAAAATTTTTAATCCGCGGAAACTTTTCTTCCAGTTCGTTGAGCTCGTGGTAATGCGTGGCGAAAAGGGTTTTGGGTTGCTGCGGGGCCTGGTGCAGGTACTCGGCAATGCTCCAGGCAATGGAGATGCCGTCATAGGTGGAGGTGCCCCGCCCGATTTCATCGAGCAGGATCAGGCTTTGGCGGCTGAGGTTGTTGATGATGCTGGCGGTTTCGTTCATCTCCACCATAAAGGTGCTTTCGCCGCCGCTGAGGTTGTCGCTGGCGCCCACCCGGGTAAAAATTTTGTCGGTAACAGGTATCAGTGCTTCGCTGGCTGGTACAAAGCTGCCCATGTGCGCCAGCAGCACAATGAGGCCGGTCTGCCGCAGCAGGGCGCTCTTACCGCTCATGTTGGGACCGGTGAGAATGATGATCTGCTGTTCTTCCTGGTCGAGCCGGATATCATTGGCAATGTACGTTTCGCCGGGGGGTAATTGCTGCTCAATTACTGGGTGGCGTGCATCCTGTATCTGCAGTTCCGAACCGGTGTGCAACCGGGGCTTTACGTACCGGAACTGCAGGGCGTTTTCTGCAAAACAGCTGAGGCAATCGAGGATGGCCATCACCTGGGCGTTGGTCTGGATGGGACCTATGTATTCCTGCAACTCCAGCAGCAGCTTGTCAAACAGTTCCGCTTCAATACGGAGTATATTTTCTTCCGCACCGGTGATCTTTTCCTCGTATTCCTTCAGCTCGGGCGTGATATAACGTTCAGCATTGGCTAAGGTTTGCTTCCGCGTCCATTCCTGCGGCACTTTCGATTTGTGGGTGTTGGTTACCTCGAGGTAATAGCCAAACACATTGTTGAAGGCGATCTTGAGTGAAGGAATGCCGGTGGCTTCGCTTTCGCGTTGCTGGATTTCGAGCAGGTATTCTTTTCCGTGCAGGGCGATGCGCCGCAGGTTGTCGAGTTCCGTGTGCACGCCGTTGCGGATCACCTGACCTTTGGCAACGGCTACCGGCGGGTTCTCTTCCAGGGTGGCTTGTATTTTTTCGCTGATGTACCGGCAGGGGTTGATGGTGTCGGCCAGCCGCAGCAGGTAGGGGTGGCCGCTGCCGGTACAGATTTCTTTGATGCGTGTGGCCAGTTGCAATCCCCGTGCCAGGTGCACCACTTCCCGCGGGTTGATTTTTTTAAGGGGCAGCTTGGCCACCAGCCGTTCCACATCGCCGCATTGTTTGATCAGTTGCCGCAGTTGCTGGCGCAGGTCGGTTTGCAGCACCAGAGCCTCCACCGTATCGAGCCGTTCCTGGATGCGTTCCTGTTCCTTGAGCGGTAGCACCAACCAGCGGCGCAGCAGGCGGGCGCCCATGGCCGACACGGTATGATCCAGCACGCCCAGGAGGGAGTGGCCCCCGTCGTTCTGGCTGCCCAGCAGTTCCAGGTTGCGGATCGTGAACCGGTCCATCCAGAGGTAGTCGGTCTCTACCAGCCGGTGGATGCCTGTAATGTGGCTCACGTTGGGGTGCTCGGTATCTTTCAGGTAGTGCAGGATGGTCCCGGCTGCAATGATGCCGGCGGTCTGCTGCTCAATGCCAAAACCTTTGAGGGAGTGGGTCTGGAAATGCCGGAGCAGGGTCTCGGTGGCATATACTTCCTGGAAAATCCACTCTTCCAGGTGGTAGGTATAAAATTTGGCGCCGAAGAGTTCGCGGAACTGTTTCTGCCGGTTACGGGGAAACAGCACTTCCGCCGGGCGGAGGCTCTGGAGGAGCTTGTCGGCGTAGTCTTTATTCCCCTGGGCCAGGAAAAATTCACCTGTACTGATGTCGAGGAAGGCCAGCCCGAAGACATCGTCGGCCATGTGCACAGCGGCCAGGAAGTTGTTGTTTTCCTGGTCGAGCAGCTTGTCGTTGGTGGCAATACCGGGTGTCAGCAGTTCGGTCACCCCCCGTTTTACGATGCCCTTGGCCTGTTTGGGATCTTCCAGCTGGTCGCAGATGGCTACCCGGAAACCGGCTTTTACCAGTTTGTGGAGGTAGGTGTCGAGCGCGTGATGCGGGAAGCCGGCCAGTTCACTGGCCGAAGCCGATCCGTTGTTGCGTTTGGTGAGGGTAATGCCCAATACCCGGGCGGCATGTATGGCATCTTCCCCGAAGGTTTCATAAAAATCGCCCACCCGGAACAGCAGGATAGCGTCGGGGTACCGGGCCTTGATGGCCCGGTGCTGTTGCATGAGGGGGGTATCGCCGCTGGATTTTGCCATTTACAGTAATGCCGTTCAAACGGCAGGGCAGCAAATTTAAGGAAGGGGGCAGGTTTGCGGCTGCTAAATTATCGGGTGGTAACGTATAAATACAAAACACCCGGCTGTACCGGGTGTGAAAAACGATTGCAGATGGCCGTTCAGGCAGCGGTGCGGGACCGTACAATGTCGGCCAGCTGCCGGGCTCTCACCACGCCGCTTTGCCGCCAGAGGATCTGTCCTTTCCGGAAGAGGATGAGGGTGGGCACCCCGCTCACCCGGTAAGCCTGGGCAGCCTGCTGGTTCTGGTCCACATCAATTTTAATGATGCGCAGCCGGTCGCCCATCAGTTGTTTCAACTGCTCCAGCTCGGGGGCCATCATTTTGCAGGGGCCGCACCAGGTGGCGTGAAAATCAACCAATACGGGCACTTCGTCATCAATCAGCTCTCTAAAGGTCGCCATATTGTTATGCTTTTTTTGATCCGCAGGTGTTCAGTCCCACCAGGGTGTAGAGGGGGCAAAACCCCACCAGGCTGGTGAACACAAATACGCCGGCCAAAACAGCCAGTACGATGGCCAGGGTTCCGGTAATGACGTTGGTAACATACAAAACCGCAATCAGTGCGGCCACCAGGAGACGGATGATGCGGTCGGCGGATCCCATGTTCTTTTTCATGTGTAAATGGTTGAATGGTTTACAATTGGAAGATCCAGACGGCCGCACTTACGATTGCCAGGCAGATCAGGCAAACCAATAAGAGGCGTAGCCATTTGGATTTCATTTCGTTAAGGTACAAATTTAACTGGCTGTTCCCGGTGAAATGGTGATCTGTGTCACCATCCGGCGCCCGGGTTGCCACAGGTAAATGGCCGGCAGCCGGTGTTGGGATGAGGGGGTAGGGGCCGTCCCGAAAGAAAGAGAAATAAAATTTCCTTTTTTCCGCCGCAATTTCCTACCTTTGCCGTCCAAAAAAAAGTATCATGGCAAGAGTATGTCAGCTTACAGGAAAAGTGCCGGTTACGGGTCACCATGTGTCGCATTCCAACATCAAGACCAAGCGCCGCTTTCTGCCGAACTTACAGACCAAGCGTTTTTTCCTGGCTGAAGAAAACCGCTGGGTGACGCTGAAAGTGTCCACAGAGGCCATCCGCACCATCAACAAGCGGGGACTGTACAATGTGGTGAAAGAACTGCGTGCCCGCGGAGAAAAAATCTGATTCAATCAATAAACTGAATAATCATGGCAAAGAAAGGGAATCGTGTTCAGGTGATCCTCGAATGTACCGAGCATAAACATTCAGGCCAGTCCGGAACCAGCCGGTACATCACCACCAAAAACAAGAAGAACACACCGGAGCGCCTGGAATTGAAGAAGTTCAATCCCATCCTCAAAAAGGTAACGGTACACAAAGAAATTAAGTAACCGGTCGCCAGGAAGCCTTACAAACTCCTGCGGCTTATTATCGCATTCACATATTAACCAACGACCATGGCAAAAGCAGCAAAAACGGCGATCAAGACCAAAGATCAGAAGGCAGCCGCCGAAGCAAAGAACTGGAGCAAAGTGATCAAGGCGGTTCGCAGCCCCAAAACAGGCGCGTACACGTTTAAGGAAGCCATCGTGCACAAAGACAAGGTAAAAGATTACCTGGCCCAGAAATAAGCACCGCTCTATAAGGATTTTACTTTATTGCAGCTGTCATGCCGGTGCGTGACGGCTGTTTCTTTTTTGCTCCCGTTCATCATTACAACCACTTTTATGGGATTCTTCGGCAAACTGTTTGGAAAAAAAGAAAAGGAAAGCCTCGACCAGGGGCTGGAAAAAACCAAGGAAGGTTTTCTGGGTAAAATCGCCCGCGCCGTGGCCGGAAAAAGTATCGTGGATGCTGAGGTGCTCGACAACCTGGAAGAAGCGCTGGTGGGCGCCGATGTGGGTATTGAGACCACGGTGGCCATCATCGAACGAATTGAAGCCCGCGTGGCCCGCGACAAATACATCAACACCGCTGAACTGAACGGCATTCTGCAGGCGGAAATTGAAGGGATGCTGGTGGATGCACCGGCCGGCACCTCCTATGCCGGTTTTGAACTGCCACAGGGAAAGAAACCTTATGTAATCCTCGTGGTGGGTGTAAACGGAGTGGGGAAGACCACTACCATCGGTAAACTGGCCCATCATTTTAAGGCAGCCGGAAAGAATGTGATGCTGGGCGCCGCGGATACCTTCCGGGCTGCGGCGGTGGATCAGCTTACTATCTGGAGTGAACGTACCGGTGTGCCGATTGTGAAAAAAGAAATGGGGAGTGATCCGGCATCCGTTGCTTTTGATGCGGTTAACAGCGCGGTTGCCAAAAATGTGGATGTACTGATCATTGATACAGCCGGCCGACTGCACACCAAAACCCATCTCATGGAAGAACTGGGCAAGATCAGGCGGGTGATCCAGAAAGTCATTCCCGATGCACCGCACGATGCGCTGCTGGTACTGGATGGTTCCACCGGGCAGAATGCATTGGAGCAGGCACGACATTTTACAGCAGCTACAGAAGTTAGCGGTTTGGTGATCACCAAACTGGATGGAACAGCCAAGGGAGGTGTCGTGCTGGCCATTGCGCACCAGTTCCGGATTCCGGTGAAGTTTATTGGTGTGGGAGAAAAAGTGGAAGACCTGTTGGTCTTCGATAAACACGAGTTTGTGGACAGTCTCTTCCGGTTGCAGTAAAACATTTCATCATTCATTCACTCATTCATTCATTCACTCACTCATTGTCCATTTCAGGCAATGTTCATCGCCACCCTTGTGCAGCTTTATTTCATTTAAAACGTATCGCAGGTAAAGAATCGTGGAGTTGTACTGGCTGATTTTATTGCAATAAAAAAACCTCCTGGAAACAGGAGGCTTTTTGTAGAGATTCTGTAAAGAATCTTATTTCTTCTTAGCGGCTTTCTTAGCGGCTTTCTTAGGAGCAGCTTTTTTAGCGGCTTTTTTGGGAGCAGCTTTTTTAGCGGCTTTTTTGGGAGCAGCTTTTTTAGCGGCTTTTTTGGGAGCGGCTTTCTTAGCGGCTTTTTTGGGAGCAGCTTTTTTAGCGGCTTTTTTTGCAGTTGCCATTTTGTTTAGAATTTAATGGTTAATAAAAGATAACGGAGTAAAAATAAAATATTTTTTTAATTCAAAAAATATTTTTATCCCGCCACTTCTACCGGGGCAACTGAAACGATCGTCCTGTTTTCTTTTCCTTTCCGGAATTCCACTACACCGTCCGTCAAAGCAAACAACGTAAAGTCTTTGCCAACACCAACATTTTTTCCAGGGTGATACACCGTTCCGCGCTGGCGGAGGATGATGTTGCCGGCAGCTGCAGGCTGTCCGCCAAAGATTTTAACGCCGAGACGTTTGCTTTGCGAATCGCGGCCGTTCTTTACACTGCCTTCACCTTTTTTGTGTGCCATTGTCTTGAGTTTAAAAAGTTATGATCTCGGATGCATGCTGCCGTGCATGTAGGTTGTTGCAGCATATCCGTTATCTGCAGGTTTATGCTATTGCGGTCACCTTAATCTGCGTGTACAGGGTGCGGTGTCCTTTTTTCTTGCGGAAGCCTTTCCGCCGTTTCATTTTAAACGCGATTACGGTCTTGCCTTTTTTCTCGGCCAGGATCTCCGCCTGAACTTTAGCTTTTACATCGGCGCCGGTGGTAATGTTGCCGCCGGCATCCACCATGAGGACTTCAGAGAACTCCACTTTGTCACCGGCATTCCCTTCGATGTGGGGAACATACAGCTGCTGTCCTTCAGACACCTTAAATTGCTGGCCGGCTATTTTTACAATTGCAAACATAATTTTCCAATATTAGGGGTGCAAAGGTAGGGTGTTTTTGCGGATTCCCGAAACTATTTCCCAAAAAATTAAAGCCCCGGGGTACGGTTCTCCGGAATGATGGGTTTGTGACCCCGCCGATACCGGCGTACCCCCCTCCTGCACAATTATTAACAACCTGCTTTCAGGGATACTTCCATACTTTTGCCCCGGGAACGAAGCGTATGAAAATCAAATCGCTGCTGGCCAAGCCGTTTGCCGGCTATGTCTATAAAACCATCCAAAAAAACAAGCTGACCGCCCTGGCCGACCAGGAGCGGATCCTGCGCCAGTTGGTGGAAGTGGGGAAGGGTACCCGTTTTGGGCGCGATCACCTTTTTTCGGATATCAACGACTATGCTGCCTACCGGCAGGCCGTTCCCATACGCGATTACGAGCAGTTCAAACCCTGGATCCAGGAAATCATCGAAGGCCGTCACAATGTGCTGTGGAAAGGAGTGCCGCAGTATTTTGCCAAAACTTCCGGTACCACCAGCGGGGTGAAGTACATCCCCATCACCCGCGAATCGGTGGGGAACCATTTTGGTACCGCCCGCAATGCGGCCCTCTGTTATGCCGCCGAAACCGGCAATACCCGTTTTTTTAACGGCAAACTCATTTTTCTCAGCGGGTCGCCCGAACTGGAACGGGTGGGTAACATCCCCACCGGCCGCCTGAGTGGCATCTCCAACCACCTCATCCCCAAATACCTGCGCACGAACCAGCTCCCTTCTTACGAAACCAACTGCATAGAAGACTGGGAAACGAAGCTGGCCAAAATTGTGGATGAAACCATTGGTCAGAACATGACCATGATCAGCGGTATCCCCCCCTGGATGCAGATGTACTTCGATGCGCTCATGGAACGTTCCGGTAAAAAAGTAGGGGAGTTGTTTCCCCAGTTCAGTCTGATGATCCAGGGCGGTGTTAACTTTGAACCCTACAAGGCCCGCCTCATGGATAGCATCGGCCGCCCTGTGGATGTGGTGGAAGTGTACCCGGCCAGTGAAGGTTTCTTCGCCTTCCAGGATACACAGGAGGCGGAGGGATTGCTGCTGAACACCAACGACGGCATTTTTTATGAATTCATCCCTGCACAGGAGATCTTCCATGAAAACCCCAGCCGCCTGCGGCTGCACGAAGTGGAAGTGGGCGTCAATTACGCTCTTATTATCAACAGCAACGCCGGCCTCTGGGGGTATAACATAGGTGACACGGTGAAGTTTGTATCCACCCAGCCTTACCGCCTCGTGGTGACCGGTCGCATCAAACATTTTATTTCCGCATTCGGGGAGCACGTGATCGGCGAAGAAGTGGAGTCGGGCCTGCAGGAGGCAGCTACTGAACTGGGACTCCGTATCACCGAATTTACGGTGGCGCCCTACGTGGAGCAGGGACAAGGGAAAAGTTACCACGAGTGGTTCATCGAATTTGAAACCCTTCCGGCCGATCTGCCCGAACTGGCCCGGCGGCTGGATGCCCACATGCGGGCCCGGAATATTTATTACGACGACCTGATCAGCGGCAACATCCTGCAGCCACTGGTCGTTACACCGATCCGGAAAAACGGGTTCATTGAATACATGAAACAGATCGGAAAACTTGGTGGCCAGAACAAAGTACCCCGGCTCAGCAACGACCGGCAACTGGCTGATGGCCTGCTGCCGTACCGCTTAAATCAGTAGTTTTATGGCCTGATCTGCACCGGCATCTTTTCAACCAGTTGATGGCGTGGCTGCGCTTCCTGTATTTACCGCACCCGCAATAGGTTGCCTTTGAGATACACCGGATCATTTTTATCATTGCATGCATACAGTAAAACAAAACCATTCACCCGTAGCACAAAAAGCATATCCACCTTTTTTATGATGAAAAAACGTATCGCCCTTTTCGGCTCCACTGGTTCCATCGGCACCCAGGCACTGGATGTGATCCGGGCCAACCCCCAGTTGTTTGAGGTGGAAATTCTCACGGCGCATACCAACGAAGAACTGCTCATCCGCCAGGCGCAGGAGTTTCAGCCCAATGCCGTGGTGATAGTGGATGAACGGAAATACGAAAAGGTGAAGGAAGCCCTGGCTTCCCTGCCCGTTAAAGTGTTTACCGGTGAACAGGCGTTGGAAGAAGTGGCCGCCTTTGATACATACGATATGATGCTGGCGGCTATTGTAGGCTTCGCCGGGCTTAAACCCACGATGCAGGCCATCGAAAACCGCAAGGCAGTGGCGCTGGCCAATAAAGAAACCCTGGTGGTGGCGGGCGACATTGTGATGCACAAAGCCGTGGAGAATAAAACCCCCATCCTGCCTGTAGACAGTGAGCATTCGGCCATATTCCAGTGCCTCGTGGGTGAGCACCGCAATCCTATCGAAAAGATTATTCTTACAGCCAGCGGTGGCCCCTTCCGCGGAAAGAAACCCAACTTCCTGCTCAATGTGAAGCGGGATCACGCCCTGCAGCACCCCAATTGGAGCATGGGGGCCAAAATCACCATTGACTCGGCTACCCTGATGAACAAGGGACTGGAAATGATAGAAGCCAAATGGCTGTTCAACCTGCGGCCCGAACAGGTACAGGTAGTCATCCATCCCCAGAGCATCATTCACAGCATGGTGCAGTTTGAAGATGGCAGCATCAAAGCCCAGATGGGGTTGCCCGACATGAAGCTGCCCATCCAGTACGCAATGGCTTTCCCCAACCGCCTGGCCAACGATTTTCCGCGCTACGATTTCAAAAAAGTAAACACCCTCACTTTCGAAGAACCCGACCTCAAGACCTTCCGCAACCTGGCCCTGGCCATTGAAGCACTGGAAAAAGGCGGCAACCTTCCCTGTGTGCTCAACGCGGCCAATGAAATTGCCGTATGGGCCTTCCTGCGGAACCGGGTGGGCTTTCTCGACATGACCGATGTGATTGAGAAAACCATGCAGTACGTGCCGTTTATCGGGCATCCCACGCTGGAAGAGTACCTCGAAAGCGATGGAGAAGCCCGCAGTTACGCCGCTTCCCTCATTCAGTTATAATCGGGTTGTACAAATTTGGCAAAACGTTCTCTCCGAATTCCCGGATATTTGCACTTCCATAAAATAAACCCTGATCGTGTATGTTGCTGGATATCAACTGGGGTGAGTTTGGCATCAAGGCAGGTCAACTGCTGTTGTCGCTTTCCATCCTGATCATCTTTCATGAATTTGGTCATTATATCACCGCCCGCTGGTTCAAATGCCGGGTGGAGAAATTCTATCTCTTTTTTGATCCCTGGTTTGCGCTCTTTAAAAAGAAGGTGGGCGACACGGAGTATGGCATTGGCTGGCTACCCCTGGGTGGCTATGTAAAAATTGCCGGGATGATTGATGAGAGCATGGACAAGGAAGCTATGAAGAAACAGCCGCAGGACTGGGAGTTTCGCAGCAAACCCGCCTGGCAGCGCCTGATCATCATGATCGGCGGTGTTACGGTGAACGTCTTGTTAGCCTTCCTCATCTATGCCATGATCCTGTTTGTATGGGGCGAGAAGAAAACGCCCATGGACAGTGTTAAGAACGGGGTGTGGATCACCGACAGTCTCATGCATGAAATTGGTCTGCGCAACGGCGATAAGATTCTTACCATCAACGACCGGCCGGTGGATTATTTCGAAAATCTCAACGCGGCGGTGCTCACCGGCACCCATCTCACCGTGGAGCGGGGTGGTGTACAACAGCGCATTGACCTGCCGGTGAACCTCATTGAAAAGCTGGTGGAAAGTAAGCGCAAACGCGGACTCATGCTCATGCCCCGGGTGCCGGCGGTGGTGGGTGCTTTCTCGCCCAAGGATACCACACTGGCCCAGCGGGCGGGTCTGTTGCCGGGCGATAAAATAATCGGGGTGGATTCGGTTACGGTTGCCTTTTTTGATGAGCTTTCTCCGCTGATAGCGCAGAAAAAAGGCGCCTCCGTGGCACTAACAGTTGAACGCAACCAGGAATTGCTCACGCTCACATCGCTGGTAAGTGAAGAGGGGAAGATCGGCATCGGCATTCTCAGCAACGAAGAATACGAAAAGATGGGTGTATTGCAGGTGGAACGTAAAAAATACAGTCTGCTGGCAGCGCTCCCGGCCGGCGTAAACAAGTCGGTGGAAAAGCTGAAGTTTTATGTAGACCAGTTCCGACTCATCCTCAACCCCGATACCGGCGCGTACAAAGGCATCGGCGGATTTAAAAGCATGGGTTCCATCTTTCCCGCCGTATGGGATTGGGAGAGTTTCTGGAACATCACCGCCTTTTTCAGCATCATACTGGCTTTCATGAACCTGCTGCCCATTCCGGCGCTCGACGGAGGACATGTGCTTTTTACACTCGTTGAAATGATCACCCGCCGCAAGCCCAGCGAGAAGTTTCTTGAATACGCCCAGGTGGTGGGGATGATCCTCCTCTTTGGATTGCTCATCTATGCCAACGGAAATGATTTGTTTGGGTGGAACCGGTAGGGGAAGTTATAAGTTTTAAGCTTAAGGTTTCCGTGTAAGTTGAATGACTTGGCACTTTTTTGAACCTGAAATTGTTAAATGAGGAAGGGGTCATGGCTCCTTCCTTTTTTAATTGTATTTTTGGAGTTGAAAATTCCGGGGCTGCCTGGATTTGACAGCATAGATCTTTGAACGTGTAAGCATGTCGTGTGTTGTGTCATTCGCACGTAAATCTGAATGCTCAAACTACAAATGGCAATACTCAGTATGCCATGGCTGCCTAATTGATAATTAGCCAGTCATTCGGGCCGCCGAACAGGTAGACCTGTTACCGTGTTCCGCCGCCGACTCAAAAAGAAAACAGGTTGCTGCAACCCCAGGCTGTGCCGGTTGCAAAAGACCCATCCAGCTAAGCGGGCGATTGGTTTGTTCCGGTCCTGCCGTCCGCCGACAAGTAATCCGGAAATAAACATGTAGAAAGCGTTTGGAGAATGTGTTTGGACAGGGGTTCGATTCCCCTCAGCTCCACCGGCAAACATCCAGTCATGTTCATGATTGGATTTTTTTTTAACGCACACTTATATTTTTCCGGGTAAATTTCGGGTAGGAATACTATTTTGTGTTAACAGTATTCATTGAAGAAATTTATATGAATAGACCCGAACCGCAAAAGCTTGAAATGTTGCAACAGTTTCAACGTATGTACCCCGGTGCATTAAACCCGGATCTGCTTTCTATCAAGTACTGCCAGGGGGAAAACGCCGCCTACCTTGAAATGCTTTTTGCACAGCTGCCAGATATTCCTGAAATTCTCGTGCTGGATTTTATTTCAAATGACAGCGAACCGGCAGAGGTTGATGGGTTTCCCGACTTGTTTAATCCGGATGCGGATATCGTTGACAACGCCCGTCTTTTTGCTGAATTGGATGCTTACAGCCTCATTAACTGTGTTGGCGGACTCTTTAGCGATGAAGCAGCAACAAACATTAGCGATGCATTCCATAAAAAAAGAACTCAGGAGAAGCAGCAATGGAATGATTGAATCTGTAACTCAGGAATAACTTCTATATTTTCGCTGAAGGCTGCCCTCATCATTCCAACCGCACCCACACCAACCGGAACCGCACCGGTTGCCGCGCTTCGCTTTCCGGCAAGGCCGGCCCAACCGAGAACTGAACACTTTCTGCCTCTTCCAACCGGAAGGGAGCAACCGATCCGCTTTCAAAATAATAGGGGAGAAACGTGGGATAGGGCCGGGGTAGCAGCACCAGGGGAACCCGCCGCAATAAGTTGAGGGGAATCCTGTATTCCTGTTGCCCGGGGTTTAAACGTACAATGGCTCCAAAGGCTGCCCCTTCCCGGTTTACCAGCGACAACTGCAGGGGCAGTTCACGCCCGGCACCCGACTGTGCCCGGATCACCAGGGTGGATTTTTCCTGCAAGCCCGCCTGTTGCCCGGCTGTTTTCCGGCCAAAAAAATACCGCATCGAATAATCCAGCGGCTGCACGGCTGCCGGGTTTTCGGGGTCTTTCCATTCCAGTGTTTCCAGTTCAACTTCCAGGCCGGGCTCTTCCCTGGGTACAAGCCGGATGCCCCGCCGCCATTCACGCAGCAGTTGATCGGAATCGGTTGCTGCCTCAAATAGATACACCGGTGCTTCCGGTGTCAGTACCGGTACCCGGTACGGTTTTTCGCCGGTGTAATCCCATTGTGAGGGGTGTTGCCGGCTTCCTCCCGGGTAGGTCCATTGCTTGCCACCGGCTTTCACCACCAGGTAGTACTCGAGGTAACCTTCCTGCAGTTCCTTCGCCGGCAGAAGAACACGGTATCTGAAGCCGTGCATCCGCTCCATGGGCACGGAGCGGAACCATGCCCCCGGTGTGCGGAGGTACACCTCCACCTGCTCCGGGTCCTCTTCACCTGCCACGGTAGCCTCCAGCCGGAGATCGGCCCCGGCTGTTGCGCCGGAGGGCGCTTCGTGCCGCACCGCCACACCTTTGAGATCAACCGGGAAATGGGCGGTTTCAAACAGCCGGAATGCCTGCAACTGCTTACCGGGATCGGGGAGTTGCAGCCCCAACTCTCTGGTCAGCAGGTACACGCCGGGTGTGAGCTTGGTTTTCCCCTCCTGTGCCACTGCCAGCGGCCGGAACCCATCCCGGCTGATGGCGGCGATGGAAAAGGTCGGGCCCAGGCAGGGCAGCGAAACCTGTATCGAGCGGGTTTTCCGGTGCAGGGCCGTCACCACCTGTTCCAGGCTGGTGCGTCCAAACGGATCCCGCAGGGAGATGGCATCGGGCAGCAGTTCGAGACGCCACACCCCATCGGCCAGTTTGTCGAGAAAATAAGCGCCGGTACCATCGTATTGTACCAGCGGCGAATGACCCCAGCCGGCAATTTCGCGTAGTTGCTCCGGTTGAGCAGGCCGGGTCCCCGTATGATTGGTGTAGAAAAACTTATCGGCCGATACCATCTCGGCCAGGTCTTCCGCATAACTCACCCGGAACGGGCCAAACAGGGTATCGGCCGGGTACGATCCATATTGTTTGTACAGCGGAAGGTTGCGGAATACTTCACCGCAGATTTTCAGCGCCAGGGCTTTCTGCGGGGTGTACAGCAGGTTCATGTAATGGGTACCGTATTCGGTATTGGCATAGGCCGAATAGGTGGGGTCGTACGCAAAATGCGTAGCCAATTGCAGGCCGGCCGTGCGGAAGCTGCGGACCATGGCCGGGTAGATGTAGGAGCGACCTACATCGGCCGCATCAAACTCGTACACAATTTTCGCTTGTTTCCGGAAGCCGGGATGCTGCAGGTAGGGCAGGGGGTAACGGTCCACCAGGGGCAAGAGGTTACCGCCCAACTCGTGCCGGGCGCCGAGTCCCGTAGGGTACCACTGAAACGTACCGCCCTGGCTGGCCGAACTGAAATACGCATCGGCGCTTTGCAGGCTGTGACTCGTGTTATAGAGGATGGGCTTTTTGCAGCCGGTCTTACGCATGGTTGCCACCATGCTGTTGATGAAGTTGCGCACGGTGGCCAGGGGTTCGCGGTGGTGGGGTTCGTTGCTGATTTCGAAGGCGATGACCGCGTCGTCGTCTTTATATGCGAGACCGGTGTAGGGATTCACGTGCTGCAGGAACTGAGACAGATAGTTCTGCTGCGCCCGTATGGCTGCCGGGTTCGTCAGGCAGCTGTCTTTCCCATATCTGGTGGAGAAACCCGGTGTTGCTTCATCGGGCTCCGGCCAGCCGTTGCCCCAGAAGGCGATGGGGGTGATGATGAGTTGTATGTTGCGGTCCTTCAGCTGCCTGACGAGGTAATCAAACAACCGCAGGTGCTCGTTCTTTAACAGGTTACCCAGGGTATCGCTGATTTCGCAGTCCCAAACATGTACCCGGAACAGGTCGAAACCCAGCCGGGCAAAATGATAGACATCTTCATCAATCAGCTGCTCCGGGTTCCAGCCTTTTTTCACCGCGTTGCGGTAGGCGTAGGCAAAAGGAAGGGTATAGTTTACGCCAAAGCCCCGCACTTCTTCCCGTGTTTTATTCCAGCGGAGGACACCGTTGGGGTCCACATAGGCCGTACGTTTGTTTTGTGCGGTGCTGCTCAGGATACTCAGCAACAGGCAGGCTGACAGAAGAATAAGAATCTTTGAAGACATACCATGCATTATTGTGTGTGGAGTAGTAAAGTTGCTGTTTGCAGCCCTTCCGAGCGGGCCAGCAGGGTTACGGTACCGGGTTCACCTTTTTCCGTTTGCAGGATCACCTGGCATTTGCCGTTGAAGAGGCTGCGCTGCCAGTTACCGTTCAGCACCACATCTGCTTCGTGGCAGCTGGGATCGCCGTTGCCCACGCCGATGATGCGGCCCGCGCCCTGAAGTTCCAGTTGCACCGGTAGGTTCGCATCCGGTACGGGGCGGCCGTTGCGGTCCACTACGGTTACATTCACCACCGTGGCATCCCGTCCGTCGGCGTTGAGTATTGTGCGGTCGGGTGTGAGTTCCAGCCGGTGAGCAGGGCCGGTGGTAACCTGGCTGACTTCCAGCCGTTTTCCGTTTTTGTAGGCCACGGCTTTGAGTACTCCCGGCCGGTATATTACCTGCCAGCGCAGGTGGCCATTCACCGGCATGTTTTTTTTGCCCAGGCTTTTACCATTGAGAAAGAGTTCAACGGTCTGTGCATTGCTGTTTACCCACACGTCCACCACCTGTCCTTCTTTACCCGGCCAGTTCCAGTGGGGGGAGAGATGCAGTACGTCGCGGTTGGTCCACCACGACTGGTAGTAGTAGTAAATATTTTTCGGGAAGCCGCACACGTCCATGATGCCGAAGTGGGAGTTCACGTTGGGCCAGGAGAAGGGAGTCGGTTCGCCGCGGTAGTCGAAGCCGGTCCAGATGAAACCACCCAGCCAGAAGTCGTTGGGAGCGCACAGCTTCCACCAGGTTTCGGCGGTACTGGCCCACCAGGGGAAGGTAATGTCCTGGTCGGGCAGGTAACCCCGCACGCTGTCGGTAGCGTAAATACCCCGCGTGGTGACGGTGCTGCCCATCTCGGTACCGATGATGGGTTGTTGCGGATGATCGCGGTGGTAATCGGCTACGGCATATTCGCGGTAGTTGAAGGCCCGCACGGGAATCACTTCGTTGATTCCGTGGAATACATTGGGCAGATCGGCCGCGTAGGTGCTTGTACGGGTCGGGTCGAGTGCCTGCTGGCGCTGCAGGAGGGTCTGGGCGATGCGCTTGCCCACGCTGGTGGTCTGCAGCCAGCCTTCTTCGTTGCCAATGGACCACATAAAGATGCAGGCGCGGTTGCGGCCCCGTTTGATCAGCCATTCCCACTGGCCGAGGTACTCCGGGCTGCTGTTGAGCAGGCGCTGTTCGTCCATCACCAGCAGACCCAGGCTGTCGCAGGCATCGAGCAGTTCGGGGGCGGCGGCGTTGTGACTGCTGCGCCAGGCGTTGGCACCCAGTTCCTTGGTAAGGCGCACGCGGTAATAGTGCAGGTAGTCGGGCAGCGCGGCGCCTACACCCGCATGATCCTGGTGGTTGTTTACGCCTTTGATTTTTACGTGTTGTCCGTTAAGGAATACGCCATTGGGGCGGATCTCAATGCTGCGGATGCCGAAGCGGAAGAGCTGTTCATCCACTACCCGGCCGTCCGGGGTGCGCAAACGCACCCGTACCCGGTAGAGGTAGGGGTCGTCCAGCGACCAGCGGCGGGGTTGTTGCACGGGCAGCTCCAGGCGGAAGGAGGCGTTGCCGTAGGGGGGGGCAGTTACAGGCTGGTCTGTGGCGACCACTGGTCGCCCATCCCGCTCCAGCAATTCCGCTTCTGCCTGCAGCTGCTGCACAAAGCCGGTAGCGTTGGTGAGGGTTGCTTCCACCGTTACGGTAGCCGCCGCCGGTCCCTGCAGGCGGCTGTACACAAACAGTTCTTCCGCGGGGAGGTACACGGGGGCATGCTGCAACAGCCATACATGCCGGTAGATACCGGCGCCCTCGTAGAACCAGCCTTCGTACTGCGAAGCGTCTACCCGAACGGTCACAACGTTTTCACTACCCCAATGGATGTAGTCGGTGATGTCCCAGGTTACTCCTGTATAACCGCTGGCGTTCCTGCCCAGGTAGTAACCGTTGAGCCAGAAATCCGCATTGCGGAATGCTCCATCAAATTGCAATGAGAAGCGGTTTCCGGAATCAGGCAAAGGGACGTTGAACCGTTTGCGGTACCAGCCGATGCTATTTTGCGGGAAGAGGCCACCGACCGGCCGGTAGCCATGCGATTGCAGGTCGAAGTCGTCTTTGTATACAAAGGGCAACTCCACGGCCCAGTCGTGCGGCAACTGCAGGGAGCGCCAGCTGCTGTCGTTGAAGCGGGGATCCACCGGTGTGCCGGCGCCTTTACCGCTCTTGGCAAACAGGGAGGGAATACCGTACTGGAAATCCTGTTGCGGGTCGGCTGCGTGTCCCAACCGGAATCGCCAGTCCTCATCGATGTTGATGCGAACACGTTGGGCCGTGAGGGAGGTAGTCAAAAGGAGGAAGACTACAGCCATCCAAAGTTCGTAACAATGCGGGAAGATCTTCATGGTTTAAAGATAGCCCATCCGATGCGGAAGCAGCGGCTGTTACCCGCATTTATAGATCCCATCTTAAACACAAGCACGGCTGCAACCTATGGTTGTTACACCCACTTTTACCCTTAACTTGCAGCAGGGTAACCAAACCCATCTGCCATATGGATCTACGCTTCAACAAAAATGACGATGCCATGCGCCTGGCGCTTTCCGAGATGCGGAAACGGCTTGAAAAGATTGCCGAAGGGGGTGGCAAAAAAGCCATTGAAAAGCAACGGGAACGCAACAAACTCACTGCCCGCGAACGGATTGAGTACCTGCGTGACAAAGACCGGCCTTTTGTGGAAATGGGCGCCTTTGCCGGTTACGATATGTACGCCGAACAGGGGGGGTGCCCGGCCGGCGGTACCGTTGCCGGAGTGGGTTATGTGAGCGGCCGGCAATGTGTGCTTGTGGCCAACGACCAGACCGTGAAGGCCGGCGCCTGGTTTCCCATCAGCGGCAAGAAAAACCTGCGTCTGCAGGAGATTGCCATGGAAAATCACCTGCCCATCATCTACCTCGTGGACAGTGCCGGGGTGTACCTGCCGATGCAGGACGAAATTTTTCCCGATAAAGAACATTTTGGCCGCATCTTCCGCAACAATGCCCGCATGAGTGCCATGGGCATCACCCAGATAGCGGCCGTGATGGGCGCCTGTGTGGCAGGGGGCGCCTACCTGCCCATCATGAGCGACGAAACGCTGATGGTGGAAGGCAACGGCTCCATCTTCCTGGCGGGTCCTTACCTGGTTAAAGCCGCCATCGGGGAAGAGGTGGATAGTGAAACCCTGGGCGGCGCGGCAACGCATACCGAAATCAGCGGCATCGCCGACTATAAATTCAGCACCGAGCAGGAGTGCCTCGATGAAGTTAAAAAGATTATGAGCCGGTTGGGGGCTCCAAGGCTGGCGGGGTTCGACCGTGTTTCGCCAATACCCCCCCGTAAGAACCCGGAGGAGCTTTACGGAATTTTTCCCTCCGACGGGAAGCCGTACGATATGCTGGAGGTGATTGAACGGTTGGTGGACGACAGCGATTTCGACCAGTTTAAGCAGGAGTACGGCAAATCCATCCTCTGCGGCTACGCCCGCATTGACGGATGGGCCGTGGGCATTGTGGCCAACCAGCGGCTTGTTCTTAAAAGCAAAAAAGGTGAAATGCAGATGGGCGGCGTTATTTATAACGACAGCGCCGATAAAGCGGCCCGCTTCATCCTCAACTGCAACCAGAAAAAGATTCCGCTGGTGTTTTTGCAGGACGTAACCGGCTTCATGGTGGGCAGCCGCAGTGAGCACGCGGGTATCATCAAAGACGGGGCAAAAATGGTGAACGCCGTGGCCAATAGTGTGGTTCCTAAATTCACCATTGTTGTAGGGAATTCCTACGGCGCCGGTAACTATGCTATGTGTGGCAAGGCCTACGATCCCCGCTTCATCTATGCCTGGCCCACGGCCCGCATTGCGGTGATGGGTGGCGACCAGGCAGCCCGCACCTTGCTGCAGATCCAGGTGGCGGCCATGAAAGCCAAAGGGAAGGAATTGACGTCCGAAGCGGAACAGGAATTGCTGGCCACCATCAAAAACCGCTACGATGCACAAACAACACCTTTCTATGCAGCGGCCCGCCTGTGGGTAGATGCCATCATCGATCCCCTGCAAACGCGGCATCTGATCAGCGAAGGCATTGCCGCGGCTAATCACAACCCATACCTGGATCCGTTGCGGGTGGGGGTGTTCCAGGTGTGAAGCAATGTTTGCTGTTTCCAAGCAGCCGGATCTGTTGAAAAATTATCTGCATACAGGTAACCTGCATACAATGAAAAATGTCCCGTTTTGCGGGACATTTTTTATGCATTACTGTAAATGATCAGGCGAGTGCCGGGGCTTGTTTGCCGCGGAGCAGGGCATACCCGCCGAAAAAGAGGGCGCAGAAAACAGCCGTTGCGTAGAGGCTGCCGGTATAGAACGGGATGCCATCGGTGTAAGTCATCATCAGTCCGGTGAAGGTTTTGGGGTGGTGGTATCCTCCTCCGCCGAGCCATACCAGGAAATTGCTGATCAGGAAATAAGCAGTGGGTCCGCCAAGTGCACCCAGCCCGATCTGCCAGGCATTGTTGTGGCGGATGAAAAAGCCCATTACCGTCAGACCGGCGAAGAGCAGGTAGTTGGTCAGCTGTCCACTGTAGAATCCTCCGTAAGGCGCCAGTCCTGCGGCAAACAGGGCCTGGAAGACGAGGTCACCCAGGAACATGCTCAGCAAAGGCAGGGCAAAGGCGTAACGGCGGTTTTTGATCAGTGATCCGGCAAAGAGCGCCATGGCAATCTGCGGGGCAAAGCCCAGGGGGCGGTTGGGCAGGATGCGGTATAAAGAGGCCACAACAATCATGGCCAGCAAAACGAAAAGGATGTTCTTGTTCAACTTCATAAATCCGGTTATTGGTGTACAAAAATAGTCAAAAGCAACGCATCTGCGTGATTTTGAACAGGAGTCTTTCCACACCCCCTGTGAAAAACGGAGAATGCTTAATTTTAGGGATATGGCAAAACACCTCGCAACCGGACGGTTGGGCGAAGACCTGGCCGCCCGCTGGTTACAGGAACGCGGCTACCGCATCCTGCACCGCAACTGGAAATACTCCTACTATGAACTGGACCTTGTGGCCGAGAAAAACGGCATGCTGCATTTCATTGAGGTCAAAACCCGCCGCACAGACACCTTCGGTTATCCGGAGGAAGGTGTTACGATCCGCAAAATGGAACGCCTGCTACTGGCCGGTGAAGCGTACCAGGAACAATACCCGCACTGGAAGCGCCTGCAATATCATATTCTGAGCATCCGGTTGTATGCCAACAGGGAGCCTGACTATTTCTTGCTGGAAGATGTATCGCTGTAAAGGGGGGAGAAAAGAAAAAACTTCCGAAAGGAAGTTTTTCAAGGACTGATTGGATGGTCCGTTGGTTATTCAGATATTGGATAGGGCAAATGTGGGATAAAATTCCACGACCACCAAATTTTTTCTGTTTTAATTTTTTGTGAAGTGCGTCCGATCCGGGGCATTGAATGTGAATTGGTTCTGTATTTTTTTTAAAGTTTTTCTGCTTAGAATTCAGGGTTTTTACCTGTATAGTTCCAGGGGGTGATGGCGAGCAGTTCTTTTTTGACCGCAGAGCTTACTTTCAGATTTTTCACAAAATTCCGGATCGTTTCCTGTGTGATGGAAGCCTGCCCGCGGGTCAGTTCTTTCAACGCCTCGTAAGGGTTGGGATAGTTTTCCCGCCGGAGGATGGTCTGGATGGCTTCGGCCACCACGGCCCAGTTCTGCTCCAGGTCCAGGCGAATTTTTTCTTCGTTCAGCAGCAGTTTGTTCAGTCCTTTTCCAATAGACAGCAGCGACAGGTACGCGTGTGCAAAGGGTACGCCCAGGTTGCGCAGGGCGGTGGAATCGGTGAGGTCGCGTTGCAGGCGGGACACCGGCAATTTGGCGCTCAGGTGTTCGTACAGGGCGTTGGCGATGCCGAGGTTGCCTTCGGCGTTTTCAAAGTCAATGGGGTTCACTTTGTGCGGCATGGCCGATGAGCCCACTTCTCCTTTTTTAATTTTTTGTTTGAAGTAGTCGAGCGAAACATAGGTCCAGATATCCCGGCACAGGTCAATCAGTATGGTGTTGATCCGCCGCAGAGCGTCCATTTGGGCAGCCAGTTGGTCGTAGTGTTCAATCTGAGTGGTGAACAGCTGGCGGTGAAGGCCCAGATGTCCTTCCACAAACTCCTTTCCAAAGCGAATCCAATCGGTTTGCGGAAAAGCGGCGTAATGCGCATTGAAGTTGCCGGTGGCGCCGCCAAACTTGGCGCCTGTGGGAAGTTCGGAGAGTTGCTGCAGCTGGTATTCCAGCCGTTCCACAAATACCATCAGTTCCTTGCCCAACCGGGTGGGAGAAGCCGGCTGGCCGTGGGTACGGGCCAGCAGGGGTACCTGCTTCCATTCCCGTGCCAGCTGCCGCAGCCGCAAAATGAGGTTGGAGAGGGCAGGCATCCATTCCTGTTCCAGCGCTTCTTTCCAGGCCAGTGGGATGGCCGTGTTGTTGATGTCCTGCGAGGTCAGTCCGAAATGCACCCATTCCCTGTACGCACCCAACTGCAGCTGTTCCAGTTGCTGTTTGAGGAAGTATTCCACCGCCTTCACATCGTGGTTGGTCACCCGCTCCAGGTTTTTGATTTCCAAGGCCTGCTCCGGTGTGAAGTTTTCCACGATGGCCCGCAGGGTCCGTTGCTGTGCGGCTGTAAGAGGAAAGAATTTCTTTTTCGACAACAACAGCAGGTATTCCACTTCCACCCGTACCCGGTAACGGATGAGGGCGTATTCCGAAAAGTAAACGGCTAAGTGCTGCAACTGGTTCCGGTAACGGCCATCAACAGGCGAAAGGGCGGTGAGGGATTGTAATTCCATACGGGGAAAGGTTGTTTGGTGTGAGAAAGACCGTCGCAGAAGAGTATCTGTAATGCACAGCCCGGATTGCGGGTTGGTGACCATTTCGTTGTCACTTACCGCCTGCCACAAACCCATGTCCCCAATGCGCCGAAAATCGTTTCTTTGCCCGCAAAAGTAAACGAATTGGAGAAGATACAGGTAGGTGTGGTGAGCTATTTGAATACCCGGCCCTTGTTGTTCGGGATGCAGTCGGATGCCTTTTTACAGGCGCACGATTTAATTCCGGCTTATCCATCAAAAGTGGCGGAACTGCTGCAGGACGGAACGGTGGATGTGGCCCTGCTGCCCGTAGCCGTGCTGGCCGACCTGCCGGAATACCACATCGTAAGCCGTTACTGCATTGGCACCGATGGCGATGTGGCATCCGTTTGCCTCTTCAGTGAAGTTCCCGTGGAAGAGCTGACGGAGATTTACCTCGATTACCAGAGCCGTACTTCTGTTGCGCTCTGCCGCATCCTGTTGCGGGATTTCTGGAGGGTTTCGCCCCGGCTCCTGCCGGCAGCTGACGAGGGGTACCGCACCCGCATCCAGGGAACCACAGGCGCTGTGGTGATTGGCGACCGGGCGCTGGAACAACGGCGTCTGTCGAAATATGTGTACGACCTGTCTGGCGCCTGGAAGGCCCACACCGGCTTGCCTTTTGTTTTTGCGCTGTGGGTGAGTCTGCGGCCGCTTTCTTCCGCGTGGACCGAACGCTTTGATGCCGCACAAGCTATCGGTCTGCAGCAACTCCCGGCCATCGCCGCGGCGCAGACATACAGCGCTTACGACCTGCTCACCTACTACACCCGCAATCTCAGCTACGAACTGGATGCGGCCAAGCAGGAGGGCATGACCCGGTTCCTGCAACTGCTGCGGAACGGATAATTGTTTACTTTCGGACCGATGGCGCAACGACCCTTCATTTCCATCTGCATTCCCGCGTACAAAAACCGGCTGTACCTGCAACGGCTGCTCGATTCCATTGCGGAGCAACAGTTTCGCGATTTTGAAGTGGTGCTCACGGATGACAGTCCGGATGAACAATTGCAGGAACTGGCCCGGCAGTACGAAGGCCGTTTTCCCCTCCGGTACCTCCGCAATCCACAGCCATTGGGCTCGCCGGCCAATTGGAACCGGGGCATTGCCCTGGCAGCGGGGGAATGGATCAAGATCATGCACGACGACGACTGGTTTACCGATGCCGGCAGCCTCCGGGTCTTTGCCGATGCCGCCCGTACTACGAAAGATGATTTTATTTTCAGCGGGTTTGAAGAGGTGGATGTGGAAGCGGGACACCGCCGGGTGTTTGCAGCCACTTCCTTCGATCGCCGGATGCTGCACCGCAACCCGCTGTACCTGCTGCGCACCAACTACATCGGTCATCCCAGTACCACGCTGATCCGCAACAACCGGGCCGACTGGTTTGATGAAACGATCAAATGGGTGGTGGATGTTGAATTTTACATACGGGCACTCAGGCAACGGCCTGGCTTTATGACACTCACCCTTCCACTGATCACCATTGGGGTGGGGAGGGAGCAGATAACCCGCCAATCCTTTCGTAAACCGGAAGTGGAAGTGCCGGAAAACCTGTACCTGCTGCAACGGATCGGCCTGGCTTCGCTTCGCTATATTTTTGCTTATGATTACTACTGGCGGCTGTTGCGGAACCTGCGGCTGACATCGGCAGACGGAATGAGCCGGTGGACGGATGCCGGCATGATTCCGGAACCTTTGTTAGGGATGATGCGGTTTCAGCGGCTGGTGGGACAAGGACTGCTTCGCAGGTTGGGGATAGTTTCCAAGTGCTGTATGTTCCTGCATTACCTGCTGTATGCAGGGCGTATTCAGAAGGCCTCCGGTTCCAGGTAACAAACCAGGTTTTCGCCTTGTACATAGAGGCGGGAGAATTTATGCTGCATCACACGGAAAAAGGCACGGGCTGTGCCGACGCGGTACATGTCGTGCAGTTCAATCACAAGGATGCGCACCTTGTTCAGCCACGAGGTATCGCCCTCGCCAAAAATTTCTTTTTCGGCGCCTTCAATGTCCATCTTCAGAATATCTATCTGCTCCACGCCGAAATGCTGCATAATTTCCGGTACGGTATAGCCCTGGATGGACGTGTTGCCGGCCGCGTTCTGCAGGCTCCGGCCCGCACTGAAGCCCTCCGGGTTGTTGATTTCGAGATAGGCGCTGGTATTCCATACCGCTCCGTGCAGGTTACTGATGGTGGGATAGTTGCGGGTGTTTTCCTGCAGCAGGGCGAGATTGCCGGCGTCGGGTTCAACGCAGCAGATGCGGGCGTCGGGGAAGAGCCGGGCAAAATACAAGGCGGCGAGGCCGATGTTGGCACCGGCATCAACAATCACGCGGGGTTGCAGTTCCATTATGCCGGGCCACTGGTACTGTCTTTCTGCAAAAACCTGGTTGAATATCTCGATATCGGAATCGGTTTTGCGCAGGCGCACCGGGTTGCGGAAAAGGCGGGAGCGGACCCGTGCCGTTGATCCCGGGTAAAAAAATAACTGTGCCCACAGGGAAAAAGCGGTGGAGAAACCATAATTCCGGATGAGCAGGATCAGTTGGATGATGCTGTAGCCCAGTTTTCGAAGCATGCGGTTGGATCGGTTGAGTTGGCAGATCGGAAAGTTTCGAAGATAGTAAATAACTTACACCCCCATGATGCAGTACTCCTACGATGTGGCCGTTGCCTGGCGGATTTATCCCGGTGTTTCCAAAGTGCCGTTGATCTACCCGCAGGACAAATGGCAGTTGGTGCGCACCTGCCTGCTGTCGTTTATGCAGGCAACGGGGGAACTGCGCATCCGTTATTATTTTATACTGGATGGTTGCCCGCCAGCTTACCGCGAACTGATCGAAAGCCTGCTGCCCGGACCATGCACCACCATTCTCGAAACACCTGCTATGGGTAACCTGGCCACCTTCCGCAAGCAGGTGGAGTTGCTCACCACGCAGGAAGATGCGCCGCTGGTCTACTTCGCTGAAGACGATTACCTGTACCGGCCCGGCGCCCTGGCCCTGATGGTGCAATTGTTGCGGCAAGAAACTGATGTGGATTTTGTGAGTTGCTACCTGCATGCCGACACGCTGTCGCACCCTATTCACCGGCACCCACGGCGCCGGAAGAGCGCCTGCGGGCATCGTTGGTTCACCGATAGTTCCACCTGCCTCACTTTCCTCGCCAGTCGTGAAAAGCTGATTGCCACAAAGGATATTTTTCTTTCCTACAGCCGCGGCAACAATGATTGTGCGCTCTGGCTGGTGCTCACGAAGACGCATATCCGCAATCCGCTCGCTTACCTGCGTTTTATGCTGCAGCACCAGGAAAGCTTCGGCATCCTGAAGATGGCCGTGAAGTACACGTTCCGGTATTTTTTCACCGGCAGGCGCTATAGCTTGTGGATCCCCGACCCGGCGCTGGGCACCCACCTGGAAAAAGGTCTGGTGAGCCCGGGCATTGACTGGCTGGCGCTCAGCCGGGAGGTAGAAGAGCGTGCTTCCTGATTCAGAAACGTTGGGCCACGACCAGGATGTCCTGGAAGGATCCCTCCGTTTCCAGGTGTGTGTGCAGGTTGTACCAGAATCCTTCGTTTTCCAGCAATTGCAGAAAACCGGCCAGTCCGGTGCAGTTTCCTTCAATACCGTGATGGTATTCGAGGATGATTTGTTGCAGGCTGGCGAATGTGCCAGTGGCTGCCATAGCGGTGAAGACGCCGGTCTCGGCGCCTTCGATGTCCATCTTCAGGAGTGCGGGGCTTGTTTCCCGGAGAAAAGCGGGAAAATCCACACCGTCCACGGTGAGCGCTTCTTCGTTCATACGTCCCCGTTGTGTACTCATCATCAGCGAGGCCTTGGTTTCTTTCGACACATAAAATGTGAGACTGCCGGCTTTGTCCATCACGGCCGCATGGTGCAGGTGTACGTCCTGCAGACCATTTTGCCGCACGTTCTGTTCCAGCAGGGCAAAAGCGGCGGGGTCGGGTTCAAAGGCGTGGATCACGGCATGGGGGAACTTCCATTTGAGGTACAGCGTGGCCATCCCGATGTTGGCCCCGCAGTCGGCAATGACCGGCCTGGGTTGCGAACTGTGGAAGTGCCGGTAGTCTTCGTTCACAAAGATTTCGCGGAAGAGGAGGCAAAGGTTGGCGTAACCAAAAGCGGTCACCCGGTAGTGCAGGATACGTACGGTAACGGGATCGGATAGAAGTGGGTACCGGTAAGCGCCGTATTCCAGCCACAGCAACGTGCGGATCAGCTGCCGGCGGATGGACCGGCTGTATTGCTTTTTTTGCCGGATCAGCTGAATCAGGCCGGCGATCCGTACGATTTTCTTCATAATCCCGTTCTTTGCAGAACAAATATAGAATCTGGCAATGAGCTGGCTGCTTTAAATTGATTACGGATTGAAAATAGTTGTCAATACACGCGTTCTCCGCAAGGATAAGATGGATGGCATCGGGTGGTTCACGTACAACACCCTGCAGCGCATCGTACGGGGGCATCCGGAGGTGGAGTTTCACTTCCTGTTCGACCATGCTTTTGATCCGTCGTTTGTCTTTGCATCCAACGTGGTGCCCGTGCAACTGTTTCCGCCGGCCCGACACGCGGTACTCAACCTCATGTGGTTTGAAGTAAGTGTGCGCCGCTACCTGCACCGGGTGCAACCCGACTTGTTTCTTTCGCCCGACGGCATCCTTTGCCTCGGATGGAAGGGGAAACAGCTGGCCGTGATTCACGACATCAACTTCCTGCACAACCCGGCCGATCTCAAATTTTCCAACCGCCATTATTACAATCATTTCTTTCCCCGCTTTGCCCGGAAGGCGGCACGCATTGCTACGGTATCGGAGTTCAGTAGCCGCGACATCGCCACCCATTACGGCATCGCCCCGGATCAGCTGGATGTAGTGTACAACGGCATCAACACGTTTTACCATCCAGTCCCGGAAGAGGAGCAGGCAGTTGTACGGCAGCAATACACCGGGGGGAAACCCTATTTTCTTTTTGTGGGTACGCTCAGTCCCCGTAAAAACATCGCCGGGCTGATGCAGGCCTTCGACCGCTACCGGCAGCAAACCGGCAGCGACACGGAACTGCTGATTGCCGGGGGCAGCCTGTACAAGACGGCTGAACTTTTTTCCCTGCAGCGGGAATTGCCTGCCGGGCCTGCCATTCACTTCACCGGTCGGTTGCCCAACGAAGAACTCAACCGGGTGCTGGCATCGGCAACGGCCCTGCTTTTTGTGCCTTTTTTCGAAGGCTTTGGCATCCCGCTCATCGAAGCCATGCAATGCGATGTGCCGGTCATTGCATCCCGGGTTACCTCATTGCCCGAAGTGGCCGGCGACGCGGCCTGTTATGTGGATCCGCGTGATCACGCAGCTATTGCAGCCGCTATGCAACAGGTGGAAAGCAATTCCGCTTTCCGGCAGCAGTTGATTGAAAAAGGAAGAATCCGGAGGACGGTTTTCAGCTGGGACCGTACGGCCACCCTGCTCTGGGAGAGCATCCGCAACACGTTAAAGGACTGAGACCCGCCGTGCAATCTGTTGCCAGGCGTGAACGTCGTAGAAGGCGGTGGGTAGATCACTTTTTTCCTGCGCAGCTTCCACCACCGCAGCGGCAAAGGCCTGCCAGTCGCCATCGGTAACTACTTTCAGCTTATTACCACACAAGACCGGATCCACCCCGGCCGCTGCACTACTGCAAGCTACCACCGTTGTATTGAGCCCCAGGGCTTCTATCATCTTGGTCTTTACCCCGCCGCCGCTCAGTACCGGGTTCAGCAGGATGTCGGCTCCTTTGGTGCATGCGTCAATGTCTTCCACAAATCCGGCGTACACGATTCCTCCTGCGGCATAGGACTTCAATTCGCTGTAACGGGCGGGCAACCGCTTGCCGGCGATGAGCACCTGGCAGCGCAGCCCGGCCTGTTTCAGCAGGGGATGGATCTGGTGGAGAATCACATCCAGCGCATCGGTATTGGGTTTGTAATCCAGTAATCCGTTGAAGAAGAGCAGGGTGGCTTCGGCATCCAGGCCGTACTGCAGGCACAGCTGTTCTTTGGCAGCCGCCTTGCCGGTGGGCGGTGCTTCCTGCCGGATGCCGTAGGGAACCAGCAGGCATTGTTCTTCCCGTACACCCAATACGTCAATCATGTGCCGGCGGTCTTCTTCCGAAATACACAGCACCCGGTCGGCCAGCCGCAGGGTCCACCCTTCGTACAGCTTCAGCAGGGGCCACCAGGCTTTACCGATGCTGCGGAAGCGCAGGTATTCCACGTTATGGGTGTGCACCACCAGCTGCACGCCGCACTGCCGTTGCAGGAGGCGTCCCATCCAGCCGAGGTAGGGGTGTTCAATGATAACGGTGTCCACTTGCTGCTGCTGAACGATGGCCCGCAGTTGCCGGTAGGCGGCCAGATCGAAGAACCGCAGCTTGCCCGCCCGTAATACCGGGAAAAAGCGGTAGTGTTTCGCCAGCGATGCATCGTTGTTCACGGTCCCGGCCACCAGCAGGGTGCAATGGGTTCCCAGGTATTCGTTGAACAGGGCAATCAGTTTCTGTCCACCCGAAAAATACGGCAGGTAGGGGTAGGGAACGATGGACAGCACCCGTTTCATGTTCACGCTTTTTGTACCGCCCGCAGGTGCAGGAACAGGCCGCCCAGTACCACCAGGTAGGTGAGCAGGCTGCATACCAGCACGAGGGTGTTGCCCAGCTTGTACATCGCGGGTTCAAACCGGAATTCGATCTGGTGGGCGCCGGCCGGCAACGCGAGTCCCCGCAGGGCATAGTTGGTTTTTACGATGGGCGTTTCCCGGCCGTCCACAAAGGCTTTCCAGCCGCGGTCGTAAAACACTTCGCTGAACACGGCAAACTGGTTGCTGGCAGCGTTGGATTCGTAGAGGACCTGGTCGTTTTTGTTGGCAATCAGCCGTACGAAGGCCGTGCTGTCGGCCACCGGCGCATCGCCCACCTGTTGGGCAAAGCGTTGCTGTACCACCGCGGTATCCCGCAGGTTGGTATTGTCGAGGGCGCTCATCTCTTCCTTCGCATCGGCTACATAGCGGATGCCCTGTACCAGCCAGCAGGGGCCAAAGGCTTCGGGGTTGAGCTGGGCCACAGGTGCACCGGTTTGCGGGTTGGGTAAGATGTAGTATTTGGTATTGAGCATGTTCAGCACCTGCCGGTTGTTGCGGCTGATCTGGTTTTCAATCAGGTCCTGGTAGATCTGCAGCTTGGCCGGGTGATATCCTCCCACGGAGTTGTGGTGGTAGGAGGTCATGGATTCGTTAAAGGGGTCGCGGGTCTGGTTGAACACGCGGTAATAGCCGGTGTCTTTTTTGATCTCTGCGTCGGCAGCGCTCAGTGCGAAGGTGTTGTCAAACTCACCTGCTTCGATGTAGTTGTTTTCGTTCAGGTACCGTTTGCCCACTCCCAGCAGGTCGAAGGAGGCGAGTACAATGAATAAAACGGCTGCTATCACCGGACTGAGTTTCTGTTTCCAGGCAGCCCAGATCACCGCACCCGTGAGGGCCAGCAACAGGAGGGTGCGAACCAGGTCACCGCCAAAGAGTGCCTTGCGGTCTTCCTGCAGGGCGGAGGTGAATCCTTTGCCAAACGAATCGGCTTCCTGCTGCATGGCGGCGGTGGGTTGTTGGCCCCGGCTCATCTGCTGCAGCATGGCGGAGCTCATGTTGTCACGGATACCCTTGTCATTGGGGGAGGTATAGTCGAAGCTGATGTAGAGGACGGCGAGGAGGCCTACCAGGATACCGGCGGTGATGGCGGTGCGTTTTAACGCGGTCTGCAGAGCGGCCGCCTCTTCCCTGCCAAAGAGCAGGCGCTGTGCACCCAGTGCGGCCAGCAGCACAAAGCTGAGTTGTGTCATCACCAGCCCCATCGAAGGTGCCCGGAATTTTTTATAAAGCGGCATGTAGTCAAACAGGAAGTAATTCACGGCTTCCAGGTTCTTGCCCCAGGCCAGCAGGATACCAAAGAGGCCGGCACCCAGCAGGCCCCACCGGAGCCAGCCTTTTTCCAGGAACAGGCCCAGGATGGCCAGCAGCATCACTACAGCACCAAAATAAACCGGGCCGGAAGTGGGCTGCTGCTGTCCCCAGTAAGAGAGTCCGTTGGCGGTTTGCAGCGCCTGGTCTTCGGGATATCCCACTTCCATCAGCTTATCGGCAAAACGGGAGTTTTTGTATTCATCACCACCGTTACTGCCTCCGTATAAACCGGGTACCAGGAGGGTAAACGTTTCGGCCAGCCCAACACTGTACTTAAATGCGTAATCTTTATCCAGTCCGCCGGAAGTGGTGTTTTTATCACTGGCTTCTTTGAGTTCGCTGGCACCGCCCCGCATGCTGAGCTGCGAATAATCCCAGTTCATAAGTGTAATCACCGCGTTGCTGCCAAGAGCCAGCAACCCCATGGCCAGCGCCAGTGCCAGGGCCTTGATGGTGGAGGCAATTTCCTTCTGCCGCACAGCCTGCACCAGGTAACCGATGGTGAGGGCGGCGAGGATGAGGACGGTATAATAAACGATCTGGATGTGACTGGTGCTGAGCTGCAACGTAAAGCCGGTCACGAGAGCGGCACAACCCAACGGGTAGTTTTTGCGGAACAGCAGGAGCAGGCCGGCTACGGTGAGCGGAGCCAGTGCCATGGCCAGCATCTTGGTATCATGCCCGGCGCCGATGATGATGGGATTGTACGTGGAGTAGGCATAGGAAAGCGCACCGAGGATCGATACCCACGGGTTCACACCCAGCGCCAGTAACAGCAGGTAAAAGCAGAGGGAGGCGAGAAAGAAAAAGTTGGCGGGTTTGGGCAGGCCGAGGGAGAGGATGTCGCGTACATAGTGAAACGAAACCGGGTGACTGTTTTCCATGGCCACCTGGTAGCCCGGCATGCCACTGAAAAGGCTGTTGGTCCAAAGGGGTACATGGCCGGTTTTCTCCTTTACCTCAATGGATTGCTGGGCCATGCCTTTCCAGCCCTGGTTATCGTGGGCATTCAGCACTTTCCCCTCTGTGGCGGGCAAACAGTACAGCAGGGCCACCAACAGGAAAACCACGATGGCCACGAGGTGCGGCACCAGTTTTTTCAGATCAACCTTCATAACGATTAAATTTCGGTTTCAATGCGGCAAATTAATGCTATTTTGAGCGTTTGAGTGCATTTTCGGGTCTATGAAAGTCTATTTATTTACCAACCGGATCGCCTTCCTGCTCAATGCCGCCTTTCTCCTCATCGTGGTGCTCCGTTTCGTGTCGTATGAACTGCCGCAGGGGCTCAACGCCACCCTGCTGGTGGCGGGTTTGATTCTTTCACCTTTACTGAACTTTCTGGTGAATGGCTGGTTGTTGGTCCGTACAGTGCGAAGGGAGCCGCCCGTTGCACCGCTGCTGGCGGTGACAAACCTGCTCCTGTTTATTGTTCAACTTTTTTACTTTTTCTACTGATGTTGCACCTCACCCAACAAAAGCCGATCCGTCTCTTTCTCATACTGGGCGGCTTTTTTATTGCCAATGCGCTGATTGCCGAAATCATCGGCGTGAAAATTTTTTCCCTTGAACAAACGCTGGGCCTCGACCCGCTCCGCATCCGGCTGCTGGGCAACGAACTGTCGTTCAATCTGACGGCCGGGGTGCTGCTCTGGCCGGTGGTGTTTATCATGACCGATATCATCAATGAATATTTTGGCATGAAAGGGGTGCGTTTTCTGTCCTTCCTTGCGGCCGGACTCATCGCTTTCGCCTTCCTGGTCTTTGTGCTGGCTATGCAGCTCACACCGGCAGAGTTTTTCGTCACCGGCAAGCAGGGCAGCGGGGTGCCCGATATGGAAAAGGCCTACAAAGCCGTACTGGGGCAGGGTGGATTCATCATCATCGGTTCGCTTACCGCCTTCATCCTGGGCCAGCTGATAGACGTGTTTGTATTTCACCGCATCAAACAGGCCACCGGTGAAAAATGGATCTGGCTGCGGGCCACCGGCAGTACGCTGGTGTCGCAGTTCATCGACAGTTTTGTGGTGCTCTTCATCGCTTTCTACATCGGTACCCGGATCAACCGCAACGGTACCGACTTTGTGTGGCCCTTTAAACTGTTTCTTGCAGTGGGAGTGGTCAACTATATTTACAAGTTTGCGGTTGCTGTGATCATGACTCCTGTGATTTACCTCATGCACAACATCATTGAGCGGTACCTGGGGCCGGAAGAGGCTGCCCGCATGAAACAGGAAGCCATGCTCGACCGCTAAAGCAGGTGTAGCCGTTTTATTTAACAGAACAAAAAAATTAACCCGTGCTGTCCTTGCCGGTTGAAGTGTTTCGCCGGGCCGTTACTTTTTCTTGTGCCAGGTTTTTCCTTTGTCAGCGGCAACAGATCATCCAAACTTAAAATGGGGGGTGTTCCTTCACCATCCGGGCCACGATTTTATCAATGGGGAGGGTTACCGCATCGGGCGAAAATTGCTCCCAGTCGAGCAGGCGGAATACCTCCGCCTCACCCCGGGGATCAGCCGTTTGTTCGGGAAGAAAATCGAAGGGGCGCTCCCGGAATGAAACGGTAAAAGGTTCCAGCGGATGGGCGTAATAGTAGATAGATAAAATCTGGTGAGACTGGTTAAATGCGCTTTGCTGGTAGAAATCGGTTGTGTAGAGATGCGCACCCACTTCTACCAGCAGGTTCATTTCTTCCACAAACTCGCGGCGCAGGCAATCGCGGGTGCCTTCACCCACTTCCAGTCCGCCACCGGGGAATTTGGTATAGTATCCGCCCCGAATGAATTCATCGCTCACCAGTACCCGGCGCTCAGGGGTAATGAGAATACCGTATACACGAACTGTAATCATAGTACAATAACAGGAAACCGGGCTCCCGGTTTGAGGATTTTATTAAAACAGTTTTTTCCGCATGAAATAGATGCCGATTGTGAGCGCAAGCCCCAGGGAGATCAGGATCGGAAAGTAAAAGGCGAAGGTGGAATGCTGGCCGGGGATGGGTACGTTCATCCCGTAAATACTGGCCACCAGGGTGGGCAGTTGCAACATCACCGTTATGGAGGTAAGCCGTTTCATCACCTGGTTCTGGTTGTTGCTGATGAGACTGGCAAACGCATCCATGGTGGAACTGAGAATGTTGGTGTAGATATTGGCCATCTCCAGCGCCTGGCTGGTATCCACAATGAGGTCCTGCAGAAATTCATCTTCTTCGGCGGTCAGCCCCAGGAAGTTGGTGCGCTGGAGTTTCATCAGCAGCATTTCGTTGCTGCGCAGGGCCGTTACAAAATAGACCAGGCTTTTCTGGATGCGCATCAGTTCCAGCAGTTCTTCGTTCCGGTTGGCATCATAAAGCTTTTGCTCCAGCAGGTTGCGGCGGTGGTTGATCTCCTTCAGGTAATCCATGAAGGTGGTCACCACTTTCTCGAAAATTTTGAGCACCATCATATTCCGCTTGTCGGGGTGCCGGTTTTTGAACGTATTCAGAAATTTTTTGATGGCGCCGTTGTCGAAAGAGTTCACCGTTACAATCTGGTGATGGGTGAGGATGATGCAGACGGGGATGGTGATGTAAAACGCATCACTGTCGTTGAAGGAGTTGTTTTCTGTTGGCACTTTGATGACAATGAGTTTTACATTGTCTTCTTCTTCGTAGCGCGACCGTTCGTCAATGTCGAGTGAATCCGACAGGAAGTCGAGCGGAATGTCCAGTGTTTCGGAAATCTCGGTAAACTCCTCCTGCCGCAACGGGGGGAGGATGTTGATCCAGGCGCCGCTTTCGGGCTTTTCAATTTCCAGCGTCCGGCCTTCAATGTTTTTATAGTACTGCAGCATGGCGCTGCAAAGGTAGGTGCCTGCCCGGAACCAACCGAAGTTCAGTACGCCTGTTCTTTCAGCCGGCGGATGGTATCAAAGTGCAACCAGCAATGTACGATGTGGTAGTACATCCACTCCCGGACCGTAATTTTTCCCAAAAGGGGATGTGGCAGTTGGTAGTTGTCCATCTTGTCGTCTTCCCAGTTAAACCGCAGCTGATTGAGGTAGTGGGTAAGTGAAGACCGGAAGGACGCCACCAGTTGCTCCCGCCCCGGCAGCTGGTTGCCAAAGGAGGGTTGGCAGGCGGGGGCGGCGGCATGGCCGGCTTCAAGTTGTTGCCGGTAGCTGTTCTCCACTTCATTGTAATTTTTTGATTCACGGCCGGGGTGTCCGTAACGCCACCGGAGCAGGAGCTTGGGTGTTTGCAGCTCTTTGCGGCTTTGTTCAAAACAACGGCGCAGGTGGTCGAGGTTCTCGGCCACCGACCATTTTACCTGGCGGCGGAAAATGAACGCGTCGGGCACCTGGCTGCAGACCCGCAGAATTTCTCCGGCAATAGACTCGGTACTGCTGATGATCTGGAATTTGTTCAGATGGGTTTCTTTGGTCGCCATGCTGTTCTAACTTAAACGCCGGTTCGAAAGGTCGAGGGAGCCTTCAAAAACAAAGGTGGCCGGTCCGCACAGCCATACTTCTTCAAAATGGCCAGACGCAGTCTTGCAGAACCGGATGTTGAGGGTGCCGCCCGGTGTGCGGATGGTGGTTTCCTGCGGACCTTCACCGGTAGCCGCCGCCAGTGCCACGGCTGTTACGCCGGTTCCGCAGGACAGTGTTTCATTCTCCACGCCCCGTTCGTACGTACGTACCGCTATGTAGCCGGTTTTGCGTTCGGCAAAATTGACGTTAATCCCCTCGCTGGCAAAAGGCGGGCTGTAGCGGATGGAACGCCCGTCGCCCACCACGTCCACGGCATCCACATCGCTCACCCATTGCACATAATGCGGGGAACCGGTGTTGAGCTGTGCATGCGAAGGGCTGCTGTTGATGGCATGCACATCGTTCATCTTCAGTTCCACCGTACCGTCGTCGCGGAGCAGGGCTTCGTGTGGCCCATCGGTTGCAAGGAAGCGGGTTCGGCCGGTCACCAGTCCCAGGTCCTGAGCATACCGAACGATGCAGCGTCCGCCGTTGCCGCACATGCTTCCTTCGGCTCCGTCGGCATTGAAATAGACCATTTCAAAATCATAGCCCTGGTGCTGTTGCAGGAACATCAGCCCATCGGCGCCGATGCCGAAGCGCCGGTCGCAGAGGAAGGCAATTTCCTGCTGGCTGAGCCTGCTGTACGCACCCTGCCGGTTGTCGAGCAGGATAAAGTCGTTGCCCGTTCCCTGGTATTTGCGGAAATGAATCATGGGAGCTCTCACGGAATTTTTGCGATGATGCCGAGTGAGGTTTTGATCAGGTTCTCCACCGCGGCCGCGCTGTCTTTGCTGAATTCTTTCCGGACGCGGTTGGCAACAATAACGTTGAGAGAGAGGCAGTGGTGCCCCATCATTTTGCCCAGCCCGTAAATGGCGGAGGTTTCCATCTCAAAATTCGAAATGCGGTGATTGCCAAAACGGAAATCGGTGAGCCGGTCAATAACGCCCGGCAGGGCCAGCCCCATCCGCAGTACCCGCCCCTGTGGGCCGTAAAAACCGGGACAGGTAACTGTAATCCCCTGGTGGTAGCCCTGGGCAAAATGTTTGAGCAGGTGAGCGCTCGATTGCGCCAGGTAGGGCTGCGAAGCGTGGTTGTGCAGTTGAGTGTGTGTAACAAAGGCGTGCAGGAGCTGCTTTTCTTCCTCGTTGTTTTCCGGCCGGTAAAAGTGTAGCAGGTTGTCGAGGCCGAGTCCGTGGGTGCCGGCTACAAAATGGTCGACCGGAATATCCGCCTGCAGGCTCCCCGAAGTGCCCAGCCGCAGAATGTGCAGGGAGGTGAGTTGGGGCTTGATCGTGCGGGTTTCAAAATCAATGTTCACCAGGGCATCAAGTTCGTTGAGCACGATGTCGATGTTATCTGGACCGATGCCGCTGGACACGCAGGAAATGCGTTTATGGCCGATATAACCGGTGTGGGTGATGAATTCGCGGTGACGGCCTTTGTACTCGATGCGGTCAAAGTGTTTGGATACCTCCTGCACCCGGTCGGGGTCCCCCACAGTAATCACCGTGGTGGCCAGTTCCTCGGGCCGCAGATCCAGGTGGTAAATGGCGCCTCTGCTGTTGATAATCAGCTCGGACTCAGCAATTCGTTGCATAAGGATTATGTGATTTTGCCCGAATATACTACATTTGCAACTCTTCAAGGTCCTGTGGCCGAGTGGCTAGGCAGAGCTCTGCAAAAGCTCGTACACCAGTTCGAATCTGGTCGGGACCTCTCTGAAAAAGTGATGTGCTGCACATCGCTTTTTTTGTTCGTTGTTGCCGATTCCTGTGCCGGTTTCCTGTCCGTCAACAGGCTATTCTTTATGTGAAAGTAAAATCATGCGTTACTCCAACTACATCGGAATACTGGCTGGTGCACTCCTCTTGCTGGTTGCTTTTTTACCCTGGATTTACATTCCCAGCATTGAAACTGCGGTTACAGGTTACGGTGCCGCAACCAAGACTGTGTTTGGTAAGCCGGCGCTGATGCATGCCTACCTGATGCCCTTGACGGTATTGTTATTCCTGTTGCCCAAAGTATGGGCCAAGCGGCTCAACCCGCTGCTGTCCGCCGTGCATGTTGCCTGGGCTATACGCAACCTCCTGCTGCTCTCCACCTGCCGCTACGGCGAATGTCCCGAGCGCCTGATCTGGTTGTATGTCTATTTCGCTTTGGCATTGGCGATGCTGGCGATGGCCCTTCTGCCCGAAATGAAGGTGGGAGAGAAGGCTGTCCGTTGAATACCGGTACTTAGATAGTTCCGGATAAATCCTCTTACTGGTTGCATCACCCTTTCTTCACTTCTTTGGCCCATCCGTCTTTGAGCGTAACGGTGCGGTTAAAGATCAGATGGCCGGGCCGGCTGTCTTTATCGGGGCAGTAATAGCCCTTCCGTAAAAACTGGAACCGGTCGGTTGCTGATGCCTCCAGCAGGGCGGGTTCAGCATAGCCCGTTACCGTACGCAGGCTCTTGGGGTTGATGTATTCTTTGAAATCACCTTCCTCGCTGGAAGGATTTTCCACCCGGAAAAGCCGGTCGTATTCCCGCACTTCCACTTCCACGGCACTTCCGGCATGCACCCAATGCAGCGTACCTTTTACCAGAAGACCGCTGGTGTCATTCCCGCTTTTGCTTTCGGGGATATAGGTGCACCGCAGTTCGGTGATGGTTCCGTTGCTGTCTTTCACCACTTCATCACAACGGATGATATAGGCGCTTTTCAGGCGCACCAGCTGGCCGGGTGCCAGGCGGAAATATTTTTTCGGGGGATTCTCCATGAAATCGTCCCGCTCAATGAGCAGTTCCCTGCCAAATGGCAGGTTACGTGTGCCGGCGTTGGGATCTTCGGGGTTGTTTTCGGAGGGGAGCTGTTCGGTGGTTCCTTCCGCGTAATTGGTGAGTACCACTTTCACGGGGTCAAACACCACCATGCGGCGTTGGGCAATTTTGTTGAGGTGTTCGCGGACACAGAATTCCAGCAGCGAAAATTCGATCAGGTTGTCGCGTTTGGCCACACCTACCCGGTCGGCAAAATCACGGATGCTATCGGGGGTGTAACCTCTCCGGCGCAGACCGCTGATGGTGGGCATGCGGGGATCGTCCCAACCGGTTACATGGCCTTCCTGCACCAACTGCAGGAGTTTGCGCTTACTCATCACCGTGTAGTTGAGGTTGAGCCGTGCAAACTCGTACTGCTTCGACGGGAAGATCTCCAGTTTTTCGATGAACCAGTCGTACAAGGGCCGGTGCGGAATGAACTCGAGTGTACAGATGGAATGCGTGATCTGCTCAATGGAGTCGCTCTGACCGTGGGCGAAATCGTACATGGGATAGACGCACCATTTGTCGCCCGTGCGGTGGTGGTGAGCGTGCTTGATGCGGTAGAGGATGGGGTCCCGCATGTGCATGTTGGGTGAAGCCATGTCAATCTTCGCCCGTAACACTTTCTCGCCGTCTTTGTACCGGCCCGCCCGCATGGCTTCAAACAGCTCCAGGTTTTCTTCTATGCTCCGGTTGGCAAAGGCGTTGCGCCGGCCCGGTTGGGTGGGACTGCCTTTTTGTTCGGCAATTTCTTCGCTGGTGCTGTCATCCACATAGGCCAATCCTTTGCGGATGAGGGCTACGGCAAAAGCGTAGAGCTGGTCGAAGTAATCGGATGCATACAATTCCCGGGCCCATTGAAACCCGAGCCAGCGCACGTCTTCCTTGATGCTGTCTACATATTCGGTTTCTTCGGTGGTGGGGTTGGTGTCATCAAACCGCAGGTTGGTCTGCCCGCCGTATTTGATTCCCAGTCCAAAGTTCAGGCAGATGCTTTTGGCATGCCCGATGTGGAGGTACCCGTTGGGTTCCGGCGGGAATCGTGTCAGGACAGAACTATGCTTTCCGCTGCTTAAATCGGCTTCAATGATTTCTTCAATAAAGTTGAGACTTTTCTCTTCGCTCATCCCGGTATGGTTGAGGTGCAAAAATAAGGGTTGGCGGCTTAGGGTCAGAGGATCGTTGCCAGCAGCAGCAGGAGACCGGTAAGCGCGGCGGCCACGATCAGCCGGCGTAGGGCTTCCGGCAGGGAGGAGGCCAGCCAGCCGGTGGCCAGCATCAGCACGCCGGCAGAACCAATGAACCAACCCATCCCGGCATTGTTCAGTCCCAGGCTCAGCATCACCAGCAGGGCGCCGGCAAAGTAGGAAAGGGCCACGGTTATGCCGCTTTGTACGGGTGCCAGCCGGCCGGTCTGCTCCGGTGCCAACGCCGTTTCCGCCGGTTCTTGTTCCGGTGGGAGATCGAGGTGTCGGCGTATCCGGTTTTCCTGTTCCAGCCGTTGAAATGGCGTTTCTTTTTCCTTGCGGTAGGTGCGGTAAGTACCCCAGCCCAGGAGCAGGGCGTGGAAGGCGGCGATCGCAGACAGCAGGGTGGTCAGCACCCATGCATCAGCCTTCAGCAGCAGGGCACCCAGGGCCAGGAAGTATTGCATACGGATGCCTTCGTGTAAACCGGTAAGGAGGTTGGGGACCAGCGGGCGGATGTTCATTGTTAACTGTTCAGGATGGCCATGCTTTTACCCAGGATGGCAACGGCTTCGTCCACCTGTTCGGCGGTAATAAGCAGGGGCGGCGCCAGCCGGATCTTATCGCCGTGGGTGGGCTTGGCAAGCAGACCGTTGGCCGCACATTCGAGGCAGAGTTCCCAGGCCGCTTCGGGGCGGGGGTGGTCAATCACAATCGCGTTGAGCAATCCCTTGCCGCGGATGGTGCGGATGAAGGGCGATTGCAATCCTGCCAGTCCGGCCCGCAGCCGTTCGCCCATCTCTTCGGCCCGTTGTACCAGCTGTTCGTCTTTCAGTACCTGCAGGGCTGCCATGGCCACGGCACAGGCGAGGGGGTTGCCGCCGTAGGTGGAGCCGTGTTCGCCGGCCTGTATGGTGAGCATGATGGCATCATCGGCCAGCACGGCGCTTACGGGCAAAAGGCCGCCGCTCAGCGCTTTGCCCAGGATGACGATGTCGGGGCGTACGTGTTCGTGGTCGCAGGCCAGCATTTTACCGGTGCGTCCGAGGCCCGTCTGGATTTCATCGGCCAGCATCAGCACGTTGTTGCGGGTGCAGGTTTCCCGGATGCCGGCCAGGTAACCTGCGTCCGGCACCACCACCCCGGCCTCTCCCTGGATGGGTTCAAACATAAAGCCAGCCACGTTGGGGTCCTGCAGGGCTGCTTCCAGGGCGGGCAGGTCGTTGTAGGGGATGATCTTATACCCCGGCATAAAGGGGCCGAAGTTGCGGTAGCTGCTGGGGTCGGTGCTTGAGGAAATGGCCGCCAGGGTGCGTCCCCAGAAGTTACCTTCCACAAACACCATCACTGCCTTGTTTTCGGGGATGCCCTTCACCGTATACCCCCAGCGACGGGCCAGCTTTACCGCTGTTTCACCGGCTTCCACGCCGGTATTCATGGGCAGCACTTTGTCGTACCCGAAGGTGCGGGTGATGTATTCTTCGTATTTGCCCAGCAGGTTGTTGTGAAAAGCCCGGGAGGTGAGAGTCAGCTGCTGTGCCTGGCGCACCAACGCTTCCACGATCACCGGGTGGCAATGTCCCTGGTTCACGGCCGAATAGCCGCTTAGAAAATCATAATAGCGTTTGCCGTCCACATCCCGGAGAAATACACCTTCGCCCCGTTCCAGAACAACAGGCAGGGGATGGTAATTGTGTGCACCGTAGCGGTATTCCTGGTCGAGGTAACGTTGTGCAGTTTCCGAAATAGAAAAATGAGTATGCATACAGAATGGAATGAGATGTGAGAAAGAAAACCGGGTCAAGGACCGTCCGTTAACGGCATCTGCCAAACAGACAACTCAGTGGTTGAGCAGGTCGAGATTCTGTTGCAGAAAAGATGTGGTTGGTAACTGCATGAAACAAATGTAGGGGCTTCCGGTCAATTGGAAAAATCAATGCGTATGCCTGGGGACTGTTGCCGGTTTCCCCTGCCGTGTTACAGAATTATATAGAAATAATGCGGAGGAAAGCTGAGTACGGGAGTTTCGTCAAACAAGCCATAAACAGTACTGCCGCTGCCGCTCATGGCTGCGTACACGGCGCCGGCATCGTAGAGTGATTGCAGGATGCCGCCAATTACCGGGTAGGCCGCTGTAACAGGTGCTTCAAAATCATTGTACAGCCGGCCTTTCCAGCTGGTAACGGGATGACGAACGATTTCCCGCAGGTCGGGTGCAGCTGCTTCGGGCGTAAGTCCGCGGTTCAGCTGGCGGAAGGCCCAGCCGGTATTCACATGAATACCCGGGTGCACGAGGGCCATGCGGTAAGCGGAGAGGTCGAGCTCCAGCGGCTCCAGTATTTCACCACGGCCGGAAGCGAAGCAGGGCTGATTGCGGATGAAAAAGGGGCAATCGCTGCCCAGCTGCAAAGCATAGGCCTCCAGTTGTGCGGCGGTGCAGTTCAGCTGGAACTGTTCGTTGAGCAGGCGCAGCACAAAAGCACCGTCGCTGCTGCCTCCGCCAAGCCCGGCGCCCATGGGGATGACTTTGTGCAGATGCAGCAATACAGGCGGCAGGGTGGGGAAGTCTTTTTTCAGGAGTTCATAGGCCCGGATGCAGAGATTATTGGTGGGGTCGCCGGCAACTTCCCGTCCCGATGCGGAAAACGTTACAGTTGGCCCCGGCGCACTGTCGGGCCGCCGGATGATTTCCACGGCGTCGGTGAGGGGGATGGGATAGAAAATGGTTTGCAGGTTGTGAAAGCCGTCTTCCCGCTTGTTGCGGATCAGGAGTCCCAGGTTGATTTTGCAGTTGGGGAATACAAGCATGGGGAGCGGGTATGTTCGGGAAGCCGGTAACTTATTTTTTACGGCTGCTGATCTCATCCCGTATAGCAATGGCCCGGATGTAATCTTCCTGTTCCAGCACATCGGTGAGCAGCTGCTGCAGCTCTTCCACGCTGAGCGATTTGAGGTCATCTTTTCCCTGGGCGGAACTGCTGGTAACGGTAACTTCTTCCTTCACTTTTTTCCCTTCTTCCTCTTCCATCATGATTCCGGCGTTTTCGAGAATATTCTCGTAGGTATAGATGGGGCAGCCAAAGCGGACGGCCAGGGCCAGGGCGTCGGACGTACGGGAATCGATTTCCACCGTATCGTTATCGGATGAACAAATGAGCTTTGAGTAGAATATTCCTTCCTGGAGGTCGTTGATCACAATTTCATGCAGTTCCACATTGAATGCCAGCATAAAATTTTTCATCAGGTCGTGGGTAAGCGGGCGGCTGGGCTGCATCCGTTCAAGGGCAACGGCAATGGCCTGTGCTTCAAAGCCCCCGATTACAATGGGGAGGCGGCGAACGCCATCCACTTCTCCCAGCACTACCGCGTAACTGTGGGTCTGGGTGATGCTGTGTGAAAGGGCCACAATTTCCAGTTCAATTTTTTTCATAACCAGGCTACAAAAGTAAGGCCTTTCCTCCAATTGCCCGGAGGGGTAAAAACGAAAAAAAGCGCCGTGGCGCTTTTTTTCAGGAAGGGGTTCAGGCCACTCCTTTGAATTTTTTCACTTCTTCAATCAGTTTCGGAACCACTTCAAATGCGTCGCCAACGATGCCATAGTCGGCGGCTTTAAAGAAGGGGGCTTCCGGATCTTTATTGATCACAACAATGACTTTGCTGCGGTTCACTCCTGCCAGGTGCTGGATCGCACCGCTGATGCCAATGGCCAGGTACAGGTTGGGGGCAATGGCGCCGCCGGTTTGTCCCACGTGTTCGTGGTGCGGACGCCAATGGGCATCGGCCACGGCACGACTGCAGGCGGTGGCAGCTCCCAGCAGGCCGGCCAGGTCTTCAACCATGCCCCAGTTTTCGGGTCCTTTCAATCCACGGCCGCCACTCACTACCAGCTCGGCTTCGCTCAAAGGCACCTGACCGGTTACCTTACTGACACCGGTAACTTTTACACGGGGAGCCTCCAGGTTAACCTGGGTGGGGATGACGTCTGCCGTTCCCTCACCGGCTTTAGTGGTAAAAGAGTTGGGGCTGAGAGAAATGATTTTCACCGGCGTAAGCAGGGAGATGTGCGCAAAGGCTTTGCCGCTGAACACACCTTTTTTTACGGTAAACCCATTGCTGGTATCGGGCAGGGCGACGGCTCCTGTTGCCAGTGCGGCCTTGAGGCGCACACTGAGACGGGGCGCGATGGCTTTCCCGGTTATGTTGTGAGAAAGTACCAGTACCGTAGCTCCGCAGGCGGCAGCCACCTGGGCCAGTGCCCGGGTGTACTGTTGTGCATCAAAGTTGTTGAGCACAGCGTCGTTCACATGGTGAATACGGGAAACGCCATACCGGCCCAGGGCGGCCACTTCGTCGGATACCGTGCCCAGCAACACGCCTTCGGCCGTGGTGCCGAGTTGCTGTGCAAGCTGGGCGCCGTAGGTCAGCGCTTCAAAGGACGATTTCTTTACATGGCCATCGGCCGCGTCGATGAATATGAGAACAGACATAAGGGAGAATTTGTCGGTTTAAAAAAGTATTTGCTTTGTGTTTGTTGCGATGCGCCTCAGATGACTTTGGCTTCATCGTGCAGGAGCCGTACCAGTTCGGCCGGGTTATCGGCGTCTACCAGCCGCACACCGGCCTTGGGTGCCGGCAGTTCAAAGGAAGCTACCTGGGTGAAGGATTCCACGGCCACCGGTTCCACCACTTTCAGCGGTTTGGTACGGGCGCTCATGATGCCTTTCATGTTGGGGATGCGTTGTTCCGCCATGCCTTTCTGGCAACTCACCACCAGGGGAAGCTCCACTTCCACCGATTCCTCGCCGCCTTCAATCTCACGGTTCAGGCTTGCTGTTGTTCCATTCAGTTCAAAACGGGTGGCCAGCGAAACATAGGGGAGGTCGAGCAACTCGGCCACCATCCCGCCAATGGAAGCCCCGTTGTAGTCAATGGTCTCCTTGCCGGTAAGCACCAGGTTGTATCCTCCCTGCTGCGCAATGGCTGCAATCTGGGTGGCAATGCTGTAGCTGTCGGCGCTGTCGCTGTTCACCCGGATGGCTTCATCACCGCCCAGCGCCAGCGCTTTGCGGATGATGGGTTCGGTATCGGCGCCGCCCACCGTAACCAGGTGAATCGTAACAGCAGCGTCTTTCTCCTTCAGTTCAATGGCCCGGACAAGCGCATACCATTCGTCGTACGGGTTAATGATCCATTGAACTCCTTCCTGGGCAAACTTTGTGTTGTTGTCGGTGAAGGCTATTTTTGCCGTGGTATCCGGCGTCTTACTGATACAAACTAAAATCTTCATACAGCACTGTTTTTATCGGCCTGCAGCAGAGAAGCCGGAGGCGAGGTGAGCTAAAAATAGTTGTTTATGCAACTAAGCAAAGATAAAGGACTTTGCATTTGATGAATCAAAAAAAATCTGAAAGTTTTGTCAACAAACATGGAACGCATAGCACGTATACAGGAAATGCTCGTATCGAACCCCGCCGATTCTTTTTTGCGGCACGCGTTGGCATTGGAGTACATTAAACAGGGATCGGATGCGGAAGCCCGTTCCTTATTCGAAGCTGTTTTGCTGGATGCCCCGGGTTATGTGGGAAGTTATTACCACCTGGGAAAATTACTCGAACGCGCCGGGGAGGCGGAGGAGGCAGTTCGCTGCTACGAGCGGGGCATGGAACAGGCCCGTTTAAAAGGGGAGCAGCATGCCTTGAATGAACTGCGTGCGGCCTGGGAAGAACTCACCCTGTAAACTCTTAAAACTGTAAGTAATCACTGGTATGAACCTGGGCGAACGTTTTCTGCAACACATCCGGTCGGAAGATCTCTTTCACAGTGATCACCGGTTGTTTATTGCCGTAAGCGGGGGGCTCGACAGTGTGGTGCTCGCCCATCTCTGCTTCAATGCGGGGTACCGCTTTTCCCTTGTTCATTGCAATTTCCGGCTGCGGGGGGAGGAGAGTGATGCGGACGAGGTATTTGTGCGGGAACTGGGCGAAAGCCTTGGTCTGCCGGTGCTGGTGCAATCTTTTGATACCGCTGCCTTTGCCCGGGCAGAGCGAATGTCCATCCAGGAGGCGGCGCGTTTACTCCGTTACAACTGGTGGGAAGAACTGGTGCAGGAAGAACTGTGGCAGGCGGCAGGCAGCCTGCATCCCGACCATGTACAGGTGCTTACAGCACATCATGCCGACGATAATGCCGAAACCCTGCTGATGCACTTCTGTCGGGGCACCGGGTTGCGGGGGCTCACCGGCATACCGGTCCGTTATGGTTCCGTATGCCGTCCGCTGCTGCCGTTTACCCGGGAAGAGCTAAAACACTATGCAACCGAACACGGGCTTTTGTACCGGGAGGATTCCAGCAATGCTTCTGCCCGCTATACCCGCAATGTGATCCGGAACCAGGTCTTGCCCCTGCTGCGCACGCAGTATCCCCAGGTGGATGCCAACCTGCAGGACAATATCCGGCGTTTCACCGATATCGAAGCCTTGTACCAGTTGACTCTTGAACCTCTGAAGAAAAAATTGCTCCGTCCCCGGGGAGCAGAATGGGTTATACCGGTGGCTTTGCTGCGGCAGTACAACAACAAGGCATTGGTGTATGAACTTATCCGTTCGTTCGGATTCGGCGAAAAGCAGGTGGAGGAAGTGTGGAAACTACTGGAGGCCCCTTCGGGTCGGTTTATTGAATCGCCCCGCCTGCATTACCGGATCATCCGGCACCGGAACGGGCTGGTCATCAGTCCGGCTGCGCCCGATGCAGGAGCCAGCCGCCCCATCAACGAAAACGAGCAGGAAGTTTATTTTGAGCATGGCAGCCTGGTACTTTGCAATCAGGCAGCTGTACCTGCACAACCCGATGCATCCCCCCGCCGCGCCCAGCTCGATGCCCGGCAACTCCGCTATCCGCTGCTCCTGCGGCGTTGGAAGGCGGGGGATTATTTTTATCCGCTGGGTATGCGAAAGAAAAAGAAAGTTGCCCGATTCCTCATAAACCTGAAGCTTTCCCGCTCCGAAAAAGAGCATGTGTGGGTACTGGAAAGTGAACACCGGATTGTATGGGTGATTGGCTACCGGATTGATGACCGGTTCAAACTGACACCGGCAACAAAACAATTGCTTGATATTACCTGGACGGGCGGAACTGCAGTTACAGGTTGAATTGCGGCCGCATCAGTTCGCGGAGAAAGTGTTCGAGTGCGCCGCGTTCCACCAGGATCGTAAATACCACCCCGTAGATTGCTCCCCACAGGTGTGCACTGTGGTTGATGTAGTCGCCGCCGCGTTTTGACATGTAGGCGGTGTAAAAAAAGTAGAGCACGGCAAACACGATGGCCGGCAAGGGCAGAAAAAATACATACAAGGTTTGCCAGGGTGCAAGCAGGATGAAAGAAAAAAGTACCGCCGTCACACCACCGGATGCCCCCAGGCTGCGGTAATGGTAGTTGTCCTGGTGCCGGATGTAAGAGGGAATCTCCGAAACCACGATGCCCCCCAGGTAAAATAGCAGAAATCCCATGCTTCCCATTTTCATTTCAAAAAAGCCTTCCATTACTCTTCCAAAAAAGTAGAATGTAATCATGTTAAAGGCCAGGTGCGCCAGGTCGGCGTGAATAAAGCCCGACGTGATGAAGCGATAATACTGGTGTTTGTGCTTTACCTGCGGGGGCCAGAAGATCAGGTCGTTGATGATCTTATCGTTGTTGAAGGCCGTGATGGAAATGATAACCGTGATTATGATGATGATCAGCGTAGTGGTCATTGCGGCTGCGTGTTTGTTTCAAAGGTACGGCATTCGATGGGAAGGATTCTCCCCATTGTGCGGTTGATATACGCTATCACTTGTGGTGGTATTTTTCGTTGCGGAGTATGGTGCAGGCCCGGTACACCTGTTCGGCCAGGATCAGCCGTACCAGTTGATGGGGGAACACCAGGCGTGACAGGCTCCAGGTAAAGCGGGCCCGTTCCAGCACAGTGGGGTCCAGTCCATATGCACCTCCAATCAGAAAGACAATATTTTTGCAGCTCTCATTGCTTCGCTGGTTGATAAAACCGGCCAGTTCTTCACTGGAAATGTGTTTGCCCCGTTCATCGAGGGCCACCAGGTAATCATCGGGCTGCAGGAAGTTCAGGATCAGCGCGCCTTCTTTCTTCTTCAGATCGGCCTCACTCAGCATACCGGTGTTTTTGGGTGTGGGCAGCAGCTGCCACTCCACCGGGTAATAGTGTTTGATGCGCCGGGTAAACTCCTCCACGCCGGCCTTGACGAAGGCTTCATGGGATTTGCCTACCGACCAGAAAGAAATTTTCATGTAAGGAGGAGTTTCGGTTTCCGTATTAAAGGTACTGGAACTGTTTTGAACAGCTTGTGCCCATTTTTACTTTTGCGGGGTAAAACAATTCTCTCCGCACTGTATAATTACTATTTTTGAAAAAAAGCACACATGAAAAATGCATTCCGGGTATTTATTGCCCTGCTGTTACTGGTAACAACCATTCCCGCCATCTCCCAACTGCCGGTGAAAGTACCGGCAACCGGTAACACCACGGCTTCTGCCGGAAAACTGCTCGAGCAATTTACCAATGGTCTCAATCCCACTGCCTTAACCGGGAACTGGGCCGGCAGCAAAACCGGCTTTCTCAGCGGGTTGGGTAAAATCAACAACGCCGCCGGCTTTGGCAAAAACATCGGCACACTTGCGGGTTTTATTAAGCCGGACATGTTCAGGCAGGGATTCAACGTGCAAAGTCTTATCCAGACAGCTAACACGGTAAAGACCATGAGCAGTGCCGCCGGGTTACTCAAAAACCTGGAAGGTGGTTTGAAGCCAACTGCATTTACCGGCAGCTGGAATCAAAACCGTCCGGCCTGGCTGCAGGCGCTGAGCCTGATTAAGTAAACGGATTAACCGTTTACAGAAGCGTTGGTCTGCCGGAGGGCTCCTTTTTGAAAGCATGATTGGAATTGTCAGATCCTGCGTGTTTTCAGGTATCTTGCCCACCTAACTTTCCGGGTAACAATAAAAAAAGCCGCAGGAAGCGGCTTTTTTTGATGGAGCTAGATTGGTTTTTCATCGTCTTTTCCGGGTTCTCTGCTTTCGCCGGTGCAGGTAACCGTAGAACAGAAAGCCGGTGGAAATTCCCACCAGATTACTGGCTGTATCGGCATAGGAATAAGGCGTATCGTAGAATAAGGTCTGCATGGCTTCAAAGAAAACCGATATCGTGAAGATGAAGAGGAAAAAGCTCAGGTTTCTCTTCTGAAACGGAATCAGTTTGAACAGTACAATGCAGAAAAAAAGGTAAAACAGGATGTGCTGCAGCGCATCAATCCACCACTGCTGTTCAATGCCAAGCAGGTGTTCCAGGTGCAGGGAGGGCACCAGAAAAAGCAGCGTGCTGATGCAGAACAGGGCCATGAATACCCAGAGTGATGGGTCTTCCTGCTTACGGCGGAGCACACCCCTGGCTGAGGGGGGCAAAGGTTTGGTAAGGCGGGGTGGGGAAGTGGGCATGTGGTTCTGTGCTGAATGATTCGGCGGTGAACGCCGGCTGCAATTATAGTTTACGGAGTATCCGTGCCGGGTTGCCTCCCGCTACTACGTTGGCAGGAATGCTGCCGGTGACAACGGATCCCGCGGCAATAATACTGTTGTCGCCAATGGTAACTCCTTTCAGAACGATGGAGCCCCACCCAATCCATACGTTGTCGCCAATTGTGATTTCCTTTTTAACAACTGTATCATGATCGGTTGGATATCCCAATGGTACCTTCTGCCTTAAGGCAGGGTCCAGCGGATGGAGATCGGTGTCGGCAATGTATGTACCCGATGAAATCAGGCAGTTTTTTCCAATTCGGATAGCCTTGTATGCGGTCATGCCCACGCCATTCAAAACGGTATTGGCTCCGATTTCAAAAATTGCGTTAGTTCCACATACAAGTTTGCAGCGGGAGAGCAGCGGGATGTTGCAATTGGCCGGATCTGAATCCAGGATGACCCGGTCGCCCAATGTGATCCTGGAGCTACCGGGAATTTTAAAGAAGGGAAGTTTCCCCAGGATGATCGGGTGTTCTTTCAGCTGGAGACACCTTCCATATTTCAAGCGCAGTAGCGCCCCTTTGATGCGGCAGACAAGCGTTATCCGTCTCTCGCTGACGAGTTCTGTTTGTGGCATAAAATGCGAATATGATTTACCGGCTCACTACAACTGTTAGCTATAAAAATACTGATATTGGGGGATTATTTATACTCCGCTGCAATCCGCAACCCTTTAATGATCTGGTCATTAAGGGTGTCGGTAAAGAACGCGTCGGTGTTACGGGTGAAATGAACACGCGGATAGGAAGCATAGAGGATGTCCCTTTCTTTTTCCAGCAGGTTCCAGTTTTCCACGCAGGGCAGCAGCAGTACATTTTTGAGGGTTTTGTACCCTTCCACACTTATTGCTGACGGATCTTCAACGATGCCCAGCGTACAGAAGTCCTGCCGCAGGCGTTGCAGGATGGCAGCATCGTCGGTAAGACCGTGTGAGCGCAGGTAATCGGGGTTAAACTCCACTGTAATGCGGGCGGCTGCTTCTTCTTTTCCGGCGGAATTGGTCTGGTTGCAGGCGCGGTAAAACAGGGTCCGGTCATCGGGTGACCACAAGACGCTGAAATCTTTTTTAATCTGCTGTACCGGAATGGTGAGGAAGGCAAGGCTGGCCGACCACCGTTCAAACGCATGCGGGGGCTGGCCGGTGACCTGGCTGATGAGCTGGTCGTGCGTAAGGCTCCAGATCAGTTTAGGTGCGTTGTAGCGCTGTCCGTCTTTGGTATACACCGTTGTGGTGCCGGGTTCATCTTTTACCTGCTCAATGGGTTCACGGGAGATGACCACACCGGCTTCTTCGATGCGTTGCAGCAGGGTTTCGGCGAATACGGCGATGTAGCCGGCTTTGGGATAGCAGAAGTGCGTATCACTCAGCTGCTGGGGCTTATCGGTAAACTGCGAATGAATGGTTTCGGGATAATAGAGCGGTAGCCACCCGATGCGGTGATACCGGGCAATAAGACGGGTGGTTGACAGGTTCGACATTTTATGGAAGTACGGCTCAAACAAACCGCTGTGCAGGGTGGCCCCGTGGTTGAGCAGCGACACTTCGTAGTAGCTTTTTGTAAGGAAGTCGGGGTTGTTTTTTTTGTTGCGGGCATGGTAGGGATGTACTTCCTGCTGCAATATAAATGCTGTTTCTCCTGCGATGCGCCCTTTCAGTTGAGGTGCCTGCAACACGTCCAGCCGGTTGGTCATGATGATGTCATCGTACATGTGCTCATTGTACACCGTTTGCGGCGTTTGCATCTTAACCAGTTCTATGTGGCTGCGGGTGTAATCCTCAATCAGACCGGCAAAGCGACCCCAGTCGTTCCGCATAACGGGGGTGTATTGCAGCGGATCACGGAGATTGGTTTCATTGAAGGCGGTAAACTCATGCGAGATGGCGCCCGGATCGTAGGCGTGACCGTTCACCATAATTTTGGTAAAGTGGCCTCCCCATGTAGGGGTGGGGTTGAGCAGGCATACTTTCTTCCCGGATCGGGCCAGTTCCAGTGCAGCGATCATGGAGGTGAGGTAATTGCCGGCAATAATAAAGTCGAAGGAGTGGTGTGACATAGCAGAAAGTTTTCAAATGAATGAAGATGAGAAAATATAGTTTTGTGTTTGTGTTTTGTGGAGTTTAATATGCATTTTTTTCGCCGCGGAACATGTTGTACACTGTAAGGAAAATGATGCGGGCATCCAGCCACAGGCTCCAGTTTTCCATGTACCACAGATCGTGCTCCACCCGCTTTTCCATTTCTTCCGGCTTGCGGGTTTCACCCCGGAAACCGTTCACCTGTGCCCAACCGGTGATACCGGGTTTCATGAACTGGCGCACCATGTACTGGTTGATGATGCGGGAATAATCGTCGGTATGCTTGAGCATGTGCGGCCGCGGGCCCACGATGCTCATGTCGCCTTTCAGCACATTCAGAAATTGCGGAAATTCATCGAGGTTGGTCTTGCGCAGAAACCTGCCCACCCGTGTGATCCGGTCGTCGTCTCTGGATGCTTGCTTTTTATCGGCATCCCGGTTCACTTTCATGCTCCGGAACTTGAAGCAACTAAACGGTTTGTTGTCTTTTCCCGAGCGTTCCTGCCGGAAGAAAATGGGCAGGCCCGACTCCAGCCAGATGGCAAGGCTTACGAGCGGAATGAGCCACGATAGAATGAATACCACTACCAGGAAGCTGAAGACAATATCAAACAGCCTTTTCCGGATGCGGTTGGCGATGTCTTCCAATGGCTCATTGCGTATGGAGAATACCGGCATCTTTCCGAAAAAGTCAATGTGTACCGGAAAACGGGCGAAGAACTTCATGTCGGGGACGATCCGGAACCGGATACAGGCATGGTCGGCTTGCTGGATCAGTTCGTACATGTAATGGTTCTGTTCCGGGGTGATGGTGGAAAAAATTTCGGTTACATCATTTTTTATGGAGTAGTCAATCACATCTCTGATGCCGCCCACCACCGGGTAATGGGTAAGCTCGTGTACATTGCTCTCCTGTTCGCAGAATCCAACAATTTTTGTATTAAAATGATCTTCTTCCAGCTGGCGCACCAGCATACGGGCTGTTTCGTTGTAGCCGATGATCAGCACTTTTTTTATCAGGAAATCACGCGTGCGGAAATACTGAAGTGCGAAAAGATAAACGAGCCGGTTAAGCAGCAGCACCACAAAAAAGGAAAGCAGCAGGGTGAGCGTAAAGAGACGTGACAGGTCGGCCTTAAACAGGAAGATATATAATACCACAACCGCCACAAAATAAATATAGGCCCGTAAAGTGGCCCGGCTGAACGTTTCAAAGGTACCCAGGCTGATATGCTGGTATATGCGGAACAGGGAAGTGGTGATCACCCAGCTGAAATTCAGTACAATCAGCAGGTAAACGTAATTCGTTTTAATGGCTTCATCAATCCTGCTGTCATATAGCTTCAGCAGAATAGCAAAAGTGACATTGAGCATGAAGAAGTCGAGCACCATAAAGCTCAGGCGCAACATCCGGTAAAATTGCTGATTCATCGTTTTCTCTTTCTTGTTACAGGATTAAAAACAGTGGTACAGTAGGGTTTGGTTAAACCGTTTGTCGTGATCCGCTTATGCGGATAAGTTGACGGATTTTTTGCTGCAGGATACTCAGCACAAACAGGGGACCGTAGTAGAGGTAGCGCCGCCACATCCTTTTGGGTTCTTTCAGGAGGCGGATCAACCATTCGAGCCCCATACGGATCCAGAAGGGGCCCGGTCGTTCCACCGTTCCGGCAAAGAAATCAAATACAGCTCCGATGGAGCAGACATAGCCGGCCTGCAGGGCAGGTTTGTGAGCGGCTGCCCATTTTTCCTGCTTGGGTGCCGTGAGCCCAATGAAGAGCACATCGGGCTTGAATTCGTTGATGGCCTCCAGCATGGCCTGGTTGTCGGCCGGTTCAAAAACGGGTTTAAAGGGCGGCGAATAGGTGTCCACTTTGATCCGTGGATATTCCCGGTGCAGTCGCTCCCTGATTTTTTGCAATGTTTTTTCCGACGATCCCAGGTAGAAGCAGGAACCGCCGGTTTGATTCAACAGCCGGAGAAAATGCAGGTGCAGATCAGCGCCTGCAATTTTCTGCAGCCGGATGCCGGCCAGTAAACGGAGCGATGCGGTTACACCCACACCATCCGGCAGTAGAACATCCGACTCTACCAGCGCTTTTTTAAAAGCAGGGTCCTGTTCCGCTACACAATAGGAGTATTGGTTGAGTGTATTAATAACAACCGGGCTTCCGTCCGGAAGTTCATGCAGTGTGCCTCTGAACACAGGATAGTCAAGCAGCATAGAAAAAGAGATACAGGTGCCGGTTTACGGCTTTCTTACATGAAGTATAGCTGCGCCGCAGGCCGGTAAGCCGCTTTGGCCAGAATGGAATGCAGTTGTTTTTCAAATTCGGCAATGGTGTACATTTCGTGATAGCGCTCATAACCCGCCTCTCCCATCTTCCGGCGCAGCGACGCATCGCCAAGAAGTTCCGCGAGTTTTCCGGACAAAGCCAGGGGGTCCCGGGGAGGAACCAACAAACCTGTCTGTTCTTCCACTACCATATCGGGGATGCCGCCTTCAAACGTAGAGATCACGGGAAGGCGGTGTTGCATGGCTTCCAGCAGTACAAGTGGGAAACATTCGTTGTGGTAATGGGTGGGAAAGATAAAGGCGTCTGCCTGCCTGAACAGGGCTTCTTTGTCTGCTCCGTAAACGGCCCCCGTGGCTTTTACACAGCTGGTGAGCCCCGCTTCTTCCACTTTTCCCCGGAATTCTTCTTCTGTAACATCCGACCAACTGCCGGCAAACGTGCAGGTGAAAGGCGTGCGGGTGCTGTTCCTCAGCAGCCGGCACGCTTCCAGCAGGACAAACACTCCCTTTTCTTCCAGCATATTGGAAAGGAACAGGAACCGTACCGGTTCGGCACTTCCACCACCGTCCTGTTTGTTACCGGGCCGGCTTCCGCTTGAGGGCAGTTCCGGTATGCCATTGGGGCAGATATAGAGATGGTCTTTGTCAAAATAGTGCAACAGGTCCGGAACCAGCCGGGGGGAAAGAACGATGGCGCACGTATTGTGAAAGGCAAAACGGTACAGCCATTTATTGAGGTAGTGGTTGTGTTCCTTTACGCCTTTGTTGTGAAAGTGATAAATGATCCGTTTCCGGAATAATTTCAACAGGGCAACGATAAACAGATCTTTGTAAAATCCCGGACCGCTTGTGGTCAGCGTCATGTAACAGAGATCATAGTTTTTACGGATCAGGTGCGACAGAATTTTAAAAGCAATGCTAAGAAGGGCAACCAGTTTGTGGAAATTGAGTTTTTCAACACTGCTGATGGTGTTCGACGTGGAAAGATTGATGTAATCGGTGTCAAACGATTGGTTAATCAAAAGACTGTCGCGGATCTGTTTACCCACCACACCTGCGCCATGTACGGGAGGTGGTAAATGCAGAATAAATAAAATGCGCTCCTTGTGCATGGAGATACACGGTTATTCTTTGTAAAGAATTGCGTACTGTTGTCCCATTTCTTTCCAGGAAAATTTCTTCAACACATAATAGTAAGCTTTTTTCTGCAGAACCTCCAAATCAATTTTTCCTTGCAGCAACCGGTCGAGGATGGCCAGCCAGGCGGCCGGTGATGGATCCTGAACGAATAGCGGCCAGTCGGTTGGGAGGGTCTCGTTGAGGCCCGGTACATCGGAAGCCACCACCACCGTACCGGCGAGGCTGGCTTCTGCGGATATCAGTCCCATTCCCTCGAAACGGGAGGGCATCAGCAGCACCGGAAATGCCCCGATGGCATCGGCCAGGTTGCTCACGGCTCCGTGGTACGTACACCAGGGATGCCAGGCGCAAAAAGTCCGGACCTCCTGTTCAAAATGTCCGCTGCCAATGATGTGCAGGTGCAGACGATCCGCCCAGGAGGCAGGCACATCCCGCAACATGTTCAGCAGGATGTCAATGCCTTTTTGCCGTTCCAGCCGGCCCGCAAACGCTACATGAAGTTTACCGGGTTCCAGCTGAAAGCGTTGATCTTGTTGTGCAGGTTCTTTAATTCCATTGTAAACAAGGTGTTGATCCGCTGATACCGGCAGCCTGTACCGTTCGCGGATCTGCCGGTAAGCTGCCGCTGCGGATTGCGAAACGGCAACAATGGTGTCGTTACGGAAGGCAGATTCCGTGATCTTTCCCAGGAAGGAGTGCGTGCTCCACAGTTCCGTATTGTGGATGGTACGGAACACCCGGAAGCCGGGCCGGCGCAGCAGGCGGAGGGTCATTGCCAGTACGAAGTCGGGCAGGTCGGTATGCGCATGCACCACGGCCGGCTTCATTTTCCGGAGCAGCTGTCGCAGGGCGAGGGGGCCAGCAGCGAGGCTGGAGTATTTGTGGGTGCTCCCGAGGGTGTACAGTTGTACACCCATTTCTTTGAGTTGCGCCCGTTTTTGTACTGCATACGGATTGCCGGATCGGTAAATTTCAATCACCACCGGCTCCATGCCGGGTTCTTCCTGTTTGAGGTATTCGCAAAGCGTGAAAACCATGTTTTCTGCTCCGCCCAGGTCAACCGATGTAATCAGTTGTGCAACAATCACGCCTGCTTACTTTTTTGCAACGGAAAGATCAGGTGGTACCACAAGTACACATAGATCCGCTTCAGGATACGGGTCCGTTTGTTGTAGGTGTGCCGGTCGGAGGAAACATCGGCCAGCACAAATGCAGGATGACGGAGGTGGGAATAATCGGGAGATACTGCTTTGTTGCCCGTGTAATGTTTATGATTCTTACTGGTATGGGTGGCGTTCCCGTCGAAGCCGATGTTTTCCACGAGGTTCCGGCAGGGAATAACCGACAGCCCGTTGTTTACCAGTTGGTAAAATGAATATTGATAATCCCAGGTATTGACTTTTCCCGCGGCTACTTTCCTGAAATCATACAGGGAGGTAATTGCATGCAGCCGGGTCATCTTCATAAAGGACACCAGGTTGGTTGTTTCAAATTTTCGCAGCAAATCGGGTTTGAGGTGGTAATGTTTCCACACACGCCGCCAGGTAGCCCAGCCCCAGATGGGGGTTTCCTGCGAGAAAAAATAATCGGCTTCGGTGGGGGTGTTCACCGGGTGCAGATTGTAACCGGCAATGTGCCACACGCGGGTGTCGTGCCGGTAGGTTTCGAGCAGGTTGCTGCAAAATTGAAAGAAGCCGGAGGTGGGAAGGCAGTCGTCTTCCAGGATGATGCCTGCATCCACTTGCTCAAAAAACCAGGTAATGGCCCCGCTCACCGCCGGTCCGCAACCCAGGTTCTTCTCCCGGAACAGGGTCTTTACCTCGCAGTTCCAGTCTACCTGCTTTACCAGCGCCCGGGTTTGCGCACACAGCGCTGTTTCACCTGGCTTCTGGTCGCGTGGGCCATCGGCCGCAATGAACAAGCGGGAGGGTTGCAGGTTGCGGATCTGTTCCCACACCCGGGCCGTTGTGTCGGGGCGGTTGAAAATGAGAAAAAGAACCGGTGTGTCAAAAGGGGGCTGTTCCTTCATGCCATATCAGGATTTTAACCGTGTCCACAGAATCGGGAAAAGGGTTTTGGCCCATAGTTTCAGAAAAGCCACCGGAACAAACAGGGGGAAATGCCTGCGCATGTAATACAGGTATTCGCTGTAAGCCAGGTGTTTGGGATGGTAGAGATACCGGAGCCTCTCCCGCAGACTGGTTTCCTGGGGCAGCCAGTTTTTTCCATGATCGTCGGTGCAGATGCCGGTGTAGCCGGGACATACGTACAACGGTATGGCCTTTTTGAAGGCCCGCAGGGAATAATCGTAATCGGCTAACTGCTGGGTGAACCGCCCGTCGAGGATGCCGATGCGGTCCACCGCCTGGCGGGTCACCAGCAGGATGTTGGCATGGGCCATTTCAGCCGGCAGGATCAGTTCGGGGTCGGGCTGAATGAGTTCGTTTTTTCCGGTGATGTGGTTTAAGAGCCGGCGACCGCCATAACTCAGTTTGCCGGTGGCCGTATCGCGGGTGGAGCCGATGTAAAGCGCCGATCCGGTAAAGCCCGGGTCCATTTTCCTGTACGATTCAAATAGCTGCACAAACGCATCGGGCAGCAACTCCACATCATCGTTCAGCAGGAGGTAAGCCTGGTACTCTTTTTTCAGGGCCTCCTGCCATACGGTGCGCATGCCGCCTACCCAGTAAAGAGAGCCGCTTCCGTTCATTACCTGTACCTCCGGAAATTCTTCCCGGATGCGTGCGCCGGTGTGGTCGGGTGAGGCGTCGTCGAGCAGGTAAACATCAAAGGAAAAACCTTCCACGGGCGGTTGATCGCAGACCGACCGGATGCAGCGGCGGGTTTTTTCATAGCGGTTATAGGCGGTGACCAGGATGGCGATTGTGTTATCCATACGTTCGGCTGTAAAGATAGGCATTGCGGAATCACCGCTGTAATACATGGCGGTACACATCGGCATATTGTGCCGCTATTTCTTTCCATGTGTGCACGGTGAAGGAGGGACTGTTGCCGCGTTGGGCCGCCTGGTAAAATGCCTGCAGTTGCTGTGCAGCTTTTGATTCATCGGAGGGCGGGCAGTGAAACAACTGCAGGGGTTCTTCATAGCCCCGGGCCCAGGGCAGATCGGATAACAGCAGGGGGAGCCCGGCTGCGGCCGCTTCGTACACCGAGATACACCCGCTCTCACCAAAGCTGAGCAGCACAAAGCCGGATGCGTTTTTCAGGATCTCCGCTTTCTGTTCCTCCGTTGTAAATCCGTCGTAGCGTACGATGGTGCTATCTACTTCCCGGAGGAAGGCGCGGAAATAATCCGACTGTTCATCAAAAGGATGTCCCATAAAACGGATGGGAATGTTGAGCTTCCGGCAGAGGCGGGCGGTAAAAAGCGGGTTTTTGCGTTCCACAATGGAGCCCACCGATACCAGGTATTTGGGTTCGGGCGCAGCAGTGGCCGGTCCGTTCCAGGTTTCGAGGGCGTCCACCGCGTGGGGAATGACCCGTGTTTTGGCCGGATCCACACCATAGAGCCGGATGGCGGTTCTGCGGTCATTTTCATGCATGTACACGATGGCATCGAAGAGGGGTAGCAGTCGCCAGGGAAACATGCTGTCGAACTTGCCGGGAAGCCGTTGTATCAGTTGGTTTTTCAGTTGGTGATAGATCAGTTGGGCGGCTGGAAGGTTGGTGAGACCGTCCACGATGTGGGTGTACACCAGTTTGTAGCCTCTTTTTTTCAGTTCACGGATTTTGTAGACATCGTTGAATCCAAAAAAATGCACAACATCCCCGCGCAGGGAGGGGTCGTGCCAGTTTTCGTAAGTAACGGATATGCCCAGGCCGTTGAGTTCGCGGAACAGCTTTTGGGCATGCACCTGCTTGCCGCCGGGGAAGAGGTAGGAATAGGTTTCGTCGCTAAAGAGTACGTTCACGGTTGATGATGCTTTGATAGATGTGCTTGTATTGGTTGCGGATCTCTGCGGGATCGTGAAAGCGACGGCCAAAGGAACGTCCGGCTGTTGCCAGTTGCTGCGCCTGTTCATCGTCGCGGAAAAGTTCGCCGATTTTCTGCGCCAGGTCCCAGGCATCGCCCCGGCGAAAGACGAGTCCGTTTTGTGCGTGGCGTACGATGGAAGGCGTACCGCCGCAATGGGTGCTAACCACCGGTGTGCCGGTTACCATTGCTTCTCCCAGAGCGTTGGAACTGTTTTCCATAAAGGAAGGCAGTACAAAAACATGGGTTTGTTCCAGGATGCGGGCAATCTGTACACCATCCAGTTTACCGCAGAACTGAATGTGGTCCTGCAACCCGTGTTTGCGGATGAGATGATCCACAATGCGGTTGTTGGCGGTGCCGGTGATGGCGCTGGTGCTCCGGGGTGAAATGGAGCCCGGTACCAGTACCCTTACTCCGGGAAATTCTTTCCGCAGGTAGGGGAGTGCTTCCAGCAACACATGAAAACCCTTTACCGGGTTGGAAAAGGAACTGGTATAAATGCTGTGCCGGTTGATGTTTGCCAGCTGCCATTGCGCCTGATAGAAATCCTCCCGTAGCAGTTCATTGCCGGTAAAAAGGGTGGCGTCCGGCTGATGCTTCCGAACAAAATCGTGATCAAATTCTGTCCGCCCGATGAAATACCGGTTGGCCTGCACGCAGCGAATTTCGGCTGCTGCATTGTGATACCACTGCCGGTGCATATCGGTGAGGCCGTTGCGCAGGATACTTTCTTTCCAGGTGCGGAGCCGCTGTAAAACAGGCAGGGGGAGATCGCCCAGGATGGCGGGGTACCATTCGGAAATAAATCCCTGCAGCGAAATCACAAAGGGCACTTCGCTGGAGGCTGCCAGCAGACCGTACGGAATTTCTGTACCGTGCACATGTACCAGGTCGGGCCGGCACTGCCGGATGATCGCATGCAGATCCCCGCGGGTAACGGCCGGCAGGTCGGTGAACAGGGGGCTGTTCCTGTAGCGGAACGTGTACACTCCTTTTTCCGGGTTGGAGGAGCCTGTTCCCGGGTAAGCCAGGCTGATCTTCAGGTCCTTTTCGGCTTGCAGCAGGTGGTAGAGCGCTTCTTTCCAGAATCCGCTGGATGATCCGCTCTCCAGTACGGACTGGCGGATGGGTTCGTGGGTGATCCAGAGTATGCGCATGGGGTTGCTGTAACGTTTTTAGCCGGCCGGAACGGGGGTGAGTTCCGCCAACGGTTCATCGTCCCAGTGGAAGTCAATGGCCGGGGCCGTAAAGAAAAGGAGAAAAACCGGGTAATTGAGAAACTGTTCTCCCTGCAGGGTGAGGAGCAGCAGGAACACAAAGGCGAGGCCGATACTGACTTTGCCGGATGAACGCCAGGCAAACCGGAACACGCACCACATCCAGAACAGGAAGAAGGGGATACCCCAGTACACAAGGAAGTTCGACATGCCGTTGCCGTGCCCCAGGTCATCGTCTACCCAGGGATGAAAGCGGTAGCGGGTGCGCTTGTCCAGCCCATTGCCGGTGAAGGGCTGGTCGGTGATGTATTGCAGGTCCATGTTCAACGCACCGAAGCGTGTGTTCGATACATCTGTTTTCTCCATCTGGGCGGCTTCGTTGTATTGTTCCTCCATTTTTTCTCCCAATACTTCCAGGTTGTTGTAGGCAAAATAGCCACCCACGGCCAGCATCGGCAGGAGAAGGAATTTACCAAAGTGGTAGTTGGTATTTACATAGAACAAGATCATAAATGCCAGGACCACCAGGCCGGTGGTGGACAGGGTGGAAACCACGCCGATGGTGATCCAGATGGATTCTTTCCGGTACCGCTGCAGCGTAAAACCCTGGTTGTACACCACAACCAGCAGCAGGGCAACCAGCAGGTAGCCTGCAAATGCGCCGGGTTCCCAGAACATGCCGGAGTTGCGCAAGAGTTCTTTTGGAAGGTCGAAGGATGTATAAAAAAACTGCGATTTGGTATAGTACACATCCAGCGGAAGGCCGAAAAATTTCACAAAGTTAAGTGCAAAGAGCGGCAGGCTCACTTTGGTGAGAAACGAAAGTGTGCGGATGTAGAGGTGGTAGGGATTCACCCCAATGCACTGATAATACACGAGCAAAAACATCCCCAGCGCGATTTTCAGAATCAGTGCAAAAACGCCGGGATAGGAAACATAGCCCAGGGCATAGCGCTGGAACATGGACAGCAGTAAAATAAACCCTGCTGAAATCAGGAGGAGTCCCAATCCCCGGTTAACCGCCTTTGCCGTAATGTAGTACAACGAATATGCAATAAAGAGTACAGCAAATCCAATCAGGATGGGTTTCTGGAACTTACCAGTAATGAACAGTGGATTGCCGCTCAGACAGATGAAAAAGAAAAGCGGCAGGTAATCGGTGAAACGATCGGATGTTGTCCGGTTCATGGTTGGCCCAGCAAATTTTCCCATTGTTGATAAATCGCATCCGGGTGATAACGCCGGATGGCGTCTTCCCGGGAGCGGGCTCCGAAGGTTATGCGCAGCTGGCTGTCTTCCACCAGTTGGCAGATGGCCTGGGCCATGGCTGCCGTATCGGGAAAGCGGACGAGGAAGCCATCCTGCTCCTGTGTGATCAGTTCATTGGGGCCGCACACCACATCAAAACTTACGCAGGGTACACCACAGATCCTTGCTTCGAGCAACACCAGGGAAAATGATTCAAAGGCGGACGAAAGTACAAATACTGAGGCTTGCTGGTAGTGTGTTTGTATAGCGCGGGTGGGTTCAATGATCCGGATGGAATCCATCAGTCCCAGTCGTTTAATTTGTTCCTGCACGGCCGGCAGATCGGGTCCTTTCCCTACGATGTGCAGTTGCCAATCGGGGTGTCTCCGATGCACCGCACTCCAGGCTTCCACCAGCAGGTCGCGTCGTTTCTGCTGGTTGAAGTGTCCCACGCTCAGTACAATTTTATTTTCGAGTGCAGCGGGTGTGCCGGGTTCGAACGGATAGCTGTTGGGGATCTTTGTCACCCGGCAGCCCAGGCCCTCGTACACGTTCTTTTCGTGTTCCGTCAAAACCACCACGTGTTTCAGTTGGGGGAAATTGCGGCGTATCTGCTGCTGTGCTTTTGCGAACCGGTTGTAGTGCTCAAACGGGAAATGTTCAAACGCAATCAGTTTTTCGCGGTAGGGAGTACGGAAGCAATCATTGGTGATGTCCGGTGAAAAGCCCAGGATCCAGCGGGTGGACCTGCGCACCTGTTTTCGCAGGAAACGGGTGAGCAACGCAGGGCCCAGGAGTTTGTTGATGATCTTGAACAACAGGTTGCGGGGATGCCGGTCACGCAGCGCGGCAAAGCCAAACAATGCTGTTTGAATACCCGGGTGCAATTGATACAGGTTGCTGCTCCCCTGTTTGTTGGTGAGGATGGTAACAGCGAACCCCCGTTCCTGCAGTGCGTTGGCGAGGTTCACCAGAACGCGCTCGGTTCCTCCGCCGGTATGCAGGGAAGGGGTGTAAAGGAGAATGTGTTTTTCCTGCATGGTTCAGGCCAGGTTCAGGCGTTTGCCCAGGCGGTTTTTCCAGAATAGCGGGCCGCCCCAGGTGAGGAGCCGGTCGTACCAGCGGTGGGTGCGGATCATCCGGCGGGATACCAGCACCAGGATCACATACTGGTAGAGATAATGGAGCAGGTGAAAGTACAAGCTATTGCGCCAGAGTTCTTTCAGGTACACCCGCTCAAAGAAAAGGCGGATGTCGTTAAAGTAAACGGGATTGATCTCCTGCCGGTGCGATACGTTGTTTTCGTGAATGCGGTAATAAACGAGCGGTTGGTCTACATGATAAAAACGATGCCCCTGCTTCAGCAGTTTCACGAAGAAGGGGTAGTCGTCGAACAGCCGGTATTCCACATCAAATGCCCGTACCTGTGTTACGGCTGTATGTTTAAGGAAGTTGCAGGCGGCCGGCAGGATGCTGTTTTTCAGCAGCTGGCGGTATTGTTCCGGTGCTTCCAGGTTGAAAAAGGTACGCAGTTCGGAGGATACCGGTGTACTGGCGCCGTTGACCAGCTGGTTGCAGAAAAACACTTCCCCGCCCGGGTGTTCGCGGGTGGCGGCCACAAACTGTTCAAGGCAGGTTGGGTAGAGTTTGTCATCGCCCGCAAAAAACTTCAGCCATTCGCCTCCTGCTTGTTCCAGGGCCCGGTTCAGGTTCTGGCAGGTACCCGTGTTAACCGGGGTGGTAACGACCATGGCTTTGTGAAACCGGTTTTGGTGGGCGTCCATCCACGACCGGCAGATGGCCACAGTCTGGTCGCGTGAACCGTCATCGGTAACAATGAGTTCAATGGGTGAATAGGTCTGCTCCTTCACGCTCTCCAGCGCTTCCAGGATGAAGGCCGACGAGTTGTAGGTGGCAATGATGACCGAAACGAGTGGTTGTGTTTGTTTCATCCGGTAAACTTCGATTTAATTTTTTCGAACAGGGTACTGAGTTGTATCCGTTGGTTGAGTTCCCGCAACGAATAAGCCCCGGCCAGCAGGAAGACCAGCGGGGTGAGGGTATAATTGTAAACGGGTTCCAGTTTCCATGCTACCAGGAAGGCGGCCGTGGTGCAGGCCAGCTGTACCAGGAAGATGCGGAGTAAGGGCGCCTGCAGCCGGAACTGGTATTTGTTACGGGCGATGAACAGTACCAGCACAGTGTACAAGGTGTAGCTCAGCAGGAAAGCGATACCGATGCCTTCGAGGCCGAGGTAGTGGTAGCAAAGCAGGGTCGCTCCCAGCGTGAAAAGATTGGAACTCAGCTCGGAGATAAAAAACATTTTCCGGTCGCCCTTGGCCAGCATGGTAAAAGCTACCGACCAGGCGATGGCTTTAAACAGCATCCCAATAAGGGCCCACTGGATCAGGTCTTTTACCGGCAGAAATTCTTTGGTGAGCAGGATGCGGATGATCAGCGGCAGGGTGGGAAGCATCAGGATGAGGATGGGTCCCAGGATGAGCAGGGCGATCTCCGCCTGTTCGTTCACCAGCCGGTTCATGACCTTGTTATCGCTGTGCACCGCCGACAGCCGGGGAAAATAGTCGGTGCCCATGGCGGTGAAGATCATGTCTACATACCCGTTGAGAATGGCCCAGGCGGCTGCATAGAGCCCCACTTCTTCCAACCCGCCGGTGCGGCCGATGTAGGTGCGGATGAGGTACATGATGCCACTGGCGGCAAAACCGGTGATCATCACCACACTGCCCAGCTTCACCATGTCAACCCCGTTGCGCAGCGATTCGCGGTAGGTATACGGTTCCCGCTGGTATGGTATGTTCCGGCTGAACAGCCAGGCCAGCAGCAAGGTGATGGCCGCGGTGGCAATCAATGCCGGCACAATGCCTTCCACGCCCAGCCAGTAGTAGAGGGGCAGGGAAACAAGCAATCCGCATACCGAACCCATTACGTTGGCTTTGGCCAGGTGCTGCAGGCGCCTCATGCCCTGCAGGAGGGCCAGTTCACCGCTGGTGAGGGCCTGGAAGAACAGGGTAGCCGAGAGCCACACAAAGGCCCAGGTATAGGTGTCGTTGCCAAAGGTCCAGGCGCTCAGCTGCGGAGCCAGCACCAGGGTGATGAGTGCTCCCCCCAGACCGGTGAGTACGGCCCAGCGGCGCAGGGTGATGATGGTGCGGCTGATGAGCGACCGGTTGTCGGTGGCGGCCGCTTCCGAAACCGTGCGCACGGCGCTGAACCCGATGCCCAGGTTGCTGATGGAGGCGATAAGGGAGGTGGTGGCCGAAAACATGCCCATGAGACCCACACCGGCTGTCCCCAGTAATACGGCCACCACTTTCGAGCGGATGATGGTAAGCAGGATGTTGAACACCTGCACCCCGCCGAATATACCGGTGGCTTTGATAATTTGTTTGTACGAGTTGGTTTTCTCCATGGGTAGGGGGGGGTAACGGATCAACGGGGCCGGAAATTGTTTACGGCGCTCACCACCTGTTCCAGTTCACCAGGCGTGAGTACCGGGCTCATGGGCAGGCTCACCACTTCGCGGTGCAGTTGCTCTGTGAGGGGTAACTGCAGGTTGTTCCAGGCCGCATAGGCTGGTTGCTGGTGCGGGGCAACGGGGTAGTGGATGAGTGTCTGGATGCCCTGTTCTTCCAGGTGCTGTTGCAACTGTTCGCGTTGCGGTGTTCGCACGACGAAGAGGTGCCACACGTGTTCTGCTTCGGGAGATGGCAGGGCGGGAAGCTGTACCCATTCGTTGCGGATCTGTTCGTGGTAGAACTGTGCCACCCTTCGCCGTTGTTCATTTTCCTGGTCCAGGTACCGCAGCTTCACCTCCAGGAACGCTGCCTGCAGCTCATCGAGGCGACTGTTGAGCCCCTGGTACAGGTGTTCGTATTTTTTACGGGAGCCGTAGTTCCCCAGTGCCCGTACCAGCTCCGCCAAGGCAGGGTCGTTGGTGGTAACGGCGCCGGCATCACCCAGGGCGCCCAGGTTTTTGCCCGGGTAGAAACTGAAGCCGGCCGCATGGCCCAGGCTGCCGGTAGCCCGGCCGTTGAATGTTGCACCAATGGCCTGTGCATTGTCTTCGATGATGCGCAGGCCCTGTTGCGCAGCCAGTTGTTCCAGGCCGTCCGACCAGCACACACGCCCGTAGAGGTGTACCACCAGGATGGCCCTGGTGCGGGGGGTGATGTGGGCTTCCAGCCGGTTCAGATCCAGGTTAAACGTATCCGGATCGGGTTCCACCAGCACAGGCCGCAGCCGGTTATCAGTAATGGCCAGGATGCTGGCGATGTAGGTGTTGGCGGGTACAATCACTTCATCGCCTTCCTGCATCACCCCCTGTTCCAGGTAGGCTTTGAGGATGAGGCGCAGGGCGTCGAGTCCGTTGGCTACGCCAATGGCATAATGAGCGCCGGTGTAATGCTGCAACGCTTCTTCAAACCGGCGGTTGCGTTCGCCCAGCAGGTACCAGCCGGAATCGATGACGTCGGCGGCCGCCTGTTTCAGTTCGGCGGCGTATTGAGCGTTGATGGCACGGATATCGAGAAATTTCACCATAGAGTTCGGGGTTATGCTACAGGTTGTTCCATTACAGGTGTTTCGGCTTCCAGCTTAAAAAACTGGTAGGTGGTTACCGGAGAGGCTTTGGCCGGGCTGCCCGTCATGAGGGAGCCGGGTGCGGTGTTTTTTATGATGAGGGCGCCACTGCCCACCAGGTTGTCGCGGCCCAGCGTAATGCTGTCGTTAAAGGTACAATTCACACCGAGGAAGGAACCTTTCCCGATGCGGCAGAAGCCGGAGATCACACAGTGGGAAGAAATGGACACATGATCTTCCACAACCGTTCGGTGCCCAACGTGGTTCCCGCTCCAGAGGCTCACGTTGTTACCGATGGTGACGTCGTGCTGAATAACGTTGTTTTCAAGGATAAAGGCATTGTCCCCGATGTGGGCCGTATTCCACACAAAGGCTTTGCTGCTGATGTAGCTGGCACAGGTATATCCTTTGCTTTTTGCCTTTTGGTACATCGCCATCCGGACCCGGTTGAGTTTATTGAAGGAGGCGGCAACGAAGATTTCGAATTTCCCCGGCGGGTACAGGAGATCCACCTCTTCAAATGCCACAGCGGGCAGGTTGCAGCAGGTGTTGCTTAAGAGATAGTCCCGGTCGGCGGTAAAGGCCACCACTTCGTAGTCGGAGTCGTGGGTAAAATACTCACAGGCAATTTCGGCGGTTTCGCCGATGCCGTAAATCACCAGTTGTTTGGTTTTCATCGTAGTATGTATTCGTAATTGGAAATGCTGGGGAAAGGGTCAGGCAGATCAGGTGCAGCAGTTCAAATTACGGGCTGGTGTGCAAGTGGTCAGGTAGTGAGTTTCAGGTGCATGCTCTCGCGGAGAACACCGCGGCCGCCGAATCCTTCCTTGAAACGGAAGAGGCCGTAGTTGATGCCATAACTGTCTTCTTCGTTGGCAGTGCCCAGGTTGAGGTAGGAATAGCCATTGCGGTACCCCCAGTCAACCAGGTAATCGATGATGGCGTTCATCGGGCGCAGGTGCTGGAAGTTATTGTCGGATGCAATGTATTGCGCATGCAGGGTGATGGGATGCGTAACAAACAACACGATGCCACCAACCAGGTGGCTGCCGGCAAAGCCACCGATGAGACGGATTTGTCCGTCGCCCACCAGTTGCAGCAGCCGGCGGAACTCCTCCAGGGTATGGGTGGGTTCGGTCTGGTGTTTTTCCTGCAGGTTGGCCGTAAGGATGTTCCAGTACGATTCGTAGTCATCCGTTTCGGCCACCGTGACCGCTTTCCATGCTTTTTTTACGCTCCGCAGGGTGCTGTCGTTGTAAAAAGAACGGGCGTCTTCCCGGAGGGGAATAACGGTTTCCAGTTTGCGGGAACGGATCGAAAATCCGTGGTACCAGAGGGCATAATTTGTTTCATCGGATGGGATGCGATGGTACACGCGGAAGGGGTTGTTGATGATAATTTCTGCCACGCCCTGTTCCCGTGCGAACGCGATGGTGGCCGCTACCAGCGCAATAGCTTCCTCCACACCCGTGGAAGGATCCAGTACGTATCCTCCATAGGTACTGCGGGGGTGCGATACCAGGCGCCTGTTCCCACCGGAACCGGAGAGTGTGGCAGGCAGTACCGCCACCAGTTTCGTGTCTTTATAAAAAAGCAACGAAGCATCGTCTGTTTTGTTGGCTGGATTGTGATTAAAAAAACGCCGGCTGTGAAGAAAAGTGGCGTTTCGGTTGTTGCGTTCTATGAAATCGTCCCAGGTTTGTTCAAGGGTGTCATGAAAGGGAAGCACCTGTAAGTCCATGGGTCAAATTAACAGAAATCTTTCTGTTTTTTCCAAAAGTTTTATCGGTAATGGATAGCTGGCTCTGCTACGTTAATGGCGGTTTCCAGTCCGGATAAAATCCAGGTAATCCTGGTAATGCCGCAGGTAGTCGTCTTCGTTGTAAATTTCAGAAGCCAGTACCAGGCAAATGGAGCCGGAGGAAAAATTCACCAGTTCCCGCCAGATGCCCGGCACCACCAGGAGGCCATAGTAGGGGTGGTTAAGGTAAAACCGGCGGGTTTCTTTGCCGTCGTTGAGTACCACTTCAAAGCTGCCGCTCGCTGCCACAATCAGCTGTTTGAGTTGTTTGTGGGCATGGCCGCCCCGGGATTCTCCGCCGGGCATATCGTAGAGATAATAAATGCGTTTGATGTCAAACGGAACATCATCATGTGCATTCACCGGTGTGATGTTGCCGGCCCGGTTGTGGATCTTGGGCAGATCCACCAGGGAGCAATCGTGGACAGAGGTACGTACGGCGATCATATGTTTTGCAGGTTTCGGAACTCATTGAAATCGCGGATGTATTCCGCTTCGTCATAGGGTTGGTCGGCAACAATCAGCACCAGTGCGTTGGTGGAGAAGTTCTCAAGGTGCCGCCAGATCATCCGCGGAACATACACGCCTTTGTAGGAGCGGTTCAGCGAGATCCGTTTCTCTTCATTTCCGTCATTGATCACAATATCAAAACTGCCGGAAAGGGCTACAACGAATTCCTGCAGTGTGCGGTAGGCGTGCCCGCCCCGGGATTCTCCTCCGGGCACATCGTAAATCCAGTAGGCCCGTTTGATTTCAAATGGAATCGGGGCGTTGTTTTCAAAGAAGGAAAGGTTTCCCCGTTCATCCGGGATCTTGGGTAATTCGATCAGTTGTACATCCTGCAGCGGCATAGACTTGATTAAGGGTACAGTTATATTGGTCTCCCGTTACGGGTTTACTTCACCATTCGCAACGACGTGTAAATTTCGCGGTGGGTTGCTTTGCTGCCCGAAAGGGGTTCAAGCAATTCCAGGTTCCGCTGGTTAATCTCTGCCTGCATCATGTAACCCAACGAGGGGAGAATCACTTTCACGGTCTTGCGTTGTACCGACACCACCTGCCCCTCCTGGTCCATGAGCGGACCTCCCAGCACCCGGATGTTGTCGTTTACCTGGATGGGCGTTCTTTCCACCTGCACATTTGTGTGCTCATTTAAAAACCTGCGGATCAGGTCAATTTCGGCATCCCGGATTACAGCGGGTTTGTTGAGCCAGTACACCAGGTTCACGATGGCCGAATCTGCCTGTCGCAGATTGGACAGTTCTGTTTCCTCCACCCGTACGAACACGTAGGATGTGAACAGGGGCTCATAAATAATTTTTTTCCTGTCACTCCATTGGCGTACAACGCGGTTCAGCGGCGCATAGGTTTCGAAGCCTTTCCGGGTCAGCTGTTCGGCTACCTTTTTTTCCGTACGGGGACGGGTGTAAACGGCATACCACTTTCTTGTGTTGCTCATACTGTAAGGTCTTTTGGCGTTCAGTTAAACAATAACTGAGGTTCTCTGGGTTGATCATATATTGGAAAGTGGGCTTTTTCCATTCTTGTTTCCGGGGACGGCTTCGCCACCGTCACTCACATCATCCACTTCACCGCATGGTTTATTACAGCCGTTACGGAGGGTGGTGCGGGGTGTCGGATTATAACGAATGCCTGAAACGAAACCGGGCCGGGTCAGGCGCTTTTCCGTTTGTCTTTACGGGTGTCGTTGCTGATATAGCCATACCCGTAACCGTAGCCATATCCTTTTTTGCCAAATCCACGCGACTTTACACCGTTGAAGACAATGGCCATATTCTTCAGTTCATTGATTTTGTTGTTCTCGTCAATCCGTTGAACGGATGTCTTCGGCGTATAGCGGTGCCGCACCATGTACAGCGTGGCGTCGGTGTAGGCCGATAACACATAGGCATCCGACAATAAACCCACGGGTGCTGTGTCCATGATGATCATGTCGAACTGCTCATTGAGGTAGTCAAGCAATTCCGGTACTAGTTTGTTCATGATGAGTTCGGACGGGTTTTCCGGCAGCTTGCCGGATGAGATCACGAACAGGTTTTCGTGTATTCCGCTGGGACGAACCAGGTCTCCCGGTTCAGCTATCCCGCTCAGGTATTCCGACAAACCAATCTTGTCTTCGGTTTCCACGCCCAGTTTCTGACAGAGAGTGGGATCGCTGAGGTCAAATTCCATCAGTACAACCTTCTTACCCGAGATGGCTACGCTCACTCCCAGGTTGGCGGCTACAAAGCTTTTCCCTTCTCCTGAAATAGTGGAGGTAACCAACACTCTTTTTTTAGCGGCATTTACGCCCAGATAGGGGAGGGAAGTACGCAGGTTGCGGAACTGTTCTGCGATAAAACTTCTTTTTCCGGCACCAATGACAATCGCTTCTTTGGTGTCATTGAAAATGATTTCACCGATTACCGGAATGGAGGTAAACTCTTCTATTTCGTGCCGGAAAAGCACGGTTGGGTTGATGAGTTCATTGGCGGTAATGATGGCGATGGCCAGTGCCAGTGCAGCACAGATGGCAATGAGGTAAATGAGTTTATTGTTGGGGCTTACCGGGCCAAAGGAGGCCTGTGCTTTGTCAATGATGCGGCTGTTGGCTACGGTAGAAGTAAGTGAAAGCGCTGTTTCTTCCCGCTTCTGCAGCAGGAAGTTATACACGTTGCTGATGATGCTGTGGTTACGGCTGATCTCCACCAGGTTCCTTTCTTTCTGCGGAATGGAGCTGAGCATGGAGGAATAGCGGTTGGTGAGCGTGTTCAGATTGGAACGGTTGGCTTCCAGTCCGGCCCGTTGGTTGCGGATGTTTTCCAGGATGCTGGGTTTGATCTTATCAATCTGGTCGTTGATGGATACCAGCATCGGGTTGTTTTCTGCGGTGGTGCGTTTCAGTTTTTCATACTGCAGTTCCGAATCGTACAACTTGTTTACGAGATCACTCAGCAATGGATCCGAAACACCCACGGTGGACGGGACAATGCCTCCGGTATTGTTTTTTGATTTAACGTAGTTTTCAATTTGTGTCAGCACGCTGAGTTGTGTGTTTACTTCTGCCATTTTCTGGTCAATGGCGCCTACGTTTTGCAGGTAGAGCGAACCCTGGGAACCAATTTCAATAGCGCCGCTGCTGGTTTTGTACTGCTGCAGTTTGCGCTCAATGGTGTCCAGTTGGTTCCCAACTCTGCCCAGGCGATCTTCCAGGAACTGCAGGGTGTTGCTGGCCAATACGTTTTTATCATTCACGGCCGCCCGGTTATAGGCATTCATCAGTTCGTTGAGGATGTCTTCGGCGCAACGCGGATTTTCGTCACGGATCTTCATTACGATGATCGTAGACAGCTTATTGGCCGGGCTGATATCAAGCCGCTGTAGCAGGTTGATGGTCACTTTCTTGGGGTCAACCAGGTAAAAATGCAGGGGGTCTTTAAATGTGCCGTTTACATTGTTTGGTACAAATTTCAGGGTTCCATAAGCAGTGGGTACCCATTCGTTCAGCTTGAATTGTTCTGTGCCAATGATTACCTGTTGCTTCTTGTGGTCGTACCGGAAGTTAACTTTTGAGGGCGTCTCCTGGAGCGAATCGGGGTTGAGCACCTGAATTTTTACCGGTGTATGTTCATAGGCCGATACCGTTCGGATGGATTGTTCCTCAAAGATGGGGGCGTAGAGATGCAGTTTTTTCACCACTTCCACCATCAGGGACCGGGAGCGGATGACTTCGGCCTCGTTTTCCATGATTTTTTTTACGGAAAGCTGGTTCAGCGATTCAATCACCTTGGATTCATCTTCCCCTTTCTTATCATCCTTAATGAGGATGGCCGCACTGGCCTCGTACTGCGGGGTGGCATAGCGCAGGTACACCCAGCCCCCTGCCAGAAACAGGAGAATGAAGATGAAAAACAATGGCCAGTAGGGAAAGTACTTGAACCAAAGCTGTCCCAGCAGGTTCTGTTCTTTCCGGTTGGCGGTGTTGGAACTATCTTTAATCACTCGCATTTTTTTTGTTTTACAGGGAGATACGGTCCAGCAGGATGATGCCCAGCGACATCACGCCCAGGGCTACGGTGATCCAGGTCTGGTTGGTGTTGAGTTTGTTTTGTTTTACTGCGTTTTTGTTCGGTTCCACATATACAATATCGTTCGAACGCAGGTAATAGTAGGGGGAGGTCAGCAGTTCATCGGAGTTCAGGTTGATGCGCTTGATGGTCTTTGTTCCTTCTTCCTCCCGGAGAATGAGCACATTGTCGCGTTTCGCATTGATGGTAAGGTCGCCAGCCATGCCAATGGCTTCGAGCAGGGAAATTTTTTCATTCGGGATGGTCAAAACGGCCGGGTTCTTTACCTCTCCCAGTACCGTAACCCGGAAATTCAGAAACCGGATGGCCACAATGGGATCGGTGAGTAACTGGCGCTCCACCAGTTTGCGGGTGATTTCGTTTTTCAATTGCTCTTTGGTCATTCCCTCCGCTTTGATATTACCCAGGATCGGAAACAGGATATACCCCTCTGCACTGACCAGGTAGCCGGGCGGAATGCCGCTGCTGGCGGTATTGGTGGTGGGGGCGTTGAAAATGGCCGTGGCATCGGGGTTGAGGCTGCTGACGGTTATGCTGAGAATGTCGTTCTTGCCGATGACGGTTTCCGGGACAGGTGTTTTAGATCGCACTTCTGAATCGGGCACGCCATTGAAATAGACTACACTCCGGGTGTCGGTGCAACTGCTGCCGGCCAATAAAAGTAGCATCAATGCGGTAGCCGCTAATATATTGCTTCTGGTTAGGCTCATGATGGTTTCAGCGTTGGTTTCCGGGTCAACGGAATCACAATTTATACTCGTTTTCTACAGACCTGTGGCTTTGAGAAGGAATTGGTAAAGAGGGGTCTTTGAGCGAGGATCTCGGATTACGGGATAGCGGTTAGCTATAAATCGAGAGCAAATTAGTAAAAATACTGAATAAATGAAATATTATTTTTCACGGTTCCGGTCCGCTCCGGTGCAGGTTTTTTGTTTCAACAGCTACATGCAACTACTTATTCAGACCCTTCCCAGGCCTCTTTTTGGATCAGCCCGACTGCCCCCGGCCTGCGTACAATTGCCCAGACCACCGGGTATTTACCATGCCTTAATAGTGGGGCATTTTCAGGGAAAAAACATGCTCATCCCCATTGTATAAAGGACGCCCACCGAGTAATATTGTAGACCGAAAGAGCACGTTGTTTTTATATCGGACAGAATTCTGCACACAACGTTCATTTGGCAAGGCTGCAACCGGACTGGCATAGTTTTTGAAAATCTCCAGACCGTGTAACAGATTGCAGAAATTGAAAATTGTGAGTAGTGCATGTGTAAGATCCAATATGTAGACAATATCCTATTTCAGAAAACTAATCCGTATCCAAATGAATCAGAACTTTTACTTCCGTAGAAGTTACAGGCTGCTGTTGATGAATGTTGTTTTCCTGCTGGTTTCGCACCAGTCTTTCTCCAGGGCCTATTATTTCTCCTCTGCCGGCGACGACAACCATACCGCCACCCAGGCGCAAAACCCCGCCACTCCCTGGCGCACGCTTTCACGGCTCAATTCCTTTATGAGCAGTCTCGTGGCCGGTGATTCTATCCTGTTCCGCCGGGGCGACACGTTTTACGGGGGCATGACCGTAAACCGGTCCGGTCTCATTTTTGCCGCCTACGGCAGCGGTTCCAATCCCGTTATTTCCGGTTTCCAGTTGATCAACTTCACCTCCGCCGGAGGTAATATCTGGGAAAGTACGGTCGCACTGCCGGTACAACCCCAGACCTTTGTATTCGGGGGTAGTTACCGGCTTCCCGCCCGTTTCCCGAACACGGGTTTCCGTACGATGACAGCCGGTACCAGCCCCAACACCCTTACCGACAACCAGCTGACCGGTGATTGGGTGGGGGGAGAAGTGGTGCCCCGCAAAAACAACTGGACCACCGACCGGGGCCGCATCACCAGCCAGAGCGGAACCACACTCACCTACCAGAATGTATCGCCCGACGAGCACCAGAGTGGCTGGGGCTACTACCTGCAACACCATCCAAATGCCATGGACCTGCCCGGTGAGTGGTATTACAACACCAGTTCCCAGAAAGTTTTTTTGTTTTCGACGTCTGTGCCTACATCGGCCCTGGCCGGACAAACCGCCCGCCTCGTGCAACTCACAGCCGGCAGTAACAGTTTTAACGGGCTCGATTTTGAAGGGGCCAACGATTTTACCTTTCATCTGTCGAACGCGGCGGGTACCTCCATTACGAACTGCAACATCCGTTATTCCGGCTCATTTGCCATTTACGGCAGCAACAGCAACACCATACGCATCCAGGGATGCCGCATCGAGTTTACCAATAACGTGGCCATCCTCCTTACAGGCTGCCGTACCGCCCAGATCAGCAACAACTACATTCACACTACCGGTATTGAAGGAACCGGTCGCGGTCTCAACGTTACAGCGCTCGAGTATTCCGCCATCTCCCTGAGCGGCGGCGATGGCACCATCGTGGAAGGCAACAGTATCATCAATACCGGCTACAATGCCATTCATTTCCTGTTTGGTAATAACTACAACATCCGGAACAACTTTATTGACGGATTCAACATTTACAAAGACGATGGCGGTGGTATTTATACCTGGAACGGAACCAGCACGCCGGTCAACTACACCGGGATCCGCATCACCGGGAACATCGTACTCAACGGGAAGGCCGCACCCGCCGGCCGTACAGGCGCGAGCTATCTGCCGGCTTACGGTATTTATATGGACGATAACGCGGCCAATGTGGAACTGCTGAATAATACCGTGGCCGATTGTGCCGGTTCCGGCATTTTTCTCCACAATGCCCACGACCTGGTATTACGCGGTAATGTGATGTACAACAATGGTTCCGCTTCTGCCGACCCGGCAGGTGCCGGCCAGTTGCAGGTATTGGCCAACGCCGGTTCCTGGTTGGTACGTAATGTGCAGATGTTCGATAACATCCTCGTGAGCCGCCGCAATAACCAACTGGTGATGAAATGGGATACCGACTACAACGACATCCAGCAGTTTGGTACGGCCGACTCCAATTTTTTCTGCCGGCCGATCAGCGACAACCAGACCATCCGCCTGTACAGCCGGCCGTGGACAAGCGCGCTGAATCAAACACTCAACGACTGGAGAAGTTTTTCCGGACAGGATCCCAACAGCCGCCGTTCGCCCCGCACGATCAGCAGCCTCGACAGCATCCGTTTCTATTACAATGAGACCTCTTCTCCCCGCTCTTTTGGGCTGGGAGCCAATTTTATTGATATGAAAGGGGTACTCTATCCCGGTACCATTACGCTGCCTCCCCACTCGGGAACCGTATTGGTGTATCACTCCCGGCTCAACAGTAACCAAAACCCGGTGGCGAATGCGGGTCCGGACCGTACCATCACCCTGCCCACCAATACCGTAACCCTGAATGGAAGTGGTACCGATCCTGATGGTTCAATTGCCTCCTTTCAGTGGGTTCGCCTCAGCGGACCCAATACGCCCACCATTGTATCGCCCACGGCTGCACAGACCGTTATCAATAATCTGATTCAAGGCACCTACCAGTTTGAACTGCGTGTCACCGACAACCTGGGGGCGATTGGCCGGGACACTGTTCAGGTAACAGTAAACCCGGCACCCAATCAAGCACCCACGGCCAACGCCGGTCCCGACCTCAGCATCACCCTGCCCACCAACTCAGTTACCCTCAACGGCAGTG
>CALMED010000015.1 GCA_937862815.1 uncultured Chitinophagaceae bacterium | reverse complement strand
CCAGCCAACCCTCCGTGCCCTCCTCAACTCATGCACCTCCGTGTTAAAAGGGAAAAATGGAGTTAAGCCGGAAAGGAGTTGCACAGAGGAAATGCGTACAATTCCAGTCACCCCTCTGTGCCCTCCTCAACTCATGCACCTCCGTGTTCCCTACCCCGGCAAACCTTACAGGTTGGGATGGGGGCAAAAGAAAAACCTCCCGCCACCCGGGAACGGGAGCAGGAGGTTGATACTTACAAACAAACCCGACGTTCAGGAAGCCGCTACGGCTCCGCTTTGAATTTCTTTTATTTTCTCCCGGATTTTTGCTTCAATTTCTCCGGCCAGTTCGGGGTTGTCGAGTAACAGTTGCTTCACGGCATCGCGGCCCTGTCCCAGCTTGTCGCTGTTGTAGCTGTACCAGCTGCCGCTCTTCTGCACAATGCCCAGGTCCACGCCCATGTCGATGATTTCGCCGGTTTTGCTGATGCCTTCGCCGAAGATGATGTCGAACTCCGCCGCCCGGAAGGGAGGTGCCACTTTGTTCTTCACCACTTTCACTTTCACGCGGTTGCCCACGGCTTCGTCGCCGTCTTTGATCTGGCTCATGCGGCGGATGTCGAGCCGCACCGAGGCGTAGAACTTGAGCGCATTACCGCCGGTGGTGGTTTCGGGGTTGCCGAACATGACGCCGATTTTTTCGCGGAGCTGGTTGATGAAGATGCAGATGGTGTTGGTTTTGCTGATGGTGGCGGTGAGTTTGCGCAGGGCCTGGCTCATGAGGCGGGCCTGCAGACCCATCTTGCTGTCGCCCATCTCGCCCTCCAGTTCGCCCTTGGGTACCAGCGCGGCCACGGAGTCAATCACCACCACATCGAGGGCGCCGGACAGGATCAGGCGGTCGGCAATTTCAAGGGCCTGCTCGCCGTAGTCGGGTTGTGATATCAGCAGATTGTCCACGTCCACCCCCAGTTTCTGCGCATAGGCGCTGTCGAAGGCGTGTTCCGCGTCAATGATGGCGCAGATGCCGCCTTTTTTCTGGGCTTCCGCGATGATATGGGTGGCGATGGTGGTCTTACCGCTGCTTTCCGGACCGTAGATCTCCACGATGCGGCCCTTGGGCACACCGCCCACGCCGAGGGCGGCATCCAGGCCGATGGAACCGGTGGACACCACTTCCAGTTCGTGCACGCCTTTCTCGTTCATCATCATCACACTGCCCTTGCCAAAGTCCTTGTCAATCTTGTCAATGGTGAGTTTGAGCGCCTTGAGTTTTTCATTGTTTTCCTTGCCGGAATCCTTGCTCATTTTTTCCTTTTTTGGTTGCGCCAAAATTAACGTCTCTTCCATAACGGGTTTGTTTTGTTTGTTCACACTAATTTGTTTAGCAAGATTAGAACTAAAACTTTTAGATTCCAAATTTTTTAGCAAAATTCTTTTGGGGGGGACCCGGGCTGACGCCGGTCGCGTACAATATTAACAGCCGTCATTTGCCGGCTGCGGCCCGGCCCGTTACCTTTGCGGTTCAAAACCCAGAAAGTATGAAACAACTCATGTTCCTCTTTGCCGCTGTATGCCTCTCGGCCGCCGTACAGGCCCAGGATGCCATCCAGCCCGCTGCCAAGGGCGTAACCTATGGCGAAGGCACCACGAAGAAAGGCGCCGTGAACGTAGCTAAAATGGAAAAGACCGTGCTGGCCGGCGGCAGCTATACCGGCAAGGTAACCGCCACCGTTACCGAAGTGTGCCTGGAGAAGGGTTGCTGGATGCGGGTGGACAAAGGCAACGGCGAAACCATGACCGTGCGCTTTAAAGATTACGGGTTCTTCATGCCCAAAGACATCGTGGGCAAGACCGTGGTGCTGGAAGGCGAAGCCAAACAAAAGGAAGTAAGCGTGCAGCAGCAGCGCCATTATGCCGAAGATGCCGGCAAGAGCAAGGAAGAGATTGAAAAAATCAACACGCCCAAAAAAGAAACCCAGTTTATTGCTTCGGGTGTGCTGGTGATAAAATAAACAACATTTTTCCTATAAAAAGTCTTGAATTATTAGAGACTGGCTATTAAGAACGATATCAGGGCCCTGGTGCCGGGCACTACAGTAGTAAAACAGCTAAATCCCCGCAACAGCGGGGGACCCCTCCGCCATCGGGCTGTTATCGATGGCGGGGCCCTTTTTGGTTACTTTCCGGGAGCAAGTCGAAGATCCCGGCCGATAGAGTCGGGGCAAAAAGTAACATAGATAAATTTGAATTTGATAACCTAAGCGCAACTTTAGAATCAGTTACCTGTTTCAGTAGTACAACACGGTAAATAAGTACAGCGCAAGCAATCAACCCATCGTTTTCCGGCCGCAGGACCTTCCTGCGGCCTTTTTTTGTGCCGGCCTGCCGGGCTTTGAAATCTGGCAGGAGGATATTAAATTAGCCTGAGCCGGGGCGGACCCGGTACAACAACAGCACCTATGGATACATCACGCATCACCTGTTCCCTGGTAGAGCACCGTGGCAGTAACCGCATCCTCCTGCAGTTTCCCCGTGATGACGCAGCAGAAAAAGCGGTCCGGCAACTGGAAGACGCCCGGTGGAGTAAAACCCTGCGGGGATGGCACCTGCCCGATACGCCGGAGAACCGGCGCCTGTTTGACCTTGCAACGGAGGAGCTGACGAAGGCACCGGCAAAGCGGGTGCCGGTCCCGGAGACCGGCGTACCACTCTCCGCCAATAACCAGGCACAGTTGCAGGCTTTTCTCAACCGGCTGGCATTGAAAAAATACAGTGCCTCCACCTGCAAGACCTACCGGAATGAATTCATGCAGTTGTTGTTGCAATTAAAGGAAACGCGGGTGCAGGACCTGACGGCCGACCGGCTGCAGCGATACATGCTGTATTGCACAGAACAATTACAGCTCAGTGAAAACACCCTGCACAGCCGGCTGAACGCGCTGAAATTTTATTTTGAGCAGGTATTGGGACGGGAAAAATTCTTCTGGGAGATTCCCCGTCCGAAGAAACAGCTGCAACTGCCCCGGCATTTCAGCAAAGAGGAGGTGACACAGATCATCCGTGCGGCAGGTCCCGTAAAGCATAAAACCATGCTGATGCTGGCTTACGGCTGCGGGTTGCGGGTGAGTGAAGTGGTGCGGCTGAAGGTGAACGATATAGACAGCAGCCGCTTGTGCCTGAACATCCGCCAGGCCAAGGGAAAAAAAGACCGGGTGGTACGGTTGAGTCCGTTGATGCTGGTGTTGCTGCGGCAGTACTGGACCACAGAACGGCCTCCCCGCGACGGCTACCTGTTTCCGGGGCAGGTGCCCGGAGAGCCGTACAGCACCCGCAGTTTACAACTGGTGCTGGCGGCAGCGAAGAAAAAAGCCGGCGTGCTGAAGCCGGGCAGCATGCACGCCCTGCGGCACAGTTTTGCAACACACCTGCTGGACAAGGGCACGGATGTAACCATGATCATGAAACTGCTGGGACATAACAGTATCCGTACCACGCTGCGGTACCTGCATGTAACCAACCGCGATCTGCTGGGCGTGATGAGTCCGCTGGATGACCTTGATCTGTAGGTGCTGTTGTATTGTACAAAAAGGATAACCGGTTGCCTGTGACCGAGGAGGCGAAGCCGTGCCCACGGCAGCATAAAACTCAATCTGCCCCTGGTGTATTTGCGAAATGACAAATCATTGCGGCAATTTTTATAATAGCTTCTTTCTCAACACCTTGAAAAAATTGCCGCAATGAAAAATGGCGGCTAACTTTCGTATATTTAAGCGTTATGCCCAATGCTATGACGACCGTGCAACAGACGAACATTGTAGCTTGACGTCAAACTTTTGTGTAAAACTTGACGACCAAACAGGACAGATTTAGACCTTAAAAATATTAACTTAGCGACATCCATTTTAAGACAAGAATGAAGAAAAAATTAACGATAAAAACATTAATAAAAGAAGCCCAAATTTTCTGTGCTGAACAATCCAAGTTTCAGCATAAAGAACTGTTTGGAGTAACGGACGGCAAAGCCGTTGGGACACTTATTGAACAGAAATTTCAAAAGCACTTAAACGACAAATACGAAGTTACAATTGGGTCCTCTGCAAGTGGTGTTGACCTGCCTTCTGACGACATTTTGACTGACATCAAAGTGACTTCTATAAAACAGCCCCAATCATCTTGCCCTTTCAAAGACGCTAAACAAAAGGTTTTCGGACTTGGTTACAACTTGCTTGTTTTCGTTTACGACAAGGCTGACGACCCGAAAAGTAAAACTGCAACTTTGAATTTTGTAAGTTGTTCATTTGTTGCAAAAGAGAGAACGGCTGACTACACAACAACTTACCGTTTAAGAGAAATGGTTAAGGATAAAGCTAATGAAGCCGACATCATTGCTTACTTGCAAGACAAAAATATTCCAGCAGATGAAATAACACTATCGAAATTAGCAGAACAAATCTTAAAAACTCCACCTGAACAGGGTTACTTGACTATTTCAAATGCTTTACAATGGAGATTACAATATCAGCGAATTGTAACTCTTACAGATGAAGTAAAAGGAATAACCAAAATTGTAAGCTATAACAAACCTCAATGATGAAAGTATTTGAAGCAAATATTACTCATCAAGTTTCAGATTTCTTAAATGACAATCTGAAAAAGATTACATCTTTTGAAAAGGCAAATCAAAAAATGTATGATGCCTTCGGCATCATACATTTTTTTGATAATAATGAAGAATTGGAAACGCTTAAAGAAGTTCTTTCAATTACTAATAATATTGTTGAGGAACCCGACAGAGCAGAATATGGTGACTTTCAAACCAACTCAGATTTAGCGAATAAAGTTACGTTACACTTATCTTCAAAAACCATTTCGCCAGAAGTTGTAATTGAGCCAACCTGTGGAAAGGGAAATTTTATTATTGCTTCTTTACGCAATTTTAAAAAAATCAAAAATATTTTCGGTGTTGAAATTTACAAACCTTACGTTTGGGAAACTAAATTCAACATTGTAGATTTTTTCCTTTCAAATCCAAATTCAGACAAACCTGAAATTTCAATAGTTCATTGCAATGTATTTGATTTCGATTTTAAAGAAATTGCCGAGAAACATTCAACAAATGATATTTTAGTTATCGGTAATCCACCTTGGGTAACTAATTCAAAATTGGGTAGTTTAAACTCAACCAATCTTCCTAAAAAAACAAATTTCAAAAACCATAGCGGTTTAGATGCAATTACAGGTAAAGGCAATTTTGATATTGCTGAATTTATTACGCTGACAATGATTGAGACCTTTCAAAATATGAAAGGCAATTTATTGTTATTGGTTAAAAATTCTGTTATCAAAAACATTGTCTTTGACCAAAACAAAAATCGTTACAAGATTTCAGCTATTGAAAAACATTGTATTGATAGCAAAAAGGAGTTTAATGTTTCAGTAGAAGCGGCTTTGTTTTATTGCAAACTAAATTCACTACCGACATTTGAATGCACAGAATTTGATTTTTACAACAATCTAAAATCTCAACTCAAATTCGGCTGGTTGAACGATAAATTTGTTTCAAACATTGACACTTACATTCACACGAAAGAAATTGACGGAGAATGTCCTTTTGTTTGGCGACAAGGCTTAAAACACGATTGTTCAACCGTAATGGAATTAGACAAAGTAAACGGAAACTATGTAAACGGACTGAACGAAGAAGTGAAATTGGAAGACGGTTTAGTTTACGGTATTCTCAAAAGTTCTGACCTTAAAAACACAGTAATTAATCAAACACGAAAATTTACAATTGTTACGCAAAAGAAAGTTGGTCAAGAGACAAAATATATCAAAACGGAATATCCTAAAACGTATCAATACCTGACACAGCATCAAGCAAATTTTGATGCAAGAAAATCTAGTATATATAACAACAAACCCTTGTTTTCAATATTTGGTATTGGCGATTATTCCTTCAAACCTTTTAAAGTTGCCATATCAGGACTTTACAAGACATTTCATTTTACACTTATTCTGCCACAGGACAACAAACCTGTAATGCTTGACGACACTTGTTATTTAATAGGTTTTGACAAAATAGAATTTGCTGTTTACGCACTAATTCTTTTAAACTCTAATACGACAGTTCAATTCTTACAATCAGTTACTTTTCCAGACGCTAAAAGAACTTTCACAAAAGACGTTTTAATGAGAATTGACCTTCTAGAATTAGCAAAACACATTGACAAAGCCGACCTAAAAACAGAACTTGAAACGCTAAACGAGAAGTATAAATTCAATTTGACACTTGACTTGTGGGACAGTTTTATTAGCGAAATGACACCAGTAAACAATGGACAAATGTCAATGTTTGCATAGACCGAAAAAAGAAGCACTGGGCATAACATGCGTTTGGCGTCATGCGGGGTGAAGTGCTTAAATTCAAGTTCAGTTTTTCAAATCATCTTTAGTGCTGGGTTGACAGTTTTGTGCTCCGAAATCCCGCACGAACGCCAAGCGCAAAACCGTTGAACTAACATTGCTACGCAATGAAGTCCGCTGCATGATGCGTACCTTTT
>CALMED010000014.1 GCA_937862815.1 uncultured Chitinophagaceae bacterium | reverse complement strand
ATGGGTTACGGGTTATGGATGGGGCGGGCCTGATGCCATCGCTAATAGTACCTGAATAGTGATCAAGTAGAGTGAATTCTGGTTACTGGTTGCAGGTTATATATAGTTATCAGTTACGGGTTATGGGTTATGGGTGGGCGGGCCTTATGCTCTCGGTACCAGTACCTTAATGGCGGTTGCGTAAAGGGAATGTTGGTTACTGGTTGCAGCTTGCTGGTTAGATTGAGATAAGCATTTTTTTGTGTATAGTTATTTTTCCTTTGCCAGCAGGCTCAGGGCTTCTGCGGCTGTGAGAACAGCGAGTTCGCTTTTTCTGAAATCACCACCGTTTCGGGTAATAATGGCCGTTATTCTTTTTTGTGAAAGGGCGGTGTGGTATTGAATGGCATCTTCCAGGTCGGTGAATCCGGAGGAGAGCGCACCGGAGATCACTTCCCCACTCACATCCAGTGTAACCGTAAGCGCTTCCAGGTCGCGGAGCGTTTTAACCAGTTCCCGGTGCGACAACTGTTTCTTTAAAAGGTAAGCAAGTACAGCATAGGAAAGAGCGGAAACATAGAGTCTGACCCGCTTTTTTTCGGCCAGTTCCAGGAGCAGAGCGGCCGGTTCGCTGAAGGGTTGGCGGTCGGCCAGCACATCCAGCAGTATGTTGGTGTCAAGGAACAGGTGTTTCATGCGCAGAATTAATTACAATGTTTGAAATGCCGGAAATGGATTTCTTGCAACTGTGTATTATTTCAGGTGTTTTTCCCGCAAAGCTGCGTCCAGTTCCTTTTTGTACTCAAAGTCCTCCGGCAGCCGGATTTTACCCCTTAAACGTTTCACCCGCGGTGACACAATGTTCCGCGGTGCATCGGTTGTTTCCAGCGTGCGCAGGTAGTTCTCAATCAGTTCCGAGAGGCTGCTGCCCTTTTGACGGGCATACTGCTTGGCCGAATGAATCACTTCTTTCTCGATCGTAAGGGTGAGCTTGGTCGTCATACGTGTAAATATAAGAACGAATATACGTATAAAATCAAGCTTTCCAACGTTAAAAATGGCGTTAAGCCACAAGAAGGATGCGCAAGAGACAGTAAACCGCCGGCAGGGTCTGTAACCGCCGCCGGGGGATACGTTATTTCTGCAGATTTGCACGGCTGCTTTGTGAACCCCAATTTTGCAGGACATGCCGCAATCGTATTTCCAATTCAAACAGTTCACTGTACAGCAGGACCAGGCCGCCATGAAGGTAACCACCGACGCCTGCCTGTTTGGCGCCTGGGTGGCTGAAAAAGTGCAGCGGGAAGGGTTGCCGGTACAACGGGCGCTCGACATAGGGGCAGGTACCGGTCTGCTGATGCTGCAACTGGCGCAGCAATCAACCGCAATCATTGAGGGCATTGAAGTGGACAGCGGCGCTTACCGCCAGGCAACCGAAAACTGTTTGGCCTCGCCCTGGGCAGAGCGGCTGCATCTTTACCACGGAGATATGCGGGAATATCCCCTGCCGCATACCTATGATCTTATCCTGAGTAATCCACCATTTTATGAGCAGTCGCTGCTTTCTCCCGACCGCTCACGCAACCTTGCCCTCCATGATGCCGGTCTGCGGGTGGAAGAACTCAGTCGCGTGGCGGCGGAATGGATCAATCCGGGCGGACACCTGGCGGTATTGCTGCCCCATTTCCGGTCCGGCAAATGGCAGGAAACGGCCGCAACGGCAGGTTGGTTCGTACGGGAATGGGTGCAGGTACGTCCGCGTGAGGGCAAGCCTTTCTTCCGTTCGATGTGCTGGATGGGGCGGGAAGCGGTGGAAGCGGTGAAACAGGAGATCGTTATCGCCGATGCGGCCGGCAACTACACTACGGATTTCATACGCCTGTTGCAGCCGTATTACCTCTATTTATAACGGGGTAGCGTTTACGTGATCAGAATCCGGCATATTCGCTCAGGTAAGCATAGGGTGGGGTGAGTTGTCCCTGCCGCAGCAACGTGGCCCGTTCCAGGATGGGGGAGCCGCCTTTTGCCCAATCGTCGAGCAGGTATTTTATGAGCTGTTCGCCGAAGTAGCGTGATGCGTCCCGCGGAAGTTCGTTGGGCAGGTTGCTGATGGCCATGAGATCCACCGAACCGGGCAGGTAGGGAGGCGTCCGTTTAAGGGTGACCTTATCCACTCCGTACACCGGGTCGGCGATGGTGGAGTCGCCGCAGTTGACCGGCACCGACCCGCCGGTGTCGTTGGTGATGTCGGCGATGGTACGGATGCGGAATTCCGCTGCTTGAAACTCTTCCACTGTAAACAAGGGCGGTATCTGCCGGTCCCAGTACACCCCGTTCATCAGTATGTCGGTCTGCCGGGTGAACGGCGCAAACAGGCATTTGTACGCGGCCGGATTGTTGTGAAAATCGTCGCGGTTATAGGTGCCGTCGTCTTTCCGCTGGTAGAGGTCGCGGCCCTTGAGGTGCACATACACCGGGTAGTCGTAGCTGCGGTGCAGGTAGTCGAACGGCTCCACTTCGGTGATGCCGAGGAGGTTCATGATTTCAAGTACGCCGTGTGCCACGCGCCCGCTGCCGGTGACGGCAATTTTGAGGACCGGCAGGCGCAGCCCGAAATAGGTATGGATGAGCTGGCGGTAGTCGCGTACTTCGTGTACCCGTCCCAGTGAGAACTGTCCGGTTCGTTTGCCCCAGGCCATCATGCCGTTGTGAGCGCCCACGATGCCGGCGAAGAACCCGAAGCCGAGGATGCGTTGCCCGTCGTCGTGGGTGAGGCATTCGTAATCAATGAGCGTGATCTGCTTCCGCACCAGTTCCCGCATCAGCGGTTGGTTGTGGGGCTGGGCTTTCTTGGTGTGGGAGAAAAAGCAGTAAGTTTTTCCTTCCAGCAGGAGGTGGGGCGGCACTTCCTTGATGCCGAGGAGGAGGTCGCAATGGCCCAGGTCTTCCTGCACGGTTACGCCGGCCCGTTGGTATTCCCGGTCGCTGAAGCAGCGGGTGGGCGATTGCTGGGCGGTGATGCGGATGCCGGGCCGGTGCTGGTGGATCCAGCGGCACTGGTCGGGGGTGAGGGCCACGCGGTTGTCGGCGGGTATTTTTTCTTCGCGGATCAGTCCAATCTGCAGCATGCAAGCATTATTCGTACGGTAAAGGTACACTTTGTACGGGCCAAAATTCTTTTCCGGGAACGGGCCTTTTCCGTAATATTGCAGCCCTTGCCCAGATGGCGGAACTGGTAGACGCGTCAGACTCAAAATCTGGTATCCGCAAGGATGTGCAGGTTCGATTCCTGTTCTGGGCACTGAAAGACCGGTCGTTGGACCGGTTTTTTTATTGATGACAGGGGACAGCAGGCAGATGACGGGACGTTTGTTCCGGCCGGCAGGATCAAACGGCTGACGGCCAACGGCCAGCGATTCGTTTTGATCGCCTCACCTCAACCCCTCCTTGCGAAGAGGGGGTTAGATTTCGATCGTTTTGGAGAACGTATTTGTAAAATCATAACCGCCTCCCCGGTGATTCCTGTAAGGGACCCCGGAGATGGGTGGAAAGAAGTTAATTCTGTCATTTCACCAGTGGCTCAATATTTACCAACGGTTCCTGCTTTTATGACCGTTCCCAGTTATCCACCAATTCCTGTTGATGAAGTGCCGACCACTCAACTACCAGGCCTAAAACCCTTGGCGGAAGGTTGCCACTGATGATTTCATTTTTTTGGATATCAATCAAGGCTTCATAATCGCCATAAACGGCATGAAAATGCGGCGGATTATGATCGCGGTAAAACATCCTGATTATGACCCCCAGAAAATAACTAATTTGAGGCATAGGATTTATGAGCATAAAAGGTTGCAGGCTCTTTGCCGGTTACTTCTGCATAAAGAGCAGCGGCGTCTATTTCCAGCTGCTCCGACCAGGCAACTGAATACCCCGTGGTATAAACCTTTGCAAAGGCGTTCCGGTCTTTCAGGGCTGTAAATACACCGGATTGAACCAGGTCGCTCAGATCCACACAACCTTTTGTTCCGTCTTCAAATTCAATATCGATCATGTAGTACCCCGCGTATGTGACTTCAAGAATTTTCATACCTCAA
>CALMED010000013.1 GCA_937862815.1 uncultured Chitinophagaceae bacterium | reverse complement strand
GCGATTGTACGGGTCCACCGGCCCGGTAAGCGGGGTAGAAATGATCGTAGAAAATGAGGAGGCGGGGACGGGACACGGATCAGAGTTTGAGGCGCAGGAAACGGTGGGCGGCCCAGTAACAAAACCAGATGAAAATGGAGTTTTTTATGAGCGAGTTAACCGTCATCAGAATATCGGTTTCCACCTGGATGGAATTAAGAAAAAGAATAGGGAACCATAAAATAAGCGTAGGACGCTTTTTTGACAAGCGCAGCAAAGCAAAGATGGCCACATTGAAGAACAGGCCATATAAGAACATGAAGAGAATCCCGCCTGTTGCACCAAAGTTTCCGTAGGATTCGCCAAAAGGACCCACGTTCATGCTGTAACCCTCCACGATGAACCCGGTGAAAAATTCCATGTTCCAGTGACCTCCGGCCATGGGTTTATCGGGCCAGAGCAAGCGGGGAATAAAGCTGGCTGCCAGACTGGTGAATATCGTACTCCCACCTGCGTATGGTCGCTGGTCGGGCACATAGGCCATCACTTTACCTTGAATCATTCCCTGGTTAAACCGGTTCACCGTGGGAAACATTGTGTAGCGGTCAAAAAACATAGAGGGATCCTGTATGCGCTTACCCAGGAGGGAAAAGAATGCCTGAGTGTTGGTTTGTTCCTCTGCCCCCTTTCCATACCAGGCCACCGCACGGTATTCGGCTTTGATGGACTGCAACAACAATACAAACGTTGCACCGACAATAGCAATTACCATTTTTGTTCCAAATGATATCTTTTTACCTAATAAGTATAAGAGAGCTCCCAGCAAAAGTGTGAAAATCAATTCCCCAAACATACCCTGTACGAGGGCCTGCAGAAGCAATGCACCGATGCCGGCTGCCAGGTAAATCTGTTTACTTTTAAAATCAGAAAATAAAATATAAAACACGCCTACAAAAAGTAGTTTGCCAAACAGGTAAGCCACGTATTTCAATTCGCCCGGAATAAATATTTCAAGGAAGCCTGAAACAAAACCTACAATCATCAATAACATGCCAAGGTTGCTTCTTCCTTTCAGGTACTCCTTGGAAGACTGCAGTGCCCGTTGAATGGAGTTCGTTTGCCAATTACCCCGCTTTAATTGCAGCTTCATCCCGGCTATCATCATGAGTATAGCCGGCAGCATGAATGAATAGTACATTTCTTCACTCACGCTCATATCATAGTAAAGGTCCTGTACAAAATACTCATTATTATACACCCTGTACACAACCATGGGCATCAGGAGCAGTTGGAACAATCCGAGCAAAACAGGTATGTCCAGCACATTGTATGTTTTACCGATGGAATCAATAAAGTTGAGGAGGAAATATGAGGCAAGAAAAAGACTGATTACTTCATACGTACGTGCGTCTATCTGCATGGATACATATGCGGCAATCACCAGTGAAAAGAATACGATAAAAACCCTGCTCAGTTGCATGTAATTCCTTCTATAGCCCGGGCCAATTCCGGAATGTCCCAGGATGTTATCAATCGTTTTCCGGCTGTGCCTGACGCATGTGCGGATTCTGGGTTATTAAAAAATCGTACCATTGTGCTTTTCAGCGCTTCTTTATCACAAGCCGGGAAGCTGAAACCATTTTCACCCACAAGATCTGCTGCACATCCGCACTGATCGCTTACAATCACGGCACGGCCGGAGGCCATGGCTTCATTCACACTCAGGCCCCAGGTTTCACCGGGACCGCGGGAAGGCAGTACAAACACATCGGCAACCCGGTAGAGAACGGGCATTTCCCGCTGGTTGCGGAAACCTACAAATAATATGCGGGGATGTCCTGCAGCTTTGGTCTTTAACGCATCCTCCAGTATCCCATTGCCGGCAATCACCAGCCACATATTCGGCGCTGCGAGTTCGAGAAATGCATCCAGTAACAGAAACGGATCTTTTTTAGGTTCCAGTTTTCCTGCAAACAAAAAGACCAGCGCTCCGGTCGGAATACCCAGTTCGCTGCGCCAGGCATCCGCCTGCTGTTGAACTTGCCCATCCGGATCATAGAAGCGGGCATTGTCCACTGCATGCGGTGCAAAGACGAGTTGATGCTCCTTCAAACCGGCTGTCTTGTAATAGGCAAGGTTCGCCTGTCCTGTGTAAAGAGCAACATCCACATGCCGGTACAACCACCGCAGGAACAACCGGCGTAAGCTTTTGCGGATAGAGAAGCCGGGATGTTCATCCAGCAGGTTGGAATCGCCACGAAAAAGAATGGGGATGCGTCCGCTGTAATGACGGATCGCTTTCAGGTGACTGTGAAAACTCCAGCCGAACACCAGCAGCGCATCGGGTTGAAACGCATCAATC
>CALMED010000012.1 GCA_937862815.1 uncultured Chitinophagaceae bacterium | reverse complement strand
ACCGCTGAGATCAAAAGTTCTTGAAATAAATGGGGAATTAGCTCAGTTGGCTAGAGCGTCCCGACGGCAGTCGGGAAGGTTACCGCTGAGATCAAAAGTTCTTGAAATAAATGGGGAATTAGCTCAGTTGGCTAGAGCGCTTGCATGGCATGCAAGAGGTCACCGGTTCGACTCCGGTATTCTCCACCAAGGTCCCGTCATAGATGACGGGACTTTTTCATTTACGACCGGTTCATTTTTTCAACTCTATTAAAAGGGTGATTAGCTCAGCTGGCTGGAGCGTCCCGACGGCTGCCGGGAAGGTCACCGGTTCTCCCGATGTATCGGGACGGTATTCTCCCCGGTTTTCAGTCTCTTTCGGGAGGCTTTTTTTAATGCATTGACCTCGCAAAAGCCCCGTTATATTTATTAGGAAGGCGGACAAAGGAAACCAAATCAGGATTTCTGTTCTTTAATGCCTATCAGGTAATCGAACAGGCTCATTTCCGAAGCGAGGCCTAATTTTTTGCGGAGCCGGTACCGGCTGATCTCCACACCCCGCACCGAAATGTTCATGAGTTGTGCGATTTCTTTAGTGCTGAGGTTCATCCGCAGGTAGGTACAGAGTTTGAGTTCGTTACCGGTAAGAGCGGGGTGTATCTTTTTAAGTGTGATAATATAATCACTGTGTACTTTGTCAAAATGTTTTGTAAAGCTTTCCCACTCCTCATCAATGTGTTCATCTTCATTCAGCGATTTGATCATCTTCTTGATTTCTGCAATGGCCTGTTCATTGTCCAGCCGCTTCAGCATCTGAGACAGGTCTCCTTTGATTTTGGAGAGCATTTCCCCTTTTTTAACCAGGTGCATGGCCGACGAAGCCATTTCTGAATTTTTGAAGTTGATTTCAGCTTCCAGTTTTTCATTTCGCAGCGCTACCAGTTCGCCTTCCGTTTTGGATCGTTCCAGGTCATGAATGTATTTCAGCCGGCGTTGTTCTTCTTCAAATTTCTTTTCCTGCTCCCGGAACCGGTTATCCTGCCAGCGGTACAGCAGGAAGCCTGTTATAAGCAGCAGGAAGCCATACAGGATTTTTGCCCAGATAGTAAGGTACCACGGGGGTAAAATAATAAAAGTAAAAGTTGCCGGAAGTGATTCATTGCCCAGATTATTCCTTGCCTTCACTTCAAATGTGTAGGTGCCCTGCCCCAGGTTCGTGTATTCTTTATCTGTCCGGCTGCTCCATGCACTCCATTGGTCGTCGAAGCCTTTCAACCGGTAACTGTATTCAAGGTTCGACTGGTAGCCAAAGAGTGTGGAAGAAAATTCAAGCAGAATGCTTTTCCATTCATCCGTTATCCGGGGAATCTTTGTATTCGGATTGTTCGGGTCACCCGCAGGAGTTTCAGCGTGGCCGCCATAGAGTAAACTGTCGCGGGCTTCCCGGATACGGACCTTCCGCACCTGCACATTTAATACGGGTACGTTTTTCCGGTACTTTTCATAATTGATGTGATAAAACCCTTTTTCTCCTCCCAGAAAAATATTGTTTTTGTCAACAGGATAAATGAACTCAAAACCACTCAGCATTTTATTGGTGAGTTCCGGCAAATACAGTATTTCCGGTTCGTTTGCAGACAGGTCAATCACGCCCAGGGTTTTATCATGTATGAACCAGATGTTCCCTTCTTTGTCTTCTTTCAGGTACCGGAGACTCTTTGTTCCGAGGAGTTTCTGATAAAACGGGTCGGGCTCAAATCGTTCTTTCCCCGGGTTATACGTGTATACACCTGATTCACTGGCCACCACAGTTTGATTCCTTATTTTATAAGCATGGTTGTTCAGCAGCGACGGGAGCCCTTTTTCTTTCCCGAAACTGGTAACCTGGTGCTGGTTGTTACCGGTTTTTACGATTCTGTACACCCCATGATAAGGGTGCGATACCCAGATATGTCCGTCTGTATCAATGGACAGGAAGCGGGAGGATTCATCAAATCCGCTTATCCTGTCGGATGGTGCAAATGAGCCGGACCGGTAGTCAAAGAACCGGATGCCTTTGTAGGTGCCGCTTGCAATCTGTTGCGCCGGGAAAACGGACGATAGGGGAACGAAGTTCCAGGAGCCCGCTTCGGTGCTTATTTGCCGGGCGGTATTTTCTTCCACAACAAAAGCTCCCTCGTGGTGGCCCAGAAGGACCCGGTTGTTGATTTCCGCTAAGGTCCAGGTTTGGCCCCTTGTATTGGAAACCGGTTCAAACCGGCTCTTGCTGAAACTGAGATCCTGCGCTTCTCCGAGAGGGGCGCGGAACAGGCCGTTGGATGTGCCGGCATAAAGGTGTCCATTGTGTATCAATGCCGCATAGCCCGATGCATCCTGGAGCATGGGGGTGATGTGTTTGATGGCGCTGTTATAGGCAATGAGGTCGATGCCGTTATCGAGTCCCAGCCAGAGGTTTTTTTGCTGATCCAGAAAAATCGAAAGCACATTATTGTTCTGGAGTTGTTCGGCTTTGCTGAACTGCTGAATAATATTACCTTTTCGGTCGACAATATAAACGCCCTTGTTGCTGGTGGCAAGGGCCAGCCAGTTTTCATCGAGTGCAATGGCGGCGTAAACCCTTTCCTCGGAAAAAATGCGGTTGTTGGGCGATGGATGCCGGTTAATCTTGTTTCCATCGTAGTAGAAGAGGCCGTTTTTCAGGGTTGTTAACAATAGTCGACCTTCCTTACTTGGCAAAATAGCCGTAACCGGATCGCTTTTGGGGAGCAGGTCCGTTCCGGGGAGCGGGTTCCAGATATTATTTTCAAAGACGAAAAGTCCGGCTTGTGCATCATGTGCATATAGCCGGGAATTGCACATGCCCATGAAAGCCCATTCCGAAGGCGCCTCGTAAACGACGGCCTGGTTGCCGGTCATTTGGAAGATCTTACCTGCACTACGAAAGAATACATCTTTCTGCCGGGTCACAATGTCCCACACGTCGCCAAATGATCTTGACTTTTCCGGAACCTGGCTGGTAAACGATTGATACACCAGGTTTCCGTTTCTGTCGGGTTGAAAATAGCCCATTTCATCCTGGCCACCTACGTAGATGCGCTCATCGGGACCGATCCTGACCGACCGTACAATGGTCTTGTTGGGCAAAGAGTGAAGGCTCCAGCTGCTGCCGTCAAAATTGAGCAATCCTTCATTATTGGCTACATAAAGAATGCCCGACCGGTCTTGCTGAAAATCCCAGTTTTGTGTCCCGCCCTGGTAAGTCTGGCGGGGATAATTAATTACTTCGGGCAGACCAATCGTGTTCTGGCAAAATGCAGAAAACGGAAGCAGCAGAATGGCAATCAATTTTTTCATGATGGAGGCGCCCTACAGGTAGTGAAAATATGAAAAATCGGAATGATGTAGAAATGATGTAGTATAAATGGCCTAAAAATCAATGAATTATATTTTCTGATGTAGTGTTGATGAGTCAATTTATTTCCTTTCCGCGTTGTGGAGGAGTACTTTTAGTATGGAATTTTTCTTCCGGATTTTACCAAAAACTATTGCGTATGAAATTCAAAATCGGTTTGCTGTGCCTGCTGCTCCTGTGGGGAGCTTCTATTCAGCAGATTTCCGCCCAGTCGCTGACAGTGGTGGGAAAGGTGGTTAACAAAACCACCGCGGAGCCCCTCGTGGGGGCAACGGTTAGCGTGGAAAACACGGTTACATCCGCGATTACGGATGCCAGTGGTCGTTTCTCCATTGCCGCATCCCGCGGAGCCGTATTAATTATTACCTACACGGGCATGTCTCCCTACCGGCTGACGGTAACCGGCGCAGATGCCGGTGAGGTAGGCCTGGAAGCCACTGCCGCTTCCTTGAGCGAAGTTGTGGTGATTGGCTATGGTACTCAACGGATTACAAAGGTGTCCGGGGCCATTGCCACAGTTAAAGGGGCTGATATTGAAAAGCTCAGGCCCGTTCGAACAGAAGAAGCCCTCCAGGGCCGTGCTTCGGGTGTGAATGTTATCCAGAGTGGTACACCCGGTGCCAAACCCACGGTTCTGATCCGGGGGATTCCTTCGTTTTCCGGCACGGACCCTATTGTAATCATCGACGGAGTGCCGCAGACCCTAACCGATCTGAATGCCATCAATGCTTCTGATATTGAATCCATCAACGTTTTAAAAGACGCCGCTACCGCCGCCATTTACGGGGTTAAGGGAGGAAACGGCGTGATTGTGGTGACTACCAAGTCGGGCCGCAAGAACCAGAAAACTGAAATCACTATCAATAGTAATTATGGTGTACAGGAAGTGATGAACCTGGTGGGGGTGCTGAACGCTACCGAGTACGCTGCCATGATTAACGAAGGCAGCACGGTGGCTGGCGGGGAAATTGTTTTCCCGGACCTCACCACGTTGGGTGTGGGCACCAATTGGCAGAGAGAAATCTTCAGGCGGGCACCGCTCCAAACCCACAACATCACCGCCCGGGGGGGCAGCGACAAGATGTCGTATTTCCTCTCGGCCGGCTTCCTCAACCAGGGAGGTATTGTCGGGGGCAATGAAAAATCCCGTTTCGACCGGGGCAACTTTACCGCCAACCTCAATTTCGACCTCACCCGCAAGTTGAAGTTTGTAATGAACACCACGGCCGTGCTGCTGGACGCCAAGGGTATCCAGGAAAACTCTTTTAACAGCGTTATTGGCAGTGCCCTCAATTTCGACCCCACGGTTCCGGTACTTAATACCGTTCCTAATACCGTAGGCCGGTACGGCTTCAGCAACCTGATTCTGTCGGAAATTTTCAATCCGCTTACCAAGCTGGAGAATACCTATAATAAAAATGTTGGAACCAAAATCTACGGCAAGTTTGAAATGCAGTACGATATACTGAAGAACCTGAAGCTTACATCCCGTTTTGGATACACCAAGTATGATGGAAACGCTAAAAGTTTCACCCCCTTGGTATTTTACGGGCCCCTCAACGTGGAAAACAGCATGAACGCGGATGGTTCGCAGGTACCGGGTCGTTTCAACCAGGTAGCTCATGAAAAGACCAGCAATTTTAACTATACCTGGGAAACCTTTGGTAACTATAATTTCAGTGTAAAGGATCATACATTCGAAACCGTACTTGGGATGGCAGTAGCCCGTGTATCGGGTAATGCAGCCGGCGCCACCCGGCAGGATGTGCCTTTTAACTCCTGGGAGTTTGCCGATTTTACGGCAGCAACCGGTATTAACGTAGCCACCAATACCAACGCCATCACCGGTTATTATTACCAGTATTTCCGCCGAAACCTTTCTTACTTCAGCCGGGTGAACTACGATTACAAAGATCGTTACCTCGCTTCCGTTACCATCCGCCGCGACGGTTCCTATGCCTTCGGTATCAATAATAAGTATGCCAATTTCTTATCGGGCTCGCTGGGTTGGGTAGTGACGAATGAAGACTTTTTCAAATCGGAGTTTATCAACTACCTCAAGATCCGGGGCAGCTACGGCACCATCGGTAACGAGAACGTAGACCCGCAGTTTGTAAGTATCCTAACCGGTGGTCCCAGCTATGGACCCACTGCCAACAGCAACGGTTATACGTTTGGCGATATTTTTTATCCCGGCTCCACCGTAGGGTCTGCCGCTAATGACATCCTCGCCTGGGAAAAGCAGGTGCAGGCAAACATCGGGTTTGACCTTACTTTCTACGAACGCAGGTTTACCTTATCGGCCGATTATTTTCAGAAGAACGTAAACGGTCTGCTCTTTACCCCTTCGGCTTCTTTGTACCTGGGAACTGTACCCATCCCTACAGCGAATATCGGATCCACCAGCAGCAAAGGGGTAGACATCACCCTGGGGTACAACGAAACCATCGGTAAATCCTTCCGGTTGAATACCACGCTTACTTTCACCAGCGCAAAGAACATGGTGACTGCCACCAACGATGATGGGACGGCAAAAATCCTGGGTGGTTTTTACTTCAACGGCCAGTCGCAGAATGTGACGGTCTTTGAAAAAGGATTCACCCCCGGTTATTTCTATGGCTATAAAACAAATGGATTGTTCCAGACACCCGAAGAGGTAGCTGCCGGTCCGCAACAGCCCGGCGCTGTTCCCGGCGACATCCGTTATGTAGACATGAATAAGGACGGCGTAATCAACGCGCTGGACCAGACACAGATCGGGGATCCTTTCCCTGATTTCACCCTGGGTTGGAACCTGACCCTTGAATACAAAGGTTTCGACTTCAACGCCTTTACCTACGCTTCCGTTGGAAACGATGTGTACCGGGCGTATGAGCGCAATGCCAACTTCACCAACAAAGATCGCTCTGTGTTGGGCCGCTGGACCGGTCCCGGTACCACCAACGATGCCCGCTATCCCCGGTATTCGTTCACCGATGCCAACAGCAACATCCGCGTGAGCGACCGGTACGTAGAAGATGGTTCCTTTGTAAAAGTGAAAAACCTCGTGTTGGGCTATACCTTCCCCGAAAACTCAATCCGGAAGGTGTTCAGTCGTCTGCGGGTTTATGTGCAGGTGCGCAATGCGTTCATGTTCACCAAGTATACCGGCTTTGATCCGGAAATTGCCGGAGGTATTCTGGATACCGGTATCGACCGCGGTGCCTATCCCCAGGCAAGAACGTATTCATTTGGACTTGACATCAAACTGTGATCATCCTTCAAAAAAAGAAAAAAATGAAAACAGCATATATCAAAATATTGAGCCTGGTGATGCTTGTATCCCTGCTCATTTCCTGTAAAAAATGGGTGGATTACAACCCCCGCGAGGATTTCCGGATCACAGAACTGGATTACCTCAAATCAGAAAGCGATTACCGCACCATGGCGGTTAGTACCTACACGCCCATGCAATGGATGGCAACGTATATGGTGATGATTGGTGATATAGCATCCGATAATTCGGTAAGTGGTGGCGAAAACGCATCGGATGTGTTGTCCTTCCAGCAAATTGATGATTATACCCATACCCCCATCAATGCCAACCTTACCGAGGTGTGGCAGGCTGCGTATGAAGGCATTAACCGTTGCAATTACCTGTTTCAGTACAGAGAAGCCAACCCGGCTGGTGAAAGGATTGTATTTGCCGGCAAAGATGCCATGTATGCAGAAGTGGCCTTTTTACGTGCATTTTATTATTTCTCACTGGTGAAGATGTTTGGCGATGTGCCCTTGTTTGTTGACCGGCGGTTGAGCCTGGCCGACTCCAAAAAGCTCTCCCGTACAGAAAAGTCGAAGGTGTACGAGCAAGTTGAAAACGATCTGAAAAACGCAATAAAGGATTTGCCGGCCATTCAGCAGCAGAAAGGGCGCATTACCAAATACGCAGCCCAGGCATTGCTGGGGAAAGTGTACCTGTACCAGGGAAAATACAATGATGCTGTGACGGCCCTGCAACCGGTCGTTGCTGATTCCAGTCTTTTTCCCCTGGTAGCAAACTTCAAATCGATCTTTCTCAGCAGTGGAGAAAACGGCCCGGAATCTGTTTTTGAGATTCAGTACTCGAATACATCTCCTTATTACAACTGGGGGGGTGTGACCAGGGGACAAGGCAACCTGGCCGTGCAGATGTGCGGTATCCGGGGATTGAACGGTACGGATGCCATGCCCTATGCATCCGGCTGGAGTTTTAACCTGCCCACGCAAAATCTTTCTTCCGCTTACACAGCAGGTGACCAGCGAAAGGAAGCGACCATCCTGGATATTGAAGCCTATAAAAATGCCAATCCGTCTTTCAATATCACCTACCAGGTGGCTCCTTATAAGAATACAGGTTTGTACAATCAGAAATATCATCCCCGTAAAGGCGAAACTTCCGGCCAGATTGAGTTGAACTATCTCAACAACTTCCGGATGATCCGTTTTTCGGATGTATTGCTGATGGCGGCTGAAGCACATTGCAAGGCCACCGCACCTGATTTTGCAAAAGCACAAACCTTTCTTAACCAGGTACGTCGCCGTGCTTTTGGCAACAGTAATAATAACATCACGGCTACCGGCGATGCCCTGTACCTGGCCGTATTGGAAGAGCGCCGGCTGGAACTGGCCATGGAAGGTGAGCGTTTCTTCGACCTGGTGCGCACCAACCAGACGAATAAGATTACCGGTTTTGTCAAAGGCAAGCACGAAGTGTTCCCCATTCCCCAGCGGGAAGTGGATATTTCAGGGCTTACTCAAAACCCCGGGTATTAATCACCAATAAAAACCTACGACAATGAAATCAATCTCATATTTTACCGGTTTGGTGTTTATGCTGGCGATTGTATCCGGCTGTAAAAAAACACCGAACGATGATCTTTCCTTTCTTGAAACGGCTAAAAATCCGGATAAGATCAATGCGCTGTTTGAAATCACGCAGGACAATTCCGGCCTTGTTACCATTACCCCTTCCGGCGAGGGAGTTGCCAGTTTTGATGTACTTTACGGGCATGGTCCCACCACTCCGGTGAAAGTGGCTCCTGGAAAAAATACCCAGCACACTTACCCGGAAGGCGTTTATAATGTTAAGCTGGTGGGGTACAATCTCACAGGAAAAACCACGGAAGTGACCAAGCAACTTACGGTTACCTTCCGGGCCCCTGAAAATCTGGAAGTAACTGCCACCATTGATCCATCCAATAATTACAGACTCAACGTAACGGCAAAGGCACAGTATGAGACCTTTTTCCGGGTATTTTTCGGCGAGAACCCCAATGAAGTGCCAAAAGCATTCAATGAGGGCGAGACGGTCAGTCATATTTATTCCAGTATTGGTAGCTACACATTACGCGTGGTGGCACTCAGCGGCGGTGCAGCCACCACCGAGTATACGCAGACGATCAACATCGTGGACCCGGTATTACTGCCCCTGACATTTGAATCGCTTACCATTCCCTACGATTTCATCAATTTCGGAGGCGGTACGGTAACCGTGATAGACAATCCCCAGAAGAATGGAATCAATACCAGCAACAGGGTGGGGCGCATGGTGAAAAATCCACCCGAACCCTGGGGTGGCAGTGTCATCACCCTGGGTGAAGCGATCAATTTTTCTGCGAATAAGATCTTCCGCATGAAAGTGTTTTCACCGCGGGTGGGCGCAAAAGTGCTACTCAAAGTGGAGAATCTGACCGATGGTGGAATCTTCTTTGAGCAGGAAGCAACATCCACGGTGGCCAATTCCTGGGAGGAACTGGGCTTTGATTTCAGCGCCATCAACACGGCGAACAGTTACCAGAAAGTTGTATTGATTTTTGACCTGGGTACTCCGGGCGATGGTACTGCTAATTATACCTGGCTGTTTGATGATCTCCGTCTGACCAATACCATGCCGGGCATCCTTGCATTGCCGTTGGATTTTGAGTCCACTTCGTTGACCTACAACTGGTTTGATTTTGACGGAGGGAATGCTACCGTAATAAATAATCCTGATGCATCCGGTAGTAATACCAGTGCCCGTGTGGTACGCATGATCAAAAACGCCGGACAGCCCTGGGGCGGAAGTTTTCTTACCCTGAGCCAGCCCATGAACTTTACCAATAAGGTGTTCCGGATGAAAGTATGGTCGCCCCGGGTAGGCGCCAAGGTGTTGCTCAAAGTTGAAAATTCGGCCAATCCCGCTCAGAATTTTGAGGCCAGTGCCGAAGCTACAGTGGCCAATCGCTGGGAAGATATCGTGTTTGATTATTCCAATATCCCGGCCGGTACTTACGACCGGGTGGTACTGATATTTGACCTGGGGACAACCGGCGATGGTTCGGCCAACTTCACCTACTACCTCGACGACATCCGTTTGGAAAGCACCTTCCCGGTGGCGATACCCTTGAACTTTGAGTATCCCATCACCTATGGTTGGTTTGATTTTGACGGCGGCAATGCTACCGTGATCAATAACCCCGATGCTTCCGGTATCAATACCAGCGCCAAAGTGGTACGCATGATCAAAAATGCCGGTCAGCCCTGGGGCGGAAGTTTTCTCACCCTCAGCACTCCCATTGATTTTACGAAGAAAAATTTCCGGATGAAGGTATGGTCTCCGCGGATTGGTGCCAATGTGTTGCTGAAGGTAGAAAATTCCGCCAACCCCGGTCAGAATTTTGAAGTGAGCAGTTCAACAACCGTAGCCAATGCGTGGCAGGAGCTGACATTTGATTATTCTGGAATACCTGCCGGAACCTACGACAGGGTCGTACTCATTTTTGACCTGGGTACGCCCGGCGACGGATCGTCCAACTTTACCTTTTATTTCGATGATTTACGCGTTAACTAATCTTAAAAACGATTGATCATGATTAAAATATTTCATGCATACACCGCCTTGCTGCTCTCCGGTGCTTTGCTGCTGAGCAGCTGCGAGAAAACTAAATACAGTTTTGGTGAAATCAAAACACCCGCCGATCTGACACTCACTGCCGTTGTGCAGGGGGTCGATGCTTCCAATCCCTTTGGTAACGGAACCGGACGGGTGGATATCACAGCAACAGCGAACAATGCCCTTACCTACAGGATTGATTTCGGTGACGGGAACAGCCAGGTGGTACCTTCCGGTAAAATCACTTACAAGTACAACTCACCGGGTACGGCCGACTATACCATTACCGTGCGGGCCGTTGGTACGGGAGGCAACCTGTCCACCATCAGCAAGCAGGTGAAAGTATTTGTGGCATTTGAAATTCCCGCCAACATCCTGTCGGCATTGACAGGCAGCGGCTCAAAAGTCTGGGTGTGCGACAGAACTGAACCCGGTCATTTTGGTGTAGGGCCAGCTGACGCTTTCAGTCCGATCTGGTATTCGGCGAATCCCAATGAGCGGGCCGATTGTGTTTACGACGATGAAATCACCTTCTCAAAAGATGCCAATAATAATATTTTCATGAATGTAGACAACAAAGGTCAGTCTTTTGTGATTGGTGCTGCTGCAGGTTATTACGGCCTTTCCAGCGCGGAAGCCTGCGTTCCCCTTGCACCCGGCGGGAACAAGAAACTTGCGTTCATGGACGCAACATCCAACTCTACATCCGCTGTTTCCACACGGATTCAGTTTATGGTGCCGGGTAATGGGATTGTGAATTTCGGTACCGGGAATAATACGTATGAGATTCTCTCCGTAACCGATACGCAGATGCATCTGCGGAACATCGGTAGTGATGGTAATGCCTGGTATCAAAAACTAAAAGTCAAGCCATGATGAAATGGTCCGTCTGCGGGATGCTCCTCCTGGTGCTGGTTTCTTTTTCCTGTAAGAAAAAGAATGCCGGACCGGTCGATATTGCTCCCACGAATCTCACCTTTACCGCCGATGTTAGTACCAATAACAGCGGAAATGTGACCTTTACGGCCAGCGCGACCAACGCGGTGAATTACGAGTTTGACTTTGGTAATGGTGTGTTTCAGGATGTTCCTTCCGGCACAGTAACGTATAAGTATCCCGCCTCCGGAAACTATACCACCAAGGTCACGGCACGTAGTGCTTCGGGGCAAACGCTCTCCAAGACGCTTACCATTTCGGTAACGGTTGCCTTAACCCTGGTATGGTCGGATGAGTTCAATACAGCCGGTGCGCCGGATCCGGCCAGGTGGGGGTACGATATCGGCACCGGCTCCAGCGGATGGGGTAACAACGAACTGCAGTTTTATACCAGCCGCCCGGAAAATGTGAGCATCTCAAACGGCACACTCAAAATAGTGGCGCGACGGGAAGCATTCAGCGGTAGCAATTTTACATCGGCCCGCCTGCTCACCCGTGATAAATTCTCTTTCCGTTATGGAAAAGTGGAGGCCCGGGCCAAACTGCCGGCCGGGGTGGGTACCTGGCCTGCCATCTGGATGCTCGGCGCCAATTTTGGTACGGTTGGATGGCCTGCCTGTGGTGAAATTGATATCATGGAGCATGTGGGCGCCCAACTCAATAAAATTTACGGGACCCTGCATTACCCGGGTTTTTCCGGCGGCAACGCGGTAGGCGGACAGGTAACAGTTCCGAAAGTAACGACCGAATTCAAAGTGTATTCTGTGGAATGGACTCCGGCCATTATCCGTTTTTCGGTGGACGGAGTTCCTTTCTTCACCTTTGCCAATACATCTTCATTGCCGTTTAACCAGAACTTTTTCATCATCATGAATGTGGCCATGGGAGGTAATTTCGGCGGTCCTGTTGAATCGGGCTTTACCAGCGGAACGATGGAGGTGGATTATATCCGGGTGTATCAATAGTTCGAAGTATCATAATCAATAGTTCATGAAAGAATGATTCCTGCTTTTTTCTTCAATCAGGCAGCTTTCATTCTTTCCTTATGTTTGCCATGAAATCTTGTTTCCATATCTGCCGATTTTTGTCCGGGTGCTTATTGCTGCTTGGTGCTTTCTCTGCACATGCACAGTTGGTGAACAGGCAATTGGTTTGGGCAGACGAGTTTTCCGTCGGGGGATTTCCCGACAGCCTTAAGTGGAGTTATGATTACGGCAGGGGGTGCCCGGAAAACTGTGGGTGGGGCAATAACGAACTGCAGTATTATACGGAAGGCCGCAGGGAGAACGCACGGGTGGAAGATGGAAAACTGATAATCGAAGCCCACCGGGAAGATTACAAAGGTGCTTCTTACACGTCTGCCCGGCTGGTTTCGAAGTATAAAGGCGATTGGAAATACGGGCGGTTTGAGATACGTGCCAAACTGCCGTCCGGGGTTGGTATGTGGCCGGCCATCTGGATGTTGCCAACAGCATGGAAGTACGGTGGATGGCCGCACAGCGGAGAAATTGACATCATGGAATTTGTAGGCTATGCCCCCGATTCCATCTACGGAACCGTACACACCGGCGCTTACAACGGGATGCTGGGTACACAGAAAGGGGGCGTTGCTGCCCGGAAAGACCTTTCTTCCAGTTTTCACGTGTATGCCATTGAGTGGACCGCTGATTATATTCATTTTTTTATAGACGGGGTGAAATATTACGAGTACGTAAATCAGAAAAAGGGTACGGACGCCTGGCCGTTTGACCAGGAATTTCATCTCATTCTGAATGTTGCAGTTGGGGGCAACTGGGGCGGTAAGCACGGTGTGGACAACGCCATCTTTCCCCAGCGAATGGAAATTGATTATGTACGTATCTATCAATAATTGCAAGAAACCGGATGCATGAACCTTCTATTTGATAAAATATTCTCCTTCGATACAGCCCGGATAGCCGTGCTGTTTTTTTTCCTGCTGATCGCCTTTGCTGTAACAGCTCAGAAAAAAAAGACCCTGGATCAGCGGGTGGATTCCTTGTTGCGCTTAATGACCCTGGAAGAGAAAGTGGGTCAACTCAACCAGTATACCAGCGACTGGAAGTTCACCGGTCCGATACGGCAGGATAATAACAAAGTGGAGCAAATACGAACCGGCAGGGTCGGCTCCATGCTCAATGTTAGTGGCGTGGAACATACCCGCATGCTGCAGGAGCATGCCCTGCAGTCGCGCCTCAAAATTCCCATGCTCTTTGGCTACGATGTTATTCATGGCTTCCGCACTACTTTTCCGTTGCCGCTGGCCGAAGCGGCCAGCTGGGACCTGGAAGCCATTGAGCGGAGTGCACGCATCGCCGCTGTGGAAGCATCGGCAGCCGGTATTCACTGGACCTTTGCGCCCATGGTGGACATATCCCGCGATCCCCGCTGGGGCCGGGTGATGGAAGGCGCCGGCGAAGACCCCTTCCTCGGTTCGTGGATCGCCCGTGCCCGTGTAAAAGGTTTCCAGGGCAACGGCCTTGGCCATACAGATGCCGTAATGGCCTGCGCCAAACACTTTGCTGCCTACGGAGCTGCCATCGGCGGGCGGGATTACAACAGTGTGGACATGAGCCCGCGCATGCTCTGGCAATATTACCTGCCCCCGTTCCAGGCAGCGGCGGAAGCCGGCGTTGCCACCTTCATGAACTCGTTCAACGACCTCAACGGCATACCGGCCACGGGTAACCGCTACCTGCAACGCGACATTTTGAAAAAGCAGTGGAACTTTAAAGGGTTTGTGGTGAGCGACTGGGGCAGCATTGCCGAAATGGTGGATCATGGCTATGCCGCCGATTCCAGCGAGGCTGCCCTGCACGGCATACTGGCTGGCAGCGATATGGATATGGAAGGACGTTGCTATCATCTTCACCTGGCCGACCTGGTGCGGCAGGGTCGGGTACCCATAACCCTGGTGGACGAGGCCGTTCGCCGTATCCTGCGCAAGAAATTTGAGTTGGGACTGTTTGATGATCCCTTCCGTTTCAGCAAGCCCGAACGGCAGGAGCAGTACTGGAACCATCCCGACCACCTGGATGCTGCCCGCGACATGGGGAGGAAGAGCATTGTACTGCTGAAGAATGAGGGACCGGTACTGCCGGTTGCAAAGCAGGGGAAAAAGATCGCGCTGATCGGGCCCTTTGTAAAGGCCGTCCGTGACAACCTGGGTTTCTGGAGCCTCGAATGGCCGGATGATTCCAGCCGTATCGTTTCGCTCTGGCAGGGAGTGGTAAACAAACTGCGCGGCGACGGGTCCCTGTTGTACGCCAGGGGCTGCAACATCAACGATTCCGGCACAGCCGGATTCGCCGAAGCAGTTGCTGTGGCACAACAGTCGGATGTCATTTTACTCACCGTTGGTGAGGCCCACGACATGAGCGGCGAAGCCAAGAGCCGCAGCAATATTCAACTGCCCGGTGTGCAGGAAGAGCTGATCAAAGTGCTGGTGGCCACAGGTAAACCGGTGGTGCTGCTGGTACACGCGGGTCGTCCGCTGGTGTTTAACTGGGCGGCGGATCATGTGCCGGCCATCCTTTACACCTGGTGGCTGGGCACCCAGGCGGGCAATGCCATTGCCGACGTGGTGTTTGGCGATTACAACCCCTCCGGCAAGCTGCCCATGACCTTTCCCCGGTCGGTAGGACAGGTGCCCATTTATTACAATCATTACAATACCGGCCGACCGCCCGAATACGAAAACCACAGTCTTTATGTAACGGCATATATTGACCTCCCCCGTTCGCCCCGCTTCCCCTTTGGGTACGGGCTCAGTTACACACAGTTTGCTTACGGGCCACTGGTGTTGTCGGATACCGTTTTAACAGGGAAACAGACCCTGGAGGCTTCTATAACGGTTACAAACACCGGAACCATCACCGGTAAGGAAACCGTACAGCTGTACATCCGCGACCGGGTGGGGAAGGTGGTGCGCCCGGTGAAGGAGTTGAAAGGCTTTCAGCAGGTGCAACTGAAGCCCGGCGAAAGTAAAACCGTTACCTTCCGCATTACCACCAGCGACCTGCGCTTTTACGACGACCAGCTCCGGTTCGATTGGGAACCGGGCGTATTTGATATCATGATCGGCGGTAATTCAAGCGACGTGCAAAGCAAGGCGGTGAACTGGGTGCGGTGATAGTTTTTAGTAATTATCATACTCAATTGGTAAACTTACAACGGAAACGGCAGGATTATTGTATTAGTTTATATTTTGGTGAGCAAATCGGACAATGCATGCAATATATAAGGGCGGAGCACGATTAGTCGATTGAATCATAATTTCAGCTGATCATGTCTGGAGCAAGACCTGATTCGAAAAAAACGTCGCCGGCTGCAGCTTTGCAGCCGGCTTTTTTTATCCCCCTGCATTCCCTAATTTCGGAAAGCATGAAAGTTTTCCTGTTGCTGTTATGCTTATTCGTTGCCGTGCGTGCGCCGGCACAGCTGCGGCAGGAACTACACCGCGTGTGGCAGTTCCGCCAGCAGGGTACCGATGCCTGGCTGCCGGCTACCGTTCCGGGCACCGTCCATACCGATCTGCTGCAGTTGAAGCGAATTCCCGATCCGTTTTTTGGAACCAACGAAACAGCCCTGCAATGGATTGATACGGCAACATGGGAATACCGGGTCCGTTTTACAGCCACGGCCGCCATGCGGCAACAGGAGCAGGTGGACCTGGTGTTTGACGGCCTGGATACCGATGCTTTCATTTATCTTAATGGCGCTTTGCTGTTACGGGTGAACAACATGTTCCGCCAGTGGCGCATCCCGGTGAAAGCCCTGTTGCGGGAAAGCAATGAGCTCGTGGTGCATTTTAATTCCGCCCGGCGGGTGGCCGATTCGCTGGCCCGTTCTTCCACATATGCCATCCCCGATCATCCCCGCGTACATGTACGTAAAGCCCAGTATCATTTCGGCTGGGACTGGGGCCCCACCTTCATCACCTGCGGCATCTGGAAGCCCGCATACCTCGAAGGCTACCGGTACCGGTTAACCGATACGCCTTTTGCCAACCCGCGTAGGGTGGAACTGGTTCGGGAAACCGACAGCACCGGCCAGTCTTTCTATTTCCGGATTGACGGTCAGCCGGTGTACATGAAAGGTGCTAATTATATTCCGTCCGATGTCTTTCTGCCCCGGCTTACCTCCCGCGATTATCACCGCATCATCCGGCTGGCAAAGGAAGCAAACATGAACATGCTTCGCGTTTGGGGTGGGGGTGTGTACGAAGCAGATATTTTTTATGAACTGTGCGACCGGTACAGGATCAATGTATGGCAGGATTTCATGTTTGCCGGTGGCATGATACCGGTGGATGATTCCTTTTTCCGGAACGTGAAAGCCGAACTGGAGTACCAGGTGAAGCGCTTGCGGAAATACAAGTGCATCGTGCTCTGGTGCGGTAACAACGAAGTGGAGGAAGCCTGGAACAATTGGGGCTGGCAAGGCCCGTTCAACCTGCACGGTGCCGATTCAGCGGCCGTCTGGAATGCCTATCAACGGCTGTTTCACGACAGCCTGCCGGTATGGCTGCAGCAATGGGATGGCACCCGGCCCTATCTGCCCAGCTCGCCGGTACACGGCTGGGGCCGGCCGCAAAGCATCACGGAGGGCGACAGTCATTACTGGGGACTCTGGTGGGGGCTGCAGGACCTGGAAGTGTTTGAACACAAAACCGGGCGCTTTGTAAGCGAATACGGCATGCAGGCCATGCCCACCTGGGAAACCGTGAAGGACTTTACAGCGCCGGCCGATCGCTACCTGTTTTCAGACGCTTTGCGCCTGCACCAGAAACATCCCACCGGCTACCAGAACCTGCAACATTACCTGCACCGGTATTTCCTCGATTCCGGCAGGGTGCAGCAACTCACTGCGGAGGATTATACCTATCTCACCCAGTGCCTGCAGTACTTCATCCTCAAAAACAGCATTGCCATTCACCGCAGCAAATTCCCGGTTAACCAGGGAACGCTCCTGTGGCAGCTGAACGACTGCTGGCCGGTGGTAAGCTGGAGCATCACCGACTATTACCGCCGCCCCAAAGCCGCCTGGTATGCCGTGAAAGAAGCGTACCGCGATGATGTGCTGCCGCAGCGCGACTCCCTGCCACCCCGGTCGTGGAAACTGGAAAAACCGGAATTCCGGTTCAGTTCCCAGGGCGAGAACCGCATCGTTATCACCAGCACCACCGATGCGGCGTATGTGTATGTGTACAAAGAAGGGGAACACGTCCCGTTGAACGACAACTATTTTCACCTCAAAGCCGGCGAGCGCAAAGTGCTGCTGATTGATGGCCGCTACCAGCATCCCGGCGAAATCAAACAGCTGAAAGTGAAATCGCTGTACGATGTGTTGCAGCCACGATGACGGATAATTTCATGCAGCAGGTTTCCGCCTTTCTTTACCGTTGGCCGCATTTTTTTTCGGCAAGCGGAAACCCCTACCTTTCCTGTATGAACCGATTGCTGCTGTACTTCTTTGTTTCTTTGACTGCATTTTCTCCCGTTGCGGAGGCGCAACCTGTTTCGTATGCCCGGCTGGTCAATCCCTTTATCGGTACCGGCGGTCATGGTCACACTTTCCCCGGCGCCAGCCTGCCCTTTGGGATGATGCAGCTGAGTCCGGATACCCGTCTCGAAGGATGGGATGGCTGCAGCGGGTATCATTATTCCGATTCCCTGATCTACGGTTTTTCGCATACCCATCTCAGTGGCACCGGCATCGCCGATTACTGCGATGTGCTGGCAATGCCCTTCAGCGGCCCGGTATACTGGAAAAATTCGGATTACCGCTCACCATTTTCCCATTCAACCGAAAAGGCAAATGCGGGTTACTACGAAGTATTGCTGGAAAAGCACAGGATAAACGCGGCGCTCACGGTTTCCGCCCGCTCGGGGATGCACCAGTATACATTTCCGGAAGGTGAAAAGGAGGGCAGGATCCTGTTAGACCTTGTACATCGCGACGAAGTACTGGAAGCATCGCTGGAAGTAGTGAATGAATATGAAGTGCGGGGCATGCGGCGGAGCCGTTCCTGGGCGCAGGATCAATATGTCTATTTTTATATTCGTTTTGAGCAACCCATCATCCGGTATGAACTGGCGGAGAACGATCAACCCGTGGGCAAAACCCGCTCCCTGCAAAGCAAACACATCAAAGCCTGGTTTGGGTTCACCCTGCCGGCAGACCGGAATCTCCGGATGAAAATCGGCATATCGGGGGTTAGCCATGAAAACGCCCGCCTCAACCTCGATACGGAAATACCGCATTGGAATTTTCAGCAGTTGCAACAGGAAGCCGAAGCCGCCTGGAACCGGGAACTGGGAAAGATTGAAGTGAAGGGTGGATCATCCGATGAGCAGGTTGTGTTTTATACAGCCCTGTATCACGCCAGCCTGGCCCCCAATCTGTATACGGATGTCAACGGTCAGTACCGCGGCACCGATCTGCAGGTACACACAGCCGGTGGATTTACGAATTACACGGTTTTTTCACTCTGGGATACTTACCGGGCCCTGCATCCGCTGATGACGATCCTGAACCGCCAGCGAACCCGCGACTGGATCCACACCTTTCTGGCACAGTATAAAAACGGGGGTATGTTGCCGGTATGGGAGCTGAGCGGTAACGAAACCTTCTGCATGATCGGGTACCATGCCGTTCCCGTAATCGTGGATGCGTGGCAGAAAGGCATCCGCGATTTTGACGCGGGCCTGGCGCTTACTGCCATGCGCAGTTATGCTGAAAGCAACCGGTTTGGTCTCACTGCCTATCGCGATAAAGGCTTTATCGCCAATAACGACGACCACGAAAGTGTTTCCAAAACGGCGGAATACGCCTACGACGACTGGTGCATCGCCCGGTTTGCCGGCTGGCTGGATAGTGCGGGTGTGCGTGACCGTTACCTGCAGCGCTCCCTGCACTACCGCAATCTATTTGATCCGCAGACCGGTTTCCTGCGGGGCAAAGTACAGGGCTTCTGGTTCCATCCCTTTGACCCGGCGGAGGTCAATAACTTTTACACCGAAGCCAATGCCTGGCAATATGCGTTTGCCGCCCAGCACGATGTGGCCGGGCTGATCCGGCTGCACGGCGGGTCGGCGGCTTTTGCCCGCCGCCTCAATGAATTGTTCACCACGCAGGCACCCCTTACCGGTCGCCAGCAGGCCGACGTTACAGGACTCATCGGGCAATATGCACACGGTAACGAACCCAGCCATCACATGGCCTATCTCTTCAACCATGTAGGGCAACCTCACCGCACACAGGAACTGGTGCACCGCATCTGCCGGGAGTTCTATGGCAATCGTCCCGACGGACTCATCGGCAACGAAGACTGTGGCCAGATGAGCGCATGGTATGTGCTGAGTGCCCTTGGCTTTTACCCGGTTACACCGGGGAGCGGCTATTATGAACTGGGCACACCGTTGTTTGATGAAGTGATCCTGCACCTCGAAGACGGCAACCGTTTCACCACCCGGTCGAACCGCTCAACTCCCGGCTCCTTTTATGTGAAGGGGGTAAGCATTAACGGTCAGCACTACCCGAAAAATTACCTGGATCATGCAGTCCTGGCGGCCGGGGGCGTATTGGAATTTGACCTGCACACACAGCCGCAGCTGTGGGGTTCGGCACCCGAAAACCGCCCGGTAGCCGGAGTGGAGGTGCCTGGTTTTTTGCCCGTTCCCTTTTTTGCGATGAACCAGTATAAGTTTGAACGCGAACTGCAGGTGGTGGCAGGGCACGTTGACACGGCAGCGAATCTGTATTACCGCATCAATGAGGGAGCGTTCCGTCGTTACAGGAAGCCTTTTCTGCTCCGCTCACCGGCCCGGGTTGAATTGTATGCAGAAAATGAGGGTCTCCGTTCGCCGGTTGTACAACAGAACTTTTACCGCATCCCCACCGATCGCAGCATCCGGGTGCTGAGCGAAGTGCATCCCATGTACACGGCCGGTGGTCCCGGAGCACTGATTGACGGCATCACCGGCACTTCCAACTGGAAGACGGGCGAGTGGCAGAGTTATTTCGGGAAAGATCTTGAAGCGGTGGTGGACCTCAAAAGGGTACGCAGGTTGAATTACCTCGGGGTGCATGTGTTGCAGGAAGTCAGTCCCTGGATCCTCTATCCGCAGGAAGTGCAGTTTGAAGCCAGCCGGGACGGTGAGAATTTCTTTCCGGTGGTTACCGTACGAAACGGGATGGGTAAGGAAGTGAAAGGACCGGTGGTGCAGGAACTGGGTGCCGCTGTGCAGGTGAAAGCAAGGTACATCCGTATTCGTGCTGTGAACGGTGGTGTGTTGCCGGACTGGCACGAAAGTGCAGGTTCACCGTCGCACCTGTTTATTGACGAAGTCATCATTCGCTAAACTAAGTCTGGCGTAATTTCAGTCCATGGATAGTATCACGCACATTGCCCTCGGCGCCTGTATGGGAGAGGCCTTCGCCGGTAAAAAGCTGGGCAAGCGGGCGCTTGTGTGGGGAGCGCTGGCGCACAGCTTTCCGGATATTGATTTCATTACATCTTTTTGGATGGACACGCCTTCTTCGCTCTTGGCGCACCGCGGCTTCACGCATTCTTTCCTGTTTGCCGGCATAGCCGCTTTTGTGCTGGCATTGGTGGCGGAACGCTGGCACCGTCCGCACGACATCTCCTTACGCCGCTGGTTCCTTTTTTTTGCTACACTCATTACAGCGCATGTACTCCTGGATGCCCTCAACAATTACGGGGTGGGGTGGTGGGAGCCTTTCAGTCACCAGCGCATATCGTTTCACACGATTTACGTGGCGGATCCTTTTTTCTCGGTATGGCCCGGCATTGCGCTTGCTGCACTCCTGCTGTTGCGGGTAAATGATCATCGGCGCGCTTTCTGGTGGAAGAGTGGTTTAGTGGCAGGAGCTTTCTATCTCTGTTATTGCGGCATCAACAAGCTGGTGATAGAACACCAGGTACAGCGTGCGTTCCGGGAGCAGAACATCCCGCATGAAAGGTATTTCACCACGCCGGCACCGCTGCAGAACTGGCTGTGGTTTGTGGTGGCGGGGAACGACAAGGGTTATTTCACCGGTTTTCGTTCCCTCTTCGACCGCGACCAGAAGATTGCGTTTGAATATTTTCCCCGCAACACGCACTTGCTGGATACCGTGAGCGATCACGAAAACCTGCAGAAACTGGTCCGCTTCTCACAGGAATTTTATACGGTGGAATACTGGAACGATACCCTGGTGCTGAACGACCTGCGCTTTGGCCAGATCATTGGCTGGCAAAACCGGTGCGAACACTTCGTCTTTCACTTCTTTCTCAGTCACCCGCAGGAAAACAGGCTGGTGGTGCAGCGGGGGCGTTTTGATAAGTGGGACCGCTCGGTGGCACTGGCCCTGCTGCGCCGCATGATGGGAAATTAACAGGCTTGCTCAAAAGCCGGCCGGTAGGTATAGCAGCCGAATGAATCAGATGAGATGGGGGTCAACTCCGTGTTGGAAAAACAACTTCCAGTCAAAACCTGTCAACGCTTGGGTGCCTGCTTTTATTCTTCCACCTCTTCTGCGGTTTCGGGTGTTTTCAGCAGTTGTTCTTCAATCACCTGTTTGAACACATTTTTGGGGAAGGCGCCGGGCTGCAACATGGGCATTCCGGTAGCAGGGATGAAGAGGAAAGAAGGGATGCTCTGGATGCCAAAGACAGCCGAGAGTTCCTGCTCCGCTTCGGTGTCTACTTTATAGATGTCGACCTGGCCCTCATACTCTTTTGCCAGCTCTTCCAGTACCGGTGCCACCATGCGGCAGGGACCGCACCAGTCGGCGTAAAAGTCAATAATGGCCGGACGGCTGCCTTTGAATGTCCATTCCTGTTCGGTGCGGTAATCGAAGATGTCGCTCACAAACTGTTCGGTGGTTAATTTTTTTGTTGCCATGTGATGGATTTGTGCTGCAAAAGTACGCTTCGGCTGCAACCTGCTGCGTGACCGGAGTCACCGGTAGTTACCCTTCTGCTTGGTTCTTTCTCGAAGCTTCAGTACTTTACAGTAGAAACAGCAATCAGAAATTTATGCAACCAGGCCTGGAGCGCTTCAATTTCCCGGTTCACCCGGCGCTGGCCCCGTTTGTTCATGCGGTGGCCCTGGAAGAAGTGCGTGTGTCCGGCCAGGAAGAACAGCCTCCCTGTTTTTTTCCCCCTACGCCCCTGCAGTGCCTGCTTTTTTACCTGGGCGATCCCATCCGGGCGCGAACCGGGGGATCTGCAGATCGTTTCGAAGATCGCGGCCGTTGCATCGTTGTTGGTCCCCAGGTAAGCCGCGTGGACCTGCAATTACCCGCATGGCACCGGGTACTGATTGTGACCTTTTACCCGGGCGGGCTCTATCGCCTGCTGGGTATTCCCCTGCAGGAGTTATTTGACGATGGATTTGACGCCGGCCTTCTCCTGGGTCCTGCGGTAAGGCAGCTGACCGAACGGTTGTTGCAGATGCCGGATAACCGGGTTGCCTGCGCCGAGGTGGAGCGTTTTCTGCTGGAAAGCCTTGGTCGATTGCAACAGGAGCTACCTGTCGACCGTGGATTACACAAACTCCTGCAGTCACAGGGTCTGCTTTCCATGGACCGGCTCGCATCGCTTTCCTGCCTCAGCATCCGGCAGCTGGAACGTACCTGCCGGCAGCGCATAGGTATGAGTCCGAAACTCTTTGCCCGCATTACCCGTTTCTCTCACGCCTACCGCCTGCACGAAACCTGTCCCCATTTCACCTGGACACACGTGGCGCATGCCGCCGGCTATTACGACCAGATGCACCTCATAAAAGACTTCAAGGTGTTTGCCGGCGCAACGCCCTCCATGCTGAGCCGCATGCTGCAGGAGTCGCCGGTAAAGCTGCAATCCCTGATTACCGTCTGAACCGTTGAGATTTGTCGTTTTTTTACTATTCCGCCTGCGGGCCAGCCGGTAGTTTTGACCAGTTAATGCGTACATCCGGCTGGTTGCAGCCAGCCCTGCGCACACCGGATGCAACGATCCGTCATTCCGGGCGGGGACAGCAATCCGAATAATTAAAAACAGAAGATGATGCAGATAAGAAACAGGTTCCGGATCCCCTTGGCCGCTTTGGTGGTGGCCGGCCTTACAGGCAGCATTGGCTTGCTGGCGGGTTTCAACGACCGGCACCGGGTTCAATCCGTTCCCCGCGTGTGGACCGACGCGGCGATGCACGACTGGGAATTGCCCCTGGCTGATGCCTCCCGATCGCCGCGGCCCGTGAGCGAAGACTATTATTACAAGCTGCCCGAACGGGTTGTCTATCGCACGTACCCGGTATATCACCCCGATTATGAACCACCCGGCTACCGTCAATGGCTGGAACAGCAGGAGCCGGAGATTGTATTGGACGAGTCGAAGCTGGTGACACAGGCCGATTACATCAAGGCGGGAGCGTTGTTATTTGATTATCCGATTGACACACTGGGAGCCATCATCAGTGCTGAGGATGTACGCGATCCCGCTTTTTATGCCTACTCCGGTATGCAGATAACGAAGGAAGGTATCCTTCCCTTTGCCCGCTGGGTGGTACCGGAGAAGGGGAAAGTATACCTGGGCAACCTCAGCTGTGGCATGTGCCATACCCGGGTGATGCCGGACGGGCAGGTGGTGCAGGGCGCCCAGGGTAACTGGCCCGGCGATAAAGCCTTCACCTATAGCTTGCGGAATGCGCCGGAAGAGGCCATCCGCGGCGTGACCCGCGTTTTGTTTGGATCGCCCTGGACACCGCATGATGTGCACGGAAAGCTCATCAACGGACCAATACAGCAGATCATTGATGCCTATAACGCCGTTCCGTCGGGCGCATTTGGCCGGCAAGGTACCAGCATTCTCTACCCGCCCCAGGTGCCCGACCTGATCGGTGTTAAAAACAGGCGCTACCTGGATCACGGGGGGCTGGCACAGCACCGGGGTATTGAAGATATGATGCGCTACATTGCCATGAACCAGGCGCTGGATTTCATGAACCTGTACGGCGATTATCACCCGCTAGGCTTGTCGGAGCAAAGACGGGAAGTGGTGCCGCCTCCTCAGTTTCCGGGTACGTATTCCCGGCATTCCGATAAGCAACTGTATGCACTTGCTTCCTTTGTTTACAGCCTCACACTGCCTGCCAATCCCAACAAACCTTCGGCGCTGTCGGAACGGGGGAAGCGCATTTTTGCGGAACAAGGCTGTGTCACCTGCCATACGCCTCCCTTGTTTACCAACAACATGCTTACGCCGGCCAACGGCTTTACCATCCCCGAAGAGCACTATAACAAGTATGACCTGTTCGACATCAGCGTGGGTACCGATCCGGGCTATACTCTGCACACCCGGCGGGGAACCGGCTACTACAAAGTACCTTCACTGCTGGGGGTATGGTACCGGGGACCTTTTTTTCACGATGCATCGCTGGCGTCGCTGGAAGATGTGCTGGATCCGGCCCGGCTGCGGGATGACTATGTGCCCACGGGTTTCAAAGGGGCCGGTGTAACGCACCGTCCGGTAAAAGGGCATGTATTTGGTATGGACCTGAATGCAAACGATAAGAGAGCCCTGATCGCTTATTTAAAAACACTGTGATTCTATGCAGTTACGGGTATCTTCTCTTACGGTAAACTCTTTGTGCCTGCTGATTAGCATGCTTCTGCTGACCAGCGGCCGGACCAACGACCCCAAGCTTCCCGGAAGTTTGCAGTTTGAAATCCGGAATGCAGGAATTACGGTCAAAGGCCATTTCCGCGAATGGCAACATGAGGTGCGGTTCGACCCTTCCAACCTGTCGGGCAGTTCGCTGGAAGGAAAGGCCGTGGTGGCATCGGTGGCTACGGGTATTGAAAACCGTGACGAGCACCTGCAGACCCGGCAGTATTTTCATGCAGCGGTACACCCGTACATTGTAATGCGTTCCCGGAACCTGCAGCACAAAGGCGGAAACCGGTACGAAGGGAATTTTGACATCCGTATCCGGGACATAACCCGTGCGGTCACGATGGTATTCACCGCCGACCGGCTGGGAAAGGGCTGGCGTTTGCGGGGTACATGCCGGATCAACCGGATGGACTTTGGAGTAGGAGGGAAGAGTCTCATATTGGGAGATGAAGTCAGGATTTTGATTGATGCCACTTCAACTTATGAAAATTAATATGCGTATGCAACAGAGATCAACTTTTTCAGGTAAGGTAGTATGGATAACGGGCGCATCCTCCGGCATTGGTCGTGCCCTTGCCCTTGCCTTTGGCGCTTCGGGCGCAACCGTAGCGGTGAGTGCCCGCCGGCAGGAGTTGCTGGATGTTTTAGTGACCGAAATTGAGGCGAATGGTGGCAAGGCCCGTGCTTTTGGATGTGATGTGACGGCCGAAAAGCAGCTTGCCTCCTGTGTGCGTGACATTGTGGATGCGTTTGGCCGGCTGGATGTTGCCATTGCCAACGCTGGGTTTGGAGTTACCGGCAGGGTTACAAAAATGCAGGAATCCGATTGGAGCCGTCAACTTGCTGTTAATGTAACAGGCCTGGCACTTACCGCAAAGCATGCCATCCCGCTTCTGCAGCAAACAGGCGGGCGGTTGGTTTTAATGGGCAGCGTGGGTGCTTTTTTGCCCAATCCGGGCCTCAGCGCTTACGGCGCTTCCAAAGCCGCGGTGCATTCCATCGGCGAGAGCCTGCAGGTGGAGCTGATGGGCAGCGGTGTGAGCTGCACCACCATACACCCTGGATTTGTGGAAAGTAACATTGCACGTATTGACAACGAAGGACGTTTTCATCCGGATCGTTCCGATCCCCGGCCGGCCAACCTCATGTGGCCCACCGGTAAAGCAGCGGCAGTCATCCTCCGGGCCATTGCCCGCCGTAAAAAAGTATTCGTATTTACCGGGCATGGGAAGATAGCCGTATTCCTCGGTCGTTTTTTCCCCGTTCTGGCCCGCAAGCTGATGGCAAAAGCCGGCAATGCCATGCCTCCGGATACGGCCGGGTAAAGCCAACTTCGTATTTACGGTAACAGCAGGATCGTCCTGAACAATTGCCGCGTGGGTCATCATTGACGCTTAATGATGATGTGCCACTGCATACGATTGTTTCACAGGAATTTTCCTGATCTTATTTACGTTTTTTCTTTTTTCCGTTCATATTTCTCCCTGATCACCGCCTGCACATCCACGTCGCTGATTTTGCTTTCCAGCCAGCTGATGATGTCGAGGTACACAAAGGCGCGGGTCTCAAAGCGGTTCCCTTCGTAACGGCGGATGCGTTGCAGCAGCTGCCGGAAGGCCGGCTTCAGTTCCTGTGGGCTCACAGAGAAAGACTGCCGCAGAAAACGGAACATTTCCTCTTCCACCGCGCTGAGGTTTTCCATTTTTGCCATGTACCGGTACACGCTCTTGATCAGGTACTCCAGCAGGTCGTAATTGCCCAGTTCATAGTGTGCTATGAGGTGCAGCAGACGGGCATAACACTGCAGGTCGGTGCGCAGGTCCATTTTCCAGTGGATGATCTTGTTGAGGTAATGGATCGCTTTCTCATTTCTGCCCGTTCCGAAATAAAGACAGGCAATCTTGTAGTAAAATACCAGCACCCGGTGGCGGTCGAGGTAAGGTTCGTATTGTTCCAGTTGCTCTTCCAGGTGCGGCACCAGCCGCAGGCCTTCGGTAAACGTGCCCTCCAGAAAATGGAGGTTAATCTTGGCCATGGAGAGGTACTGGAAACAAAGGATGCGGTAGTTGTCGTTCTGCTGCACCACTTTGCGCCGGGCAAACTGCTCAAAGGCATCTATGGCCGGCGCCAGCCGGGCGGCTTTCTGCAGGTCGAAATGGGCGCCCATCAGGTTGTGCATGCCCTTGATGTAGTGGGCTGTTTCCACTTCCAGCATCGCAGGATACTCCGTGAAAAGGTCCACCCATTTTTGTGCATACCGGTAGTATTGCAGAAAATCCTGCCGGATAAAGGCGTACCAGCAATACGACTGGTAGAGATACAGCTGCTCGTAAAACCCCCGCACCCGCACGGCTCCGGCTGGCAGGTGGGTGTCAAAAAATGTCTTTACTTCCGTGGCGTCGTTGCGGTTACGGGCTACGCCGTTCCGGATGTACCAGCTGTACAACTGCAGGGAGAGATCCGACAGGCGGGAGATCAGTGACAGTTTTTCGTGCACGGCTTCCGATTCTGTGGTGAGGGCATCGGCCCGGTCCTGCATGCTGCGGGTGATGTACAGCGATTCAATCTTTTTTTCAAAAAACAGGATCTGCTGCTGGTAGGTTACCTGCTGGTGGGCCAGGGCCATCTCCCGGGCTTTTTCCAGCTGGCGCAGGCTTTGCAGGTACAGCCCTTTGTTGTAGAGCACGCGGGCAAAATCCATCAGCTCGTTCAGCTGCAGCGTGATATTGTCTTCGTGGCGCAACAGCCGGAGACTCGATAGCAGGAGCTTGTAGAGATGTGCTTTGAGGTTGGAGAGCTGGGCCTTTTTCAATGCCTTGTTTTTGCGCAGCAACAGGGCTTCGTCGTAGTTCTCCATTTTCTCCAGGGCATCAAACAACTGGATCACTTTCAGGTTGGCTGTGGCCGAATTGCGCTTTACATATAGCTTGAAATTGCGTTTCTCACTCTTTTCCAGGGACTTAACCAATAAAAACACACTATCGGCACTTCGGTTGGGCATCGTAATTCAACTAGGTTCAAATCGTTTATAATCAGTTAGTTAGAAGAACTAACACTTGATTTATGCAACGTAAAATACAAGGAATTTTGGTTTGACGTACCGCCGCATTCAAAATAATTTCGGCCCGGCAGGCGGCATACTGTATCCCTGAACAAGCAATGTAGTATCCCCACCTGCCTTTTTTATATCCATCAACACCGTTTTTATGGCTGCTGAACAGATCATCATCTTCGATACCACCCTCCGCGATGGGGAGCAGGTGCCGGGTTGCAAACTTAATACGAAGGAAAAACTCCGGCTGGCCCTGCAGTTGGAAGACCTGGGCGTCAATGTACTGGAAGCCGGCTTCCCGATTTCCAGTCCGGGTGATTTTGAAAGCGTAAACGAAATTGCCAAAGTGATCAAAAATGCGGTGGTCTGTGGCCTCACCCGCGCCCAGCTCAAGGACATAGAAGTAGCCGCTGAAGCGCTGAAGCCCGCCGCCCGCAAGCGCATCCACACCGGCATCGGCACCAGTGATCTGCACATCAAATACAAGTTCAACAGCACCCGGGAGGAAATTCTTCAGCGTGCGGTACAGGCCGTCAAATGGGCCCGCAATTTTACCGATGACGTGGAGTTTTACGCCGAAGATGCAGGCCGCAGCGACAACGAATACCTGGCACGCGTGATTGAAGCCGTGATTGCCGCCGGAGCTACCACCGTGAACATTCCCGATACCACCGGTTATTGCCTGCCCCAGCAGTACGGCGATAAAATCAAATACCTCATGGATCATGTGCAGAACATTGACCGCGCCGTGATCAGCTGCCATTGCCACAATGATCTGGGTCTGGCCAGCGCCAATTCTGTGGTGGGGGCCATCAACGGTGCCCGGCAGATTGAGTGCACCATCAACGGCCTGGGCGAACGGGCCGGTAACACCTCCCTGGAAGAAGTGGTGATGATCATCAAACAGCACCCCGAGTTGCAGCTCTACACCAGCATCAGGACCGAAAAGCTGAACCCCATCAGCCGGCTGGTAAGCGACACCATGCGGATGCCGGTACAACCCAACAAGGCCATTGTGGGAAGCAATGCTTTTGCACATTCGTCCGGCATTCACCAGGATGGGTTCCTCAAAAATGCACTCAACTACGAAATCATCAACCCCGAGGAAGTGGGAGCCGATACCTCCAAAATCGTACTCACCGCCCGCAGCGGTCGCAGCGCCCTGGCTTACCGGTTCCGCCTGCTGGGCTTTGAATTCGACCGCAACGATATTGACGAGCTGTACAACCAGTTCCTGGCCGTGGCCGATCATAAAAAAGAAGTGGAAGATGCCGACCTCTCTGCCATGGCCCGGCAGTACCAAACCTCAACCGCATTGTAATCCGTATGGGTAAAACATTATTTGAAAAAATCTGGGAACGCCACGTGGTAAAAACCATTGAGGGTGGTCCGTCTGTTCTGTACATCGACCGCCATTTCATCCACGAGGTCACCTCTCCCCAGGCCTTCAACGGATTGAACCAGCGGGGCATCCGTGTATTCCGTCCCGGGCAAACCATCGCCACGGCCGATCACAACGTGCCCACGCTCAACCAGCATCTCCCCATCCAGGAAGAGCTCAGCCGCAAACAGGTGGAGGCGTTGGTGAAAAACTGCGCCGAACACGGCATTGAACTCTACGGCCTCGGGCATCCTTTTCAGGGAATCGTACACGTTATTGGTCCGGAACTGGGTATCACCCAACCCGGCATGACCATTGTATGCGGCGACAGCCACACATCCACCCACGGCGCTTTTGGGTCCATCGCCTTCGGGATTGGTACCAGCGAGGTGGAGATGGTGCTCAGCACCCAGTGTCTCCTGCAGAGTAAACCCAAACTCATGCGCATCACCGTGGACGGTACGTTGAACAAGGGGGTTGTGTCGAAAGATATTGTGCTGTACATCCTTTCTAAAATTTCAGCCAGCGGTGCCACCGGTCACGCGGTGGAGTTTGCCGGAAGTGCCATCCGTTCGCTGAGCATGGAAGCCCGCATGACCATCTGCAACATGAGTATAGAGATGGGCGGACGATGCGGACTGATTGCACCCGATGAAACGACGTTCGCCTACATAAAAGGACGGCGTTTTGCTCCGGAAGGAGTGGCCTGGGACGAAGCTTTGCAAAACTGGCAGGAGCTCTGCACCGATGCCGATGTTGTTTTTGATACCGAATACCATTTCGACGCGGCCGATATTCAACCCATGATCACCTACGGCACCAATCCGGGGATGGGGATACCGGTCACCGGCACCATCCCCACACAGGAGACCGTCAACGAAACGGATAAAAGCGGCCTCGTAAAGTCACTGGCATATATGGGGCTGGAAGCCGGGACTCCTATCCGCGGACAGAAGGTGGATTATGTATTCATCGGCAGCTGTACCAACAGCCGTATGGAAGACCTGCGCATGGTGGCCGGTTTTGTGAAGGGAAAACGTAAGGCCAAAGGCGTTGAGGTATGGGTGGTGCCCGGCAGCAAGCAGGTGGAGGCACAGGCACGCGCTGAAGGAATTGACCGCATCTTTGAAGAAGCGGGTTTCCTGTTGCGGCAGCCCGGCTGCAGTGCCTGTCTGGGCATGAACGAAGACAAAATTCCTGCCGGGAAGTATTGCATTTCCACCTCCAACCGCAATTTCGAAGGACGGCAGGGAGCCGGCGCCCGTACATTGCTGGCCAGTCCACTGACCGCCGCCGCCGCCGCCGTAACGGGTGTGGTGACCGATATCCGGGATTTGTTAAACTAAGACTACTACCAACATGGCAAAAGCATTTACCATAGTTACTTCCCGCTTTGTTCCGTTGCGCATGGAAAATGTGGATACCGACCAGATTATTCCCGCCCGCTTTCTCAAAGCCACAACCAGGGATGGCTTTGGAAAAAACCTGTTCCGCGACTGGCGCTACCACAACGATGATCCGGCGCAACCCAAGGCGGATTTTGTTCTCAACCAACCGCAGTATGGCGGCGAAATCCTGGTAGCTGCCAAAAACTTCGGCTGTGGTTCTTCCCGCGAGCATGCCGCCTGGGCAATTACCGATTACGGTTTCCGGGCCGTGGTGAGCAGTTTTTTTGCCGACATTTTTAAAAACAATGCGTTGAACAACGGCCTGTTGCCGGTCACAGTAAGCGAAGCCTTTCTGCAAGAAATCTTCGCACAGGGCCCCGACACCACACTAACCATCAACCTGGAAACGCAAACCGTTACGATTGACGGAACCGGTGCTGCAGAAACATTTGAAATCAATGGTTACAAGAAGACCTGTATGTTAAACGGGTACGATGACATTGACTTCCTCCTGAGTATTAAAGACGATATTGTTCACTTCGAAAACAACAGATTCTGATTGCATGGAAAAAAAGATTGCTTTACTCAACGGTGATGGCATTGGTCCGGAAGTGACCGCCCAGGCCCGGAAAGTGCTGGATGCCGTTGCCGCTGCCTACCAGCACAGCTTTACCTATAAAGAAGCCCTTATCGGTGCTGCCGCCATTGATGCCACGGGGTCTGCCCTCCCTCCGGAAACCATTGAGGTTTGTCTGGATAGCGATGCGGTGCTTTTTGGTGCGGTGGGGCATCCCAAATACGACAATGATCCGGCCGCAAAAGTACGGCCCGAACAGGGCATCCTGGGTATCCGCAAAGCCCTGCAGCTGTTTGCCAACATCCGCCCCATAACTACCTACCCATCCCTGCAGCATTTGTCGCCGCTCAAATCAAAACAACTGGAGGATGTGGACTTTGTGATCTTCCGTGAACTGACCGGCGGCATCTATTTTGGCGAGAAGCATACCAGCGAAGATGGCAATTATGCCAGTGATACCTGCAGCTACAGCCGGATGGAAATCGAACGCATTGCAGCGCTGGCATTTGCCTATGCGCAGAAGCGGCGCAAAAAGCTGACGCTGGTAGACAAAGCCAATGTGCTGGATTCATCACGGCTCTGGCGCCGGGTGGTGCAGGACATGGCCCCGCAGTTCAGCGATGTGGCGGTGGATTACATGTTTGTAGATAATGCCGCCATGCAGATCATCCTGAACCCGAAGCAGTTTGATGTGGTGCTCACTGAGAATATGTTTGGCGATATCATCAGCGATGAAGCAAGCGTACTCAGCGGATCCCTGGGGATGCTGCCCTCTGCATCGGTGGGTAACGGTACCGCCTTGTTTGAGCCCATCCACGGTTCCTATCCGCAGGCCGCGGGCAAGGATATTGCCAACCCAACCGGTTCCATCCTGTCGGCTGCCATGCTGCTTGATCACTTCGGGCTGAACGAGGAGGCGGCAGTGGTGCGTGCCGCGGTGGAATGGACCCTGCAGAACAATTTTGTGACCAAGGATATTGATGCGGTTAATTTCTACTTTACTTCCACGATCGGCGATTTGATTGCCGATTACATAAGCGGAAAAATTCCCGGTACGGTGAAGCAGGAGAATATCGAGTTGCGGAAATCCACCATTATCTGACAAAAGACGGTTGATTCGGAAAACCGGTCGTAACGGTTTTTTGATTTGGGCGGCAATTACATGAAAAATGACAACTTATTATAACGATCAAACCATTTTGTACATCAACGGAAGTTTTGTGAAAGCTTCTGAGGCACGCATGGACCTGTACAGCCAGAGCCTGCACTATGGGTACAGTGTGTTTGAAGGCATCCGCAGTTACCGCACAGCCGCCGGCGCAACCCGCATTTTTAAGGCGGAGGCTCATTTTGAACGCTTGCGGCGGTCTGCCCGGCTCTTAAACATGCCGTATGATTGGACAACGGCATCGTTGACAGAAGCTACGTACGCACTCCTGGAACAAAATGGGTTACAGGACGCCTACATACGCCCCGTGGTGTACGCGCCCGCTAACATGACGTTTGCCCTTAATACGGAATCTTTTATTGTGATTGAAGCCTGGGCCATGCAACCTTTTCTCGGCGAAAAACTGTTGCGGGTGATGACGTCTTCCTTTCAGCGACCCAACCCGAAAGCTTTTCATATAGAAGCCAAAGCGGCCGGCCATTACGTTAATTCCATACTTGCCAGCCAGGAAGCCAAAGGAAAAGGTTTCGATGAGGCGCTTCTGCTGGACATGAACGGTTGGGTGGCCGAGGGCCCCGGCGCGAATCTTTTTTATGAAAGGGAGGGTAAACTTTTTACACCGGCACCGGGAAACATTCTGCCTGGTATCACCCGTGCAACGGTGCTGGATTTGTGTGCGGAACTGGGCATGCCCGTGGAGCAAAAGAATATTTCTCCCGGGGAGTTGAAACAGGCCGACGCAGCGTTTTATTGTGGTACCGCGGCCGAACTGGTGGGCTTTGAAAGCCTGGATGATTACCGCTTTCCGCTGGAGTGGAATAACAGTCTCAGCCGCAAACTGCAGGTTGCCTATAAATACTGTGTAACAGAAACTGGTCCGCACCAGCCTGCAGCCTCAATAGCAATGGCAGAAAACGAACAGGAAGGATAAGCATTAAAATTTAGTTATGTCGCAGATTAATAAATATTCACGCACCTTAACGCAGGATGAAACCCAGCCGGCTGCACAGGCCATGCTGTATGGCATTGGTCTTTCAGAAGCCGATATGCAGAAAGCCCAGGTGGGCATTGCCAGCATGGGGTACGATGGTAATACCTGTAACATGCACCTGAATAACCTTGCCAAACTGGTGAAGCAGGGGGTGTGGGACAGCGGAATGGTAGGTTTGATTTTTAATACCATCGGCATCAGCGATGGCATCAGCAACGGCACAGACGGCATGCGGTACTCCCTGGTGAGCCGGGATATTATTGCCGACAGCATTGAGGCCGTGATGGGTGGTTTTTATTACGACGGGCTCATTGCCCTGCCCGGTTGCGATAAGAACATGCCAGGGGCCGTTATGGCCATGGGGCGTGTAAACCGACCGTCGATCATGGTATATGGCGGCACCATTGCTGCCGGCCATTACAAAGGCGAGGAGCTCAATATTATTTCGGCTTTTGAGGCCCTGGGGCAAAAGCTTGCAGGGACCATCACGCCGGAAGATTTCAAAGAAATTGTAAAACACAGTTGCCCCGGCGCCGGCGCCTGCGGTGGTATGTACACGGCCAACACCATGGCGAGCGCCATTGAAGCGCTGGGGATGAGTCTGCCTTATTCTTCTTCCAACCCGGCCGACAGTGACGATAAACGGCAGGAATGTTTCAAGGCGGCAAAGGCCATCAGGTTTTTGCTGGAAAAGGACATCAAGCCCCGCGACATCATGACCCGTAATGCATTTGAAAATGCCATTACCCTGATCATGGTTTTCGGCGGCAGCACCAATGCCGTACTGCACCTTATTGCCATGGCCCGCAGCGTGGATGTGGATATCAGCATCCACGATTTCCAGCGCATCAGCAATACCACTCCGGTGCTGGCCGACTTCAAGCCCAGTGGTAAGTTCCTTATGCAGGAACTCCACCGGCACGGCGGTGTACCGGCCGTGATGCGGTACCTGCTCGATAAGGGTTTGCTGCATGGCGATTGCATGACGGTCACCGGTAATACAGTAGCAGAAAACCTGGCGGAGGTGGCTCCCATTGATTTTGAAAGTCAGAAGATTGTGTACCCGGCAGAACAGCCCATCAAGGCCACCGGTCACCTCAAAATCCTTTTCGGTAACCTGGCTGAGAAGGGCAGTGTAGCCAAGATATCGGGGAAGGAAGGTGAGCGCTTCGAAGGTCCCGCCCGCGTTTTTGACGGGGAGAAAGACCTGGTGGATGGAATCGCCAGTGGCCGGGTACAGAAAGGCGACGTGGTGGTGATCCGCTACGAAGGTCCCAGGGGAGCTCCGGGTATGCCGGAAATGCTCAAGCCCACCAGTGCCATCACCGGAGCGGGATTGGGCAAAGATGTGGCGCTGATAACAGATGGCCGTTTCAGCGGCGGTTCACACGGCTTTGTGGTGGGGCATATAACCCCCGAGGCTTTTGAAGGAGGAGCCATCGCGTTGGTGGAGGACGATGATATCATTGAGATTGATGCCGTTCAACGGACCATTACCCTGAAAGTGAATGAAGATGTGCTGGCCGAACGGAGAAGAAACTGGAAACAGCCGGCCCTGCGGGTGCAAAAGGGTCTGTTGTATAAATATGCCCTGACGGTTAAAGACGCCTCACAGGGATGTGTAACCGATGAACTTTAAAAACATTTTATGGAGACAGCCACCTTGCAAAATAAACCCATTGTTACTCCTGCGGCAGTAACCCTTTCCGGCTCTCAGGCTGTACTGGATGCCCTGGTGCAGGAGGGCGTGACCACTATTTTCGGTTATCCAGGTGGTGCCATCATGCCCATCTATGATGCGTTGTACGATTACCAGGACCGCCTGCAGCACATCCTCGTGCGCCACGAGCAGGGTGGCATTCATGCAGCACAGGGGTTTGCCCGTGCCAGTGGAAGAACCGGCGTCGTCTTCGCAACCAGTGGGCCGGGTGCCACCAACCTGGTTACCGGCCTCGCCGATGCCATGATTGACTCCACTCCGCTGGTGTGCATCACAGGCCAGGTCTTTGCCCACCTGTTGGGCACGGATGCTTTCCAGGAAACAGATGTGATCAATATTACCACACCGGTCACCAAGTGGAACTACCAGGTAACCGACGCCACGGAAATTCCTCATGTGCTGGCCAAGGCCTTTTACATCGCCGGAAGTGGTCGCCCGGGTCCTGTACTCATTGACATTACCAAAAATGCCCAGCTGCAGCAGTTTACATATGAAGGCTACCAGAAGTGCGATCACATCCGCAGTTATCGTCCCAAGCCCGTGGTGCGCAAGGAATACCTTGAAGAAGCTGCCCGCCTGATCAATGCGGCCGAGCGTCCCTTTGTGATTTTCGGTCAGGGTGTGATCCTGGGAAAGGCCGAGCAGGAGTTCAAAGCATTTATCGAAAAAGCTGGCATTCCGGCGGCATGGACCATCATGGGGATGAGTGCCATTCCCACCGATCACCCGCTGGCCGTAGGGATGTTGGGCATGCACGGCAACTACGGTCCCAATGTACTTACCAACGAATGCGATGTACTGATTGCGGTGGGCATGCGGTTCGACGACCGGGTAACCGGCCGTCTCGATAAGTATGCCAAACAGGCAAAAATCATTCACCTGGATATTGATCCGGCTGAGATTGATAAAAACGTCAAGGCCACCGTGCCCGTATGGGGCGATTGCAGGGAAACCCTTCCGATGCTCACCCACCTGCTGGATACCAAAGTATATCCCCACTGGCTGCAACGTTTTCACGATCTCATGCAACGGGAACAGGAACAATGCATTCAACCTGAATTGCATCCGGAAGGGGAGGTGCTGACCATGGGGGAAGTCATCCGCGAACTCAATGAACTTACCAACGGCGAAGCCATCATTGTTACCGACGTGGGACAACACCAGATGGTGGCCTGCCGCTATGCCCGCATGAACAAAACCAAGAGCAACATCACCAGCGGAGGCCTGGGTACCATGGGCTATGCACTGCCGGCAGCTATCGGGGCTGCCTATGGAGATCCTTCCCGCACAACGGTGGCCATCATTGGTGATGGGGGATTCCAGATGACCCTCCAGGAGTTGGGCACCATCATGCAGTACGGTCCCAACGTAAAGATCCTGATCCTGAACAACAATTTTCTGGGGATGGTGCGCCAGTGGCAGCAGTTGTTCCATGAGAATCGTTATTCTTTTGTAGATATCCAGAGCCCCGATTTTGTACAGGTGGCCAAGGGCTACCGGATCGAAGGGCAGTCGGTGAGCGAGCGTTCCCGCCTGCGGGAAGCCCTGCGAACCATGCTGGAATGGGGGGGCTCTTACCTGCTTGAAGTGATGGTGGGGAAAGAAAACAATGTCTTCCCGATGGTGCCGCAAGGCAGGGGAGTGGCGGAGTGTGTATTGAGTAAAGACGAAATCTGATCCGGCCAAACGCCGTATTATAAAACGAACAACATGCAGAAACAGGAATATACAATTACCGTTTACACCGAGAACCAGGTGGGCCTGCTCAACCGCATTGCCATCATTTTCTCCAAGCGGAAGATTAATATTGAAAGTCTGAATACATCGCCCAGCGAGGTGGACAGTGTGCACCGTTTTACCATTGTGATACATGAAACGGAAGAAGTGGTGCGTAAACTCTGCCGCCAGATTGAAAAGCAGGTGGATGTGCTGAAAGCTTATTACAATACCAACGAGGAAATCGTGTGGCAGGAACTGGCGATGTACAAAGTGCCCACCGATGTCATAGCCGAGCAGGTGCAGGTGGAGCGCCTGCTCAGTCAGCACGGTGCCAAGGCCGTGGTCATCCGGAAAGATTACACGGTGTTTGAAGTGGCAGGTCACCGTGAGGAAACGGATAATCTGATTCGTGTACTGGAGCCGTACGGACTGATTGAGTTTGTGCGCAGCGCCCGGGTGGCCATCATTAAAAGCAGTGATGGCTTCCACCGCAAGCTCACCCAGTTTGAATACCGCGATCCGGGCGAACAGGTGATGGAAAATGAGTACCTCGACCGGAAGGAAGAAGTGTTTAGTATGTGATAATGTGTAAATGGACGTACAGAGTCGTTTTCAGGCTGATATAAAAAACAGAATTTCTAAACGATAAACAACCAATTATGGCGAATTATTTCAATTCCTTACCGCTGCGGGAGCAGTTGCAACAACTGGGTGTATGTGAATTTATGGATCGCAGCGCTTTTGCAGACGGGGTAAACGTACTGAAGGGCAAGAAAATCGTAATCGTAGGCTGCGGCGCCCAGGGACTCAACCAGGGCCTGAACATGCGTGACAGCGGCCTCGATATTTCATACGCTCTGCGTAAAGAAGCAATCGAAGAAAAGCGCGCTTCCTGGCGCAACGCGACTGATAACGGCTTCGCTGTGGGTACCTATGGGGAATTGATCCCGGAGGCCGACCTGGTGTGCAATCTCACGCCCGACAAGCAACATTCTTCTGTGATCCATGCAATCATGCCCCTCATGAAAAAAGGTGCCACGCTTTCTTACTCGCACGGTTTCAATATCGTGGAGGAAGGCATGCAGATCCGCAGGGATCTGACGGTGATCATGGTTGCACCCAAGTGCCCGGGTACCGAAGTGCGGGAAGAATACAAGCGAGGATTTGGCGTACCCACGCTCATAGCGGTACATCCTGAAAATGACCCGGAAGGCAAGGGGCTGGCCCAGGCCAAAGCGTATGCGGTGGCAACAGGCGGACATCGTGCAGGTGTGCTGCGTTCCTCTTTTGTGGCGGAAGTGAAAAGTGATCTTATGGGCGAGCAGACGATTCTCTGCGGTGTGCTGCAAACTGGTTCCATACTTTGCTTTGATAAGATGGTGGAAAAAGGCGTGGAGCCCGCTTATGCGGCCAAGCTGATTCAGTATGGCTGGGAAACCATCACCGAAGCCCTGAAGCACGGTGGTGTGACGGCTATGATGGACCGGCTCAGCAATCCGGCAAAGATCAAATGCTTTGAATTGTCAACGGAGCTGAAGAACATCCTGCGGCCCCTGTTCCGCAAGCACCAGGATGATATCATGAGCGGCGAATTCTCCCGTACGATGATGGAAGACTGGGCCCATGACGATAAAAACCTCCTCACCTGGCGCCAGGCAACCGCGGAAACGGCTTTTGAAAAAACCGCACCCACGGAAGATCCTGTCGCCGAGCAGGAATTCTTCGACAATGGGTTGCTGATGGTGGCTTTTGTACGGGCCGGTGTGGAACTGGCCTTTGAAACCATGGTGGAAGCCGGCATAAAAGAAGAGAGCGCTTACTACGAATCCCTGCACGAAACGCCGCTGATTGCCAATACCATCGCCCGGAAGAAACTGTATGAGATGAACCGCGTGATTTCCGACACTGCCGAATACGGTTGTTATCTCTTCGATCATGCCGCCAAGCCCCTGCTGAAGGAGTTCATGAAGACGGTAGATACAGATGTGATTGGTGAAGATTTCAATGCGGGAAAGGATAACGGGGTGGATAACCGGACCCTGATCGAAGTCAATCGCATTCTCCGGAATCACCCGGTAGAAATTGTGGGCACCACGCTGCGGGCTGCTATGACGGAGATGAAGGTCATCACCTCCGCTGCCCTGGGCAACAAAAAGCAAACAGCAGCAGTGCCTGCCTGATAGACAGCAGTATAACGATTTCAACAACGAGCAGCATGCATACCAACCCCCGATTCTCTGTCGAATCCGATAGCGCCACACCCGGCGAATGGGGGCTGCATATTCATGAGGCGGCGAATAATCTCCGCAAAGTGGTTTACCGCACCCCGTTGCAGCGTAACCAGCAGTTATCGCGGCGTTACCAGTGCAATGTGTATCTCAAGCGCGAAGACCTGCAGGTGGTGCGAAGTTATAAACTGCGGGGCGCCTACAACATGATGAGCCATCTTGCACCCGAACAACTACACAAGGGCGTGGTTTGCGCCAGCGCGGGTAATCACGCACAGGGCTTTGCGTACAGCTGCCGTAAACTGGGTGTCAAAGGTGTGGTGTTTATGCCGGTGATTACACCCCGACAGAAAATCAACCAGACAACCATGTTTGGCGAAGGGCAGGTGGAGATCCGGCTGGCCGGCGATACATTTGACGACTGTGCCGCTGCCGCCCGGCTGTTTACAGCGGAGAACGGAATGACATTTATACCTCCTTTCGATGATTACCGGGTTATCGAAGGCCAGGGTACGGTTGGCCTGGAGATATTTGAGGATCTTTCCGGCGTGGATTACCTCTTCATCCCCGTAGGGGGTGGAGGTCTCAGTGCGGGTGTGGGTGCCTATTTTAAAACCCATTCCCCGTCCACCATCATCGTTGGCCTGGAGCCCGAAGGCGCCCCGTCCATGTATGAAGCCTTAAAGGCCGGTGGAGCGGTTACCCTGCCGCAGATAGACCGCTTTGTGGATGGAGCAGCCGTAAAAAGGGTGGGCGATCTCACTTTCTCCATCTGCAAGGATGTGATTGATGAAATGCACCTGGTACCGGAAGGAAAAGTGTGCAGCACCATCCTGAAACTGTACAACGAAGAAGCCATCGTGGTGGAACCGGCGGGCGCTCTCAGCATCGCGGCCCTGGATGCTTTTGCGGAAGTGATAAAAGGAAAGAATGTTGTGTGCATTGTAAGCGGGAGTAATAACGATATTGACCGCATGCAGGAAATCAAAGAACGCTCCCTGCAATACGAGGGTCTGAAGCATTACTTCCTGGTCAATTTTGCACAGCGTCCGGGTGCGCTGAAGGAGTTTGTGAACCACGTGCTGGGACCCACCGATGACATTACCCGGTTCGAATACATGCAGAAGACCAACAAAGAAAACGGTCCTGCCCTCATTGGAGTCGAATTGAAAAGCCGCGAGGATTATGAACAGCTGCTCGCCAAAATGAATGACCGCCATATTAATTACACCGAGCTTAATAAAGACGATACGCTATTTGGCTACCTGGTCTGATTTTTTCCTGTGAAAAACCACCAGGATTGAACACTCGTTAGTGTGTTCATTTCGTATTTTTAAGACGATTGCTTGCTGTTCCGGCACGTTCGCGTGCATTAACATAAAACGATAAACAATGTATCAGCGTATGGCAGGCACACAGGGACTCTACAACCCCGCTTTTGAACACGATGCATGCGGCATCGGCTTCGTTGCGAGTATCCGGGGTAATAAATCTCACCAGAACATTTCGGATGCACTGACCGTATTGGAAAATATGGAGCATCGCGGCGCCTGCGGTTGTGAAAACAATACGGGCGACGGAGCGGGCATCATGATTCAGACACCGCATGAGTTTTTCTTTGAGGAATGCCTCAAGCTGGGTGTGCATTTGCCTTCCTTTGGTCGCTATGGCGTTGGTGTATTGTTTTTTCCGCGTGAAATTAAACTGCGGGAAGAATGCCGGGCCATTTTCAACCGTACGGCGGAAAAGCTGGGCATTGAAGTGCTGGCTTACCGCAAAGTGCCCGTACGTCCCGAAGGCATCGGTCCCACCGCATTGAGCGTGGAACCGGAAATGGAGCAGGTGTTTGTTGCCTGCCCCGACCACATTACCAACCCCGATGATTTTGAACGGAAACTCTTTGTGCTGCGTAACCACGCAAGCCACCTTGTAAACAGCACCGTTAAAAAAGATGCGATCGGATTTTATATCGCATCGCTTTCTTACAAGACAGTTGTGTACAAGGGACAACTTACCAGTCACCAGGTACGCCAGTACTTCCCCGATCTCAGCAACAAACGGGTGGTAAGCGCCTTTGGCCTCGTCCACAGCCGTTTTGCCACCAATACCTTCCCATCGTGGAAGCTGGCGCAGCCGTTCCGTTTTATTGCCCACAACGGTGAGATCAACACGCTGCAGGGTAATCTCAACTGGCTGCGGACGGGCGAACACGGATTTACCTCGCCTTTTTTCAGCCGCGTGGAGATGGAAATGTTGCTACCCATCGTGAGCGACGGCCAGTCGGATTCTGCCTGCCTCGACAACATGGTGGAATTGCTGACCCTTACAGGTCGCAGTCTGCCCCACGTGATGATGATGCTTATTCCCGAAGCCTGGGATGGCAATGCACAGATGGACCCGGTAAAGAAAGCATTTTACGAATACCATGCTTCCATCATGGAGCCCTGGGACGGCCCGGCCTCCATCAGTTTCACCGACGGGAAGCTGATAGGGGCCACCCTCGACCGCAACGGGTTACGTCCATCGCGTTATTGCGTAACCACCGATGACCGGGTGATCATGGCATCGGAAACCGGGGCCTTGCCCGTGGATCCGGCAATGGTGAAAGAGAACGGGCGGCTGCAGCCGGGTAAAATGTTTGTGGTGGATATGGAACAGGGACGCATCATCAGCGACGACGAGGTGAAGCGGGAGATTTGTTCGCGGAAGCCGTATGGTGACTGGCTCAACCAGTACAAAATCCGCCTGGAGGAACTGGAAGAGCCCCGGGTAACCTTTACCCATCTGTCAGATAATTCAATCCACAAGTACCAAAAAGCATTTGGTTATACCACCGAAGATATTGAGATCATCATCAAGCCCATGGCGCTGGAGGGTAAGGAACCCATTGGTTCGATGGGAACCGATGTGCCGCTGGCTGTACTGAGCGATCAGCCCCAGCATCTTTCGTCTTATTTCAAGCAACTCTTTGCACAGGTGACGAATCCACCCATTGATCCCATCCGGGAACGCATGGTGATGAGCCTGGCCACCTTTGTAGGAAATAACGGTAACCTGCTGGATGAAGATCCGATGCATTGTCATACCGTGGCGCTTAAACACCCGGTACTCACGAGCACAGAGCTCGAAAAGATCCGGAGCATTGACACCGGCATCTTCCAGGCCAAAACCCTGCAAACCTATTTCCGCGCCGACGGCAAGCCTGATTCGTTAAAGCGGGGCCTGGACCGTCTCTGCCGCTACGCAGAAGATGCGGTACACGACGGATTTGAAGTGCTGATTCTCTGCGACCGGGCGGTGGACAGCGACCATGCCACGATCCCCTCCCTGCTGGCCACTGCGGCTGTACACCACCACCTGATCCGCAAAGGTCTCCGCGGCCAGGTGGGTATTGTGGTGGAGGCGGGGGATGTTTGGGAAGTGCATCACTTCGCCTGCCTGCTGGGCTTTGGGGCTACGGCCATCAACCCGTACCTGGCCCTGGCCACCATCCGCAACATGAAAGTGAATGGCCACCTGCAAACCGAACTGGAGGTGGAGCAACTGCGCTATAACTACATCAAGGCCGTTAACGATGGCTTGCTGAAAGTGTTTTCCAAGATGGGCATCTCCACCCTGCAGTCGTACCAGGGAGCACAGATTTTTGAAATACTGGGTTTGAACCAGGAAGTGGTGGACAAATATTTTACCGGCGCTGTGAGCCGCATCCAGGGGATCGGGCTCGAAGAAATTGCCCGGGAAGCCCTGGTTAAGCACTTCTTTGCTTTCAGCAAGAAGAATGTACCGGTGGACCGCCTGCCGGTGGGAGGCGTGTACCAGTGGAAAAGGAAAGGAGAATTTCACCTGTTCAATCCAACGTCTGTTCACCTGCTGCAGTACGCCACCCGTATGAACGACTATGCCACGTTTAAAAAATATTCGCGATACGTGAACGACCAGAGCGTAAAGGCAGCTACGTTACGCAGCCTGTTCGAGTTTCACCGCAATCGCCCCTCCATCCCCATCGAAGAGGTGGAGCCGGCCGAATCCATCTACAAGCGCTTTGCCACCGGGGCCATGAGTTTTGGTTCCATTTCCTGGGAGGCGCACACCACCCTGGCCATCGCCATGAACCGCCTGGGCGGCAAAAGCAATACAGGTGAAGGTGGAGAAGACGAGCAGCGTTACAATCCCCTGCCCAACGGCGACAGCATGCGTTCGGCCATCAAGCAGGTGGCCAGTGCCCGTTTTGGCGTGACCAGCCGTTACCTTACCGAGGCCGATGAACTGCAGATCAAGATGGCGCAGGGAGCCAAGCCGGGCGAAGGAGGTCAGTTGCCCGGCCATAAAGTGGATGAGTGGATTGGCCGAACACGGCACAGCACACCCGGTGTTGGCCTTATCTCGCCGCCGCCTCACCATGATATTTATTCCATTGAAGATCTTGCCCAGCTCATTTTTGATTTGAAAAATGCCAACCGGGCAGCCCGCATCAATGTCAAGCTGGTGAGCAAGGCGGGTGTGGGCACCATCGCAGCCGGTGTGGCCAAGGCCAAGGCCGATGTGGTGCTCATCAGCGGTCACGACGGTGGTACCGGTGCTTCACCGCTTTCGTCCATCAAGCATGCCGGGTTGCCCTGGGAACTGGGCCTGGCCGAAACGCACCAGACCCTTGTACGGAACAAGCTGCGCAGCCGGGTGGTGGTGCAGGCGGATGGCCAGATGAAAACCGGCCGCGATATTGCCATTGCGGCGCTGCTGGGTGCAGAGGAGTGGGGCGTAGCCACGGCCGCCCTGGTGGTGGAAGGCTGTATCATGATGCGCAAATGCCATCTCAATACCTGTCCGGTGGGCGTGGCCACACAAGACCCCGAACTGCGGAAACGGTTTGCCGGGGATCCCGAACATGTGGTGAATTTCTTCCGCTTCCTGGTACAGGAACTACGGGAGATTATGGCCGAACTGGGTTTCCGCACGGTGAATGAGATGATTGGCCAGGTCGATTGCCTGCAGGTGCGGGAACACATTGATCATTGGAAGTTCAGTAAGCTTGATCTTTCACCCATTCTCTACAAAGAACCTGCAGCAGCATATACCGGCCTGTACAGGCAGGAGGAGCAGGATCACGGGCTGGAAGCCGTACTCGACTGGCTGTTGCTGGAAGCGGCTGCGCCGGCGCTGGAACGGCAGGAGCCGGTGCAGGCTGCGTTCCCCATAAAAAATACAGATCGTACAGTGGGTACCATACTTTCCAATGAAATCACCAAACGGTACCCGTTGGAGGGATTGCCGGAAGATACCCTTCATTTCCGGTTTACAGGAACAGCCGGCCAGAGTTTCGGCGCTTTTAACGCTTGTGGGTTGACGTTAGAGTTGGAGGGAGACGCCAATGATTACTTTGGTAAGGGACTGAGCGGAGCCCGTTTGATTGTGTATCCCTCCCCCCGGGCGCAATTTGTGCCGGAGGAGAACATCATCATCGGTAACGTGGCATTTTACGGGGCTACCAGCGGCGAAGGCTATATCCGGGGTAAGGCCGGTGAGCGTTTCTGTGTGCGCAATTCCGGCGCCCGGGTGGTGGTGGAAGGTGTGGGTGACCACGGGTGCGAATACATGACGGGCGGCCGCGTGGTGATACTGGGTGAAACGGGACGCAACTTTGGCGCAGGAATGAGCGGCGGTATTGCTTACGTGTACGATGTAAAGGGTGCATTCCCGGGTAACTGCAACCCCGAGATGATTGAACTGGATCCGCTGGACCAGAACGATGCTATTGAGCTGAAGCAACTGATCCGGAAACATTACGACTATACGGCCAGTACCGTGGCGGCTTTTATCCTGGATGATTTTGACAACCAGCTGAAGAATTTTGTGAAGGTCTTTCCTTCCGATTATAAAAAAGCCCTGCAGCAAAAAGCCGGCGGCGTGAAGCAGCAGGCCTGATTAACGAACTCTTCTAACACGTAAGGAAATGGGAAAACCAACCGGATTTATCGAATTTACCCGCGAACTCCCCGGCAAACAGCCGGTAGGGGAGCGTTTGCGGCATTACCGCGAGTTTGTAGAACGTTACAGCGACGAAAAACTGAACCAGCAGGCAGGTCGCTGTATGAACTGCGGGATTCCTTTCTGTCACAATGGATGCCCCCTGGGCAATGTGATTCCCGAGTTCAATGATGCTGTGTACCGCAAGCAATGGAAAGAGGCCTACGATATTCTTACTTCCACCAATAATTTCCCCGAATTCACCGGGCGTATCTGCCCGGCTCCCTGCGAAACTGCCTGTGTACTGGGCATTAATCAGCCCGCCATCGCCATTGAGGAAATTGAAAAGCACATCATTGAAATTGCCTTTGAGAAGGGCTTTGTACAGCCCCGTAAACCCAACCTGCGAACGGGGAAGAAAGTGGCGGTGGTGGGGAGTGGTCCGGCCGGACTGGCCGCGGCCGACCAGCTCAACCAGGCCGGGCACCAGGTGACCGTATTTGAGCGCGACGATGCGCCGGGGGGGCTCTTACGGTATGGTATACCCGATTTTAAACTGGAAAAGCAGGTTGTGGACCGCCGTATCCGTCTCATGGAGGAGGAGGGGGTGGAATTCCGCTGTCATGCCAATGTAGGCGTTAATGTAAGCATTCATGACCTGCTGCGGGAATATCACGCCATTGTACTGTGCGGAGGATCCACAGTGCCCCGTGACCTGGCGATCCCTGGTCGCAACCTGGAGGGCGTTCATTTTGCCATGCCCTTCCTCAAACAGCAGAATAAGCGCAATGCGGGGCTTGATCCGCAGGCGGATGCCTTGCTGGAAAGTAATATCCATCCGGTTGATATTTCCGCTGCGGGCAAGGATGTTGTGGTCATTGGTGGCGGCGACACCGGCAGCGACTGCGTGGGTACCTCCAACCGACAGGGAGCCCGTTCCGTTACCCAGTTTGAGTTGCTGCCGAAGCCACCGGAAGGCCGCACACCCCAGATGCCCTGGCCCACCTATCCCATGACTCTAAAAACCAGCTCTTCCCACGAGGAAGGGGCCGACCGGAAATGGGCTGTTGCCACCAAGGCCTTTTTGGGAGATGAAGCCGGTCGCCTGCGGGCACTGCAGATCGTGGACCTGGAGTGGGAAACAGGCGTCGATGGACGCCCTTCCCGGTTTGTAGAGCGGTCCGGAAGCGACCGGGAAGTGCCCTGCGAACTGGCCCTCCTGGCCATGGGATTTGTGCAGCCGCTACAGGAAGGATTGTTGCAGGAGCTGGGCGTGGAACTGGACGAGCGGGGTAACGTAAAAGCGGGAGAAAGCGACTACAAAACAAATATATTAAAAATATTTACATGTGGAGATATGCGACGGGGGCAGAGTTTGGTAGTTTGGGCCATTTCCGAGGGACGCGAATGTGCCCGTGCGGTGGATACCTACCTGCAGGGAAGCTCGGTACTGGAGCGACGTGATGCCAATATGTTAGTGGTATAATTTACTTTGAGCGGTGTATGTCCTCACAAAGAAACCGGCAACCTGAACAGAATGCTTTTTTTGTGAGACTGTGGACAAATTAAAAATAAAAATATGTATTAAAATTAACAAGTGTAAGTGTCAATATTAAATAAATTCGCTTTATTAAATTCTTTTTTAAGAATTAAACGAAAACGAATGAGCAAGATTACCTCAAAAAGAATTCTTCCCTTCCTGTTTCTTGTGATTGTGGCACTGATAGCCATGTTTGTTTCTCCGGAAGCCAGTTTTGTTCCTGCTGCCGATGCCGGCTACAGTGCGGCGGATATTGCCTGGGTGCTTGTATCCTGTGCGCTTGTATTTTTGATGACCCCCGGCCTGGCATTTTTCTACGGAGGCATGGTGCACCGGAAGAATGTGATTTCAACCATGATCAAAAGTGTGGTAGCTGCCGGGGTGGTGGGTGTGTTGTGGATTGCGGTGGGTTTCAGTCTCAGCTTTGGGGATTCCATCGGCGGTTTTATCGGCAATCCTTCTACCTATTTATTTTTTAAAGGTGTTAAGTCCGGCGCCCCCTGGGCCGGTGCTCCCACCATTCCGCTTTCACTCTTTGCTCTGTTTCAACTGATGTTTGCCATCATCACCCCCGGCCTGGTGGTGGGAGCGGTGGCCGAACGGATTCGCTTTACCTCCTACATTCTCTTTATCGTTTTATTTGGTTTGCTGGTGTATGCACCGGTTGCACACTGGAGCTGGCATCCTGATGGATTCCTTGCGCAGATGGGCGTTTGGGATTTTGCGGGTGGAACAGTGGTGCACATCACGGCAGGTTGTGCCGCCCTGGCAGGAGCTCTTGTACTAAAGCGCCGGATTGCCCACCGCGAGCAGAAAGAAATTCCCCCGGCCAACGTGCCGTATGTATTGATCGGTACCGGCCTGCTCTGGTTTGGCTGGTTTGGTTTCAACGCCGGTTCAGCCGTGGGTGCATCCGACCTGGCGGTGAACGCCCTCGGAACCACCAATACCGCGGCAGCTGCCGCCGGTTTGTCCTGGATGTTTTATGACGTGATCAACGGTAAAAAGCCGTCCGTACTCGGCTTCTGCATCGGCGCCGTGGTGGGGCTGGTGGCCATCACCCCCGCTGCAGGTTTTGTAGGCATACCCCAAAGCATCATCATTGGTGTGGTGGCGGCTATTATTTCTAATATAGCTGTAAGCATCAAGCAACGCTCAACGCTTGATGATACACTGGATGTATTTCCCTGTCATGGCCTGGGGGGTATGGTGGGGATGCTGCTCACCGGCGTCTTCGCCAGCCAGGTGGTGCATGGCATTGACGGGGGGCCGCAGGGGCTTTTCTATGGTAATCCTTCTTTCTTTTTCACCCAGCTGAAAGCCATGCTCATTGTGGTGGCCTACAGTTTCACCTTATCTTTTCTCATCTTTAAGTTCATCAATTTCATTCTGCCCATCCGTGTTTCTTCCGAGGAAGAAGAACTGGGGCTGGATGAATCCCAGCACAACGAAAAATACCTCCAGGGCACCCTGCTGGTTACACAGCCCAATGGTGTGCACAAAGAGGAGTACGTTGACTGATTGATTTTATTCTTGCCCGAATCGTTTGCTTCCCTTTTTATCCTGCCTGCGCAGGTATTGTAATTGCTTTGCCAGTGAAGAAGATTTTTATTCATCACTAAAACAAACACGTTTATGGGAAAATCAAACATGCGCTTTTCTGCCCTGCTGCTGACCGTTTTACTTGTTGCGGCCCTGCCTTCCATTGCCCAGGAAAAATCCGAAGCCGATAAACTCTCGGTATCGCTGTCGCTCAACCACGATGCCTTCTTCGGCTTCAATCCCATGCTGGCCGCTTCGTACCCGGTGTCGGAGAAAACCGATCTCACCTTTTATGGTATCCAGTGGGGTGCCGGTACCGCCCGGGCCTGGGGTAACTGGACCGAATTCGGCATTGGTCTCAACTTCAAAGCCGGTAAATTTGCCATCAACCCCCAGCTGGGCTTTACCATGGGATCGCTGCTGAGCAGCGGTGCTGCACAACCCGGTGTTATTGGCGATGGTATCGTGCCCAACCTCACCATCAACTTTGACGACAGCAAGTTCCTCGGTCAGTTTTACAGTGGGTACTATGCCGCCCTCTCCAATAAAACGGTGAGCAGCGGCCAGGCCACCAACAACTATATGCACTACTGGGTGAATGCAGGTGTGAAGGCTACTCCCTGGCTGGCCCTGGGTGCTCACTTTGAGAATCTCTATCTCGCCGGTGGTAAGCGCTTTAACGGTGGCAGCCTTGCCCGTACCGATGGTTACCAGTGGGTTGGTCCCTTTGTACAGGTGTCGAAAGGCGCAGCCGGGATGCGTTTTTCCTTTGGTGCTGATCTCACCGATAATACATCGTTCAGTGCCAATGATTTTTACAAATTATCGTTCTTCTTTAATTTCTGAGCCCATACTAACTGAACAGCAAATGCCCCGCAGGCTCTCTGCGGGGCATTGTTTATTTGAAACGGTTCGGTTAAACTGCCGGCTCCTGCTGGCTGAGGCAATGAAAGCTGCCCAACCCCCAGATAATCTCGGTGGAGTTGATGCCCACCACCGGCCGGTCGGGGAAGCATTGCTGGATGATTTGTAAAGCGCGGTCGTCTTTGGCGCAACGGAAAGTGGGTACCACCACCGCCGCATTGGAAATATAAAAATTGGCATAGGAAGCCGGAAGGCGCTGGTCTTCAAACACCACGGGATCGGGCATTGGCAACTCCACGATGTTCAGTTGTTTTCCGTTGAGCAGCCGCATAGCTTTCAGCTGACCCAGGTTGTGTTGCAACAGCTCGTAATTCTCGTCGGCTTTGTTTTCTTCCACCACCGTCAACACTGTATCGGAATTCACAAACCGGACGGTATCATCAATATGTCCGTCGGTATCGTCGCCTACAATGCCTTCGTCTACCCACAGGATTTGTTCCACCCCGTAGAAGTCACGCAGGTAGGTTTCAATCTGCTCCCGGTTGAGATGGGGGTTCCGGTTGGGGTTGAGCAGGCAGGCGGTGGAAGTAAGCAGGGTGCCAGCTCCGTTAAATTCCACCGAGCCGCCTTCCATTACAATATCCGGATGAAATACCGGCATATTCAGTTCCCGGCCTATAAGCGTGGGTATGACATCGTCGAGGTCATAGGGAGGATATTTGCCGCCCCAGGCATTGTATCCCCAGTCTACAATTACTTTCCTCTGTTCTGCGTGGGGATTGATCAGAAAGGCCGGACCGTGATCCCGGCACCAGGCATCATTGGTGGGATGAAAAAAGAATTGCACCTGCTGCAGGTCCACGCCGGCTTTTTCCAGGTGATCCACCGCCAAGGACTGCATGGCTGCATCGGCTACATTGATGCAGACTTGTTCGCCTTTGCTGATTTCTTTGATGAACTGTGCGTAAAAGGGAAAAATAGTATGAATCTTTCCGGGCCAACTGGCTTCTTTGTGCGGCCAGCTGAGCCAGGTGGCTGTATGCGGAGCAAACTCGGCCGGAAACTGATAACCCAGTTCCCGGGGTGTGGCAGTGGTTATGTTCATATAGAATTCAGTGAAGTGCGGAGCTGTTTCGCATGTGTTGCAATAAGGACGTTTACCCTTCGTCGAGGTACCGTTTGGTGATGGGCTGGTAGGAGTCAATCCGCCGGTCGCGTAGAAACGGCCAGTGCGTCCGGTAGCGGTCGCTCAGCTGCAGGTCCAGTTCCTGTACGTGTATCACTTCTTCTTCGTGCGGCGCCTGGTACAGTACGGTACCGAAAGGATTGCTGATAAAAGAGCCGCCCCAGAATTGCATGGCGCCGTTCTGTTCCAGGCCTACCCGGTTTACACTCACTACGTGCACGCCATTGGCTACCGCATGGCTGCGTTGGATGGTTTGCCAGGCGTTGTACTGTTCGGTATTGGTAGCTGCATCCTGCGATGTGGCCCACCCAATGGCCGTGGGGTAGAAGAGGATGTCGGCGCCCATCAGTGCGGTAATGCGGGCTGCCTCCGGGTACCATTGGTCCCAGCAGATCAGTACGCCGATGGTAGCGAATTTGGTGCGGAACACCTTGTAGCCCAGGTCGCCCGGTGTGAAATAAAATTTCTCGTAATAAGCCGGATCATCGGGGATGTGCATCTTGCGGTACTTGCCGAGGTAACTGCCGTCGGCATCGAGGACGGCTGTTGTATTGTGGTACAGGCCCTGTGCCCGTTTTTCAAACAGGGAGGCGATGATCACCACACCCAGTTCGCGGGCTACTGCATTCAAGGCCTCCGTGGATGGACCCGGTATGGCCTCCGCCAGTAAAAAGTTATCGTAGTTTTCTTCATCGCAGAAGTAAAGCGAGGTGAACAGTTCCTGCAGGCAGATGATCTGGGCACCCATGGCCGCTGCTTCGCGTATACGGGTGATGGCTTTCTGCAGGTTCTCTTCTTTGCGGGCGGTACAGCTCATCTGCACCAGGCCTGTTTTTACACGACTCATGGCGGAAAATTGAGGTGCAAAAATAGGCTTTCTGCCGGTATGGCTGCTGTGCCGCCAGGGAAAGATCCGCTGTAATCAGGCCGAGTTCCGCGCCGCGTTAATGATGCCAAACGAACTGCGGATGATCAGTTTTTCATAGTCTTCCTTCCGGCCGGCCGGTACGCCCGGCTGGCTCAGTTCCCGGGTTTTCTGAATGGCATACTGCTGGATGGTGGTCAGCGGCAACACGATCCGCTCCCGCATACGGATGGACAATTGTTCCACCGGGTAGTCTTCCATGAGGCTGCTTTTCCCACTTAATTTTAAAACATACTTTTTGGTACGCTCGTATTCGCTGTGAATCAGTTGCCAGATTTCTCCATAAACCGGTTCTTCTGCCAGGTGGGCGGTGAGCGGGAAAAAGCATTTCTGCAAAGCCATTTCGCAGTTATCCATCAGGGTTTTAAAAAACAGCGAATGGCTGTACAGTTGTTTGAGTTGTTCAAAACGACCCGACGCTTCGATCTGCTCCAGGGCTGTGCCCACGCCGTAGTATCCCGTTACATTCTGCTTGATCTGGCTCCACGCGCCTACAAAAGGAATGGCACGGAGGTCTTTCAATTCCAGCCGGGCTGCGGCGCCCCGTTTGGTGGGGCGGCTGGCGATATTGGTTTCGCTGTAGTAACGGAGTGGGCTCACATCCACCAGGTATTGCACAAAAGAGGGGTGTTCCCTTAATGCGAGGTAGGCCTGCTGGCTGCAGGTAGCCACCTCGGTGATCAGCGCTTCTTCCCCGGGCTGCAGCACCACTTTGGAGGCGGCGAAGAGGTCGTTGCTTATGCCGGCATGCAGCAGTTGTTCAATGTTGTACTGGGCGGCTTCTATAGTGCCGAAGTTGGAACTGACGGTTTGTCCCTGGATGGTCAGCTGGATTTCCTTGTTGGAAATGTTTTTACCCATGGAGGCATAAAACTTGTGCGTTTTTCCACCACCACGGGCCGGCGGACCACCCCGCCCGTCAAAGAACACCACATCAATGCCGTACGTACGCGACAGCAACGTCAGCGCTTCTTTGGCTTTGTAGATGCTCCAGTTGGCCATGAGGTAACCGCCGTCTTTGGTACCGTCGCTGAAGCCCAGCATGATGGTTTGCTTGTTGCCGCGGCGTTGCAGGTGCTGCCGGTAAGTGACATGGGTGTACAGTTCTTCCATAATGCCGGCTGCCCGTTGCAGGTCGTCAATGGTCTCGAACAGGGGAATGATATCGGCCGTGATATGTTTCCGGTCCCAGCCCGCCAGTTCAAACAGCTGAAATACTTCCAGTACGTTGCGGGCGCTGTTGCACTGGCTGATGATGTAGCGGTTGCAGCCTTCCTCTCCGTTCATCTCCTGGATGGTGCGCATGGCTTGTATGGAGGCCAGCGTATCCTGCACCAGGCTGTCGGTGGCTGCCTGTTCCGGATCGGGTGCAAAGCCGGGCAGCAGAGTGTAGCCATCGGTTCCGTGCTGTGCAGCCAGGGCCTGCAGTACCTGTCCGTGTACGTTGCTGTCCTGCCGTATGTCCAGCGTGGCAAAGTAAAGCCCAAAGAGTTGTACCCGGTTGATGAGTTGCTCCACCAGTTGCTGAAACAGCCCGTTGTGCTGGTGTACGATGATGGTGCGGATCTCGAAAAGTGTTCCCAGTATTTCCTTTCGGGTGAGGCTGGTGGTGTATCCGGGGATGAAAATGTTGTTGTAGAGTTTTTGCTCCAGATCTGCCAGCAGGTGCTCCACGCCTTTAAAGGTCAGGCGCCGCTTAAGTTTGCGCACGTCCATGTAGTAGCACTTGATGATGGCGCCCCGCAGTGCTGCGGCTACTTTGAGTGTGATATCGCTGGTCACGAAGGGGTTTCCGTCGCGGTCGCCCCCGGGCCAGAAACCCATGCAGATCAGGGGCTGGTTGTATTCGATCCCCAGCTCCAGTTGTTGTTTGAGCTGGGTGTATATTTTTCCCGCTGCGGCGTAAAAAACGTTTTCCAGGAACCAGATGAGGCTCACTGCTTCATCGTAGGGCGTGGGCTTCTGCCGTTTCAGAAAGGGGGTCTTGCCCAACTGCTGCAGATAGGTATTGATCTGGGCGGCATTGTTGTCATTCAGCGCTTTTGCCAGGTCGTGAATGATGCCCAGCACCGTGCCCGGGTAAAACTGCGTGGGATGTGCCGTGAGCACAAGGCGGATTTCGTAGTCGTTCAGTTTATCCAGCAGCTCCTGTTCTTTGCCGGCCTGCTGTACATCGTTGAGCAACTGTTTTACCGTTCCGCTTCCCTGCATGTCGTGTACCGCGGTGAAAGACGCGTCTTCCAGTGCATCAAACAACACGATCTGCCGCTCGGCATACTGCACAAACCGGAACAGGAGGTCGAGTTGCTCCTGTTCTTTACCATACGGGGTATGCCGGCTGAAGAAATCGGAGATGATGGCGGCGGGGCTCAGTCCCTGCCGGTAGCCGTCTTCACAATTGTTGAGCAACAGGGACAGCAGGATGCCGGTGCGTTCAATGCGGTGAAAAGGCAGCGAGGTAAACAGGCTGTTGTACAGCTGGAACCGGATACCCACCTGGTTTTTGAATTGCTGCAAGCCGGCTGCTTGGGATAAAGGCATACTATGATTGATTTAAAAAAAATGGCAGGCAACCGAGGGATGGAAAGATAAAACGTTTTCGCCGTTTTTTGAAGATTCCTTACGGCGAAAACGACTAATGAACGTTCATGCAGTTATACCTGCTGGCAGCCGGTATTCCTCAGGGGAGGATGTTATTGCGGAAGACGAGCAGCTGGTCGTTGTTCTGCCCGGCTGCCAGGCAGAGACGGCCGTTGATGGTAATGGGTACCAGGGAACGGGTATCACCTGTCAGGAAGAGACCGCTTTCACGTATGGACAGCGGGCGGAACTGCCCTTTACCGTTGCCCTGCAGCACCCAGCCGCAGGAAGCATCCACCCGCCCCAGCAGCGGATGCATGCTGTATTCGTTGCCCGTCACCACCAGGTCCGTAAAGCCATCCCCGTTGTAATCGCCGGCCAGGATGCTGCGCACCGGGCTCCATTGCAGTTCTTTGGGCAGTGGGTGTACGGTGAAGTTGAAACCGCCTGTGTTTTCGAGCCAGACCGACTCCAGGTAACCCGCCCGCAGCACCTGTTCGTTTTTACGGTTGAAGGGCTTCAGTATGGCAGTCATATCCGCCTTGGCGTAGGGATAGTAGTTGGCGAATTGTTTTTTCATAGACGGCATTTCTTCTGCCAGCTGGTCGCGGCCGGCTATGGGGTATTCCTTGCGGCTGCCGTTCATCACCGTGAGGTTCCACTGGCTGAGCAGCATGTTCCAGCGGCCGTTGCCGTCGTAGTCATTGCCGTAAACGGTAAGGGGCTCCTTTGCACTCGCATGGAAGTAACTGTTGGTGCCGAAATTGCCCGCAATGAGATCGGCATCGCCGTCGCCATCTACATCGGCCATGGCGAGTGCGGTCCACCACCCGGTGCGGTTATCGGCCGGATTGTTTATTCTCTTTAGTACGCCTTTCTCGTTTTTAAAGAAATGGATGCCCATCCATTCGCCGGTTACCACCAGGTCGGGGAAACCGTCGCCATCCAGGTCCTGCCATACTGCTGCGGTGATCATACCGATCTTTTCCAGCTCCGGGGCCAGTTGCGCCGTCGCCAGTTCAAAACGGGCCTTTCCCTGGGAAGAAATATTTCGCAGGAGGTATCCGCTTTCGGGCTGCGGGTAGGCGCCGGGCACCACCCGTCCGAATACCAGGATATCCTGATCGCCGTCGCTATCCACATCGGCGTTGGTTACCACGGCTGTGCTGGCAAGCAGGCGCGGCAGGGCCAGGCTATCGGGGGTAAAGTTGCCCTTGCCATCGTTCAGCAGGAGCACATCGGTGTAGCCCGGGTCGTCTTTTGGTAATTGATAACCACCGCGGGCGATATAGAGATCGAGGTCGCCATCACCGTCGGCATCAAAGAGGCAGAGTCCGTTGTCGTCGGCTGTTTGCGCTGTTCCGCTGCCCGGTATCCGTCCTTCGAAACGGCCGTTGGGTTGCTGTATAAAGACCAATGCCGGGTAGGGGGCTGAGCCGCCCACCACCAGGTCGGTGAGGCCGTCTCCGTTGAGATCGCCGCTGGCCAGAACGGGTCCGCCCTGTGAAAATTTATACGGTAGCTGGCGCTGCAGGTTGAAATCCACGAAGTCGGTTTCCTGGTGCCGGAACAGCAATCCGCTGCTGCGGGTAATATTGCTGAACCAGTTGCCGGAGGCCAGCAGGGACGGAACAACGACGGGGCTAGTGTTGAACGAGCGGCTCACGAGCAGGGTTTGATTCACCGCCAGGTTGATGAGGGTTTCCTGCTGTCCGCCCGGCCAGCGGATGACGATGGAATCCACCCGGCTGCAGGTATCCAGCCCGAAGTGCAGCATGTTTTCCACAGTTGACATATAGCCTTTGTACGGTGTGAGTTCTCCCATTTGTTGTTGCCCGCTGTAGTAGATGTGGGCGATGGTGCCGATGCCGTTGAGGTTGCTGGTATCGCCCCGGAAACGCAGGCGCAGGTAGTTGCGTCGTTGTGGCAGTTCGTTGCTTTTATTTTCCAGCAGGGTGGCTTCCATATTGGTGTTATTGATCACCACATCCATGTCGCCGTCGCCGTCAAAGTCGGCGTAGGCAATGCCGGCGGAGTAGGTGGGGAAGTTCCAGCCCCATTGGCTGGTGGCATTGCTGAAGGTGCAGTCGCCGTTGTTCCGGAACACGTAGTTGGGGATGTGAACAGTCGGCAGGAGTTGCAGCGCTTCGTTGAGCCCGGCCAGGGTATTCTGTTCGCGGTAGGCCACAAAGTCGAGGTCGGTCACATCTTTGGGCAGACCGTTGGTGGTCATCAGGTCTTTGAAGCCGTCGTTGTCGAGGTCCATCAGCAGGGCCGCCCAGCTCCAGTCGGTATGGGCTATGCCGCTGAAATGGGCTATCTCGCTGAAGAAAGGGATGCCGGTGCTGTCGTTTTCCAGCAGGCGGGGGCCGCGGTTCAGCTGCAGGCTGTTGCGCACGGTCTGGTAGGGAAAGCCAAAGCGGTTGGAGTAGAGGTACCAGTTGTAATCCACGGGGTTCATCATCATTTTCTGCCGGAAGTTATCTTCGGGCATCATGTCCATTTCCACGATGTCGGGCAGACCGTCGTTATTGATATCGCCCACGTCGTTTCCCATGGCGTTGAGGCTGCCTTTGCGGAAGTAGAGTTCGTTCTGGTTGGTGAAGCTGCCGTTGCGGTTGTTGATGTAGAGGAGATTGCCGCTGAGGTAATCGTTGCTCACATAAATGTCTTTCCAGCCGTCGTTGTTGATGTCGAGGATGGAAATACCCAGGCCGTTGCCTTCCCAGGTGATGCCGGCCTCCCTGGTTACATTGGTGTAGTAGGGACGCTGCATGGCTTCGTTCCAGTCGCAGCGGTAAAGGATGTCGTTGGTGAAAGCAGTACCATCGTTGCGGATCTTGCGGAAGGTGCTGGGGAACTCATTGTTAAGATCGTTCACTACGAGGTAAAGGTCGAGGTCGCCGTCGTTGTCGTAATCAAAGAAGGCGGCCATGTGTGTGCTCACGGTATCGGTGAAACCGTAGGCGGCTGCCATCTCTGCAAAGCGGGGCACACCTGATTGCTGGTCCACTCCTTTATTGACATACAGGATATCTTTTTTCAATTCCGGGTTCTGCCAGGCAGCGGCGCACACATACATATCGAGCAGGCCATCGTTGTTGATGTCCACCACCGTTACGCCCCGGCACCATTTTTTCTCCCCGCCCACACCGGCCTGTTCGGTCACGTCCTCAAAGGATAGATTGCCTTTGTTCAGGTAGAGACGGTTCTGCTGCAGGCTGGAGGTGAAGTAGATGTCGGGCAACCCGTCGTTGTTGAAGTCGCCGATGCCCACACCGCCCCCGTTGTAGAGGTACTGGTAATTGATCATGTTGAGCATGTCGTTTTCCTCAATGCGGTTGATGAAGGTGATCCCGCTTATTTTGGAGGGAACCTGTTGAAACAGGGAGGGGGTTTTACCGGTACAGGCATTCAACAGCAGTGCGCCCATCACCAGTCGTACGATAACTTGCATACAGTACATTTGTTGTTCCGAAGATAGGGAAAAGGGCGGTGCGCCTGCCCGCCTGTTGACCGGAAAACGAACAAACCAGCCGGTGGCTTGTTGAAATAAAAAACAGAATTATATGGGTGTCCTCCACCAGATTGCCGAATACCTTTATCTCCGGAAACCCGATCCCGAACGGCCCAAAACCCAGTGGATGAAATACATGCACGGTATCAACCGGCTTTCGATCCTTTTATTCCTGTTTGCTATGGGCGTCATCCTGCTGCGCCTGGTGATCCTGCCGCTGGTGCGGGGGTGATGTTCGTTGGCACCGTTGTGTGAATTGCCCGGTTAGAAACAGGGTAATGCCGCTGAACATACTCAGAGCAGCAGCCAGCAGCAGGTTGGGTGCCTGCGCCATGCCTTCCTGTGCAATGGCCCGGAATCCCTGGACTAATAAAACCAGTTCGTTGAACAGAATAGCGCCGGTAAAAAGCGTCAGGCCCCATCCGGCCAACCGGGTATTCGTCCGCAGGTAGTGCTGGCGGATAAAAAAGCTCAGCAGCAGCAGGGTGATGCAGCCCAGCAGTACCAGGTGCAGGAAGCCAATGACAACCGGGCGCACTCCGAATGCATATTTATTCAACAGGGGAACAGCCGACAGCGCCTGCAGGATCAGTTTGAGGGAAAAGGCTGTTAATCCGGCCGCAGCCAGCAGATTTTCCCATTTCAGCAAACGTACTCCGTCCGCAAACCCTGATTTCATCCATACATTCCAGAGGTAATACAGCGCAACCAGTTGCACTACAGCTGCAAAAGCTCCGGCAGCATGCATCCAACCGGGAATCCGCATCCAGAGCATGGAGAGGAAAACTGTGGGAATAACTGTCAGCAGCAGAACAAGGAAGATACGTTGCAAAGCCCTTTTCCCATGGCCGGGAATTGTTGCTGGAAGTGCAGAGATAAGCAGGCCGCCGGTGCCAAATAAAAACCATCCGTTGTACTGGAAATGCAGGTAAAAATAAACAGCCCCGAAGTACAGACTTTGATTCAGTGTTTTATGATACATCATCCAGGCGAGGTAAAAGGTGCCTGCGGCCGAAAGGATCATCAGGCATAAGGCGGTCAACATCCAGGGCGTAACTGATTTTTTTCTGTTCTGCAACAGCGAGCGAAAGCTGAGCGCTGCAAACCACCAGCTATTGAATATCGAAAGAGTAGAAAAGAAAATGGAAGGGCCTGCATACCCCATAAACGGAAAGGTGAAGAGCATGCCCAGTGCTGCTGCCAGGTGCAGCTGCATCAGCACCCGAAAGTACCGGAGTGCGGATTGTTCAGGTTGAAGAAAGTGTACAATACCTGTATACAGCGCGGTGGAGACCCAGCCCGCAAATGCATAATGCGAATGAGCATGCAGCAGATGTTTGTAGTCTACGCCGGGGAGAGACAGTGCTTGTTTGTACCGCAGAACAACCCCAATAGCCGCTACAACAGCAAGATTCAGGATTGCTATCCTTATCCATTTCTCAACAAACTCCTGTACCGGGGTGTGCATAAGCAAATAGAAGCAGAATTGAACCGGTTCAATATGATTCAGGTCATATCAGCAATAGACTTTACCCCGTTCAATGTGCAGAAGGCCCTCTTCTTCCAGGTGTTTGATGGTGCGGATGACCGTTTCCACCCGTAACCCTGTCATATCGGCGATCTGCTGCCGGGTCAGGTCCACCCTTACCTGTTGACCCGGCTGTAAATTGAGGTCTTTTTTATACTGTTCCAACTGCGTTTTTACCCGATAGGTTGGGTCATAGAAAGAAAGTGATTTGGATTTAATCGATTTGCTACGAATCCGTCGCGCCAGCATTTGGGTTATGGAGAAGTGAATATCAAAATTTTCTTTGATCAGTTGCAGGAAGTTTTCTTTCCGCAGCCGGATCACACTGGCATTTGTTTCTGCGACGGCACTTGCAGGATACGGACTGTTATCGAATAAGGGAGGTTCGCCAAAACTCTGTCCAGCCTGAAAGATGCCCTGTATAAATTCTCTTCCTTTTTCGTTGCAGTTGCACATCTTGATTTTTCCTTCTGTTACCTGGTAGTAAAAATTCGCCGTATCTCCTTCACAGAAGAGCACCTTTCCTTTTTCCAGGTCGCGAAAAGTGGCGCCCCAGGCAAGGAGAAGGTCAGGGTTGATGATGCAGGGAACTGTTTCTGATGGCATGCAGCAAAATAGAATCATTTCTACCTACCTCTGGTTGATGGGCGCTAATAAAATTTATGATTTTCGTCATGTTTTTCAGCCGATTGTAAGCGGGTTGCTGCTTTTTTACTGATTCTGATCACAACGCAAGCGTTTATGACTCCAGTCATATTAGCCCCGTTCAGGCTGGGTTAATCTTGTGTCATAAAAATTATGACACATGAAGAAATTATTCATTCTGCTGCTGTTTACGGGTTTGGTTTATGCCTGTGGCAGTAACGATTCTTCCGGTACTGATGCCGGTAACAATGCCGGCAAACCGGCTCCTGCCACAACTGCTCCCGACGACGATGGTATCGGGAAATTCAAAAATGTACAGGTGAGCCCGACCCTGGATGTCGCCAAAGCGGAAGCAGGCTTAAAAGTGTATGATGTCAAGTGTGCAAGCTGTCATAAACTGACAGACGAGCGGGTGGTGGGACCCGGCTGGAAAGGGGTTACCGCACGGCATACCCCTGCCTGGATTCTCAATTTTGCGACCAATGTGGATGAGATGCTGGAAAAAGATCCGAAAGCGATGGCCCAACTGGAAATCTGCCTGGTGCGCATGCCCAACCAGAATCTGACGGATAATGACGCGTATAATGTGCTTGAATTCATGCGGAAAAACGACGGGGTTCAATAACAGGCACTTTACTTCTTTTTAAACCTTTAATAATCATCAATATGAAGTTGTTACATGGAATGGTGGTTTGCCTCGCAGCCGCCGCATTGGTATCGGTTACTTCCTGTAAACCCAAAGGGGCCAGCAGCGCTGCTGCTACCGGCTCAGCTGAAAAAGCATATGTGCCACCGGGAAAATACGATGAGTTCTACAATTTTGTGAGTGGGGGATTCAGCGGACAAATGAGTGTGTATGGCCTGCCGAGTGGGCGCCTGTTCCGCGTTATTCCGGTTTTCTCGGTTGATCCGGAAAAAGGCTGGGGTTACAGTGAAGAAACGAAGCCCATGCTCCAGACCTCCCATGGATTTGTACCCTGGGACGATCTGCACCACACAGAGTTGTCGCAGACAAACGGTGAAGTGGATGGCCGCTGGGTTTTTGGCAATGCCAACAACACTCCCCGGGTTGCCCGTATAGATCTCACCACTTTCCGCACCGCGGAAATACTGGAGTTGCCCAACAGCGCCGGTAATCACTCGTCGCCTTTTATAACAGAAAATACGGAGTATGTAGTGGCAGGAACCCGGTTCAGTATACCAATGGGTGATAACCGTGATGTGCCGATTGATACCTACAAAAAGAACTTTAAGGGAACGGTCAGCTTTATCAGTGTGTCCAAAGAGGGTAGCATGGATATAGCGTTTCAATTGCTGCTTCCGGGTGTCAATTTCGATCTGAGCCATGCAGGCAAGGGCCCCAGTCACGGTTGGTTTTTCTTCAGTTGTTACAACAGCGAACAGGCCAACACCCTGCTGGAAGTGAATGCATCCCAGCGGGATAAGGATTTTATCCTGGCTGTTAACTGGAAGAAAGCGGAGGAATACGTTAAAGCAGGAAAGGGTGTTAAACAGCAGGTTCGTTATGCGCACAATGTTTGGGATGATAAGACCCATACCGGTAAGCATACAATAAAAACAGAAGTTACTGTGCTGGACCCCACCGTCCTGGCTGATATCTGCTACCTGATTCCCTGTCCCAAGTCACCGCACGGTTGTGATGTGGACCCAACAGGTGAATACATCGTGGGAAGTGGTAAACTGGCAGCATTGATCCCGGTATTCTCTTTTTCAAAGATGATGAAGGCCATTTCTGATAAAAATTATGATGGTAATTATGAGGGTCTTCCCGTCATCAAGTATGAGGCGGCCTTGCACGGCGAGGTGCAGAAGCCTGGCCTTGGACCTCTTCATACCGAATTTGATGGCAGAGGTAATGCCTATACTTCATTTTTTGTGAGCAGCGAAATTGTTAAATGGAATATCAAGGACCTGAAGGTGCTTGACCGGGTACCCACCTATTACTCAATAGGTCACCTTTGTATTCCGGGCGGCGATTCCAAAAAGCCGTTTGGTAAATATGTGGTTGCCTATAATAAGATAACCAAAGACCGCTACCTGCCTACTGGTCCCGAACTCACTCAAAGTGCCCAGATTTATGACATCTCCGGCGATAAGATGCAGCTGATTCTCGATTTTCCCACCATTGGTGAGCCGCACTATGCACAGGCCGCCCCCGGTGATTTGATTAAAAAGAACAGTCTTAAAATATTCAAGATTGAAGAAAATCAGCATCCCTACGTAGCCAAAGGTGAAAAGGAAGCCCGTGTTGAGCGGAAAGGCAACCAGGTGCATGTGTACATGACCTCCATACGGTCCCACTTTGCTCCTGATAATATAGAGGGTGTTAAATTGGGTGATGAGGTGTATTTCCACGTCACCAATCTCGAACAGGATTGGGATGTGCCGCATGGATTTGCTGTTAAGGGGGCAAACAACGCAGAGTTGCTGATTATGCCGGGCGAAACACAGACCCTGAAGTGGGTGCCCGAAAAAGTGGGGGTTGTACCTTTTTATTGTACCGACTTCTGCAGTGCGCTGCACCAGGAAATGCAGGGATATATCCGTATTTCACCCGCCGGCAGCAATGTGCCGCTTACATTCCATGTGGGTAAAACAGGTGCGGCACCTGTTGAAGGTGCTAAGTAAGTAAATGATCAATGAATGTTTTTTTAGTCATGATACACGGGCACACCTGCCAGGGCGCAGTGCCGGGCAGGTGTGCCTTTTTTGAAAATTTAATTCCATGAACAGCAAGTTGTTGCCAACCGTACGGCTGATAAGCCTCACAGCTGGATTGGCTTTAGCTATTTCGCTTTTATTTCCGCTGTGGCGCATTGATCTCGCTGCTCCTCAATATCCGGAAGGTCTGACACTAAAAATTTACCCGCATAAAATCGGTGGTGACGTGAATGTAGTAAACGGGCTCAATCACTATATTGGCATGCGGACACTTCATACCGAAGATTTTTTTGAATTCGTTATTCTGCCCTATCTCATAGGGGCCTTTGCCCTTTTTGGAATACTAACCTGGCTTGTGAACCGGCGTTGGTTTTTTTACACGTGGACGGTGCTGTTCATTATGTTTGGGGTTATTGCCATGTTTGATTTTTACAGGTGGGAATATAATTATGGTCACAACCTTGATCCCAGTGCACCCATTGTTGTTCCCGGTATGGCCTATCAGCCTCCTTTGATCGGTTATAAACAGTTGCTGAATTTTGGTGCCTGGTCTTTCCCGGATGTGGGGGGCTATATCTTTCTCGTTGTGGGATTGATGCTTGTTGTTGGCGTATGGATGGAATGGAAGAATTTTCGTAAAGCGGCACAGGTGCCTGCTTCACTGATTATGACTACACTTTTGATTGTGCTGACAGCTGGTTGTCAGACGGGTTCACAGCCCATCCGCTTTGGCCAGGATGCCTGTCATTTTTGTAAAATGATTATCACAGATCAGCGGTTTGGCGCCGAAGTGGTTTCTGATAAGGGAAAGGTTTTCAAGTTTGACGATACGCATTGTTTGTTCCGGTTTCTTAAGTCCGGCCAGTTATCACAGGCACAGGTAGCCGGTATTTATGTGGTGGATTATGGTCAGAAAGAAAAGCTGATTCCGGCAGCAACCGCTTTCTGGCTGCAGGGTGATGCTGTCAGAGGTCCCATGGGAGGCACGCTGGCCGCCTTAGAGACGGCTGCGGCCCGTGAGTCGGTGAATGTTCAGTTGAAAGCAAAGCCTCTGGCATGGGATGAAATTGTAAAATGATGCGCATCCCTTTCCTGATACTACTTTTCGTGAATGCCCTTACTTCGCAAGCCCGTGTGTTGCTGGTTGATGCCCGCAAAGGTCCCTTTACCACCCTTACGCAGGCTCTCGAACGGGCGGCATCCGGCGATACAATCCTGGTAAACACGGGTGAATACTGTGAGATTAATCTCCAGGTACGGGTGCCGGTGGTGATTTTGGGTCAGAACTTTCCGGTATTGGATGGTGAAGGTAAGGGGGAGATTATGACCATACAGAGCGACCGGGTTGTTGTAGAAGGACTGGTTTTCCGGAATTCCGGCAGAAGCAGTTACAATGATGTGGCCGCACTGCGGCTGGTGGATTGCAGAAATGTTACGATCCGGAACAATCAATTTGAAAAGAATTTTTTTGCGGTCTATGCCCAACACGTTACCGCCTGCCGTATTGAAGGCAACCGGATAGAGTCCGACGCCCGGGATGAAATTAATTCGGCGAACGGTATTCATTGCTGGAAGAGTGACAGCCTGCATATAGCATCTAACAGGGTTACCGGCCACCGGGACGGTATTTATTTTGAATTTGTTACGCATTCGCTTGTTGAGAGTAATCTCAGTTACCAGAATGTACGTTACGGGATTCACTTTATGTTTTCCAATGATGATGTATACCGCTCAAATCAATTCAGTGATAACGGGGCAGGTGTGGCTGTCATGTATTCTTCCCGGATTCATATGCTTGACAATACATTTTCCGACAATTGGGGGAGTGCAGCCTATGGAATTCTGCTGAAAGATATTTCTGATGGCCGGGTGGAGGGTAATCGGTTTTTACGGAATTCCGTGGGCATTCTTATGGAAGGAAGCAGCCGCTTGCGCATGCAGAGAAATCTCTTCCGCTCCAACGGGTGGGCCCTCAAGATTCAGGCTAACTGTGCCGATAATATGATCACCGGTAATAATTTTCAGAGTAATTCCTTTGATGTGGCTACAAATGGCGACCTCGTTTTAAGTCGCTTTGACCGTAATTACTGGGATAAATATGAAGGATACGACCTCAACCGCAACGGTGTAGGGGATGTTCCCTACAGGCCAGTAAGTCTTTTTGCAATGATTTCAGAGCGGAATGCGTCTGTAATGATGCTGTACAGAAGTTTCATGGCCACGCTGCTTGACCGGATCGAAAAAATACTACCGGCGCTTACACCTGCGGATATGAAGGATGATTATCCCTTAATGCGCCCTGTTCAATTATGAATCATGATTATTGCCTCCAACGTTACAAAAAAATTCGGCAAGCTGATTGCATTAAATAATGTGAGTGTTACCTGCACACGCGGGCAGGCCATTGCGCTGATTGGTCCCAATGGCAGCGGTAAAACCACGTTGATAAAGACCATCCTTGGAATGGTTATACCCAACAGCGGTTTTATCACATTTGATCAGCACAACATTCAGCGCGACTGGAGTTACCGCGACCGGATCGGATACATGCCACAGATAGGCAGATATCCGGAGAACATGACCATCGCCCAGGTTTTTTCCATGATGAAAGATATCCGGTCCGGTCATCGTAAACTAGATGAGGAGCTGATAGAGGCCTTTCAGATTCCTGGTATACAGGACAAACGTATGCGGACCCTCAGCGGAGGCACACGCCAGAAGGTAAGTGCTGCGCTCGCATTTCTTTTTTGCCCGGATGTATTGATTCTGGATGAACCAACAGCCGGACTGGATCCGGTAGCTTCTGAAATTCTGAAAGAAAAGATACAGTCAGAGCGCCGCAATGGAAAACTGATCCTGATTACTTCTCACATACTGAGCGAACTGGATGATGTGGTTAGTGAAATTATCTATATGCAGGATGGCCAGTTACGTTTTCATAAAAGCCTTACACAGCTGCAGCAGGATACCGGGCAGCAAAAGCTTGCCCAGGCTATCGCTCACATAATGAAATCAAATGCACTATGAGAACGGTCATTAAATATGTTATGCTGGACCTGCTTCGAAACAGGATCGTACTGGGATATTCTGCCTGCCTGCTTTTAATATCTATTGGAGTCTTTAATATGGATACGGATCCCACCAAGGGACTGATCAGCCTTATGAACCTGCTGCTTATCATTATTCCCCTGGTTAGTATTGTTTTTTCAACCATTTATGTTTACAACTCATCCGAATTTATTGAGCTGCTGGTAGCACAGCCGATCAGGCGAAAAACCCTGTGGTACAGTATTTACAGCGGTCTGGCCCTGTCTATGACGCTTGCTTACCTGGTGGGTGTAGGATTGCCTGTATTGCTTTATGCCGCATCTCCCGCAGGTTGGATTCTGATTGTTGCAGGGATGGTACTCTCTGTAATTTTTGTAGGAATTGCACTGCTTGCAGCTGTTCGTACCCGCGATAAGGCCAAAGGAATTGGCATATCTATTCTGTTGTGGTTCTTCTTCACCCTGATATACGACGCATTGGTACTTTTGTTTCTTTTTCAGTTTGCCGATTATCCGCTTGAGAAGCCCATGATTGCAATGGGTTTGCTCAACCCGGTGGATTTATCCAGGATTTTACTGTTACTGAAGCTGGATATCGCAGCGCTTATGGGTTATACCGGTGCTGTTTTTCACGAGTTCTTCGGTGGCGCAAAAGGCATGGTTGTGTCGGCAGTCTTTTTAATGCTTTGGGTTTTATTACCGCTTTTTTTATCGGTTAAATATTTTAACAGGAAAGATCTCTGAAATCAATTGTATATGTATATAGGAAATATTGCTGATTATCTCCGGTACGACAAGATCAATAAAGCGGCTGTTTTTCAGGACGATCGGTTACAGATAATGATGCTCAATTTGCCAGCCGGTGCGGTTATGAAAGAATACTCGTCAAATAAGGATGCTTATTTCGTTGTGCAAAAGGGTCGCGTTGAATTTATACTGGAAAATGATCTGTTTCTGCTGAAGGAGGGCGATGTGTTTCATCTCCGGGCCGGTCAGTTACATTCGCTGCAGGCAATTACAGACTTCAGTATGCTCATTTTTAAATAATAGCTGCATGCGCAGGGACCTGTCATCTAAAGAAGATATTATTTCACTGGTAGACCTGTTTTACGAACGGGTTTTGCAGGATTCTGAGCTGCGACCATTTTTTACGGATGTTGTTCAGGTAAACTGGGAGAAGCATTTACCGCTGATGTATCGTTTCTGGGAGAACATTCTGTTTCATACCGGCAGCTATACAGGAAATCCGATGCAGGTTCATAAGCAGGTTCATCAGAAATGTCCTATCCGGGAACACCATTATAAAAAATGGATTTCCTTATTTCATCAAACAGTGGATGATCTCTTTGAAGGAGAACTCGCAGAAACGGCTAAGCAAAGGGCTCAGTCAATTGCAACCGTTATGCTGATTAAACTCCAGGGTCATCCGGAGCAGGAGTCTATTTACTGATCTTCACCGTTTTTTATTTCTACTCAGAATTTTTTTCCCTTGCAGGAATTTACTATGCTTTTACTGATTGCCTGTTTGGAGGTTTGTCTCTGATCAGAATATTTTTACTGCTATTTGATCTTCTGGTTGTTCTTTATATATTTTCCCGCCACCTATTTGCAGTGACTAGCCGCAATGCTATCATATTCTATACTTTAACGTGTTGTGCTAATAAACTAAGTGATTTTCAATAATCACCTCAGTGCATCCCCATGCTGTATTCAGTCAATTCTGTGGTTTTACTTTTTTAACAAACAAGGTCGCATTTTTTACAGAGTAGGCAAAGAGGTGTAAAACATTTTTAATAGCACAATACGTTATATTTTAACGTGTTGTGCTATTAAAGGTCTTGGATTATTTGAGACTTGCTATTGATGAACGATTCAGGGCTCTACTGCTGGGCACTACAGTAGTAATACAGCTAAATCCCCGCCTCAGCGGGGGGGGGGCTCCGCCATCGGGGTGCCTGTCCGACCCGAATAAATGAGGGGCGGATAATCGATGGCGGGGCCCTTTTTGGTTACTTTTTGGAAGCAAGTCGAAGATTTCGGCCGATAGAGTCGGGGCAAAAAGTAACGAAGAGACAAAGTGTAATTGATAATCTAACTATAGCTATAGAATCAGTTGAATATTTCAGTAGCACAACACGTTATACTTTAGTATTTTTTGCGGCTCTGTTTGACCGATTTATAACTTATTATTTTGAGTGTTTAAGTGCAGTAATCTGTTACAATTTACTTTTATAGCCTGGCTTCCGGGTGTAATAAAAAAAACTGCCTCCTTATCGGAGGCAGTCTGCTCATTGTGCTGATGCCGTTTCAGAACTGGTACCCCACCATCAGTACAAAGGTTCTGCCTGGTGCATTCAGAGGTAATGTTGGGCGGATAAACCGGCTCAGATGTTCGCGATATGCAGCATCAAACAGGTTATTGCAGGCTGCTGTAACCTGCAGCCGTTGAACCGGAATCCATTTTATACCCAGGTCGGCAGTTGTAAAAGAGGCAGTGGTATTTTCTCCAAAATCCCGGGCCACTCTTTTCTGATTGGCAACAGAGCGTACCTGCAGATAGGGTAGCAGTTGTCCGCCCTGCAACAGTATCTCCATTTTCCAGCGAAGGTCGAATGGGGCTATTTCGGGTAGTGGACTTTTTGTTGTGAAGTTGGTGCCGTGTGTATAAACGGCTGTTAGCTGCTGTTTCAGCTTTGGTGTCCATTTCTGGTTCCACGTTGCTTCAAAGCCCAACAGCCTTGCTTCCGGTACATTGATAAACTGGCGCACACCGGGCGCGCTTGCTATACGCGGTTTGAGATCGGGCCGGATGACAGCCGTAATGTAATTGGTGACAAGGGCCGCATAGCCATTCCATTCAAAGCTGGTCTTTTCATTCCTCCAGGCAAGCTGTATATCCAGTTGATTGTTTTCCTCTGCATGCAATTGCGGATTACCAATCATTTCATATGGATCCACGCCTACCGGTAATGAATTGATAAACCGTTCGGTCAGGCTCGCACTGCGTACATCCCGACCCACCCATGCACCGGCCTGCCATTTATTTCCGAAAGGGCGGCTTGCCCCGGCGCTTACACTGAAATTCAGGTCTTCTCCTTTGTTGGCTTCATACAGTTTACTGAATGTGGATGCTGTGATACCCGATCTGGCCTGAACCGCATCAAGACGCGCCGCGAAAAGGAATGTATAGCTGCCCTGCCGCAACTGCCAGTCTACGAACAGGCCAATTCTGTACTGCTGTGCTTTCTGCCACAGTGTATCAATAAAGGTTTTTCCGGCCATCGGACCAGTGAGCATGGAACGGGTACGGTTGCCATCTGCTGTTTCATACTTAAAATCCGTTCCTGTAAACAGGGTGCTGTTTTTAAACGGCAACGTCAGTTCTGTTCTTCCGCCGGATGTAAGGGTGGACGCCTTTACATGGCTCAGCATCTGTTTAGAAACAGGCCGCAATCCATTGCCCATGCTGTGATTTACGTGCGAAGTAAACAGTTGGGTATGCCAGCGGCTGAACCAGTGTGCAGATGATTGTACAGAAAACCCGGCCTGTATCATCCAGGTATCATCGCCCAGTAAATCCATTGCAAGTGTTGGGAAATCGGTGTTGCGTGTATGGTTGCGTGTGGCAGTGAGTGATACCACATGGTTTTTCTTTGGTTGGTAGTGCAGATACAATCCGCCGGCACCCCGGTTGAATGTTGCAGGGATGATGCTGTCATTCCCGTCGCGGTAACCGGCTCCCCCCGAAAAGGAACCCGCTGCCGAAAGCTGCAGTTTGGCCGAACGTATGCCAGCCATACCTTCTGTACGGTAAACAGCGCCATTGGCTTCATAGCCTGTTGTAATTCGTCCGAAACCGGTTGTGCGTTCACTGAATGCCGGATCCGCGGATTTGAAATTGATGACCGCGCCGCTTGCAGGTCCGTAACGGAAACTGTGCGGACCCCGGATAATTTCAACCTGCTGCACCTGGTTGATCATTACCTGGCTGGTGGGAGGGTCCATGCGGTTGGGACAGGCCGCAAAGGCGCCCATTGCACCATCATTGAGTATGTTGAGTTGTTCGTTTTTAAAACCTCTGAAAACAGGGTCGAAACCATAGGCTCCGCTTTTTCTTACGGCACTGAAACCGGGTATCTGTTGCAATACCTGGCCGGCATCATGCTGTACCCAGTCTGCCTGGTTGAGACGCATCGTGCGGGCCGGCAATTTGCCACGCAGACCATAGACTGTTACAGGTCCAAGCTGTTGGGCTGCCGGTTCCAGTTCAAGTGTTACTTGGTGTGGGAGTTTTTTGACAGCTGCAGCATCAAGTTGCAGGTTTTGATACGAAACATGGCTGATATGAAGAATCGTGCCTTTGGTAAAATCAATGTGAATGAAGCCGTTCTGATCGGAGCTGCCTCTTTGCGATCCGTATATAAAGGAAGCGTGATTAATTGGCTCCTTACTGGAGACGTCTACTAATTTTAGATTTATATGTTGGGCGGTTAGTGTGCTGTAAAATATTATGGACAGCAGGAGATAGATACAAGATTTCCTGTACATGGGATTCAGTTTGAAAAATCAGTAAATAGCGGATGCTTTTTCGGGCAATCCGGTGGGTAGAAGTGGCAGGACCGTTATTGCCAGGAAATCCGGGGAGGATGAAATATAACGATAGAGATATCTTTAATGCGAAGGGTGACGAAGGTCTGATAGTCCGGCGTAGCGGAGGGAAGTATTACGTGGCAGACCGGCGGAAAGGAACGGGATGATAAGACATTTTCTTTTTGTACATGCCGCATTCCTGGTTCCTGCTGTTGCTTTTCGTTTTCAGCCATTTTTTTGTTCAACTGGCATTTACCCTGGCAGGTTGAGGCGGGTTTGTCTTTGTTGATGCATGTTAACAGGTAGCGGCCCAGGTTGAGGTGGTACTCCGCCACCAGCAGGGCCGGACTTAAAACCTGCAGTGCCAGAACGCTGAAAAAAATATATGCGATCAGTTTTTGCATGTGTGCCGTTTCCTCCGGTGTATTCACCGGGCGTACACTTACCCGGTTGGTTCGGCTGCCGCTTGCACAAAGCCACTGCAAACGGCAGCCGGCACCGGGAATCTGATTTACTGTGGCGGCAATAATACGCCGTCTGTAACGTAAATAATGCCGTTACTGGCTGGTATGGTTGCGAGAATGTTGATGCCGTTTACAGAAAGCTGTCCATCTTTGTTACCAATGGTAATCGATTTTCCGCTGGCCATGCCGTACGTAAGTCCGTCGCTCATCAAAGCGTCTTTCAATACACCTACATACACATGATATTCGAGGATGTCGCGGAGTTTGTCTTTATTGGCCGGCTTCAGTAAATCTTCCACGGTACCCTTGGGCAACTTGTCAAATGCTGCATTCGTGGGAGCAAAAACGGTGAAAGGGCCGGCATTCGAAAGGGCATCCACATATCCGGCTGCCTGCAGGGCGGCAACGAGGGTGGTGTGGTCTTTACTGCCTGCTGCGATTTTTACCACGTCCTTTGCCGACTCGTCGTCCTGTACACCGGATTGCCCGGCCGGAGTAGCGGCATCAGGAGCGGTAGTTGTGGTGGATTCCGTACTGTTGCTGCATCCCAGAAGGAACAAAATGCTGATAAGTGCGGGAAGAAAACAGTGTTTCATGCTGAGTTTGTTTTATGTGTGAAAAGGGCTAATGTGGTACGAAAGTACTGGAGCCCCTAAAGGAGTGTTATGAGTCAGATCATAAAATACTACGAGCTGCTGAATGTTCTGAATGTTACTGATCTGGATCAGTCAGCTGCTGTTATGCGGATCAATTGTGCGGCTTTTTCGGAGGCGGAAGTGCCTGTGTGAAGTAATTGATCCAGTTCCTGGTAGTGTGCAAGTACCTGCATTCTGTTTTCGTTCCCGGGCAGGATCTTGCGGAGTGCGGTAATAAGTTCAGCTGTGGTCAGCTTGTTTTGTATCAATTCTTCTACCGCTTCCCGGTCCAGAATGAGGTTCACCAACGAAATGTATTTGATGCGTACCAGCCGTTTGGCAATCTGGTAGCTGATGGGGTTGCCTTTGTAACACACTACCTGCGGAACGCCCAGCAGTGCGGTTTCGAGGGTGGCGGTGCCGCTGGTAACCAGCGCCGCTGTTGCCTGTTGCAGCAACGCATAGGTTTTTCCGGATACGCCCGACACGCCCGGGTAGCCGGCCAGCAGGGCGTCGTAAAATTCTTCGGGCAACCCCGGAGCCTTTGCCACCACAAAGCGGTAAGCAGGAAATGATTTGCTCACTTCCAGCATCACCGGCAGTTTTTTCAGGATCTCCTGTTTGCGGCTGCCGGGTAACAGGGCAATCAATGGACGCTTATCCGCATCATTAAAAAGGAGAGGCGTTTCCTCCTGCCGGGCTGCCGCAATGGCTTCCGGCAGGGGGTGCCCTACATAGTCTACCTCCCAGTTCCAGCGGTCTTTATAATACTTTTTCTCAAACGGCAGGATCACCAGCAGCCGGTCAATGCATTGTTTCATCTGCTTCACCCGGTTTTCTTTCCAGGCCCATACCTGGGGTGATATATAATACACCACTTTCAATCCCTGCTCATGGGCCCAGCGGGCGATGCGGAGATTGAAGCCGGGGTAGTCAATCAATACCACTACATCGGGGCGGTAGTGCAGGATGTCTTCTTTGCAGAAGCGGAGGTTGCGCAGGATGGTGGGCAGGTTTTTTACCACTTCGGCAAATCCCATAAAGGCTAGCTCCCGGTAATGTTTCACCAGCGTGGCGCCCGCTGCTTGCATCTTATCTCCACCCCAGCAGCGGATGATGGCCTGTGCATCCTGCCGGTGGAGGGCGCGAACAAGGTTGCTTCCATGCAGATCGCCGCTGGCTTCCCCGGCTATGATGTAATACTTCATGCGGATGTAAAGATAGGTAGGCGCACGCTACACCGCCATCAGGCGACCGGTGGCAGCGCTGCCGCTTTCAGTTCATTTTTCCCCAGCCGTTCTTCGGGGGGGATGTACCGGAAACCGAGCTGGTGGTACATTTCTTCTTCCGATTTGCCGGCCAGTTGTCGGCCGCTGCGGAGGTCAAAGAGTCCGTAATCGTTGATTTTCCAGCCCCGCTGGCGGGCCAGAGTCCGCAGCCGGATATTGTGCTCCTTGCTGCCGGTAAAATACAGCAGGGCGGCGCCAAACTCGGCTTCGCTTACCAGCCGGAGGTCAACCTGCACACTGCCGGGTTGCAACAGAAAGCTGGCACGGGTAGTGCCGGTTGAAAGCATCCGTTCCACGCACGAGAGCCCCCGCAACTGCTGCATGATCTGCCTGCGGTAGCGGGGAGCTGCCACCGCTACGATGTCGAGGTCGCCCACGGTTTCTTTTCTGCGGCGCAGACTGCCGGCCAGCGTGGGATGAAGCAGGTGGGGGATTTTCTCCAACACATCGATCAACTTTTTACCAAGGACCGTGGCCTGTTGCAGGGGTATCCGTTTTTTGGCGTTTTCCAGTTTCAATGCCTGTTTCATGTGGGCGATTTTCTTTGGACCTATGCCTTTTATGCCTGTCAGCCGTCCATCCCCCAGTGCCGCAACCAGGTCCTCTTTGCTGTTTATGCCCCGGCTGTTGTGTAACAGACGCACGGTGGCCGGACCAAAACCTTCCAGTTCCATGAGTTCAAGCAGTCCGTAAGGTACACGTCGCTTCAGCTCTTCTAATGTGCGGATGGTGCCGGTTTGCAGAAACTCCACAATTTTTTCAGCAATGCTCTCGCCCACCCCTTTGATTGTATCCAGTTTTTTTAAATCGTTGCCGTATAGGTCCACCGGCTCCTGCATATTGGCCAGTATGCGGGACGCATTTTCATAAGCCAGAGCCCGGAACCGTTCATCCGGCCCCAGGTAGCGGTAACATTGTGCCATTTGATGAAACAGGTTGGCCAGCTGGCGGTTGTGCCCGGTATCGGGTTGTATGGGAATACCCCTTTTCATACAGGGCAGAAAGATACTGTTACCTGATCCTGAAGGGAATGCCGGTTGTCAGGGGAATAACCACATTTACTCAGGAAGGGGATACGAGGGCTTGTTTTATGACCGTTACAAAGCGTTGCTCAAACTGATGAATCGTGAATTTTTCCTCGTACAAGGCTCTTCCTTTTTTTCCCATCTGCTTACGGAGAGCGGGGTCTCCCATCAGAGCTTCCAGCTTGCCGGCCAGTGCTGCCGCATCGTTCTTCGGAACAAGAAAGCCGCTTTCGCCGTCGGCTACAATTTCCGGGATGGCGCCTTCAAAGGTGGAAACGACCGGAAGTTCGTGTTGCATGGCTTCCAGCAGTACCAGGGGGAAGGCATCGTTGAGGGTGGGGTGAACAAAAATATCGGCCCGGTCGTAAAACGCTTCTTTTTCTGCTCCCGTTTTTTTTCCGTAAGCTTTAGCATGGTTGGAGAGCTCTTTTTGCTGCAGCAGACGTTCAAATTCTGAAGCCGATGTGTCTTTCCAGTCGCCCACAAAATGGCAGAAGAACGAAAGCCCCTTTTTGTGCAGGAGGCTGCATGCTTCCACCAGGATGTCCATGCCTTTTGACCGGAGCATATTACTCAGGAAAAGCAGTTGAACGGGTTTGTTTGCGGCCGCAGTGGTTTTGGTTGTGCCTGTTGATGTTTCCGCAATTCCGTTGGCACAGTACAGTACCTGTTCGGGCTTAACGATGGCCGCCACATCATGGTACAGGTGGGGTGATAGCAGAAGGATGTTCGTATTGCTGTGATCCAGCGCCCAGCGGAAGACACGGGCCTTCCAGGCATGTCGTTCCGACTGGTGCCGTACTCCCTGGTGGTGAAAGTGAAAGAGGACTTTTTTCCGGAACAGCCGCAGAAGGGCAATGATGGTGATGTCTTTATAAAATGCAAAACCGGTGGTGGCAAAGGTCATGTAGCACAATTCCGGCCGTACAGTTAAGAGCTCCCACAGGATCCGGGAAAGGACACGGAGTGTAAAAAAGATTTTCAGGAAGCTGAATTTCCCCAGGTCTTCCATAGATCGGGAGGTGGCGAGGTTGATGTAGGTGCACCTGAATGCCTGGTTGATATACAGGCTGTCATGAATGAATTTGCCCACTTGTGCAGCACCGTGAATGGGCGGTGGCATATGCAGAATTAAAAGAAGTTGTGGTTGCATTGTGTTGTTTAAGGCGTTAATGGATTAATCCGGTGTTTGTCAGGCAGAGGCCTGCAGCGATTGTTGCGGCAGATCTTTGTTTTCAATATAAGCTATTTCTGCAAGACCACTCAGCCGGCGGAACATCTGCTCCAGTTGTTTCCACAGACCACAGGATTCAATTTCCCACGAATGGCCCCACAAATGAAAGCAGCCCTTTGTTTGCAGGGTTTGTTCGAGGAATTTTTCCGTCAGCCTTTCCAGGTCGGTTTCACCTCCCTGCAGCATCCAGCGGAGCAGATTGAAGCCCCGGCCCCTTTTCAGCAGGTGACGGATGTACGTTGGCCGGTTGTGTTCATACACCTGCAGGGTGGTGGGTTTTATCCGGTTGCCTGTTCGCGGCGCTGTGCTTAATAGTTCTGTTGTACGGCCTGTATGAAAGCCGGCCGCAAAAACAGCTTCCGCCGCAGCCCGGTTGATCTGTCCCTTGGGGAAACAGAAGCTTTGCGGCGGCGTGCCCAGCAACTGGTGCAACCACCGGTAACAACTGTCAACCTCTTCACGCCACTGAAGGGCATCCACCTCAAACACAGCTTTATGATGGAAGGTATGTCCGCCTATTTCAAAATGCCGGCCGAGTTCTGCAATGGCAGTTTCCTCCATCACTTCGTGCTCTTCGTTATGCCGGGGAATGTAAAACGTTCCCTTCAGGTTGTACTTATCGAGCAGTTCGGCAATTCTGAAATCAAGGGGATGGCCGTCATCCCAACTGGTTGTTACACAGGGAAGCATCGGTTGTTTTCGGTTTGGTCAGACATGTGGTTTCAGTTTGCACGGCTTCCGCAGGATATAAGATGGGCTGCGTGCCGGAAAACGCAGCTATGTTGTACGGACAGCAGCCAAGTTAGTAAAAATACGCGGAAGCCCCAACCGGTTGCGCATTATTTGATCAATTGGGGGATCGAATCGCTTGATGCAGAGCTGGTTCCATCAGCCAATCGCTGCGGGCAGAATGTTACGAAAGGGGAGGATACGTGTTACATAAAGAATTTGGCATAGAGAATCATGATGCCGTACATAACCGTCATGATGAAAATTCCGATGGCTGTCTTATCCCTGCGCCCGTTGATGAAGAGGGTAAACAGGACGATGTTGGCGATGAGGCTGAGACTGCCTACGGCGGTGAGCAAGGCTTTGGTGCGGAAGAAGTATTCGATAAAAGCGCCAAAACTGATCGTGGCCGGGTCAATTTTCAGGATATAATAAATAGCGATGCCCAGTACAGGGGCGAGGGCGCCGATGGTGAGACCGAAAGGGTATTTGTCAATTTTAAACATCACAATTTCATTTTTTTCTCCAGTTGGGATTTCAGTTGATAGTCGGTCAGGTCAAACTGCACCGGTACCACACTTACATAATTGTTGTTCAGCGCCCAAACGTCGGTATCCTTGCCTTTGTCAAAGTTTTTGAATTCGCCGGTGAGCCAGAAATACCGGCGGCCGGCCGGGTCGCGGCGCTCGTCAAATTCTTCATCGTATTTGGCATAAGCCTGCCGGCAGAATTTAATGCCCTTAATGAGGCTGCCATCCACATTGGGGATGTTCACGTTGAGGCAGAGGTGTTTGCTTTTGTTTTTAAGCGCCAGCACAGATTCAACCAATTGCCGCACATAGGTGCTGCTGGCGGAAAAGTCGGCCTCCATACTGTAATTCATGAGGGAGAAGCCAATGCTGGGTATGTGTTCAATGCTGGCTTCTATGGCCGCGCTCATGGTGCCGCTGTAGATCACATTGATGCTGTGGTTGGCGCCATGGTTGATGCCGCTGAGGCAGATATCGGGTTTACGGTGCAAAACTTTGTCTACGGCCAGTTTCACGCAGTCCACCGGCGTGCCGCTGCACTGCCAGGCGTCCACGCCGTCGAACAGGGCTACCGGGTGCAACCGCAGGGGGTACCCGATGGTGATGGCATGTCCCATGCCACTCTGGGGTTTATCCGGGGCCACTACTACAATCTTACCCAGGTCTTTTACGGCTTCCACCAGGCTGCGGATGCCGGGTGCCGTTACGCCATCATCATTCGTTATCAGAATCACCGGCGGTTCTTTCCGGCTTTTTTTTGTTGCCATGCGTTTAAGGGATATGGGCGGTAAATATCCGATTTCCGGGGCAGTTCGCAAAGACTTCCTGCAGGAGGTGCAAAGGATTGCGAAAGGGATTGACCGGGATCAGTTATTTTTTACTATGTTGCGGGTATCTTAGCGAATTAAACGACCCGTTATGCGTACCGCCCAGGACATACTGAACAGCAAGCCCCCGATTTTTAACTTCATTGACGCCGATTCCCGGGTGATTGAGGGACTGCAGTTGATGAATTCTGTGAATCTGAGCTACCTGGTGGTGATGAAGGAGGGAGAATTTCAGGGCATCTTTTCGGAGCGTGATTACAGCCGTAATGTGATACTCAAAGGACTTGCGAGCCACAGTGCCACCATCCGGGAGGTGATGAGCACTTTCTTACCGGTAATTGGTCCCCTTGAAACTGTAGAGAAATGCATGCAATTACTCAACAGTCATAAAACACGCTACCTGGTGGTGTTCAATGACGATCAGCAATTCCAGGGCGTTGTGACCATCAATGACGTATTACGTGAAGCCATCAGCAACCGGGAACTGGTATTTGACCAGGCCGAGTTCAGCCAGGCCATAGAACTGCAGGATAAAATATTCTGATTCATTTCTTTCTTCCTTCCTGGTTTAAGCGTACCGCCCTTTCTAAGGGGGAACTGGGCTATACGCGTGATAAGGGGTGGCAACTGCCTATCGTTCTTAACATTTAAATAACATATCAGCGGGAAAGCGTTTTTTTAGCGATTTATAACTTTATTGAATAAAATTGGCTTTTTTCTGTACTATAAGTTGTGCAACATGGAACTTTTACAGGCACATTGAGCTTTTGAAATTTACGGCTGATCGCCTGGCAGCAGGGGACTTCTGCCAAAAAGGTGCATTTTTCAGGTTTCCTTCTTATCTTGTTCATTCGTTGTGTTGCCTGCAATATTTATCTTAAACCGTACACTTTTCAGCTGCTTATGCAAACACAAAAAACAGAACTTCTCGAACGCATTCTATCCTGCCCGGTATGCAATTCGTCCACCCGCTACGTGCAAGGGTCTTTTCATTGTAACTCCTGCAACTCCGTTTATCCATACTACGATCAGTCAATTCTGGAAATTCTTCCGCCGGAGCCGCTGAGTTTTTCCACGGATGAACGCAGCGCTTATCACGAAGCCATCTACCACCACTTGTTTCGTACCGGTATTGGTGAAGCAGACCCCGGTAAGTCCTGGGCCCGCCCCGAACTGGTACCCGAGGGATGGCGCAATGTGAAATACCGGCATGTGGATTTTATTTACAAGCTGATTGGCGAGGCTACCGGTAAACGGCACATCTATTGTGATTTCACCGGGTCCTCCGGTTATTACACATTTGAAATGAGCAAGCACTTCGATTGGGTGTTGCATTGTGATCTGAGCATGGATTCGCTCCTGTATGCGCAACAAAAAGCGGCGGAGCAGAACATTCACAACATCCTGTTCATACGGGCCGATTACTTCCGTCCCCCGTTCAACCATGTGCTTGACCTGGTCTATTGCGGTGATACACTGATCTACTCTCCTTCGCATGAGCACCTGTTGCTTGCCGGCATGTACCAGGCGTTGAAGTCAGGCGGTGTTGCTGTTTTTGACCTCCACAACTGGTGGCACAACCCCATTCGCCGGTTGGGCCTTTTGCCCAACAACAACGGGAAATGTTACAGCTATAACCGGTTCAAGGCCGATGCCATGGTACGAAAGCATTTTCCCCGCTTCCGGCGGACCGGCTATTACCAGGAATTTCCCAGTGGAAAACTGCCCGGATGGATCCCCCGGCTTTTCCCCAACACACGGCATACCTATATTGCCCGGAAAGAAGCCAATGTGGCTTCCATTGATGCGGTAGCTGCCGCAAGGGAAGGACAGCTGGATTCATCTGCCCCGGCAATGAAATCTGCCCGGCGCAGGTAAGCAGACCATCCTCAGCCGAGGAGTGGTGCCAGTTGCGTGGTGTAGAAGTTATCCGCTGCAATCTGGTAGGGCAACAGAATCTGATCAGGTGCATAGGGTTGCAAATCCCCGTAATCTGATTCATTCAGCGCTGTAACAATGATTTTTCCGGCATAGCCCTGTGCTTTCAGAATGCGTAACAGGTGCAGGGAAATATTTTTATCGGGTACAGTACTGATAATGCAGCGTGCATCCCAGAACGGAATCTGTTCCGGAAGTTCCGGATCTTCAATATCGCCATACCGGATAGTACGTCCTTTTGCTTCATACTCCTTAACAACGGTTGGATCAAAGTCAACAGCCATGTAGGAAAGATGCGGATAGTTGTCGAGGTTGTCGGCTATACGGCTTCCAAAACGCCCCAGGCCAATAAGAATGATGTCAACTTGTTGACCCGAAGAAGCGGAGGCGTGGTTTTCCCGGTACGGATGTTTCCGTTCAAACAGGCCGAGAAAAGGAGCCAGTGATTCATAAATCCGGTGCGAATAAAGAATGAGGTAAGTCGATAAGCCGATGGTAATTATGCCCACCAGTGTGATCAGGCCTACAGTATCTTCCGTTATGTGCCCGATGGCCAGGCCCAATCCGGCAAAAATGAGTGAAAACTCACTGATCTGGGCAACGGTCAGTCCCGCCAGAAAGGAGGTACGTTTCCGGTAACCCATCACCCCCATGATGATGAGTACGATCAACGGGTTGCCCACCAGTACAAATACCGAGAAAATCAAGGCAGCGCTTACCTGGTTGCCGATGACCCCCAGGTTGAGATTGGCACCCAGGTGAACAAAAAAGAAGAGCAGCAAAAAATCACGCAGGCTCACCAGACGGCTGCCGATGACATCCTTAAACGAAGAGGAGGCCAGGCTCACACCGGCAAGAAAAGCACCCACCTCACCGCTGAAACCCATGATCTCACCCAATGAAGCCAGTCCCAGCGCCCAGGCAATGGCCGACAGCGTGAGGATTTCCTGCGAACGGGCCAGGAAATAACTGAGCCGGGGAATGATCCATTTCATGGCCACGTAAGTGAGTAGCAATAAAATGCTTCCGGAGGCCAGGGTCTTCAGGAGGTCGGCACCCAGTGTGGTTGCACGCTCCATGCGCATAGCAGATAAAACAATCATGACGAGGATCACTACCAGGTCCTGTACAATCAGAAAACCAATAGCAATTTGTCCATGCAGCGAATCAATTTCCTTTTTATCGGTCAGCAATTTTACAATGATGATGGTGCTGGAAAACGTAAGTGCCACCGCTATGTAAAAGCTGTGCAGGGGTGAAAAGCCCAGGGCCAGCCCAATCAGGTAACCCACCAGGGAGGTGAAGATCACCTGTCCCAGCCCGGTGAGGAGGGCGATCTTTCCGACCGACCGGATGACACGTACGTCAAGTTTTAATCCAACAATGAAGAGCAGGATGGAAATGCCAATTTCCGCCAGCAGGCGAATGTTGTCTTTGGATTTCACCAGGTCGAGTACCGAGGGCCCCACCAGGATGCCCAATGCGATGAACATGACAATCAGGGGCTGCCGCAGCAACTGCCCGAGCGCGCCGAGCAGGGCTGCCAGCACGAGGATGAGTGCAAACTCATAAAAGGGGTGTTCTGCCAGTTGGGAGAGCCAGTTCACGCGGGAAGTACAATTAAGGGAAGGGATCCGTCGTATATCAGGTCATTGATCAGGAAGCGCCGGAATAACTGGTCGCGGAGTGTACGGGATCCTTCCTGTACCACCAGGTAGCCCTCCCGGCCTTGCAGGTAGTTCTTTATTTCATTAAAAACTTGCTCCTGCTCGCCCACGAATTGATAGTTGGATGTGTGATAGCGGGTTGCATAAGCCTGGCTGGTTTCTTCCAGACAGGCAGTGGTTGCGGCGGCGTCATCGTTAGCGGTAACCACACTGAAGAAGTTAAGTGTCTGTACATGCGGCTGCAATTGCTCCAGCAGCTGTGCAAAGGCAGCCTGGTTGATGGGGTGTTTATAGTGTAACGCCACGTTCAATGTATGCGGAGGTAGGGTGGATGCATGTGCCGGAACCGCTATCACCAGTTGGTCGGCTTCCTCAATGAGTTTCAGCGGAGTGCTTCCGATGAACAGTTGCTTGAGCGGACTGGTTCCTTTTAATCCCGTTACAATGATGCCGCCGGTAAAAAGCTGAAGCTCCTGCCGCAGGTAGCCAGCCAGGTTACCGGCAGTAACCGCAATGGTTGTTTTGTGGCGGGGCAATTCGCAGGAACGAATCAATTCCTGCAGTTTATACTCTGCTTCCTGTTGTTCCGCCTGCAAAAGTGCCAGTTTGCTCTCTGCGTCTGTAAGAACGGGTGCCATGCCATACACCTGGTGCACCAGGCGGATATCGGCCTCCAGAAGCCGGCTCCAGTTTCGTGCGAATTCGAGCAGGGTGGCCGATGCAGGTGAAAAGTCAATCAGAACAAATAAGGTCGTTTGCATATTACCGTATTTGGGGTGGAGAATTCAGTCCGGATGCCTCGTGGCTGTTTCTACAGCCAATTTAATTACATGTTGGAATTGAGAGGTCATTGAACCGTTTCTGCCTGCCGGATGAACTTTACTAAAGTTACGGTTTTTGAGTACGAATTCATGCCTCCATGCAGGAGCGAACATGTTAAGATTTTCATAACGGCAGTCGCCATGCGATCGTAACAGTTGCCGGGCTTTCTTTTACGGCATCGAAGAATAAAGTGGCTGTTCCAGCCAACCTGATTTCAGAGTCCAATGATTGGATAAAAAAAACTGCTAAAAATTTTGGAAAACTAAATTAATTAGTAAATTCGCTGTTAAATCCCATTTTATGGCAGCAGCAAACCAGAACCTGAAATACCTCCGCAAGCTGCGGGGCTGGACCCAGGAAGAATTTGCCCTCAAAATCGGTATCAAGCGTTCCCTGCTGGGCGCCTACGAAGAGGAGCGGGCAGAGCCCAACTACGAAGTGCTGGAGCGGGTCAGTGATCTGTTTAAGGTATCCATTGATGACCTGTTGCGCCGGGATCTTTCCGAAACCAAGGGCAGTTACATCGCCCGTCGCCGGCAACTCAAGATGGTCGCCGAAACCAATGTCATTCATTTTGTGCCGGTTAAGGCGGCGGCCGGTTACCTTAACGGCTATGCCGACCCTGAGTTTTTAGACGAACTGAATACATTCACCCTTCCCATGCTCAGCAGCGGTACGTACCGGGCTTTTGAGATCACCGGCGACAGCATGCTGCCCACACCCAGCGGCAGCGTGATCATCGGCGAAAAGGTGAACAGCCTGGAGGATGTAAAAAATAACCAGGCCTGCATCGTCCTCAGCCGCACTGAAGGAGTGGTTTACAAACGCATCGTAAAGAACAACCGCAACAAGAACAAACTGATGCTGGTGAGCGATAACCCGGGTTTTCAGCCCTACCAGGTGAGTGCAGAAGATATACTCGAGATTTGGAGCGCCCAGCTCGTCATCAGCAAGATCAGTCAGTTGCAACGATGGGATGTTAGCAACCTGGCCAGCCTGGTAAGCAACTTACAGGACCAGGTCAACAACCTGAAAAAGAAAATGAACTGATTGCGCTGAGGCATGAGGCGAAGGCATCGGTTCATGAGAAGGGTGAAGTATCTCAGAAAAAAGGAGAACCAGTCACTGCAGGCCATGTGCATCCTTAGCCCCATTCCGTTCCGAAACTCCTTGTTCTTACAACTGAGGCAGTTCCCTGTATGCTAATCAGCCAACCGCTCATATAAATGAGGCATGGCGTGCGCAGGAATTGGTATAGCTTGCACCCCGATGTTGCGGTTTTTGATACTTTTCCTGATATTTTCCCCCCTTTTTCCTGTCCATGCCGGAACGGGACCCGAGCGGATCATGCAGGCGGGCAAAGTAACCGTTGCACCCAAAATTGATGGGTTGCTCACAGAATCCATCTGGAAAGAAGCCATTCCCGCTGAAGATTTTATTGTTAACAGCCCCAACTTCGGCGCCCCCTCTGCCTACAAGACCCGGGTATATGTGCTGTACGACAACAACGCTATTTACATTGGGGCCTACCTGTACGATGATCCCAAACTGGTACGGAAGCAACTGACGGCGCGGGACGGAGAGAGCCGGCAGGATGTAGACTACTTTTCGGTTTTTTTTGATACGTACAACGACGACCAGAACGGCTTTCATTTCCTCGTCACGAGCCGGAATGTGCAAAGCGACGGCCGTCTCAGTCCCAACCGCAATTCACAGTTCGGTCCTCCCAGCGATTACAGCTGGGATGCCGTATGGGAAAGCAAGGTTACGATGCAGGACGATGGCTGGATCGTGGAAATGCGGATTCCTTATTTTTCCCTGCGGTTTGCAAAAAAAGATAAACAGGACTGGGGCATCAACTTCCAGCGCTATGTGCGGCGCAGCAACGAAAACTCTTACTGGAACAGTGTTAACCCCAATGAAAACGGTTTCGTTAACCAGTTTGGTCTGCTGGCCGGGCTGGAGAACCTGCAGCCGCCCCTGCGGCTATCCTTCCTGCCGTACGTTACCGGCGGTTATCGCACCGTACCCGGCAAAAGCGGCCGCACCAATGAGTTTCTGCGAAACGGGGGGATGGATGTGAAATACGGTGTGAATGAGAGCTTTACCCTTGATATGACCCTGATTCCGGATTTCGGGCAGGTAATCTCCGACAACGTTATCAACAACCTTTCTCCCTTTGAAGTACAGTTCCAGGAAAACCGTCCCTTCTTTACCGAAGGGACGGAAATTTTCAACAAAGCAGGTCTGTTTTACTCCCGGCGGGTGGGCGCCACCCCGGGTGGGTACTACCGGGCACGCAGCAAGGGCAGTACCGACAGTACCCGCATCATCTCCAACCCGGGCGTGGTGCAGTTGCTCAACGCAGCTAAATTCTCCGGCCGGAACCGTAACAAGCTGGCCATCGGCGTGTTTAATGCCGTGGGTGCGGCCACCTATGCCGAAATCGAAAACATCCGCACCGGCGAACGGGAACGGATGCAAACAGAACCGTTGACGAACTATAATCTGATTGTGCTGGACCAGGCGCTCAAAGGGCGTTCCAGCATTACGCTGACCAATGCCAATGTCATCCGGTTTGGAGGAACCCGTAATTCTAATGTAACGGGACTCGACCTTGCTCTTTTTGAAAAAACGAACCGGTACGCCCTGCAGGCTAAGTTCGACTACAGCCAGATCATGGGTAACAATCCGTATAACGGGTTCAAATCTTTTGTCAACTTTGGTAAGGTCAGCGGCAAATGGCAGTTTTCCATCAACAACAATACCGAAAGCGACCGGTACGACCCCAACGACCTTGGTATCCTGCGGGCGCCCAATGAATTCAACACCAGCGCCCGCATCAGCTACAACCAGCTAACGCCCCGTTCGGTTTACAATTCGTATTCGTACAGCCTGGGGATCCGCCACGAAATGCTCTACAAACCCTTTGTGCTTACCAACATGCGTTACAGTGCCGGGGCCTTTTGGTTTTACCGCAACTTCTGGGACCTGAGCATCAATGCGGAACTGCAACCCCTGTGGGAAAAAGATTATTTTGAACTCCGCACGCCCGGCCTTTACATGCGGAAAGTGCCCTGGGGTTTTCTTCGCATCAATGGAAGTACCGACAGCCGGAAAAAATTATTTGCCCGTTTTAACTTAGGCCTGGCCGAATCGGTTGACATCAAAAACGATCCCTTCATCGTTATCCACCCCGGCGTTCGCTACCGGTTTAACGACCGGCTGAGCCTCGACCTGGATGTGCGCCGTACGGATGACCAGGGACAGTTTGGCTATGCCTTCCGACGCGAAGCTAATGGAGAGCCCATCATTGGCCGCCGCCGCAACCTGGATGTAACCGGCCTGTTGACAGGCATTTACAACTTCACACCGCGGATGAACCTGACCCTCCGGGCCCGGCATTACTGGAATCGTGTAACGTATCAGCAGTTCTTCAACCTGGCCAACGATGGCTTCTGGAAGGAACGCACGTTCATTGATGGTCTGAACCAGAATGTCAACCTGTGGAATGTAGACGTGTTCTTCACCTGGGATTTTAACTACGGTAGCCGCTTTGTGCTGGGTTGGAAAAACTGGTTGGCCAATGATTTTGAAGTGGATGGCATGAAGCATAACCGCTATTTTGGCAATGCCACGCAAACACTTCTTTCCCCGCACGGCAACGAGTTTACGGCCCGGATCATCTTTTTTATTGATTACCTCAAGTTGAAGCGCCGGCAGCAGAGCTGACCGGTTACATTCAGTTCAGACCAAACACATCTTTTGCCATACGGAAGGTATTGCAATGCGCTTCCACGATGGTGCGTACATCCGGCGAATAGCCGCCGCCCATGGCTACGGTGCAGGGTATCCGGTGCTGGCGGAGAAAGGAGAAGACCAACTTGTCGCGTTGCCGGCATCCCTCCAATGTCAGCTTCAGTTTTCCGAATTTATCTGTTTCCAGCACATCCACGCCCGAGAGATAAAAGGCGAAATCCGGTTGCACGTCACGCAAGAGACGCTGCAGGTTGGTTTCAAGGAGCGAAAGGTACTTTTCATCGTTGGTCCCGTCCGGGAGCCCGATATCGAGATCGCTCCGCTCTTTCCGGAACGGGTAATTATGTGCCCCGTGCATACTAAACGTAAACACCCTTTCATTGTTTTCAAACAACCGGGCGGTTCCGTTGCCCTGGTGTACGTCGAGGTCAATGATCAGGATGCTGCCGGCCAGTTGCTGTTGCAGCAGGTAGTTGGCTGCCACGGCAAAGTCGTTGAGCAGGCAAAACCCTTCCCCCCGTTCATAAAACGCGTGATGCGTACCGCCTGCTACATTGAGCGCCACACCGTTTGCCAGGGCATGGTGGCAACAGTCAATGGTGCCGCGGGTGATGATCTTTTCGCGGCGGGTGAGTGCCGGCGACTGCGGGAAGCCAATCACCCGCTGCTCCCGTTCGGTGAGCAACTGGTGGTCGAGTTTGTGCAGGTAGCCGGGGCCATGGGTCAGCAGGATGATTTCATCACTGCAGCTATCCGGTGCAAAAAGGTGGGAAGGGCTGATGGACCCCTCGTGCACCAACTGTTCCGGAATGAGTTCGTATTTAAGCATGGGAAACCGGTGCCCTTCCGGCAACGGGTGGGCGTATGCCGGGTCGTAAGCGATCATCAGTTTCTTTTCTTCCATCGTTGTCGTTTATGCGGCACCGTAACAGGTCCGCTTATTTCCGCATCGTACGGCTGTTCCCCACCGGCATTTCCAGCACCTGCCGGTCGGCAATGGCAAACACACGGTCGGCCCTGCCGGGTTTTACGAGGTGCAGACCGGTAAAGCGTCCAAATGCCGGCAAGACCGCGTAGTGTTTGGAAAAGTAAAAACAGGGGAAGCGCAGGCTTTGTTTGCCCACTCCTTCGATGCGGATGCCCGGATGCAGGTGCCCGCTGAAGGTGTAGAACGGGTTTTCATCCGCAGCATCGGTGCCATCCCATTCGTGTACAAACCGGAACGGTCCTTGTTTATACTGGTAGGTGTGGAGCTCTATGTTCTGTTCCTGGAACCACTCGGCCGGCAGGATGTCGTGGTTGCCCTGTACGAGGTGTATGGTCAGCAGCGAATGATCGCGTCGCCACTTTTCAAACAGTTCTGCTTCGCGGTTCATGCGGCTGTGAAAAAAGTCGCCTGTAATCAGTAATCGATGTGCCCGGTAAAAATGAACCTGTGTAAAGAGGCGTCGCAGGTCTTCCCGGAATACTTCCTGCGGAATGGCGATGCCCTCTTTACGGAAGTGGCCGCTTTTTCCGAAATGAATGTCGGACACCACCAACGTTTGCTGTTCTTCCCAAAACAGCAAACGTTCCGGCGAAAGCCAGAGCGTTTGTTCATTCCAGATCAAGCGGTGTCCCTGCTGCATAAACGGCAGTAAAGGTAACGGAAACTGTTTCCGCACATACCTGAACAGCTGTTGTGAATGGGCTGTATTTACTTATTTGGCAACACCATTTTCACCGGCTGGCTGTTCCGGCGTGCGGTACAGGGTCCGGCTTTCGGTCACCCATTTTTGCAGTGCGGCCACCTGTTCGGCGGAGAGTTTGGCCCCGCGGTGGATGAAGGTATAGCTGGTGAGGGGCATTTCACCATTCGTAACCGTTTCTGCCACTTCCTCCAGTTTGTGGTCTTGTTTCTTGGCGGAGTAGCTGGCAAACTCGTTGAAATTGAGGTGTTCTTTTCCCTCGTTCACGTGGCGCTGCAGCCACCAGCCCAGGGGCTGCACCATGGCATACCAGGGGTAGTGGGTGTTGTTGCTGTGGCAATCGTTGCAGGAGGTTTTCAAAATAGTGGCCACATCAGCGGGGATGGTTACCTTATTACTGATGTCATTGGGAAAGGGACCTTCCGATTGATTGCGTGACGGGCGTATGAACTGCGCAATTACCAGGGCGGCGAGGAATCCGTATCCTATTTTTTTGAGCATGTTGGTTGATTTGACATAAAATTAAGCAGATTTCCTGCTGCTGATAATGTTCCTGCTTACGCGAGTTGGAAAATTTCTGAAGCAGGAGGCGGGATGGACGGTCCGGAGTTTTTTCATTTCAAAGGCGCCCACCGGGTGGGCATCCGCTGGCAGGGCAATGTATGTTATTGCAGGCTGTTGGCCGATAGCTGTTGGGTACTTCCTTCCTTCCGGTCAAATGCATCGGGCCAATTTTAAATATTCAAATCGTCTAATGCCCAACTCATTTCCCTAAACCGCCATTGAAAGACGCAATCCGTATCTTAAATCCGCAATCTAAAATTAATTACCCTCCTGCATCCCGGTTCAACTGTTCCTGCATCCGCCGGATGCGGTCTTCCAGCCGCTCGGTGGACAGGTTGTTGCGGTTGAGTCCATCCGCGATAATGGGAAAACTCAGGGGGGTGAACCGTTCGGGAAACCGGATGATGATGCGGCTGTTTGAAATCCGATCCAGCGCCTGCCGCAGCCGTACTTCTTCCATCTGCTGATCAAACACTTCCTGGTAGGCCTGCCGCAGCAGCAGGTTGCCGGGTTCGTATTCGTTGAAAACATTGAACAGCAGGCTGGCGCTGGCCTGCAGGTGCCGTGCTTTTTTGGTGGCTCCGGGGGCGGTTTGTACCACAAGCCCGCCGATCACAGCAATGTCGCGGAACTTGCGCCGGGCCATCTCGGTGGCGTTCACGCTTTTCTGCATATCGGCCAGCAGTCCTTCGGCCGTTAACAGCTCCGCCGCATTGGTATCGTCAAGGGGGATGGGTTGGTCGCAGAGCAACTCAAACCCGTAATCGTTCATGGCGATGGAAAAACTCAGCGGATGGACCCGGCCGATGCGGTAGGCCAGGATGGCGCTCATGGCTTCGTGCACCTGCCTGCCTTCAAACGGGTACACCAGCAGGTGGAACCCGTCTTTGCTTTCGTGGTGTTCAATGAGCAACTCGTCATTGGCCGGTACGTGCGAAAGCGTACGTTGCAGTTCCAGCAGGCTGTGCAGGTGGACGATCTCGGGTACATCCACTGGCGTACCGGGCTGCTGACGGGCAGTTGCCGAAAATGTTTCCCGTAGTTTCTTTCCCAGGTTAGCCGTCAAACTCATCCGTCCGCCCTGCCAGCTGGGAACAATGGTCTTTTTGGAGCGGGACGGCCGTACTTGTACGGTCATGTCTTTGATCTGGACCAGTTCCAGGTTGCGGCCGGCCAGCGTAAAACATTCGCCGGGTTCCAGCCGGCTGATGAACCACTCTTCAATCATGCCTACATATCCCCCGTGCAGCAGCTTCACTTTCAACATGGCATCGCTCACGATGGTGCCGATGTTGAGCCGGTGCCGCATGGCCAGCCGCCGGCGGGTGATGTGGTACCGTTCGTTGATCCATTCCAATTTGCGGTAGTCGTCGTATTGCTGCAATGCTTTACCTCCATCCACGATGAAATGCACCACTTCCCTCCATTCCTCCTCCGTCATCTCGGCAAAGCAATAGGTTGTTTTAATTTCCTGCCAGATACAGTCGGGGTCCAGTCCGTCCGACACGGCCAGGGTGTTGAGGTACTGGATCAGCACATCGAAGCTGAGCAGCAGGGGTTCTTTGCTTTCCATCTCGCCGGCGGCGATGGCGCTCTTCAGGGCGGCGGCCTCCACCAGTTCCAGCGAGTGGGTGGGGAGGAAATAAATTTTGCTCACGGCGTCCGGACTGTGACCGCTCCGCCCGGCACGTTGTAGGAAGCGGGAGACGCCTTTGGGCGAGCCCACCTGGATCACGGTTTCCACCGGCCGGAAATCCACTCCCAGGTCCAGCGATGCCGTACACACCACCGCTTTGAGACGGGCCGTGTGCAGCGCTTCTTCCACCCACAGGCGCAGCTCCTGTTCGATGCTGCCATGGTGCAGGGCGAGGGTGCCGGCCAGCTGCGGGGCATGGTTGAGCAGTCCCTGGTACCAGCGCTCACTCATACCCCGGGTATTGATGAAGATGAGTGTGGTCTTGCTCTGTTCAATAATGGGAATGACTTTGGGCAACAGCTTCAGGCCCAGGTGACCGGCCCAGGGATAGCGCTCCATCTCATCGGGGAGGATGGATTCCACTTCGATGCGCTTCCGCATGTTTGCTTTCACCAATACCCCGGCGTTGTCTCCGTTGCGGGCCCGTACCGGCGCCAGCAGCACCTCCTGTGCCACCGGCAGGTTGCCGATGGTGGCGCTGATGCCCCATACGCTGAGGGGGTTGCTGTCGCCAGCGGTTTTTGGCCGGCAGCCCAGGATGCGGGAGAGGGCCAGTTCCACCTGTACGCCCCGCTTGCTGCCCAGCAGTTCGTGCCATTCATCCACCGCTACCACCTGCACGGTTGCGAATACCGATGCATATCCTTTCTGTGCAAAAAGCAGGTGTAGGCTTTCCGGGGTGATGATCAGAATTTCGGGTACGTCCTTTTTTTGGCGGACCCGTTCGGCGGGAGGTGTGTCGCCATTGCGGAGCCCCACCCGCCAGGGTAGCTGCAGCCCGGCCAGGGCTTCCTCCATCGCCCGCCCGATGTCTTTGGCCAGCGCCCGCAGCGGGGTGATCCACAGCAAGACCAGTCCGTTGCTTTTCTGTTGCTGCCAGTTGGCAGGATGTTCGTTGATGTACCGGATCAGGGCGCCAAGAAAGACGGAAAAGGTTTTGCCGCACCCGGTGGGGGCGTTTACGATGCCGCTGTTACCGGCTGACAGTTCCTCCCAGGTTTGTTCCTGGAAGGGGAAGGGTTGCATGCCGGATTGCGCTAACCACTGGGTTATGTGCCGGTAGCCGGGTGTTTGCTGCAACTTCATGATCCGTACTGCTGTAACAGGGTTTTTAAATCGTCGAGCGTGTTGATGTCGGCCACGGTCTTGTCTTTCCGCCAGCGGTTCATACGGGGGAAACGCAGGGCCACCCCCGATTTATGCCGGCTGCTGGCCGCGATGCCTTCAAAGGCGATTTCAAATACCAGTTCCGGCTTTACCGTACGCACCGGCCCGAATTTTTCCAACGCATGCTTTTTTACAAACGCATCCACTTCGGCAAATTCTGCATCGGTGAGGCCGCTGTATGCCTTGGTAAACGTTACCAGCCGGTCACCGTCTCGCACGGCAAAGGTGTAGTCGGTGTACAGGTTGCTGCGCCGCCCGTGCCCTTTCTGGGCATACACCAACACGCAATCAATCATCAGCGGGTCCAGTTTCCATTTCCACCAGTCGCCCCGTTTTCGTCCGGCCTGGTACGATGAGGAACGCCTCTTCAGCATCAGTCCTTCGCTGCCATTGTTTCGGGCCTGCAGCCGCAGTTCGCCGAGTTCGTCCCAATGGGCAAACGGTACCAGCGGCGAGAGCCGCAGCACTGGGTCCTGCACCGCTTGCACCACTTGTTCCAGCAGCTGCCTGCGCTCTGCCAGCGGGCGGGTGCGGATGTCGGCGCCTGCGTATTCCAGCAGGTCGTAAGCGATAAAGGCGGCCGGCGCTTCCTGCAGTTGCCGGCGGCTCACCTGCTTGCGCCCGATGCGGGTTTGCAGGGCCGAAAAGGGCAGGGGTTGCAGGGTAGCTACTTCCCGGTGCATGCTGATGATTTCTCCATCCAGCACCGTTCCATCGGGGAGGGACTGCTGCAGGTGTAAGTATTCGGGAAACTTTTCGGTGAGCAGTTCCTCACCGCGGCTCCACACAAAGAGGGTGCCGCCGCGCCGGATTATTTGTCCCCTGATGCCGTCCCATTTCCATTCGGCCTGCCACTGAGCCGGTTCTTCCAACGCTTCTGGCTTGTCGTCTAAAGCATATGACAGGTAGAAAGGGTAGGGTTTGGAGCGGTCGTTATGAATGGCGTCTGCACTCAGCAGCTCCTGCAGGCTGGTTTGTGCCGGGTCCCATTTACCGCTGATGCGGTGGGCGATGGTGCTGGGGTTGAGCTCCACCAGCCGGGCCAGCGCCTGTACCAGTAGTTGTTGCGATACGCCGATGCGGAAGCCGCCGGTGATGAGCTTGTTAAAGACAAAACGTTCATCGGCATCCAGCTGCTGCCAGTTACCGGTGACGAAGGCTTTCTTTTCTTCTTCGGATGCCTGCTGCAACTGCAGGAATGTATGCATATAATCCCGCAGAGATGGAATGTTTTCCGTTGGGGTGCCTTCCGGCAGCAGCAGGGCGATGGTTTCGGCGAGGTCGCCCACGGTATGGTAGCATTCGGCAAACAGCCAGCCGGGTATGCCGGTCCATTCGGCACACCATTCCTGCAGGCGCGTGGAAGGTACCAGCCGCCGGGGCCTGCGGCCGCTGGACAGGGCGATCACCCACACCGCATCGGCGCCGGCAGCTTCTTTAAAATAGGCTGTCAGCAGTTCGCGTTTTTCATTGCTGCCGGTGCTGCTGCCAAGGGATCGTATGAGGCGGGCGAAAGCTTTCATGCGGCGGGTTCGGATTCATGTTCTTCTCCGTATTCGGTTTGAAGAGTCTGGGCATCCCATCCCTGCTCCTGCAGGTACCGGCTGAAGGCGGCGGTAAAACCGTGGGTCACCAGCACACGGGATGCGCCGGTGGCTTTAACCGCCTGCAGCAGGCCGTTCCAGTCGGCATGATCACTCAGGGCAAAACCGGCGTCCACGTTCTGGCGGCGGGCATGGCCCCGCACCTGCATCCATCCGCTGCAAACGCCCAGCCGGCAGGGCTGGAAACGCCGCAGCCAGGGACTGTCAAGAACCGATGCCGGCGCAATCACCACAGATCCTTTCAATTCTTCTTTGGGTGTTTCGGTTGTCCAGCGCCGGTAGTCGGGCAACCGGATGCCGGCGGCCTGCAGGGTGTCGTTGGTTGCGGCTACGGCCCCGTGCACAAAGATGCGGGCACCGGTGGCGGCCGCTGCGTCCAGTACCCGCTGGGCCTTGCCCAGGCTGTATGCGAGCAACACCGATGTAAACCCATCTGCCTGGTTGCGCCGGATCCACGCCTGCAAGGAGTTGTAAAGTTGCGCCTGTGGTTGCCATTGGTACACCGGCAATCCGAAGGTGGACTCGGTGATAAATGTATGGCATCGCAGCGGTTCGAAGGCGCCGCTCAGCCCGTCGTTCTCGGTTTTGTAGTCGCCGCTCACCACCCAAATCTCATCTTTATAACGGACCCTTATTTGCGAAGAACCGATTACATGACCGGCCGGGTGCAGGGATACTTCCACTCCGTTGATGTGCAGGGGCTCGTTCCATTCCACGCACTGGTAGGCATGCGGTCCCAACCGTTGCTCCAGGATGGGGCGGGTAAGGGTATGACAGAGATAGGCACCGTGACCCCGGCGTGCGTGATCGCTGTGCCCGTGGGTGATCACGGCTTTGGGCACCGGTCGCCAGGGGTCTATGTAAAATTCACCGGCGTCGCAGTACAGCCCGTTGGGGGTGCAGGTAATGAGGGGGGCGTTCATGTGTTTGCAGGCTCCGAATGTCGGCTTTTTCCACGGGAATGGCGGCAGCGGTCGCTGCAGTATTTTACCTCGTCCCAAACCCGCGCCCACTTTTTGCGCCAGGTAAAGGGTCGTTGGCAGGCGATACAGATTTTTTGCGGTAAATGCGGTTTCTGGTGAGCCATGCCTGTTTAACAGCCGGCAGGGAAAACAGTTTACGGGCGGGTCACTTTAGTGGTTACCCCTCCCTGTCGTTTGAGGAGAAAGATGCGTTTGTTTTCAAAATAGTCGGTCTCGCCGGTAGCAGCATTCCGTACCGGCAGAATGCGGTAGCCGGTGAAGAGTTCAGGGCCGTTCCGCGGAAGATGGTTGAGCAGGTCGGCGCCGTATTGTTGCAGGAGGCGGATGAACTGCCAGGCTGCTTCGTAGCCACGGAAAGCCAGGTCGGAGGGACGCCCGTTGGTGCGTTCGGTAAAACGGTTGCTGAACTGTTCGGCCGCACCTTCCCCACTGTTGTAGAACGTAGTGGTGAAATAAAAGTCCAGGTCCTTCCATTCCGGCAGGTTCAGTTCTTTCATGGCTTCCCAGGTGGGCATGCCTACCAGCTGTAACGGATATTTTTTGTATGGAGCAATGGTGCGGATCAGCTGTACGCCAAACCGTTCGTCCAGCGAGCCGGCGATGAGGATGTTGGTGCGGTTGCTGTCGAGGTGTGGCAGCAGGTCGTTGCTGCTTACGGTATCCCGCACACTGATGGTTTTCCAGCGGAGCACACCGTTGCCGGAGGGCGATTGGTTGAGCTCCCTGAAGTAGCCGGCCAGGCGGTCTTCCTGGGCTCCCTGTTTCCGCACATACAGGATGTTGGCGGTTCCGTTGGTCTCGAGAACATAGTTGTAAATGGCTGCGCAATGCACCGGCAGGGTGGAGTTGAGGATGATGGTGTAAGGGTTGCTGGTGATGCCTCCGTCGTTGGGAAAGGTGGTGGATACAAACGGTATCTTTTTCCGGTAGGCTATGTCGGTCAGGTCCCGGTAATCCAGTCCCGATACCGCACCAATCATGAGATCCAGCGAGTCGAATACCCGCTGCCCGAGCAGCGTTTCAAAGGAGGTTGCTTTGGACCGGAGGTCAAACACCCGTACCTGCACCGGGGGGGTGCCGGTGAGGGTATCCAGGGCCAGCAGGGCGCCGTCAATAAAGTCGAGCCCGGGCAGCAGGTGCCGCGGCATCTGGTTGCCATACCGGTAGGTGGTACCGCTGAACGTGGAATCCAGGAACAGGCTGGCAAAGATGCCTACCCGGTACACTTTAACCGTTTCTTGTACCGGCAACGGAGTGTCCTGTGAGCGGGCCGGGTTCAGCAACCAGCTGCTGAGTAAAGCCAGGAAGAGGATGTGCTGTTTCATACGCATAACCAGTTAGCAGATGCTTATTCCCATTCAATGGTTGCAGGGGGTTTGCTGCTGATGTCGTACACCACGCGGTTGATACCCCGCACTTTATTGATGATTTCATTGGAAACGGAGGCAAGGAAGCTGTACGGCAGATGCGCCCAGTCGGCCGTCATGCCGTCAACCGATGTTACCGCCCGAAGTGCCAGGGTAAATTCATAGGTCCGCTCATCGCCCATCACCCCCACGCTTTGCACCGGCAGCAGAATGGCGCCGGCCTGCCACACGTCCTGGTAAAGACCCTGGTCTTTCAGCGCCTGGATGAACAGCGCATCAGCTTCCTGCAGCATTTGTACTTTCTCTTCCGTTACTTCACCCAGGATGCGGATGGCCAGCCCGGGTCCGGGGAAGGGATGCCGGTTGAGCTGGTCGGCCGGGATGCCCAGTTCTGCACCCACCCGCCGTACTTCGTCCTTGAACAGGAAACGGAGGGGTTCAACCAACTCCAGTTTCATGGTATCCGGCAAGCCTCCCACGTTGTGGTGCGACTTAATGGTTACCGATGGGCCATGTACCGAAACGCTTTCAATCACATCGGGGTAAATGGTGCCTTGTCCCAGCAATTCCACGCCTTCAATTCCGTGGGCTTCCCGGTCAAACACTTCGATGAAGGTGGCACCGATAATTTTTCGTTTTTCTTCCGGATTGCTTTTACCCGCCAGTTTGGTATAAAAATGCTCCCGGGCATCCACGCCTTTCACATTGAGGCCAATCTGCTGGTACGTATCCAGTACCTGCCGGAATTCGTTCTTGCGCAGTACCCCGTTATCTACAAAGATGCCGTACAGGTTGCTGCCGATGGCCCGGTGGATGAGGGTGGCCGCCACAGTGGAATCCACGCCGCCACTGAGTGCCATGATTACTTTACGGCTGCCAATCTGCTGCTGCAGGGCGGCTACGGTTTCCTCCACAAAGGAAGCCGGGGTCCAGTTGCCGGAACAGCCGCAGATACGATAGAGGAAGTTCTTCAGGATAATTTTTCCTTCGGCGGAATGGTACACTTCCGGATGGAACTGCAAACCGTAGAGCGGATGCGCCGTTTTGTTGCCGGCACGGAACGCTGCCACGGGAATGGATTCGGTAACAGCCAACACCTCAAATCCCTCCGGCAGTTCGAGGATGCTGTCGCCATGACTCATCCACACCTGGGATACCGGGCTTACATCCTGCAGTAAAATATCTTCCTGTTGACGATGTAACATGGCCCGGCCGTATTCGCGCTTCTCGCTTTTCTCCACCCGTCCCCCCATCTGGCGGGCGGTGAGCTGGGCGCCGAAGCAGATGCCCAGCACCGGGAGTGTTTTCGTGAGCAGTTCCACATCCACAAAAGGAGCCTGGGGGTCGTTGACGGAAAACGGGCTGCCCGACAGGATCACCCCTTTGAGGCGCTCGTCCTTTACCACCGGTCGGTGATAAGGGATGATTTCACAATACACGTTGCATTCGCGTACAGCACGGGCTATGAGCTGTGTGTACTGGGAACCAAAATCGAGAATGATGATCTTTTCCGTCATAGTGGGGCGAAGGTAGCAAAAACGGGCTTAAGCCACAGGTGCGGTTCGCCGCCTGCCATGCGAAAAAATACATAGTTCTGCTTGATGTTCCTCCCCGGATGTATTACTTTTACCCCGTTCCCGCTTTACCCACACTTTTCCCAGGTGGATTTGCCTGCCTGGATATTTTTTACACAAAATCTAAACGACATGAAACATCTTTTTATGCCGGCATTGCTGGTATGTGCATGGTTTTTAACATCCTGCGGGTGGCGGAACGTGAAAGGAAATGGTAACCTCACCCCGGAAGGCAGAAATCATACAGATTTCCGTTCGGTAAAGACCGCCGGCGCTTTTGACCTGGAGGTAAAGCAGGGATCTTCCTTCGCGGTAACGGTGGAAGCAGAGGAGAACCTGCTCCGTTACATTGAAACAAGAGTGGACAAAGGTGTACTGCGCATCTATGTGCGCAAAGGGGTACGTTTGCGGCCGCGGGAAGACATGAAAGTGTATGTTACGGCCCCCCTCTTCCGGGAACTCTCCATCGCCGGCAGTGGAAATATCACGTCAGTCACGACCATCGTCTCCACCGAATCCCTGGCATTCACCATTACCGGCAGCGGCGATATCAATATTCCTTCGGTGGATGCACCGGAGCTGCGGGTGAAAATTGCGGGAAGTGGAAACGTGCGCATGAGTGGTCAGACCCGGAAGGCGGAATACCGCATTGCCGGCGGAGGTGATATCCGCTGCAGCCAGCTGCTGGCAGAAGAAGCCGCGGTGCACATTGCCGGCAGTGGCAACGCCTGGGTGTTTGCCAGTGAACTGTTGGACGTACACATTGCCGGCAGCGGGGACGTACATTACTACGGCAACCCTGTGACCGTGAAACAGAAAATAGCCGGTTCGGGACGTTTGCTCAAAGAATAAAACTAACAGGCGGTTAAAAAAAAAGCCGTAACAGATCAAATTCTGTCCGATCAGGCTGAAATTCAACCTTGAAAGCTGTACCTTTATGCCCAACCCGTTTTTAAAATCCAGCTACTCGGTTCCGTATTTGTGAAACTGATATTGATTGGTACTTAATTGAAACAAATTGAAGCAGGCGATACTCCATCCCTGCTTTCTTTTTCTCCTGACACCGGTGCATCTCTTTCCGGCGACAGCTTAACGCATCCCGTTTGAGCTTGCATATATACTTATCAGTAGCCCGGCTCAGGTGCTTGGCTGCAACTGTCCATTTTGGGTTCGTTCCTGTCTTTCTGCAACTATGTTTTACCGCGGTATGGTTGTACGATTAAACCGGTCAGCCCGTTTTTAACATCCAATGTCCCTTTTTCTCCACCCGGTTTGAAAGCAACCCGATGAAATTTTTCAGGCGGAGTGCATCCTCCTTTTTTTATGGCAACAACCGGTAAACCGGGTATCGCAGATGGTCCGGTTCATAGTACGGCGACCGCTGGTAGATGAATTGCAATTGTGCTCTTCCGTTTTTTGCGAACGTGGTGTCGGCGGCTTTTCGTTCTTCCAGTTCGCGGCGCAGTCCGGGATGGTCTTTCAGGTAAGCGGCAGCCGTTTCCTCAAAAACATATCCGCTGAAGCCTTCTTTCTGACCGAGGATGGCATCAAAAAAATTCCAGGCAAAGTAACTGTCCTCGGCGGCAGGTTCCAGCACTTCCACCAAAAAGCGGTTGGCCGCCTGGTTGAGCGGAATGAACCAGTCGCCCTTGCTGAACCGGATCCGTTGCATGCTGCTGCCGGTTTTTACATCGGTATGCAGGTAATGACCTTCAAAAGGGCGCTGAACGGTCTTGTAATCCTCTATGCGGTACACTTCCACTTCCAGCATAGTATCCCGCTCCAGGGCACGCATTTGCACCTGGTTCTGCCGCAGCAACTCCACAACCGGCCACCAACCCTTTGGAATAATGTAGGCTGCGGGTACCGTAACCTGGCGGTTGGGGGTAAAGAAGTTGTAAAAGCGCACCTGTTTTTCGAATGGTTTGCTGCGGTCGTAGTACAAGCGGGGCAGACCGCTCACCTCGCTGATTTTGGTGCCGGCCTCATAGCCCTTAAAAGTGAACGCTGTATAACGTTCGCGGTTGAGTGCAAAGCCCAGCGGAACGGTTTTGCCTGCGGTCCAGGCCTCCGCCTGGTTGCGCCGGTATTGTTTGATGGTGGTGGCATGGTTGGTTGCAAAAGTGATCATGCTTTCCATCAACCGGTACGTGGCGTCCACCCGTTGCGGATAGGGTTTAAGCATATGGGTCTCGGGCACAAAGGCAAAACAGTGCCACAGGGTGGCATAACCGCTGCTGTAACGCGGGCTGTCCCAGTAGGCACTCCAGCCGCTTTCGGGGCGGTCGCCGAAATTATTGACGTACGGGATGAGATCGTAGCCCTGTTGCTGCATGGCGTTGTACAACGCGGGCTCCATCACCTCGTTGAGAAAGGTTCCCATCGGGCCGCCCAGCTTGTTGTGCTGGCTGCTGAGCAGGGTCATCACATGCTGGTAGTCGGCCCCGTTGCTCACATGGTTGTCCATAAAAATATCGGGCTGCACCCACTGAAAAATTCCGGCAAAACTGCGGGCCTCCCGGGAGTCGCATTTGATGAAGTCGCGGTTGAGGTCGTAGTTGCGGGAGTTGCCCCGGAATCCTTTTTCGAGAGGACCGTTCTGGTCTACCCGGTAAAAGGGACTCCGGTTCAGACTTCCGCCGATGTTGTACACCGGGATGATGGCCAGCACCACGTTGCGGGGCAGTTTCTTTTTGCCCGCCACCAGGTCTTTTACCAGCAGCAGGCTGGCGTCAATGCCATCGGGTTCGCCGGGATGGATCCCGTTGTTGATCAGCAGTGCCACCCGCTGCTGTTTGCGCCAGTTGACCGGGTTGAAATCGCCGTCGCTGCTTACGAGTACCAGGTGCAGCGGGATGCCCGCATCGGTGGAACCCATGGTGCGGAGCTGGACGTTGGCGGATGCCCGGTCCAGTTGCTGCCAGGCGGTCATGGCTTCCCGGTAGGTAACTGTTTCTCGTCCCTGTGTCCGCTCATAGCGGGTCACGGGCAGGGAAGGCTGGGCGACTACCGGTTGGGTTAAGGCGGACAGCAGGCAGGCAATAAAGATCGTTCGCATAGTAGCTTATTCTGATATAAAGGCTGGTTCGGGCAGGAAAAAGGCTGTAGCTGGTTCAACCAGGCATTAATTTACCTGCAGCTTTCTAACCACAATTCCCCTGGCTGTATTGATTTTAAGCAGGTAGAGTCCCGGGTTGAGGCCGGCTGCAGGTAGTTGTAAACGGGTCTGCCCCCGGGGAATCACCTGCTGGTGGAGCACCCGGCCGTTGATGTCCAGCACCTGGGCCATGACGCTTTCGTTGAACGGCGTTGCCAATTCCAGTTGCACATCAGTGCGGTAAACGGGATTGGGATACAGGCGCACGGCCGACACAGGCAGATTGAGTACATCATTTAGGCCGGTGGGTGAAAGCAGGCCGGTGCAGCGCCACACCTCGAATACCCATTCGGGGTGGTCAATAAAAGGGTTGCGGTTGCCCTGGATCACAAATACCGAGTCGTTGCGGTCGCGTTCTTTCTGACTTACCGGATCCTGCTCGTGCCATTTGAAAAGCAGCCGGAGGTGCCAGGGGTCGAACACCTGATACGACGATCCATCGAGCACGTTGTCGGCATTTCCATTGGTTCTCCAGCCGGCGATCTGGCTTTCGTAACGTACAGCCATGTACAGAATGGCACGGGCCAGGTCCCCTTTATAGGCATTGATGGGTTCAAACACAACTCCGTTGTAGCCAAAGTTGGAACCGGTGCCGAGCTTTCCCCCGTTGAGGGTGGGATTGAATTGATTGGAGCTTACCGATGAGAGGGTGCTCACTTCGCCAAAAGGGAAATTGCCCCGCAAGCCGTTCACCGCGCCATCGGTAGGGAAGATATGGTTCATATCGCTCCGCATCGGGAGGGCATCGTTGAACCAGCTCTGGGGAAACGTGTGTTCCCGGTTGTAACAGTCACCTTCCCGGTTGTAATTCCCGCATTGGTTCACAACAAACCGGTATACGTAAGGATCCGGACCGGTGGGGTTGTCGCTGTACATGTCCCACACCACATCTTCGGTGTTGCTGTCGTTGCGTCGCTTATCGGTGCGGGGGTAGGTGGCCCATAGTTCGCTGTACAGGAGCTCAGTGGTATTGGCGGAAATGATGGTAAACAGGGCCGATTTGAGGTTGCTGCAACTCAGTCCGGCTGCCGTGCTGTAATAACCGGCTGGCAGGTTGGAGGTGGTACGGCTGGTGCTTTCGGGTACCTGCACCTGGGCCAGGGTCGAAAACGAAGAAAAAATAAGAAGGAGAAAAACAGGAATCCGGGTCATCGAAGGCAATTAAGGCATAAAAATAGAAAAACCCGTCGGATGGACGGGTTATAATAAGATGAAAAGCAAATTGACCGGCTTATTTGGCCAGCGCGTTCACTTTCTTCGTGAGCTTGCTCTTAAGGTTGGAGGCTTTGTTCTTATGAATCACACCCCGCTTGGCGAGTTTGTCAATCATGGATGCTACAGCGGGAAGGGCTTCACCTGCCTTACCGGCCTCGGTGATGGCCTTCAGGTCGCGGATCGCATTACGGGTGGTTTTGCCGTAATAGCGGTTGCGGTCTCTGCGCTTGGCACTCTGACGAACATCTTTTCTGGTAGCCTTATGATTTGCCATGTCTTGATTTTTGGGACGGCAAAGGTAAGGGGAAATTTCGGAAATCAACAATCCCTGCAGCAGTTTTTTGGCAAAAGCTCCCGGTTCTCAGCGCTGCTTCAGGGTCATTACCCGCCGGAAGGAGGCATCAACCTGTTCCCGGGAGATCCGCCCGCTCAGCACCAGCCGTTTCATGATGGCATGGATGTTGGCGGGTGCATAATCCGCCACGCCCGGGATGTTGTTGCTGAACATGAGTACGTCCACCCCGGCATCCATGGCTTTGAAAATGGCGTCTTCCAGCTTATACTGCTCGCTGATGGCTTTCATTTGCATGTCGTCGCTGAAAATCACACCCCGGAAGCCCAGGCTGTCCCGCAGCAGACCGGTCATTATTCTGCGGGAAAGGGTGGCCGGGAGGCGGCTTTCGTCCAGTTGGGTGTTTACTATATGGGCCGTCATGATGGCATCGGCCTGGTTGTTCCGGATCAGCCGGAGGTAGGGGAGGAGTTCAATCCGTTGCCAGGTTCGGGAGACATCCGTAAGGCCCAGGTGGCTGTCGGTGAGGGAGTTGCCGTGGCCCGGAAAATGTTTGAGAACGGTCTTTACCCCGCGGCGGTGGTGTTCGTCCACCACGATGCCGGCATGAAAGGCAATCTGCTCCGGATCGGCCGAGAAGCAGCGTTCCCGGGCGCCCAGTACAGGGCAAAGTGGATTTTTTACATCCACCACCGGCGCGTAGTTGAGGTTGATGCCCAGCTGTTGCAGTGTTTGGGCGATCACGCCTGCGTAAAAGGCAGTAGTGTCGGACTGGTTCACCCTGCCGAGGTATTCGGCCGAGGGCATCGGCGGAAAGCCCAGCTCGGGACGCAGCCGGTTCACCTTACCACCTTCCTGGTCAATGCTCACAAACAGGGGGATGGGAGCAGCCTCCTGGAACGTGCGGATGAGGATATCAAGACTGTCGGCCGCGTTTCGCCGGGCGATGTTACGTCCATACAGCAGGATGCTGCCCACCTTGCCTTCTTTCACGGCCCGGTACACCGGGTCGCTTGTTTGGATGCGGGTGCCGTAAAACCCAAAGATGATGAGCTGGCCCAGTTTGATATCAAGACTGTCGTCCTGCGCCCGGGCGGCAACCGGTTGCAGAGCGAAAAGAAGAAAAGCCACTGTAGCGGAAAACAATGCGTTCATCCGGATGAATTATACCGGCAAAATACTAAACCTGCAATGGTTCGCTGTAAAAAGAATGGTAAAATGTCTGTTCTGCTAAGCCGTCTCCCTGCTCTCGTTCGGTAAAACGACCGATATTTGCCCGGCTCTAAACGCCGAAATGCGCATCACACATGAAAGATTTCCAATACATCACCGCTTCTCACCCGCAGTACATCGAAAGTCTCTACCGCGATTTTGTGCAGGATCCCTCCAGCGTGGATCCCGAACTGAAGAAATTCTTTGAAGGGTTTGATTTTGCACTGAGCTCTGGCGCTGCGGGCAATGGAAAGGCAGCGGCGGGCGGTGCTGCGGTTGCAACCGGTGCCGACTGGAGCAAGGAAATCGGGGTGTACCGCCTCATCCTGGGCTACCGGAACCGGGGGCATTTGCTGGCCACCACAAACCCCATCCGCCCGCGGAAAGACAGGGGTGCCAACCTGAACCTGTCGTTTTTCGGTTTAACTGAGCAGGACCTGGACCAGACTTTCCAGGCCGGCAACCTCATCGGGCTGGGCACCACCACGCTGCGCACCATCCTGACCCACCTGCAAAAAACCTACACCGGCAGTGTGGGTATTGAATTCAAGTACATCGCCGATCAGCGGAAAGTGGATTTCCTCACCAACGCCATGGAACAGTCCTTTCATCAGCCCCTGCCGCTGGAAAAGCGGCGCCGAATCCTGGAAAAACTCAACCAGGGGGTGATCTTCGAAAAATTCCTCCACACCAAATACATCGGGCAGAAGCGCTTCTCCCTGGAAGGGGGCGAATCCACCATCGCTGCCCTCGACGCCATCATCAACACGGCTGCCCTCAACAACGTGCAGGAAGTAGCCATTGGCATGGCCCACCGCGGGCGCCTCAATGTGCTGGCTAACATCATGGGCAAGACCTACGAGCAGATCTTCAGTGAGTTTGAAGGAACGGCCAAGATGGACCAGACCATGGGCAGTGGCGACGTAAAATACCACATGGGGTTTGGGTCGGAAGTGATCACACCCGAGGGGAAGGACATCTACCTCAAACTCCTGCCCAATCCCTCGCACCTGGAAGCCGTTAATCCCGTGGTGGTGGGTTTTGCCCGCGCCAAGGCCGACGCGATTTACGAGAGTGATTTCGACAGGATATTACCGGTTCTCATTCATGGCGATGCGTCCATCGCCGGGCAGGGCATTGTGTATGAAGTGCTGCAGATGTGCAATCTCGACGGATATTACACCGGGGGCACCATTCATTTCGTAATCAATAACCAGATCGGCTTTACGACCGACTTTGCCGACAGCCGCAGTGCCGACTATTGTACGTCACTGGCCGCCATGGTGCAGGCGCCTGTGCTCCACGTGAACGGCGATGATGCCGAAGCCGTGGTGAAATGTGTGGAGATAGCCACCCGCTACCGCCAGGAATTCAACAGCGATGTGTTCATTGATATGGTGTGCTACCGCAAGCACGGGCACAACGAAGGCGATGATCCCAAATTTACCCAGCCCCAGCTCTATGCGCTTATTGACAAGCACCCCAACCCCCGCGAAGTGTACACCAACTGGCTGCTGCAAAACGGCGAGCCCGATGCCAAAGCACTGGCGAAAGAGATGGAACAGAAGTTCTGGGGCGATCTGCAGGCCCGTCTCGACGGGATAAAGCAGAACCCGCTGCCATATCATTATCAACAGCCCGAGCTGGCCTGGAAAAGCCTGCGCCGGGCAACGGATGCCGATTTCATCAACTCCCCTGTTACATCCGTAAGTGAAGCAGACTTCGATACGGTATTCCATGCCCTCATGCAGTGGCCCGCCGATTTCAAACCGCTGAAAAAAGTAGAAAAAATCCTGCAGGATAAAATCAAATTGTTTAATGAAGAGGGGAAGGTGGACTGGGCCACCGGAGAACTGCTCGCCTATGGCACGTTGCTGCTCGATGGCAAGGATGTGCGCATGAGCGGCCAGGATGTGCAGCGGGGTACCTTTTCGCACCGTCATGCCGTCCTCCGCGATGAGGTGACGGCGCAGCCCTACAGCCGGCTGAGTGCAATTCCCGGGGCGTCGGGCCTGTTCCGCATCTACAACTCCCTCCTCAGTGAATACGGGGTGCTGGGATTTGAATACGGGTACGCTTTAGCCAACCCCAACGCGTTGGTGATCTGGGAAGCCCAGTTTGGCGACTTCTGCAACGGGGCTCAAACCATGATTGACCAGTTCATGGCTGCCGGTGAGCAGAAGTGGAACCGGATGAACGGTGTTACCCTGCTCCTGCCGCACGGCTACGAAGGCCAGGGTCCCGAACACAGCAGTGCCCGCCTCGAACGCTTCCTGCAGCTGAGTGCAGAGCTGAACTTGGTAGTGACCAACATCACCACCGCCTCCAACTTTTTCCATGCCCTGCGCCGCCAGCTGGCCTGGCCCTTCCGCAAACCGCTGATCAACTTCTCACCCAAGGCCAACCTGCGCCACCCCGGCTCCTTTTCGCCCAAGGCGGAATTCCTGGAAGGTGGTTTCCGCGAAGTGCTGGACGATCCCGCCGCTCCGGAGCCGTCGAAAGTGAAAAAGGTGTTCCTCTGTTCGGGTAAAATTTACTTTGACCTGGCGGAACGCCGGCAAAAAGAAAACCGGCAGGATGTGGCACTGGTGCGACTGGAACAACTGTATCCGCTTCCGGAACATCAACTGGAAGCTTTGTTCCGCAAGTACAACCAGGCACTCTGGTTCTGGGTACAGGAGGAACCGCTCAACATGGGTGCTGCTTCATTCCTCAAGATGAACCTGAAAAGCATTGCACCGGGTATCATTGCCCGGCAGGCATCAGCGTCCACCGCTACCGGTTATAACAAAGTGCATGGCCAGGAGCAGCAGGAACTGCTCGACACCGCTTTTGGTATCTGATCCGGATCAATAAAAGAACCCCTCTTTCGAGGGGCTTTTATGGAAAGGTGTCCTGTGGTCAGCAACCAATATCAACCGTTTTATTTTGCCGCAACCTGGGATCCTTTTCTTCGTATTACTTTTCCTGTTATGTGTGTTACCTTCTTACATGCGCAAAAAAAACAGGTAAGCGGCGGGTTGTAAGGAAGGCGCTCGGGATCCTGGATGTAATCTCATCATAACGTTTCAGAAACGGCGTGAAGTTCAAACGTAAAAAGCGGCAAAGCCGCTGCAGCGATACATCCGGCGCTGTTTTTCTATAAAATGAATGGATTTTTCCCCGAAATTTGCTCCACTTTTAACGCATCTCTCATGATTGATATCAAAGTCCCCCCCGTAGGTGAATCTATAAGCGAAGTAACCCTCCTCAAATGGACAAAGGCCGATGGCGCCTGGGTGGAGCGGGACGAGGTGATTGCCGAACTGGAAAGTGAAAAAGCCACCTTTGAAATCAATGCCGAGCAGGCCGGCTTACTCCGCCATGGTGCCGCCGAAGGCGATACCATCCAGATTGGCGATGTGGTGGCGCAGATTGACGAAACTGCAAGCCGCCCCGAAGGCGCAGCGCCCGAACCGGAGGCTGCAGCTGCCCCCAAAGCTCCTGCTCCGTCCGCACCTTCGCAGGCTCCCGTAACGGCTGTATCCAATGAGGTGAAAGCCACTCCTGTGGCGGCCGCCATCATTGCCGATAAAAAAGTGGACGTAGGTACCATCCGGCCCTCCGGTGCCGGTGGTAAAATCCTGAAGGATGACGTGCTGCAGGCTTTATCACAACCCGGAAAAATCGCATTTCCTGCTGCCGGACTCCATACCCGCACCGTACGACGCGAACGCATGAGCAACCTGCGTAAAACCATCAGCCGCCGGCTGGTGGAAAGCAAGAATACCACGGCCATGCTCACCACCTTTAACGAAGTGGACATGAGCCGCATCATGGATATCCGCAGCAAATTCAAGGATAAGTTTAAAGAGCAACACGGCGTGAACCTAGGCTTCATGAGCTTCTTTGCCAAAGCCTGTGCCATCGCCCTCGGCGAATGGCCATCCGTGAACGCGTTTATTGACGGGGATGAGATCGTGTACCACGAATATGCCGACATCTCCATCGCCGTATCCACTCCCCGCGGCCTCACCGTACCCGTCATGCGCAATGTGGAAAGCATGAGCATGGCCGATGTGGAAAAAACCGTGGTGACGCTGGCCGGTAAAGCACGCGACAACAAACTGACCCTGGAGGAACTCACCGGCGGTACTTTCACCATCACCAACGGTGGTGTTTTTGGTTCCCTCATGAGCACGCCCATCATCAACCTTCCGCAAAGTGCCATCCTGGGCATGCATAAAATTCAGGAGCGCCCCATGGCCGTGAACGGCCAGGTGGTAATCCGCCCCATGATGTACCTGGCCCTGAGTTACGATCACCGCATTATAGATGGCAGGGAAAGCGTGAGCTTCCTGGTACGGGTGAAGGAACTGCTCGAACAACCCGAGCTGCTCCTCTTCGGAAAGGACCCTGTCAAAACCTTGTTAGAAGTATAAAAACACCTCGGAGCTTCTAACGATTTCTTGCTGGAGCGTTCCGCGTGTTTCGGGACGCTCTTTTTTTTCGCGTATTCACTTGATACCTGACCTGCCTCCTGCTATTTCCTTTTCTTTGCAACTGTGAGTCGCTACCACGCCTACCTCAACACGGCTTCTTCTTTCCTGGGCCAGTACCGGGCCACGGAACCCTTTGCCTCCTTTCTGAAAAAGCGCTGGGCGGAGCACAAAAAGGCCGGCAGCCGCGACCGCAAGCAGATTGCCGGGCTCTGTTATGCTGCTTTCCGCCTCGGGGGGGCAGGAGCCCTGCTTCCGGTAGAAGAACGCATCTGCAGGGGTGTTTTTCTCTGCACATCACATCCCGATCCTTTCCTGGAGGCCCTGCGCCCCGCATGGCATCCGTACAGTACGGCCACCCTCGAACAAAAGCTGGTAATCTGTGAAGCGAGCTTGTCTCCTGCTGATATCTTTCCCTGGACCCATTTGTTGAGCGACCATATCGGGGCAGCATCTTTTGCGTATAGTCATCTGCAACAACCCGCTCTCTTCATCCGCAGCCGTCCCGGGCAGGCTGGTGCTGTGCAGGATCGGCTGGAGCAAGCCGGTATTCCGTATCAGCAACAGGGTCCCGGTACATTTTCCCTTCCTTCCGGGACGCAGTTGGAAAACATACTGGAGCTTAACCGCCAGGCTGTTGTTCAGGACGCGAGCTCGCAGGCCCTTGGTGAGCTCATGGAACGTATGCGGCAGGAGTCTGCATCCTGGCCGGCCAATGCCCATGTCTGGGATTGCTGTGCCGCCAGCGGTGGTAAGTCCATCCTGGCATACGATTGCCTGCCGGGCGTCGTACTAACGGTGAGCGATGTACGCAGCTCCATCCTGCACAACCTGCGGCAACGCTTCCGCGAAGCCGGCATACAAGCCGGCGCTGTGCTGGAAACCGATCTTTCCCGGCCAGTTACCCATCCGCAGCTGCAAGGACGCCTCTTTGATGCCATCCTGGCCGACGTGCCCTGCACGGGCTCGGGTACCTGGGGCCGCACTCCCGAACAACTTTGTTTTTTTGAAGAAACCGCCATTCCCCGTTATGTTCACCTGCAGCGGCAGATACTGACACATGTGCTGCCCTTTCTCCGCCCGGGCGGATTCCTGCTCTACAGTACCTGTTCGGTGTTCCGCAATGAAAACGAAGCACAGGTGGCCTGGCTGCAGGAAGCATGCAGGTTGCGGGTGGTACAACAAGGGGTGATTGAGGGGTACCGTTCCGGATCCGATACGATGTACGGCGCTTTACTGCAGCGGGAAGGATAAATTCCTGCAGTTTAGGTACCTTCCCAGAAACATTAATTCTATGCAAAATCTGGATGTCAAAGGTGCTTCTGTCTACCGGTGGCTGGCCGTGGCGCAGGTGCTCTTCTTCGCTTTCATGCTGGCGGTGAACGGGATGGCCAATGGCCTGCCGCTGAATGGTTATACCACCGGTGCCGTGAGCGCTCTTTATCCCAACCGCTTTGTGCCGGCAGGTTTCACCTTCAGTATCTGGGGGGTGATCTACCTGCTGCTGCTGGGCTATACGGCCTTTTCATCGTGGTGGCTGTGGGGAGCGGACCTTACTTCCATTGCGGTTAGCCGTGCCCGTTCGCTGGCGCCCCTTTACCTGCTTACCTGCCTGCTCAATGCCGGCTGGATAGTTGCCTGGCATTTTCTGCAGCCCGTTCTCAGCCTGCTGCTGATGCTGACCTTTCTGCTTACGCTGCTGTTGATCTACCGCGTAAACGGGGAAGCACTTCCCGGTATCGCTGCGCCGGCCCGCTGGTGGCTGCGTATTCCCTTTGTGGTGTACCTGGGCTGGATATCCGTTGCCACCATCGCCAATACCACCGCGGTATTGGTGCACCTGGAGTGGAATGGGTGGGGCTTAAGCCCGGAAACATGGAGTTGTACCATGGTGGCCGTGGCTGCCCTGCTGGGGGGATGGATGGGATGGCGGGGAGAAGTTGCTTTCAGCGGGGTCGTCATCTGGGCCCTTTTTGGCATTGCACGCGGACAGGCGGATGCTGCACCGGTTGTAACGGCTGCCTGGACAGGTATGGCAGGTTGCTTTCTCCTGGCAGCAGCAGGCTGGTGGCGGAGCCGCAACAAGCAAACATAATAGTTGTAGGTGCTGCTCTACCAGGGACGCTCAAACGAAGCAGGATGGAACGGCCGGTTGTGGTTTTCAAACAGGCTGCTGCTGTTATTGCGCAGGTGCAGCTTGTCTTTTTTCTGAAAGAGACGTGAAAGCAAGGCAATGGGTGTGAGCAACAGGAAAAAGACGGCCGAAAGCAGGATGTTGGGGACAATCAGTCCCAGTATGCGGGCCAGCCCCATCCAGGCTGTATCAATATACCGGGCCAGCGTTCCGGAGAGTAGTCCCAGTACACCAATTATGACTGCCGTATAAAACATCCAGGTGTTCCCCGTAAGCCGGTACAGCACCAGGAAGCCGATGGTGATCACCAGTATAGTTTTAATGGGTTCAGTTGTTGCTTTGTGCGACATGATTATTTCCCTCCGAAATATGGTTTTAATTGTTCAAAGATGATGGCTGCTTTCAACGCTTCTCCTTCGGGGTTGAGATGGCAGTTATCGAGAAACAGTTCATCCCGGAAGGTGCTGCTGTCTACGTTGATGTAGGGCACGTTGTGCTTACGGGCCACCTGCCGCATGAGTTCTTTGTTGCGGGATATCGCTTCGATCACCAGGTCAGCTATACCGGCAAGGTCGGGTCGTGTTTCTTCCACTTTGTGTATGGAAGCATGGAGATAACCCACCAGTGCAACCCGGGCGCCATCGTGCAGTGCGGTTTGTGTGAGCAGGTCGATGTTCCGTTCAAAGCCGGTGTAATGGGCCGGATTCTTTATGCGTTCCTTCACTTCTTCATAGCTAATGCTGTTAAAACTGCCGGGTTGCGACTGGTACACGGTCGCCATATCGGAGAGCCAGAAGGCATAGAGCAGGCGGAAGAACCTGGAAACACGCAGGATGCGACGCTCGAAGCGACGCAGATTGGTTTTGTTGCCGGAAGCCCGCAGATGTGTGTACTCGGGGTCGTAGTTGGGGAAAACCGTTGCGGAGGCATCGTTGCCACCTCCGTGATATATAACCCAGTCGGGTTGGAGGTAGCGGTGCCGGAACATATAACCGGCCAGCATCTCGGCCGAGGTGCCGTAATTCAAGCCGCCATTGATCACCTGTACTTTTTGAGGGGTCAGCTGTTGCAGCTTTTGCTCCAGCAGATGACCCCAGGTTGTTTTCGGATTTTTGTTGAGGTAACCGTAGGTGGTGGAACCTCCCAGCAACAGCACGCGGAGGGTGCCGGAATCTTTCTTAAAAGGAAACGGATCATTGCGGTATCCCCACTCATTGTGCTGGCGGATGCTGTCTACATACTGCGGGTTGTTCACGTACAGCAGATACGGGTGCGGCAGGATGGAGCGGATGGAATTATTGAACGGCAAACCGAGTTCGCTTTGTACAATCATTTTTCCGTTATGGGTATCTGGCAGGCGTTTGTAGATGAACCAACTGAGCAGTTCCAGCACCCCCCACAGGAAGGCGAAGAAAAGCAGGTTCAGCAGCAGGAGTTTTGTTTTTTTCATGTCAGTCCATTTTGAAATTGACCTTCCATTTATCCCGGTTCTGCCAGTCGGGTTGTTCCGTCTTGGCATACACATAATCACCAATAACCAGGTAGTCCATTTCGGTACTCATAAAGCAGCGGTAGGCATCATGCGGGGTACAAACGATGGGTTCGCCGCGTACATTAAAACTGGTGTTCACCAGCAGGCCGTAGCCGGTTTGCTGTTTAAATGCCTGGATCAGTTCCCGGTAGCGGCTGTTGGTTTCGCGGTGCACCGTCTGGATGCGGGCCGAAAAGTCGAGGTGGGTAACGGAGGGGATATCGCTGCGCTGGTAGTAGAGCCGTTCCCAGAGGGGCAGTTCGTGATAACCAACCGGTAATGCTTTGCGGTGGGAGGCGTTTACGGGTGCCACCAGCAGCATGTAAGGGGAGGGGCGGTCCAGTTCAAAATAGGCGGCGGTTTCTTCGGCCAGCACCGAGGGGGCAAAGGGCCTGAACCCTTCGCGGTATTTGATTTTCAGGTTCAGCTTTTTCTGCATCTCCGGGTTGCGGGCATCACCCAGGATACTGCGGTTGCCCAGGGCACGCGGGCCAAATTCCATACGGCCCTGGAACCAGCCCACCACGTTGCCTTCGGCCAGGCGGGCAGCGGTGAAAGCGGCCAGTTCAGAAAACTGAGCGTACCGGTTGCACACAGCCTTCACCTTCCGGTTCATGAGCTCGATTTCTTTGGCGGAGTAGGAGGGACCCAGGTAGGAACCCTGCATGGCATCGGCACTGCTGCTGACTTTGCGTTCCTGACCGTAATAAAGATAGTGGGCAGCAAGGGCTGCACCCGGTGCACCTCCCGCGTCGCCTGCAGCGGGCTGGATGTAGAGGTCGTCGAACAGGCCTGCACGCAGCAACTTGCCATTGGCTACGCAGTTGAGCGCCACACCGCCGGCAAGGCAGAGGTAACGGGCATCCGTAAGCGCTTTGGCGGCGGCGGCCATCTTCAGCACAATCTCTTCCGTTACCAGTTGTATGGCGAGGGCCATGTTGCAATGGTGTTGTTCCAGGGTCTCTTCCGGTTTCCGTACCGGAAAGCCAAAGAGCTGTTCCCATTTGTGGTCGTGCACCATCCGCAGTCCGGTGGCATAGTTGAAGTACGCCTGGTTGAGCCAGACAGAGCCATCTTCTTTGATGGACACCAGTTCCTTTTTTATAATGGCTGCGTAACGTTCCGTTTCCTCCGCACCGGGGTTGCCGTACGGAGCCAGTCCCATGAGTTTGTACTCGCCCGAGTTTACGGTAAAGCCCAGGTAATAGGTGAAGGCGCTGTACAGCAGGCCCACAGAATGCGGGAATTCCATCTCTTTTAAAATCCGTAGCTGGTTGCCTTCCCCGATCCCGATGGAAGCCGTACACCATTCGCCCACGCCGTCAATGGTGAGGATAGCGGCAGTTTCAAATGGAGAAGGGTAGAAGGCACTTGCTGCATGGGAGAGATGGTGCTCGGGAAACAGCAGTTTGAGTTTTTTTCGGTCGTAGGGTTCCACTTCCCGCAGACCGTCGTAAATGAGTTTTTTCAGAAACAGTTTCTCCCGCAGCCACACCGGGATGGCTTTGAGAAAGGAAACCAGTCCGCGGGGGGCAAAGGCATAATAGGTCTGCAGCAGCCGTTCGAATTTCAGAAGGGGTTTGTCGTAAAACACAACGGCATCCAGTTCATCTATGCTGTATCCGCCTTCCTCCAGGCAATACCGGATAGCGTTTACCGGGAAGTCGGGCGTGTGTTTGATGCGGGTGAAACGTTCTTCCTGTGCGGCGGCCACCAGCACTCCGTTTACCGTGAGTGCCGCGGCTGAATCGTGATAAAATGCGGAAATGCCGAGTATTTTTTTCACGGGCAGAATTTATTTAATTGAAAGATGCCGTGCTTCCGGGCGTGTAACCTTTCGCTGAACATAGGGTGTAACGGGTATGGCCGGAAGAACGAAAACAGGATGCATAATCTGTTATACAGGCAATGCAGGAAATGGGTAAGGACAGGCAAGAATCAGACACGGTTTTGGTTGATGGATGATGTGGTTGACTGCAGGTTCAGCAGGAGCAGATAACGGTAATCCATGCCTGCGTTCCTGGTCTGCAGTCAGGGGAAAGGTAGAAAAGGTTTTTCTGAAAAGCAAGGGGTGTTCTGTGTTAAGGCAGATTACATCATTTCTGCCCCTGCGCATGAAGGCAAAAAGCAGGGCTATTTGTCACAAACCCGGTTAAGACAGGGGGGTGGGGTTGATTATTCTTTTATCCAGCTGGCAGTGCTGTACCTCCGGTTGTCATTGAATACCTGCAACTGGTAACGGCCGGAGGGCAGGTGGTTGAGTTGAAGTGGAAGAACAAAATGACCTGCTGGTTTGGCAAAACGCATCCGGTACACTGGCTGCCCCAGCGTGTTGAAAACAACCAGTTCCATGCGGGGCATCATTGCCGGATCATCCAGCCGGAGTTGTACATGGCCGCGCCCGGGATTGGGGTAGAGTGCCAGTTGTTTTTCAACGGTGATGGGATTGCCGTTGTTGGTGGTGCTGCAGGCAGCAGGAAATATGAGCGAAACAGAGTCGAGCAGTTCGGAAAAGAAACCTGTGTTACTGGTGTCTACTACCTGGCGCAGGCGGTACCATATTGTACCGGTAGTGCCCGCAGGAGGTGTGTCGTCGTATGTATACCAACGCCGTTCAAATCCGGTTGTGGTGCTTGTGCGCACATGCAGGGTATGGTAAGCGGTTTCCTGGGGGAGGCGGCGTTCCAGGATGTATTGCATGCCGGCGGCGTCTTTGCTGCTCCAGCGCAGGTTGGACGTGCAATTGTTGGCAGTTGCTTCAACGCCGGCAGTTTTGCGGAGTAGCTGGCCCATGGCCCGCTTCATGTCGGGTAGCCCATAACCGTATTGCGGATGCGGAACGGAGAACCGGTCGCCGGCTTGCCGGATTGCCTGCAGTACGGAAATGTTGTTTACTTCGGGAAACAACTGCCACAAACAGGCAGCAAGCCCTGCCAGGTTGGGGGCGGCAAAACTGGTGCCGCTGGAAGTGGTGACAGTTCCCCCGCTGGTGGAGATGATGGTTCCCAGGCCTACCGATAACGCGTCAGGCTTTACGCGCCCATCGCTGGTGGGTCCGAAAGAGGAGAAAGCGGCAATGGTTCCGCTGCCGTTCACAGCTCCTACGGCCAATACACTGTCGGCATCGGCGGGAGCGCTGATGTAATTCCAGGAACTGCCTCCTTCGTTTCCGGCACTGGTCACCACCAGCAGACCTTTCCGGGCTGCCAGGGCAGCCATACGGCTGATGAGGGTGGTGCGGCCATTCAGTGACGCATAGGTATAGTCGTAAACCGGATCGTCGAAGGTGGTGTAGCCGAGCGAGGAGGAGATGATATCCACCCCGGCACTGTCGGCGTATTCGGCACCCATGCCCCACCAGAATTCCTCCACCGGGTATTCGGTGGCGGCTTCTTCGGTCCGTAGCAGGTAGTAATTGGACTCCGGACTGCTGCCAACAAACACACCCGGTACATAGGCGGCGGTTACCGAAAAGCAATTGGTGCCATGGGGATGGTCTTCGCTTACCTGTTCATTGCGTTGTACAAAATCCCAGGTGGCTTTAAACTGGTTGCGGGCCCGGGCGCTGTCGAAAAACCGGTTGGAATGAAAGGCGTTAAAACCGGCATCAAAAAAAGCAAGGTGCAAGCCTTGTCCCCGGGCGCCCAGGTTGTGCAGGAACTGCCCGTTGTGGATGCGGATCTGGTTACCGGACGGTCCATAGTCGAATACGTCGGCCTGGTTGCTGCGGAGCGTGCTGCCCGGCACCGGCAGGAGGGGCGCTTCGGGGCGTTGAAATTTATCGGGTCTGCGACCGGAGCCGGTTCGTGCCGCAATCGGTTCTGAACGGGCAACAAACGGAAAGCTGTTTATTTTAACCAGGGCAGCGGCATCGGTGGTTTGAATGAGCGCGGCATTAAGCCAGCGCGACCAACCCAGCAGGGTCACAGCGCCCGCAGTTGTGAGACTGTCGAGGTAAGCAGGGTTAACCGGAAGATCGAGGCTGTCGGTGAGAATGTTGAAACGTTGCCGGCGTTCCAGGGCCCGCGGGCCGAGAAAATTGCCCGGCTGGGCAATTGAGTAGGGACTGTTGTTCTTATCTGTAAAATAGATCAGCCGGCGACTGGCGTTTTGCGCCGGTGCCAGGGCATGCAGTGTTGTCACAGCCCAAGCCAGTAGAAAAATCCGGATGCTGTGTTGCTTCATACCCTCTTATAACACTTGAAATCAGTTTCGGTTGATCATCCACATCTTCACCCCAAAGCCCACCCGCACGGGGTCGTAGGTGATCACCAAATTGGGCGGGTTGCCCACGGTGCGCTGGCGGGGCTGGTTTTCCCAGAGCACATGCTCACGGTACACCATACCGATGTTCTTCGCGTACTTTTCGAGGGAGTACTCCCGCGAAGCGTAAATGGTATCGGTTACCATGGGAACATTCCGCGACTCGTCTATATGGAGGATGGTGGTTACATCGGGCAGGTCGGCAGACCCGATGCGTTCGCTCTGGTTAATGCCGGTGTAGGTATAATCCCATAAATCCATGTTCTCGTCTATGCTGGTGGCAAATACATCGGAGTAGGGGCGGTCGGGCAGGAAGCTGTTACCTCTCCAGGTAAAGTTTTCCCGCACGGGTAATTGCAGTTTGATAAACCGCAGGTTGTTCTCAATGACTTCGGCCCGTTTTTCCAGGGGTGTTATCATGTAAAAACCGTTCAGCACCCATGGGCCGGAAGCTGTGGAATCATTCAGGTAGGTATTGATGCGCCAGGTGGGTCGGTTGAGGTTGTCGGTCGCAGGGCCCTCCACTACATGCCGTACCTGGTAGCGGTTGGTGACAGCCAGTTTGCCGCCGTTGATAAAAACGAGCGAGTCGAGCCGGTAGGTGATGAATTTGCCTTGCACGAGGGGCAAGAGGTCTTCCACCTGCAGCGTTTCAAATTCTTCGGTGGTGCGTTTACAGGAGGGTAGCAGGCACCCCGCCAGCAACAGCAGGCCCAGGAGTTTCAGGCTGAGACGGCGCCACGGATTTGCGTTCATAGAGGCTAAATTAAGAAAATGATTGCGTTTTTTAGGCATAAGACCCTGTTTTGCAGGCGATTGCCTGCCCTAAACAGCGGGGTACACCCCTTTTAACGTAAAACCGTTCGTTTCATTGCCTTAGCTCAACAGCGCAGGACGCAGGATGTTGCCGCCGCCAATCACATCATCGCCCTCGTAAAAGACAGCGCTTTGGCCGGGTGCGATACCTTTGGCTTCTTCGTAAAAATGGACCCGTACTGTGCCGTCGGGCTGTGGATAGAGGTTCGACAGGGTGCCTTTGTCTTTGTAGCGGATCTTGGTTACGGCTTCCATACCGGGGGTAATCTGGTCGTATTTGATGAGGTTGATACGGCCTACGTGCATTTCACGCTTGTTCAGGTCTTCTTCGTCGCCCAGCACCACAGTGTTGGTTTCGGGGATAATGGCCGTTACGTACACGGGTTTGCCAAACGTGATGTCCAGCCCCTTCCGCTGCCCGATGGTGTAAAAGGGATAGCCCTTGTGTGTTCCCAGTACCTTACCGTGTTTGTCCACAAAATTGCCGCCAATCACCCGTTCTTCCAGTCCTTCCACCCGGCGTTTCAGGAAACCGCGGTAGTCGTTGTCGGGAACAAAGCAGATCTCGTAACTCTCCGCTTTTTTGGCCAGTTCGGGATAGCCAAAATCGAGGGCCATCTGCCGGATTTCGGTTTTGCGGAAGCCGCCGAGGGGGAGGAGCGTGCGGCTGAGCAGGTCCTGCTGCAGCCCCCAGAGCACATAGCTTTGGTCTTTGGTTTCATCCACACCCTTGCTGATGACGTACCGACCCTTGGTATGTTGCCGTACCTTGGCGTAGTGCCCGGTGGCGATGTAGTCGCAGTTCATGGCATCAGCGCGTTTGAGGAGGGCCCGCCATTTGATATGGGTATTGCAGAGTACGCAGGGGTTGGGTGTGCGCCCGCTGAGGTATTCATCTACAAAATTATTGATCACAAAATCTCCGAATTCTTCGCGGATGTCGAGGATATAATGCGGAAACCCGTGCTGTACAGCCGCTGCCCGGGCATCGTTGAAACTGTCGAGGTTGCAGCAGCCGGTTTCTTTTTTCCCTTTGGCGCCGGTTCCACTGGCAGCATAGTCCCATGTTTTCATGGTTATCCCCACCACTTCATACCCCTGGTGATGCAGCATGAGTGCCGTAACGGTACTGTCAATACCGCCGCTCATGGCCACCAGCACTTTTCCTTTTTGACTCATGTGTAAATATTCAAACTATAACAATCCCGTCCCATTACGGGTTCGGAAGCGCCGCAAAGTTACTGCAAAGAAACGGATGCCTGTTATCAGAAGCCGCGGGCAGCGAGGGTGAAGCTGTTTTTCTGTCCGTCGTACCGGAAGTCGCAGAATTTCAGTACGTCACGGCCAAGAATGCCGTTGAAGGGGCTGCCTTCGTAGTGTCCTTCCAGCACATCAATGGTGAGGGCCTTTTTTTTGAAGATGGGGAGGTAGAGCACACAGCCGTACCGCACTACCTGCCAGCTGCCCCCCTGGCCTCTTACCCATTCTTCGGTGTCGTTATAGGCAGGAAGCTGCAGGGTGCGGATGAGGTTAATATCCAACCCGGAGATATTGGAACCGGTATCCACCAGCAGGCGCACCCGGGCAAAGGTTTCCGGGGTGCCAAAATTCTTCAGCTTGAGAAACGAATCCACGTTGGGGAAAATTTCCGCTTCCACCACAGGGCCCTGTTCCAGCAGGTTTTGCAACTGTAATGCTTCTGACATGCTTCAAATATGGAAAGAATATACCGGGCGGCCATATCTTGTGCAGCAATGTGAAAAGATATTTGAACAAGAGCTGTATGAAATAGCCCGAAAGCCTGTAATTTAGAAGTTTTGATATTCATTCAGTAAACAAAAGACACAGTTATGATCAAGCTACAGGTTATTGGCAATCTGGGTAAGGATTGCATCGTGAACAATGTGAACGGCAAGAACGTGATGAACTTTTCGGTGGCACACACCGAAAAATACAAAGACAGCACCGGCACCCAGCGGGAGAAGGTGATTTGGGTGGATTGTGCTTACTGGAGTGAGCGCACCGGTATTGCTCCCTATCTCAAAAAAGGCACCCAGGTCTATGTAGAAGGCATTCCGGAAGTGCGCACGTATACCACCCAGGATGGCAAAAGCGGTTCATCGTTGTCGCTGCGGGTACTCAGCGTCCAGCTGCTGGGCAGCCGCCAGGAAGGAGGAGCGCCTTCTCAGGGTTACAGTCCGGCACCAGTGCATGCTGCACCGGGTGATCAGGCGCCCGTTGGCGGGGATGTGTCCGACGACCTTCCTTTCTGATAGCTGATCGATCCACCAGCCGTCAAACACCACGAAGTGCCCACGCCTTCGTGGTTTTTTTTGCCCTCCCGGTTCACAGCATGCCTTCATCGGCAAAACTGTAGTAGCCTTCATCGCTTACGATGATGTGGTCCAGCAACTGGATGTCGAGTAGCAGGGCGGCTTCCCGTATTTTGTGGGTGAGTTGCTCATCGGCCCGGCTGGGTCGGAGATTGCCCGAAGGGTGGTTGTGGCACAGCACCAGGCTTACCGCCTGGTATTCAAGCGCTTTCCGCAGAATGATGCGGGGGTCGGCCACAGTTCCGGTGATGCCTCCTTCACTGATGATTTCCACCTGGTTGATTTTGTTGGCCCGGTTGAGAAAGGCCACGGCAAAAACCTCCACGGTCTTATCCCGCAGCTGGGCCTGCAGGTAGCGGGCGATGTCGCTGCTGCTTTTGACCACAGGCCGTCGTTCATCGGCTGCCTGCCGGCGCCGGCCGAGTTCCAGGGCTGCAGCGATGGTAATGGCCCGGGCCTGACCGATGCCCTTCACCTGCGTTAACTCCTTGACACTCAGCTTACCCAGCTGACCGAGGCTCTGTTGCGCCCGGTCGAGTAGCTGGCGGGCCACTTCCAGGGCCGACTGATTACGGGTACCCGAACCCAGGAGGAGGGCGATGAGTTCGGCATTGCTGAGGACATCGGGGCCATTGGCCGCGAGTTTTTCCCGGGGCCGGTCGTCGGGCGCCCAGTTTTTGATGGTTTTCCGGTTAGCTTGCATAATTCAAATTAATGACTTATTTTCACACTCCCAAGTGTTGCGGGTCATGCCGCAGCCGGGACTGATAAACCAAACCCTATGTCTTCGTATCCCACATCTCCTGCTACGGGGAACGTATTACGTTCCACATTCTTTGCATTTTTAATGCTGATTAATTTTGGTATCACGCTCTGGTTCCTGGCGCTGATTGCTGTTGAAGCGGTACGATCGCCTTTACCGGTGCAATCCCAAACCCAGGCACGGGTGAAGGAGGTTACACCATCGCTGCCCATTCGTCCGGTGATGACCCTGGTGGGTGTTGATTAAACAGCTGCCGGAGCGTTGGCTCAACCGCTGGTAAATTCTTTTGGGATCGCATCCACCTAAGAACTTATCTTCGCCGCAGAAATTTGCCCCTCCAAACTGCTGTTTTATGATGAATCCCATGCCGAAGCTGTTCACCGGTACCGGTTCCCGTTACCTGGCGGAAAAAATTGCAAAAAAATTTGGCGCCCCCCTCGGAAGAAGTATCACCCAGCGATTCAGTGACGGAGAGTTCCAGCCGATTTTCCAGGAAAGCATCCGGGGCGACATGGTGTTCCTGGTGCAGAGTACGTTTTCGCCCACCGACAACCTCATGGAGCTCCTGCTCATGATTGATGCCGCCAAGCGGGCGTCGGCCTATAAGGTGGTGGCGGTGATTCCTTATTATGGTTTTGCCCGGCAGGACCGGAAAGACAAACCCCGTGTGGCCATCGGGTCAAAGCTGGTGGCCAATATGCTGGAAGCGGCCGGGGCGGACAGGATCATTACGATGGACCTGCACGCTCCCCAGATTCAGGGATACTTTGATATACCCGTAGATCACCTCGAATCCTCCTCCATTTTTATCCCCTACATCGACAGTTTGAAGCTGGAAAACCTTACCTTTGCGGCCCCCGACGTGGGAAGTGCCAACCGCATCCGCGAAATTGCCAGCTATTTTGAAGTGGAAATGGTGATTTGCGACAAACACCGGAAGCGGGCCAACGAGATTTCGAGCATGGTGGTGATCGGGGATGTAACCGACCGGGATGTGGTGCTGATTGACGATATCTGTGATACCGGGGGCACCCTTGCCAAGTCGGCCGCTCTTTTAAAGGAAAAAGGTGCACGGAGTGTACGGGCGCTGATTACACATCCTGTACTCAGCGGCAAGGCCTACGAAAACATTGAGAACAGTGTGCTGGAGGAACTGGTGGTGTGCGACACCATCCCCCTGCGGCAGGAGAGCCCGAAAATCAAAGTGCTGAGTGTGGCTGAACTGTTCGCCGTAGCCATCCGGAACGCGTATGAGAATAAGAGCATCACCAGTCTCTTTATGCATTCGCAGCGCCGGGACAAATAAGTCATTTTAAACCAAACATAGATCATGAAATCAATTACAATTGAGGGTCACCTGAGGACCGAAAGCGGGAAAAAAGCCGCCCGCCAGCTTCGCTCTCAGGGCATGGTGCCTGGTGTAATTTACGGAGGCTCAACCGAAGTGAATTTCTACGCGCTCGCCACTGCATTCAAACCCCTGGTGTACACCCGCGACTTCCAGTACGCGGAAGTGCAGGTGGGAGGCAAATCGTATAAGTGCATCCTGAAGGATCTGCAGTTCGACAAAGTAAAGGACCACCTCACCCACGTTGACCTGCTGGAACTGGTGGAAGACAAGAAGGTGATTGCCACCATTCCCCTGAAATTCACCGGCACAGCTGCCGGTGTGAAAGCTGGTGGTAAGCTGGTAACCAAGATGAAGGCACTGAAGGTAAAGACCTTCCCCCGTTTCCTGCAGGAGTCCATTGAGGTGGATCTTACCAACCTGGAACTGAATGCCAACATCCGCGTGGAAGATGTGAAGGCCGACAACTACGAGGTAATCAACTCGCCCCGTATACCCATCGCTTCCGTGGTGATGACCCGCCAGCTGAAGCAGGAAGAAGCCAAGGGCGATGCGAAAAAATAACACGGCGTTACTGCTGTTCAATCCCCCTTCCTGCAAGGGGGATTTTTTTTTATGTATTTTGTAATCAGAATCAGATGAAATACCTCATTGCCGGATTGGGAAACATCGGGGCCGAATACGCACACACCCGCCACAACATCGGGTTCGATGTGGTGCAGGCCTTTGTGCAGCAGCAGGGTGGGGCCTTTGCAGTGGAGCGGTTGGGTGCGGTGGCCCATGTAAAAGTAAAGGGCCGGCAGTTGGTCTGCCTGCAGCCGTCAACGTACATGAACCTCAGCGGCAAGGCCGTCCGTTACTGGCTCGATAAAGAAGGGATTGCGGTTGAGAATATGCTGGTGATTATGGATGACCTGGCGCTGCCGCTCAGCCGCCTGCGCCTGCGGGGATCGGGCAGCCATGCCGGGCACAACGGTTTGCGCAGCATTGAAGAAACATTGGGCACCACGGAATATCCACGCCTGCGCTTTGGCATTGGCAATGATTTTCCCCGGGGGCGGCAGGTGGAATTTGTGTTAGGCAGGTGGACGGAGGAAGAAGAGCCGCTCGTACAGGCAAAGATCAAACGCAGCGTTACAGCTATCGAAGAATTTGCGTTGGTGGGTCTCAGCCGGGCTATGAACCTGGTAAATAATACGGAAATATCGCTTTAATTTTTGTGACGCATGTGTTAACTTCGCCCTACGCCACCGGTGTGGCCTGATCCATTGTCCCTGCAAAACCATCGGAGAACCTGATTCAGCAAAAAAACTCAACCAAATGAAAATCTTCTGTGTAGGACGCAATTACCTGGACCACGCCAAAGAACTCGGAAATGAAGCGCCGGACGAACCGGTGATTTTTCTCAAACCCAAGAGCGCTCTCCTGCAGCCGCACATGCCGTTTTACTATCCCGAGTTCACCAACGAACTGCATTACGAAGCCGAACTGGTGCTGCGCATCTCCAAAAACGGCAAATACATCCAGGAGAAACATGCTCCCAAGTATTACAACGGTATTACCATAGGCATTGATTTTACCGCCCGGGATGTGCAGCGCGACTTGCAGCAAAAAGGATTACCCTGGGAGAAATCCAAGGCTTGGGATAATTCGGCTGTGGTGGGTAAATTTCAGGAAATCAAACCGGGCTTTAACCCGGAGGATATAAATTTCTGCCTGTACAAAAACAAGGAACTGGTGCAGCAGGGTAACAGCGGGCAGATGCTCTTCACTTTCAACCAGATTATTTCCAATATCTCCCAGTATTTCTCCCTTAACATCGGCGACCTGGTATTTACGGGTACACCCGCCGGCGTGGGCGAATGCGTGGTGGGGGATGAACTGGAAGGATTTATTGAGGATGAGAGCCTGCTGGAATTGGAGGTAAAGTAACTTTACCGGCTGCGAAGTTGCGGAATACATCCTTTTATTTCATTCAACTTTTATGTAAAAGAGCAATGCTCCGTTCGGTATGTTCTCTAACCTGCCTGTTCCTCTTTGCCGCTCTGGTAAGTTTTCCAACAGGGGTACAGTCGCAGTTCCTGCAACAGGGTTCCCGGTTGCTTCCGGTTAATGGCATTAATCAAAGCTATTTTGGATTTTCAGTTGCCCTATCCGGCGATGGCAATACGGCCGTCATTGGTGGTCATTCAGACAACCTGGGGCAGGGCGCTGCCTGGGTGTATGAACGGTCCGGTGCTGCCTGGTTGATGAAAGCCAAGTTGCAGGTAAGTGGCCAGGGCGGTTTCCGCTTGGGTGTTGCGGTGGCCATTTCCACAGATGGCAACACGATTTTATTAGGTGGTGATGCTTCTGATGCGAACCGGGGGGCAGCCTGGGTATTTGTGCGGCAGCAGGACCAATGGGAACAGGAGGCCAAACTGACAGGGAATGATGTGAACGGGCCGGCCTTGATGGGTATATCCGTAGCGCTGTCTGCTGATGGTAACACCGCCATAGTCGGCGGGTCGCATGATAACGCCAGCCTGGGGGCTGCATGGGTGTTTGAACGTGATAACGGCGCCTGGAGCCAGCAAGGTCCGAAATTAGTTGGTACCGGAAGCATTGGACCTGCTGTTTACCAGGGAGCCGCCGTGGCCTTATCGGCTGATGGGAGTACCGCCCTGGTGGGTGGTTGGGAAGACAATGACCGCGTGGGGGCCGCCTGGGTATTTGTACGGTCGGGGGGCGCCTGGCTACAGCAGGGAACCAAGCTTACAGGATCGGATGGTGGTAAGCCTGCCACAGGGTACGCCGTTGGTTTGTCAGCCGACGGAAATACGGCCATCGTGGGCGCTTTTAACGGCAACAGCGGCCGGGGCGGGGCGTATGTTTTTCAACGATCAGGTGTTCAATGGCAACAGGCCGGCCCTTTAATTGCCGGAACCGACAATAACGGCCCCTCCATCCAGGGAAGGTCGGTATCCATTTCGGCCGACGGAAAGCTTGCAGTTATCAGTGGCGAACTCGACAGTTATTCTGTGGGTGCCGCCTGGGTGTTCAGGAAAGAAGGAGCAAGCTGGATGCAGCTCGGAACCAAACTGGTGGGAACGGATTATGTGGGTTTTTCCAACCAGGGTCGCAGTTCGGCTCTCTCAGCCGATGGCAGTACCATCCTGGTGGGCGGCTTCCAGGACAGTGGGTTGGTGGGCGCTGCCTGGATTTTTCATGCGGCGGAAGCCCCGGTAATGGAACAGTACCACCCTGTTGTTGCGGGCCCCGGCGCTCCGGTTCTCCTTTCGGGTATTAACTTTTCGGATACGGTACAGGAAGTGCGGTTTGGAGGTGTGCCCGCTGCCTCGTTTACCCGCGTCAATGCCACCACCTTCGAAGCACGGGTAGGGAATGGGGCTTCCGGCAAAGTGACCGTTAAAACTTCACGGGGTACCGCAGTTATGGAAGGTTTTGTTTTTTCGCAAGCCACAGCCGTGAGGCGGTTAAACCCGGGCGAAGAACTCAGCCTGCTTCCCAACCCGGTGGCCGATGTGTTGGTTGTACGGTTTCAGTTGCAGCAACAATCACACATGTACATTGCCGTCTACAACAGTTCGGGGAGTTGCCTGCTTCGCCAACAGGCAAGGGCGCCGCAGACCTCGGTGTCGCTTCGCCATTTGCCGCCTGGATTGTACGTGATTCATCTCACGTCTCCTGATAATCGCCGGCGATTTACGCACCGCTTCGTGAAAGTCAATACCCCCTGATAATCTTGCAGCATTTACTGCCTTATTCGTGATTCTCTCTGTACATTTGGTTCTTAGTTTGTTGTATGATGAAGCTTGCCACCGATGTACTGCAACGTGCGTATAAATTGATGTGCTGTGCCCGTCACATGGCCCGGGTATATGAAGAAAATCGCACGTTTTGTTCCTACGTGCATTCCACCTCCCGCGGACACGAAGCTATTCAGCTGGCCGCAGCCTTTCATCTCCGCCCGCACGACTGGGTGAGCCCGTATTACCGCGACGAAAGCCTCTTGCTGGGTCTGGGATTCACCCCGCTTGAACTCATGCTCCAGCTGCTGGCAAAGGCAGACGATCCGTTCTCGGGCGGCCGCTCGTATTATTCCCATCCCAGCTACCGGGGTGCCGGCAAGCCAAACATCATTCACCAGAGCAGCGCCACCGGTATGCAGGTGATCCCCACCACCGGTATTGCCCAGGGTATTGAGTACCTGCGGCAGATTGAATCTCCCTTGCTGGAAAAAGATGCAGCCGGTAACCTGCCGGTGGTCCTCTGTTCGCTGGGTGACGCCAGTATGACCGAGGGGGAGGTGAGCGAGGCCTTGCAGTTTGCCGTGCTTAAGAAACTGCCCATCATCTACCTGGTGCAGGACAACAGCTGGGGCATCAGTGTAAGTGCGGAAGAGTCGCGGGCCATGGATGCTTATGAATACGCGGCCGGCTTCCCCGGTCTTCACCGTATCCGGTGCAATGGATCCGATTTTTCAGAAAGTTATCTCACCCTGCAACACGTCATCAACTATGTACGCAGCCAGCGGCGCCCTTACGTGGTGCAGGCCTATGTGCCGCTGCTCAACCATCATACCAGCGGTGTACGGAAAGAGTTTTACCGCAGCGCCGACGACCTTGCGGTGCATGCCCGCAACGACCCCTATCCGCAGCTCCGCCACATGTGCCTGGAACAAGGCATAGCGGAAGATGAACTCGGCGAACTGGATGCAGCAGCCCGCCGGGAGGTGGAGGAGGCATTTGCGCAGGCTATGGCGGCTCCTGAGCCCGACCCGGCCACGGCAACCGACCACGTGTTTGTGCCGACGCCGGTAACGGAAGAAGCGGGCACCCGCTGTCCGGATGGAGCTCCCGGGATTCCCATGGTGGACGCGGCTCTTTTTGCCATCCGCGACCTCATGCAGGAACATCCGGAAGCGGTTTTGTATGGACAGGACGTAGGCCGGCGACTGGGAGGGGTCTTCCGGGAAGCGGCCACCCTGGCCGAACGCTTCGGCGATCACCGGGTGTTCAATACCGCTATCCAGGAAGCGTATATCATCGGCTCCACCATGGGCATGAGTGCCGTGGGTGCAAAACCGATCGTGGAAGTACAGTTCGCCGATTACATTTACCCCGGTTTCAACCAGCTGGTTACCGAAATATCCAAGAGTTCCTACCTCACCAACGGCCGCTACCCCGTGCAGACACTCATCCGCGTGCCCACCGGCGCATATGGAGGCGGCGGGCCCTACCACAGTGGCAGCGTGGAATCCACCTTGCTGTCCATCAAGGGAATTAAAGTGGTGTATCCGTCCAATGCAGCCGATATGAAAGGATTGATGAAGGCTGCCTTCCTGGATCCCAACCCGGTGGTGATGCTGGAGCACAAGGGTTTGTACTGGAGCAAGGTACCCGGTACCGAAGAAGCCCGCACGGCCGAACCTTCGGCCGATTATATCCTCCCGTTGGGACGGGGGGCGGTGGTGCTCCGTGCCGACCAGGACCTGGTGGATGATGGAGAAACCTGCTGCGTAATAACCTATGGCATGGGTGTTTACTGGGCTAAGACTGCGGCAGCAAGCTTCCCGGGTTGCGTGGAGATTGTGGACCTCCGAACGTTGGCTCCGCTGGATGATGACCTGGTGTTTAATACCGTGAAAAAACACGGCCGGTGCCTCGTGCTCACCGAGGAACAGCAGCTCAATTCCTTTGCCGAAGCCCTGGCTTATCGCATTACTTATAATTGCTTTCAATGGCTGGACGCCCCGGTGGAGGTGTTGGGAGCCCGGCCTGTTCCGGCAATTCCCATCAACATACGGCTGGAAGCAGCGGTATTGCCCACAGCGGAGAAAGTGCGGGTCCGCATCGGCCAGCTATTGGAGCATTGATATTGTTTTCATTGCATACCGGTATAGCTCAGAAGTCACTTTCCATGCAGATGTAATCAATTTGGTATCTTACTGCTGATTCATGCACTACCCCCTTTACTTCGATTACAACGCCACTACGCCCTGCGATCCGCAGGTGATGGATGTCATGCTGCCCTATTTCGGTACGCATTTCGGCAATGCGGCCAGCAAAGCGCATGCGTACGGATGGGTGGCTGGTGAAGCTGTGGAAATGGCCCGGGAGCAGGTGGCGGCATTGATCGGCGCCGTACCACAGGAGGTTATTTTTACCTCCGGCGCCACCGAATCGGTGAACCTGGCTATTCGCGGAGTGGCCGAAGCCTATGCGGCAAAGGGGAATCACATCATCACTTATGCCACCGAACACAAGGCCGTGCTGGATGTATGTACCTACCTGGCAGCGAAGCAGGGTAAAGAAGTGACGGTGTTGCCGGTTGGACCGGACGGCCAACCCGATCTGCAACAGCTGGAAGATGCCATTCGTCCCACCACGGTGCTGATAGCGGCGATGTATGCCAATAATGAAACCGGCGTAATTTTTCCGGTGAAGGAAATCTCCGCCATTGCCCGCCGGCAGGGTGTTTTGTTTTTCTGCGATGCAACGCAGGCGGCCGGCAAAATTCCGGTAGATGTACGGAGCGATGGTAGTGCACTGCTGGCATTTTCGGCACACAAAATGTACGGTCCCAAAGGTGTGGGCGCTCTGTATGTTAGTCGCAAAGACCCCCGCGTTACCCTGGCTCCTTTACAACATGGCGGAGGGCATGAACGAAATATGCGCAGCGGAACCTTGAACGTACCGGGTATAGTGGGCTTCGGCAAGGCTGCTGTGTTGTGTAAACAATTACTACCGGAAGAAGCAGAACGGTTGGCGGGATTACGCGACCGGCTGATACAGGGATTTGCTGATCTGCCCGGAGTGGTGCAGAACGGCGATATCCGGCACCGCCTGCCGCATGTGTCTAATATTTGCTTTGGTTTTGAGGGAGGCGACGGTATGCTGCGTCTGCTGACAAAGCAACTGGCGGTAGCTGCCGGTTCGGCCTGTACCTCGGCATCTCCCGAACCTTCGCATGTATTGAAAGCGATGCAGCTGAGTAATGTACAGGCGGCTGCTTCCATCCGTTTCAGCCTGGGGCGTTTTACAACCGACGCAGAAGTGGAGCAGGCCATAGTTTTGATCCGGGCCGCGGCAACAGCGTTACAGTCAAACAGCTGTAGTTGACAATTTTAAATGCGTAAAAAGTAGATTGCATCGCTCATACAGAGTCGTAAGAGGGTTTGCCACAAATTGATCTCTGCTTATAAGTTTCATCTGAGCGTTTTTCAGCCTTCGTGGCCCGAAGTTACAATCTCCTTACAATGTTTTCATATCCAGCACAAAGCGGTACCGCACATCATTTCGTATCATACGCTCGTAGGCTTCGTTGATATATGAAACGGGAATGACTTCCACATCGCTTACAATATTTTTTTCGGCGCAGTAGTCCAGCATTTCCTGGGTTTCCACGGTGCCGCCAATCATGGAACCGGTGATGCTGCGGCGGTTTTTGATGAGTGCAAAGGGACTAACCGCCGGATCCTCTGCCGGCAGTCCCACCACCAGCATGGTGCCATTCAGTGCCAAGAGGTTGAGGTAGGTTTCGTAGTTATGTTTTGCTGAAACACAGTTCAGCAATACATCAAATTTTGACGCATGGGCCTCCATGGAAGCTGCATCGGTGCTCAGGAGAAAATCGTGTGCGCCCAAGCGTTCGGCATCTGCCTGCTTGGAATGGGAGGTGCTGATAAGTGTTACATCGGCACCAAAGGAAACAGCAAATTTTACGCCCATGTGGCCCAGGCCTCCCAGTCCGATTACGCCCACTTTCATGCCGGATGTAACCCTTGCATAGCGTAAAGGTGAGTAGGTGGTTATACCGGCACAGAGCAGGGGAGCGGCCGCAGCCGGATCGAGCTGTTCGGAAAGACGGTACACCCAACGCTCATGCGTAACAATGTCGGAAGCATAACCTCCCTGCGCTAATGTTTTTCCATCGCGTTCGTAGCTGTTGTAGGTGCCGGTCATACCTTCATCGCAGTATTGCTCCTGGTGCTGCCTGCAGGCAGGACAGGTACGGCAACTGTCCACCATAACCCCTACAGCAGCCAGATCACCGGGTTTAAATTTAGTAACCTGGTTGCCCACCGCTACAACGCGGCCTACAATTTCATGACCCGGCACCATGGGGTACAGCGAGCCACCCCATTCGTTACGCACCTGGTGCAGATCGCTGTGGCATACGCCGCAGTAAAGAATATCAATGTGCACATCATCGGGCCGAAGCGAACGGCGTTCGAATGAAAACGGTTGCAGTAACGAAGAGGCATCGTAGGCTGCGTAGGCTTTTGTGGGGATCATTTGACTGGTTTATTTAAAATTTACAACACGGTCGTACGCCGGCTTACGTTGCAGGTTCCGGTCGAACAGCAACGGATGATCTTTACGGCCCCGTACCGGAAAATTATCGAGCCAGCTATAGCGGTCCGATACATTCCAGAAAGTTACACTGCTGATGTGCTGCCGGTATTTGCGAAAGTACTCAAAACACAGGGCATATTTTTCGGCCTGCGCAGCAGCCCGTTCAGGCGTGAAGGTGGTGTCGTAATCCGACGGTTTGCGGTCACGGGCATTATGCTCTTTCGGATACACCGAAATGTCGAGTTCGGTGATGTGCAGGGGCAGTCCCACTTCGCTGAATTCGCGGAGCGTGGCATCGAGTTGGGAGGCCGAGGGCTCGGTGATGGCCCAATGCGCCTGCAGGCCAATGCCGTGAATGGGCACACCCTTCGCCTGCAATTCGCGGATCATGCGGATGATTTTGCCCCTCTTCACCGGATTGATTTCATTGTAATCATTGTAAAACAGTAAGGCTTTCGGGTCGGCGGCATGGGCAAATTCAAATGCTTTGGCAATATAATCTTCGCCAATGATGCGCAGGAAGGGCGATGGGCGATAGAACTCCTTCGGGTTATCGCTTATCACTTCATTCACCACATCCCATGCATAGATTACATCTTTATAGCGTTGCACCACGGTGGTGATGTGTTCTTTCATACGTTGCAGCAGTACATCGCGGTTAACGGTATCGCCATTGGGATGCGTAAAAAGCCAGCTGGGGGTTTGGTTGTGCCAAACCAGGCAATGTCCCCGCATTTTCATATTATGCCGGCGGGCAAAGGCGGCAATGCTGTCGCCACCCCGCCAGTTGTATTCGTTTTCCCGGGGATGGATGGGACCCATCTTCATCGCGTTTTCTGCGGTAAGGCTGTTAAACTCCTGCAGTATAAGTCCCGCTTCATCTGTTTTTAATGCCATGGGCGAAACGGCTACACCGATGGGGAAGTAACCGGCGTAATAGTCTTTCAATCCTTTGGGTGTACTTGCAACGGCATTCGTTTTTTGCTGTGCTGTTTTGCAGCTGAAGATGCCAATGGTTACAACCGCTGTAAAGGAGAGAGCAAGGAATCTTTTCATAACTGGTTTATTGTTCGGTGGTGAATGGGGAAGCGGGCAATCCTTCGTTGTTGCATAGGTTGGCGCCCTGCGGGTTATCGGCCCAGGCATAGCGCACATGCGCCGGTTGCGGAACGGCATTGCTCCAAACTTCAACCGTGTTGCCTTTTATTACGGCTTTTGCCCAATCAAATTTTTTATCGGCACCCGCAATGGCTATCTGCTGCAGGGCTTTTCCGTCGCAGGTGGTAAGGCCGCTGCCGGTTTCGCGGAAATGAAGAATAATTTTCTGGCCGCTCACCTGCATGCGGTCGAAAAGCGGACCGCTGGCTACCAATTTGCGCTCTCCATATACCATGCGGCGCGCCTGTAACGACAGGCGGTAGCCAATGGTGTATTTGTCTTCGGGGTGTATATCATTCCACTCACCGGCATCAATGGCAACCGCCATGCCGGTAAATGGCACCTGCAGGGTGCGGAGTTGTTGCTGGCGCAGTTGTGCCCAGCTGCTCTCACGCGGTTCGCTGTATGTCTCCAAAAAGTTGGCCAGTTGTACCTGCAGGAAGGGCAGCTGCGGCGCCGCCCATTTACTGCGCCAATCGGCAATCAATGCCTGCATCAGTTGCAGGTAATCGCCGGGTCGCCCGGCATTACTCTCGCCCTGGTACCAGAGTACACCTTTGATGGCGAAGTTGGTGAGCGGAGCAATCATGGCATTGTACAGCCCGATGGGCTTCCAGCGGATAAAGGTTTGGCCGGGTAACGCGGTAGCCTTTATGCCAACACGGAAATTCCATGTGCCTGCTAAGTCAATCGTATCAGTGGCGGTAGTTAGCTCATAGCGTTTGTCGGGCACAAAGCCCCCTTTCCCGCTGTTGTTCACCACCCGTATAACGATGTGGTTGGTGCCGGGCTGCAATAATCCGGCCGTCAGTTCATAACGCCGCGGAGGGTACTGGTAGCTCGTCCATCCTGCAAATTTTCCATTGATGAACACGGAGTCGGCATCCACAATGCGGCCCAGTTCCAGTTTTACCGGTTGCTTAGTCATCCGTTCGGGTACTTCAATGGTTTTATGCAACCATGCCACGCCGTTAAAAAATCCGGCATCGCTGTCGGCCCAGTAGCCGGGCACCTGCAGTCGCTGCCAACCGTTTTCTTTGCCGGTGGCTGCTTTCCATTTGCCGCTGTAGCCGGCATCAAAGGTGTTGATGTAGTTGTACCATGCATTGCTGATGCGCTGGTCGTGGCTTTCGGTATCGCGTATCAATTGGTCGTTGCGGTAGCGGTATGCTTCTTGAAAATAGGCCGGAAAAGGCTGCAGGCCTTCCTCACTGATCCATGCTTCTGCCGGTGAGCCACCCATGGCCGAATTGATGAGGCCGATGGGAATGTTATGGCGCCGGTGCAGCTCCCGTGCAAAGAAAAAAGCAACTGCTGAGAAGCGGCCTACCGTTGCCGGACTGGCGGCTACCCAGCTGCCATCTGTCACATCGTTTTGGGGGGCCTTAAAATCGTAACGCCGGGGAACGGTAAACTGCCGGATCATGGGAACATCGGCTGCTGCTATATCGGCAGCATAGCGGTATTTCACCCGGTTCATCTCCAGTTCCATATTCGACTGGCCGCTGCAGAGCCACACATCGCCAAACACCACATTGTGGAGGGTGATGCGGTTATTACCACTGATTTGTATTTCCACAGGACCGCCGGACCGCTGCGCAGGCAGCTGTACCTGCCAGCTTCCTTCTGCGTTGGTAATGGTTGGGTATTGCAGATTGCGCAGCTGCACGGTTACTTTTTCGCCGGGGGCTGCCCAGCCCCATATTTTCAGGGGCTGGTCGCGTTGCAGTACCATGCCATCGCTGATGAGGCGGGGCAGGCGCACATCGGCCTGTGCCTCTAAGAAGCAGGTGCCGGCGAGCAGAAGGATGCACAATTTTTTCATCGGATGCTGAGGTTTTTCTGCAAGGTATTGCTGGTGGTGAATTGTTGTACGCCCGGCTGGCCGCCACCCACACTGATGCTGTAGGTGCCGGTCAGTTGCTGCAGGTTGCCATCGCCATCGGCTACCGACAGTTCTGCCGGACTGAGGGTAAAGCGGATGGTTTGCGTTTCGCCGGCTTTCAGGAAAATCCGCTGAAAGCCCCGCAGTTCGCGCTGGGGCATACTTTCGGTGGCCGGACGGGTGAGGTACAGCTGTACCACTTCTTCGCCATCGAGGCCGCCGTTGTTGGTTACCACAAAGGTTACCGTTACAGCGTTGCCACGTGCCAGGGTTTTAGGCACCGACAGATTTTTGTAGGTGAAACGCGAGTAACTGAGTCCGTAACCAAAAGGATACAACGGAGTTCCCTTGAAGTAACGGTAGGTGCGATTGGTCATGTCGTAACTGGTGAAGGAGGGCAGATCACTATCACTCCGGTAGAACGTTACAGGCAAACGGCCGGCAGGATTATAATCGCCGAACAATACATCGGCAATGGCGGTACCGGCACTTTGTCCGCCATACCAGCTGTTGAGGATGGCGGACAGGTTATCGTGCTCCCAGGGAACGGCAATAGCGCTGCCGGTCATCATAACAAATACAACCGGTTTGCCGGTGGTATGCAGAGTTTTCAGCAATTCGGTTTGTACCGCTGGCAGCAGGATACTGGTACGATCGCCGCCATTGAATCCCGGGGCATTCACCGGCATTTCTTCACCTTCCAGCTGGGGAGAGATGCCGCCGGCAAAAATGATGGCATCCACATTTGCCAGGCGGTTGGCCAGCGCGGTAAAATCAGTTTTTACATATTGGCCCGATTTGAGACGGATGGCGGCATTACCTTCAGTCTGATACATTTCCACCACAATTTTAAACGACTGTCCTTTTTTTACGGGCAGTGAAAATTGTTTGGTGCCCCAGCGGTTGCGTAACCAGGCATCCACCACTTTTTTGTCGTCTACAAAAATGCGGTAGCCATCATCGCCTTCCGCTTCAAAATACAACACCTCATCTTTTTCGGCAGTGAGGTAAGAGGTGTAGCGGGCCGAATAGTGAATGGTACCAATGCCCGGTGCCGGTGTTTGCCCTTCGGCCCAGTAGAAATCAATATCATCTACATAACGGATGGCTGCCGGTGGGCCGGAAATATTGGTATTGTTGAAGTATTCGGCTTTCACGCCTTTTCTGCCATCAATACGGTACAGACGGCTGATATCGTTGTACAGCAGCAGAGTGTCATTGGTGAAGTTGATGGCTTTTTCATAAATCACTTCCACGCCGGGGCCCAGCTTTTCGCGGATACCATCCAGTACCGTTACAATGCGGGAAGGAATTCCGTTATAATTTCCCAGAATCGAAATTCGATTATCGGCATTGGGACCCACAACGGCAATACGCTTGATATTCTTCGACAACGGAAGTACGTTGTTACTGTTCTTCAGTAATACAATCGACTGGCGTGCCATCTGCAGGGCATGGGCTTTATGCTCAGGAGCTTCCAGTGCCGATTCGGGTGTTTGGGTAAAGGGAACGAGTTCGGCGGGATCAAACAGGCCCAACCGGTAGCGGATGGTAAACAGCCGGCGCAGCGAAACATTAATCTGTTCTTCCGGAACCAGGCCTTTCTTTACGGCATCCAGCAACTTCACATAAACGTAGTTGCCGCATTCGATATCAGTACCATGCAGTAAGGCGTCCACCGCTGCGTTGGTCGCATCGGGATGGGTTTTATGGTATTTGTAAAAATCATCCAATCCCCAGCAATCACTGGTTACATAGCCGGTAAACTGCCAGCGTTTACGGAGTATTTCATTCATCAGCAGGTTGTTGGCGCAGCAGGGCTCGGTGTTCACTGCATTGTAGGCACACATCACACCGGCCACTTTTGCATTTACAATCAACTCACGGAAAGCAGGCAGGTACGTGTTCCACAGGTCGGTTGGTTTTGGGTTGAAATTATCGACATGGCGGCTGGGTTCCGGACCGCTGTGCACAGCATAATGCTTGGCACAGGCGGCCGCCTTCAGATAAAAGGGATGTTCGCCCTGCAAACCCCGAACAAAGGCTTTGCCGAGCATGGCGGTAAGAAAGGGATCCTCACCGTAGGTTTCCTGACCGCGGCCCCAGCGCGGATCGCGGAAGATGTTGATGTTGGGCGTCCAGTACGTCAGGCCCAGGTAGCGTTCGTTATTACGCCCTAACGCAGTTGCCTTGTTGAAAACGGCTCTTCCTTCGAGTGCCGAGTAATGTGCCATTAAATTCAGGGCAGTGGTGTCCCAGGTGGCCGCCATGCCAATAGCCTGGGGAAACACCGTTGTATGAAACGGAGTGCGGGCCACACCGTGCAACACTTCATTCCACCAGTCGTATGCCGGTATGCCCAGCCGGGGTACGGCCGGTGTGCTGTTGAGCATCTGCGCCACTTTTTCTTCCAGTGTAAGGCGACTGATGAGGTCATTTACCCGTTGCTCTACCGGTAACCGGTGGTTCCACATGGGGTAGTTTTTGAATTCCTGGGCCCCGGCAGCCTGGTGCAGCAGCAGTCCCAACAGGGCAAACAATCGTTTCATCTTATTTTGTTTTGAAGGGGTCAATGGTTTGAATGGTACCATCGGCATTGTAGGTAAGCTCCGTAACTTTTACGTTTCGTAAGTAGGTTTGGCCGCTGAGCTGTACATCGTGGTAAAACAAGTACCACTTACCGTTGTGTTGCACAACAGAGTGGTGGTTGGTCCAGCCCTGCACCGGCTTCAGTAAAATACCCTGGTACACAAAGGGACCGTACGGACTATCGCCCATGGCATAGCAGATATTATGCGTATCGCCCGTGGAGTAGGAGAAATAGTATTTACCGTTGTACTTATGTACCCAGGCTGCCTCAAAAAAGCGTTTATCGTTATCACCTTCAGTAAATAATTTGCCAGCAGCATCCACCAGTTTAATTTCACGCATAGGTTCTGCAAGTTCTTTCATATTGCTGTTGAGTTTGGCCACGCGGGGCAGAAAAGCCGTTTCGTTTTTGTTACGCAGCTTTGCGCTGGGGTTGTATTGGTTGTTGTCCCAGTGCTGTAACTGTCCGCCCCAGATACCACCTGCAAACATGTAAAACGATCCGTCATCATCAAGAAAAACGGCCGGGTCTATGCTGTATGTGCCTTTGATGGGCTCGCGTTCAGCTTTGAAGGGTCCTTCGGGTTTTTCGCTTACCGCTACACCAATGCGGAAGATGTTTTTTTTATCTTTTGCCGGGAAGTACAGATAGTACTTTCCATTCGCATACGCGGCATCAGGTGCCCACATCTGCCGGCCTGCCCAGGGTACATCTTTTATGTGCAGGGCAACGCCATGATCGGTAACAGTTCCTCCCACCGAATCCATGGAAAGCACACGGTAGTCCATCATGTTAAAATGCGAACCCATATCATCTTCGGGTGTGCCGGTGGCTGTGTCGTGTGAGGGATAGACATAGAGCCGCCCGTTGAATACATGCGCTGAGGGATCGGCTGTGTAAATATGCGACACCAGCGGTTGCGACAGATAGGTTTTTTCTTTACGGGTCGTATCGTTGTCGGCAGGACTGGTAGTTTTTTGCTCACCGGCGTTACCGCAGGCCAGCAGTGCCAGGCCCGAAAAAAGCGCCGGCAAGGTAATACGTTGTAATGGCTTGTTCATATGTTGTTCATTTGTTTACAATCGTTGCGGGTGGACCCAGATAGCTGGCTTGCATTCCTCCCAAATCAATCAATAGCTGTTGCAATACAACAGCGTTGTTCACCCGCCAGAATTTTAAAATTTGTTTGCCCGGGCGCGCCAGTATATGTTCTGTTGTTTTGACGATGCAATTCTCGGACACCCATTTGTTCCAGATGCCCGATATATTGGTTTTGTCTTCTTTATTAAGGCTCACAATCTGAACGGGCCCGTCGTTTACCGAAATGCCATACTGCAGCCCTTCATCGCTTCCGTAAATGTTGAGCGTAGGTGAAAAAAGTGACTGGATGTTAATCTTACCGCTGTTGTAGGTATAAAACTCGTATTGCAGGTGAGGAGCATCGCCGCCGGGTTTGGATGCTGCTGCGGTAACCGGAAAGCTTGTAACGGCATCTCCTGTACGGCCATGGTCGGGCAGCACTTTCCATTCAATGCCCTGGCTATTGATTGCTTTTGTAAAGCTTGCAGCCGGAATGGATACTGTTTTATCCCTCTCATAAAAGGCGGGACGGGTACTGGTGGGAGGCACCGTTGCTTTTGCAACTACAGTGATTGCAGCAGCCGGTTCGGGAATACCTGCTATCGAGTCGGGCAGCAGGTTTAATTGGGGTATGATGTTATAGGGTGGTTGCTGCCACGAGGTGTATCCGATATGGGTTTGACTCATCAGGTGGTTCCATTTGCCATTGTTGAGGCGATGGTACTCGATGGAAATGAGCGAATCCCGGACAAATAATTCCCTGACCCGCCGGGCGTAGGTGTCCGTGGTGTTCCACTTTTGCCCAAAGGCTTTTTTATTCAGTGCCACATGGTAGTATAAATCATAGAGGTTGGCGCAGGCCTTGGTGGGATGTAATACCAGTTGAAAATAGGCATCGTGGTAGTGCTGTGGCAGCAATTGCTTGATGGCTTCTGCATTGCGCCACAAGGCATCATATTCATCCCGTACCCGCTGCCATTCGTTGTAATGGAACGTGTATGTGTTGGCATCCAGCAGTTCGGGTTTACGGCGGCCGTTGATTTTGGCATATGCTGCCAAAAGTTCTGCTATTTCCCGTGCATAGGTTGGGCCAAATTGTGCCGCTGCCCAATGGATCGTATAGTCGTTAATCTGATCATGTTCAATGCGGTTGGGGTTCCAGGCTAAATCGAGAAAGAAAGAGATGGGTAATTCCATTGGTTTGATGTCGCCCACATTCACAATCCAGATCTGATCCACCTTGTGTTGCCAGGCCAGGTGCATCTGTTCCCAGACGCGGGGAAGGGGATTGGTGTTGAGCCATTTGTAGTTGCGGGGCCCGCCTACATAATCATAGTGATAATAAATGCCATAGCCACCTTTGTGCAGGGGTTGGCCGGGTTGCGGCAGGCGGCGCAGATTGCCCCAGTTATCATCGCACAACAGCAGGGTTACATCGTCGGGTACCCGCATACCTTTATCGTAATACTCCTGTACTTCTTTATACAACGCCCACAGTTGCGGCGTGTGGTGGGCGGGTTTGCCGCTCACCTGTTCAATCAGGTTTCGCTGTGCGGCTACGATGCGTTCCAGCAAAGCGGTGGCGGTTTCTTCGGTCATGGGTTCATCGCCGTCGCCCCGCATGCCTATCGTTACAATTTTTTCGTTGGTGGCCCGCTCCAGCCCTTTTGTCCAGAATTGCTCCAGCGCTACTGTGTTGCTGTCGTAGTTCCACTTTCCTTTGCCATGCCGGCGCCATTCGTCGTGGGCTCGCATCAGGGGCTCGTGGTGCGAGGTGCCAATAACAATGCCATAGGCATCGGCCATTTCACGGTTGCGGGCATCATCGTCGTAAAACGCATTGCCCCACATGGCTGGCCACAGGTAGTTGGCTTTCAGCCGTAACATCAGTTCAAATACTTTTTCATAAAAGCGGTGGTTAAAGCCGCCGAATTTTTCGCTGCTCCAGTTGCTGAGGGCGGGTGCTTCATCGTTGATAAAGATGCCGCGGTATTTTACGAGCGGACGATCCTGGATTTTCAGTTGCCGGTCAATAAAAATGCCGGCTTGCTTTTGTACCGGCACATCGGCCCACCAATACCAGGGTGATACACCCATCTGCTGTACCAGTTCCATCACCGCCCAGGCGGTTCCCCGACGGTCGCTGCCGGCAAGCACCAATCCCTGCCGTATACCAGGAAGTGGATTGCGTACACTTTGCGCCAGGTAGCCCTCCCATTGGTTGCGGAGGGTTTGGGTATTGATGCGTTTGCGCCGCTCCAACTGCCGTATGAATGACGAAAGGTTGGTGGTGCCAATAAAAACAACGGTACTGTCATTTTTTTGCAGGCGGTGTCGGATAACAGGTGCTCGTCCGGTAACTTGCTGTATATCTTGTTGCAGCAGCCGGGCTACACGTTGCACCAATTCCACCTCGTTACTATCTACATAAATTACTGCCCGGCTGATATCAAAGCCTTTTTCAGCCGTGCCGGCAAGCCAGCTTTGTGCACGAGCGGCAGTTACCATGCTTACGAATGTGAGTACAGTGAAGATAGCTTTTCGATACAATGCAATCTGGTTTTATAAGCAACTGAACATGTTCAGTTGTGTCAGCAATAAGTATACGTTCCCTGCATCAGAATCCAATGCTGTTACCACCATCAACGGGGAGTATAACCCCGGTGATGTATTTCGCCGCATCGCTGGCAAGAAAAGCGGCGGCGGCCCCTATGTCTTCCGGTTGTCCCATATGCCCCATGGGCGTACGTCCAAAAACCTTTGCCTTCCGTTCCGGATCGCTGTCGAGCGCCCTGGCGGTCATGGCCGAATAAATGAAGCCCGGTGCAATGGCATTTACCCGAATGCCGTGGGGTGACAGTTCCACAGCCATGGCTCTTGTCATGCCATCAATGGCGGTTTTACTGGCGCTGTAGGCAATAACCTTGGGTATGCCGTATTGTGCTGCCATGGAGCTGATATTGATGATGCAGCCGCTTTTGCGGGGCAGCATATGTTTCACCACTTCGCGGCTCAGTGCAAACACGGCGCAAACATTGGTGGTGATTATCTGTTGAAATTCGGCGTCTGTAACTTCGGTAAACTCTTTTTTCTGGTTGATGCCGGCGTTGTTGACAAGGATGTCAATCTGTCCGAACTCTTCCATTAATGCCGTAACAAATTCGGGTAATGATGCCAGGTTGGTAACATCGCATGTGCGGGTAAAGCAAAGACTACCCAGTTGTTCCTGCGCTTGCTGCAGTTTGGCCGCATCACGACCTGCAATGATGGTGGTAATGCCATCTTTTACCAGTTGAGCTGCAATGGCAAAGCCCAATCCGCTGCCGCCGCCGGTAATCAGTGCTACTTTCTTGTTGTTTGTTTCACTCATATCTGATGGTTAGTTGCCGGGTGCGTATACAATCCGGATGTTTTTATAATGTTCGAGTGTGTATTGTGGTTGCTCGTAGTTTGCCGGTATGGGCTGGCGGGCGAAAGTTTGGAAATACAACAGGCAGGCATCGCGCCACCAGATGGCATCCAGCAGCTGCAGTTGCAGTAACTGCTGAACGTGGCGGAAACGTTCCGCATCCACCAGGGGCTGCAATTGTTCCCATTGCCGCGTAAAGGAGCGAATGGTATCTACTCCTTCGTTGTATTTGTGACAGAGTTCATTCCAAAGTGTTCGGCCGCTTTGCATTTTGTGATCCCATGCAACGCGGTGAAACCACAGCAGGTAATCATCGGGGCACTTATTGGCATCGCCAAAAAGTTGCTGCACACCGGGGGCATATTGTGCCAATGCGTTGGTACCGGTGGCGGTGCGGTTGAAGCCGATGCCCGCCGAATCGGCACGGTGGTAATACACCGGATTCCAGTCGGGCCGGTTCAGGGTATTACCCCAGGGCATGGGACCGTAGTGGTGTCCGTTGTACATGATGTGGGTAAGCCCTACCGGTGTCATATAATTCACTACCGCTTCATGCGATTGCAGCAGCATGTTGCCCAGCGTTTTTACAACGGTTGGATGATTGGAAAATGTCTGTCGGATCCATTCTTCCGCTATGGATCCGGAACTTAGCGTGTGATTCCATGCGAGGCGGCCCAACGCGTACCAGTTGGCTTGCGCCAGCGGATGGCCGGTCCAGTTGATATCGCTGCCGATATTGCTGACGCCCGCCATGCCGGTACAGCTGTAGTTGTGCAGACTGCCATCAATTATTTTGGCAACGGATGAGCCTGTTCCTTTTACATAGGTGTCAGCATCCAGCACTTCTTTAAACAGAGGTGCGAGGTAGCAGAGGTTGGTGCCTTGCCCTGTATATTCCTGCGTTATCTGAAACTCCATCAACAATGGCGTTTGCGGCATGGCACCAAAAAGGGGAGAGAAGGGTTCCCGGGGCTGAAAGTCGATGGGCCCGTTTTTAACCTGAACCATTACATTTTCGCGAAAGCGTCCATCGAGCGGCTTAAATTCTTCAAAGGCCTGTTTGAAGCGGTCGTTGCTCTCCGGGTCATATACAAAGGCGCGCCACATAACAATGCCATTATAGGGCGCTACTGCATCGGCCAGCATATTGGCACCTTCAGCATGGGTGCGTTTATAATCCTGCGGACCGGGTTGACCCTCGCTGTTGGCTTTTACCAGGAATCCGCCAAAATCGGGAATGAGGCTGTAGATTTCAGCCGCTTTCTGCTTCCACCATTGCTGTACCTGTGGGTCAAGCGGATCAGCGGTTCGCAGTTTGCCGATTTCAAGGGGAGCGCTGAAGCGGGCGGTCAGGTACACTTTAATGCCATAGGGACGAAAAAGCTCAGCCAGCGCTTTCACCTTCAGCAGGTAGGGCCGGGTTAGTACCGTGGCATTGGCATTCACGTTGGTCAATACTGTTCCATTGATTCCGATGGATGCATTGGCTCTTGCGTAATCGGTATACCGCTGCTCCAGAATATGGGGAAGGGTATGCCAGTTCCAGATGGAGTTGCCGGCGTAGCCCCTTTCTACGTGGCGGTCAAGGTTATCCCAGTGGTTGAGCAACCGCAGATGCAGGGTGGGTTTTTCGGTAATATTGATTGTTTGCAGGGGTAATTGTTGTTGCATGAGCCGCAGCAGGTGGAATGTTCCGTACAGCAGGCCAACGGGTTCATATGCGGTTACTACCAGGCAGGATGTACTCCCGAGGCGGGTAGATAAAATCTGGTAACCCTCGCTGCCCAGTTGATTGCGGCTGGCAAGCTGCGGTAACATTTTTAGGGACTGCCATTCATCGGGCGTGGCAATCAACAAGTTGCCTGCCTGCAAATGGTTGCCGTAGGAGGGTGTTTTCCCCAACATGCCTGTCAATGCCGTTTTTAGTTCGCTGCGGATAACCTGGTGGGTGGGTGTTTGTCCGGGCATAACTACCTGTCGTAGTTGTACTTGATACCGGCCCGCCACTACCGTGGGCAGGTGCTGATACCGCAGCCACAGGTCATAGCCGGTTTCTGCGGAGGCGGAGACATGGAGGCCGGCCAGCGCTGCCAGCAACATAAGAATGCTTCGCATACACGTTACTTTTACCGGAGTCAGTCCCTGTTTTTCAGGGATGATTGCCGGATGATGAGTTCCGATCGCACCACAACCGTATTGGTGGTTTTGATGCTGGATAATCCTTTCAGGTGATTGATCAGGCTGCGGGCGGCAATTTCTCCCAGGTCGGTGCCGGGGTAATCAATAGTTGTGAGCCGGGGTTCTACAATTTTGCTGATGGCATCATTGTTAAATCCTACAATGGCAATGTCTTCCGGCACACGTATACCTTTTTCCTTGAAGGTTTGCATACACACGGCAGCCGTAAAGTCATTGGTGATAAATACGCCGTCGGGTAACGGCTTCATTTTCATAATTTCGAGGGCTGCTTCCCGACCGCATTGTTCACTGAGATCTTTAATCAGGACCTGCTTTTTGTCATAAGAGATACTATTATCGTACAGGGCATCTTTGTAACCGCGGTGACGTTGAGCGTACACGTTCCGTTTCAGGCTCGCGGTTACGAGTACGATTTTTTTACAACCCTGTTCAATCAGGTGTTTGGTCGCCTGGTAGCCGCATTTATAATTATCAATGATAACTTTCGTGTTTTCTGCATTTTCTTCCACCCGGTCAAAAAAGACGATGGGGATTCCTTTGTCATCAAAGGGTTTGAAGTGGTCGAGATTATCTGTGTCAAATGAAAGCGAAGCTATGAGTCCGTCCACCCGCTTGTGAAATAGGTTTTTCGCATTCGATTTTTCTTTTTTAAAACTTTCGGAGGAGTGGGCGATCAGGAGGTCATACCCGGCTTCTGTGGTAACCTTTTCAATACCCGCCAGTACGGAGGTGATAAAGTTGGAGTTTAATTCATGCACCAGTACACCAATGGTGTTGGTTTTTTGCTTGCGCAGATTACTGGCGAAGTTATTGTGCCGGTATCCCATTTCTTCGGCCTTATCCAGGATCCGTTTCACGGTATCCTTATTGATGTGTTTGCTGTTTTTCAGTCCGCGACTGATGGTGGCGGGTGATAATTTAAGTTCCCGGGCCAGATCATATATAGTTACATCTTTCAGCATATGGGCAGCGACCTTTGATAAACAGGGCTAAGGTACGGAAAAATAAAAATTTTATGCAATCGGTTGCATTATTTCAAAAACTTTCCTACTTTAGCCCAGCCAATGAAGGTTGGATGCTCTTTGCAACGGTGCCACGCACGTAACCAGCTCCCCGCAGTCGTTTGCCGGATACTCTCTTCCGGATATTGTTATGGTGCTGTGTGGCCATTTAGGAAAAATTAAATGTCGGTTTAGAAACTACCGGCTTTTTTTTCCACATTTAATGCAACCGATTGCACAGATTGCAGATGGCCTCCGGGGCTGAACCATCGAATTGCTTGATTATGAAACTGCTTACTCATATAAGCCATCCGGATTTCGGGTTTTCCTGCGCAGCGGGAAATACTGATTCCGGTCACCCGGCACTTGGGCCACCCGTTTGTCATTTTATTTTTTACCGCATTTTTCTTTCTTCCGCGTAGAACGGCTGAATAATCCGGTTGTCTGCGAAAAACCAAGACTTCTTCTTGCTAATTAAAAACGATTTCATCATGCCAAACAAAAAATCGAGTTTGCCTTCCCTGCATCGAACGATGGCACGTACAGCTCTGCTGCTGGCTGTCTTGTTCCAGATTCTTTTTACGGTCCCCCTACGGGCGCAGGAGCGCACGCTGCGGGGTAAAATCACCGGAGAGGGCGGTGCTCCCGTAGCCAGCGCCTCCATTTCAGTTAAAGGTACCGCCCGCGGTACCACCAGCGATAACAGTGGCAACTTTACTATTTCAGTTGAACCGGGTAACACCCTGGTGATCTCTGCCATTGGTTTTACCACCCGCGAAATTGCCGTTGGAAACCAGGCGGATATCACCATCTCTCTTACGACAGCCGACAAATCCATGAGCGAAGTGGTGGTCATTGGTTACGGCACTGCCCGTAAACGGGATGTAACAGGTGCCGTGGTATCGGTAGGTGAAAAGGAACTCCGCGAAATTCCTGTAGCCAACCTGCAGCAGGCCTTGCAGGGAAGGGCTGCCGGTCTGGAGATTCAGCGAACCGGTAACCAGCCTGGCTCAGGCGGTCAGATCCGCATCCGGGGTATCCGTTCCATCAGCGGCTCCAACGACCCGCTTTTTGTTGTGGATGGAATTCCCTGGGAAGGAACACTCAACGACATTAACCCCGACGATGTAGCCTCCATTGACATCTTAAAAGACGCTTCCGCAACGGCCATTTATGGTTCGCGGGGTGCCAATGGGGTGATTCTGGTAACAACTAAAAAGGGTCGCAGCGGAGAAACACGTGTTTCCTACAACGGCTACTACGGTGTTGGGCAGGTAATGAACCCCTATCCGGTATTCAATTCTGCCGAATACATGTCCATGCGCAACTTATCCACCTGGAGCCAGGGCTACATGCCGCAGGAAATTACCGGCATGCAGCGCGGCACCAATACCAATTGGCAGGATCTCATGTACCAGAACTCGATCCGGACCGACCATAACATCAACGTATCCGGTGGATCGGCCGGTAATACTTTTTCCCTGGGGGGTGGATATTTCAAAGAAACCACCGTGTTGCCGGGTGAAGATTTTACCCGCTTCACGCTGCGTGCCGCCATTGACAGCCGCATTGGCAAAAAAATTAAAATCGGCGCATCCTCCCAGAATATCCTCACCATAACCAACGGTACCCAGTTTGTGTCAGGTTCCCCGCTGTTTCGTATGCTGGCGATGAGTCCGCTCATCAGCCCCTACGACTCTTTGGGTAATATTAACCCGACACCCTGGGGTAACATTGATGATATTAACGCCAACGGCCGTTACAGTCCCCTTTACCTGAAGCAAAATAATAATCACTGGGTAGACCGGGTCCGTCGTTTGCGCACATTCAACAGTCTTTATGCTGAATATGAAATCTTAAAAGGGCTGAAATACCGGGCCAACCTCGGTCTGAACTACGATCAGCAGCATGGCGGTCAGTTCCGTGCAGCTGACCTGCCGGGTAATCCCAGCTTTTTCCGCGCCGCGCTGGGCAATATCGCCCGGGTAGACAATGGCGAAAACTGGGGTTATACCCTTGAAAACCTTTTGTTCTACGACAAGACCATCAAGGAAAAACACCGGCTCAACTTTACCGGTCTGTACAGCATCCAGGAACAGCAGGGTTTCAGTAATTTCATTCAGAAAGATTCCATTGACGACAACTTTGTACGGTTCTACAACCTGGCGCTGTCCACCCCTGTCAACTCCTCTAACACGCAGTTAGGTGGTGGCGAAAGCCGTTGGGCGCTGATTTCCTACATGGCCCGCGTTAACTACGCGTTCAACGATAAGTATCTGCTGACCTTTACCTACCGCCGCGATGGTTCTTCCCGTCTTGCCCCCGGTAACCAATGGTTTAACTACCCGGCCGTATCCGCCGGATGGGTGATATCGGATGAACCGTTTATGCAAAAGCTTAAAGCTGTTTCCAGTCTTAAGCTCCGCGCCGGTTGGGGACAAACCTCCAACCAGGCCATCAACCCTTACCAGTCACTGGGCCTGGTTAACAACTCCAATGGCCTGGCGGCCGGTGACTTTGGCGGTAATATTACCCGTTATAATTTTGGTCCCACAGTGGTTACCGGTTACAATGTGGTAACGCTTCCCAATCCCAATCTGTCGTGGGAATTCACCAGTGTGGGTAACGTGGGTCTCGATTTTAACCTCTTCAACAGCCGGATCACCGGTTCACTGGAACTGTACAATGCGCAAACCAACCGCATTCTGTACACCGTGAATCTGCCGGTTACTTCGGGTGTTGCCGGTTCGTACCTCACCAACATCGGCGAGATGTCGAACAAGGGTGTTGAATTTACACTTTCGACCGTTAACTATACATCGAAGAGCGGCTTCAACTGGAGCTCCGACTTCAACCTCTTCTTCAACCGCAACAGGCTGTTGAAGCTGAATGGTAATGTAAGAGAAGTGATCGGCAGCCAGTTGTTTGTGGGACACCCCATGTCGGCCATTTTTGATTTCCAGAAGCTGGGCATCTGGCAGATCAGTGAAGCCGAAGAAGCCGCCCGTTTTGGCGCCATTCCCGGTCAGCTGAAGTTGAAAGACCACAGCGGTCCGGAAGGTAAACCCGATGGAATCATCAATGACCTCGACCGTCACATCATCGGCGACGGCGATGCCCGCCTGCAGGGTGGTATGACCCACCGTTTCTCCTACAAAGGCTTTGATGTATCGACTGTATTTTATGCCCGCTTCGGTGGTACGATCATCAGCCAGCTGCACCAGCCGAACGCTGCATTCATCACCATCCTGGACGGACGGCGCAATGCACTGAAGGTGGATTACTGGACACCCACCAATCCCTCCAACTGGTTTCCGCAGCCCCAGGCTCAGATCAGCAATATGAGTACGGCCTGGTCAACCCTCGGTTACTACAGCGGCACTTTTGTGAAGCTCCGCAGTGTAAACCTTGGATATACTTTTCAGAAAGATATGTTGAAACGTTTTGGCGTACAGGCGCTGCGTGCCTACTTCAACATGGACAATGCAGCGATCCTTTTTTCACCCTTCTTCCGCCAAACAGGTGTTGATCCGGAAGGCACAGGTGTGGGCAACCAGGGTGTATCCAACCCGGGTAATATCCGCGGTGGTGCCAACGGCACTGTTACAGTGGGCCTGGGCACACCTCCCCGCCGCACCTACACCTTTGGTCTGAATCTCACCCTCTAATCGCTTAAACGAATCTGAAATGAAACATACAAAGCACTACATAATGGCGGCCTTATCACTCATGTTGATGGTGGCTGCCGGCTGTTCCAAAAAACTGCAGGAACGACCGTTCACCGTTTTTTCTGTGGATTATTTTAAGACGCCAACCGGATTTCAAAACGGAATTTACTCCTTGTACTCCGGTATGCGTTTCCTGTACGGACCGGAAGGTGCCGTGGCCATTGGTACGGTTGGTACGGACGAATGGACCTACGCCGAGCAACCACGTACCGGCGCCGGTGGTACCGGTGATGTGCTCACACTGGGTAATTACCTCGTAGACCCGGCCAACGGCGCTCTTCTCACGCCCTGGAACCGGAGTTTCAATAACATCAACCTTGCCAACGGTCTGCTTGAATTTGCACCGGATGTTGCGCTCAGCAATGAAGCCCGTACTACAGCCATTGGCGAAATCCGCTATCTGCGGGCACAGTATTATCTCAACCTGGTGCAGTACTTCGGCGCAGTGCCGCTGGACCTGGGTAGTGGCATCCTTAAGTTTAATCAGCAACCCTTCCAGGGCTTCAACCGCCTGCCCACCGCCCAGCTGCTCGTACAAAACTATGAGGCCATTATTGAAGACCTGAAAATTGCTACGCAGAACCTGCCCGACCGCCGACCGGCGAATGCCTTCCGGCTCGCCAAGCCGGCCGCGTTTCACCTGTTGGCCAAAGCCTACCTGCACAAAGCTTATTCACTTCCTGCCGGTCAGCGTACTCCCTACTTCGACAGTGCATACAACGCTGCCATGGAAATCATCAATAACCAGTCGCGCTATGGTGTTGCCCTGCAGGCCAGCTATGCGGATGTTCACCGCCCCGGCAACGATTACAATTCCGAAATTCTTTATTCGGTGGAGCGCCTGGTGGGTAACTTCTCTGTAAACGAAGTGGGTAACCCCACCGGCATCGGTGGAGGTAAAGGCGTGGATGCCGCCAATGATTTCTGCGGCGACTACACCGCTGTACGTGCGCCGCTCAACTCTTCTTCCACCCAGCCGGTGAGCCAGCGTACTGTTTTGTACGGCCGCCCGATCCGCCGTTTCTGTCCCACTCCCTGGGTGTATAATGTGGCTTTTGCCGACAAGGTTAATGACAGCCGTTACGAAGGCAGTTTCCGCACTGTTTACATCGCATCTGTTACGGGAGGTGGGTTTACAGCCAGCCAGGATACGGCTTTTGTGATGGCACTCACCAACCAGATTGCCGATTCGTTGAACGGAGTACTGCCAATGGGTCCCCGGTTACGTCCGTACCGCGTTATTGCTCCCCGTGAATTTTACTTCATCGGCGGCACCGTGGATGCGTCGGTTACCCGTAACATGTATCCGAGCCTGAGCAAGTACGAAGATCCCGGTAAGATTGATCCCAACTTCTCCGGCTCCCGCCCCTTCCCGGTTTCCAAGCTGGGTGAGACCTATCTCCTGGCTGCAGAGGCAGCACTGGGTCGTGGCAATGCCAACGAAGCAGCCACCCTCATCAACGTGCTGAAACGCCGTGCTGCTTTCCGCCCCGGCCTTACCACTGCGCAGGTGGATGCCCGTTATGCCGCTATCCAGGTAACAGCAGGTCAGATGACCCTCGACTTTATCCTGGATGAGCGCACCCGCGAACTCTGCGGTGAAAGCACCCGTTGGCCCGACCTTGCCGTTCGGGGTAAACTGGTGGAGCGGGTACGTCTGCACAATACCGATGCAGCTCCCCGCATCCAGGATTTTCATACGCTGCGCCCCATTCCCCGCAGTCAGCTCGACAACACCAACGATCCCGAAAAACTTAAATACCAGAATTCGGGTTATTAATGTTGTAAACACTTAAAAATTATTGCATATGAATCGGAACAATTTTTTCTTGCTGTTCTTGGCCCTGGTGGTTCTCGTGGCCTGTAGGAGGGACCCCAAAGTTGGCGTCCTGTCAACCGGTAACTTCGGTGAAACAGGCCCCGCCCTTAAGGATGTAACGGATCTTTACATCGGTACCTCCATCAACTCCGGCCCTTTCCTGAACGATCCCAATTTCGCAGCCACCGCCCGGCGCGATTTTGACGGTGTCACCTTTGAATGGCTCATGAAGCACGGCGCCATTGTGCGGGACAACGGTCAGCTCAATTTCACCAACACCGACGCCCTCGTGAATGCGGTGGGTTCCATGGAAATTTACGGCCACACCCTGGGCTGGCACCAGAACCAGAATGCCACGTACCTGAAAAATTACGCCGGTATCACCATACCGGCAGCCGTTGAGTTGCTCGGCAATCCTGGTTTTGAAGGTGGTCTTACCGGCTGGAATATTTTCAACAGCGGTAATCCCGCCGGCACATCCACTCTTACCCACACGACGGCAACCGGCGAATTCCGTACAGGTGCCGGTGCCTTGCGGGTAGTTAATCCCACCGCCTATCCCGGCAGCCAGTGGCGGGTGCAGCTGGCGAGCAACTTCGTAACCCTCATACCCGGTCGGCAGTACATTGTATCCTATTGGGTTCGTGCCGCCAGCGCGGGCGGATCCATCCGTCTGTCCACCGCTTATGGTGATGGCGGTTCTTCTCAGTTCCAGGGTGATCAGACCATAGGTACAGCCTGGCAGCAGATCAACTGGACCATCACAGCCAACTCATCCCAGTTCCGCATGGTATTTGATATGGGACAGGCAGCCAATACCTACTTTATTGATGATGCCAGTGTGAAAGAGGTGGTGAATACCCCCAGCGGACCTCAGATCGCCCTGAAGCTGGATACCGCCCTCCGGACCTTCATCCTGGGTACAGTGAACCGGTATAAAAACAAAGTGCGTGCCTGGGATGTGGTGAACGAACTTTTTGCCGACAACCCCGCCGGTGCGCTCCGTACCAACCTCAACACCAGCAATGAAGCAGCCGATGTATTGGTATGGACGCATTACATGGGTCGTGATTTTGCACTCAAGGCCTTCAACTATGCCCGTGAGGCCGATCCCACGGCCGATCTGTACATCAACGATTACAACCTGGAGTCGAGTGCCCGCAAGCTGGATTCGCTGATAGCATTTGTTGACTGGCTGAAAACCAACGGGGCCAAAGTGGACGGTATCGGTACACAAATGCACATTGACCGCAGAACCAGTTATGCCGGCATTGATGATATGTTTAAGAAACTGGCGGCCACCGGTCTTAAAATCCGGGTTACCGAACTGGATGTGCGGACGATTCTCGGCAGCGCTGCAGGCGGACCCACACCGGAACTGCTCGCCTACCAGGCCGTGATGTACCGCTATGTGGTAAGTTCCTACCTGAAGCACATCCCCAAAGCGCAACAGGCCGGTATCACCGTTTGGGGCGTAAACGATGCCAACAGCTGGCTGTACCGCAACGGTACCGAGTTTCCCCTGCTGTATGATAACGATTACAATAAAAAACCAGCCTACGGAGCCTTCCTCCAGGGGTTGAAAAATCAATAAACGAGCAAGCAAGCAATAATCAATAGTAACACGGAGGGATGATTCTTCATCCTTCCCTTTTTAGAATTCTTGCGTAGCTTCATTAAAATAATCCGGGTATGCTCTTACTAGGTATTGATCTCGGCACTTCATCTGTAAAGGTATCTGTTGTGGATGCGCAGACGCAGGCGATCCTCGCTTCGGCGCAATACCCCGAAACTGAAGCGGAGATCATTGCCCTGCAGCCGGGTTGGGCGGAACAAAGCCCCGACCAATGGTGGGAGATGGTGAAACAGGCGGTGCTGAAATGTCATGCCGCCGGTGATTATGATTCACACGATATCCGTGCCATTGGTATTGCCTATCAGATGCATGGACTGGTACTGGCAGACCGCGAGCAGCATGTGCTCCGTAATTCCATTATCTGGTGCGACAGCCGGGCAGTGGAAACCGGCAACCGGGCCTTTGAGGAAATTGGTGAAGAACAATGTCTTAATCACCTGCTGAATTCGCCCGGAAATTTCACCGCAGCCAAACTGGCCTGGGTAAAGCACGAAGAGCCGGCGCTGTATGCCCGCGCCCGGCATGCCATGCTCCCCGGCGATTTTATCGCCATGAAACTGACCGGCCAGCTCACCACAACTGTTTCGGCTCTTTCGGAGGGTATTTTCTGGGATTTCCGCCAGCAGGAATTGTCGCAGGACATCCTGGCTTATTTTGGATTTAATCCGGAATTATTCCCGCCGTTATCGCCGGTTTTCAGTGTACACGGAACAGTGTCGGATAAGGTGGCACAGCGTCTTTCTCTACGCCAGGGCATTCCCGTTACCTACAAGGCCGGCGATCAGCCCAACAATGCGCTTGCGCTGAACGTATTTGAGCCCGGTGAAGTGGCCGCTACAGCCGGTACTTCCGGCGTCATTTACGGCATCAGCGAAAAACTGCATGCCGATCCGCTCTCACGGATCAACAGTTTTGCGCACGTAAACCATACGGATATCCACACCCGCATCGGCATTCTGCTTTGTATCAACGGAACCGGCATTTTTAACCGGTGGATACGCGACCGGATGGGCGCTCACTACTCCTACGCCGGTTTGAATGAAGCGGCCGCTGCAGTGGCACCCGGAGCGGAAGGATTGATTGCGCTGCCCTTTGGCAATGGTGCCGAACGGATGCTGGGAAACCGTATTATTGGTGCACACTTTCACAACCTCGACTTTAACATCCATGGCACCGGACATCTCGTACGCGCCGTACAGGAAGGTATTGCCTTTGCCATGCGCTACGGGTTGGATATCATGCGGGAAAACGGCATGAACCCATCGGTGATCCGTGCCGGCCGGGCCAATATGTTCCTGAGTGAGGTGTTTACCCAAACCTTTGCCAATACCAGCAATGTATCTATAGAGTTTTATGACGGTGATGGCAGTTATGGAGCCGCCATTGGAGCGGGAATAGGGGCAGGCGTGTACACGGTGGCCGATGCCTTCCGGAACCGTCAGCCGCTGGCTGTTACAGAGCCCCGGTACAGCGACCGGTGGCAGGATTTATACAACCAATGGAAAGCGCAGCTCGAACTTCATCTGCAGGCTGTGAACCATGAAGGAACCCTTGTTGATCAACATTTCTAACTCTTTTAATCTCATTTTATGTCGGTAGTTACTGGTCAGACAGAATATTTCAAAGGAATAGGAAAGATCCCCTTCGAAGGAATTGAATCCGATAACCCCCTCGCTTTCCGGTGGTACGAAGAAGACCGGGTGGTGGCAGGCAGAACCATGAAAGACTGGTTCCGTTTTGCCTGTGCCTACTGGCACAGTTTCAACGGCAGCGGTGCCGATCCCTTCGGAGAACCCACTCATCTCTTCCCTTGGGATAATCACAGCGACCCGCTTGAACGGGCAAAGATGAAAGCCGATGCGGCTTTTGAATTCATAACCAAACTGGGACTTCCCTTCTACTGCTTCCACGATGTGGATGCGGTAGACTATACCAACGACATACATGAAAATGAACGTCGCCTGGCTGCTATAACCGATTATCTGAAAGAAAAACAGCAAGCCAGTGGCGTGAAGCTGCTCTGGGGTACGGCCAACCTTTTCAGCAACCGTCGCTATATGAACGGTGCGGCCACCAACCCCGATTTCCAGGTGGTGGCCCATGCCGGCGCACAGGTAAAAGCGGCCCTGGATGCCACCATTGCGCTGAATGGCGAGAACTATGTGTTCTGGGGCGGGCGTGAAGGGTATATGACCCTGCTGAATACCAACATGAAGAAGGAGAAGGAGCACTTCGCCCGCTTTCTGCATATGGCAAAAGATTATGCACGCAGGAATGGATTTAAAGGAACATTCTTCATAGAGCCCAAACCCTGTGAACCCAGTAAACATCAGTATGATTACGACAGTGAAACCGTGATCGGCTTTTTACGGCAATACGGGTTGATGGATGATTTTAAACTGAACATCGAAGTCAACCACGCCACACTGGCCGGCCATACGTTCCAGCACGAACTGCAGGTGGCTGCTAATGCCGGCATGCTGGGCAGTATGGATGCGAACCGGGGCGATTATCAAAACGGCTGGGATACCGACCAGTTTCCCAATAACATCAATGAACTGGTGGAAGCCATGCTGGTGATTGTGGAGGCCGGAGGCTTTGACGGGGGTGGCATTAACTTTGATGCCAAGATCCGCCGGAACAGCACCGATCCCGCAGATCTTTTCTACGCACACATCGGTGGTATGGATGCCTTTGCCCGCTCGCTGGTGGTTGCCGATAAAATTCTGCAGCAGTCCGACTACAAAAAATTACGAAGTGAGCGCTATGCCTCTTTCAACAGCGGCAAAGGACAGGAGTTTGAAGCCGGAAATCTTTCGCTCGAAGACCTCCGGTCCATTGCAGTAGAGGCGGGCGAGCCCTCCCTCCGCAGCGGCCGGCAGGAATATCTCGAGAACCTCATCAACCGTTACATCTGATGCCGGTTCGGGTGAATGAATTCTTCTTTGGTGCCGTGGAAGGCCGCCAGGTGAATAAATATGTCATCACAGCGCAAAGCGGGCTGCAGGTGGCGGTTATCAATTATGGCGCAACGCTCCTTTCGCTGGTGGTGCCGGACCGGTACGGCCGGCCCGGGAATGTTCTGGTGGGGTTTAATGACCTCGACTCCCTCCAGCAGAATGGAAACATGTATGCCGGCGCCATCTGCGGACGTTATGCCAATCGTATTTCAAATGCCTGCTTTTCCATAAACGGAACCCGCTACCAGCTTACCCGCAATGAAGGACAGCACTGCCTGCACGGCGGTGGCCGGGGCTTTGATAAAGTGGTATGGGATGCAACGGTACTGCCTGCAGGTAACGGTGTCAGGTTTACGTATCGGAGCAATGATGGTGAGGAAGGATTTCCCGGAAATCTGGAGGTGGCTGTGGAATACAGCGTAACAGCAGGGCAGCTTTCCATTGCCATGAGCGCCAACACCGATGCCCCCACACCTGTTAGTCTCACTGCACATCCCTACTTCAATCTTTCTGGTGGAACGGACGAAACCATAGCCGGGCACGAATTACAACTTCATGCGCAAGCTGTGCTGGAAACGGATGCGGACTGCATTCCTACCGGAAGGATTTTTTCGGTGGCCGATAGCCATTTCGATTTCTCCCAGCGCAGGAACCTCGGAACAGCAGTGGCTGTAAGCGGGGGATATGACCATTGCTGGGTGGTGGACCGGCGGCCCGGTGAACTGGCAGAAGTGGCTGCACTGCGGCATCCGGCAACCGGACGGATGATGCGGATGTACAGCACCTTGCCCGGCTTACAGGTGTATACGGGACAGTACCTGCATGTGCCGGCATCGGCCTTCAACCGCCCGTACGGTGCTTATGCCGGACTATGTCTCGAGCCCCAGATGTACCCGGATGCACCCAACCATCCCCATTTTCCGGATACGGTCCTGCATACCGGGCAATCGTATCATCACCTCATTCAATATCAATTCACAACCCAGTAAATAACAACACATGGCGTTTATTCAGACAGACCGGAACGATGCGGCGCAGGGAGCTTACAGCAAGTACAATCCGGCTTATATCATCCTGCTTACCCTGGTGGCCACATTGGGTGGCCTGCTGTTTGGCTACGATACGGCTGTAGTAAACGGAGCGGAAAAATCGCTGGTGGAATTTTATATCAGCGATATACTGCAGCCTGCCAACTTTGACTCGTATGCATTGCCGCTGATTCATCAATACCGGCTGCTGCTGGTTATTGTGCTTGCTTTGATTGCCGCCATCCTGGGTGGGCAAATGGTAAAGCTGTTTGGCCGGCAGAGAGGGGGAGGAGTTGCCGCCGGCCTGCTGCTGGGTATTATTGCCTGGGCTGTGTACTTTATGAACCGTCCTGTTTCCAGCGATCCGTCGGAAATTAAAGATACAGCCGATGTGGTGAAAGGTTTTGTGATTGCGAGCGCACTCATTGGCTGCATCATTGGTGGTGCGGCGGCAGGCTTTATTTCCCGCTCGCTGGGTCGTAAAGGAGGATTGTTTGTTGCTGCGGTCATGTTCCTCGTATCCGCTATTGGTGCGTGGAAACCGGAACTGTTTAATATCTTCGGATTGCTTGATGTCTACTCTTTTGTCATCTACCGCATCATCGGCGGGATAGGTGTGGGGGTTGCTTCCATGATCTCACCCATGTACATCGCGGAAATAGCGCCGGCCCATCAACGGGGTAAACTGGTTTCGTTCAACCAGTTTGCCATCATCTTTGGGATGCTGGTGATCTATTTTGTCAACTATTATATCGCTCAGCAAGGTGATGAAGAATGGTTGAAAACAGAGGGCTGGCGCTGGATGTTTTTCTCGGGGGCAATACCGGCGGTTATCTTTTTTATTTTACTCTTCTTCGTACCCGAAACACCCCGCTTCCTGGTGCTGAAAGGGGAAGATGAAAAAGCACTGAAAGTGCTCAACAAACTTTCAGGAAAAGAGGCGGCCCCCCTGATTCTGAAAGATATCAAGTCCACCCTCACCGAAACGCATGCGCCCTGGCTGTCGTATGGTGGCCTCGTGATTATCATTGGGGTGTTGCTGTCGGTGTTTCAGCAATTTGTTGGCATTAACGTGGTGCTGTATTATGCCGGAAACATCTTCCGTAACATGGGCGCCTCCACCGACACTTCGCTGCTGCAAACCATTATTGTAGGTGCGGTGAATCTTCTGTTTACAGTCGTGGCCATATTCACGGTGGATCGGTTTGGCCGCAAACCGTTGATGATCATCGGTTCTGTTGGCATGGCGGTGAGCATGCTGGCGCTGGGCTTCGCTTTTTATTTCAACCAGCTTGGCCTGTTTGCTCTTTTCTTTATGCTGTTCTATACCGCTGCGTTTGCGCTGAGCTGGGGTCCTGTTTGCTGGGTGCTGCTGGCCGAAATTTTCCCCAACAGCATCCGTGGTGCCCTCTCCATTGCCGTGGCTGCCCAGTGGATTGCCAACTGGATTGTGTCACTTACTTTCCCGGTGATGAATGACAATGTGTGGCTTACCGAGCAGTTCAATCATGGTTTCGCCTACTGGATTTATGGGGTGATGGCCATTCTTTCGGCTTTGTTTATATGGAAGATGGTGCCCGAAACAAAAGGCAAGACCCTCGAAGAAATTGAAAAGCTCTGGAAAAAGAAATCCTGAACGCGATGCACCTGATGCAACAAACCATGCGGTGGTTCGGCCCCGCCGACCCGGTTCCCCTCAGCCATATCCGGCAGGCGGGATGCAGCGGGGTGGTTACAGCCCTGCACCAGTTTGCCCCGGGCGAATTATGGCCTGTTGAGGCCATTGAAGAGCGCAGACGAATGATTGAAGCTGCCGGCATGAGCTGGACGGTGATAGAAAGTTTGCCGGTGAGTGAAGACATCAAAAAGCGCAGCGGCGATTATGAACGCCACATCGAAAACTACCGGCAAAGCATCCGCAATGTGGCGGCCTGCGGGCTGAAGGTGATAACGTACAACTTCATGCCTGTTCTCGACTGGCTGCGGACGGACGTATCCTATCCTATGCCCGATGGAAGCAGGGCCTTGTATTTTGAACGGGCCGCATTTGTTGCTTTTGATCTGTTTTTGCTGAAGCGTCCCGGTGCCGCTGCCGCTTATGCTGCAGCCGAACAGGAGCAGGCTGCGGCCTGGCTGGCTGCTGCCGGCGATGAGCAAAAAGAAGCCCTGTTCCGGAACGCACTGCTGGCTTTACCGGGTACCAATGAAGATTTTACACCGGAACAGGTGCTGCAGGCACTGGATAGTTACCGGACCATTGATGCCGCAGGTCTGAAGGAAAACCTGGTTGCCTTTTTACAGCAAGTGGTTCCCGTTGCAGAAGCCTGCGGGGTGGTGCTGGCCATTCATCCCGATGATCCGCCCTACCCGGTGCTGGGTTTGCCCCGTGTAATGAGTACGGCGCAGGATGTGGCGGATATGGCCGCAGCGGTACCTTCAACGGCGAACGGACTTTGCTTCTGCACCGGCAGCTTTGGCGCAAGAGCCGATAATGACTTGCCGGATATGATCCGGCGCTTTGGCGACCGTATTCATTTTTTACACCTCCGCAATACCCGGCGGGATGCCGCTGGTAATTTCTACGAAGCAGATCACCTGGCTGGCGATGCCGATATGGCAGCGATTATCCGTGAAGTGCTCTTGCTCCAGCAAAGAAGGGGGGTGTCCCTGCCTATGCGTCCCGATCATGGGCACCAGATGCTGGATGACCTGAATAAGCAAACCTATCCGGGTTACTCCGCCATTGGACGACTGCGGGGTCTTGCTGAATTAAGGGGCGTGGAGTATGCGCTCAGTAAAACAGGAATGCCTGCCTCCTGATTGTTGAATATAAACGTTGTCAAAGATGAAAAGATCTCTTGCCATTGTATGGCTGGTCATGGCCTGTTTTGGAAAAAGCGCTGCACAAGAGGTGATCAATCCCGTGCTTTCAGGTTTTTATCCCGATCCCTCCATTTGCCGGGCCGGCAACGATTATTACCTGGTGGTGTCTTCTTTTGCCTACTATCCGGGCTTGCCCATTTTTCACAGCACCGACCTGGTAAACTGGAAGCCGCTTGGCGGTGCATTGAACCGGCCGGAGCAACTCAACCTCGACGGCGCCGGTATTTCCCGCGGATTGTTTGCTCCCTCCATTCATTACCACAACGGTATTTTTTACATAGTTTGCACCCTGGTGGACAAGGGCGGTAATTTTGTTATTACAGCCACCAATCCGCAGGGCCCCTGGAGCAACCCGGTGTGGTTGCCGGAAGTGGATGGCATTGATCCTTCCCTGTATTTTGATGCGGATGGAAAGGCTTTCATTGTGTACAACAGTGTCCCTCCGGATAACCGTTCGCTGTACGACGGGCATCGCACGATCCGTATCAATGAATTTGATCCGGTGAACCTGAAAGTGATCAGTGATAACCGGATTCTCATCAACGGGGGAACCGACATCAGCAAAAAACCTGTATGGATTGAAGCACCCCATATCATTAAAAAGGATGGCTGGTACTACCTGATCTGTGCAGAGGGTGGCACAGCATACAACCACTCCGAAGTGGTGTTCCGGAGCCGATCGCTCCTGAATCCTTTTATCCCTTATGACAAGAATCCCATTCTCACCCAACGGCATCTTGACCCGAAGCGCCCGCATCCCGTCACCACGGCCGGACATGCCGATTTTGTGCAAACACCGGCAGGGGACTGGTGGGCTGTTTTCCTTGCCTGCCGGCCGTATCAAGGGGATTTCTACAATACAGGCCGGGAAACCTTTATTGCACCGGTACAATGGCAGTCCGACGGCTGGCCCGTTATCAATCCCGGCTTTGAAACGGTACAGTATCGTTATCCCATACCGGCTGCTTATGATCCGGTCATACCCCGTTTAGGCGGTAACTACGTGTTCCGGGATGAGTTTGATGCAAAGGAATTGAGCAGGCGCTACACATTTCTCCGTACGGTTCGTACATCCTGGTATCGCATACACGCGGGGGCACTGCATCTTTCGCTCCTGCCGGAGACCTGCCGTGGTACAAGTAATCCCGCTTTTATTGCACTCCGTCAGCCACACCTCGAGGGCGAGGTGTCAACAGCTGTACGTTTTACCCCTGCCGGCGGCAATGAAAAAGCGGGCCTGCTACTTTTCCAGAACGAGCTCCATTATTATTATCTCTGTCTCACCCAACTGGACGGAAAGCCCCATGTGGCGCTGTATAAAGGACCTGGTAATGGCCGCGGTGAGCAACCCGACAGTCTGCTGGCAGCAGCACCGGTACGGGTTGGCAGGAAATCTCCCCTATACCTGAAAGCAGAAGCCAGGGGCAGCACGTATAATTTCCTGTTTGCCCGGAAGCCCGGCAAATGGGAGTCGCTGGCAACCGGTGTGGATGCAAAATTCCTGAGTACCCAGGTGGCAAGGGGATTTGTAGGAGTAATGTATGCCCTCTATGCGACTTCCGAAGGACGGGCTTCGGTTCGGGAGGCAGCATTTGACTGGGTTGAAACCCGGAGTTACGATGCGGTGTATGGGCAACAGCAATAGTGTCAGGCCGATGTCCGGATGATCAGTTCCGCCGGCAGCACCTTTGTTTCAAATTCAGTTACAGGCCGTTTGCTCTCAATCAATTCCAACAGCAAACCGGTAGCAGCAACGCCCATTTCAAAGGCCGGCTGCTTGATGATAGACAGGGGCGGATCAAGCAGTTCGGTGAGATCGTTGTTGGAAAAACCGATCAGGGCGACCTGGTCCGGCACTTTGAGTTTCCGCTGTTTAAGGATGCGCAGGCAGCCGGTGGTAAGTTTGTCGGATGCCGCGAAAATCGCATCCGGTTTCTTTTTCTGCTTCCAGATCTGCCGGAAGGCTTCGTCCACTTCTTCTGTAACCCGCCCACTGTGAAGACAGTGCCGGATATAGGCCTCCTGCACGGGCAGCCCATGATCGGTTAATGCCTGGCAATACCCTGCGATCCGTTCGCGTGTGATGGAAAGCCCCTCGGCATTGGCTATGGCCGCTATGTTGCGGTATCCCTTTTTTATGAGGTAGGTGGTGGCTTTGTAAGCACCGTCGTAATTTCCCGAAATGACCTTGTGTGTCTGGATATCCTGAACAACGCGGTCGAAGAATACAACCGGCATGCCTTTTTCTGTCAGTTCTTTCAGATAGGCATAGTCGGATACTTCACTGCCAACTGACATAATAATCCCGTCTACGGACCGGGAGGTGAGGAACTGCAGGTCTGATAATTCGCGGCTGGCCGATTCAAGACTTTGGGCAATGATGATGTTATAACCCCGTTCGTTGGCAATGGATTCGATCCCGTTGATGACCTGTGAGAAAAAACTGTTTGCAATTTCACAAACGATGACTCCGATAGAACGGCTTTTCCGTTCCTTCAGGCTCAGGGCGATGGGGTTGGGCTGGTAATTGATCTGCTGGGCATATTCAATCACCCGCTTTTTTGTTTCGGGGCTGATTTCGTAACTGTCACGTAAAGCTCTTGAAACAGTAGAGGTGGACAGGCCCAACGCTTTGGCGATATCCTTGATGGTTACTGCTTCAAATTTCATGTAGTGATGGTCTGAGCCTTAAAAATACTAAATCCCGGCTAAATGGCCGGGTAACCCGGGCTTGCTGTTTTATCTGTTTAACTACCAGGTTTTATGCCTTCGGTATGCACCCGCAGCCGGGGGTGGAATCTGAAAACGATGCCGGGAACGTTTGCGTAAATAAAACCTTCTCACAGCAAGCATAATCCATTAGAGTTGAGTAGCATTGGTATATAAAAGATCGATTGCCGGGTTACTGTTCCGGTGTGTTACAACTGCTTCTAAAAAAAACAAAGCCATATGAGAAAGCTTGCTTTGATCCTGATGTGTGTTCTTTTGCTTCCTGCCTGGTTATTTGCTCAAACCCGCACCATTACGGGTAAGGTGACCGATGATACCGGCGCTCCCCTGGCCGGTGTCAGCATCATTCCTTCCGGCAGTAAGTCGGGTACCACCAGTGATAAAGATGGGAACTTCTCCATCCGGGTAGCCGGCAATCCGATATTACTTTTCAGTTCGGTTGGGTACAAACCGCAAACAATTACCACAACCGGTGTGGAAACAATGACTGTTTCAATGGAGCCAGCCGCTACTTCGGGTGATGAAGTGGTGGTGATCGGTTACGCAACCGTTAAGCGGAAAGACCTTACCGGGTCGGTATCATCCGTAAGTGCCAAGCAACTCCGCGATATACCCATTAACTCCGCGGCGCAGGCCCTTGCGGGTCGGCTGGCCGGTGTACAGATTACCGGTACGGAAGGTACTCCCAACGCCGAAGTGCTCATCCGTGTACGCGGTGGCGGGTCTATTACCCAGGACAACTCACCCTTATACATCATAGATGGTGTACAGGTGGAAAATGCTCTCAACGTTATTTCCCCGCAGGATATTGAATCAGTAGATGTGCTGAAAGACGCTTCCGCAACGGCCATTTATGGTGCACGGGGCGCCAATGGGGTGGTCATCATCACCACCAAAGGGGGAAAAAACCAAAAAACCACCGTTAGCTACAACGGGTTGTTTGGCTTTAACAAAGTGGCCAACCGGCTGGATCTGATGAATCCGTACGATTTTGTAACCTATCAGTGGGAGCGCAGCCGCGGAAACGCTACCGACAGCGGTAATTTTGCCCGCCAGTATGGCTCCAGCTGGGATACATTGCAGAATTTCAAAAATGTTCCTTTTGTTGACTGGCAGGATATTATGTTTGGCCGCCGGGCACTGTTTCAGACACACAACGTAAGCATGGCAGGCGGAAATGCCAGTACCAACTACAACCTGAGTCTTACCAGCAACCGCGAAGAAGGCGTGATGCGGCTCAGCGACTTTGACCGTAAACTGGTGAACTTTAAACTCGATCACAACGTCAGCAGTAAGTTGAAGGTGGGCTTTAACACCCGCTATAACAATACGGTGGTAAACGGCGCCGGCACGTCTACTCCCGGCTCATCTTCCACCAACCGTTTGCGCCACAGTGTAAAGTTCCGTCCTCTGCTGTTACCCGGTCAGGACCTCGATGATTTTGATGCCGATTATAACAACCAGACCAACGCCAACAGCCTGGGGCTGGTAAACCCCATCCTGCTTAACGAAGCTGAGTACCGCCGTAATTACCTGGATGTCATTAATCTGAGTGGTTTTGTGGATTACAAGCTCACGAATTTTCTCAGCTTCCGTACCACGATCGGTTATGATATCAATCTCAACCGTCAAACCGCCTTTGATGATACCATTACAGGAAACGCACGGCTGAACGGAGGAGGTAACCCGCTTGCTTCCATCAGTAATACAAGGCGGGCTATTATAAATAACTCCAATGTGTTTACGTTTAATAACTCAAAGTTGAAAGGAGACTTTCACAAGAAGAACCGCATCATAGCAATTGCCGGGCAGGAAGTATTTGTTTCCCGAACGAATACGCAGAACATCCTGGGTCGCGATTTTCCTGTGGGTATTGATCCCCGCAAGGCTTTGGCCAATATGAATCTCGGAACTCCCTTCCTCGATAACAGCCGTCCGCCAACTTTCGAAACCGAAAACCGCATTGCCTCCTTTTTTGGCCGGTTGAACTACGATTACGATGGCCGCTTCCTCACCGCATTCAGTTTGCGGGCCGATGGGTCCACCAAGTTTGCCGAAGGGAAGCAATGGGGTTATTTCCCTTCCGGTTCGGTGGCCTGGCGGGTATCCAATGAAAAATTCTTTGAGAAGATCCGCAATACGGTCAGCGATCTCAAAGTGCGGGTGAGTTACGGCGAGGCCGGCAACAACCGCATCGGTGATTTCCTTTTCCTTACCCAGTTTAATTCCGCCACACAGTACTGGATTAACAACCAGCTGGTAGGTGGTTTTGCGCCCGAAGCACTGGCAAATGAAAGCCTGATCTGGGAAACCACCATTTCCAGGAATATTGGCATCGACCTAGGGTTTCTGTCCAACAAATTGCAATTGTCCATCGACTTGTACCAGAATACGACCCGCGACCTTCTCGTTGATGTTCCCATTCCTACCACCAGCGGATGGGTTACACAGATTCAGAATGTGGGCAGTACCGAAAACCGGGGCATTGAGCTACAGCTGAATGCCGAAGTGCTGAACCGGCGCAAGTTTAACTGGACGGTCAACTTTAATGCCAGCATGAACCGCAACCGCGTTACGAGCCTGGGTTCATTCCAGGACTTTTACCTGCGTAACTCCGGCTGGGGTTTTTCGAATACCCCAGCCGACTACATCGTCCGCAGGGGTAGCCCGGTAGGAGCCATGTGGGGGTACGTTACCGATGGTTTTTACCAGCTGTCTGATTTTGATTACAATTCAATTACCGGTGTGTACACCCTCCGCTCCGGTGTACCCAGTAACGCCAGCGTGATGCAGCCGCCCCAGCCCGGCACGCTCAAATTTAAGGACCTGAATGGCGATGGTGTAGTGAACGACCTTGATCGTAGCATTGTCGGCGTGGCGCAACCCAAAGTATTTGGTGGCCTGAACCAGATGTTCAGTTACAAAAACTTTGATATGAGCATCTTCATAAATTACCAGTTTGGCAATGATGTTTACAATGCCAACAAGCTGGAGTTTACCTCCGGTTACCAGACCAATGCCAACATGCTCAGCATCATGAACAACCGCTGGCGCCGGGTGGATGAAAACGGTGCAGTGGTTACCGATCCCGCTGCACTGGCTAAATTAAACGCCAATGCCACCCTTTGGCAACCCAGCACCAGCAGTAACTCATTTGTCCTGCATTCCTGGGCGGTGGAAGATGGCTCTTTTGTTCGCATCAATAACGTAACCCTGGGGTATACCATTCCTGCCAAAGCATTTGGTAACCTGAAAATTCAAAAAGCAAGAGCTTATTTTACGGTGAATAACCTGGCGGTATTCACCCGCTATTCGGGCTACGACCCCGAAGTAAGCACCCGGCGACGCACACCGGAAACTCCCGGTGTTGATTATTCGGCCTACCCCCGCAGCCGTTCGTTCATTTTTGGCCTTAATTTCTCGTTCTGATTCATCTAAAAAAATATATTACGATGAAAACCCGATTGCTGTCAACTGTAACATATTTCATCCTGGCTGTGTTGCTCGCGGTAGGGATCACCTCCTGTAAGCGATTTCTGACAATAGAACCTGTTTCCTCCTTTGGCACCGACTACGTTTTCAGCAATGTAGTGAATGCTGAAAAAGCGGTGATAGGTGTTTACTACCGGCTGACCGGCGATAACGGATATGGTATTCGTGTGAGTATGTATTATCCCTATGATGATGATATCATGATGGGGCAGGGAGGTACTCCCTTTCCCGATAATGAACGGAGGGATATTGCCCACTTCACACTCAATGCCAACAATACCCAGCTGCCGGCCCCCTTCAACCAGTTTTACAATGGCATTGAGCGGGCTAACATCTGCATTTACAATATTCCGCGGATGACCCAGTACGACAACGGTACCGCCCAGGAAAAAGCTGCCTTACGCCGATTGCATGGGGAAGCGCTGACATTGCGGGCGCTCTTTTACCAGGAGTTGATCCGTAACTGGGGGGATGTGCCGGCCCAGTTTCAGCCTTCTTCCCAGGAGACCAATCTATTTAAACGCAGAACCGACCGCGATTCCATCTACGATGTTTTACTCGAAGACCTTGCGCTTGCCGCTACTTTATTGCCCTGGCGCACCGAAGTATCCCGCAATGAGCGCATCACACAAGGTGGCGCCCGTGCTTTGCGTGCCCGGATCGCCCTCTTCCGGGGCGGTTGGTCGCTGCGCCAGAATGGCACCATGCAGCGGGGAAGCGACCACCGGAAGTACTACCAGATTGCCCGCGACGAGTGTGCTGTTATCATGAACCGCCCGGATCAACATCGCCTGAATACTTCTTTTGAATCGGTATTCCGCGATTATGTATGCGGTAAGCAACCCGATCCATTTGGAGAAATTATTTTCGAAATTGGTATGGGTGGCGCCAACAGTGCCCTCGGCGATAGTAAACTCGGATACTACAACGGCCCCCGTGTGAATAATAATGGTAACTCGGCTCTCACCGTGCTCCCCAACTATTTTTACATGTTTGACAGCACGGACAGCAGGCGTGATGTAATGTGTGCTCCTTACTTCGTCAATGCCACTGGTACCACCATTACGTCCCGCACCGGCCGCGGCCTGGAATTGATGCTGGACGGCAAGTTTCGCCGCGACTGGATTCCCGGCGCTCTAACCCTGGGGCCGCAATGGTATGGTGTTAACTGGCCGGTAGTGCGCTTCAGCGACGTGTTGCTGATGTTTGCCGAGGCGGAAAATGAACTGAACAACGGTCCCACCCCAGGAGCCCGCAATGCACTGGAACAGGTTCGTCTCCGTGCGTACGGCGGTAATGCTTCATTAATTGGTACCACACCCGGCACCTACAACACATTTTTTGACGCCATTGTGCGGGAACGTGCCCTCGAACTGGGCGGGGAAGGAATCCGCAAGTACGATCTCATACGCTGGAACCTGCTTGGCACCAAACTGGCGGAAACCCGTACGATTCTCACGGCCATGTCGAGCCGCCTTGCACCCTATAATCAGTATCCCGAATACATGTTGTTTCAAACCAATACCCTGGGCCCCAACTGGATCATTTCCTTTTACAACCCCAACCCGTTTGGGACCGGCACTCCAGCCGGGAACACGCGTGTAAACTGGGTACGCAGCAACATCAATACCACTATACTAACTTTTTACGCCATCGGCTTTACACCTGGTAAGAGCGAGTTGCTGCCACTGCCGCAAGCTTCGCTGGATGCCAATCCCAACCTGGTGCAAAATCCGAACTACTAATAAAAAATAACTTCACAACCGGCACGGCCCCAACCTCCCTGCCGGTTGTTTATGTTTAATGCGATTGTTTGCAGCCATACCGTTGATGCTTTCTGCAGCATTGTTCTTGCAGTTGCCGGCTTGTGCCCGTATGCGTATCGTGAATGGTTCGCCGCCTTCTGATTTGCCGCTTGCATTTCCGGAGGCGGAGGGGTTCGGACGTTATGCATCAGGTGGAAGGGGAGGCATGGTGTTGGTTGTAAGCAACCTGAACGATAACGGGCCCGGCAGCTTCCGGGAAGCAGCCACCCGTAATCAGCCCCGGATCATCGTTTTTTCCGTTTCGGGAACCATCCATCTGAATAGTCCGCTTGTCATCAAAGGTAACGCCACCATCGCCGGACAAACAGCCCCCGGCGACGGCATCTGCCTGGCCGATCAGCCTGTGAGCCTGGGGGGGAATAACATCATTGTACGCTTCCTGCGTTTCCGCATGGGCGACCGCTACCAGTCGCTCAAAGGCAAAGTGCCCGGCAGTGGCAGCGACGATGCATTTGGCGGTAACCGGTACAAGCACCTGATAGTAGACCATTGCAGCATGAGCTGGAGCACGGATGAGGTTTTTTCCCTGTACGGAGGCGACAGCAGCACCATCCAATGGAACATCATCAGCGAACCGCTCAATTACTCCTATCATTTTGAAGAAGGGGATACCGACTGGCAAAAGCACGGCTTCGGTGCTATCTGGGGCGGGGCACATCTCAGCGCCCATCATAACTTATTTGCTCATTGCGCCAGCCGGACGCCCCGCTTCAACGGGGCACGACTGGGTGCCGTTCAGGATTTTGTTGACTTCTGCAACAACGTAATCTATAACTGGGGACACAACAACGTTTACGGGGGTGAGGGAGGTACATACAATATCGTAAATAATTATTACAAACCTGGGCCCTCCACTGCAGCGCAGGTACGGCGCCGCATTGTCAACCCCACCCGTACCGGTGATGTGGGCTTTGGCCGGTTTTATGTGGCCGGTAATGTGATGGACGGGGCCCTGGATATCAGCCGCAATAACTGGCTGGGAGTTGAGATGGGGGGAAAAGCTTCTCCCGCTGAAAAGCAGGAGGCTGTGGTGGCCCAACCTTTCCCTGCCGGTCCTGTACAACTGCAAGATGCAACTGACGCGTTTACTGCCGTACTGCAGCATGCAGGCGCCAGCTGGCGGCGCGACACCCTGGATGCACGAATCATACGGGATGTAAAGAATAGCGCCGGTCGCATTATAGATGTACAGGGCGGATTTCCGCACGGTACATCTTACGAACAATCCCGGGTGGCCTGGCCCTACCTGAACAGGCAGTCGCCACCTTCCGATGCGGATGCGGATGGTATGCCCGACGACTGGGAACAGCAACACGGGCTCAATCCGCTGAACCGGTATGATGCCGCAGAACATCAACTGCATCCCCATTACACCAACATTGAGGTTTATATCAACAGCATTGTTTCCTCTCCAAAAATTTCTGAAAAAAAACCGTAAGGCCATGAAGCAAAATGTTACCCGTTTGTTTTCTGTGATACGTTCGTTTGCCACCTGGATCCTGTTGGTGACTGCAGCAGCTGGTACAGCCCGCTCGCAAGTCACACTGCCGCTGAATTACAGTTTTAACGCGGCACCCCTCCCAACGGGCCTCACCACCAATGGCACACTCAACACTGGCGGTGCTATTGGCAGCTGCACGTTCTGTACAACTGGGCGCCTGGAAATCCCCCTGAGCGGATTTTTGCAGATTGATGCACCCTCATTGGCGGTGTTGAATCTTAACATGAAATCATCGGCAGCTTCCAGCCGCACGGTTACCGTACGCTATAAAAAAGGCGGGGCGGCGGATTATACCACGGCCGGAACAGTCAGTGTGCCCCAGGCAGGTACGGCCTTTCTGCTGGCCACTCAGTTCTCCGACCTGGTGAGCGCGGGCGAAATTTCGGTACGCATTGAAAACGCGGCTTCCGGTGGCCAGTTCCACATTCACGACATCCTGGTGGAAGGTGGCGGCACCGCTTCGGCGGCAGCTGAAATAACGGCTTTTAAACTGCCGGGACAAGTGGGCAATGAAACCATCACAAGTGCCCAGGGCCGGATTGAACTGACCGTGGCGGCGGGTACCTCCCTCTCCAACATTGTTCCTTCCCAGATTTCTCTTTCTCCCGGCGCCACAATCAGCCCCGCCGCCAATACCCCCCGTGATTTTTCGGGCGGTGCTGATGTTACATATACGGTAACCGCCGAAAACGGCACCACCACCAAAAACTGGGTGGTACGGGTAACCACCCAACCGGCATCGCAGGCCGCCGAATACGAGGCGGAAGAAGCCGAGTTTACAGGTACCGTTGACAACAATCACACCGGCTTCACGGGAACCGGCTTTGTCAATTTTTTAAGTACAGGCGACAACTATATTCTTTTCCAGGTATGCCAAACGGCATCCGGGGAACAACTGGCTTCTTTCCGTTATGCGCTGGGAGTGGCGCAGGACCGTAAAGGCAACCTGTTTGTAAATAACGTTTTTGTGAAATCCCTTCCTTTTGCTCCTACAGGAGCATGGACCAATTGGGATGTGGATACCGCAAAGGTTTTCCTGCAAGCGGGTGTGAACCAGATTCTCATCACCTGGGACAGCACCGATGGCCCCAACCTTGATAAAATGCTCCTCACCGGTGACCGCTGCAACAGCTACACCCTTTCTGTTAACAGGACCAACGGGGGTACGGTAACTCTTTCACCCACCCGCTTTGCCAACCGCTATTTTGAAGGGGAAACGGTGACTCTGCTGGCTAACAACCGTCCCGATCTCAGCTTCAGCAGCTGGAGCGGTGATCTTACGGGTACTACCAACCCAGCCACCCTGGTAATGAACAGCAACAAGGCCGTTACCGCCAACTTTACAGTTGTACCTACTTTTACCCTGCAGGTAAGTACCGTGGGCATCGGCCAGGTAACACTCAACCCGGCGGGTGGAGTCTATCCGCAAGGCACCACCGTTACGCTCACAGCCAATCCCGTGCTGGGTACCACCTTCCAGGGATGGAGCGGGGCGCTCACCGGCAGCAACAATCCGGCTACAGTCCTGATGGACGGCAATAAATCCGTTATCGCCACTTTCGGGGGCTCAACCAATATCGACTTCAACAGACCTGTGGGTTTTGCCTCCGTAAATACCGGATCGGCGTACCCCGATTTCAATTCGTCTGTTACCGGCGGCCAGAATGCTCTGGATACGTTCTGGGTAAACGGTCCCGCTGATTTCGACACCCTCGCCTGGCACCTCTATTACCGCAACCGCGCCTACCGCATCGGTACGCCCCAAAGCGGTGTTCCCAAGGCACCCAAGGTTATCGTTTTCCGCGAAGGGGTATATCCGGAAGGTACTTCCGCCTCTTCTGCCTGGGGCAACGGGATGATGACCATCCAGGAGCAGGGTGACCTCACCATCATAGGTGAAAAGAATGTTGTACTCCGTTTTGGTTTTAACATCAAACGCTCGTGGAATATAATCATCCGCAACATCAACTTCCAGGATTACCGCGATGATGGCGTCAACATCGGTGAACCCGAAACCCATCACATCTGGATTGATCATTGCACACTGGGTCACCCCACCACGCTGCCGGCCAACCAGGACAGTCCCGATGGAGGGGTGGACAGTAAGCAGGGAGCCAGCTACATCACGGTGTCGTGGTGCCTCTTCCGTAATAGCTGGAAAACATCATTGACGGGTCATTCCGATAACAACGCGTCGGAGGATGTGGGTAAGTTGAAGGTGACCTACTATGCCAATCATTTCCTTAATACCAACTCCCGCAATCCGCGGGTACGTTTTGGCGAAGTGCATGTGCTCAACAACCTCTTTGAGCGGGTGGGACTCTACGGCATCGCCGCCGCCAACCAGGCGCGGGTGGTGGCTGAGGGTAACTTCTTCCTCAATACACGCTGGGGCATGTATGCCGACCGTACCGTTGCCGATTTCCGAAACGTGTACGGAAACAATACGGATAATGTATTTACTTCCAAAACCGGTAACATCCCCGCCGCCTACCTGAAGCAGGTGAACAACGATTACGACGACAGCGGTCTTCCTCTGATCACAGCCCAGATCAACCCGGCCATGCTCAACCCCGGCGGCCGTTCTGTTCGCTTCGATGAGCTGAACCCCACCCAGGCTTTTGATCCGCTCAGTTATTATGCCTATACGCCCTTCAGTGCAGCCACTGTACGCACACTCGTTCCCTTGTTCGCCGGTGCCGACAAGGTGGATTTCTTCGCTATTGCCGGCAGTGCCCCCACCATTTCGGCTACGGGTACCCTCGCTGCGTTCAGCCAGGTGACCGGCAGTCCGTCGGCCGCTCAAACCTATACACTCAGCGCTGCCAACCTCAGCGGAAACCTGACGGTTACACCGCCGGCGGGATTTGAAATAAGTGCCGATAACGGAATCACCTGGTTCACCAACACCAATCCGTTGTCCATTTCACCGGTGGCCGGGACGGTATCCTCCCGCAGCATCCAGGTACGGCTTAATGCAGCCACTTCGGGCTCCTACAGCGGTACGATCGTGCATGCTGCCGACGGAGCACCCACCGCAGCTGTAGCCGTTTCCGGTACTGCTGCTGAAGCCGCCACTTCCGCACAACTCATCTACTGGCCGTTAACTGAGAATAACCAGGATGTGGCCGCCGTGCGCAACGTGGCGCTTGACCCCACCGTGCCCCGCCTGAACAACCTCTACCTGTCCAACGGAACTACTGTAACCACGGTACCTGCTTTTTCGGAATTGCATGGAATGGCCTTTGGCGCCGATGCAGGCGGCCAGGGTCTCTGGGGCACCGGTACAGGCGGACCCGGCGGTACCCTGCGGCGTAATTTTTACATTGAGTTCACGGTGGTGGCAAAGGCGGGTTACCGGGTAAAGGTTGATTCGGTAGTGCTGAATGCCGCATTCCACAATACCAGCTCGGGAACGAATCTTGGCATTGTCTATTCCAAAAGCGCATTTGTAAACGATTCTTCCAATATCAGCGGAGGAGGTTCAGGGCCCCTGGGCTCCCTGGTACCGCCAGCCGGCGCTTTCACCACGCCCATTGCCCTGCAAAACCGCACCACGGCCGGCAACCCCGACACTTACCGGCTGGGGATGAACGGTGCCGCGGGCGTGGTGCTGGAGCCGGGAGAAACACTTTACGTGCGTCTTTACTTCAGTTGCAGCAGCACCAGCAGCGGACGGTATGGCAAACTGAAAGATCTGTTTTTCGTGGGCAGTTCGGAATCAACTATTCCGCAACCGGTAATCACAACGAATGCAACCCTAACACCGTTTGAGCAAACTATTGGTACCGCATCAGCGGTGCAGACCTATACCGTAAGTGCTGTTAACCTCACGTCCGACCTGATCATTACACCCCCTGCTGGCTACCAGGTTTCGGCCGACGGCGGAACCACCTGGTCCGATAACAGCACCCCCCTGGTACTGGTGCCTGCTGCGGGCAGTGTGGCCACCACTACCATTTCCGTGCGGCTGAATGCGGCCACAGCCGGCGCTTACAGCGCTGCCATTCTGCACACCAGCACAGGAGCTGCTTCCATCAGTGTGCTGGTAAGCGGAACGGCTGTGAACCCGCCAGTGCTCACTATCACGGCTTCATTAACCAACTTTGCACACATTGTGGGTACGCCCTCTGCCGTGCAGACCTACCAGGTGACCGGCACAGACCTCACTTCGCCGGTAACCATTACCCCACCGGCCGGGTATGAGATTTCGTCCGATGGTGGCACCACCTGGTTCAGCAACACCACTCCGTTGGTGCTAAACCCGGTCTCCGGTGCTGTCAGCGTCACCATCTCGGTACGCCTCAATGCCGCCACTTCCGGCAGCTACAGCGGCTCCATCACCCATGCCACAACAGGTTTGCCGGTACAGCAAGTTCCTGTGAACGGTATCACCTCGGATGTGCCCAGGCCGATAATCACCGTATCTGCTGCACTTACACCCTTCAGCCAGACAGTGGGCGCGCCCTCGGCTTCTCAATCGTACACCGTGAGCGGCAGTGACCTGGCGGCTCCCATCACGCTTACTGCACCGGCCGGCTATCAACTGTCCACCGACGGCGGCACCACCTGGAGCAGCACACCGGTGCAGCTGGTACCTGCTGCCGGTACAGTGGCAGGCAGGACCATCCAGGTACGCCTCAATGCTGCCTCCGCCGGAAGTTACAGCGGAACAATTGTACACAGCAGCACCGATGCAACCAGCGTTAACCTGCCGGTCGGCGGTACGGCCGTGAATCCGCCGGTAATCACCGTTAGCGGTTCGCTGGCTGCTTTCAGCCAGACAGTTGGTACACCTTCCGCTGTACAGACCTATACCATTGCTGCAACCGACCTGGTTGCACCGCTGGTGATCACACCGCCCGCCGGTTACCAGGTATCTTCCGATGGTGGCACCACCTGGTTCAGCAATACCACTCCGTTATCTATTAGCCCGGTATCTGGTACCGTAGCATCCACCACCATCTCGGTACGCCTCAATGCCGCTGCGGCGGGCAGTTACACCGGTACGATCGTGCATGGCTCCACCGGGGCAGCCAATGTGAACCTGGCCGTTTCCGGAACGGCCGTTAATCCGCCGGCGCTTACCATTACCGGTAGCCTGGCCGCTTTCAGCCAGACGATCGGGGCACCTTCAGCTATGCAGACCTATACAGTCAGCGGTACCAACCTCACCGGCAGCCTTACTATCACCCCGCCGGCCAATTACCAGGTTTCGGCCAACGGCGGTACTACATGGTTGAGCAATGCCACTCCGCTGGTGCTCACGCCTTCGGGCGGCACGCTTGCAGCCACCACCATCAGTGTGCGCCTCAACGCTGCAACTGCCGGCTCCTACAGCGGCAACATCCAGCACACCACGCCTGGCCTGGCAACAACCAATGTTGCGGTTACCGGAACGGCGGTGAATCCCCCGGCGCTGACCGTCACGGCCACGCTGCAACCTTTCAGCCAGACCTTTGCCAGTCCCTCCGGTGTACAACTATTCACCGCTGCGGGAGCCTTCCTCACTGGAAATATTACTCTTACACCCCCTGCCGGGTATGAAGTCTCGGTCAATAACGTCAACTGGTTCACGTCCACTTCACCGCTGGTGCTTACGCCTGCGTCCGGAACTGTGGCCACCACCACCATACGGGTGCGCCTGAATGCCACCACCATCGGGGCATCGGCAGGAAATATCACGGTGCAAACGCCCGGCACACCGGTGCAAAACGTGGCGGTGAGTGGTTATACGCACATTCCGATGAAACTCGGTCCCAACCCGGCTACCAGTTTCATCGTGTTGTACCATCCGTTCCTCTTTAACACAGGTGAACTGGTGGTGCGCAACGCGGCCGGTGCCATCGTGATCCGGCAGCGGACCACCCCGGCTTCCAATACCACGCAGCTCGACATCCGCACTTTGCAGGCCGGTACCTACACTGTTGAACTATGGGTGGGTGAGGAGAAGCGCCTGTTCCGCTTTGTAAAACAATAAAATCACAGGCTGGTATCCCCCTTGGGGGGATACCAGCTTTTTTGGTATGCAAAAAAAGCTGTACTGCCTACTTCTGCTCGGTGCCATGAGCTTTCACCTGCCGCCGCAAAAGAAAATCACGGTTTTCCTGGCGGGCGACTCCACCATGAGCAGCAAAGAAGCCCGTGCCTTCCCGGAAACAGGCTGGGGTATGCCTTTTGTTCATTTCTGGGACAGCACCGTGCAGGTCGTTAACCGGGCGAAAAACGGGCGCAGTACCAAAACGTTCCGCAGCGAGGGTCTCTGGCAATCCATCCTGGATGCGGCAGGTCCCGGTGATTATGTTTTCATTCAGTTTGGTCATAACGATGAATCGGTGGAAAAACAGGAGCGCTATGCTCCTCCCGACACATTCCGCCTCAACCTGCAGCGCTTCGTGCAGGAAGCAAAAATGAAGAAGGCGATCCCTGTACTGCTCACACCGGTGTCGCGCCGGCGATTTGATGCCGGCGGTAACGCCCTGGAAACACATATCCCCTACAGCCGGATGGTTCGGGAAGTAGCAACAGAGGAGCAAGTGTATCTGCTTGACCTCGATACCCGGAGCAGGGAGTTGTTCCAGCGGTTGGGAGCGGAGACCTCCCGACTGTTGTTTTTACATCTGCAGCCCGGTGAACATCCCAACTATCCGGACGGAAAGACCGACAATACCCACTTTAATGAACTGGGTGCCCGGCTCATTGCCCAGTTGGTACTGCAGGAAATGCAGCGCCTGCAGGTACCTCTGCTGAAACACCTGGTAAAACGTTTAACCTGAACCGATGCGTTTGTTCCTGACCATAGGACTGATTGGTAGTGCCTTGCAACTGCATGCGCAGCTGGTGGATGGACGTACGTATGTTACCGATACTACCTATTCGCTGCAGCGCGAGTACCGGAAGATCCTGCCACAGTATCCCCGGTTGCAATTGCCCGTCTATCCCGATGCAGGGAGTTTCCGTATGCAGAAAGATATTTCTTACTGCAGCACCGGCAACATCTCCCTGCGGCTCGATGTGTTTCAACCGGCTGCCGGCACAACGGCAAATGGTATTGCTTTGATCCTGCTGCATGGAGGTGGATGGCGCAGTGGTGATAAAACCTTGCTGCAACCCATGGCGGCCTGCCTCGCCATAAAAGGATACACCTGCTTTACACCTGAATACCGGCTCTCCACCCATGCCTTGTATCCGGCAGCGGTGCTGGATGTGAAGGCAGCCGTGCAATGGGTACGGGCCAATGCGGCTTCCATGCAGGTAGATCCGCAGCGCATCGTCATTGCAGGTCATTCAGCCGGTGGCCAGCTGGCGGCATTGGCAGGTGCAACCAACGGTTTGCCGGTGTTTGAAAAAACATCCTGCACAACCACAGCATCCGGCCTTGTGCAGGCGGTGGTGAACATGGATGGTATCCTGGCCTTCCTGCATCCGGAGTCGGGCGAAGGGAATGACAGTCTGCGTACCTCGGCAGCCACTTACTGGTTCGGTTACCCGAAGCATCTGCGTCCGGACCTGTGGCAGGAAGCTTCTCCGCTCACACACGTGGGAGCCCACACGCCCCCGTTTCTCTTTTTCAACAGCAGTGTACCCCGTATGCGGGCCGGGCAGGACGACTTTATACAGGAGCTCAACCGCTTTGGTATTTACAGCCGCGTAATGCAACTGGAAAGGGCTCCCCACAGTTTCGCGTTGTTTCAGCCCTGGCTCGATACCGTTGTGCAGGTGACGGATGAATTTCTGCAACATGTATTTGTCACTCAGCAGCGCAACCACTCCTTTTTTATACCCGGAAATATTTTTTTACCATATAACAATCCAGCATTGTACCAACAAAAACCCGCATTCACATGAAAAAACAAACAGCATTGCTCCTGACGTTTCTGCTTCCGGGTCTCTTTCTGTTTGCACAGAATGATTCGATAAATGTAGTTACCACCGCCGTTCCCATGCTCCGCATTTCACCCGACGCCCGTTCGGGCGGGATGGGCGACCTGGGCATTGCCACCACGGCCGATGCCAACGCCTCGTTCTGGAACCAGGCTAAGATTCCCTTTGCCACCCAGAATTCGGCCATCGGTATCACCTATACCCCCTGGCTCAAGGATTTGGGGTTGAACGACGTGTACATCGTAACGGCTGCCGGCTACCACCAGTTTGCCGAAGGGCAGGCCATCTCGGCCTCACTGCGGTACTTCAACCTGGGTAATATCCAGTTCACCGATTTTGCCGGCAACGACCTGCAGTCGTTCCGCCCGCGGGAATGGTCGCTCGACGCCGGCTACAGCCGTAGCCTCAGCGACAAGATCGGGGTGGGCGTGGCGCTGCGCTTCATCTATTCCAACCTGGCCAACGGCAATACCAACGGGGTGACCTACAAACCCGGTACCGCGGTGGCGGGTGACCTGTCGTTCTATTACAACGGCATCAACGAAAACGGCCAGGGCTTTACAGCCGGTGCGGTGATGAGCAACCTGGGCAGCAAGATATCGTACACCAACGACGCACGGGGTCGCGACTACATCCCGGCCAACCTGGGCATCGGTGCCATGTACCACGCGGTGCTGGACGAGACCAGCAAGCTGAGCTTTGGGGTGGACATCAACAAACTGCTGGTACCCACGCCCCCCACGAGCCGCTCGCCGGAGGCGCTGGACGCCTACCGCAACAAGAGCGTGATCAGCAGCTGGTTTTCGTCGTTTGGAGATGCACCCGGCGGTTTTGGTGAAGAACTCAAGGAGTTCCAGATCTCCACGGGGATGGAATACAACTACAGCGACCTGTTTTTCGCACGTGCAGGTTATTTCCACGAGGCGCGTACGAAGGGCAACCGCCGCTTTTTCAGCGCGGGCCTGGGCGTGAAGTACAACAAGCTGGGCTTTAACTTCTCGTACCTGGTACCCACGGGCCAGGGCATCAACCGCAACCCGCTGAGCAACACCACCCGCTTCAGCATCCTCTTTGACCTGGGTGGGGAAAACTGAAACTGAGTGGCTGTGCAGCGTGTTGTACGATACTGCCTTTTACTCTTTTTCCTGCTGGCCGGTACAGGAAAGATCGGTGCGCAACCACTGGCCGGTTCTTACCGCAACCCGATCGTGCATGCAGATTACAGCGACCCCGATGCCATACGGGTGGGGGATGATTATTACATGGTTGCTTCCAGCTTTAATCACGTACCCGGCTTGCCGGTCTTGCATTCAAAAGACCTCGTACAATGGGAGTTGATTGGGTATGCCCTGCAACGCCTGGTACCCGAAGAGCATTACCGCACTGTGCAGCACGGGGGTGGTGTATGGGCGCCGGCGATCCGGCATCACAACGGACTTTTCTACATTTTTTTTCCTGATCCCGACTTTGGCATTTATATCATAACGGCGTCCGATATCCGCGGTCCCTGGAGCGAACCTTTCCTGTTGCTTCCCGGCAAAGGATTGATTGATCCCTGTCCGTTCTGGGACAACAACGGTAAAGCGTACCTGGTGCATGCTTACGCGGGCAGCAGGGCCGGTATTAAATCAATCCTGGTAGTGCGGGAGATGGATCCCGGCTGTAAGTCAGTTACCGGTGCACCGGTGCTGGTGTATGATGGCGGAACCAGCGACCCCACGGTTGAAGGGCCCAAATTGTACAAGCGCAACGGCTACTATTACATCTTTGCGCCGGCCGGTGGGGTAACCAACGGCTGGCAACTGGCCCTGCGTTCCCGTTCTGTTTACGGGCCGTATGAACGAAAAGTGGTGCTTCATCAGGGGACTTCCAGGATCAACGGTCCGCACCAGGGAGCCTGGGTCCAAACACCAGCCGGAGCGGATTGGTTCCTGCATTTTCAGGATAAGGGAGCTTATGGCCGGATATTACACCTGCAGCCCATGCGTTGGCAAAACGACTGGCCCGTGATGGGCGAAGCGGGGCAGCCCGTGCAGCAGTTTCAGTTGCCGCACCCCGGCAACCGGCAGACCGGTCTCCGGGAACCGGAGCAGACGGGTCGAGCATCCTGGCCACTGACCTGGCAGTGGGCGGCCAATCCCGGCGAAGGATGGGGCTTCCTCCTTTCTGCCGGGGGGATCAGATTGTATGCCCGACAGCAGCCCGACAGTTTGCATTCACTATGGATGACGCCCAACATTTTATCACGGATGTTTCCCGCAGAGGAGTTCACGGCTACAGCCACCCTGGATATACGTCCGCATACAACCGGCGAAAGGTTTGGTCTGATCATAACCGGCCGGGATTATGCCACGCTGGAGCTGGAACAATCTCCGGAAGGGATGGTGCTGCGGCAGATGATCTGCAGGGATGCCGATAAAGGCGGCCGTGAACGGGAGATTGCCCGGCTGCCGGCAGGAAACAGCCGGTTCTATTTGCAGGTACGGGTTGCGGCAGGTGCTGTTTGCCGGTTTTATTTCAGCGAAAACGGGAGCAGCTATCAAGCAATCGGGCAACCCTTTACCGCCCGGCCGGGTGTATGGGTGGGGGCCCGGCTCGGGTTGTTTGCAGTGCGTTCAAAAGCCACAAATGATGCAGGTTATGCCGACCTGCACCGTTTTATAGCAGAAACACGCTAAAATTGCAGCTATGATACGACTAACTTTTTTTTGGGTGCTGTTGTTGGTGGTGATGACCTCTGCAGCTCAATCGCGCCAGGAAGCAAATCTGTTGCAACAGGTAGAAGCGTTCCGGCTGGCGCTCATCAGCGGTAAACGGGCCGATCTGGCGCCGTTGGTATCCGACCGACTGAGCTATGGCCACAGCAACGGACGCATTGAAGACAAAGAAGCCTTCCTTCGCCAGCTTGAAACCGGCACTTCCGACTTTGTTACTGTCAGTTTCAACGAGCAGGTGGTCCGGATCAATGGCCCCGTGGCTCTCGTCCGGCATGAATTGCGGGCCGATATCAAAGATGGGGGTGTACCCGCCAGCATCCGGCTGCATGTGCTGCTGGTATGGCAGCGGGAGGGAAAAACCTGGAAATTACTGGCCCGCCAATCCACCCGTTTGTAGTTGTTACCGGTGGTACCGTTCCCGGTAACGTTTGCGTAAATAAACCATTGCGAAACCCTTGAAAATGGGAGGCGTTTGGGTAATCTTGTAGGGTTGCGGGACGGTCGTATATGAAAGATTTAATGCCCAGCTTGTCATGATAAAACGAACCCACTTTCTTGCGGTTTTTGTCCTCTTGTTTTCCTTTGTTGCCCAGGCGCAATGGAACCGCCTGCCCGTAGTACAGCAACCCGTTTTCAGGAAAGATACGCTTTCAATAGCCCGTACGGGGGCCGTACCCGATGGGCATATACTTAATACCAGATCCATCCAGCGGGCCATTGACCAGTTGCATCAAAAAGGAGGTGGCGTTGTACTGGTGCCGGCTGGCCTGTGGCTCACCGGTCCCATAGAGCTCAAAAGCCGCATCAACCTGCACCTCGCGGCAGGAGCTACGTTGTTATTTACAGCAGATAAAAGTCAGTACCCCCTGGTGGCTGCTAACTGGGAGGGGTTGCCTCAAATGCGCAACCAGTCGCCCATCTCCGCCACCAATGCCTCGCATATTGCCATCACCGGCCGGGGTATTATTGATGGCAACGGCGATGCCTGGCGCATGGTAAAAAAAGATAAGCTCACCGAAAGCCAGTGGAAGAAACTGCTGGCATCCGGCGGTGTGTTGAGTGATGACAAAAAAACCTGGTATCCCTCCGAAGCGTCACGCAAAGGCGCGGGCATGAACAACCCCGGTGTCATTTCGCCGGAAAAAGATGCGGCTTTTTACGACAGTATCAAAGACTTTCTGCGGCCCAACCTGCTGCTGCTGACACGCTGCAGATTTGTATTGCTGCAGGGGGTTACTTTTCAAAACTCGCCTGCCTGGTGCCTGCACCCGCTCATGAGCGAGCACATAACGGTGCGGAACATCACCGTTAAAAATCCCTGGTATGCACAAAACGGTGATGGCATTGATGTGGAAAGCTGCAGCAATGTGCTGATTGAAAATTCGGTGTTTGACGTGGGTGATGATGCGCTCTGCATCAAAAGCGGCCGCGACGCCGAAGGACGGAAGCGGGGGATGCCTACGCAAAACGTTGTGATCCGTAACTGCACCGTTTATGCATCGCATGGCGGATTTGTGATTGGCAGCGAGATGAGCGGTGGTGCCCGCAACATTTATGTGAGTAACTGCACCTTTATAGGTGCAGATATCGGGCTGCGTTTCAAAACCACCCGCGGCAGGGGTGGCGTGGTGGAAAATATTTTTATCCGTGATATCTACATGAAAGATATACCGGGCGAAGCCATCCTGTTTGATATGTATTATGCAGCCCGGGATCCCATTCCGCTGGCGGGCGAACAGCGGGCGTTGCCCCAAGTGGAATTCCTGCCCGTAAATGAAACCACACCGGTATTCCGCAATTTCCATATCAGCAACGTGTACTGTAACGGTGCCGAAAAGGGCATTTTTGTGCGGGGTATCCCTGAGATGCACGTGAAAAATATTGTACTGGAAAACATGGTGCTGCAGGCGAAGCACGGCATGGATGTGCAGGAAGCCAGCAACATCACCTTCCGTAACATCGCCATTTATACCAAAGAAACCAGCCCGGTGATTGACGTGGTGCAGAGTGATAACCTGTTGTTTGAGAACATCCGTTACACAAACGGTGCGGTGCAGCTGTTCCGCATCAACGGCGACCGTACGAAAAAAATCACCCTGCGCAAAACCAATGCAGCCCATGCGACCACCCCCATCACATACGAATTAGGGGCCGTTGCCGGCGAAGTAAACTGGGAACAATGATGCGCAGTTGCCTGATCATATTATCCTTCGGTTTTTCGCTGCTGGCAGCTGCACAGCCGCACAGCCAGCGCCTCGCACTGCGAGCCATGCAGATATGGCCCGATTCGTTTCTGCTGGAACAGGACAAAACCGCCAAATGGCGCTACGACCAGGGCGTGGTACTGAAAGGAGTGGAGCAGGTATGGCTGGCCACCGGTGAAGGAAAATGGTTTGAGTACATCCGGCGCAGCATGGATTTTTATGTGAGCGACAACGGAGCTGTCAAAGGATACAAACCCGATGAGTATAATATTGATCACATCAACAACGGAAAGTTATTACTTACACTTTACCGGGTTACCGGCCGCGACAAATACAAAAAAGCAGCCGATGCGTTGCGCCGGCAGTTAATCACCCATCCCCGCACTTCTGCCGGTGGCTTCTGGCATAAAAACATTTATCCGCACCAGATGTGGCTCGATGGCCTTTACATGGCCCAGCCCTTTTATGCGGAGTATGCACAACTGTTTCACGAAGATTCGGCGTTTAATGATATTGCCCGCCAGTTTGTCCTGATAGAGCAATATGCCCGTGATCCCAAAACGGGTTTACTGTACCACGGCTGGGATGAAAGCCGGGAACAGCGCTGGGCCGATAAAACCACGGGCCGCAGTCCGCATGTGTGGGCCCGCAGCCTCGGCTGGTTTGGTATGGCGCTGGTGGACGTGCTGGATTATTTTCCCGCACAGCATCCCCGCCGGGCCGAACTGTTGCGCATCCTCCGGCGGTTTGTGGTGGCGGTACGAAAAGTACAGGATCCTGCCACCGGCCTCTGGTACGACATTCCGGATCTTCCGCAGCGAAAAGGCAACTACCCCGAAGCATCGGCTTCCTGTATGCTGGCGTATACTTTCGCCAAGGCCAGCAGGTTAGGGTACATTCCCGCGGATTATGCGGCTGATGCTGCCCTGGCATACAGGGGCATTCTGCAAACCTTTGTGGAAGAGGCCCCGGGAGGTGCCATCAATCTGAAAGGAACGGTAGCCGTATCCGGCCTGGGCGGTAAGCCCTACCGTGATGGCAGTTTTGAATACTACATGAGCGAGCCGGTGGTGGTGAACGACCCCAAGGGTATGGGCGCCTTTATACTGTGTGCAGCTGAAATGGAGATGCAGGCGCAGCTCACCACGGGTATAGGTAAGACCATTTTGCTGGATACTTATTTCAACAACGAATGGAAAAATGATGCCACCGGCCGCCAGGTGCGATGGCACTATACCTGGGATGACCGCAGCAATGGCGGTTTTCACTTCCTGGGGCATTTATTTCAACGGAACGGTGCCCGGTTGCAATCCCTTTCTGCTGCGCCCACCGCGGCATCGCTCGCCCATGCGGGTGTTTACATCCTTGTTGACCCGGATACCGAAAAAGAAACGGCGAACCCCAATTATATGGAGCAGGCACATGTGCAGGCTATCTCGCGTTGGGTGCGAAACGGTGGTGTGCTGGTTATGATGACCAATGATGCGGGTAACTGCGAGCTTGAGCGCTTCAACCTGCTCAGTTCCGCCTTTGGTATCCGCTTTAACACGGATCAGGTGAATATGGTGAAACAGGATCGCTTTGAAGAGGGCGCTGTTCTCGTTCCGCATGGCCATACCATTTTCCCAACTGCCAGCCGTTTGTTTATCAAAGAACTCAGTTCTATTGAAGCAACTGCTCCGGCAATCCCGGTCATTCAGCAAGGCGGCAAAACCATTATGGCTGTTTCGAGGCTGGGCAGGGGGTGGGTCTTTGCTGTTGGTGATCCCTGGTTGTACAACGAATATGTGGACGGCCGTAAGTTGCCGGCAGAATATGACAATTACCCGGCAGCCCGGGACCTGGTGCGCTGGCTGCTGGAACGGGCACCGGTACGGGGAGGAAAACGCAAATGAAGTTGCTGTTTACGATAGAAACGTTGCTGGCTTGCTGCTTCACCATGCAGGCACAAAAGATTTCGCAGGTCATAACGGTGGCGCCTGATGGCAGCGGCGATCACCGCACCATACAGGGGGCCATCAACAGCATCCCCGACAGCACACGGATTGGTTTTATCATCTTTATCCGCAACGGTGTGTACAACGAAAAGCTGTACATCGAAAAGCCCAACATAGTACTGGAAGGCGAGAGCCGCGACAGCACCATCATCGTTGCCGCTATAGCCCGCGACAGCTGGCGCTGCAATCACACTGACGACTGGGGAGTGGCAACCCTGAATGTGGGAGCCAATGATCTCACCCTGCGCAATCTTACCATCACCAATGCTTATGGCTTTTTGCAAACAGGTGAAGTCGAAATTACCTGTGCAGCTGACAGTACCGGTAAGAAAGTTATCCGGCGTAACAGTCACCAGATGGCGTTGCGGGCCATGAACTGCACCCGCCTGCGGGCCATCAACTGCCACTTCCGTTCCTTCGGCGGCGATACTGTGAGCCCCTGGAATACCGTTGATGGCATGTGGTATTTCAAAGACTGCATCATGGAAGGAAGCGTTGATCTCTATTGTCCGCGTGGTTGGGCCTGGGCCGAAAACTGCATCTTCATTGCCCATTCGGGTACTGCCATTGTATGGCACGACGGTTCCGGCAATGCCGATGCCAAATCGGTTTTGCTCAACTGCCGGTTCAAAGGTTATGACGGATTTCAGTTGGGGCGTTACCACCGGGAAGCGCAGTTGTTGTTCATTGGTTGTGTGTTTGACGCCAACATGGCCAATACGCCGGTGTACCATGCGCCCAGCGGTCCACCCTTGCAGTGGGGACACCGCGTTTATTTTTCCGGCTGCCGTAAAGCCGGCGGAGTCGATTTTGAGTGGTACCGCAACCGGTTACCGGCAGGAATTACAGAACAACAAATAACTGTAGACTGGGTGTTTGGCAAGTGCTGGCATCCGCATAAAAGCTGAGACATGATTGTATTAACACCCGATACACTTTCGCAGATACCGGAACAGCCGGGGCTTGTTAAGCCCGGGGCCTCCCTGTTACAGCTGCCCGAAAAAGTGCTGCAGTTTGGTACGGGTGTGCTCCTGCGGGGCCTTCCGGATTATTTCATTGACAAAGCCAACCGACAGGGCCTCTTCAACGGAAGAGTGGTGGTGGTTAAGTCCACCGCTTCCGGTGGAACCGATGCATTTGCAACCCAGGGCGGCTTGTATTCGCTCTGTGTGCGTGGGATAGAAAACGGCAACCCCGTGGAAGAGGTGATTATTAACAGCTCCATCAGCACCGTATTAAACGCAGCTACGGAGTGGAACCAGGTGTTACAAAAGGTACGGCAGCCTGCTATGCAGGTTATCATTTCCAATACCACGGAAGTGGGTATTGTTTACAAAGAAGAAGTGGTCACAAGCGGAGTGCCCTCCAGTTTTCCCGGTAAACTGCTGGCCTGTTTGCTGGAACGCTACCGGGCCTTTGAAGGCACAGAAGACAGCGGAATGGTAATTGTGCCTGCGGAACTGGTTCCCGACAACGGCACTAAGCTGCGTGCCATTGTGCTGCAACTCGCACAGTTTAACCAGCTGCCTGCCGCGTTCATCAACTGGCTGGCGGAAGCCAATCATTTCTGCAATTCGCTGGTTGACCGCATTGTGCCCGGCAAACTACCCGCGGCGGAAGAACAGGCCGTACAACATAAGCTGGGCTACCGCGATGATTTGATGATAATGGCGGAGTCATTCCGCCTCTGGGCCATCGAGAGCAAACACCCACGTGTTGCCGAAGTGTTATCTTTTGCTGCGGCCGATGGTGGGGTAGTGCTGGCGCCTGATATTGAGAAATTCCGGGAACTCAAACTGCGGTTACTCAATGCAACGCATACCTTTTCGTGCGGACTGGCACATCTTGCGGGTTTCATTACCGTGAAACAAGCCATGCAGCACAAGAGCATGTCGGCCTTCATCAGCAACCTGGCATTTGATGAAATAGCTGTATCGGTTACATCCGGGCACATCACCCGGGAAGAGGCGTACCAGTTTGCCCGGCAGGTGCTCGATCGCTTCCGCAATCCCTTTATTGAACATCAATGGATCAGTATTACAGCACAGTTCACCTCTAAATTAAAAATGCGCTGCGTGTCCTTGCTCCACCGGTTCACAGAAGTAACGGGACATGCACCCGAAATGATGAGTTTAGGGGTTGCCGGCTGGCTGCTCTTTATGCACACCCGGCTGGTAAACGGAAGGTACCAGGGTGCCTTTAACGGTGTTCAGTATACTGTAAACGACGACCGGGCCGAACGGCTCAGCCGCTATTGGGAACAGTACCAGCCGGAAGGGTTGGTGGCCGTTGTTCTGCAGGACCAGGAGCTGTGGGGCGAAGACCTGACACAAATCCCGGGACTGGCCGAACGGGTATTGTATCACCTGCAGCTGCTCATGCGGGAAGGGGCATTGGAAGCAATTTATCAAACACAAAAATCCGCTTTGCAGGCATCATGAAACAACAGGTACTGCAAATACATGCCGATGATAATGTACTGGTAGCACTGGAAACGCTGCCTGCCGGTGCTGTGGTGCAGCACAGGGGATCATCCTACACATTGCTGGAAGAGATACCTGCCAAACATAAATTTTTCATGGACGATATGCCGGAGGGCGCAGCAGTTCGAATGTACGGTGTTTTGATTGGCACGGTATTGAAAGACGTGAAAAAGGGTAGCCGTATGACTACCACCAACACGCATCATGCGGTACAGCCGTATGCCTACCGCGGTGTGCAATACCATTGGACGGCGCCCGATGTATCCCGTTTTGCCGGTCGTACCTTCAACGGCTACCACCGCAGCGATGGCCGGGTGGGCACCGCTAATTACTGGATCTTCATCCCCACCGTTTTTTGTGAAAACAGAAATCTCGATGTCATCCGCGAAGCCCTGCACAACGAACTGGGCTATGCGGTTGCCGATAAATACAAGCAGTATACCCGGCAGTTAGTACAGGCCTGGGAACAACAGGAGCCGCTGGACCAGGTGCAAATGCAGCCGGTACCGGCCCATGTGCAGCGTCCGTTTGCCCATGTGGATGGTATTAAATTCCTGAACCACCAGGGCGGTTGTGGCGGTATCCGGCAGGATGCAGCCCTGCTGAGCAAATTGCTGGCGGCGTACGCCAACCACCCCAATGTGGGAGGGGTAACGGTGTTAAGCCTGGGATGCCAGAACCTGCAGGTGCAGGATTTTCGCAACGACCTGGCGGCATTGGCGCCTCATTTTGACAAGCCGTTGTACATTTTTGAGCAACAGCAATCGCAAAGCGAAGAACAACTGATTGCGGACGCTATCCGCCAGACCTTTGAAGGATTATCTGCTATCAACCAACTGCAACGCAAGCCGGCGCCCCTCAGCGCCCTGACGCTGGGGGTGAAATGCGGTGGCAGCGATGGCTTCAGCGGTATCAGCGCCAACCCCGCCGTTGGTTATGCCGTCGACCTGTTGGTGGCATTGGGCGGTAAAGTGCTGCTGGCCGAATTCCCCGAGCTCTGCGGGGTGGAACAGGAACTGGTGGACCGGTGTACCCACCGCGAATCGGCTGAAAAGTTTACCCGCCTCATGAAGCGTTTTGAAGAAACGGTTGTGCAGGCCGGTTCCGGCTTTCACATGAATCCATCGCCCGGTAACATCAAAGACGGACTTATAACCGATGCCATGAAGAGTGCCGGTGCGGCCAAAAAGGGCGGCACATCACCCGTGGTGGACGTGCTGGATTATACCGAAAGCGCAACCAAACCTGGTTTAAGTCTGGTATGCACACCCGGTAACGATGTGGAAGCCACCACCGGAAAAGCAGCCAGCGGAGCTACCCTGATCCTGTTTACCACCGGATTGGGTACGCCTACCGGCAACCCGGTTTGTCCCACCATTAAAGTGGCCAGCAACAGTGCCCTGGCAAAGCGAATGGCCGACATCATTGATATTGATTGCGGTCCGGTCATAGCCGGTGAAAAGACCATTGAAGAAATGGGCGAGGAAATACTGGAGTATTGCATCCGTGCTGCCTCTGGCGAAGTACTGCCCAAAGCCGTTTTATTAAACCAGGATGATTTTATCCCCTGGAAGCGGGGTGTAAGTCTCTGATGTCAGAATTTTGAAAACAGAAAATCAAACGTTATGAAAGCATTTCTGGATGAAAACTTTCTGTTGCGTACAAACACCGCACAGCGTCTGTACCATGAGTACGCAAAAGATATGCCCATCATTGACTACCACTGCCATCTTCCGCCCCAGCAGATGGCGGAAGATAAACAGTTTCGCAGCATCACCGAAGCGTGGTTATACGGCGATCATTACAAGTGGAGGGCCATGCGCACCAATGGGGTGGAAGAGGATTACTGCACCGGCGGGCGCAGTGATTGGGAAAAATTTGAAAAATGGGCCGAAACGGTGCCGTATACTCTGCGGAATCCGTTGTTTCACTGGACCCACCTGGAACTGCAGCGCTATTTCGGCATACAGCAGCTGCTGAATAAGGATACAGCCGCATCCATCTATGCCGACTGCAACGCACAACTGCAGGCGCCTTCGCACAGTGTACGCAACCTCCTGCGGAAAATGAATGTGAAAGTAGTGTGTACCACCGACGATCCGGTGGATACACTGGTCTACCACCGCCAGATGCAGGAAGATGGTTTTGAAATTCCGGTACTGCCCGCCTTCCGGCCCGATAATGCCATGAATGTGAGCAACGCTGCCAACTTCAATGCCTACGTCGGGAAACTGGAGGCTGCTTCCGGGATCACGGTATCATCTTTTGACGATTTCTTATATGCCTTGCAGAACCGGCATGATTTCTTTGCAACAATGGGTTGTTCTGTTTCCGATCACGGCCTGGAGGAAATTTATGCGGATGACTTCACCGGTTCCGAAATAGACGCCATCTTCAATAAAATACACGGCGGCAAGGAGCTGAATCACGATGAGCAGCGTAAGTTTAAGAGCGCCATGCTCATTCATTTTGCGGAGTGGGATTGGGAAAAAGGTTGGGTGCAGCAGTTTCACCTGGGTGCTATGCGCAACAACAACAGCCGTATGACGCGTCAATTAGGACCCGATACCGGTTGGGATTCCATAGGCGATTACGCACAAGGTCGCTCACTGGCGCGTTTTCTTGATAAGCTCGACAGCAATAATAAACTTGCCAAAACAATCCTCTATAACCTCAACCCGGCCGATAATGAACTGATGGCCACGATGGTGGGTAATTTCAACGATGGTTCCATTGCCGGGAAGGTACAGTGGGGCAGCGCCTGGTGGTTCCTGGATCAGAAAGACGGGATGACCAGGCAACTCAATGCGTTGAGCAACATGGGCCTACTCAGCCGTTTTGTGGGTATGCTCACTGATTCCCGCAGCTTCCTTTCCTTTCCCCGCCACGAGTATTTCCGCCGCCTGCTCTGTGATTTGCTGGGTGAAGAAATAGAGAACGGCGAGTTACCCAATGATCTCAACTGGGTGGGTAAAATCGTACAGGATATCAGCTACAATAACAACAAAAATTATTTCAACTGGCAACCTGCAATGGCTGCTCGTCAACCATTTACTCATACAACGCATGAGAATTCTTGACCAATTTCAGCTACAGGGAAAAAATGCACTTGTTACGGGATGTAATAAAGGCATCGGCAAGGCGATGGCGTTAGGGTTAGCTGCGGCTGGTGCTGATATCATTGGCGTGTCTGCATCGCTGAAGCCCGGCGAAAGTGATGTTGAGCGTGAAGTGCAGGCACTCGGTCGTTCTTTTCACGCTTACCAGGCCGATTTTTCCGACCGCACATCTTTGTACGCATTTCTGCAACAGGTGCAGGTAGCGCATCCCCGGATTGATATCCTTGTTAATAATGCCGGCACCATACTGCGTGCACCCGCCGCCGAGCACCCCGATGAGTACTGGGATAAAGTCATCAACATTAACCTTGATGCACAATTCATCACCGCCCGTGAAATTGGAAAGCGGATGCTGGAACAGGGCTGTGGCAAAATTATTTTCACCTGTTCATTGCTCAGTTTTCAGGGCGGTATTCTGGTGCCTGGCTATGCAGCCAGTAAAGGCGCTATTGCAAGTCTGGTAAAGGCACTTTCGAACGAGTGGGCCGGCAAAGGAGTGCAGGTAAACGGCATTGCTCCCGGCTATATTGCTACCGACAATACCACCACGCTGCGGAATGACCCGGAGCGGAGTGCGTCTATACTTGCCCGTATACCTGCCGGCAGGTGGGGACAACCCGAAGATTTTGCAGGTCCGGTAGTATTCCTGGCATCTGCAGCATCTGATTATGTAACCGGAGAAATATTAACCGTTGACGGCGGCTGGATGGGTCGTTAAATACTAAACTTAAAGTATATGGAAATTCGTTTTCAGGAAAGTCCGCAGGAAACACGCACGCTCGATACAACGGCTTTGCGGTCGCGTTTTCTCGTGCAGCAGTTGTTTCAGAAAGACCAGGTACAGTTAGTATACACCCATTACGACCGTGTAATTATTGGTGGGGTGCAGCCCGAACAAACAGAAGTGGCCTTGCCGACCCCCGGCGAATTAAAAGCTGCCAATTTTCTCGAGCGCCGGGAAATGGGCGTCATCAATGTGGGTGGCGTGGGCACCATTTATGCCGATGGCTCCGCTTATACGCTGGATAAACTGGATTGCCTCTACCTCGGCAAGGGTGTACAGGAGGTACGCTTTATCAGTGCTGATGCTGCAGCGCCGGCACAGTTTTACCTGTTGTCTGCGCCCGCTCATCAAGCTTACCCCACGCGTTTTATGAACAAGGGGGATGCGGCACCCGTACAGTTGGGACATAGCAGTACTTCCAATGAACGTACGATTTACAAGTACATTCATGCCGGTGGTATACAGAGTTGCCAGCTGGTGATGGGACTTACTGCCTTACAACCGGGTAGTGTATGGAACTCCGTTCCGCCGCATACGCATACCCGCCGCATGGAAGTATATTTTTATTTCGATGTACCGGCCGATCAGCGCGTTTTTCACATGATGGGTCAGCCGCAGGAAACCCGCCACCTGGTAATGGCCAATCACGAAGCCGTTATTTCTCCGCCCTGGAGCATGCACTTTGGATGCGGTACCTCTAACTATGGTTTCATCTGGGGCATGGCCGGCGAAAACCAGGAATTTACCGATATGGATCCTGCACCCATACCGGAATTGAAATAACATGAAGAAGGTACTCTGCTTTGGGGAATTGTTGTTGCGTTTGCCGCCGGCACAGAACGGTGCCTGGCTGCAGCAAAACAGCATGCCCGTCTTTGTTGCCGGCGCCGAGCTGAATGTAGCCACGGCATTGGCCACATGGCACATGCCCGTGAGCTACTGTACCGCTCTGCCCGACAATATCATCACCACCGATATCCTGAACTGGTTGCAGCCGCGGGGTATTGATACCACCTCTGTTCAGTTCAGTGGCGAACGGATCGGCCTTTACTACCTCAAAGAGGGAGCCGATATGAAGAGCGCCGAGAATGTTTTTGACCGTAAGTATTCCTCGTTCTCACAACTGCAGCCCGGCAGCATCGATTGGGATGCGGTGTTGCAGCAGATCGACTGGCTGCACCTGAGCGCTATTCCGCCTGCCGTAAGTGAATCGGCTGCCGCAGTTTGCCTGGAGGCAGTGCAGGCCGCCGCTGCGAAAAATATACCGGTATCTTTTGACCTCAATTACCGGTCGCAGTTATGGAAATACGGACGAAGCGCTGCAGATGTGCTGGCGGATTTGTTGCCGTATTGCACGCTCATCATGGGTAATATCTGGTCGGCGCATAGTTTGCTGGGTGCTCCCTTACAGGAGCAGATGCTGCAACAGCGTAAGGTTGCCGATTATGCAGCCCATGCCCGGCAAACGTCTACTTTCATTTTTGAGAAGTACAGGGCCTGCCGCTGGGTGGCACAAACCTTCCGGTTTGATACAACTGACGGTGGCTTGCATTATTTCGGCACGCTCGATGAACGGGAAGGGCAACGCATCTCGGCTCAACTGAAAGCGCACAGCGTTGTAGAAAAGGTTGGCAGCGGCGATTGTTTTATGGCGGGGCTTATTTATGGCATCCGCAACAGGTGGGGTACCCAACAGATTATTGATTACGCAGCGGCTGCCGCCATGGGCAAACTCCAGGAAAAAGGAGATGCCACCCGAAACAGTGTACAGGATGTGCACGGGGTATTGGACAAATACCGGATGCAGGAGGGAATTGCATGAGCATTGTAAACCATCATTGTAAAAAAGATAAAACATGAAAAAAGTAGTAACGCTCGGTGAAATTATGCTGCGTCTTTCCACACCCGACTTTAAGCGGTTTGTGCAGGCCGATACTTTTGATGTGACCTATGGCGGCGGTGAAGCCAACGTTTCGGCCGCTTTGTGCAACTATGGTTTGAATGGAACCTTTGTAACCAAGGTGCCCGATAATCCCATCGGCCAATCGGCCATCAACCACCTGCGCCGGTATGGGGTAGACACACAGTACATTGTCAGGGGCGGCGACCGTTTGGGTATCTATTTCCTGGAAACCGGCGCTTCCATGCGTGCCTCCCAGGTGGTGTACGATCGCGCCGGTGCTTCCATTGCGGATGTGAATCCGGAGGAGTTCAACTGGGATGCCATTTTACAGGGCGCCGATTGGTTTCATACCACCGGTATCACCCCTGCATTGAGTGATAAGGCAGCTGCATTGACCGAAGCTGCATTGAAAGCTGCAAAGGAAAGAGGTATTACTACCAGCATTGACCTCAACTACCGCAAAAAATTGTGGAGCAAAGAAAAGGCGCAGAAAGTGATGACACACCTGTGCCAGTGGGTAGATGTGTGCATTGGTAATGAAGAAGATGCCGAAACCACCCTTGGTTTCAAACCCGGTGCAACCGATGTAACCAAAGGTGAATTACACCTCGAAGGTTTCCAGGATATCATGAAACAAATGGTTGCCAAGTTTGGCTTCAGGTATGTGGCTTCTTCACTCCGGGAAAGCTACAGCGCCAGCGATAACGGATGGAGTGCACTGGTGTATGATGGTAACGATTTCTACCACACCAAAAAATACAATGTGCGTATTGTAGACCGCGTGGGTAGCGGCGACAGTTTTGCCAGCGGCCTCATCTATGGACTGGTTACCGGCATGCGCATGCCTGAAGCAGCCGAGTTTGGTGTGGCAGCCAGTGCCCTGAAGCACACCATACCCGGCGATCTGAACCATGCCACCCACAAAGAAGTGAAAGACCTGATGAAAGGCGATGGCAGCGGTCGTGTACAACGTTAAAAAAAATCAAGCTATGATACTGGATACCCTTAACCAGGCAGCTACATACAGGCATCTGCATCCTCTATTCGGAAAAGCATTCGAATGGATTGCCGCACAGCATTGGGGTACCGTTGCAGACGGAAAGATGGATATCGGAGACGGTATGAAAGCCATCCTTAGCACCGGCGATGCTAAAACCAAAGAGCAGAGCCTCGAGAAGTTTGAATGTCATAACCGGAACATTGATATACAGGTTTGTCTGCAAGGCAACGAAACCATGGGTTGGAAACCCCGTGTGGCCTGTACGCAGCCGAAAGGAGCCTACAACAGGGAAAAAGATGTATTTTTTTTTGCCGATGCGCCCGATACATTTTTTGACCTGCAGGCGGGGCAGTTTGCTGTCTTTTTTCCCGACGATGTGCATGCGCCCATGATCGGATCCGGCAAAATCCGCAAGCTGGTGATCAAGGTTCCTGTATAATCGGATATCGTTAAATGAGGGATGAGTTATTTCTCCCCTCCAACAAAACAAATCACATGAGCAAAACACAACAAGTAACAGATGTAATTGTAAAGCAGGGCATTCTGCCGCTTTATTTTAACAAGAGTGAGGAGGTAAGTCTGGAAGTGTTGCGGGCCATTTACCGCGCCGGCATACAGGCGGTGGAATACACCAATCGCGGCGAAGCGGCCCTGGCCAATTTTACCAAAATGGTTGCCCTGCGTAATGCCGAAATGCCCGGCTTGCTGCTGGGTGTGGGCACCATTAAAAATAGTAGCCAGGCAACCGATTATCTGGCTGCCGGTGCAGATTTTCTGGTGAGTCCGGGTTTTGTACCCGATGTGGCTGCTCATTGCCAGGCCAACGATGTTTTTTATGCGCCGGGTTGTATGACACCCACCGATATCATCGCGGCTGAAAATGCAGGTATCCGTTTCATCAAACTCTTTCCGGGTAATATCCTGGGTACGGAGTTCATGGCCACCATCCGCGATATTTTCCCCCAGCTGCTGTTTATGCCAACCGGTGGGGTGGATGCCACCCGTGAAAGCATTGAGTCCTGGTTCAAAGCCGGGGTTTGTGCAGTGGGGATGGGTAGTAAGCTTATCAGTAAAAAACTGATGGAGGCACAGGACTATGCCGCCATGGAGAAGGAAACCAAAAAAGTATTGGAAGTTATCGCATCTGTTCGCAAATAAATAAAAACCCAGCGGAGGAAAAAGTATGAGCAAGCAAGCAATTGGTAAATACCGGTGGACGATCTGTTCGCTGTTGTTTTTCGCCACTACGGTTAACTATCTCGACCGTCAGGTACTCAGCTTGCTGAAGCCCACCCTGGAGGACCAATTTGGCTGGACCAATACCGATTATGCTAATATCGCTTCGGTGTTCCAGTTCACTTACGCCATCTCCATGCTCTTTGCAGGCCGGATTGTAGACCGCCTGGGTACCAAATGGGGGTACGGATGGGCCATCATCATCTGGTCGGTGGGCGCCATGATTCATGCACTGGCGATTCCCATCGGCGAAAGCCTGGTCACTCTCCTGGGGTGGGCCGGCATGGGTGTATTTTCAGTGAGTGTGCTGGGCTTTATGTTTTCCCGGGCGGTGCTGGGTTTTGGCGAGTCGGGCAACTTCCCGGCGGCCATCAAAGCCACGGCCGAATATTTTCCTAAAAAGGAACGGGCCTTCGCTACCGGTATCTTCAACTCAGGAGCTAATGTGGGCGCCATTCTGGCTCCGCTTTCTGTTCCCTGGATGGCCAATAAATGGGGTTGGGAATTTACTTTCATTGTGGTAGGCGCCATCGGATTTTTATGGCTGATTTTCTGGTTTCTGTATTATGAAAAGCCCGAAAAGCAAAAGCGTTTATCGGCTGCTGAACTGGAACATATTTTAAGCGACAAGGAGGACGAAGCCGTATCGGAAGCGCCGGCGGAGAAAGTACGCTGGATTCGTTTGTTGGCGTATAACCAAACCTGGAGTTTTGCCGTGGGTAAATTTCTGACCGATGGTGTGTGGTGGTTTTTCCTTTTCTGGCTGCCGGCCTACCTGAAAGACCAGTATGGTATGTCGGGCACCGAAATCATGCTGCCGTTGGCGGTGTTGTACAGCATGACCATGATCGGAAGTGTGGGGGGCGGTTGGTTTCCTGTTTACTTCATCCGCAAGGGTTTTGCGCCGTATGACGGTCGTATGCGGGCCATGTTGCTGATTGCTGTCATTCCGCTGGTAGTGCTGGCGGCCCAACCGCTGGGCGGCATTACCTACTGGCTGCCTGTTTTGCTCATTGGAATCGGAGCCTCGGCCCACCAGGCCTGGAGCGCCAACCTGTTTACCACCGTGAGTGATATGTTTCCCAAAAAAGCAGTTGCTTCAATTGTGGGTATCGGTGGCATGGCAGGGGGCATCGGCGGGGTACTGATTACCAAGGCCGGCGGCGCCCTTTTTGACCATTACAAAGCCCTGGGCCACATTGAATCCGGCTATACCATCATGTTTGCTTTTTGCGCAGTGGCCTACCTGCTGGCGTGGTTGATTATGAAGTCGCTGGTACCCCGGTACAAAATCATAACCGATTTATAAATAAGTATTCGCAAGCAATAATCAATAGTTACCGGAGGCCTGATTCTTCAGGCCTCCCTTTTTTATGCGTAGTCTGCAAATAAAAAGAGGCACCCCGGAGGGTGCCCCTTACAGTTGGATTATGTGCCGTTGTTAGTTGCGTTGTTGTGCCCGCTGCATGGAGTTGCCGCCACCGGTGGGCCCACGGCGTCCGCCTCCCTGCGATTGCTGAAACAGGGTAAAACGGGTGGGCATTTCCCGCACGGGCCATAGGTTGTTGCTCTCGTCAATATCGGCCGTTTCCCGCATCGGGTCGAGGCGGATGGAAGCCACTTCTTTGTCTTTGATAAAGGCTTTGGTCACCTTGTACTCGTTGAGGCGCCAGATATTGGCCGGCACCCGGTCCACTTCTTTGGTGCCATCCTTGAAGGTCCATTCTACAATGATGGGCATGACCATGCCTCCTTTATTCGAAAAGGTGAGTTCATAAAAATGCTTGTCCACCCATTTGCTCCTGTTTTCCTGGTCTTTCGGAACGGCTGCTTCGCGTTGCTGCTGTGCATACAAAGCGTCTGCATTGCGGTTGTAATAATAGAAATCCCGCATGCTGGTATCCGCATCGGTGGCGAAAGTGATGTTTTTGTCTTCTTTGTTGCGGATCTTGTTGATGGGTACAAAGGGCTCCTGCGCAAAGGAAGCGGCGTTGGCCGGATCGTTCATGCGGAACCACTTAACCGTGTCCAGTGAAATATCCACCGGCTCCGTACCAAAGTACCAGCCGCGCCAGAACCAGTCAAGGTCCACGCCGCTGGCATCTTCCATGGTACGGAAAAGGTCGGCCGGCGTAGGATGTTTAAAGGCCCAGCGGCGGGCATACTCGCGGAAGGAGAAATCAAAAAGTTCGCGTCCCATGATGGTTTCGCGGAGGATGTTAAGGCCTGTAGCCGCTTTACTGTAGGCATTGGAGCCCACATTCACCACGTTATCGCCCATGGTCATGATGGGTTCCAACTGGTCTTTGGGCAGCTTCATATAATCAGTTATGAAGTGAGCCGGTCCCCGGCGGCTGGGGTAGTTGTTGTCAAATTCCTCCTCTGCCAGAAACTGGGTAAAGGTGTTGAGTCCTTCATCCATCCACCAGTATTGCCGTTCGTCGCTGTTCACGATCATGGGGAAAAAGTTATGTCCCACTTCGTGTACAATCACCCCGATCATGCCATACTTGGTGGCTTCGCTGTAGGTGCCGTCTTTTTCCGTGCGTCCGTAGTTAAAGGAAATCATCGGGTATTCCATGCCCTGCGATGCCTCCACCGATATGGCTACCGGGTAGGGATAGGGGATGGTGTGTTTGGAATAGACTTTGAGTGTATGGGCCACTACTTTGGTGGAGTACTTGCGGTAGAGATTGTATGCCTCTTTGGGGTAATAGCTCATGCACATGATCTTCTTGCCTTCCACATAGGTGGGCATGGCATCCCAGATAAATTTGCGGCTCGCCCCCCAGGCAAAGTCGCGTACATTGTCGGCCTGGTAGATCCATGTTTTCTTTCCGGTGGCTTTGTTTTTTTCCATGGTTTTTGCCTCATCCAGCGTCACCACTTCCACCACATCTTTCGCTGTTTGCGCCTGGGTCCACCGCTGGAACTGTGCCGGCGTAAGCAGTTGCCGGTAGTTCTGGCATTCGCCGGTGGATGCAATCACGAAGTCGGACGGTACCGTGAGGTGTACATTGTAGTTGCCAAAAGTGAGGGCAAATTCGGCCCCACCACTGAACTGGGTATTCTGCCAGCCCTGGAAATCACTGTAAACGGCCATGCGGGGGAACCACTGGCTCATGGTGAACACATGGTTGCCGTCTTCGGGAAAATATTCGTATCCGCCGCGGCTGCCCCAGAAGCCCCGGTCGGGAATTTTGTAGTTCCAGTCGAGTTTAAACACAAAACGCTGGCCGGGTTTCAACGGCGTGGGCAGGTCAATGCGCATCATCGTCTTGTTGATGGTATACACAAGGCTTTTGCCGGCCGCATCGGTCAGCCGGCTGATGTTTACTCCCAGTCCCTGTTCAGCCGCTTTGCGCCAGAGCTCCAGCCGGTCGAGTTGGGCGTTGCTCATCTGGGCATCCATGCGGCTGCGGTTGTTGCGCAGGTTGTCGCTGTTCGGCTCGTGGATGTTGCCGTCGAGCTGCAACCAGAGGTACGACAGCACATCGGGTGAGTTGTTGAAATAGGTGACCGTTTCCGAACCGGTGAGACGCAGGTTGGCTTCGTCCAGTTCGGCATGGATCACATAATCGGCCCGCTGTTGCCAGTAACGTGGACCGGGAGCCCCGCTGGCAGTGCGGTATTCGTTGGGGCTTTGTAACAGGTATCCCAGTTGTTCAAAGCGGTTGCCGTGGTTGCTGCCGGGGTTGCTGAGGGGCGGTTGTGCCGCGGCAGCAGTAGCCAGGAGAACCATACATAGGATCAGTCGTACTTGCATATACTTGATTGGTTTTTTAAAAAGGAATCCGTTCCAGTGCCATCACCAGCGACAGGCTGAAAATGCCTCCACTGATGAAAAGCAGCCAGTCCCGCCTGTTGGTGCGCATCACCTGCACAAACAAAAAGGTGCTAAGCAGCACCAACGCCACAATCAGCAGTTGCCCTGCTTCCAGTCCCAGGTTAAACGCCAGCAGTTCCGTCACGATCTGTTCCGATTTGCCCAGCATGCTCTTCAGGTAGTTGCTGAAACCCAGCCCGTGAACCAGGCCGAAGACCAACGCCAGACCGTAGCGCCAGCGGGAATGCTGCCGGTCGGCCGGGTTGCGCAGTAGATTCTCCACTGCAGTAACCAGGATGGTGACGGGGATGAGGAACTCAATCCAGTCGCTGGACACAAGTATCCGCTCAAACACACTCAGGGCCAGGGTAACCGAGTGGCCCAGCGTGAAGGCCGTTACCATGATGAGCACCCGCTTCCATTCCCGGAAAAGGTAGGGCAGGCAGAGCGCGGCCACAAAGAGGATGTGGTCGTAGCCCTTCCAGTCGGCAATGTGCAGCAGACCTTCCCGGAAATAAAACGCAAAATCATTCATAAATTGACAGATGGTCGCACCGGCATGGAAAATATGCCAGATTTTTGTGCTTCCGGCATTTAATATGAAAATGGCTGCAAAATTATATAAACGGTGGCAGTTATGGCATCCCATGCGGTGGAAGCGCCGGACCTGGCTCCTGTTGTTGCCGCTGGTCTTAATCACGGGCTTTCACCTCCATCCGTATTATGTAAGCGTAACAGAACTGGATTACAGGCCCGAAGAAAAGCAATTGCAGATTGCCTGTAAAATTTTTACCGACGATCTCGAGGAAGCGCTACGGGGACAGGCCGGCCGGCGGGTCGACCTCCTGAAGGGAACATCGCGGCCTGATAACGATACCCTGGTGGTCGCCTACCTGCGGCAGCATCTGAAGATCATGCTGGATGGGAAGACGTTTCCATTTCGTTTTGTGGGCTCGGAAATCAACGAAGATGCAACCTGGAATTACCTTTTAATAGAGCATGCCCCTGCTTTCAGCCAGGCTACTGTTTTTATTGATATTCTGTATAAGGAACGAAAAGATCAGATTAATATCCTGCATTTCCGTAACCGGAACCAGCGCCAGAGCTACCGGTTGGTAAACCCGGATGATACACACACGTTCCGCTGGTAACGGTCAGAATGCCTGCAGGTACACGCGGGCGGTGAGGAAAAGGATCAGGAAAAGCGATACCCACAAGCCGGCATAGTAGAGATTGTATTTCAGCTGAAACCGTTTATAGAGTTTGAAGTCGTAGCCACGGGGTTCCAGCCGTTGCTGGATCAATGGTTTAAGGCTGAAGAATTTGCGGATATAATCCTGCAGCATACGGCGGTTTTTTTCCGCACCTGCTTTGTATTTGATGTGTTCGTATCCCACCATCAGCAGGGTGCGCAGTGCGTAGAGCATCAGAAAGATGGCCACCAATCCATATAGCAAGGTTTCCAGCATGTGTCAGAATTGCAGGGGGCGAAAGGTAACTTTTCTTTTTGAATTAATTTCTATCCCCGGGGCGGGTATTTTCACAAACTGCAGGAGGTAGAGGGGTGTTTCCACTGCCCGGGGCATTGCTATGCGGTAAAGATCGGCATCGGCAGCCAGGTAAAACTGACGGCTGCGGGTAAACGAAGGCAATTCCCGGCCTTTCAGCTGCGTGGGATTGGCAGACGCGCCGGTCATGCCATCGGCCCCGTAACCCAGGGCCAGGTTGGCCCAGGCGGGGAAGCGGCTGTCGGCCGGCAGAAAAGAGCGCAGGTTAAAGGAGAGCCAGTAGGTTTGCCCGTTGTAATCTTTCATGAGCCGCGACGACCAGTGCTTGCCCAACAGCGCGGGGTTGTAGGCGGCATAGGGGCTGAAGCGGGCCGACACTTTCAGGCCGATTCGCTGCTCCCCCCAGCCGTATTGCTGGGCGGCGAAGAGGGCAGCTCCGCCCAGGTTGGCCAGCATGTCGCCGGTGGAGAAGCCCCAGTCGCGGCTGAACCCATCCATAACTTCTATGATGCTCATGTATGCCACCGAGCTGAGCGCACTGGTAAGGATGGCCGGGCCGGGGCGCACGCCGCTCCACCGTAACAGGTCGTGTTGCATGGTGGCCAGCGTATATGCCGTGGTGGCATGCCCGATCTTATCCACCTGGAACCACTCCCGGTTGTCGTTGAGCAGATGAAAACGGCTCTTGGGGAATTTCTTGTACCAGAGGAAATACAGTCCAACCGAGGTGACAGTAAACAGCGCCGTTTCGGCCAGAACCACCTTGCGGAGCCGGTCGGGCCGGTAGGTGTCGGACGGAGGCAGGAAGCCCGGCTGTGCAGGCAGCTGTTGCAGCAACAGGCAGCCGGCCAGAGTTAACCAAAGGGTTCTTCGTACGACGGAACGATGAGCCATGGGCTGCAAAATACGCCAGCACCGGTAAATCGCCATCCCTTTAGGGCTGCGCATCCAAACAAATAGAGTCCTACATTTGATGCACTAAAAAAATACACTATGCAAGCAACCATCCAGGCACACGTTGACAAATGGCTGAACGGGCCTTTTGATCCGCAGGTGAAGGAAGAAATCCGCCAGCTGCAACAAAACAATCCCGATGAACTGGCCGATGCGTTTTACCGCAACCTCGAATTTGGCACCGGCGGTCTGCGGGGTATCATGGGCATCGGCACCAACCGCATGAATAAATATACCGTTGGGATGGCCACACAGGGGTATGCCAACTACCTCAATAAAAGTTTTGGTACTGGCCAGGTAAAAGTGGTGGTGGGACATGATTCACGTAACAACAGCCGCCTGTTTGCCGAAATCGTGGCACAGGTGATGGGTGCAAACGGCATCCGTGTGTATTTGTTTGAAGCGCTGCGTCCCACCCCAGAAATCAGCTTTGCCATCCGTCACCTGGGTTGCCAGGGCGGCGTGGTATGCACGGCCTCTCACAACCCCAAGGAGTACAACGGCTACAAAGCCTACTGGAACGATGGCGGGCAACTGGTGCCGCCGCACGATAAAAATGTGATTGCCGAGGTGGAACAGATCCATTCCGTGGAGGAGGTGAAGTGGAGTGGCGGTGACCACAACATCACCCTGGTGGGCAAGGAACTAGACGAAGCCTACCTCATCATGGTGAAGAACCTGAGCGTGTACCCCGAAGTGTGCCAGGTCCAACACGATCTGAAAATTGTGTACACCCCCATTCACGGCACAGGCATTGTGATGGTGCCGGAGATACTGAAGCGCTATGGTTTCACCAACGTGACCCTTGTGGAGGAGCAGTCAGAACCCAATGGCAATTTCCCCACCGTGGTCTATCCCAACCCCGAAGAGGCGGAGGCGATGAGCATGGGGCTGAAGAAGGCAGAAGCGCTGGATGCCGACATCCTGCTGGGGACAGATCCCGACAGCGACCGGGTGGGCATCGGCGTGAAAGATCACCACGGCAAATGGGTGCTGCTCAACGGTAACCAAACGGCGGTGCTGGCCTTCAACTATATGATAGAAGCCCGAAAGGCCAAGGGTATCAATCAACCCAACGACATGGTGGTGAAAACCATCGTTACCACCGAAATGATTGATACCATCGCCCGCGGCAACGGTATCAATTGCTACAACGTACTTACCGGCTTTAAATGGATCGCCGAGCTGATCAAGGAAAAAGAAGCCACCGAGAATTACATCATCGGCGGTGAGGAGAGTTACGGACTGATGATCGGGCAGCAGATCCGCGACAAAGACGCCATCAGCGCCGTGGCCCTCATCTGCGAAATGGCGGCTTATGAAAAGAACAAGGGCCGCAGCCTCTACGATAAGCTCAGAGAGCTGTACGTTCAATATGGGTTTTACCTGGAGCACCTCATCTCCATCACCAAAAAGGGCATGAACGGCCAGGCAGAAATTGCCGCCATGATGGAGGGGTACCGCAGCCAGACCCCGGCGGCCATCAACGGCTCTCCGGTGGTGCAGCTGCTCGATTACCAGTTGCAGCAGGGTCGCAACCTGGAAACCGGTGAGAGCTGGGATATACGTCTGCCCAAATCCAACGTGCTCCAGTTTGTGCTGGCTGATGGCAGTAAGATATCGGCGCGACCCAGCGGAACCGAACCGAAAATAAAGTTCTATTTCAGCGTGCATGCACCTTTGCCGGATGCCAGTCAGTTTGACGCGGTGGAGGGAAATCTGCGGGCCCGCATCAATGGCATTATTGCCGATATGGGACTGAAATAAGATTTATCCTGTATTCTTTCAGCCGTTGCATGTTTATTGCAGCGGCTTTTTTATTTTGCACCGTATGAGAGGAACGGAAGATACGTACCGGCATAAAGGCTTGCGCAGGCAACTGGTGGAGGAATTGCAGAAAAAAGGCATCAGCGATGAGCGGGTGCTGGAAGCCATCGGCAACATTCCCCGCCATTTCTTCCTGGACACGGCTTTTGTGGATATCGCCTACGAAGACCGGGCTTTTCCCATCGGGGAGGGACAGACCATTTCCCAGCCCTACACCGTGGCCTATCAAACCCAGTTGCTGGAGGTGAAACCGTTTGAACGGGTGCTTGAAATCGGTACCGGCAGCGCCTACCAGGCCTGCGTGCTGGCCGAAATGGGGGCCCAGGTATTCACCATCGAGCGGCAGAAAAAACTCTACGATTACAATAAGAACAGTTTCCTGTTCCTGAAAAGCAAGTACCCGCAGCTGAAATTGTTTTATGGGGATGGTTTTGAAGGACTGCCCACCTTTGCGCCTTTCGACAAGGTCATCATTACCGCTGCCGCTCCCTTTGTTCCTCCCAAACTCATCGCCCAGCTGAAGACCGGGGGTAAAATGGTGATCCCGGTGGATGAAGACGATTGTCAGCGCATGAAACGGCTCACCCGTCAGGCAGATGGCAGTTTCACGGAAGAAGTGTTTGAGCAGTTCTCTTTTGTGCCCATGCTGGGCGGCAAGGAGGCAGGCAGTTAAATGTTACAGCGCTGTTGATCCATAAAAAAGCGTGACCCATCCGGATCACGCTTTTTGCGTTGCACCTGCGTGTTGAATCACAGGATCCTTGTCATGAGCTATCAGGGACGCTGCATCTGCATGTCGTCGCCCATTTCCATGCGGTTGTTTTTGCGCTTGAATAGGGAGGCGTCGAACTTGCCAAAGCGGTAGTTGAAATTCACACGTACAAACTGCGGATCACGGCGGCGCCAGCTGTTCTGATCAAAACCCTGTCCCACCGAATACACAATGTTCTGGCGGGTATAGAAGATGTCGCTCCAGTTAGCGGAAATAACGGCCGTATTGTTCTTGATCTTGAATTCTTTGCGGATGCCCAGGTCGGCGAACCAGTTGGCGTCAATGTATCCCTGGGTGGTGGAGATCTGGCCACCGCCCATCCAGCCGCCACCGCCGCCCATGAAGCCACCACCACGTCCGCCACCCCCACCGGTTGAAACCGGCAGAATAGAGCGGGAACGGTACTCGCCACTCAGCTGGGCGGTCCACCCTTTGCCAAAGCGGAAGGTATTGTTGACTTTCAGGATAAAGCTGGAGGCTTCATTCTCCAATGCAGGCAATTCGCGGGTACCGTTGATTTTGGAGTAATAGAAATTTCCGTTGTAATTGATTTCCCACCACTTGTTAAGTGTGTTGCGGAACACCAGTTCGAGCCCGGTGGCATAGGCCGTGGTGGCATTCACCCAGGTGGTTACAAAACCGGTAGAGTCGGAGTTGCCGATTTTCCGCGGTTCCTGGTAGCGGGCAATGAGGTTGTTGGTTTGTTTGCCAAAAAGAGTGGCCAGAAATACATTGTTCTTTTTGCCGTAGGTTTTTTGGTAACTCAATTCGATCGAGTTGGTGAACTCGGGTATCAGGTCGGGGTTGCCGGTCTGGTAGTTCAGCACATCCGTAAAGTCGGTATTGGGCAACAACTGGAAGAAGGAGGGCCTGCGTACGCGGCGGGTGTAATTCAATTGCAGATCCTGCTTATTCTTCAGCGTTTTCGAGAGGAAGGCGCTGGGGAAAAGTGCCAGGGGGAATTGGTTGCGGAACGGTGTTTCTTTGCCCACCTGGCGTCCTTCGTACATAGAGCTTTCTGCCCGTAGACCTACCTGGTAGTTGAAGTTCTGCTTTTTCAGGCGCTGCGAGTACGATACGTAGCCGGCGTGCACGTAGTCGGTAAAGGAGAACTCATTGCTGATGTTGGGCAGGGGAATGTTGTTGAGCGAGTTCAGCTGGAAACTCTCAAAGTACCGGATCTGCGTACGGAGACCGCCCTCCCATTTGATATCATCGGTGATGGGATTCACATAATCTATCTGTCCTACAAAGAGCCGGCTGCCGCCCCCGGCGTCCACGCCCTGTACGAGGTTCCGGCCAGATGATCCGCCGCCTGAATTGAATTTCCGTGTTTCGATGCGGATGTCCTGGTCGTTTTCGCTCCGGCTGCGGTTGTAGTTGATGTCGGCCGTGAGTTCACGTCCGGCCTTGGTGAACAGTTTCTTGTAACTGATTTGTCCGCCTGCATTCCGGAACTTGTTGATGCTGTACGAGGTGCGTAATTCCGTGGAGTCGAGGAAGGAGGTGTTAAGCAGGTTGAACCGGATGTCATTCACGTCCGTGTTGTTGAAATTGCCTCCGGAAAGGTTACCGGAAACGGAGAGGGTGTTCCGGTTGTTGATAAAATAATCCATGCCCGCACGGCCAAAAGCAAATCCACCTAAGTTCACATTATCATTGATCAGCTCCAGGGTGGAAAGGCTGTTGGATGGGATCAGGTTGTTGCGGAAGGTCTCTCCCCAGCTGAGCGACTTCCGCTGGTTGAGGGCCGCATTGGCAAAGAAGTTCAACTTGCCCTGCCGCACATTGATGTCTCCCCCTACATTGAAGCGTCCCCGCATGTCAATCCCGGTACGGGCGTTTCCGCTGTAACCTACGCGTCGGTTTTTCTTGAGCACGATGTTGATGATGGCCGACTGTCCGCCGCTGGCGTCGAATTTAGCAGAGGGGTTGGTGATCAGTTCTATACTTTGTATGGCATCGGCTGGAATCTGCTCGAGTGTCAGTACAGTGGGCCGTCCGTCCACGAATATTTCAGGTGCGTTGTTGCGCAGGGTTACATTCCCGTCCACATCCACCGTTACCGTAGGCACATTACGCATTACATCCACGGCGTTGCCGCCTTCCGAAACGATGTTTTTGTCCACGTTGAAGATCTTGCGGTCAATGCCCAGCTGCAGAACAGGCTTTTCACCGGTTACAACCACCTCGCCCAGTTGCTTGACTTCACTTTCAAGTTTGATATTGCCCAGGTCTTTATCCACCTTGTTGAGCATCTGGCTCATATCACCGCCGTTGAACTTGAGGTCAAAGCCCACTTTCTGTTCGATGGTCTTGTATCCAATGGCGGTGATTTTTAATTTGTAGCTCACGGCTACATTGAGTCCGCTGAGGTCGAAATCGCCATTCGCTTTGGTCAGTTGCCCATCCACCAGCACATCTTTGCGGGAGCGGGAAACACTGTCAAATTTGTTCTGGTACAGTTGTACCGAGGCTGCATCGATAGGCTTGCCAGTGCTGCCGTCCACAATTTTACCATAAAAGCGGCCCATGTTCATTTGCTGGCCGCCGCGGCCGGGCATTCCGCCCGGTATCTGCGCCGAGGTGTTTAGTAGGAAAAGGCTGAAAATCAGGGCGTTAATGAGTTTCATGTTTGGTGCGTATAAATCGGCTGCAAAGTTGTTCAAATAATGTCATGCAACCGTCATAAATGGTATGAACGGTCTTTTAAACGCCGGGATGTGCAAAAAGTTGAAAACAAGGGGGCCGTTTAGGGACAAGCGGGGTTTATCGCGTAAGAAGGGTAAGACCCACCTGTAACAGACCGATGAGAAAACCGAGGATGCCACCCAGCAGTTCCACAAAGCGGAATTCGCGGGCCATTACCTGGTAGAGAATGGCTTCCAGTTTATCGCTGGAAAAATTGCGCACTTTGTCGGTTACGATCTGCTCCAGGTCGAGTTCGGCCTGCAGCTGTCCTACATATTTTTTGATGAGGGTGGGGAACAGGTTCTGCAGTTCTTCGATGAAGACGCTTTTGATCTTTTCAATGGTTTTGTCGCCAATGAACATGCTGATGACCGGCATGCTGTCGCTCAGCTTCACCCGCAGAAAATGATCAATGTGCCCCTCCAGGTGGGGCAGGATTTTTTCCAGGTTTTTCGGGTCGGTGATCCGTGCTTCAATATCGGTAAACGAAAGCAGCTCATCGCTCACCAGTTTACCCAGTTTAACGGCAAACTGTTCCTGTCGCTTGGGAAAAATGCCCTGGATACGGTAGCCCAGCACGAAGCGGGGCTCTTTAGGATGAAAAAGCATTTTAATGGCCACCCAATTGGTGAACCAGCCGATAAAGGCAGAAATAACGGGGATGAGCAATAACCAGTAATTCATGTTGCAGGGACGCAAAGTTCGCTCAATTTTTTTATATGCCGGGGCCGGATTTGTTCTGCATCGGGTTTTGTATTATTTTTGCGTCCCTTACGGAGGCTGTAGCTCAGCAGGTTAGAGCGTCAGTTTGTGGCACTGAAGGCCGTGGGTTCGAGACCCATCAGCCTCCCGGGTTCAACGCCCGCCGGTTTACTGGCGGGTTTTTTATTTGATCACACCAAAGAGACTGCCCCCTTTATCAAACAGCCGGTCTACCCGGCGTTCAACAGACGGATCGGATTCCAATGGGGGAGCATGGTGCGGTTTAAGACGGGCGTCAAACACCACCGGACCCCGGCAACCCCAATGTTTAAACGTGGTAAAGGGTGCAATGCCGTACACATCATGCGAAGGGTTGCAGCGGGTATAAGTAAGCCAGAGATAGTTGCGCAGGTTGGCCGCGGCGAAGCCGCTGTCGTCACAAACCACCAGCTGTGCCACACCGCTCAACTCCGGCAGGCGCTCCTGCAACAAGCCGTTGAGCCGGCCCATCGCCTCCTGCGCTTCTTCATATGTGGTGAATTTTTTTGTTTGCAGGGCAATGACGCCCGGCATGCAGAGCTGCGGGTTTGCCCAATCATTCATTTCTTTTAATACCTGCGGCACCTCCCGGCACAGCTGGCGGATGGGAGCGCCGAAAGCGGCCAGTACCAGTTTGCTGCCGCTGTTGAGGCCCGTGCCCGAGTAGTCGAGGGTGTCCATGGTGGTTTGGGTGTGAAAGTGCAGGTCGCGGGAGAAATCGATCCGCTCCCACATGTATTCAAAAAAGGGCTGGATGGGGTGTGTGCGCAGAGGACGGTCGGGATCGGCCGTAATAAAGAGGAATTTGGCCAGGCTGAGTTGCCCGGTACCCAGCACGTGGTTGGCGATGGTGAGCAGTTCCGCCGGCTGTTGGGTGGGCAGGTAGGGGGTATACCGTTCGCTGCCCACGGCCAGTAACAGGGGATGTACGCCGGCAGCGTCCACGGCGTGTACTTCTTTCAGCCCGGGAATTTCCTGGGGGATGGCATTGCCGGTGAGTTCATGGATGAGCTCACCAAAACTGGTGTCTTCCTGCGGCGGACGACCCACTACGGTGAAGGCCCAGATGCCGTTGCGTTTGGCATACACTTTCTTCACCCGCATGAGCGGGAAGGGGTGGGTGAGACTGTAGTACCCCAGGTGATCGCCAAAGGGGCCTTCCGGTTTGTTTTCGCCGGGATACACTTCACCGGTGATCACAAAGTCGGCATCGGTGCTGATGGCATTGCCACCGGCATCGTAGGTATAGCGTAACCGTCGTCCGCCCAGCACCCCGGCAAAGGTCATCTCGCTCATGCCTTCCGGCAAAGGCATCACGGCGCTGAGCGTGTGCGAGGGAGGCCCCCCTACAAAGCAGCTCACCTGCAACGGTATTCCCTTGGCGTTAGCTTTGGTCTGGTGTACGCCGATGCCGCGGTGCAACTGGTAATGCAATCCGATTTCTTCGTTGAGCCGGTAGTCGTTGCCCGACAGCTGGATGCGGTACATGCCGAGATTGGCTTTCATGATACCGGGCTGCTCCACATCTTCCGTGTACACCTGGGGCAGGGTCACAAACGCCCCGCCGTCCATGGGCCAGTGTTGAATCAGGGGTAGTTCGGAAATAGAAATTTCTTCCAGTTGATGCCCCCGCAGTTTTTTGGGCAGGGCTTTGGCCGCCGCCAGGCCGTTTTGCAGGTTGTGCAGGGGTTTCTTCAGCGCCTGCATGGGGTTGCCTTTCAGTTCAATCAGTTGCTGCACCCGTTGCAGGGTGTTGCGGAAGATGAACCGGCTGCGGTCGAGGGTGCCAAAGATGTTGGACGCAGCCCGGTAGCGGCTGCCTTTCACCCGTTCAAACAGCAGGGCCGGTCCCCGGGCCGCATAAACCCGCAGGTGAATGGCCGCCATCTCGAGGTGCGGATCCACTTCTTCGCGGATGCGTACCAGGTGACCGTTGCGTTCCAGGTCCAGTAAACAGGCTTCCAGTGATGAATATCCCATAGTGTTCCGATTGTGTGCAAGGTACAAAACAATGCAGCGTTTCTTCTGTTGTATACACCGGAAACGGAATAACTTTGCACCGTTTCTTCCACAAAAACGATGGTACAGGCATACAATTTTTTAGCGGCGTGGCAGCTGTTTCCCGAAAAGTGCAGTTACGAACAGGGGCATACACCCAAAAGTGGTCATTGCACCATTGAATCCATCCGCAACGGCACCGCGCTGCGCATCAGCACCAACTGGGTCACCCAGCTGAATGAGGCGTTTTATACATCGTTTGCCTGTGTGCCCGATGAAGGCCTGCATGAATTTGAAAACAAGGAAGTTGCACAGTTCATCCGCACCGTTATCCCCGACTCTTCCAACCTGGTGGTGGAGTTGCTGGTCAACGGCCAGGTAAAACTTACGGCCACACATTCCATTCTTCCAAACGGATACCTCCGTGTTACCCAGGAAGGGTTTACGGATACGGGTAAGCGCTTTACCAATGTGGAAGTGTACCACAAACAGATGAGTGTGCTGCCCTACGCCTCTTCCATCAGTGGGGTGGCCATCCGACCCACCAAAGAAGGGGTGATCCGCCACCAGGCACTCACGGCCATGGAAGAGCAGACCAATATGCAGCTCGACCAGATCCGGCAGCAGATCGAATTACTGGCGCGGCAGGCGCAGGAGATCGTCAAGCGGAAAGAGTTGTCGCTCATGATCTATGAAGCCAAACTCAACTTCCGGCCGGTGATTGGTCATGTATATCATTTGTACCAGAAACAAGATGACTCGTACATCCTTTCAATGGTAAGCCCAAAAGAGTGGGGCGGTAACGGGCCGTTCAGGCAGTTTGTCGCTTCGGCCCGTCTGCTGGCCGATCATACCTGGCTGGAAATTTGATTTTACCGGTTACAGGATATTCGCAAGTAACGATAATGGCCGCACCTGTGTGGCAGGAATGCAAGACGGTCAGCGCCCGGCATCCCGTTTTAACTGTTCGCCAAACAGAAGTTCCACCGTCATGTTGTAAACAAAATGCGCTATCATCGGCAACAGCAACCCTCCGCTCAGCCAGGCAAGTGCCTGAAAGCCCAGGGCAAACGGGATGATCTGCAGGATGGCCCGCTCGCCCTGGGTGCCATGTCCAAACGCGAACACCACCGCACTAAGCAGCGCCGCTGCGATCCAGATGCCTCCGGTCTGCAACAGCATCAACTGAAACAGCACACCCCGGTACACGTATTCTTCACAAAAAGCGGCCACCACTACAGCCAGCGCCCATAACAGCCGGTCGCGGTTTGTTTCGGGAAGGATGTGATGCAGGGTGCTTTCCTCCTGTTGTTGCTTGTTTTTTTGTGAATACCCGGCCAGCGCCAGTGCCCCTCCCACAAAGAGTACAGCAGCGCCAACGGTGAGCCAGGTGAATGTACCGGATAGAGCGATTTCCATCTGCTCCGAGCGGGCACAGAGCCAGGCGACCCCGGTGAGTATCAGTTGCAGCAACATGGATTGCAGGTAGATGGGGCCTTTGGCAAACTGTACCTGGCTGTCTGCTTCCTCCAACTGTTTGATGTTGCGGTAACTGAGTGCCGATAAGAGCGGCAGGCCGGCTGCCACCAGGATCAGGAAGAGCAGGCTCATACGACAGCTTCTTTGTTTTGGGCCCTTGTCAGTAATTGCTGATGCAACGCCAGCACTTGTGGGATGACCAGTTCCTGTTCGTTGTTACGGATAACGAAATCGCAGAGGCGCATCTTGATCGTTTCGTCGATCTGGTGCTGCATGCGTTGCTCCACGGCGGCGGCGCCGACTCCATCGCGTAGCATGGTGCGGCGGATGCGGAGCGGCCGGGGGGCCTCCACGCCAATGATGAAGTCCAGCCCGGCAGCCGTTCCGCTTTCAAAGAGAAGGGCGGCTTCTTTCAGTACATACGGACCCTTTTGGGCGGCAAACCATTTTTCAGCATCCGCAATGGTGACCGGGTGAACGAGGTTGTTGAGCGTTTCCAGGCGGCTTTTGTCGCCAAAAACGCTTTGTGCCAGAAAAGTACGGTTGAGCCGTCCGTTGGAGTAAGACGCTTCTCCAAACGCATCCCGTATCTGCCGCATCAGTGCTGGGTCGGTCTCCATGAGCCGTTTGGCTGCGGCATCTGCCCGGTAAACAGGAATGCCCAGCAGTTCAAACAGCCGGGCAACCGTTGATTTGCCGCTGCCGATTCCGCCTGTGAGTCCGATTTTCAGCATTGGGTTCGTTCAGGATGAATAAAACCGGCAGTATCCTTACAGGAACTGCCGGCTTTCGTTATTAAAGTGGAGTTGCTTATTTCTTTTCGGTACCGGCTTTGTTGAGCTGGGTGGTCCAGTCCATGCTGATCGCCGATTTCTCAATTTTAATGTAGCTGCCCGGGTTGATTTCCAGGGAAAGCGTATTGTCTTCGTTCACCTTATTGACTGAACCGTGGATGCCGGCAATGGTTACCACCTTGTCGCCTTTCTGCAGGTTATCAATGAAAGTCTTTTGTTGTTTGGCTTTTTTTGCCTGCGGACGGATCATGAACAGCCAGAACACAAGAATCATCAGGCCGAGGAACAGGAGTTGAATGGTGCCGCCGCCTCCTTTGGGGTCGGCTGCCAGGAGCGTCAGGATTTGTATCATGTTTGTTTATTTTTTAGGAAGGACTTCCCCTTCAAAGAGAAGGGTGTAATTCTGCTGGGCCGTGTTGCACACCACGTTTACGTATTTGGAGGCGATTCCCACACGGCCAGCACTGTTGAACTCGGCCTTGATCACCCCTTCTTCTCCGGGTGCAATCGGTGCTTCCGGCTTCTCGGGAACGGTACAGCCACAACTGGCGTTTACCGAGGAGATCACAAGGGGTTTGGAGCCCGTATTGCGTACATGAAAAGAGATCATTACTTTTTCGCCATCGGTCACTTTGCCGAAGTTCTGCACAGAATCCGTCCATTGTACGGTGGTCCAGTTGAGGGTGTCGTTGATCACCGACTGAATCTGCTGTTCACCCACCGATTTGTCAACGTTGTTGCCGCAGGCAAGTAAGAAAGCAGCGAAGATGAATGCAAACAGGTATTTCATGTTCCTACTGATTTGATTTGCGGTGCAAAAGTACTGTTATTCCGCATCAGGATGGTTTTTTGAAGTTCACTTTGTGCAATTTGTCGGCCGCTGCCAACTCTTTGTGTATGCTGTCGAGGATGCCGTTCACAAAATGACCGCTTTGCGGTGTGCTGTATTCTTTGGCCAGGTCAATGTATTCGTTGATGGTTACCTTGGGCGGAATGGTCTCAAAATAAAGGAATTCACAGATGCCCATCCGCATCAGGATCATGTCGAGTGCCGCTGTGCGTTCCGGGTCCCAGTTCTGCAGCTTGGAGCGTATCAGCTCACTGCACTGGGCTTCTTTATCCAGTACGGCCAACAACAGGTCGCGGCCGTATTGCATCTTTTCGGGTGTGATGAACTGCTGGAAGTTATAGGACTGCGGTTTGTGAAGAAAGTTGAGCAGCAGCAGATTCATCATCTCGCTGTCGTCATCCCAATGCACGAAATGTTCTTCCACAAATGCGGTAAAATCATCATTGGGTAGCAGGATGTCGGTGAAAATGTATTCGAGGATGTCTTTTTCCTGCTTTTTGGAACGGAGGGGCTCCCGGATGTAACTGGTATAAACGGGCGATTCGGTGAGTGACTGGTACAGTTTCCGCACCCAGTCCTCCGGCAGGAGGCGTTCGGTTTTCACTTCCTTAACCGCTGCCTGGAAGGAGGGGAGTTCCCGGATCTGCCACATCAGTTCGTTGCCGGCTATCTTTGTGTTAACCTGCAGATCCTCAGCAGTGGGCAGGTGCCGGGAGGAACGCACCCGTGCATCGGTTTCTGCGTAACGGGCGGTTTCAACTAACGTATAAATGAGGAAAATAAAAAGCTGACGGCTCTGGTCGAGGTGGTTGTTCAGTACCTGGAGGGCCTGGTCCCGGGTGATGCTGCCTTCCGATGTGCTTAAGGTATAAAGCGTTTGCATGACCTTCACCCGTATGTTTCTTCTGCTGATCATATTTGGAAAGAACTGTTAAACAGGGCGCAAAGATATGGCTTGTTTTCGTAAATTGTGCGCCTTAACGATTGCCATCACCTTTGCATCCTACTAAAGCTATGTTCATGCTTCGTCCTTTTTTCCGTTTTACGCTGTTCGTAATTTTATTATTTGCATTTACGCAATGTAACCAGCCGGTATCCGATCCGCATGCCGATGCGCCTGTTCTGATCTTTAACGAAGAGGAGCACGACGACGATGACGAGTGGACCGGGGGAGCTTACGAATCTCTCATGATGGATTATGAGCTTACCAAAGACCCCAAGCTGGGCTATGTACCTGCCGAGCGGCTTGTACTGGCATACGACAAGATCCTGAAAGAGCGCCGCAGCGGCCGGTACGCCCGCCTGGCCAGCGCTCTCAACTGGCAGGAGCGGGGACCCACCACCAATACGGTAGGTCCCAGCAATGGGAACGTGCGGGGGCCGCAGAACAACGCCGTTACGTCGGGGCGCAAGCGGGCCATCTGGCTGGACCTGAACGATCCCACCCACAAAACGGTATGGGTGGGAAGTGTGAGCGGCGGTTTGTGGAAGACCAACAATATCACCGCAGATCCCGCCAACTGGATCCTGGTAAACGACTTCCTGGGCAACCTGGCAGTTACCAGCATCACGCAGGATCCCGTTAATAAAAACGTTCTCTATTTCGGAACCGGCGAGCGGAATGGTAATGTTGACGCCGTTCGCGGCGGCGGTGTTTGGAAGAGTACCGACAACGGCGTTACCTGGAACCTCCTGCCAAATACGGTGAGTTTCTGGAACATCTCCAAAATTGCCTGCGATGGTGCGGGAAATTTGTATGTGGGCACCAGCGGAAATGCCCAGGGCCTCCAGCGTTCCACAGACGGGGGAGCTACCTGGACCAACATCACACCGGCCACAACGGGAAATGGCACCCGCATCAGTGAGTTAAAGATCAGCAGCAACGGTCGCCTGCATGTAACGATGGGAGCCAACGGAAGTGCAGCTAACCAGTCGGGCTATTTTTACACAGATAACCCGGCAACCGTCACTTCTGCCACCTGGACGGCCCCGGTATCGCCGTTCCTGCCCAACAACCAGGTGCAGTTCAATTGCGAACTCGCTGTTGTGGGAAATGTATTATATGCCCTGCCGGCCAATTCCAGCAACCTAACCCCCCAGATTTTCCGCTCGCTGGACGGAGGAGCCAACTGGACGGCCACCGGCTCTTCTCCCCCCGGCAACTCAGCATCAGAACCCACCATCAACTCCGGGCAGGGATGGTTCAATCTTGCCATTGGTATTGACCCCAATAACACCAATAATGTCATAGCCGGCGGACTCAATTTCTACTCGAGTTCAGACGGTGGGCAAAGCTGGACCCAGCTCACACGCTGGGTAGGAAGTTCCATCATGTACGTCCATGCCGACCATCACAATGTGGTTTGGAGCGAGAACGGCCAGGTGTTGCTGGCTACCGACGGAGGCATCTTTTATTCCGGTAACAACGCTGCTTCATTCGTAGACCGGAACGTAGGCCTCCGCACCAAACAATTCTATTCCTGCGCCATTCACCCCACTACCACCAACTATTTCATCGGCGGTACGCAAGACAACGGGACACACCAGCTTACCAGCCCGGGTCTTGCTGGCAGCGTTGAAGTGCTGGGAGGCGACGGCGGATTTACGCACATTGACGAGGATGAGCCACAGTTCCAGTATTCCGCCACCGTGTTTTCGCAGTACCGCCGCAGTGTAAACGGAGGGAGCAGCTGGTCGTCCGTCAATTTTTCAAGCTCTGTTGGTCAGTTTATCAATCCCACCGATTACGACGACATCAATAATATTATGTATTGTGCTGCCGGCGGAGGCAGCTATGTGCGCTGGAACAATCCTCAGAACGGCGCTTCCTTTACTACTGTTTCCATCAGTTCTGCCACCTTCAGCACGGTGCGCAGCATCAAGGTATCGCCTCATACGCCCAACCGTGTATATTTCGGTACATCGGATGGTAATGTCGTTCGTGTAAACCAGGCGCATACAACAACTCCCCAGGCAAGCAGTATCCGGGGCAGCAGCATGCCCACAGCGGTTCTCTCCTGCATCAATACCGGCACCAGCGATAACAACCTGATTGCCTCTTTTTCCAGCTACGGCGTACCGCATGTGTGGGTTTCCACCACAGGCGGTGGTGCCGGCGGTTGGGTGAATATTGACGGCAACCTGCCCGATATTCCCGTGCGCTGGGCCATGTTCCACCCCGAAATCAACACCCGGGCCATTGTGGCTACCGATATGGGGGTGTTTGAAACGGAAAACATCAATGGGTCTGCAACCATATGGGTGCAGAACTCCACGTTCCCCAATGTACGCACTAACATGTTCCAGTACCGTGTAAGCGACCGAACCCTGCTGGCTGCCACGCATGGACGCGGTATGTTTACGGCCACCATACCTGCAGCGGCACCGTATGTGCGCTTTGCCTCTTCGTACAGCTATTCCCGCCCCTTTGGCGAGCAGGCCGATGGCAGCGACGGATGCCGCCGTTTCCGCGATATTCCGGTGAAAATGCTAATAGACGCGGCACCATCGGGAGCGGCCAACGTTACATTGTCGGTAACTCCCGGTGGTACGGCTACCGAAGGGATCGACTTTGACTTTACCACCAACGGAAGTTTCACCTCTCCTTCCAAAGTTGTGACCTTTCCCGGCGGATCCTCGGCTTCGCAGGACATCCTGGTGCGTATTTACGACGATGCAGAACAGGAAGAGACGGAAACTTTTACGCTTTCCTTCAACGTGGGGGGAAGCACCAACGCCGTGGCTGCACCGGGTGGATCAAGTTATACGATTACCATCACCGACAACGACACCGATCCCGTTCCCCCCAGTAACGGCGTGGTAACGGTTGGCAATACCAGCTATGGACAGTACATCCAGCCATTCCGGGGTTCCAACGCCAAGTCGCGGAGCCAGTACATTTACACCGCCGCTGAATTAACAGCCGCCGGTGTGGTGCCGGGCCCGATCTCTTCCATTGGCTTTAACGTAACGGCCAAGGCTAGTTCGCAGCCCTACAGTGGCTTCCGCATCGCATTGAAGCACACCAGCGCCTCTGTTTTAAGTACCGGTTCCGGTTTTGAGCCGGGGGCCACGCTGGTATTTTTTGGCAGTCATACCACTACGGTGGGGATCAATAATTTCACCTTCAACCAGTCCAACTTTAACTGGGATGGCACCAGCAACCTGTTGGTGGAAATCTGCTATAACAATATTTCCAATAATGCCGATGACAATGTTGCGTCCAACACCACAACCGATATCAAAGGTTTGTGGAACCGCGTATCTTCCACCGACCCGCAGGATGGTTGCAGTCTGCCAGGCCAGTTCACCAATGTAAGCGGAGCGTTCGTGCGGCCGGATCTGTATGTGGGCACCCAGGTGGGCAACGGCATTGAAACGACCCTTAACCGGGAACGCACTGAGTTTGTAGGGGGCAGCGGAGTCTATTATTATTCCGCGGTGGGCACCAACAATGTGTTGGGGCGCATCAGCAATGCAGCCTCTCCGATTGGCTGCACCAATCTCCGTATCACCGAGTCGGGAACCGCCTGGGCCAACTATTTTGCCGGCCAGCGTTCCTCCAAGGTGGTGGCGGTTACACCCAGTACCAACCTCAGCGCCAATTACCAGGTGGGTATCTACCTGAAGACCGATGAATTGGGCGGACGAACCCCTTCGGCGGTGAACCTGGCCTTCACCACGGCCGCATCGGCCGGTGCCGCCACCTGGGGAAATACGGTCATACTTCCTACCAACTTCACTCCTTTCGCGGATGGCTATCTCTTCTTTGGTACCAACAATGTGTCGGGAGCCGGACGTGTATTTGCAACCGATGCGTTTATTACCAGTATAAACGATCTGCGCAACCGCGGCAGCCAGTTTGTACGGTTGATGCAAAACCCGGTGGCAGCCAATATAAACCTCGATGTGGTAAATGAAAACCGCCGCAACATTCAAGTAAGCCTGTACACGGTTTCGGGGGCAGCGTTGAAGCAGTGGAACCTGGGCCGGGCTACCGGAACTGTGTCTTTATCACTCAGCGGACTGCAGCTGTCCGGTGGCAGCTACCTGCTGCGGGTGGAGGATGGCGAACAGGTGCGAACCTTCAAAGTCATCAAGCAATAATCAATGGATTAAAAATCATAATCTTACCAGCCTGCCGCAACCACCGGCAGGCTGTTTTATTCAACCGGCCGTATGATGAAATATTCAGGTTTCAAAAGCAGCTACTGCGGGTGGATATTCCTCCTGTTGCTGGCCGGGTCTTGTTCCCAACCTCCCCGGCTGGTTCAATCAGTCAGGCCCGTATACATGCAACTCCAGCAGGGGATCGTGCAGGTAGATGAGCAGGGCAACGAACATCCACCCGCACCGGATACGGCCTGGATGGTTTTTTTGTATGCGGGTAATCCGGACCTCCAATGGCGGGAAGCGCGGATGGGTAGCCGCCTGTTTTCCGTTGAGGCCCGCCATCTGGGGGCCTCCACCTACGAAGCCGGATTTGACAAGACTAGCGGTGACCCGGTCGTTTTCAAGGCACCGGCCGGCTGTGTTTTATTCCAACTGCTGCTTCAGCCAGTGGCAGACCGGCTGCCGGGAGGATCCCCCCGCGGCGGAGACAGTGTATTGTACCTGCAGCTTCTGTACCGGGGGAAAACATCCTGGTACAAGGCCGGCGTACCGGCTGAGATGGCAGGGTTTCCGGCGCAGTAGTTAATTGTTCCGCTACGGCTTGTTTTCCGGAAATGACAGCTAACGGGTGGTGTGCATGAAAATTTGTCCCATCCGGCCTGCCAGAATAAGATGAATGGTTACCCTTTTTTGCCGGAAACTGCAATTTTTTCGGAATATAACCGGTGGCATGTTATTCGCTCACCCCTGCATACCCAGCGGATCCTGTCTGACGGGGTGTACCTGCAAAACAGGTTCAACATAAAGCTCTCATTCATTAAACCAAAATGTATCAATTATGGCTAAGAAGTTAAATGTAACTCCTTTGCACGACCGGGTGATTGTAAAACCCGCCCCTGCCGAAGAAAAAACAGCCGGTGGAATCATCATCCCCGACACTGCCAAGGAAAAGCCCCAGCGCGGCACCATTGTAGCGGCTGGTCCTGGTAAAAAAGACGAGCCGATGACCGTTAAAAGCGGCGATACCGTTCTCTACGGCAAGTACGCCGGTACGGAAATCTCCATCGACGGCGAAGACCTGCTCATCATGCGGGAAAGCGATATCCTGGCCATCGTATAAATCGGCAACAGGCTATCCTGCATTCCAAAGCAAGCATTTTTTGTAACACATCTCATTTCTCCAACTAAAATCAAAATAGTATGGCAAAGCAAATCTTCTTCGACCTGGAAGCAAGAAATAAAATGAAAAAGGGGGTAGATACCCTCGCCAACGCGGTGAAAGTGACTCTCGGTCCCAAAGGCCGCAACGTGGTGATTGAAAAGAAATTCGGTGCACCAGCCGTAACCAAAGACGGTGTAACGGTGGCCAAAGAAATTGAACTGGAAGACCCCATCGAAAACATGGGCGCCCAGATGGTAAAGGAAGTGGCCAGCAAAACGGCCGATGTGGCTGGTGATGGTACCACCACTGCTACTGTTCTGGCCCAGTCCATCATCACCGAAGGTCTCAAGAACGTGGCCGCCGGTGCCAACCCCATGGACCTGAAGCGCGGCATCGACAAGGCGGTGGAAAAGGTGATTGCCGCCCTGAAGGATCAATCACAGGCCGTAGGCAACGACAACAAAAAAATTGAAGCTGTAGCCACTATTTCTGCCAACAACGATCCGTTTATCGGCAAGCTGATTGCGGAAGCCATGCAGAAGGTGGGCAAGGATGGTGTTATCACCGTGGAAGAAGCCAAGGGTACCGATACCACGGTGGAAGTGGTGGAAGGTATGCAGTTCGACCGTGGTTACATCTCTCCCTATTTCGTGACCAACAGCGAAAAAATGGAGGCCGAACTGCAAAGCCCGATGATTCTCATCTACGACAAGAAAATTTCGGCCATGAAAGACATTCTCCACATCCTGGAGAAAGTAGCCCAGAGCGGCCGTCCCCTGCTCATCATAGCGGAAGACCTGGAAGGCGAAGCGCTGGCTACCCTGGTGGTAAACAAACTGCGTGGCACGCTCAAAGTGGCGGCTGTGAAAGCCCCCGGTTTTGGCGACCGCCGCAAGGAAATGCTGCAGGACATTGCCATCCTCACCAAGGGCATTGTGATCAGCGAAGAGCAGGGTTACAAACTGGAGAATGCCGACCTGTCCTACCTGGGCCAGGCTACTTCGGTAACCCTCGACAAAGACAACACGACCATTGTAGGTGGTAAGGGCAAGAAAGAAGATATCACGGCCCGCATCAACCAGATCAAAGCGCAGATTGAAGTAACCTCGTCCGACTACGACAAGGAAAAACTGCAGGAGCGCCTCGCCAAACTGAGCGGCGGCGTGGCCGTGCTCAACATCGGCGCTGCCACTGAGGTGGAAATGAAAGAAAAGAAAGACCGTGTGGACGATGCCCTGCATGCCACCCGTGCAGCTGTGGAAGAAGGCATTGTGCCTGGTGGCGGTACTGCTTTCATCCGCGCCGTAGCGGCCCTCGACGGCTACCGCAGCAGCAATGAAGACGAGAAGCTGGGTGTACAGATCGTACGCCGTGCGCTGGAGTCTCCCATCCGTACCATCGTGGAAAACGCAGGTCTGGAAGGCAGCGTGATTGTTAACAAAATCAAGGAAGGCAAAGGCGACTATGGGTTCAATGCCCGCACCGAAGAGTACGAAAACCTGCTCAAGGCCGGAGTAATTGACCCCACCAAGGTAACCCGCGTTGCGCTCGAGAACGCCGCTTCCATTGCCGGCATGCTGCTCACAACCGAGTGTGTGGTGGCCGACAAACCCAAACCCGAAGCACCCGCTGCCCCGCACGGTGCCCCTGGTATGGGCGGTATGGACTATTAATGTCCCAAACCGAAAGGTTGATCATAGAAGAACGTCCCGTTTGCCCACTGGCAACGGGACGTTTTCTTTTCCAGTCTGCTCAATCTTCCCGTTCTATTTTGCTGATAATGAGGTGTTTACGCCAGTTTCCCCGTTAACCGGGGCCGGATGTGGATTTTTTCATTTGCAGGTTTGGGGAAAGCGTAGTATTTTGATCATCACGTTTTCAATATCCCCCTTTTATCCTGTTTCCGGCACCATACCCATCTTTCCCAATGGGTCAAGATCCGTCTCTCTGAATCACAGGCGAACAACCCGTGGACCCCATTTTTTAACCGTAAAATGGTATCTGCATGATTCGGAAAATCATTACCTGGCTCTGGTCGCGTTTGAGCGGCTCAAAAAAGGCATTGAAAAACAGTCTGCACGGGGAAAATCCCTTCTCAATCTTTTAAGCTTCCTGCTACGTGAAGCCTGTATACGTTCTCTTGCCGGGGAACACTATGTCCTTTTTGTATAAATCTGCACTAAATCCCCGCTTCGGTATGAAGTACCCCTTTTACGATGAGGTACTGGGCAGAAGCATAGGTTAACATTACACAAATGCTGAGGAGCTGGTGATGAAATGCAAACAGGTTGACGGCCAGGAGGGAATCGGAAATTACAAATTGCAGGGCTCCGTTAAAAAACAAGGTAGCTGCCCGGGGGGAACTCTTTCCGCGTTGATTAATGGCCAGGAGTAACATCAGTCCAATGGTGCCGGCATAAATGGTAACGGGTAAACGCATGGTATCCAGAAAGGGGTACAACAGCCATAAAAACAAGCCGATGTACACAGCCACCGGGAGTCCGATCAGCGGTTCCTGCTGCAGTAAGCCTTTCCCCGGACTCGTTTTCCTGCTGAAATAAATGATGTAGCACAAGTGGGCCAGGAGAAAACTCACGAGGCCCGGCAGAAAGAACCCTTTTACCTGGAGTAAAACATCGCCCGCCCAGGAGCATGCCAACGCAGTGGTGATGATGCGGAGGGTCCCCGGGGTGAGCCGGCTGCGCTGCTGGTACAGCCAGAGTGCCAACACAGGCATCAGCAGGGGTTTGGTGTACCAGCGGGCTGTATCCTGCTCCAGCCAGATCAGCAGGATGTCGGCGCCTGCCAGCAGCCAGTACAGCAGGGGCCAGCGGAGTTTTTGCATATCAGTTGGTAATCAGTTTGGTATTCCAGAGGTACCAGCGTTTCAGGGAGTCGCGTACATAGGTCGTATCCTGAAGGGGTCGGTTTACCAGCAGCACCAGCAGGTAGCGTGTACTGTCCGGAGTTTGAAGTTCCACCCGGTGCCCCCGGTTTTTAAGGTTATTGAACTTCGCCTGAGCAGCTTCTTTTCCCGTAAACGACTGGATCAACAGCCGGAACCCGGTACTGGTGTCGGCGGCCGCTGGGGCTGCGGCGGGTACAGGTTCGGGCATAGGCAGAACCGCTGTATCAGTGGCCGGTTGCGGTTCAGATAGAAGGGAGGTGGTATCCGCTGGGGCCGCGCCGGAACCTGTTGGTTGGTCTTCAAAAAACTCATTCCGTTCTTTTTGGGGCAGGGCCAGAAATATTGCCCAGGCAATCAGGCCCAGCGCGAGCAGAATGCCAATAACAAGAAATGGTTTGCGGGAACTCTTACGCTCTTCCGACGAAAAATCGAGGTTTTTTTCTTCTTCCTGCCGGCGGGTCCGGTCCTTAAGCACATAGCTGGTGCCGGGCACATCCCCTTTTTCGGGTGCCGGGGTTCCCTGTATAAAACTGAACTCTCCTGAACTGTTCTTCGAAATGAGTCCGATGCCCCGTAACTGAAAGGGCTTGCCGATGTTCAGCAACTGGAGTCCGTTGCTGATATAGGATTCCAGATCGCTCAGGGCGAGAATTTTCATTTTGCCCGAATGTTCAACCAGGTAGGCGAGGAAGGCTTCATCTGCCTGTGCCTGTGCGTTGGCACTGAAGCGGATGGTGTTTTCCGGCCAGTTTTCATCTTTGAGTTCGGAAACATTTACGGAAGGGTCCAGTTCAAAGGTGCCGATGCCGGGTAGCGTGAGCTGCTTGTACTGGTACAAATAGGGGGCCAGTAATTCCTGAACTTTCACGGGCTGATTTTTCTCAAACTTATAAAAAAAAGAGCAAGGCTTCCCGCTTTTTTAACGATTCTCCGCAGACGCATTCGGTACATTTGCAAAAAGAGCCGTTGATGACAAAAGAGGATGCTGCCTTTCTGCAGTGGTGGGAACAAAACCGCGACCGGGAAAAGAGGTGGGTCAACCAACTGGCGGTTGGTTTGCCGCTGGGTATTGTGTTTGGTCTCCCTATCCTGCTGAGTGTGCTTTTTCGTGGCTGGTACAAGCGCATGCCGTACGTGTCGGGGTCACAGCTCACCCTCATCCTGATGGGCATCCTGGGAATTGCTGTCTTTTACGCGGTATTCCGCATGCGGTTTAAATGGGAAATGCAGGAACAACGGTACCGGGAGCTGAAAGCTGATCAAAAGCAGGAAGAAACTGAAAACGCGGAGCAGGCTTAAAAAACCAGTGAGGGCAAATTCCTGCTGTTGCTGTTGCTGCAGCGGTTATCTTTGACACGCAATAAAACACGCATACAATATGAAACAGATCCGCATACAAAATGTATTGCTGCTATTTGCCCTGGCCCTGGCGGTTGTATCCTGCAAGAAGAAAGGTTGTGAAGCGGAACCCGGTTCCACCGTGGCACCGCCCTCCGAGCGTACGCTGGTAACCACCTACCTGGGCGTTCAGGGCATCAATGCCACCGAAGTGGGAAACAGCGGTCTCTTTTACGTGATAGATAACCCGGGAAATGACCGGAAACCGGGTCAATGCAATACCATTGTGGTGAAGTACAAAGGCCAACTCACCAATGGGACTATATTTGACCAGGTACAAACCGCCAACGGTGTGAGCTTTGAACTGCGTTTTCTTATTGAAGGATGGCGTCGCGGTATTCCCCTGATTGGAGAAGGCGGCAAGATCCGTCTGTTTATACCGCCTTCTATGGGCTATGGTTCACAGGCCCAGATTGATGCATCCACCGGTTTTGAGCGGATACCCGCTAATTCGGTGCTGATATTTGAGCTGGAAATGCTGCGGATATTCTGACCCTTTGCCCGTTTATTCTTAACCTCTATTGATTTAAAGTTCACGGACATGCCCTACGAACCGATATCGGTATTCGACATGTTCAAAATTGGTGTTGGCCCTTCCAGCAGCCATACGCTTGGCCCCTGGCGGGCAGCTCAACGCTTTCTGTCACTGCTGCACGAACGGTACCCCCTTGCGTCTGTTACACAAATAAGAGTATTGTTGTACGGTTCACTTGCAAAAACGGGTAAAGGACATGGTACGGATGTAGCCGTACAACTGGGACTTGCCGGTCACGATCCCGAAACCTTTGAAGTGGAACGACTTGATGCAGCCATCCGGGAAATTGCCACCATGCAACGACTCCTGCTGGGTGGGCGGCATGAGATTGTTTTTGATCCCCGTGAGGATATTGAATTCCTTTTCCGGGAGAGCCTTCCCTTTCACCCCAATGCCCTTACATTCCTTGCTTCCTTTTCGGATGAACACAACCTGGCTGCCACCTATTATTCCACCGGCGGAGGCTTTGTGGTGCAGGAACAGGTATCCCATCAGGCAGTAGAACAGGTACAACTTCCGTTCCCGGTGGATACGGCAGCAGACCTACTGCATTGGTGCATGAAAACGGGAATGTCCATCAGTGAAATTGTATGGGAGAACGAACATGCCTGGCGCAATGATGCATCCACCCGCGAGGGCCTCGACCGGATCTGGCGGGTGATGCAGGAATGTGTGTACCGGGGCTGTCATACTGAAGGGTTTCTTCCCGGTGGATTACAGGTTAAGCGGCGGGCAGCGGCACTTAACCGGCGCCTGCTGGGCGAAGCGGTTTATTCCGATTTTACCGGCTGGTTGCAGGCCATCCGTGCCGGCGGGGACCACTTTCAGTACACGCTCGATTGGGTGAGTTGTTTTGCTTTGGCCGTAAACGAGGAGAATGCTTCTTTTGGACGGGTGGTAACCGCTCCCACCAACGGGGCCGCCGGTGTAATTCCGGCTGTGTTGTTGTACTACATCGCTTTTTACGGCGTGGACGAGCCGCGGCTGGTTCATCAATTCCTCCTTACGGCATCAGAGGTGGGCAGCATCTTTAAAAAGGGAGCTACTATTTCCGCAGCTATGGGCGGCTGCCAGGCAGAAATAGGGGTCTCCAGCGCCATGGCTGCGGCTGCACTCACCGAATGCCGCGGCGGTTCCCAGAAACAGGTGCTCATGGCCGCTGAAATTGCCATGGAACACCACCTGGGTTTAACCTGCGACCCCATCGCCGGACTGGTGCAGATTCCCTGCATTGAGCGAAATACCATGGGGGCAATCAAAGCCATCACAGCTTCCCAGCTCGCCCTGCAGAGCACACCCGATTTTGCCAAAGTGTCGCTGGATAACGTGGTTAAAACCATGTGGAATACAGCGTTGGATATGAACCACAAATACAAGGAAACGGCGGAAGGTGGTCTTGCCGTGCACATCCCCCTATCCCTTAGCGAATGTTAAAACTGTCCTAACACATTCATTTGCATGGGAAAGGCAGCGTTAAATTTCTGTTCTTTGCACACCAAACAAGAAGGATTTTGTTAAACAAAAGCCACCTTAACTTGTTAACTTTCTTTCACAAATTTTTAGCAAACAATGGCTGGAGCATACGCAGATTGGAATTTATTCACGCCGGTACACCGGCTCTTTGATTTGTTGCGGCTGGAACGGAAGGAAGTAACCTCCATTTATTTCTATGCCATTTTATCCGGCTTGTTTCAGCTGGCCATCCCGCTGGGTATCCAGGCGGTCATCAATTTTGTACTGGCCGGTACCTTGTCCACTTCCATGGTGGTGCTGATTTCTCTCGTTGTAATTGCTGTTTTTCTCTCTGGTTTCCTCACGGTTAACCAGATGAAGATCATCGAAAAAATCCAGCAGCGGATCTTTGCCCGTTATGCATTTGAATTTGCCTGGCGCATTCCCAAGCTGGACATGCAAAAAGTGGATGGGTATTATATGCCGGAATTTATCAACCGTTTTTTTGATTCCATTTCCCTCCAGAAAAGCATCAGCCGGCTGCTGCTGGACATTCCTACCGCCACCATCCAGGTTCTCTTCGGACTGATCCTGTTATCGCTCTATGCAAACATCTTCATCATTTTCAGCCTGCTGATCATTATTGTCATTTATTTAATTCTTTACAACACTTCCGCCCGGGGGCTTTCCACCAGCCTGGAGGAAAGCGATTATAAGTACAAAGTGGCGGGCTGGCTGGAGGAAGTGGCCCGGGTGATGAAGTCGTTCCGTTTTTCGCGTTTGTCCAACCTGCCCATCGAAAAAACAGACGAATACGTTACCGGGTACATTGATGCAAGGACCCGTCATTTCAAAGTATTGCTTGTACAGTATTGGTCGCTCATCATCTTCAAAGTTCTCATAACGGCCGGCATGCTGGTGGTGGGTGGCATCCTGCTGGTGCAGAATCAAATTAACATTGGCCAGTTTGTGGCTGCAGAGATCGTGATCCTGCTGGTGCTGGGATCTGTGGAGAAGCTGATCCAGAGCCTTGAAAAAGTATATGATGTACTGACAAGCATTGAGAAACTCGGCAAGGTGCTGGATAAACCCGTGGAGCGGATCGGAACGTTACCGCTCGAAGAAAGTAAGCAGGGAATTGCTGTTGGTATGCAACACGTGGATTTTGGTTACAATGATGCATTTAAGGTATTGGATGATATTTCCTTTGATGTTTCATCCGGTACAAAGGTCTGCATCATGGGCACCGATGGGTCGGGCAAGTCAACCTTACTTCGTCTCTTTACGGGTTCTTATATGGTATTCAAGGGAAACATTCTGGTGAATGGCGTTCCTATCGGGAACTACGAACAGGACTCACTCCGCTCGCGTACCGGTATCCTGTTTCACCAGCAGGATATTTTCCAGGGAACCATTTATGAAAACATTTCATTGGGCGACCGGTCCGTTCCCGCCAGCGAGATCCTGCAACTGGCCCGGAAAGTGGGCCTCGAGAATTTCGTCGTGTCACTGAAGAACGGATTCGACACAGAAATTGATCCCATGGGCAAGCGGCTTTCTGCCGGGGTGGTGCGTAAGATTCTGCTCCTGCGGGCGCTGATATCGCACCCGCGCTTATTGCTGCTCGAAGAACCCTGGCTGGGGTTCGATGAAGAGTCGCAGTTACAGATCATGAACTACCTGTTGTACGAAACGCCGGAAGCCACCGTGTTGGTGGCCAGCAATGACGAGAGTTTTGCAAGAAAATGCGATTATGTGATCCGGATGGAAAAAGGGGCTATTACAGTACAGGGCAAACCCACCGAAATATTTTAATTCATTGAGCATGGCAGAATTTCTGACACCCGATATCGAAGCGCTTGTAGGCCACCGGCTCAAGGCCTTTGAGCATGTGTACCGCAACAACAAGGTAAGCCGCATCCGTCGCATGTTCTGGTTCATCATCCTTGGTTTTCTGCTGTTAATGTTTATTCCGTGGACGCAGAACATCCGGAGTGAAGGTGCTATTACCACCCTGCGCCAGGAGCAGCGTCCCCAGCAGATGAACAACATCATTCCGGGCCGGATTGTAAAATGGTGGGTGAAGGAAGGCGATTATGTTAAGAAGGGGGATACCATTGTTCAGCTGGCGGAAATCAAAGACGATTACCTGGATCCCAACCTGCTGCAACGTACCGAGCAGCAACTGGGGGCCGAGCAACTGACCATTGATTTTTACGAAAATAAAGTAACGGCTACCCGCCAACAGATTGAGGCGCTTGAAAATGAGCGGGAATTGAAACTCCGTGCGATTGACAATAAGTTCATACAAACAAAACGCAAGGTTGAAAGTGACAGCATGAAAGTGGTTGCCGCTGACAACGAGATGATGGTGGCTGATCGGCAACTGGAAGGGGCCACGCAGATGTTTGAAAAAGGGGTGATACCCTTAACAGAGTTTGAACGACGCAAGGTGCTGCATCAAAACGTGAATGCAAAATGGATTGGCGCCCAGAACGACTTCAACAACAGCAGGCAGGACCTGCTGATTGTGCAACTGGAACGCAGTGCGGCGATCCAGGATTATGCCGAAAAAATTGCCAAGGCGCAGGGCGACGTGTTTCAGTCACGCTCACAGATCGCCAGTGGGCAAGGCAAGGTGGCCAAGCTCCAGAACCAGTTTGATAATTACCGTATCCGGAGCGGACAATACTACGTGATTGCTCCGCAGGATGGGCAGGTGATCAAAGCCCGTAAAAGCGGTATTAATGAGATCGTAAAAGAAGGCGACATGATTGTGGAAATTGTGCCCAGGGAATACCAGCTGGCCACGGAAATATGGGTGAACCCCATGGACCTCCAGTTGCTCAATATTGGACAGAAAGTACGTTTCATGTTTGATGGTTTTCCCGCTATTGTTTTCAGCGGGTGGCCGGCTGCCTCCTACGGAACATTTGGCGGTAAGGTAGTGGCCATTGAGAGCAACCGGAGCAACAATGGCATGTTCCGGGTGCTTGTGGCGGAAGATCGCAGCGACCGTCCCTGGCCCAAGGGAATTAAAATTGGCACCGGTGCTGTGAGCTTTGCCCTGCTGAAAGATGTGCCGATCTGGTATGAATTGTGGCGACAGATCAACGGTTTCCCGCCGGATTTCTACAAGCAGCAGGAAGACTTAAAAAAAGAACAGGAAAAGAAGATGGATAAACATAAATTTTAAGAAGGGCTGTCACAGAAAATCCGGAATGAGTATACAAGTAAGATACGGTTTCATGCGTTGGGCGGCTGCCTGGTGGCTTTCGCTGATGGCGATTGCCACGGCAACGGCCCAGGACAGCCTGCAGGTGATGACAGATGATGTATTTTTTCAACTGGTTCGTCAAAACCATCCCGTTGCAAAGCAGGGGAAGCTATTGGTTGACCAGGCACGTGCGGGATTACTGTCGGCCCGCGGCGCTTTTGATCCGGTCTTGATGTACCGGACAGATCAGAAGACTTTTGACGGTAAGAATTACTTTAATTATCAGCAAAGTGAACTGGTGCTGCCCACCTGGTTTGGCGTGGAAGCCTATGCCGGCCTGGAGAACAATTTTGGCGATTTTATCAACCCGGAGCTCTCCCGTAACCGCAACAGCTATGCCGGGGTGAGTGTTCCGCTGTTACGTGACCTCGTTCTGGATAAACGCCGGGCCGCATTGCGGCAAGCCCAGTTGTTTCAGTCGCAAAGCGAATGGGAACGGCTGCAGCTCATCAACGACCTGCTGCTGGATGCCTGGTTTAGCTACTGGAACTGGGCCCGTGATTACCAGGTATTCCTGGTGCTGGAGAATACAGTGCGGATTAATACCTTCCGCTACGGTCTGGTAAAAATTTCGTTTGAGCAGGGTGACCGGGCTGCCATAGATACCACGGAAGCACTGGCGCAGTTGCAGAGCTTTCAGCAGCAGCGGGAAGAGGCATGGCTGAAATTCCGCAAATCTTCACTCGAGGTTTCCACTTTTCTGTGGCTGGATAACAACAAGCCGGTTTATCTGTCCGAATTGGTTATACCCGACACTGCCTGGTCGGCCCAGTCCCAGGGGATGCTTCGTGTGGATGAACTCAGTGAGTGGCTGACTGCTGCCTATCAGAACCACCCCAAGCTGCAACAGCTGTCCTACAAACTGCAGATACAGGAAGTGGAGCGACGTCTGAAATTTCAATACCTGTTACCCAAAGCGGATCTGAAATACAATTTTCTGCAGCAGGGCTATGATCTCTGGAAGGGGGTGAACCTGAATTTGTTTGAAAACAACTACAAGTACGGCCTCAAGGTGATTGTTCCCATCCCCAACCGCAGCGGTATTGGCGACTACCGCAGCGCCCGTATCAAAATCCGCTCAACCGAACTGGAGCAGGGATTCATGCAGTGGACCATTGATAATAAAGTCCGCTATCACTACAATGAAGTGCTGAACCTTCAGGAACAGATCCGCATTTTTGAAGATGCCTACCGTAACTATGTCAAACTGTTTGAAGCGGAGCAGTTCAGGTTTACATTGGGTGAAACCACATTATTCCTGCTCAACGCCCGTGAAAACAAAGCGCTGGAAACCCTGCAGAAACTGTTGGAATTGAAAGCAAAATACTACCAGGCTTTTGCCAGCCTCAACTGGGCGAGCGGGATGTTGAGGTAGACAAATTTTTCATTTCTTCTTCATGATTCATTTTTAGGTGGACTCGTTTACGGTAAAATGGGAAGAGAAACTAAGTTCCATTTTTTTGGCTTACTCCGTACACAAAGCTTTTGTTTTCAGTTGATGATGCCAATTCAAATGCATGCGCAGGGAGCTTAAATGGTGTTGACGGCAGTGTATGAATAATAAGAAAGCCCCCGGGTGGGGGCTTTGTAGCGAGGACGGGAGTTGAACCCGTGACCTCAGGGTTATGAATCCTGCGCTCTAACCATCTGAGCTACCTCGCCAGGAACATTAAAATTTCCATGTCTCCAGGAGTCACAAGGGTGACTTTATAGGGCGGCAAAGATAGGAGCTTTAGCCGATTTCAGGAACAGGTTGGAGGAAAAAATCATGCAACGGCTCAGAGTGATAAAACCTTGCTCCGGGCAATCAGGCAGCCGCCCAGCACCCCGGCTTTTTCGCCCAACCTGGAAAGTTTTACCTGGGTGTCGCTGTTTACAAGGCTCAGCGAGTATTTGTTGAGCGCACTGCGGGTGGGCAGTCGCAGGTAATCGCCCGTTTCGGAAAGGGTGCCACCCAGGATTACCAGTTCGGGGTTAAAAAGGTTGATCAATACCGCCAGAGCCTTACCCAGTTTTTCGCCCATCTCAGCCAATAATTCGATCATCAGTACATCTTCAGAAAGGGCTGCCCCGATCAGGTCTTCCAGTTTCAGGTCCTCTGTTTTTTTTCCCTTTTGCAACAGCTTGGAGCTGGATCCTGCTGCGATCCGCTCCCGCACCTGCCGCAACAAGGCCTGCCCGGAAACTTCGGTTTCAAGGCAACCTTTCTTCCCGCAGCCGCAGATGATTTCATTGTTGTAGAAAGGGATATGACCGAATTCGCCACTAAAGCCGCTTTTCCCATAATAAAGTTCGCGGTTGATAATGATGCCGCAGCCGGTTCCGTAGTCGAGGTTGATAAAGAGAATGTTCCGTTCCGTTGTCACCACCCCGTAATGCAGTTCTCCGAAGGCCATGGCGTTGGAGTCGTTTTCGAGAAATGTTTTGATTCCCAACTCCTGCTGAATGATCTGGGCCAGCGGTTCTTCCTGGAAGTGAAAATAGCTGTAGCTGTATCCGGAGATGTTGTTGACCCGCCCCGACAGGTTAATGCCGATACCAAGAACCTTCTCATAGGCCACCCCGGATTCGTGGATGAATTTCCGGATACTCTTGATAAGGGCCGTGAGCGACTGCTGGGTGTTTTCCAGCGGGTAGGGAACCTTTTCCCGGATGGTCACCAGGTGCTTCTTAAAATCCAGCAAGCCAATATTGATATAATACCGTTTAACATCTACGCCCACAAAAAAGCAGGCGTCGCTCCCCAATCCGTAGATGCTGGCCCGGCGACCACCCGTTGAATCCATCTTACCTAGGTCCTGCAGCAGGCCGTCCTGGATCAGTTCGTTCACCAGGCTGGTGATCTTGGGCGTACTGATATTCAACTCCCTCGACAGGTCGGCAATGGTCTGGTCGCCGGAACGGTCCAGTTGATTGATAATTTCCTTTTTGAGCGTTTTATTCTTATAAGCCACACCGCCGCTTACGGTCTCATCGGAAAAAACCTCCATTAAACTATGGGTCGTGCTCATGTTATAAAGGTATTAATACAGTCGCTTTTTTGCGGTACTAATTAACGAAAGGAGCAGATATGTCTGTTATAAATAAAAAAATTTAAAAAGAATTTGGTAGTTTAAAATAAATTAAAATAACTTTAGGCCCTTATTAATTAAATTTTGTATGGGAGTTCCTTCCATCAACGATCAAACGACTGCTGCCACCCCAAACCTGCTCGCTGCTTTTGGCGGCAGGTATCGTGATGAGTTGCTGCAAAATATACTGCCTTTCTGGCTGAGCAAAAGCCGGGATGAAGTGAATGGCGGCTTCTTTACCTGTCTCGACCGCACCGGTAATGTGTACGATACCGATAAATTCATGTGGCTCCAGGGGCGCCAGGTTTGGTGCTTCAGTTATATGTATCACCAGGTGGAAGCGCGGCCCGAGTGGCTGGACATGGCCCTGCACGGCGCCCGATTTATGCAGCAGCATGGGCGGGATGCAGAAGGAAACTGGTACTTCTCCCTTACGGCTGATGGCCGTCCTTTAATACAACCGTATAATATTTTCAGCGACTGCTTCGCCACCATGGCCTTTGCGGCACTCGACCGGGTACAGCCCTCCGACGTCTGGAAGGATATAGCCATCGATACCTACCATAATATACTTCGCCGGCGTCATAACTGGAAGGGGGGGTACAACAAAGCAGTGCCCGGCACCCGTCCGCTCAAGAATTTCAGTCTGCCCATGATCCTTTGCAACCTCGCACTGGAACTGGAGCCTGTAATTGGCAGCGCCGAGGTAAACCGGCTGATCCCCGAAGTGGTGCATGAAGTGATGGAGGTCTTTTACCAGCCAGACTCCGGGCTCATTTTAGAAAACGTGAACCCCAATGGCAGCTTCAGTGATTGCTTCGATGGTCGCCTGCTTAACCCCGGCCATGCCATTGAATCCATGTGGTTTATCATGGACCTGGGCGTACGCATGAAGGATCCGGCCCTGATCCGGAAGGCAACCGACATCCTGTTACATACAGTGGAGTATGGCTGGGATCCGGTACACGATGGCATTTTTTATTTTCTCGACATCCAGGGCCATCCCACCCAGCAACTGGAATGGGACCAGAAACTCTGGTGGGTACATGTAGAGGCATTGGTAGCCCTGGCCAAGGGTTACGCCTTAACCGGCGATGAGCGCTGTGCCGCATGGTTTGAAAAAGTTCACAATTACACGTGGGAGCATTTTCGTGATCCGGAACATGGCGAGTGGTTTGGCTACCTCAACCGGCGCGGCGAAGTGCTGCTGCCCCTGAAGGGCGGCAAATGGAAGGGCTGCTTTCATATACCCCGTGCCTTGTACCAGGTTTGGAAAACCACTGCTTCATTGAATGATTAAATCATAATGCTACGTAACTACTATACCGTTATTTTTTTAACGCTGCTGCTGGGTTGCAGCGCCGGCAAAGAGCTGCACGAAACCGATGTGCTGGTTATAGGCGGGGGTACCGGCGGTTCGGCTGCAGGAATCCAGGCGGCCCGCATGGGTGTAGCTACCATTATTGCCGAACCGACCGTTTGGCTGGGAGGAATGTTTTCGGCAGCGGGCGTTGCTGCCTTTGATGGCAATCACAATATGCCCTCGGGCCTGTTTGGTGAGTTTCGGGAAAAGCTCTATAAAGTTTACGGCGGTCCGCAAAAAGTAGCCACGGGTTGGGTGAGTAATACCTTATTTGAACCGAGGGTGGGCGATAGCATTGTAAAACAAATGGTGGCAGCTCTGCCCAACCTGAAGGTATTGTACCGGCACCGCTTTGAAAAAACATTGGTCAATAACCAACAGGTTACCGGAGCTGTATTTACGAACGAAGCTACGGGCGCTACCGTTATCATAAAAGCCAAACAGGTAATTGATGCTACCGAGCTGGGCGATGTACTGGCCAGTGCAGGTGTGCCGTACGACATGGGCATGGAAGCCAGTAGTGTTACCGGCGAAGATGTGAATGTGCCCGAGACCAATGATATTATTCAGGATATGACCTATGCGGCCATTCTTAAAGATTATGGCCCGCAGGCCGACTGTACTATCGTAAAGCCCGCCAACTATGATCCCATGGAATTTGATGGCTGCTGCAATGAGTTTTGCAGCGAGCCTTCTAAGCTCACTTCGAATGTGGACGCCCGTAAAATGCTCGACTATGGCAAGTTGCCCAACGGCAAATACATGATCAACTGGCCGGGCAAGGGCAATGATATCTACATCAACATGATTCCGATGAACCAGGAACAGCGGCAACAGGCGATTGCCGAAGCCAAAGCCAAAACCCTTCGGTTTCTCTATTTTCTGCAAACGCAGTTTGGCTTTAAGCGCCTGGCTTTGGCCGATGATGAATTTCCTTCAAACGACCGGTTGCCGCTGATCCCTTACCACCGCGAATCGCGGCGGGTACATGGACTGGTGCGTTTTAAAGTGCAGCATATTGCCACGCCTTTTACTGCTCCGGAAGCACTTTACCGTACCGGTATTGCTGTAGGCGACTATCCTATTGACCACCACCACCGCGAAAATCCAAAGGCGCCACAGCACCTGAATTTCTTTCCCGTACCCAGCTTTAATATGCCCCTGGGTACCTTAATCCCCAAAGATTTCACCGGCATCATAATTGCCGAAAAAAGCACAAGTGTAAGCAACGTAGTAAACGGTACCACACGCTTACAACCCTGTGTGCTCCTTACCGGCCAGGCAGCCGGTACACTTGCGGCGTTGGCGGTTAAGGAAAAGAAACCGGCTGCTGAAGTGCCTGTTCGTATGGTACAAGATGCTTTACTTAAAGCCGGTGCCTATATCATGCCGTATTACGATGTAAAACCACAACACCCGCATTTTTTATCGATTCAAAAAATAGGCGCCACCGGCATTTTAAGGGGCAGGGGCGAACCTTATCTCTGGGCCAACCGCACCTGGTTTGTGCCCGACTCAACGGTACAGGCAGCCGATTTTGTAAAGCACATGGCCCCTTATGCTGAAATAAAATTTCCGATTAAAGGATCTTTAACGATTGCTGACGCCGTGGAGGCCGTGTGGGCATTGGCGGCAGCACAGGGCAAAAGCAGCCAGGCAATATTCGCCAACAGGGAGGCATTGTTACAGGCGGTTGCTGATTCGTGGGCGGCATGGGGTTGCACCAATTTCATGACAACACGGCCCATAACAAGAGCCGAGTTGGCGGTATTACTCGATAAAACTGTAGACCCTTTTGCATCACGCGGGGTCAACCATAAAGGCGAATTGCTCTAACAAAAACCAGTATACTCTAAACTCAAAACTATGATTATGAAAAAGCGAATGCTCTTGCTGCTGATGACGCTTCTTTCTGCCAGCGTTCTCTGGGCACAGCAGGTACGGGTAACCGGACGGGTTACCAGTGCCGGCACCGGAAATGCTGCGGAAGGAGTATCGGTTACCGTAAAAGGTACCAACAAAGGGACGATTACTCTTTCCAATGGGAACTTTGCTCTTGAAGCGAAGAACGGAGATGTGTTGGTGTTCTCCGGGATCGGATTCGAGCGGAAAGAAGTGACCGTGACGGGTTCTGCCATAGATGTGGTGCTGCAAACCACCGCAGGCGACCTGGGTGAAGTAGTGGTGGTGGGTTATGGTACCCAGCGCCGTACCAACCTTACCGGTTCGTTGGTTCAACTCAACAACGCTGCACTTACCAAGCGGCAGGTTTCCAGTACCAGCCAGGTGCTGCAGGGCCTCGCTCCCGGTGTAACGGTACAGCAACAGTCCGGACGTCCCGGTGCCGATGGTGCCGGTATCCGTATCCGGGGTGAGAGTTCCATTCTCGGTAACAGTACTCCGCTGGTGATTATTGATGGACTGCAGCTTCCTACCGGCACCGGTCTGGATGCATTAAACCAGATTGATCCCAACGCCATTGAAAGTGTAACCGTGCTGAAAGATGCTGCATCCACGGCCATCTATGGTAACCGTGCGTCTGCCGGTGTGATTATTGTTAAAACGAAGCGGGCACAGAAAAAAGGCTTGCAGCTGAGTTATAACAACTTTGTTACCAAGCAGGATTTTACCTCCATTCCGCAGCGGGTTAGTGCCATTGATCACATGGTGCTGAGCAATGTAGCCGAGCAAAACCGGACCGGTAATCCGGCTGCATCGGTATTCCCGCAGGCATTAATTGACCGGTATCGTACAACGCCTGCCGATAATCTTGAAATCATTGATACCGACTGGCTCAGGGAAGTACTCACCAACAGCGGTCTTATGCACAACCACAATGTGCAGATGACAAGCGGGGGGGAACGGCTTAATATGTTCACATCCTTTACATTTTTTGACCAACGCGGCCTCACACAGAATACAAATTTCAAGCGTTACGACCTGCGGATCAATCCGGAGTTCAAAGTGAGCGATAAACTAACGCTCACCGGTAACCTTGCTTATACCAATAATTTCACCGTAACACCTTCCACAGGATCCGCCGAATTCATCATCCGCCAGGCGATTGGCTTGCCGGCCATCGGCGGCGGCAAGTATGGACCCGGAATGTACGGTACGGCCGCACAGAGTAACAACCGCAACCCCATTGCAATGGCGGAAAGTGCAGGTACCTCTGAAACAGAAGGCAACAACCTGTTAACGCGCTTTGGATTTAACTTTCATCCGGTAAAGGGCCTGGAAATTGAAGGATACTGGGGTCGTGAAACCCGCAATCCTTACAGCAAGTCTTTTATCCGGAACGTGGATATTTATCAACCGAATCTGGTTACACGGGGCTATGACCTTATTGGTCAATGGCCCGGCACGACTCAGTTAACCGAAAGCTGGAGGGATGATTTGTACCGTACCTGGCTGGGACAGGCTGCATACAGCACCCGCATCAAGGAGGTGCACAGCATAAAGGTGATGGCGGGTGGCCAGAGTGAATACTACCGCAACTACTTCTTTGGTGCTACCCGTTTAGGCTTTACCAACCCCAACCAGCCTTTCCTGAATGTAGGAACCGGTGCACAAACCAATAATGCCGGTGTAAGCGAATTGGCACTGGCAGGTTTCTTTGGCCGTGTTAATTATGGGTATGATGACCGGTATTTGTTGGAATTAAACGGACGCCGTGATGCATCAAGCCGTTTTTCGCAGGCGATCGATAAGCAGTGGGGTACCTTTGGTTCGGCATCGGCCGGTTGGGTTTTCTCCCGCGAAAAGTTCTTTGGTAACCTTACCGATGTAATCAGCTTTGGTAAACTCCGGGCTTCCCTGGGTGTAAATGGCAACCAGAACATCGGTTCCAACAACTATGTGTTTGACGCCTTTTACCAGAACTCGCTCTACAACAATCCGCTGAACGGGACCAATGCGTATTTCAATAATCAAACTACTTTCGGTGTAGCCCTCTTGCAGTTCCCCAACCCGGAATTACAGTGGGAGCGCTCGCAGCAATGGAATGTGGGATTGGATGTAAGCTTCCTGAAGTATTTCACCGTAACGGCCGATTACTTTGTCCGTTCGCTGAAGGACATGATCCTGCAACGTACGCTTCCGCAATCTGCCGGTGGGCTGGCCAATCCGTTTGTTAACGCCGGTACCATGGAAAACAGGGGCTGGGAGTTGACCATGAACTACAAGCAAAGCTTCAAAAAGTGGCGGGTGGATGCTACGGTAATGGTATCGGATGTGAAGAACAAGGTTACCGGTCTTGTAGATGGACTGCCCTTTATTGGGGATGGTATCCGCACAACAGCCGGGCAGGCACTTAACTCCTATTTTGGATACCAGGCACTGGGCTTTTTCCGCGACTCCAACGACGTAAAGAATTCACCGGTTCAATTTGGCCAGGTATGGAATCCCAATCCTGCACAGGGAGCAAAGCCGGGTGATATGAAGTATGCCGATATCAGTGGTCCGGATGGCAAACCCGATGGTATTGTGGATGCATTTGACCGTACCTTCCTGGGCAATGCCTTTCCCCGTTATGAATACAGCGTGAACCTGAACATCGGATACGGCAATTTTGATCTGAACATTTTTGGACAGGGTGTAGGTATGCGCAACAACTTCCTGAGCGGTACCGGTGCCATACCCTTTGCCAGCAATGATTTTGCCGCTTCGCTGCTGGAACAGCATAAAGACCATTGGAGACCCGACAATCAGAATGCTACTTTCCCCCGCCTGCTGCCTTCCGGCTTTGGAGGAAACAACTACCTGCTGAGCGACTGGTGGATCCGCAGTGCTGCTTTCTTCCGCATCAAAAACATCAACCTGGGTTATTCGTTACCTCAGGATGCTTTAAAGAAGCTGAAGATTGCTAATCTGCGGGTATTTGTGAGCGGACAGAACCTGCTCACCCTCACACCCGCCTGGCGCGGATTTGATCCGGAAATCAACAATGCCAATGCGGAATTTTATCCGCTCATGCGCACATTTACAGCCGGCGTAAACGTAACATTCTAATGAACCATCTAATGCATACAAGTATGAAAAAGATATATCTCATGCCGTTGTTACTGGTGCTGATCGGTGCCGGCGGATGTAAAAAGTTCCTTGACCGAAAGCCCCTGGATGCGTCCTCGGCCACTAATTTCCTTTCCAATGAAGTGGAAATGCAACAGGGTTTGGTGGGTGTATACGGTGCCGCCATGTGGGTGTTCCCTAACAATACACCGCTGATGTTTGCGGTAGAAGCGTCAACCGACCTGGCTATTAAGCGGGGTGGTAATGCTGAAGACCAGGTGGCCATGGGCGAGAATGGTCCTTTCCTGTTGAACAACGACCTTGTAAACCGTTCGTGGAACCAGGCATACCGGCTGATTCAGCGTGCCAACCAGCAGCTGAATCAAATGCCCGTCGGACAGGCAAATGTAACACCCCAAGCTTACAGTCGTATTATGGCCGAAACCATTACACTTCGGGCATGGGGGTATTTCCATCTTCTGTATATGTTTGGCGACGTGCCTTTCTACACCAAACCCCCCACTGTAAGTGAGGTGTTGGGAGCTACCCGTACTCCGGTTGCCACCATCGTTCAGGAATTATACAGAGACCTTGATACGGCGGTAGCCCGCTTTGATGCGGCCAATGCGCAACCGGTTATCGGTAATGGCCGTGTTAATAAGGCCGTTGCTCTGGGTATTAAAGCAAAACTTGCCCTGCTTGTTAAAGATTACCGTACGGCTGCTGTCGCCACCAAGGCTATCATGGATACAAACCTGTATGGCCTCAACCCAAATTATCCTGCCCTCTTTATGCAGGCGGGACAAGTGGCAAATGTGAACCGGGAAATTCTTTTCAATCAAACCTATCCCACCGATCAGCTCAATCCACAGAACTGGCTGGTGGTGCTTACCATACCCCGGCAGGTAACCAATTCCCAAAGCAGTCATTTTCCTTCACAGGTGCTGGTAGATTTATTTGAAGGACGTGATGGGCAGCGTATTGACCAGTCAACCGTATACGATCCGGCAAATCCCCGCGATAACCGCGACCGTCGTCTTCGCTGGACGGTTATTATGCAGGGCGATACTGTAAATTGGAGAAACAACGTAAATGTACTTCCGTATGTTAACCCTAACGAACGTACGATTTATAATATCTATTCAAACGTTCGTCGCAGGTTCAACTGGGGGACCGGTCAGTTTGACAATGTAACCGGCAACAACGATTGGATCGGAGCCCAGGCTGCCGGTATTCAATGGCAGGTAAGTGCCACCGGTAATATTGGAGGCGTTGGCTATAGCTGGCGTAAGTATGTGGATAGTACCCAATACTCCTGGGAAACCAAAACCGGTTACATACTCATGCGCTATGCCGATATTCTGTTGATGTATGCGGAAGCGAAAATGGAATTGAACGAAATTGACGGTACCGTGCTGGCTGCCTTGAATGCCGTACGCAACCGGGCCGGTCAACCCAGTGTAACCACCACCAACCAGGCGCAACTGCGTACGATCATCCGCCGTGAGCGGGCTGTGGAATTTGGCGGCGAAGGCTTGCGTTTGTTCGATCTTCGTCGCTGGGATATCTATGCAAAGGCCAACAGCTTCCCGGTGGTGGGGGCAGCCTTTGATCCCGCCGTTGCACCTGCAACGCCCAGTTTTGATGTTGATAATGTACCCAGCTATACGGCCAGTGTGAATCAGCGGATCCGGTTTCGTAATCAGACCCGTAACAATTCCAACAACCGGTATAAATTGTGGCCCATCCCTACATTTGAGGTGGATGTAAACCCCAATGGTATTAAGCAAAACCCAGGATGGTAACCTTTTTTGAAAGGTCATAATCAATAGTTAGCGGGCGGCGTTTCAACGCCGCCCTATTTTTCTTAATTTAAATTTTATGCTGCAGCGGAACGAAAGTCTGGATGCCCTGCGGGGCTTCGCCATTCTTACCATGGTACTGAGTGGCGCTATTGCCTACGGAGGGGTATTGCCGCCGTGGATGTACCATGCACAGGTGCCGCCACCGCTGCATAAATTCGATGCTGCCATACCCGGTATCACCTGGGTTGACCTTGTTTTTCCTTTCTTTTTGTTCAGCATGGGCGCCGCCATACCGCTGGCGCTGAAAAAGCATATCGAAGCTGGCAAGGGTGCCGGCTATGTGCTGCAACTGGCGGCGAAGCGGTTTGCCTTACTGGCCTTTTTTGCCTTGTTTACACAGCACATGAAGGCCTGGGTTATTGTACCACAGCCCGGTGTGAGCGAACAGCTCTTGTCGCTATTTGCTTTTGTGCTGCTGTTCTTTCAATTTTATGATTATAAAGGACAGCGGTATCGGCGCATTTTTATTGTGATACGCATACTGGCTTTTGCAGCTGCTGTTTACTTGTTGTGGTTGCTGCCGTTCTGGAATGGCAAGGGGTTCGACTTATATAAAAGTGATATCATCATCCTGGTGCTGGCTAATATGGCTTTTTTTTGTACGATCATCTATTATTTCACCCGCAACCAACCCCTCCTGCGGATAGGGTTATTACCCTTTGTGATGGCCATTTTCCTGGCCGCCAAAGAGCCTGGAGGCGGCTGGGCGAAAATGATATTTGAATGGAAGGGGATAGGCTCCTTTCAAATTGACTGGTTGTATAAGTTTTATTTCCTCAAATACCTTTTTCTGATCCTGCCCGGCACCATTGCTGGCGAGTGGATGCTGCAAGTGATGCAGCAGAAGGAAGAAAACTCTGCTTTATCCCGCAACCATGAAAACCTGCTGTCCTTGCTGGCAACGGGTTTGCTGGTATTGAACCTGTATGGACTCTTTACCCGTGAGCTGGTATTGAATGTTACAGGCAGCTTATTGATCTGCATAGGGGCGCTTTATCTGTTGCGCTCAGCAGAACCCGAAAATTTGTACCGCAAGCTTGCAGAGGCCGGTACATACCTGCTGCTGCTGGGCCTGTTTTTTGAAGCCTATGAAGGTGGTATCAAAAAAGATTCCTCAACGTACAGTTATTACTTTGTTACGGGCGGTTTGGCGTTTTTTATGCTGATCATCTTTACGGTGCTCGCAAAGCGCAATTATTTCGGTGCAATCAGTACCTATTTTGCGCTGAATGGAAAGAATCCCATGGTGGCTTATGTTGCGGGCAATCTGCTTTTGTTGCCCTTGTTGCAATTGACGCATACCAAATTTATACTCGATAGCATGACGCAGAATGCATGGATGGGCTTTTTGCGGGGCGTTCTCTTTACCGGCATCGTTTCACTGATCACTATCTTTTTTGTGAAGCGTAAGTGGTTTTGGAAAACCTGAGGCAGTAACCGCAAAGACGCTGAGGCGCAAAGAGTTTTTGGATTGTGGTTTAGGTTTTTTGTGCCAATGATCTACTCCTGAACTTTGTTTGATCATTCACTTTGTTATTAACGTCTTAGCGGCTTTGCAGTTAAATCTTGTAAGAAATTTTCATGACACTGAAATGATGCAATATTTCATTCAATCAGCATCAGTTCCTCCACCTGCAAGCCACTTCCTGCATGCAGTAGCTGAATTTTTACTGTCGTAATTTCTTGGTGTTTTTCAAAAAAGCGGTAATAGGTTTTCCGGTCTTTCCCCGGTACATGGGCAAAGATGCTGCGTTGATCCTGCCTGCTGCGCAGCTCAGCGCCGTAACGCAGCATACGCTCTTCCACAAGGCGGTTACCGGCGTAAAACTGCACGACTGCCACCGGAGTACCTTCCTGTAAAATTTGATCGGTTGCCGCTTTGATGCGAAAGCCGGATGCCATGAAAGGGGGCAAGGAAAATGTGAGTACTTCGGGTGCCTGTTGCAGTGCATCCGATGTGATGTTTCTCAGCGGAACTGCTGTTTGCAAAAGCCATCCTTTGCGCTGGTTAATGGGGCGGGCTTCGCTGTAAAAGCGACTGGCCCATTCTTCCACATGATGGTAGGGCAAGGCTTCGGGTAGTTCGGTGCGGCCGCTCCAGGCATAATCCAACGCCAGTACATAAGCACCAAACTGTTCGATGTTGAGCAGCATGTTGGCTTCACTGCTTTCAAAATCGGCCCAGGTGGTTTGCAGCAATCCGGCGCCTGCAGCCTTCGCCGCCAGGACAAATCCTCGAACGTTATTCGGATGCAGCCAGGGCGAAGCCAGGGGGATGTTTCCGTTTTCTTTCCAGATACGCAGATTAGTATTATAGATTTCCGGGTTGGGGTTGTTGATGTAGTGCCAGTCCGCAATATAGCTGCCTTTGGGAATGGTGCTTTTGAGCAGGGCCGCCCGCTCTCGGGTGATGCCGTTTAGTGCATCCGGACCTTCACCCGGCCCCAGGCCCATATCGCCCCAGAGCATGAGGGGCGTTTTTTTCTTTTGGGCATAGCGGTGCAGGTAGTTGATTTGTGTTTTCCATAGCTCCACTTCTTTTTCGCGGGGTAAGTGAAAACCGATCATGCCAATTTCATCAAAGCCAATATGCATGATGCGGGGGCGCAGCAAACGAAAGGCTTCATCCCAGATTTTTTTTACCGCTTTTCTCGCTTCCGGTAAATCGGCATTGAGGGTATAAGGATACAATGGGTTTATGGCCAGTTTGCGGTTTTCCTGTGGTTTGAAAAACCATTCCATATGTCCCAGGCTCTGGATGAGGGGAATGGGTTCATTGTGTTGTTGCCGCAGCCAGTCGAATTCGGCTTTCAGGTCGGCTAACGGCACCGAAATTTTACTGTGAATATTCGGAAAGCTTTTCCACTCCGCCTGCTCGCACTGCAGCACCACTTTGTTCATTTTGAGCGGCAGTAATACCCGTTCGTACATGCGGCGGTGGAGGGGCCACGATTGCGGCCCGGTAAACATGTGAATACCCCGCCATCTTATAGCAGGTGCATCAATGATATTGCCCTGCGGCAGTACTAACGTGCCGTTTTGATTTTGCACTAACTGCACCAGTGTATGCAAGGCATGCTGCAACCCGGCTGCTGTGCTGTAGCCGATGCGGATGCCGATGCCGGTAATTTGCAGTTGGTAGGCTTCGGCAGGTAAATCCTGTTTTTTCTCTGTAGAAATGGATGTAACACAATCGTCCGGCAACTGCCAGTGCAGTAGAAGTAACTGTCGGAACATGCGGGATTCGTGGCTGATGGGAGTTGTAGCAGGCTGACAAATGGAGTAGTAACTGCCTTGCAAGTCCATTTGTTGGGGCCGGGGTAATAACTGCTGCACCGGCAGATCGGGAACCCATGCAGCATTTACCGGAACAGGTTGTATAACAAGGCTGGTATCCGTATATTTTACAATGGGTCCGGCAGCAATTTCCGTTACAGTAAAGTTGCGTTCAAGCTTTCCGGATGGAATCAGGGTAATATCATTTTCATACAGCAGGAGGTGCTGCGAACGCTTTTCGTAATCGTTTGAACCGGGCTGCGGCGCATCATTTCTGCGGCTGCGGAACGGGTGCGAAGATTGGAAAAGGAAATTTCCAAAGGGGGTATGTACTTCCAGTTCGGTTGTCGTTAGCTGGGCGAGTTGTTGCAGCGTTACGGGATTGCCCTTTACATACCAACGGGCTTCATGAAAATACGGCAGCCACAAGCGTGCATGTACCAGGTCGGCCACGCCGGTATCGCTGCGGTTCCAGTTGCATTGGAGTGCAATGTTACTGGCTGTTCCTTTCTGTTTCAGCGAATAGCTGCCTGCAACGGCGGTATTGCTGCTGCCCAGGTACAGGATATCACGCCCCTGTACGGTAGAGTCGGCATCCTGTTCCCACCAGGTGAAGTAGTAGTGGTGGTGTTTCTTATCGGCTGTAAAGATGTTGATCTCCGAACCGGAAGCCCAGGTAAGGTTTTGCGTGGTTACAAAGAGTCCCTTTTTCGGTAGCAGGCGGCTTTGTGTTTGGGCGGTTGCCTGCAGGCTGAAGAGGAGCAAAAGGAAGGGCAGATTGCGGAGCATGAGTGAATGAGTGAATGAGTGAATGAATGAGTGGATGTATATGATTGAAATCGCCGAATCTTAGTTTCCGGTTCCAGGCATTTCAGGCACTGCTAGGGGAAGAGAATGGTTAACGGATTAATCAGGGCAGAAGTAAGTTGCTTGTCAACCCGTCAATTTATCAGCTTCATGTGTTCTTGCCGCGATACCTTCAACCCAACTCTAACACCAAAGTGCCACCCTCCAACAACTGCCGGTGGTGGATGCTTCGGACAGGAACTTCCTTCCCATTCAACTGAACGCCCGTAATACGGGTAGGTTGTTTTGTTTTCTTTTTCACCTGAATCTGCAGTTCTTTTCCGTTGGGCAATTGCAGGCGGGCCGATTCAATTAACGGATAGCCGAACACATAATCGCCAGCGGCAGGGTTCATGGGGTAGAATCCGAGTGAAGTCCAGATATACCAGGCGCTCATTTGTCCGCAATCGTCGTTGCCAATTAAGCCATCCGGACCTGTTTTGTACATGCTGTCGGCCACCACCCGTAACCAATGGGCGGCTTTTTCGGGCTGGCCCAGCAGGGTGTACATGTAAATGATGTGGTGACTGGGCTCGTTTCCGTGGGCATATTGACCAATCAAACCTGTTACATCGGCCGATACATTTTCACCCCGCAGTTCGGAGGGGGCATTGAACAAAGCATCCAGCTTGGCTACGAGTTGTGCGCTACCGCCGTGGAGGGCTGCAAAGCCATCAAGGTCGTGCGGCACAAAAAAGCTGTGTTGCCAGGCAGTACCTTCAATATATTGGCCATCGAACCCATGTTCGCTGTGCAGCGGGTCAAAGGGTTCTACAAATTGTCCGTTGCTGTTTTTGCTGCGGAAGAAGCCCGTACTAGGATCGAACAGGTTTTTGTAGCTGGCGGCCCGTTGCATGAACAGTTTGTAATCGGCTTCGTTACCCAGTAGTTTAGCTACTTGTGCAATGCACCAATCATCATAGGCATATTCCAGTGTAATGGTCACACTCCAGCCATGTTTATCCTGCGGCAGGTAGCCATAGCGGATATACTCGGGTGTGCCGCGCTGGTTTTGGAAAGCGCTTTTTTTCATGGCTTCATACGCTTTACTATAGTCGAAGCCTTTGATGCCTTTGAGCATGGCATCGGCCAGGATGGGGATGCTGTGATAGCCGGTCATGGTATTGGCTTCCCAACTGCTGATATCCCAAACGGGCAGCAGGCCATTATCGTCGTAGAACTGCAACATGCTGTTGAGCATATCGGGCAACCGTTCGGGTTGGGTGAGGGTGAATAAGGGGTTGAGTGCCCGAAACACATCCCACTGGCTGAAGATGGTGTATTTATTTTTGCCGGCGGTGAAGCGGTTGACCTTGTTATCGTGGGTTTGGTAAGTACCATCGGCATCGCTGCTGATAACCGGCGCCAGGCAGGTGCGGTAGAGGGCGGTGTAAAACAGGGTATCGCGGTGGGCTTCGGTATGTTGCACCTGTATTTTCCGCAACTCGGCTTCCCAGCGGGTATCGGCTTCGGTACGTACCCAATCGAAGCTGCGCCCTTGTTGCGTAGCCAGTTCCTGCAACGCTTTGGCGGTGCTGACGGTACTCAAACTTACCTGCACTTGTAACGCAGGGGTATTGTTGAACTGCAGGAGCGCTTTCACCATTTTGCCCTGTGCCTGGTTGTTGGTACGTACCGAATCGTGGATAAACTGCAGCGCCTGCACCGGGCTGCTGAAGCGGGCTGCGAAGTACACTTTTTGTCCTTTTGCCCAACCGGTGCTGTAGCGGTAGCCGATGAGGGTGCTGTCGTTCACCAGTTCCAGCATGCCGGCGGTGGGGGCATCCCAGTTGATGCGGAAGCCCATATCAAAGCGCAGCCAGCCTGTGCCATTGGGAAAGTGATAGCGGTGATAGCCGGTGCGGTCGGTGGCTGTGAGTTCGGTGCGTACGCCGTTATCGAGCGTTACCTGATAATACCCCGGAGCGGCGCTTTCGTTGGCGTGGGAAAAAGGAAGCTTGATTTTTTCTTCTTGAACAGAACCGGTATCGGTAAGCGGTAGTATGGAAATATCGCACCAGTCGCCAATGCCTGTACCGCTCAGGTGCATATGGCTGAAGCCGGCGATGGTGTTGCTGCTGTAGTGGTAGCCGGCGCACCAGTCCCAGCCTTCATCGCCGTTATCGGGACTCAGCTGCACCATCCCAAAAGGAACCGTGGCGCCGGGGTACACGTGGCCGTGGCCCCCGGTACCAAGAAAAGGATCCACCAGGGAGGTAAGTTTGCGTTCGGGTTGACGGCAGGCAGCAAGTTGCAGCAATAACAGCGATGTGGATATGGCTATAATGGAACGCATGCGCATGGATTTAGCGGTAGGTTTTTTTTGATAGGGTTGCATCTGTTGAAGGGCTGCGGGATGCGTAGGGCGCACCGGCTGTGCCGGGGCGGTGCGGCAGCGCAGCGAACGCACGGTACCCCGAAGCAGCCCGGACCGCTGCCGATGGATGTCCTGAAGCCTACAGCCCCACACCAGTTACCGGATAAATGGATACTGTCCCTGGAACCAACTGCTTCTCGAAGGTAATCCTTCATAGAAGAAATATACTTCACCTTTAAAGCCGGCACGGCGGTTTTCGGTAATCATTTGGGTCAGAAAGCCATCGGGTGCAATGTAGGTGCCGGAACGGAGCAAAACGCCGGGGTAGAAAGGTACGGCGGTGTTGCGGTAAAACGATTTTTGCTGGTTGATGGTGGCAGTGTAAGCTGCAATGTCGTATCGGTAGCATTGGGGAATAATCGCATCAACCCATCCGCTGTCCACCCAGGTGGGCCAATCCTGCAGGTATTCATTGAGTCCCCAGGGATAGGGGCTGGGACTCATGGTGTACATAATATTTGGTTTAATGGCTTTAACTTCGGTGCGTAAGCGCTTACAGAAAGCATTGAGTTTGCGGGCCCGCCATTGCAGCCAGGCGGGGTCCGTTATATTACCGGGGGGATCGGCGCCGCCGTTTTCGGACCGGTAAAGGCCAAGGGTATACGTATCGTAACCGGCACTGGAAGGCAGGGCGGGCAGGCGATCATCGCCTTGCACACCATCTACATTATAATTACTGGTAACCTCTTTAAACAGGTCAATCATGAACTGCTGCACCTCGGGGTGAAACGCGTTGAGCCAGTCGAATCCGTTTTTGATGGTAAGGTTACCGCCGGCATCACGGGCCGCCCAATGCGGACGGGCGGCTACAATGGGACCGCCATTTGCAGAGAACGAAGAGGCAAAACCATATTCGAACCAGGCGTGTACCTTTAAACCGGCGGCTTGTCCTTCTTCGATAATTTCACGCAGCGGGTCGCGGCCGGCAAAGCGTTCGAGAATGGGAACGCCAATAAGGTTTTGCATCACCTGGCTGGGATAGGTGGTGCGGGCATTATTATAAACCACTACAAATACGTGGTTGATATTGGCTGTGCGACAAGCCTGCATGGCCGTGCGGATGTTTTCGCGGGTGTCGAGCACCGTACTGGCTGTGGTGGTGATCCAGATGCCCCGCATGGCGTTGGGGTCCCATACGGGTGTGGTAGGCGTCCCGGGGTTGCCGCCTCCGGGAGCAGGGTTGCTTTTTTTGGAGCAGCCGACCAGGCTCAGCAGGCCAAGCAGGGCAATGGGCAGTGCAGCAGCGATGCGCATGGCAAGAAAGTTTGCAACAAACTTAGTTAAAAAAATTTGCTTTAAGCAATAGTTTTTAAAAATATTAATTAACTTGGGCTCTTAAAACGATTCTGCTTGACTCCCGCAACATCCAAACAAAACCGCCATTCTCCGCTTTACTGGATCCCCACCACCTGGTTTGCCATGGGATTACCCAACCTGGCCCTGGGAGGTACCGTGGTGGCCCTGCTGTATAAGAGCCAGGGAATGAGTGATGCCCAGATTGCCTTCTGGACCGGCATCCTGATTCTTCCCTGGAGTTTTAAACCGCTGTGGGGTCCGTTTATGGAGTTGTACCGCTCCAAACGGTTTTACATCTATGTATCGCAAATGGTATGCGGTTTGCTATTTGCAATGGCCCTGCTTTCGCTCTACAGCAAAGCATTCTTCAGTATTTCTGTGGTGTTGTTCTTTTTGGTGGCTTTTTTCGGGGCCACACAGGACATTGCGGCCGATGGCCTGTATTTACAACAACTCAATCCCACCCAACAGGCCCGGTTTGTTGGCTGGCAGGGCACCTTTTACAATTTCGCCAAACTGTTTTCAAACGGTGGAATGGTATTCCTGGCCGGTGCGCTCATACCGGTTTGGGGCGACCGCAACGCCTGGGCAGTGGTGCTGGCTGTTTATGCCGGTGTTATGTTACTGGCGGGTTTATACAGCAGTCGCATGTTGCCCTCGGATCCCGAACGCAACAAAGTGCATTCTGCCTCCGAAGTATGGAAAACGCTTAAGGATGTACTGGTAAGTTTTTTTCAAAAGAAATACATCTGGGCAGGGTTGCTGTTTATCATCTTGTACCGCTTTGCTGAAGGGCAAGCCATTAAAATTATGCCCCTGTTTATGAAGGCGGGGCGGGAAGTTGGTGGATTGGGGCTGCAGGAATCTACACTTGGATTATTGACCGGTATTTATGGTACCATCGCATTTGTATTGGGATCGCTGCTGGCGGGCTATTATGTGGCCAAAAAAGGATTGAATCGTCGCACCTTGTTGCTGTTGTGCGCTTTTTTCAATTTGCCATTTGCCGCCTATTCCTACCTGGCCTACACACAAACAGAAAATCTGTGGATAATCGGAACTGCTATAACTGTAGAGCATTTCGGTTACGGGTTTGGATTCATCGGTATCATTCTCTTCATAATGCAGCAAATTGCTCCCGGTAAATACCAGATGGCGCATTATGCCTTTGGCAGCGCTATTACTTATTTTGGATATACACTGGCCAGTATGATGAGCGGTGTTTTGAGTGATGCTATGGGCTATCAAAAATTTTTCCTGTGGGTGCTGGTGGCTACTATACCCGCTTTTGTGGTTACCTGGCTGGTTCCGCTAAAGCCAGTAGCACAGGCGCTAACCGATAACGCAACCGATGCCTGATGAAGTTTTGTACACTCACCATATTGCTGGTTCTTTCGGGTTCGGTTGCTGCACAGCAGCAGTACGACTCGTCATTTCATTTTTATTACTACGATCAGAAGCTGAGTTTTTTTGAGCAGATGCCGGTTAAAAAAGGCTGCGTGGTTTGGCTGGGCGACAGCATTACAGATAGTGGTGAATGGAATGAATTGTTCCCTGATCAGTGCAACCTCAACCGGGGTATCAGTGCCGACAATACCTTTGGGTTGCTGCATCGTTTGCCCGAAGTGGTGCGCCACCAGCCATCGCGTTTGTACCTGCTCATTGGTATTAACGATGTGGCACGCAACATACCGGTGGAAGTGACCCTGCGGAATTACCGCCGTATTGTGGAAACCCTGCGCAGGGACTGCGCTGCTACCCGCATTTATATACAAGGGTTGATGCCCACAAATAATGCGTTTACGCAATTTCCGAATCACCAAAATAAACGGGGGCAGGTGCAGGCCATAAATAAAGAACTGGAAGCGCTGTGCCGCGAATTACAAGTGCATTATATTGATCTGTTTTCGGCCTTTGCCGATGTGGAAGGAAATCTTGATGCCCGCTATACCAATGATGGGTTGCATTTGACAGGTGCGGGGTATGCAAGGTGGAAGGAGGTGGTATTAGGGATTGAATGAGTGATTTAGTTAATGTCGAAGATCACGAACGTTGCTGGCAACGCTTCGGGAAGTGAAGGAGTGAAGGAAGATATGCTCCTTGTGCATTACAATTACAAAACGAATGTTATGTTGATAACCGGAACATTTTTAGACGAAATCAGTCACGATATTCCGCACCAGAACTGGAGCGAGAAGGAGTGGGAACAGGATTTTCGGCACATGCAGGCAATGGGTATTGATACGGTCATCCTGATTCGTAGTGGCTACCGGCGCTTCATTACCTATCCCTCTGCTTACCTGCTGCAGCAAGGTTGTTACCAGCCTCCGGTGGACCTGGTGGAGTTGTTTCTGACTTTGGCCGGCAAATACGGCATGCGGTTTTATTTCGGATTATACGACAGTGGCCGCTACTGGGATACCGGCAATATGCAGCATGAAATCGATCACAATCGTTATGTAATTGATGAAGTGTGGCAGCGCTATGGGCACCACAGCTCTTTTGGCGGTTGGTACCTGAGTATGGAAATCAGTCGTAAAACCAGGGGTGCTATTGAGGCATTCCGCACCCTGGGCATGCAGTGCAAGCAGGTGAGTAACGGATTGCCCACGTTTATCTCGCCCTGGATCGATGGTAAGAAAGCTGTAATGGCCGCATCGGGGCAGCTCAGCAAAGCAGATACCGTTAGTATACAGGAGCACGAGCGGGAATGGAATGAAATTTTTGACGGAGTACAAGGTGCCGTGGACGCGGTAGCTTTTCAGGACGGGCACATTGATTTTCATGAGCTGGATGCTTTCTTCCGGGTGAACAAGCAAATGGCCGACCGATACGGTATGCAATGCTGGACCAATGCTGAAAGTTTTGACCGCGATATGCCCATTAAGTTTCTGCCCATCAAATGGGAAAAGCTGCGTTTGAAACTGGAAGCGGCCCGCCGCGCCGGTTACGACAAGGCAATTACGTTTGAATTTTCACATTTTATGAGTCCGCAGTCGATGTACCCATCCGCCGCACACTTATACAACCGTTACATGGATTATAAAGCATCCTTATGAAGTTAATTTTTGCTATTTCGTTCATTTTATTGTTTACCGCTTGCAGCGGTGAAGCGCAAAAGCCGCCTATTCGTGGCGTATGGATCACCAATGTGGCCAGTGAAGCCCTCCGTAGTCCGGAAAAAGTAAATGAAACCGTAGATCTCTGCAAGCAGAAAGGCATTAATACGTTGTACGTGGTGGTATGGAACAAAGGCCGCACCATGTACCCCAGTAAGGTGGTGGAACGCTATATTGGTGTGAAACAGGATCCGGTGTACGGCTCTTTTGATCCCATCAAAGCAATTGTAGAAGAAGGGCACCGGAAAGGCCTGGCTGTGCATGCCTGGTTTGAGTTTGGTTTTTCGTACGATTATAAAGACAGTACCGGTCTGTGGATGCAACGCTATTCACATTGGGCCGGCAGAGATGCAAAGGGAAATCTGCTGCAGAAGAATGGTTTTTTCTGGTGGAATGCCTTGCATCCCGAAGTACAGCAGTTTATGAACGAATTGGTGCTGGAAGTAGTCAATAATTATAAGGTAGATGGTGTGCAGGGCGACGATCGCTTACCTGCCATGCCTGCAGAGGGGGGGTACGATCCGTATACCCGGGAGCTGTATCGCAAGGCTACCGGTAAAGAGGTGCCTGCAACGCATGATGAACCGGCCTTTTTACAATGGAAAGCCGATCAGCTGAGTATGTTTGGGAAGCAATTGTACCAGGCGGTGAAAGCGGCCCGCAGCAGTTGCGTGGTGTCCTGGGCTCCCAGCATCTATCCCTGGAGCAAGGAACAGTACCTGCAGGACTGGCCCGCCTGGCTCAACGGCGGCTATGCCGATGTGGTGATCCCGCAATTGTACCGGTATAACATCGAAGCCTATGAAAAAGTGTTGCAGGAGCTGAGCAGCCAGGTGCGCCCCGAACAGAAAAAACAGGTGTTCCCCGGCGTGCTTACATCATTGGGCGATGGATACCGCGTATCGCCGGAGATGCTGCAACAGATGATTGCACTCAATCGCAAATACGGATTTGAAGGGGAGTGCTTCTTTTATTTTGAAACCCTGCGGGAGCCGCATAAAATTTACGAAGAATGATACGCTTTCTAACTGTGCTCTTATTGCTTCAACTGGCAGCCTGTACCAAAAAGTCAAATCCGCCTTCGAATAACAATCCTGGTACACCTGTACAGCCTGGTACAACGCTCATTACCCTACCAGCCGGTTGGAGGTTGGCTACTTCCTACACCACTACATTTCCACAGGGGATTCAGCTGTACCAGTTTGATAGTGTTTTCAATGGACAAACCATAAAGGCCTTTTGTCTGGCCTATGATAGCCGCAATACCACGTTCGAGTTTAAGCCGGTGCTGGCCACCGCGGCCAAAACGGTATCGGCCTTTGTGCGGGATGAGCCGGGGTCGGTATTTGCCGGCATTAACGGTGGCTATTTCGGATCGCCCAACCAGTCGTTCAGCCTGGTGCAGTACAACGGTGCCATCTTGTCGCCTAACATCAAATCGGTCACCCGTAGTTTCAACGGGAGCAATGTGCCGTATTACCCCACCCGGGCCGCATTCGGTCTTACGTCGGCCGGTTCACCGCAGGTTGGGTGGATCTACCATGTGGGTGCAGGTAATGATTTAATTTACGGCTATCCCTCTCCCAGTCCCAATGCGCTGGGTACAGCTCCGCAGCCGCAACCTACGGCTTCTTTCCCGGCAGGAGGCATTGTATGGAACACTACGGCGGCCATTGGCGGCTCCCCTTTGCTGATACGGAACAACACCATACAGATTACCGATGCAGAGGAGTTGATAGATATCAATAACAATACTAACCGGCCCCGCTCTGCCATAGGGTTTTCCGGTTCCGGCATGGTGCTGCTGTTGGCAGTGGAAGGCGACAATCCGCCCAACTACCCGGGTGTGAATCTGGCCACCACCGCCGCATTGATGCAGTCGCTCGGCTGCCAGGGTGCTATCAATCTCGACGGAGGCGGTTCAACCGCCCTGATTGTCAATAATACGAGTACGGTGCGTGCCGGTGGCACAGGTACAGAAAGGGCAGTGATGAGTGCCGTGCTGATTAAAAGGCGATGAAACAGGCGTTCTCGATTTTTGTTTTTGTGCTCGTTTTTTCCGGGTTAACAGCTCAGGAAACATTTTTCCCCTTTGCTTCCCGCCCGGTACGGGATTCGGTAACACAGGCGCTTCACCAGCAAGTACGCCAAACCCTGCTGCTGCCGTTGCAGGCTTCAACTGCAGCTCAATGGCTGGGCGCCTGCTGGGCCATGGAGCTGCAATTGTACCGGCCGCCCGGATTTGATACACTCATTCCCGGGCATCTGCAGGTACTTCCGCAAATGGGCATTGGTACGCAGCGGGCTTATCTCGAAATGCTGTACACGCTCTATCCCCTGCAATTTGCCCGGCAGGTGGCGGCATTGCTTCCCCGTTTGCAGGGGCATAAGAATAAGGCAATGGCATTGGAGTACCTGCAGCAAGCCGGTTATGCAGCGCCGCTGCGGTTGGATTCAGCTTTTCTCCAATCTGATTTTTACCGCTTGCACCGGCAATTCCACAACCGAACGCTGCAAGCGCAATTCCGGAAAGCGGATCTGCTGGACACTGGTTTTTTACCAGGGGCGGATCTGCTGGTTTCTTTCCAGCACCGCGACCGTAACCGGCCCGGCTACCTGCAGATGCGGTTAGCGGGGGGCGATTGGCTACGGGATAGTAACGGGGTGGTATTGCAGTTTTTACAGCTGGCCCGTTCCATCACCAATCTGCCGTTTTATCTCACCAATGGCAACACGCCGCAGGGACTTTACCGCATCACCGGTCTGGATACGTCGGACAATGACTGGATTGGTCCGACTACCAATCTCCAATTGGCGATGCCTTTTGAAAGAGTTGCGATGCCGTTCTTTGACCTGCCGGGTGATGAGCAGGAAACGTACCGCCGGCTGCTGGGGCCTTATGCGAAGTTTGCGGAACTGTGGGAGAGTTATGAGGCCGGGCGTATCGGCCGTACAGAGATCATCGCCCATGGCACCACCATTGATCCGGGATTTTACGCGGGCCAGCCATACTGGCCGCATACGCCCTCCCTGGGATGCCTGTGCAGTCCGGAGTGGTGGAACGACGAGGGATTACGGGAGCAGAGTGAGCAGGAAGCCTGGATCCGCTGGGTACGCGAAGGGTTGGTTCAGCCCCGCTGGCTGGTTGTGGTGGAAATAGCGGATATCTGAAAATTCAGTAGTGCCACCGCACAAATGCTTCCATGGCAGCGTAGTGCGTGAGGCCCAACCGGGCATAGAGTTCCGCCGTCTGCCGGTTCCTGTCTTCCGCCCGCTGCCAGAACTCGCGGCTGTCGCTGCCCTGGAAGGGAACCATGTCTTTCTGCGACTGGTGGATGAAAATGCCGAAGCGTTTGCGCAGAACCTGGTCGGGGCTCATGGGCACGGCCATTTCAATTTCTTCCATGTTCCATTCCTGCCAGGCTCCTTTATAGAGCCAGAGCCAGCAATCGGTTATCCATGGATCGCCATCCGCCTTGATGCGTTTCAGGGCCTCCAAAACCACGTTAAAACAGACGATGTGGGTGCCATGGGGGTCGGCAAAATCGCCGGCGCAATACACCTGGTGGGGCTGGATCCTGCGCAGCAATTCCATGGTGAGCCGGATGTCTTCTTCGCCCATCGGTTTTTTATCGATGGTGCCGGTTTCGTAGAAGGGCAGGTTCTGAAAATGCCATTGGCCTTCTTTCAGTCCTACATACCGGCAGGTGGCTGCGGCTTCGCAACGGCGGATTAATCCTTTAACCGAACGTATTTCCGATGTATCGGCCTGCTGGGCTTTTTTCTGGGTGAGGTAGCTGCGGGCTTCCTGCAGAAGGGAGGTGGATTTGGTGTTATCAATACCGGTCATGGCTTCAAAACCTACGGCAAATTCCATAAAGCGGGTTACAAATTCATCGGTAACGGCAATATTGCCACTGGTCTGGTAGGCTACGTGCACTTCGTGCCCCTGGTCGTGCAGGCGCTGAAAGGTACCGCCCATGGAAATAATGTCGTCGTCGGGGTGCGGGGAAAAGATGAGTACCCGTTTGGGATAAGGCTCACTGCGTTCGGGGTGGGTTGGAATCACCGCATTGGGCTTACCGCCCGGCCAGCCGGTGATGCTGTCACGCAGCATGTAGTACACCTGCAGGTTAATGTCGTAGTGATCTCCTTTCTCCACCAACAGGTCGCTCAGCCCGAATTCGTTGTAATCGCTGCTGGTGAGGCTCAGTACGGGTTTTCCCAGTTTCAGGGCCATGTTGATAACGGCCTTTTTCATCATGTTGGGTGTCCATTCGCACTCGCCGGTAAGCCAGGGACTCTTGTAACGGGTGAGTTCGGCGGCGGCCGCTTCATCGAGCACAAACTGCACATCATCGTGATTCTGCAAAAGCGATGCGGGCACCTGCTCGGTTACATCGCCCTCCGCCGCCTGTTGCACAACGGGGGCCTTGGCGGAGCCCCAGGCCATAAGGATGATGCGCCGGGCTTTGAAGATAGAGCTGATGCCCATGGTGATGGCAAGACGCGGCACTTCGCTGATGTTGGCAAACTCATAGGCATTGGCCAGGCGGGTGGAGTTGGTGAGGGTGATCAGGCGCGTTTTGGTATAAAGCGATGAGCCGGGTTCGTTGAAGCCGATGTGCCCGTTCACCCCGATGCCCAGGATCTGCAGGTCAATGCCGCCTTTTTCAGCAATCAGCTGTTCATACGCGGTGCAATGCTGCTTGATCTGTTCTTTGGGAATGGTACCATCCGGTATGTGACAATTGGACGGGTCGATGTCCACTTTATCAAATAGCTGCGTTCGCATAAAGCGGTAGTAACTCTGTGCAGCTTCCTGTTCAATGGGGTAGTATTCGTCGAGGTTGAATGCAATCACATTCCGGAAACTCAGCCCCTCTTCCCGGTGCATGCGCACCAGTTCGGCGTACAGACTTTTAGGGGTGGATCCGGTCGCGAGTCCCAATACGCAGGGGACCCCCCGGGAAGCTTTTTCGCGGATCGTTGACGCCACCTGGGCCGCCACCCAACGGGAGCCATCCGGTGCGCCCGGAAAAATGCGGGTGGGAATCCGTTCAAATGAGTCGCTCAGGTCCATCGGTAGATGCGCAGCCATACAGGAAAAATTTAATAAGTTAAGCAAACTTATTAAATAAAATTAATAATTAAAAGAAAACTGTATTCTTATGGCCGGTTGTGCCGAAAATGTGCGTGTAGCAGAGTGGCGTAATATCAATTGGTGCGACCGGGATACTCCCGCAGGGCCTGTTCCAGGCAGTCCATCGCTTTTCCCAGCGATTCACGGTTCAGCACATAGGCCAGACGAACTTCGTTTTTGCCGAGTCCGGGTGTACCATAGAAACCGGTGGCGGGGGCCAGCATCACGGTTTCACCTTTGTAAGAGAAAGATTCCAGCAGCCACTGACAAAAGCGGTCGCTGTCGTCAATGGGCAACCGTGCCATGGCATAGAAGGCGCCCCCGGGATTGGGGCAGAACACGCCGTCCATCCGGTTGAGGCGTTCTACGAGGAGGTTGCGGCGACTGAGGTACTCGGCTTTGGGAGCCACAAAATAATCATCGGGCAGGTCTACGGCAGCTTCTCCCATGATCTGGGCCAATCCGGGCGGACTCAGGCGTGCCTGCGCAAATTTCATAGCCGTGTCATACACGGCTTTGTTCTTGGTGACAAACGCACCCAGGCGGGCCCCGCAGGCGCTGTAGCGTTTGCTGATGGTGTCCATCAGCACCACGTGTTGTTCCATTCCATCCAGGTGCAGAGCGCTTACATAGTCGCCGTCGTAGCAGAATTCCCGGTAGGCTTCATCACTGAACAGGTACAGATCATGTTTCAGGCAGATGTCCTTAAGCGCTTCCATCTCCCGTCGGCTGTAGAGGTAGCCGGTGGGGTTGTTGGGGCTGCAGATGATGATGGCCCTGGTGCGGGGGGTGATCACCTGCTCAAACGCTGCAATGGGGGGCAGGGCAAAGCCGGTTTCGATGGACGAGGGGATGGTTACCACTTTAACACCCGCAGCACAGGCAAATCCGTTGTAATTGGCATAAAATGGTTCGGGGATGATCACTTCATCGCCGGGGTTCAGGCAGGTGAAAAAACCAAACAGGATGGCTTCACTACCCCCGGTCGTGATAAGGATCTGGTCGAAGTTTACATCAATGCCCACCTTTTTGTAGTACTGCGTAAGCTTGCGCCGGTAGCTTTCATTGCCCGCGCTGTGGCTGTATTCCAGTACCCTGATATCGGCCTGGCAAACCGCTTCCAGTAAAGCGGGGGGTGTTTCAATGTCGGGCTGCCCGATGTTCAGGTGATAGACCCGGATGCCTTTCTTCTTGGCGGTTTCGGCGTAAGGAACCAGTTTGCGGATGGGAGAGGGGGGCATCTGTTCGCCCCGCTGGCTGATCGTTAACATGCCCGCAAAGATAAACAGGAACCGGTTCCCCGCAGCGGAAAACAAAAAACCCGGCATGCGGCCGGGCTTTTTCGGAATCTGATTTGTTACGATTTATTGCTCCACTACACCAATGATGCGGATCACTTTTTGTTCATCCACACCGGCAAACTTTACATAAATGTCTTTGCTGAAATTGCCGGGAGTCGCTGCATTGTAAGTGGCAGAGATGGTGCCGGTTTTTCCGGGTTTGATGAAATCTTTGGTGAAGTCGGATTTGGTGCAGCCGCAACCCGGTGTCACATTCTCAATCATCAGGTCTTCGCCGCTCACATTGGTGAGCGTGAAAGAGGCGGTAACGGGATTGCCCAGCTTGATCTTGCCGAAGTTGACAGTTTCACTGGTGAATTTGGCCACCTGGTCGGGCTTTTTCTGTTGCGCCTGGGCAACAACGGCGTTGGTAAAGCAGAAAGCCAGGAGGAGAACGGTAAGTTGTTTCATGTTTTTTATTTTTCTGTGTTACTGTTTTTGAAATACCTGGAGGGCGGCATTGCCGGGTACCGACTGGTCGGGTGTTTTCCAAACGGTACCGCGGATGAGGAGTTGCCTGGTTTCGCCCCCGTTATAGTAAACGGTGACGGATTTTTCAAAAAAGCCTTCCGCGGCCGAATTGTATCCCACTTTGATGTCAACTGCTGCTCCTCTGCCCACCGCTGTACGGCTGTATTCGGGTGTGGTGCAACCGCAGGACGTCTGCACATTCTCAATCTTCAGTGAATCCATGCCGGTATTCTGAAATACAAACGTGTGATAAACAGGTTTTCCCTGGGGGATTTTCCCAAAGTCGTGTACCAGTTCAGAAATGGTCAGCGGCTCGGCAACCACGACCGGTGCAGGGGTCGCTTCCTGCTGCTTATTCTTCTTTTTCTGGGCGAGTACCGGTGTGCCGGCGGCCAGAAGCAGTGCTGTGAAGAAGAGGATTTTTTTCATGCTGCATCGGATTACAACTCAAAAGTAATGATTTATCCAGACAACCATCAGAATGTACAGGTTGCATAGACTCCTCTTTTATTAATTCCTTAACAGGCTCTAGGGGGCTGGTATCGCAATCCACCGCCTGTTCACTTTTATGCGAACGAACGTTCAGGCAGGAGGAAAACTGCTACTTTTGCCGCATGGAACATCCCGTTAACGATGTCTTGCAGGCAGCCCCCCTGTCGTTTGATCGTTTCCGACAGGAAGTACTGCAGGATTACCGCATGGCTTGTCTCAGCCGTGAAGTGAGCCTGCTGGGGCGCAAAGAAGTACTGACCGGCAAAGCCAAATTCGGCATTTTCGGCGATGGCAAGGAAGTCCCCCAACTGGCCATGGCCAAGTTTTTCCAGCCCGGCGATTTTTACAGCGGTTATTACCGCGATCAGACCTTCGCATTTGCCACCGGGGTGGCTACCGTGAAGGAGTTTTTTGCGCAGTTGTATGCCGATCCCGATCCCGGCCACGACCCGCACAGCGCCGGCCGGCAGATGAACGCCCACTTTGCTTCCCGGTTTGTAGACGGAGACGGGAAGGTGCTGGACCTGGTAAACCACAAGAACCTGTCGGCCGGCATGGCGCCCACCGCTGCCCAGATGCCCAAAGCGGTAGGACTGGCACTGGCATCCAAAGTCTTCCGGAATGTTACCCGGTTGCACGACCGCACTGATCTTTCCCGGAACGGGAACGAAGTGTGCTTTGCCACTATTGGGGATGCTTCCACCAGCGAAGGACATTTCTGGGAAACCGTGAATGCGGCCGCTGTTCAACAGATTCCGCTGGCCATTTTTGTGTGGGACGATGGGTATGGTATTTCAGTTCCCAGGGCGCTTCAAACAACCAAAGGTTCCATCTCAGAGGCTTTGAGTGGCTTCCGGAAAAAAGAAGGTACGAACGGAATAGATATTTATAAACTCAAGGCCTGGGACTATGCCGGTATGTGTGAGGTACTGGAAGCCGCTATCGAAAAGATCCGGGTTACGCATACACCCGCTCTCTTTCATGTGGAGGAAGTAACCCAGCCGCAGGGGCATTCCACCTCCGGCAGCCACGAGCGGTACAAAACACCCGAGCGTCTGCAATGGGAACGGGAATGGGATTGCAACCGGAAGATGAAAGAGTGGATGCTCGAAAACAGCCTGGCCACGGAAGAAGAGTTGCTGGAGCTGGAACGGGATGTGAAAGATCAGGTACGGCGCGAAAAAGCAGAAGCCTGGCAGGAATACCAGGAGCCTATCCAACGCCAGGTGCAGGAAGTAACAGAGCTGGTACAAGTGTTAACTCCGCTGGAAGGGAAAGCCGATGCGGTGACGGCACTGCTTCAGGAACTGTTGCACAACCGCGAACCCAACCGGCGGGATGTGATGAAAGCCCTGTATAAAGCCATTTCTCTTTCAGTTGAAAATGAAGGGTATGGGCGGGCAATGATTTACTACAACCGTCTGCTGAATGAAAGCAAGGCTGCCTTCAATTCACATCTCCACCAGGAAGGTGCCGGCAGTGCCCTGCAGGTTCCGGAAGTGAAGTCCATCGTTGTTGCCGATGCGCCGGTGATGAACGGCTACGAAATACTCAACCGGTACTTCGACCAGCTCTTTGCCTCCAACCCGCGAGTGCTGGCCTTTGGGGAAGATCTGGGATTCATTGGCGATGTGAACCAGGGTTTTGCCGGGCTGCAGGCCAAACACGGCGCCGGCCGCATATTTGACACGGGCATCCGCGAACTCACCATCATGGGCCAGGGGATCGGGCTCGCACAACGGGGACTGCGTCCCATCGCCGAAATACAGTACCTCGACTATCTCGTGTATGGCCTGCAACCGCTTACAGACGACCTGTCTACAATGCAATTCCGTACTGCCGGGCGCCAGGCAGCACCCCTCATCGTCCGCACCCGCGGTCACCGGCTCGAAGGTATCTGGCACAGCGGTTCGCCCATGGGCATGATCATCAACAGCCTGCGGGGAATGTATGTTTGCGTGCCCCGCAATATGGTGCAGGCCGCCGGTATGTACAATACCCTCCTGCAAAGCAACGAACCTGGGTTGGTGATTGAATGCCTCAATGGCTATCGCCTCAAAGAACAACTGCCCGATAATATTGGCAGCTTTACGGTGCCCATGGGTGTTCCGGAAATTATTCATGCCGGTACCGATTTAACTATAGTCTCGTACGGTTCTGTCCTCCGTGTCATTGATGATGCCGTACAGCACTTGTCGTTACTGGGCATCAGCTGCGAAGTGGTGGATGTGCAAACGCTGCTTCCGTTTGATCGTCACCACGTAATCCTGCAGTCGCTCCAAAAGACCAACCGCATTCTGTTTGTGGATGAAGATGTGCCGGGTGGTGCCACTGCCTACATGTACAACCAGGTGCTCGAAAAACAGGGCGGTTACCGTTACCTGGATGTGGCGCCGCGTACGGTCACCGGGCAGGCTCACCGGCCTTCTTACGGAAGCGACGGTGATTACTTCAGCAAGCCCAATGCGGAAGATATCATCCGGGTTGTAAAGGAAATGATGCGGGAGTAACCCCAACCTGCCAGCATGAGTTTTTTATCAGTAATTGATATTCTCGGCACCTTCGCCTTTGCTGTGTCCGGAGCTTTTTCCGCCATGGAAAAAAAGCTGGATGTATTTGGTGTGATCGTACTGGCCTTTGTGACCGCTATCGGTGGCGGTACGTTGCGGGACCTGCTCATTGGCGATACTCCTGTGGGATGGCTCCGCAGCGGCACCACCACCCTGGTGATCCTGCTGGCCGCCGCCGGCACCCTGCTGTTCGGCGGATGGCTGAAGCGGTTTACCGGTCCTTTGTTTCTGTTTGATGCACTGGGGCTGGGTTTGTTTACGCTCATCGGTGTGGAGAAGGGACTGGAGTTGGGGTTCAGCCCGGGTATCTGCGTGGCCCTTGGCACCATCACCGGCTCTTTTGGGGGCGTCATACGTGATGTGCTGCTCAACAACGTTCCGCTGGTTTTCCGGAAAGAAATCTATGCATCGGCCTCCATCCTGGGGGGGCTGCTGTATCTGTTGTTGCTGCGGGTGGACATGCTGGCACACTTCGCCACCATCCTTTCCATCCTGTTTATTGTGATCCTCCGCATCATTGTGGTGCGCTTTCATCTTACCCTGCCCCAGATCTATGGCCGCAGCAACAGCCGCTGATCAAAAAGACGGTTGATCTGCTGCCGGATGTTGTAGTTTGCTGCAAAAATCATCACGCCATGAAACTGGAACTCTACCAGGTGGATGCCTTTGCCGATCGACTCTTTACCGGTAACCCGGCCGCCGTAATCCCCCTGCAGGAATGGCCCGTAACGGCTTTGTTGCAAAACCTTGCGCTGGAGAATAACCTCTCCGAAACCGTATTTATTGTTCCCCTGCAGCACCCCGAAGCCGATTTTGAAATCCGCTGGTTTACCCCGGGTGTGGAGGTGAATCTCTGCGGCCACGCCACACTGGCTGCTGCCTGGGTTCTGTTTGAACGCCTTTCCTTCGCCAAGCCAACCGTTGTGTTCCGGTCAAAAAGCGGTCTGCTCCGGGTAACGAAGCGGGATACACTGCTGGAGCTGGACTTTCCCTCCTGGAAGCCCGACCGCCTGCAGGAATACCCGGAGGGGCTGGAACGCATGCTGGGTATAAGAGAGATCGTGGGCGTTTATCAACACCGCGACCTGCTGGTGGAAGTGGCTTCCGAAGCCGAAGTGGCGGAGGCCCACCCCGATTTTGCAGCCCTCCGGCAGGCAGGGGCCATGGTTATTCTTACGGCCCGCGGCCGGGAGGTGGACTTTGTATCCCGATTCTTTGCCCCCGGTGCGGGTGTGGACGAAGATCCTGTAACCGGCTCCGCCCATTCGCAACTGATTCCGTTCTGGGCCGACAAGCTGGGTAAGCGGGAACTTTCGGCCCGCCAGTTGAGCCAGCGGGGCGGCACGCTGTATTGCACTGCGCTTAATGAAGAACGGGTGCTCATCAGCGGCCGTTGTGTTTTTTACATGAAAGGAGAAATTGAACTGTAACAAAAAAAATCAAGGTACAAAGCGTGCCCGTTGCTCCGGGGCAGGAAGCATGCAGGCTTGCTGCCTGCCAAACCAGCGATAGCGGTTTTTCCCGATCCAGCGGTACACCGGGTCCCGCAGAAAGGCGGGGATCATAATCAACCCATACAGCAGCTTCCAGCCGCCGTCCAGGTAGCGGCAAACACGCAGTGCAGCGGTGGATTCCCGGTAAACCTTTCCGTTTTCAATAAAAATGACAGAGGTTAAAACAGTTGGGTCAATGTCAAAGGTGGGTAGCACTTCCTGTGCCGTGGTGCCCTGCAACGAACCAAATGTCAACCGGCTGCTCTTGTCCCGCTTTAAGGCAAACTGAATCCAGAAGTTGCAGAAGTTGCAAACACCATCAAACAAGACCAGTCGTTCGTGCATGCTGTAAAGATAGGCAGTCTCACGAAAAAGGGCCGGTTTCCCAGCCCTCCATTCATTCACCCACTCATTCATTCATTCATTCATTCATTCATTGAACTATCCCATGTTGTGAAATACTTTCTGCACATCATCGTCCTGTTCCAGCCGTTCAATAAGTTTACTCACGTCTTCGGCCTGGGTATCGTTAACCGGTACGGTGGTGGAGGGGATCCACTCCAGTTCAGCGCTGATGGGGGTCAGTCCTTTTTCTTCCAGCGCCTTCTGCATATTGCCGAAGTCGGTGAAGCCACAGCGCAGTACCAGGATGTCTTCCCCGTTTTCGCCGGTGCTTTCGCCCAGTTCTTCGAGCCCTGCATCAATCAGTTCCAGTTCCAGTTCTTCGGTGTTCAGTCCGGCGGGATTGAGTTTGAATACGCCCATCTTTTTAAACTGGAAGCTTACGCTGCCGCTGTTGCCGAGTGAGCCACCGCCTTTGGTGAAATGCGACTTTACGTTGGCCACGGTGCGTACGTGGTTGTCGGTGGCTGTCTCTACCAGGATGGCTACGCCATGGGGGCCATAACCTTCGTAGAGAATCTCTTCGTAGTTGTCCATTTCTTTGCCCAGGGCCCGCTTGATGGCGGCTTCCACGCGGTCTTTGGGCATGTTCACCGCCTTGGCGTTCTGCATGCAGCGGCGCAGGGCCGGGTTGGTGGAAGAATCCGGCCCGCCCGTTTTCACAGCAATGGCAATTTCCTTACCTATGCGGGTAAACTGCTTGGCCATACGGTCCCAGCGGGCAAACATGGTTGCTTTGCGTACTTCAAATATCCGTCCCATAGTGCATGTGATTGGAGCGCAAATGTAGGGAGTTTCCTCCGCGGCTGGTTCAATCCATAAAAAAAGCCATCCGCTCTCAGAAGAAGGGCGGATGGCTCGTTTGAAGGGTGGGGTATCAGTCCTGCTTTTCGAAATCGGAGGCCTTGGGCAGGATGTCGCCGGGATTGCGCAGTTTGCTGTGGTGGCGGCTGTAAACAAAATACACCACCAGTCCAACACCCATCCAGCCAAATGCCACTTTCAGGGTTTGCTGGTCTAACGCCACAATCATACCGGCACAAATCAGCACGCCCAGCGTAGACACCACCGGCACCAGCGGTGCACGGAAAGGCCGCTTGATGTTGGGTTCCCGTACCCGAAGTATCCACACCCCCGCGCTTACCAATACGAATGCGAAGAGGGTGCCAAAAGAGGTAAGGTCGCCGGCCACATGACCCGGTACAAAAGCGGCAAACAATCCTACAAATAAGAACAGGATCCAGTTGGCTTTGTAGGGTGTTTTAAATTTCGGGTGCAGTTCGCCAAACGCTTTCGGAATGAGGCCGTCGTTGCTCATGGTGTAAAATATCCGGCTCTGGCCCATCAGCATCACGAGGATAACCGAGGAGAAGCCTGCCAGGATGGCCACGGTAACGGCAGTGGCGAGCCAGCCATAGCCGGTCATGTATTCCGAGATGGCGTAAGCTACTGATGCTTCCCGTCCTTTTTCCGGATCCACAAAATCCTTCCAGCTGGCTACCCCGGTAAGAACATGTCCAAACAGGATGTAGAGAATGGTACATACCACCAGGGAACCGAGGATGCCGATGGGCATGTCGCGTTTGGGGTTTTTGGCTTCCTGTGCGGCCGTGCTCACCGCGTCGAAGCCAATGAAGGCGAAGAACACAATGGCGGCTCCTCCCAGTATGCCGCCCCAGCCGTGCTTGAACACGCCGGTGTATTCGGCGATCACTTTACCCGCCTGGTCAAGCACCGGTGGGGTGCCGGCGGGGATCATGTAGGGGGTGTGATTTTCGGGTTTTATAAATTGCCAGCCGATGGCGATAAACAGCACCACGATGGCCACTTTGATGAATACGATCACGGCGTTTACCAGCGCCGATTCCTGTGTGCCCTTGATGAGCAGCAGGGTAAGCAACAGCAGGATGACGAGGGCCGGCGCGTTGAGTATGCCGGAGTGGTGCACACCCGACGAATCGGTATAACTTTCAAAAGGCGAGTGGCACCATTCATAGGGGATGGCGCCTCCCAGCAGCTTATTGAGGTATTCGCTCCAGGCGATGGAAACGGTGGCGGCACCCAGGGCATATTCCATGATCAGGGCCCAGCCGATGATCCAGGCCACCAATTCGCCCATGGTGGTGTAGCTGTAGGCATAGGCGCTTCCGGCGATGGGGATCATGGCGGCAAATTCCGCATAGCAAAGGCCGGCAAAAGCACAGCCGATTGCAGCAATGATAAACGAAATGGTAACGGCCGGTCCGGCTGCCTGCCCGGCTGCTGCAGCCGTGCGCACAAAGAGGCCGGCGCCAATGATAGCGCCGATACCCAGTGCCACCAGGTTGCCCGCGCCCAACGTACGCTTCAATCCTTTCCCTTCCGCCTGCGCCAGCATCTGGTCGAGCGGCTTCTTGATGAACAAACTCATAAATTATATACGATGGTTTGGTGATGAAAGCGGGAAAATAAACAATTCCCGGTAATGCCAAACGATCATTTTACCAACGGCCGGATTTTTAAAGAGGGCGGTCACACGTTCACAGTGAAAGTATTATCTTGCTGCCCTCAAACCAGCAACCGCATGGGCAAAGGCAACCGGCTTACCTTTTACATCATTGTATCAATGGTCGTGGGGATCATTGTGGGGTACATCGTGCATGTAAACGCATCGGATGCCTGGATCGCCAGCTTCTCCAAAAACATCAAACTGCTCAGCACCATTTTTATCCGCCTCGTGCAGATGATCATTGCCCCGCTGGTTTTTTCCACGCTGGTGGTGGGCATTGCCAAACTGGGCGATCTCAAAGCCGTGGGCCGGGTGGGAGGGAAGGCCCTGCTCTGGTTCATCACGGCTTCACTGGCCTCACTGTTGCTGGGGATGCTGTTGGTGAATGTGTTCAAACCGGGCAGCTACATTGATCTATCACAGGCCGATACGGAAGGCGTAAAGGATCTGATGACCAAAACCTCCGCCTTTTCGCTGCAAAACTTCGTAGAGCACGTGGTGCCCAAAAGTGTATTTGAAGCCATGGCTACCAACGAAATTCTGCAGATTGTTGTGTTCTCCATCTTCTTTGGTGTGGCCGGCGCTGCCATGGGCGATTTTGCCAGGCCGCTGATCAAGGCCCTGGATGTGACCTCGCACATCATCCTCAAAATGGTGAATTATGTAATGAACTTTGCTCCCCTGGGGGTTTTTGGTGCCTTGTCTGCCGTGGTAGCCGCAAAAGGCCTGGGCATCTTTCAGTTTTACCTGATCTATTTTGCTTATTTCCTGCTGGGCATTGCCATCCTTTGGCTCCTGCTCATCGGCGTGGGGTACCTGATCCTGGGGGCACGCATGAAGACGCTTTTACAGCGGATCGGCGGTCCACTGCTCATTGCCTTCAGTACCACCAGCAGCGAAGCCGTCTTTCCCAAGCTCACAGAAGAACTGGAACGTTTTGGCTGCCGCGACCGCATCGTGGCCTTCGTGCTGCCCCTCGGTTATTCATTTAACCTCGACGGAAGCATGATGTACATGACCTTTGCCAGTCTTGCCATTGCCCAGGCCTACGGGGTACAGCTCGACCTGGCCACTCAACTCCTGATGCTGGTGGTGTTGATGCTGACCAGCAAAGGGATTGCCGGCGTACCCCGCGCATCGCTGGTGGTGGTGCTGGCTACCTGTGCCATGTTCGACATTCCACCGGAGGGAGTGGCGCTTATTCTGCCCATTGATCATTTCTGCGATATGTTCCGCAGTATGACCAATGTAGTGGGTAACGCCCTGGCTACTTCGGTGGTAAGCAAATGGGAAGGCGAACTGGCCGAAGCATAATCACATTTTTCAATCGAATTACACAGCTTGCATGAAACGGATCATCGTAGTTTTTTTATTCCTGTGCAGCATCCTGCCGGCCGACGCACAGCAGCCGGTTAAACTCCGCATTTTCAACCAATATGAAGCGCCGGTGGGTAAGTTCATCGTGGATGGAACAGAATACGCCACCACGGCCGATGGTTTTGCCACCATCACCCCGTCTGCCGGCGATACGGTCACGTTCAGCGGCAAAGACTACCCGGAGCAGCGCTTTGGCCTCAACCAGCTGCAGGAGGGGGCTACCATCACCCTGCAGAAGAAGTTTACATGGAAAGACATTGTCAATCCCATGTTCTACATCAAGTACGGGGGACTCTGGCTGCTGCTCTTCATCATTTTTGCCGAAACCGGTTTGTTTGCCGGTTTTTTCCTGCCGGGCGACAGCCTGCTGTTTGTGGCCGGTATTTACAGCAGCAACCTGGCCAATGAGTTTCTGCGGCTGATTGGCCTGGGCGGGCTGGGCAACGAATGGCTGGAACTGCTGGTGCTCTGTTCGCTGCTGGCCGTGGCCGGCATTCTGGGCAACACGGTAGGTTACTGGACGGGCCGGAAAGTAGGACCCACCATGTACCACTGGAAAGACAATCTGCTGTTCAAAAAGCGCTACCTCCACGAAGCGCATGACTTCTACGAAAAACACGGCGGAGCTGCGATCGTTTTCGCCCGCTTCCTGCCCTTTATCCGTACGTTTGCCCCCATCGTGGCCGGTATTGTGGAAATGGACCGGAAGAAATTTGTTTTTTACAATGTGGTGGGGTGCATTGCCTGGGTGGTGAGCATGATTTTTGCAGGCCACTTCCTGCAGATCTGGGTGAAGAACCAGTTTGGCGTGGAACTGAAAGACAAGCTGGAGCTGATTGTTATCATCATCATTGCCGTAACTACAGCACCGGTACTCTGGAAATTTTTCTTCGGCAAACGCAAGACGGCAGATACACAGCAACCATAAAGGACATGAAGGCACCCAAAGAACATTCCATTTTTTCACTGGCCGTGGTGGTGGCTGCACTGGGCTATTTTGTAGATATCTACGATCTGCTGCTCTTTACCATTGTTCGCGAACCCAGCCTCGCCGGGGTGGGGGTGGATCTGACCGACAGCCCGGCTGCCATCGCCGCCAGCACCAAAATCATTAACTGGCAGATGGTGGGCCTCCTCATTGGGGGCATCCTCTGGGGAACATTGGGGGATAAAAAAGGAAGACTGAGCGTTTTGTTTGGTTCCATTCTCCTCTATTCGGTAGCTAATTTTCTCACCGGCTTTGTGCAGACGGTAGATCAGTACGCCTACGCCCGTTTTGCCGCCGGCATCGGGCTGGCCGGAGAACTGGGCGCGGGCATCACCCTGGTGAGCGAACTGTTGCCCCAAAAAAAACGGGGTATCGGCACCTCGCTGGTGGCAGGAGTGGGATTATTCGGCGCTGTTTTTGCGTACTTCACGTATAAATTCACGAACGACTGGCGGCTCTGTTACAAAATTGGCGGCGGACTGGGCATAGGCCTGCTGTTGCTTCGGGTAAGCGTAGCCGAGAGCGGCATGTTTGAGCAGGTAAAGCACAGCAACGTAAGCAAAGGAAATGTGCTGATGTTTTTTAATAACCGCCGGCGGTTCCGGAAATACATCCTGGCCATCCTCATCGGGCTGCCCACCTGGTATGTGATCGGTATTCTCGTGAATCTCAGCAATCGTTTCGCCGGCGAATTTTATGGCGAAACGGCCATCGAAAGCGGCCGGGCCATCATGTATGCGTACGCCGCCATCGCAGTGGGCGATATCCTGATCGGGTTTGTAAGCCAGTATTTCAAAAGCCGGAAGAAAGCCCTGTACCTGTATTACGGGCTCACCATCATCGCAATCGCCCTCTTCTTTTCGCCCCTCAACCGCAGCGATGCCACCATGTATGCCATCTGCACCCTGCTGGGATTCAGCACGGGCTTCTGGGCCATTTTTGTGACCATGGGCGCCGAACAGTTTGGCACCAACCTGCGGGCCACGGCTGCCACCACCATACCCAACATGGTGCGGGGAGCGTTGCCCCTGATCAACCTGCTATTTCTCAACCTGTTCCAGAAAACCTGGGGCTGGGGTCTCACACAGAGCGGCATCGTAACCGGCGTGATAGTGATTACGATTACACTGGTGGCCGCTTATTTTACCGAAGAAACCTTTCACAAAGATCTCAACTACCTTGAGGGGGAAGAAATGCTGCCATGACGGCTTTTACTGCATCCTCTGCGGGTAACTCAACAAATATGCCATGAAGGTATTGGTGGTTTGTTATACCTCGATGGGCGATGTACTGCTCACCACGCCTGTGCTGCGCAGTCTGCATACGCAGTTACAGGAGGCAGAAATACATTTTCTGACGGATTTCCGGTATCATACCGTTATCTCCACCAACCCGCATGTACGTAAGTTTTTTTACCTGCACGACAACGATGACATACTCCGGCACAACTTACAGGAAGAGGGTTACGATGTGATGGTGGACTTCCATCGCGATGCCACCACCCATCGTCTCCGGAAACTGCTCCGTATCCGCTCGTTGATGCTGCCCGATCAGCGGTGGAACGAATGGCTGCTGCGTACCACCGGCATCAACCGCTTGCCACAGGAGCAGCTGGTACAGCGTTTCTTTGAAACCGTTCAGCCATTGGGAGTAATGAACGATCACAAAGGAATTGACTATGTGATACCCGCTGCGGAAACCATCCGCCAGGCGGATTTGCCTCATTCGCATGTGGCCGGCTACCTGGCCCTTTCCCTGCAGGCAGATCATCCCACCCGCCTGCTGCCGGTGGAGCAACTGATCGGGCTTTGCGAACGGATCCATCATCCACTGGTGCTGGTGGGAGCGCCGGAAGACAAAGAGCGGGGCGATCGGATCGCTGCATCGGACCCCGTAAAGATCTACAATGCCTGCGGAAAATTCACTGTGCACGAAACGGCCGATCTCATCCGTAAATCAAAACTGCTGATAGGTCATGATCACGGCTGGTTGCAGGTGGCGGCGGCTTTTCAGCGGCCGGTAATCAGCCTTTGGGGAAACACGTTGCCCCAGTTCGGCAGAATACCTTACTTTGGAAACCGGCCGGTCCCCGCTAAGGCCTTTGAAGCAGGCGGGCTGTCGTGCCGCCCTTGTTCCGCCACCGGTTATGCCGCCTGCCCGAAACAGCATTTTAACTGTATGCACCGGCAAGACCTGCAGCAGATCGCCGATACGGCGCTGCGCTGGGCAAAGGAACTGCGTTAAAACAGATTGTATGAAAAAAGCGCTTCCCTACATTCTCTTTGCATTGCTGGTGGTGACTGCCCTCCTGCTGCGCAACGGTTGCAGCAGAGTGCCGGTTACCGATACTTCCCGCAAAGAAACTGCAACATCATCCGGGAAACGAATCCTCGAACGCTTCCGCGACCCCGGGCAGGTGTACTATTTCACCAAACATGCCCGCTGCCGCATGCAGTGCCGCCGCATTTCGCAGGAGGAAGTGAAAGAGATCGTACAACTGGCCCAGGTGAATTACCGCAAAAGCGATCTGCAGGCAGCCGGAGGACCCACCTATTCGCTGGAGGGTACCACCCGGCGCGACCGGCAGCGCATCCGCGTGGTCGTAGCGCCCAAACAACGCCACCTGAGTATTGTTACCGTTATTGACCTGGACTACGATTGGGAGTGCCCCCGTTGTTAACCGGTTAGCCTGTTACCAAATACCGCATGCATGAAACCAGTTGTGAAGTCTTTTCAGTTCGTTTTTGCCCTGTATGCCATGATCCTCTTTGTGCTGATCATGTTTGTGCTGGTGCCCTTTGTGGTGGTGGCTTCCTTCTTTGGGAAATACAGGGGCGGCAACGCCGTGATGCGGCTGGCACACCTCTGGGCCGATGTGTGGCTGTTCCTGATTGGCATCTGGCACCTGCGGATCGTGGAGCAGGAGCCGGCTGCCGGTCAGTCGTACATTTTTATCAGCAATCACAATTCGTACATGGACATCCCGCAACTGCTCAAGGCCATCCGTCGTCCGCTGCGGGTGCTGGGTAAGGCGGAGATGGGCAAAGTGCCGGTGTTTGGTCTTATTTACAATGCCGCTGTGGTACCCGTGGCACGGGGCAGCGCGGAAGCAAGAGCCCGCAGTCTTCAAATTTTAAAAAACGTGTTGAACAGGGGTATTTCTATCTTCATCGCTCCGGAAGGAACCTTTAACATGAGCAGCCAGCCACTGGGCCATTTTTACGACGGGGCCTTTAAGCTGGCCATTGAAACGCAGACGCCCATCAAGCCCCTGCTCTTTCTGGATGCAGTGGACCGCATGCACTGGCGCAGCATTTTTGCCCTGTCGCCGGGACGGTTGCGGACGGTCTACCTCGAAGAAGTTTCACCCGAAGGATACAGTCCCTACCAGGTGGAAGAGTTGAAACAGAAGGTATGGTGCCTGATGGAAGCCAAATTGCTGGAGTACCAGGCTTCGTGGATCGCACTGCCCGGGCGTACATCGTAAGCACAGGGTCTTTGTAGCCGGACTTCCCTAATTTTAGCCCTGCATGTCGCAGGAGTCTTCCACGCATATCATTTCAGGTAACGATCTCTTTGCCTCCGACACAGCGGGAGGGGAGCTCTATGCGGATGTGATCATCCCGCTGGCCCTCCCGCGTACCTACACCTGGTCGGTGCCCGAACGGCTCCGCCCGGAGATGCGGGTGGGGATTCGTGTGGAGGTGGAACTGCGGAAAAAGCGGTACGCAGGTGTGGTAAAACGCATCCATGCGCAGAAACCAGCCGCCTTTGACCCCAAGACCATCCTCAATGTGCTGGATGTGGAGCCGGTGGTACATCCAAAACAGTTACAGCTCTGGGAATGGATGGCGGGGTACTACCTCTGCAGCGAAGGGGAAGTGATGGCAGCGGCGCTGCCTGCGCATTTCAAGCTGAGCAGCGAGACGATCCTGCTGTTCAACGAAGAAGCCGGCGATGATTTCACGGCACTCGACCACGATGAGTACCTGGTGGCCGAAGCCCTGCTCATCCGCAAGGAATTGAAACTTCCCGAAGTGCAACAGATACTGGATACATCGCACGTATACCCGGTGGTGAAACGGCTCATCGACAAAAGGGTCTGCTTTGTATGGGAAGCGCTTAAGGAAACCTATACCGCTAAAAAAGAAACCTTTGTCCTGCTGAATCCGCAGTACGATAACGAAGAGCAACTGAGCGAACTGCTGAACAACTGGAGCCGTGCCCCCAGGCAAATGGAGTTGTTGCTGAGTTATCTGCATCTGCTCAAAACAGAAGGGGAGGTGACCCGGCCGGCGCTGCTGAAAAAAAGCGGCGCCAGCGATGCCCAGCTGAAAGGGTTGGTGGATAAAGGAATCCTCTGGCTGGATAAGCGGCAGGTTGACCGTTTGCGCAACCTCCCCCGCAACATCCAGATCGATTTTACACTTACAGAGCAGCAGCAACGGGCCTGCGACGAAGTGGTGCACTCTTTCAGGGAAAAGTCCGTTTGCCTGCTGCACGGTGTTACCGGAAGCGGTAAGACACAGCTGTACATTAAGCTGATGGAAGCGGCAATCCGCAACGGACAGCAGGTGTTGTACCTGCTGCCGGAAATCGCACTCACGGCGCAACTCATCCGGCGCCTGCAGCAACATTTTGGTGGATACATCGGCATCTATCACAGCAAGTTTAACCAGAATGAACGCATTGAAATCTGGAACAAGGTGAAATCCGGCGAACTGAAAATGGTGCTGGGCGCCCGCAGTGCCCTTTTTTTACCGTTTTGCGACCTGGGTCTCATCGTCTGCGACGAAGAGCATGATCCATCTTACAAGCAGCAACAACCGGCACCCCGTTACCACGCCCGCGATGCGGCCATTTATTATGCACAGTTACTCGGGGCAAAAGTTCTGCTGGGCAGTGGTACGCCCGGCGTGGAAACCTATTACAACACACAGACCGGCAAGTACGGTTTGGTGGAACTGATGGAGCGTTACGGAGCGGGTGAACTGCCGGTGCTCGATATCATTGACACCAAACCCCTGTTTCAGCAACTGAAAGAGAAGGTAATGGTGGCTCCACTCTTGCAGGAGGCCATTGCCCAATCGCTGGAGCAAAAGAAGCAGGTCATCCTCTTCCAGAACAGGCGGGGACACACCCCGCATCATGTGTGCAAAGCCTGTGGCTGGATACCGCATTGCCGGTATTGCGACGTGAGTCTGACGTTTCATAAATTCAAGAATAAATTGCAGTGCCATTATTGCGGAACGGTTTACCCGGTGCTGCAGACCTGCGAGGCCTGTGGCAGCCATGATTTTATGAAGTTGAGTTTTGGTACCGAGAAAGTGGAAGAGCACCTGCAGGATTTATTTCCGGCAGCACGGGTGGCCCGCATGGATTACGACACCGTGAGCGGAAAAACGGCGCACGACCAGCTGATTCAGCAGTTTGAACAGCAGAAAATTGACATACTGGTGGGAACACAGATGGTGGTAAAAGGGCTCGACTTTGAGCACGTAAACCTGGTGGGCATCCTGGATGCCGACAGCCTGTTCAGCTTCGCCGATTTCCGGGTGAATGAACGGGCCTTTCAATTGATGGAACAGGTGAGCGGAAGGGCGGGCCGTAAGGATGCCAGCGGAAGGGTATTAGTGCAGGTGGCGCAGACACAACACCCCGTGCTGCAGTATGTAAAGGCACACGACTACAAGGCATTTTACACATTTGAATTACAGGGACGGCGCCAGTTTTCCTACCCGCCTTTTACCCGGGTGATTGAGCTCACCTTCAGGCACCGCCACCGTGAAGTGGTGACAGCGGCGGCGCAATTGTTCGCCACCAACCTTCAGCCACTGTTCGGACCCTACATGGTGGGGCCCGCGGAGCCCGTGGTCAACCGCGTCCGGAACCAGTACATCATGGAATTGGTGTTTAAGCTGCCCAAAGATGCCCGGATCATACAATCGTGCAAAGAGGGAATTCTTGCGCAGGAGGCACACCTGCACAATCATGCATCATTTAAGAGTGTTGTGGTGATTGCCGACGTAGACCGGGTGTGACCGGCCTCTTTTATTTTCCTGCTTACTTGTTGGACATAAATTCTCCGTGGAAACCATATACCACCGGTTCGGGGAGTGTGGCCCTTCCGGTTTCCTGCAGCGTAGCCGCATTCAGAACCAGCAGGAAAGAGTTGCCGTTGCCTGCGTCCAGCACAATGGAAAGTAAAACGCCATCCTCATCATTTTTGCTGCCGGGCGAAGGAAAGAAATACGGCTCGCCAGGATAGCAGCCGGGTTGGTGCCAATAGTCGGCTTTTCCGGTTTTTACATTGATTTTTACCAGGCTGTTGTAAAAGCCTTTGCGGTGGCCGGGGTGCAGGCTCACGCCGTAGGTAAAGCCATAGTCGCCGTTTGTGTTGTAACGCTGGTAATCAATCCGCGGTAATTCTATGCAGGCCTCCGATACGATGGAGGAGGAGTATTTTTTTGTGGCAAGGTTGAGCCGGAAGCGGCGTAGCGTACCAAAGGGCAGTTCCACTTCGGGTTGTTCCAGTTCGCGGAGATAATATTTCTGTACGATGGACGCATCGTTGTAGGCGTTGATGTCCATCACCAGTTCATCTCCTTCCTCCCAGGCGTTTACATGGTGGAAAGCAAAGAAAGGTTCGGTCTTGAATTTTGCTTTCAGTTTGCCCGTTACTTTTTCTATCACCCAGATGGTGGCTCCTTCGCCTGGTAACCATTTGTGGTTCTCGATGTACGGCCGCTTCCAGAACAATAATTCTATCGGTACCACTACGAGCGGGCCCGCAGCAATGATGAAGTACTTGCTGCTCATGCCAAAGCCGTGCAGGTAGGCGGGTTTGCGCACCGGCACGCTGGCAAGCGCTTTTTCACCCGGGCGCGAAACATCGTAAATGCGGTAATGACTCTGCATGCCAAATTTTACCACGAGGTTGTACGCATGCTCGTCTTCAAAATGGGGGTGTGCGGTGGTTTTATAAGCAAAAGCGCCCGGTACGGGTTCGCTTACTCCAATGGTGCGCAGAGTTTCCGGGTCAAACTCTACCTGCATGGGTGTTTCGCCCAGGGCCATCCACTTATCACCGATCCGGGCGACGTTGATCTTGGGATTGTCGGTCATATTGGGCAGGGTGGGGAAGACATAGGACTGCACTTTTTTGAACAGCGATTTACAGGGGTCGGTGGCAAATTCCGAAAATTTGAGATCTCCGGTGGCGGTCGCATGCCGGAACGATTCACATTCGATAAAGCGGCACTGATAACTCACCTTCCCGTTGTGCAGGTCAAATTTATGCAGCGCGCCCATGGCATCGAACCAATGGTTCATGCGGCGGTGTTGCAGGTTGAACATGCCCGGGCCATTACGGATGTAAGAACCGCTCAGCCAGGTGGGAATGGTGCCGGTAACCGGTACATCGTCGAGGCTGTACACGATCTGGTTGCGGTTGATACCGTATTCAAAAAATGTTGACTGTTGCGGTTGATTCATATCAGCTGCTTTTGGCTTCGATGGCTCCAGCGGCAATCTTACCTGATGCCATGACGGCGGGTACACCGGCCCCTGGATGAACGCCGGCTCCTACAAAGTACAGGTTTTCAAACCATTTGGAGGCAACCTGCGGCCGGAAGTAGCCCGATTGCATCATGGAAGGCTTTATGGAAAAGGCGGCTCCCTTGTAACTGTTCAACGTGTTGCGGAAATGCAGGGGCGTTACCACATGCTGTGCAACAATGTTAGCTTTGAGATCGGGCAGAAAGCATTGTTCCAGGTAATCGAGTATCCGGTTGGTGTATTCGTGCTGCACTTCCTGCCAGTTGATGTCACCATCCAGGTTGGGTACCAGCGATAACACATAAAATGAGTCGCAGCCTTCTGGTGCAATACTGCTGTCGGTACGCGAGGGCATGTGCAGGTAGAGACCCAGTTCATGCGGCAGCACTTTGCGCTTGAAAATATCCCGCATCAGCCGATTGTAGTCGTTACCAAGGACCAGGTTGTGATGGGCCAGGGGGCAATCGGTGTATTTTTTCTTTGTGCCGAAATAAATCACCACCAGCGAATTGCTGTATTGCAGGTTGCTCAGCCAGAGGTTCAGGGCCGGGGGTTGCAGGCGGGTGGGGATGTAGTTTTTATAGGCGAAAGCCACATCGCCGTTGCAGATCACTTCGTCGGCTTCCTCCACGGTACTGTCTTTCAGTCGCACACCGGCAGCCTGTCCGTTGCGGATCACAATTTCTTCCACTTCGGTATTGAGCCGGATCTCACCGCCGCAGTCCTGGAAAAGTTGGCAGAGGGCCTTCACAATGGCGCCCGTTCCACCCTGGCAATAATGCACGCCCCACTCTTTTTCAAACTGGATGATAAGGCCGTATATCGAAGGAGTGTCAAACGGATTACCGCCCACCAGCAGCGGGTGAAACGATGCTACCTTCCGGATAAAATCGTTTTTCAGGAAGTGGGCGGCGTATGCATACATGCTGCGCCAGGTTCCGGTTTTGATGACGTGCGGAAAAATCCGGAGAAAACTCCACAGCGAGGGAAAACTTTTCTCCGTAAACGGATGAAACCAGTTGAAGATGGCGCTCACTCCTTTAATGAAGCGACGATAGCCTTCCACATCATCCGGACTGATACGGGCGATCTCCGCCTCGGTTTTTTGCTGATCCCGCCAGTAGTTAAACTGCTGGCCGTTTCCGTTGAATATCCGGTAAAAGGGATCCAGCGGAACGAGGGTCATGTAGTCTTCCCGCTTCTTGCCGGCCAACTCAAACAGCTCATCGTACTGGTGCGGGGCGGTGATAACCGTGGGGCCGCCGTCAAATTTAAATCCGTTGATTTCGTATTGGTAAGCTCTTCCACCCGGCCGGTCGAGTTTTTCGTAGATCGTTACACGGTTCCCTTTGGCAGCCAGCCGGATGGCTGCCGATAAGCCGCCGAATCCACTCCCGATGACAGCAATAGTTTTGGTTTTCTGCATGAAGAGATGATTAATAGCGTACCTGGATGGTTAGTTGGGTTTCCTGCTGGTGCCGGAAGGCAGCCTGCCGGAAGGTTGGGCCGCTGAACATATTTTTCACGTTGTTGCTTACGCCATATCCTTCTTTGGGAATACCGAGAAGGTTGGTGTTAAGGGTTCCATCGCCGTTGGTATCGTGGAACAGGGCAATGGCATAGGTACCGGGCGGCACATTTTCAAACTGCAGCTGAGCCGAGCCGTTTTTTGCCTGGGCCCGGGCCGTGCGAAATGCCCGATCGGGATCCATGGGAAACCCTTTATCGGTGGCATAGAGGGCCGCGTATATGTCTCCTTTTTGTCCGTCAATTTTTATGACCGATACCCGCACAATAGCCGGTTGGCCGGCGGACGCAACCGGGGCGAAGCTTTGCCCTGTCAGCAAATGCAATAAAAGAATAATCAGCATACCGGATAGAACATTCGGCAGATATATTTGTTCAATAAACCCGATTCAAACTATCAACATGCTACCTTTGCGAAATTTTAATGAACGAATGAAGATGATCAAGACCTCTTTCGCTTTTTTATTAGCTATTCTACTGATTACCAACGGACTTCTTGCTCAAAATACCGGCACCATCAATGGGTATGTCCGGGATGCCCGAACCCTTTTACCGCTGACCGGGGCATCTGTCAAGCTGCAGAATTCGGACCTGGGAGCTATAACCGATGAAAAAGGATACTACCGCATCGCAGGAATCCCCACCCGTACGTTCAACCTTGAGGCCACTGCTACGGGTTACCGGAGCGAGCAGCGGTTTGACGTATCGGTTACTTCCGGCAACGCCATTGAACTGAGCTTTGAACTGGAGCCTGCTTACAAGGAACTGTCAGGAGTGGTAGTAAAGCCCGGTTTTGTGAAGCCGGTGGGTGTGGTGAACTCGGTCCAGAGCCTGGGTACCAACGAGATCGCCAAATACCCCGGCGCCAATTTCGATATTGCCAAAGTGGTGCAATCTCTTCCGGGTGTAAGCGGTTCTGTTGGATTCCGAAACGATATTATCATCCGCGGTGGGGCTCCCAATGAGAATACCTATTTTCTGGATGGAATTGAGATCCCCTCCATCAACCATTTTGCCACCCAGGGTGCAGCGGGCGGCCCGGTTGGATTACTTAATGTTTCCTTTATAGAAGGTGTGACCTTGCACACCTCCGCCTTCCCGGCAAAATACGACAACCCGCTCTCCGGTGTTTTGCAGTTCAAGCAAAAAACCGGTAACCCCGAGGGCTTCCAGGGTAATTTCCGGCTCAGTGCCAGTGAAGCGGCACTCACGGCCGAAGGACCCCTGGGCCGGAAAAACGGGAAAACCACCTACCTGGCTTCTGTTCGGCGTTCATACCTCCAGTTCATTTTTCAATTGATTGAGCTGCCCTTTCTGCCTGATTACTGGGATTATCAATACAAGGTCACCCACAAGCTGGACAACAAGAACGAGCTCAACTTCATTGGCATCGGCGCCATTGATAATTTCACCTTCAAGCGCCCCGATAACCCTACGCTGGAGCAGCTGGCCATCCTGGAGCAGTTTCCGCTAAACACCCAACGGACCAATACGGCCGGGTTTTCCTGGCGCCATACGATGCAGAAAGGGTTCTGGACCCTGGCTCTCAGCAACAACCGGCTGGTGAACACCGCCGATCAATACGAGGACAATGAAAAGCCTGTCGACAGCGAGCGGATCCTTGCTTACAAATCCACCGAAGACGAAACGCGCTTGCGTTACGAACTCAATTTCAGTACCAACGGCTGGCAGTTCAGCACCGGGGTGGTGGGAGTGTATGCCCGCTACGATAACTCCACTTTCCAGCGTCGCCCCGGCTACGTAGCTAACTACTTCACGGAAATCAACTTCCTGCGTTACGGCGCCTTTTTCAATGCCACCCGTCGCTTTTTCAGCAATCGCCTGACCTTATCGGGCGGAGTCCGCGCCGATGGTAACACGTTTACCACCAATGGAAATGATCTCAGCCGCACCCTGTCGCCCCGCCTCTCGGCCAGCTACAGGCTTAGTTCCCGGTTAAATCTAAACACCTCTGCCGGCCGCTACTACAAGATTGCCCCTTACACCATCCTGGGCTACCGCGAAAATGATGTGCTGGTTAACCGGAATGTGGATTATATCCAGTCGGATCACCTGGTATCGGGGATTGAATATACGCCGTCTTCTTCTACCCGCATCACGCTGGAAGGTTTTTACAAGTGGTACGACCAATATCCTGTTTCCATCGACAAAGGCATCTCCCTGGCCAACCTGGGTGGTAACTTCGGTGTGCTGGGCAACGAACGGGTAAACAGCAACGGACGGGGTAAGGCCTACGGTTTTGAATTTATGTACCAGGAGCGCCTGACCAGGAACTTTTACGGTATACTTGCTTATACATTTTACTACAGCTTGTTTACAGGATCCGACCGCAACCGGTTCATCGCCTCCGCCTGGGATAACCGGCACCTGGTGTCGTTCACGGGGGGGTATAAGTTCCCCCGTAACTGGGAAGTGGGACTTCGGTTCCGTTACCAGGGCGAAGCTCCGGCAACGCCATACCAACTGTTCGAAAGCCTGGAAAACTACCCGTTCACCAATGCCCCGGTATTCGATTACAGCCGGGTTAATTCCGACCGGCTGCCGGCCTTTAATGCGGCGGATCTTCGCATTGATAAAAAATGGAATTTCCGCAAGTGGTCGCTCGATCTTTTCCTGGATGTGCAGAACCTTTACAACAGCAACAATCCAACACAACCCGGCTTTACGTTAAAACGCAACCCCGATAATACGATCGCCACCAGCACCGGCGAGCCCTACAACCCGGGTGTGTTTGGGAATCCACAGGCTCCCAATAACCGGCAACTTGCTGTGCCGGCAATCCTGCCCAATACCAGCGGTTCCCGCCTGCCCAGTATGGGCTTTGTAGTTGAGTTTTAACGGCTGTTGCCGCCCAGTTCCTGCAGACCGCTGTAGGTGTAATGATGCAGACCGGGTTGTCCTTGCCGGGCCGCTTTCACCATAGCGCGGGCCACCACCGCTGCTTGCACCGGTCGGGCTACTTCGGGCAGGAGGGGATTTAGTAATTGCATGAGCTTCCCGCCTAAGCTTTCGGCATAGCGTGTACGTTTTCGTTTGCCCACCAGGAAAGAAGGTCGGAACAGGTGAATGGACTGAAAAGGAAATGTGCAAATAATTTCCTCCGTTTCTCCTTTCAACCGGGGATAAAAAAACGGAGAGCGGGCGTTCGCTAGGTGGGAAGAAACCAGCAGGTATTGCCTGAACCCCGCTTCCAACCCAAACCGGGCGGCATTGACCGGTATATCAAAGTCAATGGTGCGGTACAATTGCTTGTTTCCCTTCACCTGCGCCAGCGTGGTGCCAATGCAGCAGAAAATACAATCACCGGTTCCCAACTCCCTGCGGTAAGCCAGGTGGTCGTTGAAGTTCACCACCCGGATGTCCAGCTTTGGATGCTGCCGCTCCAGCGGCTGGCGCACGAGCACCCGCACCTGCTCAAACGCATCATCTTCCAGCAGGAACTCCAATACATGACCGCCTGTTAAGCCGGTGGCCCCCAGTAACACCGCTGTTTGTCCCGTCATAATGTGTTATTTTGCCTGCATGCAAGTTCTGCAAAATGTTTCGCTGAAACAATTCAATACGTTTGGTGTGGACGCTGCAGCCCGTCGTTTTGCCTGTTTTTCAACTGTAGAGGAACTGGATGAATTGTTAAAGTTGTCTGCCTCCGGTGCAAAACGTTTCATATTGGGTGGCGGAAGCAACCTCCTGTTCACCTGCGATGTGGACGGATGGGTGCTGAAGAATGAACTGATGGGACGTGAACGGACAGGGGAGGACGATGACTTTGTGTACCTACGCGCCGGCGCGGGTGAAAACTGGCATAACCTGGTGGAGTACTGCGTTGCCAATAACTGGGCGGGTGTGGAAAATCTCAGCCTCATCCCCGGTAACGTGGGCGCTACACCCATGCAGAACATCGGCGCATACGGCGTGGAAATTAAAGATGTGGTGTACGAGGTGGAAGCATATCATATGCTTGACAGAACCCGGGTTCGCTTTTCGAATGACGGTTGCCGTTTCGGTTACCGCGACAGCATCTTCAAACAGGCAGCAAAGGGTCAGTTTGTGATTGTGAGCGTCACCTACCGGCTGCGGAAAAAGCCCGTCTTTCATACTCAGTACGGCGCCATTGAACAGGAACTGGAACGCATGGGTGCACAGAATGTAAGCATACAAGCCATTGCACAAGCCGTCATCAACATCCGTCGTTCCAAACTGCCCGATCCGCGGCAACTGGGGAACGCCGGCAGCTTTTTCAAGAATCCATCGGTTACGGCCTCGCAGTTCCAGCAACTGCAACAGGCTTATCCGGAAATTCCTGCTTATCCCAATCCGGATGGTACCGTGAAACTGGCCGCGGGCTGGCTCATTGAGCAATGCGGTTGGAAGGGTTACCGGAAAGGGGATGCGGGTTGTCACCGGCAGCAGGCACTGGTATTGGTGAATTACGGAACCGCCAGCGGACAGGAACTGCTTGCATTAAGTGAAGCCATCCGGCAGAGTGTACAGAACAAGTTTGGCGTAGACCTCGAACGGGAAGTAAATGTTGTGTAAGCGTTGCACAAATAAGTTGTATTTTCATTGTATAAACTTTTACACATGAAAAAAGTACTCCTTCTGATGGCGATTGTACTCTTTACTGCCACTTCCGGCCATGCACAAGCTGCCAAATCTGTTTTCCTTGAATTGGGAGGTCCGGGTCTTGCTTCCATCAACTTTGATACCCGCTTTACGAATAAGCAGGATGGCATCGGTGCCCGGGTGGGGATCGGCGGATTTTCGTTTAACTATAATTTAGGCACGTCAGGACGAAGCAGCGTTGTGTTCATACCGCTTGGGTTGAATTATCTGCTCGGAAAGAATACAGCCAATTTCTTTGAATTGGGGGCAGGTTACACGCAGGTGATTACATCCAATCGTACTTCTTCGGGATCGGAAAACTTCCGTTCTTCCTTCGGTCATCTTAATTTCGGTTACCGCTATCAACCCAAAGAGTCGGGTGTTACATTCCGCGTAGCGATTAATCCTGTTTTCGGCAACTTTGGGTTCATCCCAACCTACGGCGGTGTGTCGGTGGGGTATAAATTCTGATCTTCCCCAGGAACGGGAACTAACCCGTGCGGGGTGGAGTGGCCGTCCAGGTGAGCAGTAATTCCTCAAAAATCCGGTAATCCAGCGTAAGGGTTACCGGGTTTTCTTTTTCAAAACTTGCACTGATACGGCCTTCTTCGTTGTTGCCGGTGACTTGCTGCACATGCAGGTGTTTCCGGAAATCAATGCCCCCTTTTCCATGCCATTTGAACAGGGTTTCTTTGGCGCTCCACAGCAAGGTGATGGTTTCCAGCAACTGGCCGCTGCTCATTCGCTCCTGCAGTAAGCGTGTTTCTTCATCCCGCAGAAACTTTTGCGCTATCTTGAAGATGGTAGCCGTTGGTACTTCTATATCTATACCCACTTGTTGCTTTGTGCTTACAATCGCTGCTGCAAAATAGCCGCAATGGGAAATGGAAAAATGAAGCCGGTTGTCTGGCAGATAGGGTTTGCGGCTGTCCGCTATACAGATTTCGTTTACCGGGAACCCGGGATGCAGTTCGGCCAAGAGGTAGCGACCCGCCAGGTGCTGTAAGCGCTTGTGGGGGTGCTTCACGTCCAGCAGGAGCGGTACCCGTTCCCGGAAAAAAGTTTCGGGTTCCGTGATCCGCCATACGCCCAACCGGGTGTTGTTGTTGATTGTATGTTGATAAACGAGCGGCATCTGATAATGGGAGCGATTATCTTGCAGGTACCCCAACAAAGATAGTCATGATCCTGTCCGATAAGCGCATATTAGAGGAAATAGAGAAAGGAACCATTAAGATTGTACCGTACAACCGCTCTTGCCTTGGCAGTAATTCTTACGATGTACACCTGGGTGGAACCCTGGCTACGTACAAGGAGCATCTGCTGGATGCCCGCAAGCACAATCACATCGAGTATTTTGAAATACCCGACGATGGCATCATTCTATACCCGCATATTTTCTACCTGGGAGTAACCCTGGAGTATACCGAAACCCATGCGCACGTGCCCTTTCTCGAAGGGAAATCCTCTACCGGGCGGCTCGGCATTGACATTCACGCAACGGCCGGCAAAGGCGATGTGGGTTTTTGCGGCAACTGGACCCTGGAGATTTCCGTTAAACAACCGGTTAAAGTGTACAAAGGAATGCCCATCGGGCAACTCATCTATTTTCCGGTGGAAGGAGAGATTGAAGTGAAATACAACCAGAAATCCAATGCCAAATACAGCGGCCAGCCCAACAAACCTGTGGAGAGCATGATGTGGAAGAACCAGTTCTGATTCTATTCATTCATTCATTCACTCATTCATTAAAATCTCCCGTACTTCTCCCGGAACGCAATCAGCCACCCGGTTACTTCACCATAACTGTCTATGCCTTTGCGCTGCCGGTTTTGCCGGAGGTAATAGTCATAGAATGTGGTGGTGAGATCCTGTAATACGGAGCGGTATTTCCGGTTGAAGGCGTGGAGATAGGCCAGGTCGCGTTTTGCGCCGGGATGAAGTTGCTGGCTTAAGGCAGCAGCGGCAGCCGAATCAACCTGCCGGAGTTTGTTCCAGGCATATAAAAACATGTCGAAATACGCCGAGTATTGCATCAGGGTGTCCGTGGAATGGGAGGCGGCCAGGAATCCCACAAAGTTGGCTTCACTTTCGCTGGCATAGCCCAACTGGTGGGCCATTTCGTGGCAGGTAACAAAGGGCAGTACAAAATTGGGAACCCGCATGTTAATCTGTGCTTCACCGGTGAAGGGATTATAGTAGCCCTGGAAACCCACGTAATTGCCCATCTTGCCAAAGAGGGAAGGTTTTACCGAGAACTGGCGGTGGCGAAGAAAGGGGAAGCGGCGCTCCAGTTTGCGGTAGGCAGCATGCGAAGATTCCAGTAAGCGCTCCTGGCTCATGACAGTGTCTTGCCGCCCCAGGCAAACGGCTTTGGTGCGGTTGACATTTTCCAGCATTTCGGCAGTCAGGCTGGTTAGTGCTGCAGCCGGTGGCCGTTGGTTCTTCAGTCCCAACTGGTGTTCAATGCCCAGTCGGTAGTAATTCAGTCCCCAGAACAGGTAGAAATAAACGTACAGCACGAGCACGGCAATGGAAGCCAGCAGCAGCGGCCGCAGTTTTTGAGCACGGCTGAAACCGGGGGTGACCAGCCGCCGGACCCACAGTGCCAGTTCCCACAAGATGTACAGCAGTACAAAAGCGTACAGCACATCGCCCAGGCTGAAGGGGATGCCTCCCAACAGGAACCGCAACGTACGGGCCAGGGGTGGGTACAACCCGTTGGAATAATACATTTCAATCCGGTCGTGCCAGCCCGATACCACAAATATGCCCAGTGCCATGAAAATCAATGCAATAAGAAGCGATAACCGTATGATTCGGCCGTAGGTCATACCGCAAAATTAGCCCCCTCGTGCAAAACGGTTGGCAAAAAGGACCCGGGACTTTGCGGTTGCATGGCTGTAGCTGCCTGATTTTAGGAGGTTTGCTGTGTATTCATTTGGCAAATACCCGCTATTCTCCTACCTTTGCAAACTCTTTAAAACGACCTGTATGGGTGGCCGCCGGGAATTTGAAATTGCGTTTGTAGGGTTGAAACCCGGCGTTCATTCGTTTGAATACGAAATTAACGACAGGTTTTTTGAGGAGTTTGGTTCCCAGGACTTTACCCATTGTGCGGCAAAGGTGAATCTGCAACTCGAAAAAAGCAGCAGCTTCATGCTTCTGAAGTTTGAAATAGGGGGTACTGTGGAAGTGTTGTGTGACCGGTGTGGCAATAACCTGCCACTCGAGCTGTGGGACGAATTTGAAATGCTGGTAAAGATGACCGATGAGCCGGATGTAATGAACGAAGAAGAGGAGAACCCGGATGTGTTTTATATCTCCCGTACCGAAAGTCATCTGCACCTGAAAAACTGGATCTACGAGTTTATCAACCTCAGCATTCCCATGCACAAGATGTGCAAGGAAAGCGAAATGGGTGGACCGCACTGCAACAAGGAAGTGCTGGCCCGGCTGGCCCGGCTCAACCCGCAGCCTGCAGAAGATAAGTCGATCTGGAAAGACCTGGATAAATTCAGAAACGAATAAAAACCGAATCGTATGCCGAATCCGAAACGCAGACACTCCCAGCAACGCAGCGCCAAGCGCCGTACGCACTACAAAGCTGTTAGCGTTACCTTAAGTAAGGACAGCACCACCGGCGAAACCCATGTGCGCCACCGTGCACATGTGAGCGAAGGAAAGCTGTTTTACAAGGGTAAAGTGGTAGCTGAAAAAGCTCCTGCCAAAGCTTAATGATTTCCTGATACGAAACCCTGCTCATGACAATTGGTATTGACATGATGGGTGGCGACTACGCCCCGGAGGCTACTCTGCAGGGCGTAGATTTGTTTTTGCAGGTCAGTCCGCCCGACGTCCGCCTGAAACTGATTGGTGATGCCGCCATGCTGCAGGCGCATTACCCCGAGTTGCCGCGCCGTCTCAGCATCGTTCCCTCCACCCAGGTGATTGACATGCATGAACCGCCTACCCGTGCCCTGCGGGAGAAGCCCGATTCTTCCATGAGCATTGGCTTCCGGTTGCTGGCCAAAGGCGAAATTGACGCATTCATCAGTGCCGGTAACACCGGCGCCATGATGGTGGGTGTGTTTTACTCCATCAAAGCCATTGAAGGGGTGTTGCGCCCCACGATCTCTACCGTAATTCCAAAAGCACACGGCGGCTATGGTCTGCTGCTGGATGTGGGGTTGCAGGCCGACTGCAAACCGGAGAATCTCCTGCAGAACGCCATCCTGGGAAGTATTTACGCACAGAACATCCTCGAAATAGAACAACCCCGGGTGGGTCTCATTAACATCGGGGAAGAAGAGGGGAAGGGCAACCTGCTGGCACAGGCAGCTTACCAGTTGTTGAAGGACTGCAATCTGATCAACTTCATCGGAAACATTGAAGGAAGGGAAGTGCTCACCGGCAAAGCCGATGTAATGGTATGCGACGGGTTTACCGGTAACATCATCCTCAAACTGGGCGAATCCATCTTCGATATTGCGAAAGCCCGTCACTTGCATGAAGACGATTATTTCCAGCGATTCAATTTTGAAACCTACGGCGGCACACCCATCCTGGGGGTGGATAAACCCGTTATTGTAGGGCACGGCATATCCACCGCCCGGGCGTTTAAAAACATGATACTCCTTGGAGTGAAAATGCTGGAAACCCGCCTGCTGGAAAAGATGAAAGAGAAGTTTGTAACAGAATAAGCAGATATACTACCGGTACTTTGGGTCAGGCCGCCGGCAGCGTCCCGACCCGGCAGCATCACTCAGAACCCCGCCGGCAGGTTATTAAAGAAAAAGCGATTCCCTTCTGCCGGTACAAACACCTGGTCGCCCGATTTATAAACCATCAGGTTGCCGTAACTGCTGCCGATGTGCAGCGAAACGCGTATCCGCGGCGCGTTACTCTTCAGTACATAATTCCCCGAAATGCAGATCATATCCCGGTACACTTCCCGCGAAGATTTGGATGGCATGTCGTGTAAGCCTACCCGCACACCGTCTGCATACTCTTCCAGGTAGAGGATGGGCACAGCGTCTTTTTCAGGGTCTATGCGCACCCACAGACGCAGTTCAACGGTGTCGCCGAAGCGGAAGCGGTGCAGCACGGTATCGCTGACCAGCACATTTTTCTTTCGTCGCTTATCCACAAACTGCGACCCGTCGAATGGCAGCCGGTTGCTGTAATGCTGCAGCAGCACATCCCGGTCGGGCAACAGGTTCCAGCAGCCCCCCCTGTTCTGTAACAATTGATCCCGTTGCCGGTATGTTTCCGACAGCGCTTCTGTCTGAGCCCGGAACGCAGCCAGCGGTAATTCGTACAAGGTGGCCTCCGCATCGGAACAGATTTTTTTGGCGTTGCGTATGAGGTATTGTTCGGCAGGGGTGAACTGCGTACCATGGGTCAGCAGCAGCAGGGGTTTGGTAGAAGGTAGTTGGGATATTACTTCTTTCTGCAGTACCGTATCACCGGTAAACTGCATCAGCAGACAGCTCTGCGAAAGCGATGTGCGGGACATCATCACATTCATCGCCGGTAGCCCGGTGTGGTACGCGGCCCGCATGGCAAAATAGGGTGAGGGCCAGTTGTCGAGTGCAAACTTTTCCGAACCGATGTGGCTGTAGGGCAGGCAGAGCACCGCCTGAAAATGATCGGTACGGTAACCCTCCCGCTCCAGTTGCTGCCGGTAGCTGTTTTCTGTAAAGATCCGGTAATACAACGATGCTGTATTGTCGAACTTGTGGAAGGTGTACATCCGCCATCCGGCTTCACCGGCCCACAGCAGGTAGAGCAGGGCGATCGCTCCTTTACCTGCCCACGCGTATTTTTTCCCGGAAATAAAACCGGTGAACCGGGAAAAACCAACCACCGCCAGCACCGTGCATACACTGTAGAACGCCCAGGCAAAGCGCCCCAGTCCGCGGAACTGCCGCAGCACACTCAGCCGGTCGGCCAGCCACTCCATGTTCCAGATGAAGGGGATGCCCATGGCAAACAGCAGCAGCCCGGCGCTGCTGAGAAAAAAAAGCAGTTCCTGCTGGTGAAGGAAGGGAAGGTGTTCGTATCCGTTTCGGCGGCGCCGGAAGAGGAGGAACAAACCTGTAACCAGGAAACAGGCCAGGAAGACAATGGGCAAGGATCCGATGTATGAAAATCCTTCTTCAAATCCCCGGTATTCCGGTATGTTTCTGCGAAGCAGATCCGACGGCAGCGGTTGGAGGATGCTGCGCCAGTCGGCCAGGGTGGTCAGAAAGCCCCAGGGTTTCTGGGGCCGGTCGGAAACCCCGTCGGTCAGCCGCACAAACAATTGAAGCAGCAGCAGACCGCTGAGCGGAATGCCCCACCAGCTGAGTTTGGCGGCAATAGTTTCTTTCTTCCGGCGCAGCAGGGTTGTGAGCAGTGCATAGCCCAGTAAGAACAGGCAGCTGAGCAGGGCCAGGTAAAAGTGCAGCAGGCCTGTGGCAACGACGAGGAGGATGCCGGTACCGGTCCATTTAATGCCGGGCCGGGCAGCAGCCCGCAGGCACACCAGCCAGGTCAGCGGAAACAGGAAAAAATAACTCAGGCCGTAGTGATTTTCGGCCCGCAGTACCTGGGGTGAGAGGAAACTGATGCAGAGGGCGGCCACCAGGGCCTGCCAGCGCACTACCCGGAACTCTTTGAGCAGCAGGAATACGGCGGGAGCACCGAGAGCCATGCCGGTGAGAACACTGTAGTTGAAAAAAGCCAGGTGATGCTGACTCAAAGCAGGAAACACACTGCAGAGCCAGCCAAAGGGAATCATCAGTCCTGGCTGCGCATCGCCAAATAAAATGTGCTCCCCAAAGGGATAGTTCATGCCGGTGAAGCGGATGCCGCTGTTGTGCTGCAGGTAATAGAGGGCGGTGAAATAATTTTTAATGCCATCGCCCCCAACAGAAAAAAGAGTGGTGTTGGGGTGCAGCAGGATGGTGGGAAATACGGCGGCCACCACCAGGCAGGAAGCCAGGAAAACCATCCATCCGTCCCAGTTGGAATACCTGTTCATAACCGGTGCCGGAAGAAAAAGATGTTCAGAAAATTGCCCGCCTCCTGCAGGAGGATGCGGGGCGACATGCGCCGCATTTCAATGCCGCTGCGCAGTTCCACAGGTACGGGTACCACACGGAGGTCTTTCTGCGCAACAGCCTTTACAATCAGTTCAAGGTCGTAGAGGTAGCGGTTGGTCCGGGTGGCGAGAAACACTTTCTTCCCCTTCTCACTGAGGGCTTTGAGGCCGCATTGGGTATCGTCGAACGGCAGCCGTAACCGTTTGCGGATGAGGTAACGAAGGAAACGGGAGAGCCCCCCCCGGAAACCCGGCACCTGGTTGTAATACGATGCATCACGGTTGCCTGCAGCAATATCGGCGCCGGGAAGAGCCGCAACGGCATGCAATATGCGCAACATGCTGTCAATGGTGTAGGGGAAATCAATGTCGGTCAGCAGGAAAAAATCTCCCTGTGCCTGGCTGATACCGCTTCGCACAGCCGCCCCTTTTCCGCTGTTAATGGCCAGGGTGGTTACCTCTACGGCAGGTAGTTCTTCCTGCAGCCGGGGTAATTCGTCGGTAAATACCGAACTGCTGCTGCCATCATTTACGAGGTAAAGTCTGAAGTGGAACTGACCCGCTGCTGCACACAACTGTTTCCACGCATCCAACAGTTGCAGGCTCCATCCGGCAGGTGGATTATAGGCTGGAACGATAACGGCTATGGAGGTTGGTTGGGTCACCATGGTTGGTGTTGCAGCCCGGTGCATTCGTGTGTCTGCTTTCGCCGGTAAAAATTTGCCGGTTAATTGTAGATGCCCCATTTTCTGCTGCGGGTCCAAATATGCCGGAAAATTTGCAAATAAGGAAATTCGGGGGGAAGAAGTTCAGATGCTTTTCTGTTGGAGTGTGCCCCGTATTTCCACCACAGCAGTTCAATAAAATGGCAGAACCATGATTTGCTCACTTCGTGATCCCGCTGGGACTTCCCGGCTTCAGGCCGGGATAAACTTCTCT
>CALMED010000011.1 GCA_937862815.1 uncultured Chitinophagaceae bacterium | reverse complement strand
ACTGGATTTCCAGAAAGGCGTTGGAACTCTTGCTGAAAGCGTAGCGGCTGATGGCGTTGCCGGCGCTGATCAGCGTGGCTGCCAGGATGAACCACATCATCAACTTGCCAATAGCGCCGTTGACGGTGTCCACCACACGCGAAAAAAGCAGAAAAAATTTCATGGCTGCATACCTTCACGGACCCGATCGATCCATGATTCGTTCGAGAGCAAATAGTTCGCCTGCCGTCACCGAAACAACAAAACGCCCCGCTGGGCCGCGGGGCGTCCGATGCAGACCGGTGACGGTCAAGTTTACAGGCGGGCAGCCTGCATGTAGCTGTCGAAGCGCGCTTCGGTGAAGCGGAACCACAGGTTGGCATCGCGACGGAAGGCGGCGTAATCTTCGTAGATCTTCTTCCAACGCGGGTTGGTATCGTTGAGCTCTTTGTAAAGCTCCATCGAAGCGCGGAAAGCGGCATCCATCACGGAACGCGGGAACGCTTCCAGCTTCGTGCCGCCGGCCACTAAACGCTTAAGCGCCTGCGGGTTGCGAACGTCGTACATGGCCTGCATGTTGGTGTGAGCATGCGAAGCGGCCGCGGTGACGATCGCCTTGTATTCGTTCGGCAACGCATTGAAAGCCGCTTTGTTGACATACAAATCGATTTGTGCGCCCCCTTCCCACCAGCCCGGGTAGTAATAAAACGGCGCCACACGCTGGAAGCCGAGCTTCTCGTCGTCGTACGGGCCTATCCATTCCACGGCATCGATGGTGCCACGCTCCAGCGCCTGGTAAATCTCCCCACCGGGAATCATCTGGGGCACGGCACCCAGCTTGCTCATCACCTTGCCGGCAAAACCACCCACGCGGAACTTCAGGCCCTGCAGATCGGCCGGCGACTTGATTTCCTTGCGGTACCAGCCACCCATCTGGGCGCCCGAGTTGCCACAAGGGAAGTTCACGATGTTGTAGGCGTCGTAGAACTCGCGGAACAGCTTCAAGCCATTGCCTTCGTAGTACCAAGCGGTGAGCTGGCGGCTATTGAGGCCAAATGGAATGGCGGTACCGATGGCAAACGTATCATCCTTGCCAAAGAAGTAGTAGGCGCAGGTGTGGGCGCACTCCACCGTGCCTTCCTGCACTGCATCCACCACGCCAAAGGCGGGAACCAACTCTCCACCCGGGTGGACCGAAATCTGAAACTTGCCGCCCGTCGCGTCGTTCACGATTTTCGCAAAGACCTCTGCCGCACCGTAAATGGTGTCGAGCGCCTTCGGAAAACTGGAAGCGAGACGCCACCGAACGGTTTCGCCTGTTTGCACGGCAGCCGGTGCAGGAGCTGCCGCAGGGACTGCGGATGTGGCAGGTGCCTCCTCCTTCTTCCCGCAGGCTGCAAGCAAACCGGCCACACCAACAGCGCCAGACGCTGCAATGAGGGAACGACGATCCATATTGAATGACTCCGTGGTTGTGAACTGAATGCACCTCCACCTGACGGTGGAGGTCAACGACTGTTAGGTCGCCCTCCATTGTAGAAAGCCGGAGCGCACCACTTTTGGGGGTTTTCCCTCGTTGGGCAAGACGGTGACGGCATGCGTTCAGCCTTTTGCAAGGTTCGCAAGGCCATCTGAAATCGGGCTCACAAGGGGCGTGAAAAAAATTCCACCCACCCTCCCGGCCCGGCGGGCGGCCCCTTCAGGCGACCGACTTGAGAGCGGACAATGGAACCAGATGCGCCCCCAGACGGGACCGCACCGAGGCCTCGATGCCGGGCGCATCCAGGCCCACTTGCGTCAGCAGTTTTGCAGGGTCTCCGTGCTCGATGAAGCGATCAGGCAAGCCCAGCGTGAGCACCGGCAGGATCAGCCCCAGCTCCTGCAAGCCTTCAAGCACAGCGGAGCCAGCGCCCCCCATGACACAGCCCTCTTCCACCGTCACCAGGGCATCGTGCGTGGTGGCCAGCTGCCGCAGCAGCTCCAGATCGAGCGGCTTGGCCCAGCGCATGTTGGCCACTGTGGCGCCCAGGGCCTCGGCCGCCTCCAGCGCAGGGTACAACAGGGTGCCGAAAGCCAGGATGGCCACCCCTCGCCCCTGTCGCCTCACCTCGCCCTTGCCATAGGGCAAGCCCTCCAGCCCGGACGGCACCACCGTACCGACCCCGGAACCGCGCGGGTAGCGGACAGCCACCGGGTGGTTCTGCAAGTAGGCGGTCGACAGCAGCTGGCGTGTCTCGGCTTCGTCGGCCGGACAGGCCACCGCCATGTTGGGAATGCATCGCAGGTAGGCGATGTCGTAAGCCCCGGCGTGGGTGGCACCGTCGGCCCCCACCAGCCCCGCTCGGTCGAGCGCAAACACCATGGGCAGGTTCTGCAGGGCCACGTCGTGGATGAGCTGGTCGTACGCCCTCTGGAGAAAGGTCGAGTAGATGGCGACCACCGGCTTCATGCCTTCGCAGGCCAGACCGGCGGCGAAGGTGACGGCGTGCTGCTCGGCGATGCCGACGTCGAAATAACGAC
>CALMED010000010.1 GCA_937862815.1 uncultured Chitinophagaceae bacterium | reverse complement strand
GCACCCGCTTGCGGGTAAGCTGCGGAAAAGCAAAAAGCCGGAACGGCGGAGCCGTTCGAGCGGCATTTATCGTTGAATCCCCCCTTTGCATCAGCACAGGTATTTCACTTATTTGTAGTTCGGAAAATCAAAACCGTTACGGCGCAATGGCGTTTTTTTTCGTGACTACTCTCATTTATTGAACCAGGCAGGACTTGTGTTGTTAATATTTCAGGCTGTTTATATGACTCGCTAAAGGGCTGTTAAATAGCGGTAATTCCACCGGCGGCACCTATGAGCTTCACAAATCTCCTTATTTTTACGCTTATTCGCTATGTTAAAAGCCCTGGACTATATGTTTAGTAAAAAAAGTCTGTTCATTATCCTTTTACTCGTACTCGGTGGAAGCGTCTTTTACGCGGTTCAGTCCTCTTCCGCATTTAAAAACCCCGGAACCCGCTACGAGCGCATCCTGCAACTGGTGGGAGAGATGCTGGTGGATGGCCATTTCAGTCCGCGGAAAATGGATGATAAGTTTTCGCGGGACGTGGTGAAGAACTTCCTGAAAAACCTGGATCCGGATAAATCTTATTTTCTTGCAGCCGACATCGAAAAGATCCGTGCCTATGAGACCCGTATCGACGATGAATTGAAAGGCGCTACCCTCGAGTCATTTTTTACCATCAATGAATTGTACAAGCAGCGGGTGAAGGAAGCTTCGCTTTTGTACAAGGAAATCCTTAAAAAGCCTTTCGATTTCACGGTGGAAGAGAGCTACAATGAGGATTTTGATAAAATTGACTACGCCCGGAACGAAAATGCATGGAAAGAGAACTGGCGCCGAAAGTTGAAATACTACACGCTGGAGCGGTATGCCGACCTCCTGGAACAGAAGGAAAAAAGCCAGGGCAAGGAAAACCCCATCACCACCAGCAATGCCGACCTGGAAAAGCAGGCCCGCGAACGGGTGGAGCGTTCTTTTGACCGGATTTTTGAGCGTTTCCGCAATCGCCTGAAAGACGATGACCGCTTCAACGTGTTTGTGAATACCATTACCGAAACCATGGATCCTCATACCACGTACTTTGCACCGGTGGAACGCCGTTCGTTTGACGAGCAGATGAGCGGTGAGTTTTATGGTATAGGGGCTTCGCTGATGGAAGAAGACGGTAACATCAAAATCGTTACCATCGTAACCGGTAGCCCGGCTTATAAATCCGGCGAAATTCAGATCGGCGACTACATCATCAAAGTGGCGCAGGGCGACCAGGAACCCCAGGACCTGACAGGGTTTGCCGTGGACGATGCGGTGAAACTGATACGGGGTAAGAAAGGAACTGAAGTGCGGATCACGCTTAAAAAACCGGATGGTACCACCCGTGTGGTGACCATGATCCGGGAAAAGATCAACCTGGAAGAAGTCTTTGCCAAGAGCGCTGTTATCACGGACGAAAACGGGTATAAAATCGGCTATATCTACCTGCCTGAGTTTTATGCCAACTTCCAGGACCCCAATGGCGCCCGCTGTGCGGCCGACGTGGCAAAGGAAATACAGAAACTCAAAAAGGAAAATGTAAGCGGCATTATCATGGATCTGCGCAACAACGGCGGCGGGTCCCTGATGGATGTGGTACAGATGGTGGGTCTTTTTATTGAAGATGGTCCTATCGTACAGGTCAAGAGCCGGGATGAGTCGCCCTCCATCCTTCGCGACCGCGATAACTCCGTATTGTGGAACGGTCCGCTGGTAGTGATGGTTAACCAGTTCAGCGCTTCAGCTTCGGAGATTTTTGCCGCCGCCATACAGGACTACCGGCGGGGCCTGGTCATCGGCAGTACCTCCACCTACGGCAAAGGAACAGTACAGCGGAACATTGAACTGGAACGGACTTCGTGGGTAAGTACCGGGGGGAGTGACCTGGGTTCTATTAAGCTGACCCTGCAGAAGTTTTACCGGATTACCGGGGGAAGCACGCAACTCAAAGGCGTGACCTCCGACATCGTTCTGCCTGATCAGTATGAGTACCTCAAACTGCGGGAGAAAGATGATCCGAAAGCACTGGCATGGGATGAAATAGGGAGTGTGCAGTTCAAGAGCTGGAAGCAGGACTATGATCTGCGGGATATTGTGAAGCGCGGCAACCAACGTGTTGCCGAAAATAAAACCTTCCAGTCGATCAGGGAGAACAGCGGCTGGCTGGAGAAATACGACCGCCGGGTGCATTCGCTTAAGCTGGAAACATTCCTGAAAAATAAGAAACAGTTAGGTGATGCCATCAGCCGTTTCGACAACCTGACCCGCCTGACCGACCCCTTAAAGATTGAAAATTTGCAGGCCGATATGAGCCGCATCAGCCAGGACTCCTTTAAGATAGAGCGGAACAATAGTTTTCTGCGGGTTCGTAAAAACGATCTCTACCTGGGCGAAACGGTTACAATCATGGGCGACATGATCCGCCAATATTTTATTGTACAAACGGATCCTTCGGGGCGGGCAACAGAACCCCGCAAGTAAGAGCGTACGTTGAAGATCTTATTGTAAGCCTCCTCACCGGAGACTTACTAGTTGCTCTGCTGCACGGTTCACCATGGCAGAACTGATGTCGAGATGTACCACCAGGCGGATCTGTTGGGGTCCCATTGCATAAGCTAGGATCCCCTTTTGCCGTAGTTTTTCAGTAAAGGCTTTTGCAGGCATTCCTTCTTTTAAGTTAAAGAGCAGGATGTTGGTTTCCACCGGTAACACGGTTTCCACTAACGGGTTGGAGCGCACCGCTTCTTCCAGCCAACGGGCATGCTGGTGATCTTCCGCCAACCGTTCGATGTGATGATCAAGTGCATAGATGCCGGCAGCCGCCAGGAAGCCGGCCTGCCGCATGCCGCCGCCCAGCACTTTGCGCACCCGCCGCGCCTTGCGGATAAAATCGTTTGCTCCCACCAACACACTTCCCACGGGGCATCCAAGTCCTTTGCTCAGGCAAATGGAAATGGAGTCAAATAACCGGCCATAATCCGGTGCCCGCTGACCCGTGGCCACCAGGGCATTGAAGAGCCGGGCCCCATCCAGGTGCAGTCCCAGGCGATGATCACGGCATACCGCTTGAATGGCTTCAATTTCTGCAAGCTGATAACAACTTCCGCCCCCCCGGTTGCTGGTGTTTTCCAGTACCACCAGGCGGCTGTGGGCTTTATGTACATCATCTGGATTGATGGATGCTTCCACCTGCCGGGCGGTGATCCGGCCCCGGTCGCCGTGTAACAGCCGCACCGAAGCACCGGCGTTAAAGGCAATCCCGCCACCTTCGTATTGGTACACATGACTCAGTTCGTCGCAGATTACTTCATCCCCGGGTTGGGTGTGCACTTTGATGGCCACCTGGTTGGTCATGGTGCCCGAAGGACAGAAAAGTCCAGCCTCCATGCCAAAAAGATCTGCAGCCTTTTGCTCCAGTTCGTTGATGCCGGGGTCTTCCCCAAAAACATCATCGCCCACCTGCGCTTCGGCCATGGCCTGTCGCATGCCAGGTGTGGGGCGGGTAACGGTATCGCTCCGGAAGTCAATGATTTCCATATATATGTGTAGTATTAACCTGTTTTTATCAAAATTAGTTGTTCATTCAGCAACAGAATGAATCACAGGTATGTTTTTGAAGAGAATCACAGACAGGCGGTAGAATAATGCCCAAAAAAGACCGACTTATTAACAAGGTCTATGAAAACCGGGAAATGGGTATTACCTTTGCAGATAGACTCAGAGGATACGTTAGCCAGTTTGCATACCTGCCGGTGAATCCCTCTCAGATGAATTTTAAACTTACAACAGATTAATTATGAGGCAGTTAAAGATTGCTACCCAGATTACGAACCGTGATTCCCAGGCGGTTGAAAAGTATTTACAGGAAATTTCCAAAATACCTATGATCACGCCGGAAGAAGAAACCACGCTGGCTCAACGGATCAAAATGGGCGACCAGCGGGCATTGAACAAACTGGTACAATCGAACCTTCGTTTTGTGGTGTCCGTGGCCAAACAGTACCAGCACCAGGGTCTTTCACTCAGCGACCTGATCAACGAAGGTAACCTGGGTCTCATCAAGGCAGCTCAGCGTTTCGATGAAACCAAGGGCTTTAAATTTATCTCTTACGCCGTGTGGTGGATCCGTCAGTCTATCCTGCAGGCACTGGCGGAGCAGGGTCGTCTTGTGCGCCTGCCCCAGAATAAAATTGGCACCTACAACAAAGCCAACAAAGCTTATATGGCTTTTGAGCAGGAACATGAGCGCGAGCCTTCTACCGAAGAGCTGGCGGACATCCTGGAAATGAGCGAAACGGAAATAAACAATATTTTCCAGAGCAACACCCGCCACACTTCACTGGATGCACCTGTGCACGAAGCAGAAGACGTTGCTATGGGCGATCTGCTCGAAGGCAGCGATGATACGGATGAAGACGTGATGAAAGATTCCCTGCGCAACGAAATCCGCCGTGTGCTGAAATCACTCAGTCCCCGCGAAGCGGAAATCGTAAACGCGTATTTCGGACTGGACGGAGAAAATGGCGTAACCATTGAGCAAATCGGCCAGAAATACGATCTCACCAAGGAACGCATCCGCCAGATCAAAGAGCGGGCGATCAAACGCCTGCAGAAAGCCCGTTTCAGCAACGCACTGAAAAGCTACCTGGGCAACTAAACTTTTTATTCGATGGGTCGTACGTACTGAATCCCTCCCCTGTGGAGGGATTTTTTATGCCGGACGGATTTAACTTTTTCTTTCCACCGGTGTTGTGCATCCGGCGGTTGGCCATTTTAAATTTGTATCATGCGGAAGTTTTCAACCCTGGTATTGCTGTGGCTGTTGTTCTCCGGCTGCGAAAAGGTGATTGATTTCGAGTTAAAGGAGGCCGCAGCTGTTTTGTCGGTTGACGCCCGCATTGAAACAGATCGCGACCCCGTGGTGGTGCTCACAAGCAGTCTGAATTATTTTTCCACCATCAGTGCCGGGGAAGTGGCTTCTTCCATCATCCGCAATGCAGAAGTGATCCTGGAAGAGGGTAGTCGCTCACACCGCCTGCGCCGGATCGATCAAACCCTGCCCGGCGGGTTAGCCTTCAGTTTTTATACCACCGATGATGCCAGCCCGTCCACCCGCATTGTGGGAGAAGAAGGAAAGACCTACCGGTTACTGATCCGGTGGGAGGGGAGGGAGTACCGGGCCGTTACCACCATTCCGCTGCTCACCAAGACCATCGATTCGCTTTGGTGGGTACGTCCGCCCAATGACCCCGATACCAGCACCCGCGCCCTGTTACGGGGGCGTGTAACCGATCCGCCCGGCTTTGGCAACTACATCCGCTATTTCACCCGGGTGAACAGCGGTCCCTTTCTGCCCGGCTTCAATTCCGTTTTCGACGACCAGTTTGTAAACAACAGCACCATTGTGGTGGACATTGACCGCGGAGTGGACCGTAACAACCCCGGTAGTTTTGAGGATTATGGATTTTTCCGGCGGGGCGATACCGTAACCGTTCAGTTCAGTAACATCGACAAGGCCACCTTTGATTTCTGGCGCACCGTAGAGTTCAACTACCAGAGCATCGGTAATCCTTTCTCATCACCTCCCAAGATACTGGGCAACATCAGCAATGGCGCTCTCGGCTATTTTGGCGGATATGCCAACCAGTTCAGCACCCTGGTCATCCGGCGATAACGGTGTTTATCCACATTCCGGGGTTGGTTGGACAATTATCACACTCCCCGACCTGCGGAACCTTTATTTTTGACGCTGAAGCAACAAGCATTATGGAAGCAGAAAAAGTACATTGCCTGGTCATCGGATCGGGACCTGCCGGGTACACGGCAGCTATTTACGCAGCACGCGCCAATATGAAACCTGTTCTCTACCAGGGCATCCAGCCGGGCGGACAGCTCACCATCACCACCGAAGTGGAAAACTACCCCGGTTACCCCGATGGCATCCAGGGCCCCGAGATGATGGTGCATTTTGAAAGGCAAGCTGCCCGCATGGGAGCAGATATCCGGTACGGTCTTGCCACCCGTGTTGACTTTTCCGGCCATCCCCACAAAGTGTGGATTGACGAGGAGAAGCTGATTGAAGCAGACAGTGTGATCATCAGTACCGGCGCCAGTGCCAAATGGTTGGGCCTTGAAAGCGAACAACGTCTCAACGGCTATGGTGTGAGTGCCTGCGCTGTGTGCGACGGGTTTTTCTTCCGGGGCAAAGAAGTGGCCATTGTGGGAGCCGGTGACACCGCTGCTGAAGAAGCCCTTTACCTGAGCAAACTTTGCACCAAAGTGCACATGCTGATCCGCCGCGATGCGATGCGGGCCAGCAAAGTGATGCAGGAGCGCGTGATGAAAGCGCCCAACATTGAAATACACTGGAATACCGAAACACTCGAGATACTCGGTGAAAACAAGGTGGATGGCATGCGGGTAAAAAACAACAGAACCGGCGCCGAATCCGTGATTCCCGTGCAGGGATTCTTTGTGGCCATCGGGCACGAGCCCAACTCCGGTATTTTCAAAGGGTGGGTGGAGATGGACGAGGCCGGTTACATCAAAACCGTGCCCGGTACCTCCCGCACCAATGTGGAAGGTGTTTTTGCAGCCGGTGATGTGCAGGACAAGGTGTACCGCCAGGCGGTTACGGCGGCCGGCAGCGGGTGCATGGCAGCATTGGATGCAGAACGGTATCTTTCGGCCAAAGGGTTTGTATAATTACTCTTGTTTACGTTCAGGAACCTGTACTCAGCCGGTTGGTGCGTGTACAGGTTTTTTATGCTCCTCAGTTTTATGAAAATAACTGCAGCAATGCATCGCCTTCTTCACTATTTTCGATCCTATGAATGCGGTTCACCTCAAGGATGTACGGTTTCACGCTTTCCATGGCGTTTATGAGCAGGAGGCGGTCACCGGCGGCGATTATGAAGTCAACCTGTCGGTATGGTACCCATCTGGTCATGTCATCACCCGGCTGGAAGATACCATCAACTACGTGCGGTTGTATGCTATTCTCCTGGATGCAATGCAGCAACGGTACTCCCTGCTTGAATCGCTTGCGGCCGATGTGTGTCATACGATCCGGCAGGAATTTCCCGTTATTAAAGAAATACGGATGGAGGTGTACAAACTCCGCCCGCCCATCACCCATTTTGAAGGCAAAACCGGCATCACTTACCAGCAATCCTATTGAAAAAATGCGCATGATCCCGCGGGTTCTGATCCTGATATTTCTGTGTGTTTTCTGTGCCGGCGCACATGCACAACCCGTGGCAGAACTGGTGGCACGCGCCGATCGGCTGGAAACGCAAATGAAAGAAACTGAAGCGTTTCAGTTGTTTCAACAGGTTTTGCAGCAACAACCCCATCATTTGCACGCGCTGGTTCGCAGCAGCGAACTGGCCAGCCGCATTGGTCGTCACCAGCGCACTGTTGAAGAGCGCATGGACTTTTATGAGCGGGCCCTGGCCTTTGCCAGGCGTGCGGTAGCAATCAAGCCAACCGATTCAGATGCCAATATGGTAATGGCGGTGGCGTACGGACGCCTGGCGCTGATGCATAAAGCAGGGGAGAAAGTGAGCAATGTGCGGGACATTAAAACCTACGCGGAGAAAGCCCTGCTCTACAATCCCCGTAACTTCAAAGCCCTGCATGTGCTGGGTAAATGGCACTACGAAGTGAGCAGCCTGAATGTATTTGAACGGGCCGGCGCCCGCGTGTTTTTTGGCGGACTGCCGCGGGCCTCATTCGACTCTTCGATCTATTTTTATGAAAAGGCAAAGGATCTCAGCCCCGGCTTTCTGCTCAACTACCTGGAACTGGCTAAGGCGCTGGATAAGGCGGGAAAACGCCCCAGGGCCATCCAACTCCTTCGCGAATTACTCCGGCTGCCCGATACCACCTCGGAAGACCGGTTGGTGAAAGCGGAAGCCAACCGCTTACTCAGGCTCTGGACCTAAAATGTTTTCTTTTGCCAGCGACCGCTGCGCATATAACCCCAGGCGAGCAAGAGGATCACGCCCCAGTATAATATTTCGGAGGCCCATCCCCAGAGAAGTCCCAGCTGCAGGTGTTCCAGCACCAGGTACACATAACACATGTACAGCACAATGGCGAGGGCCTCTATCAGGAGGTTTACGGTTGTGTGACCGGTACCGGTTACCGCGTTAAGCCAAACCACGGATATACTCATCACCAGGATGCCTGCCGATACTACCCGCAGCACCGGTACGCCGGTGGCAATGAATGCGTCGGATAAACCGTAAAGCGAGAGGATGGGCCTGGCGAAAATATTCAGAAAAACCAACAGCAGTACCGCGCTCAGCAAACTCAGTTGCATGATTTTACGAATCAGCCCGGTGACTTCTTCCTGCCGGTTCTGACCAATGAGATTGCTCACCATGGTGTTGGTGGTTGCGGCAAAGGCCCAGGTGAAAATGCCCGTGAGGCTGAAAATATTGCGCATGATATTGGACACGGCGAGGGAGCGTTCTCCCTGGTGCTCCAGAAAGATGTAAAAGAACAGCCAGCTGATGATGCTGATGCTGTATTGGCCAATCAGCGGTGCTGATGTTTTGAGCAACAGGCGGGTAAGGTCGGGCAGCAAACGGAAGGAGTCAAACAACCGGAACTGCCGGTGCAGTTTTTTCCGGTGGATCACGAGCAGCACCACGCCCAGTGCTACTGCTTCCGCCAGTACCGATGCCCAGGCCGCACCGTTAAAGCCCAGCCGGGGGAGCCCCAGTTTGCCGAAAATGAGGCCATAGTCCAGCACAATGTTCACGGCGGCTTCCGCCGCTGCGCCAATGATGAGATAACGGGAATTGGTGGTTCCTACCAGCAAGGCATTGCAGAGCTGAAAGAGGTACAGGAAGGGGAGTCCCCACACCCGTATCAGCAGGAAGTTGACCGCCCGTTCCTCCACTTCCTGGTGGCGCAGCATCCCCGATAGGAAAAACGGAGCCAGCAGCCAGGTAAGCAGGATGGCACCCGCTGCAAAGAACAGGGCGATGCGGAGCCCCTGCCCAAAAGTTTCACCGATGGCAGATGCGTTGTTTTCTCCCGCCCTGCGGGAGATGATGGCCTGCAGGGCGTTGTTGAGTCCGTTACCCAGCACCGCAAGTACAAGAAAAAAGACGCCGGTTATTCCAGCGGTACCCAGTTCACTTTCACCGAGACGACTTAAGAAAAAGTTGTTGATGGAGAAATTGAGAAAAGGCACCACCAGTGCGATGCTGATGGGAAGGGACAGCGAGAGGATCTGCCGGTTGGAGGTATTGAGTTGTAGCTTGTTTGTCATACGGGTGCCCCGGCTGTTCCACCACAGGCAGTTGGCGAAAATATTGCTATTATTGCACACGACAGACAAACGGATGCTGAACAAACCCCTTTATACACTCACAGAAGCCGAAGTGCCGGAAGACGTTCAGGGACGGTCGCGCCTGCTTGTGCAACTGGGAGAAGGTTTTGCCGGAATAATCCGGTACCTGCCGGCCGAAAAATCCGTTCTGCACTGGTCGCTGTACCAGCTGGACGGGTCCGATTCCCCTGCAACCTGGAACGCCGTGGCCGACCAGGTTGCAGAGGAGGCCCAACAGGCAGCCTCCATTACCTTTGTTCATTATGATGCGCCCAATACATTGGTACCGGAAGTGTTGCACCAGCCCGCCCTTGAACAACCCTTCCTTGATCTGCTCAACAGCCATACACAGGGAATGGCCTTGTACCGCGACCCGGTACCCCAGCAGCAGGCGGTGAACGTGTACGCCCTGCCCCAGGTGGTGTGCCAGCAGCTGCTGTACCGCTTTCCGGATGCTCCCGTGCTGCACCTGCAGTCGCTCCTGCTCCGCAACAAAGCCGCTGTTGCGGCAAGGATAACGGTTTCCGTGTTGCTGAAACAGTATCACGTTACAGTGGAGCGGGATGACAAGTGGTTATTGCTGCGTAACTGCCGGTGCCACACACCCGAAGACCTGCTCTATCTTCTCCTGCAGATCATGCAACAGTGGGATTTATCCCCGGCCGACACCCCCGTTGTACTGGAGGGCATGCTGGCTGCCGATTCAGCCGTAATGCAGTTGCTGGAGCAATACATCGGAAGCATTTCATTTTCATCCACCCTGCAGTACCGGTATCCCGCCTGGGACGATGGACATCCCCCGTATGTACTGGCACTCCCCGACCGCGTTCTGGCATGCGTATCATAAGTGGAATATATGGCGGGCGAACCTTTCAGCCACCGGCTAAGATGCCCCACACCCGGCCTACCACCGATCTGGCGAAGGGAGGGCTGTTCAATATAATTGAAAATAACCTGGCGATCTCCACGCTGAAAACACTGGACCTTTTTGGCGGAACGGGCAGTATCAGCTACGAACTGGCCAGCCGCGGTGCCACCAACCAGACCATCGTGGAAAAAGACCCTGCCATGTCCGCTTTCATCCGGCAAACCGCCGCCAAACTGGGCATGCACCTGCAGGTGGTGCAGATGGATGTGTTTGCCTTTATCCGGCAATGCGGCGAGCAATACGATTTCATTTTTGCAGGCCCGCCCTATGCGTTGGCTGCAATAGACGAACTGCCCCGGCAGGTGTTTGAGCGGCAACTGCTGAAGCCAGGCGGTTGGATGGTTCTGGAGCATACACCCCGCAACCAGTACAGCGGGTTCCCTTACTTCCGCGTGCAACGCAATTACGGCACCACGGTGTTTTCCATTTTTGTAAACAAAGAACCCGGATCATGACGAAGCAGGAAGCGCGGCACATCTATTCCGAAAAGCGGTTGCAGCTTACCGCTAGTGAGCGCAACCGCCTCGATGACCTGCTGCTCATCGGGCTGCAGCAGCTGCAACTGCCACCGCTGCACTGCGTACATACCTACCTGGCACTGAAAGACCGGGGGGAAATAGAAACCGATCATTTCCTCCATTACCTGGCGTTCCGCCATCCCGGCCTGCAGATTACGATTCCCCGCATAAGCGGCAACGAAATTGAGCAGGTTTTATACACCGATGACACGGCCATTCAACCCGGTACATGGGGCATACCCGAGCCGGTGAACGGAACGGTGCTGCCGCCCTGCGACGCCGACCTGGTACTGGTACCCTTGCTGGCTTTCGACCGGCAAGGCAACCGCGTGGGCTATGGAAAAGGATATTACGACCGTTTTCTGGCGAGGTGCCGGCCCGGTGTACTCCGCATCGGCTTCAGCTATTTTGATCCCTTAGAGCGGATCAGTGATACTGCTCATTTTGACCTACCTTTATCCTGCTGCATCACGCCGCAACGCATCTATGAATTTGACTGACTTCACGTTGCAATCGTTCCGCATTCTGCTGTTGCCTGTTTCCCTGTTGTACGGTGCCGCTGTATGGGTGCGCAACCGGCTCTACGACCACCGGATACTTTCGACTGTTAGCTTCAATCTGCCGGTGATATGTGTGGGTAATCTCAGTGTGGGCGGTACCGGTAAATCGCCCATGATCGAATACCTCATCCGGATGCTGCATGCCGATTACCGCCTGGCCACCCTCAGCCGGGGGTATAAGCGCAAAACACGTGGCTATGCCATCGCCGCTGAGGGCACCACAGCGCTGGAGATAGGAGATGAGCCCATGCAATTTCATCTCAAATTCCCGGGAGTGGCTGTGGCGGTGGGCGAAGAACGCGTGGAGGCCATACCGCAACTGCTGCAGGACGCGCCGGATACGGAGGTGGTACTGCTCGACGATGCCTTTCAACACCGTTCCATAAAACCGGGTTTTTCCATCCTGCTGACGGATGCCGGCAATCTCTTCACCCGTGATTTCTTTTTACCCACCGGTGACCTGCGGGATGAACGCGGCAGCTACCGGCGGGCCAATGTACTTGTAGTGACCAAATGCGATCCCGCCCTTACCGCGGTTGAACGCGACCGTTTGATGCGGGAACTGGATCCACGACCGGAGCAGACGGTGTTTTTTGCCTCCATGGTTTATGGTACACCTTATCACATTCTCGATGCAGAGAAAAAGCAACCGCTCCGCAAAACTGCCGAAGTGCTGCTGGTAACCGGCATCGCCAACAGTGAACCGTTGAAGCGGTACATGTTGCAGGAGGTGTTCAGTTACGAAAGGATGCCCTACAGCGACCACCACATTTTTACCATAGACGACCTGGCGGAAATAAAACAGGCATATGTCCGGATGAAAGGAGCCGATAAACTCATTCTCACCACCGAAAAGGATGCCGTTCGCCTGCTGAAATTCCGGGAACAGCTGCAGGAGCTCCCGCTCTATGTACTCCCCGTGGAACACCGGTTCCTCTTTGGAGAAGCGCCGGCATTCCGGGAACAGGTGTACCGGTTTATCCGTCAATTTAAAACCACCTAAACATCCGCAGATGGGAAAGAAAGCAAGCAGCAAAAACAGGAAGCGACCGGAGCAGAAAGCACACCGTACGGTCTACCGCGGAACCATCGAAATCACCCGCAGCGGTATGGGGTATGTAACCGTGGAAGAAATGCACCGCGATGTGCTGGTGCGGCCGCAGCATTTTCAGACGGCGCTGCACGGTGATACAGTGGAGGTGGAAATAACCAGGCACAGCGGCAGTGGTAAAACCGAAGGCAGCATCGTACGGGTACTCAAACGGCGCCAGACCATCTTTATTGGCTACCTGCAGTTTCAGAAACAACATGCATTCTTTCTTCCCGAAACCGATCGTCCCATGCCGGATCTCTACATCCGGGAATCCGACCTCAACGGGGCCACGCATGGCGATAAAGTGGTGGTGCAACTCACCCAGTGGGATGCGAAGAAGCGCATACCGGAAGGCGTGGTGCAGGAAGTGCTGCGGGAGGAAGATGCCGGCGACATGGCCATGAAGCAGATCCTGTTGCAAAGCGGTTTTGCCCTCCACTTTCCCGACGAGGCCCTGGAAGAGGCCGCCCGTATGCACGATGTGATCACCCCGGCAGATCTGAAAAAGCGCCGTGATTTTCGTGATGTACTGACATTTACCATTGACCCGGTGGATGCAAAAGACTTTGATGATGCCCTGTCGGTACGCCTCCTTCCCAACGGCTTGTATGAAATTGGCGTTCACATTGCGGATGTGAGTCATTTTGTACTGCCGGAATCGGCCCTCGATGCCGAGGCCTACCAGCGGGCCACGTCGGTGTACCTGCCCGACCGGGTGGTACCTATGCTGCCCGAGCGCATCTCCAACGAACTCTGCTCCCTGCGCCCGCGGGAAGATAAATTCACATTCTCTGCTGTGTTCAAGATAACCGCCAAAGCGGAAGTGAAAGACGTGTGGCTGGGGCGTACCGTCATCCATTCCAACCACCGCTTCACCTACGAGGAGGCCCAGGAAATCATTGAAAGCGGGGAGGGGTTGTACCGCGATGAAATTCATCTGCTGAATGAACTGGCCCAGAAGTTGCGGAAAGAGCGTTTCCGCAAAGGAGCCATCAATTTCTCCTCGCAGGAAGTGCGGTTTGTGCTGGATGAAAACAAGAAACCCATTGGCATAACCGTGAAGGAAAGCAAGGAAGCCCACCAGCTGATCGAAGAATTCATGCTGCTGGCCAATAAACACGTAGCGCTGCACGTGGGTGGCATCCAGGTGAAGGACAAGCCTCTCCCGTTTCCCTACCGGGTACACGATACGCCGGATGAGACCAAACTGGGCATCTTCATGCTTTTCGCCCGCAAATACGGGCATACGTTTGACACCAGCTCACCGGAAAAAATCGCAGCCTCCTTCAACCAGATGCTCCGCGATGCGGCCGGTAAGCCCGAGCAGCATGTGCTGGAAACACTGGGCATCCGTACCATGGCCAAGGCGGTGTACACGGCGGAAAATATCGGGCACTACGGTCTTGGCTTTGCGCATTACTGTCATTTTACATCACCCATCCGCCGCTATCCCGATGTGCTGGTACACCGCATCCTGCAACAGTGTCTCGATGGCGCGCCGGAAGTGGATAAGAAAATGGAACAGAAGTGCCGGCATTGCAGCGACCGGGAGCGGGCGGCCATGGAAAGTGAACGGGCGGCTAACAAGTACAAACAGGTGGAGTATATGAGCCGGTTCCTCGGTGAGGAGTTCGCGGGCGTGGTGAGCGGTGTGGCTTCCTTCGGCTTCTGGGTGGAAACGGTTGAACATAAATGCGAAGGACTTGTTAGTTTGTTCTCCCTTAGTGATTTTGACGATTTCCGGTTTATTGAAGAGGATTACTGCCTCATGGGTCGTCGCAGCGGGAAAGCCTTCCGCATCGGCGATAAGGTGAACATCAAGGTAGTGGCTGCCAGCCTCGACAAGCGGCAACTCGACTATGAACTTGTTCTCGGGCATGTGAACCATACCGAGGAAGTGGTTCTTCGCAGGAAACAACCAGGCAAAAATCATCCGAAAGGAAGCAAGCGAAAGCGATAAATAGCCATTTCCGGCACCAGGAATAAACAACCAGAACTGTAATTAGAACGCCATGCATTCATTTGAACAACTCCTGCAGCAATTTGATGATCGTTTCAATACCCGTCATTTTCCGGATCAACCGGCCACCCTGTACGATCCGGCCCAATACATCCTGGGCATCGGGGGCAAACGCGTACGTCCGGTCATGTGCCTGATGGGCAATGAACTATTCGATGCCATACACCCTGACACCTGGCAGGTTGCCGCTGCCGTGGAGCTCTTTCACAACTTCACGCTCATCCACGACGATATTATGGACCAGGCACCCCTGCGCCGGGGGATGGAAACTGTGCACCAGCGATTTGGTGTTAACACCGCCATCCTGGCAGGTGATGCCATGATGATCATGGCGTATGATTACATTCGCCGGGTGCACAAAGACGCGTTACCCGCCATCCTGGCCCTGTTCAACCGCACTGCACTGGAAGTATCGGAAGGGCAGCAACTGGACATGGATTTTGAACAGCGGAGTGATGTGACCCTCGACGCATACAAGCAGATGATTACCCTCAAGACCTCCGTTTTGCTGGCTTCCAGCCTGGAAATGGGAGCAGTGATGGGTGGCGCAGGCGCCGGCAATGCGAAGCATTTGTATGAATTCGGCAAAAACCTGGGCATTGCCTTCCAGGTGCAGGACGATTACCTCGATGCCTTTGGCGATCCGGCTAAATTCGGTAAACAGGTGGGGGGGGATATCCTGGCCAATAAAAAGACCTTTCTGATGATTCACGCGGCGAGCAGTGCTTCCTCCGGAGACCGTGTGTTGTTGCAGGAGCTCATGTTGTCCAATCCGTCCGATAAAGTGGAGCAGGTGCTGGGCGTTTTCAGGCGTACGGGCGTGGATGCCTGGGCCCGGGAACTCAAAAAGCAGTACCTCAATGAAGCCATGCAGCACCTGGACGAAATTGCCGTTCTCAGCAAACGGAAAGAGCCGCTGCGGCAGCTGGCCGCTTTCCTCGTGCAGCGTGATTACTGAATAAAAAAACCCGGGTGCATTCCTGCATCCGGGTTGGGCACTCAAACCAATGAGCCCATCTGCACCTGATTTGCCTTTATTACCAGATGGTGTAAAGATGCACCAGCAGTTGTGCGCCATCAATGATTTGCTTCAATTGCCTGCATGATCTCAAAATTGTTTTCGTATGACCCCGGTCATTGCTTTCTTTTTTTCCCTATTTTGATGCGGTAAACCAACCAACTGCTATGAGCAAACTGTTTCGCACCAAGAAAATAGATGCGGTGGCGCACCAACCCGCCGATGAAGTGCACGGAGGCATGAGCCTGAACCGGGTGCTTACAGTAAAAGACCTCACGTTCCTCGGTATCGCGGCTGTTATTGGCGCCGGTATCTTTTCCACGATTGGCTCTGCGGCTTTTCACGGAGGACCGGGTGTTGCCGTTCTCTTTGTCATCACAGCTGTTACCTGCGGTTTTTCCGCGCTTTGTTACGCGGAGTTCGCCAGCCGGGTACCTGTCAGCGGCAGTGCTTATACCTATGCTTATGTGAGTTTTGGCGAACTGGTGGCCTGGATCATCGGCTGGGCCCTGATTCTCGAATACGCCATCGGTAACATAGTGGTGGCCATCAGCTGGAGCAGTTATTTCAACAATCTCTTACAGGGGCTGAACATCCACCTGCCGTTCTGGCTTACCACCAGTCCGGCTACGGCCCGCGAAGCCTATGATGCCGTGCAGGCCCAACTGGCAACCGGTGCCGGCCTCACCCCGCACATGCAGGCCATCACCGAAGGCTGGAACACTGCGCCAACGCTCTTCGGCGGACGCTTTTTCATGAACCTGCCCGCTTTCTTCATCGTGGCGTTTATCACTGCACTGGCTTACATCGGCATGAAGGAAAGCAAGAAAAGCGCCAACGCCATGGTGGTGTTTAAAATTGCCGTAATCATTTTTGTGATTGTCATTGGCTTCTTTTACGTGAATACCGATAACTGGAATCCCTTCATGCCCAACGGTTTCACCGGGGTGCTGCAAGGGGTGAGCGCCGTCTTTTACGCCTACATAGGTTTTGACGCCATCAGCACCACGGCCGAAGAGTGCAAGAACCCGCAACGCGATCTGCCCCGCGGAATGATGTACGCTCTGCTCATTTGTACCGTACTCTACATTCTCATTGCGCTGGTGCTCACCGGCATGGTGCACTACAGCGAGCTGAAGGTAGACGATCCGCTGGCCTTTGTGTTCGATCGTCTCGGCCTCCGCTGGATCGGGTACATCATCAGTATCAGCGCCGTGGTGGCCACCACCAGCGTGTTGCTGGTCTTCCAGTTGGGGCAGCCCCGTATCTGGATGACGATGAGCCGCGACGGACTGCTGCCCGGCCGTTTTGCCCGCATCCATCCCCGCTACAAGACCCCGGCCTTTGCCACCATTATCACCGGTGTGCTCGTAGGGGTGCCTTCATTGTTTTTGCCGTCCTCCATCATGACCGATCTCACCAGCATCGGTACCCTCTTCGCCTTTGTGCTGGTATGCCTGGGCGTGCTCCTGTTGCCCCGGCTCCGGGAAGCCGGCAGCGGTAAGTTCCGGCTGCCCTACATCAACGGCCGGTTCCTCATTCCGGCCCTGGTGATTCTCTTTATTTTCCTGTTCCGGGAGCGGGCCGTGGCAGCTTTCACGCATCTGCAGGACGAAAGTCACCAGGAAGTGCTGTTTGCCGTCTTTCTGCTCATCGCGGTGGGCTTATCGGCACTCAGCTTCATCCGCCAATACTCCCTCATCCCGGTGCTGGGCGCACTCAGCTGCCTCTACCTGATGATTGAAATACCGGTGATGAGCTGGTTCTGGTTTTTTGTGTGGATGGGTGTTGGACTGGCGTTCTATTTTCTCTACGGCTACCGCAAGAGTAAGCTGGCTGATCCTTCCTGACCGTTTTAAGCTGTACAATCCTCAACTATGCAAAGCAGAATTCTTGCACCCCGGAAACGCATAGCCCTGGTGGCGCACGATCACCGCAAGCAGGACCTGCTCGACTGGGCCTGGTACAACCGGGAAGCCCTGGCCCGGCACGAATTACTGGCAACCGGCACTACGGGCCGCCTGCTGGAAGAAAAGCTGGACCGGCCGGTGCAGCAGCTCCTGAGCGGTCCGCTGGGCGGCGACCAGCAGATCGGGGCCCTCATTGCCGAGGGGAAAGTGGACGTGCTCATCTTTTTCTGGGACCCCATGGAAGCGCAGCCGCACGATCCGGATGTAAAGGCACTGCTGCGACTCGCGGTTACCTGGAACATCCCAACGGCCTGCGACCGGGCCACGGCCGATTTTATTTTCACTTCGCCGCTTATGTTGCAGGAGTACCATTGCCGGCAGCAGGATTTCAGCGCTTACCTCAACCGGCGTACACCCCGTACCTGACAGCAACCTGTTTTAAAAATGAACTTGCAAATGCGGCGTTTAGGTCGTACCTTTTAGGTATGATTGTTAACTCCTAAACTGCCATTATGAACCTCATTCAACGCTTGGAAAAATGGGGAGATGAACATCACCCCAAATGGATCGATTTTATCCGCATCGTTCTGGGTATCGTTCTTGTACTGAAAGGTGTACAGTACATCAACAACATGACCAGTCTTTCGGCGCTGCTCAACAAAGGGCCATTTACCAGCACTGCACTGGTGGCCATTGTTTCGCACTACGTCATCTTTGCCCATCTCATTGGCGGGCTGCTCATTGCCACCGGCCTGCTCACCCGTTTTGCCTGCATCGTACAGATACCGATCCTGCTGGGCGCCGTCATTTTCGTGAATGCGCCCGCCGGGTTGTTCACGCAATCAGAACTCTGGTTCTCTTTTCTCATCCTGATTCTCCTCGTGTTTTTTACCCTGGAGGGTAGTGGTCCCATCAGCGTGGATCAATGGATGAAAACGCACTCAGACGAACGCCCGCATAAACACAAGTGGGAGTAGTGTTTCCTGATGATGAATAATGCCGGCCGCTGCGCCGGCATTATTATTTTTGCAGTGATAACGCGAACAGGATGGACGGACTGCTGTTAAAAAGATTGTATGAAATTTCAGATCGGTGATAAAGTGCTGCTGCTGCATTCCCAGGAAGAGGGGGAGGTGGTGGACATCATCAACAAGGAAATGGTGATGGTGGATGTGCAGGGTGTTCAGTTTCCGGTATACACCGACCAGCTGGATTTTCCCTACTTTAAGCGGTTTACGGAAAAGAAGAATCCGGCTCCGCCACCCAAAAAATATATAGACCAGGTAAAGCAGGAAAAACAAACGGTGAAGCAATACAACGTGGGCGAGGGGGTATGGCTTTCGTTTTTACCCGTCTTTGACAAAGACATTTTTGACGATGATGTGGTGGACTATTTCCGAGTGTACCTTGTTAACAATACAGATGCTGCTTATGCATTTGACTATCACCTAAGCTATCTGCATGCAGACGGTTTTTCGCTCACCAATCAGATCCTGGCCTACAACGATTTTTACCTGCACGATGTGTCTTTCGAAAGTATGAACGACGGACCCCGTTTTGATGTTGAATTGCGGTTGCAGCCTCCGCAAAAAAAGAAAGCGGAGTATTACGAAGCTACCTTCCGTCCCAAAGCACGGCAGCTGTTTCAACGCATTGAGCGTCTGCTGCAAAACCAGGAAGCCACGTTTTCTTATTTGCTGATGGAATCCTATCCGGATAGGGTGGAGCCCGAAGGTTTCAATTTCGAAAAACTTTCTGCTGCCGGGTTTAAAGTGTACGACGGCAAAGCTGTACATTCTCACCTGCCGGCAGCCCGGTCGGTGATTGATCTGCACATCGAAAAAATTACCAATAACTGGCGGGGGATGAACAACTACGAGATTCTTTCCCTCCAGCTCAGCGAATTTGAAAAATACATGGACGCGGCCCTGCACCACCTGCAGCCCAGCCTTGTGGTGATCCACGGGGTGGGAGAGGGCGTATTGAAAGACGAAATTCACGAACGACTGCGCCTGCGGCGGGAAGTGAAATCTTACGTCAACCAATACCACCCGCTGTATGGCTACGGAGCCACCGAGATCTACTTCCAGTACTGATCGCCGGATCTTGCGTACCTTTGCACCTGCTGCAGAACAGACCATCGCGTTTCCGCCACTGGCGGGAGGGAGGAAAGTCCGGACAGCACAGAGCAACGCACCGGTGAAGAGCCGGGTCCTGTTTCGTTGAAAAACAGAACAGGAACAGAAAGTGCCACAGAAAATAACCGCCGGGATGCCGAACCTGGTTCGCTTCCGGGCAAGGGTGAAAACGTGAGGTAAGAGCTCACGGAGGCAGCGGGTAACTGCTGCCTGGGGTAAACCTTGCGTGCTGAAATGCCACATATACCATCGCCCGAGGGCGGCTCGTCCGATCCTGCTCCGGCAGGAGCGATGGAGGGTAGGCAGATGGATTCCGGTGTGCAAATGCCGGAACAGATAAATGATGGTCGCTTTCCGGCAGACTCCGGTCTGTACGGGGGAACAGAATCCGGCTTATCGTTCTGCAGATTTTTTTCACCGTTCAGGTGATTACTTCAGTCCCGGCATCCGCCGGGACTGTCCCTTTTTACAGGTACCGCTCTTCCAGTATGGCTTTGTGATGCAGAAAATGCCCCAGGGTCATAAAGCCAATAGCATTAACGGTTACGTAATGGCTGCTGGCAGTACCTCCCCGTGCGAGTTCCTCCGGCTGAAGACTGTCGAAGAGCAAGCGGGTGCTTTTCCGTAGCGCGAGAAATTCTTCCACCAAAGCTGCCAGGCTGCGGTGACGGGCAGGCGCTTTGTCTGCAAACGCGTTTTCATCAAAACCGGGCAGTGCATCCGGGCTCATCCGCGCAAACCAGAGGGCCCTGCAGGCAAAAATGCGCTCGGTGTCAATGAGGTGCTGCATCACTTGTGCCACCGTCCATTTGCCGGGGGCATAGCTGAACGATGCTTTCTCTTCGGGCAGTTTGTACAGGAAATCCGTTACCAGCGTTTCCTGGTTGCGGAAGGCCGCAGACAAATCATGTTCGGTAACGTTGCGGATATAGCCGTGATAAAACGGCGCCGAATCGGTGGGGGCAGGTTTAGGCATAACGGTGAAGGGCAATCTATTTGAAAGAAAAATCCCGCCCGGGGTAAGGGCGGGATCTTATTTTATCCTTTATTGGATTTTTTGACTTTGGGTTTCGGCTGGGGGGTTGGCTGCGGACCGTCGGTGCGTTCTCCTTTGAGGGAAGCTGCGATCTTCACAGACTCATATGCGTTAATGATTCCGCCGGTACGGCTGAAATTAGCGAAGTCTTCTTTTCCCTCGCTGCCGGGCTTCTTCACCTGCATGCCCGGATTGCGGGCGCCTTTTTCGATGCAGTACTTCACCTGCTCCGGCGTAAGATCGGGGAAATAACTCAGGAGGAGCGCCGCCAAACCGGCTACCACGGGGCTGGCCATGCTGGTGCCCTGCGAAAAGCCATAGGTGTTACCGCCGGGGATGGTGGAATAAATTTTCACACCCGGTGCAAACACATCCACTTCCTGTTTGCCGTAGTTGGAGAAATCGGCTGCAAGTCCGCCGCTTTTAGGGTCACCGCTGGCACCTACGGTAATAAAGTTAGTGGCCCGTTCTTTCGTATCGGCAAAAACCGGGTTGGGATAGTTATGTGTACTGTCGAGATTTTTACCATCGTTCCCGGCCGCGTGTACGAGTAATACCCCTTTGCTGCGGGCATAACGGATGGCATCGTCCACCCATTTTTTCTGGGGTGAAAAGCTTTTGCCGAAACTCATGTTAATCACTTTGGCGCCATTGTCCACTGCGTAGCGGATGGCATGGGCAATGTCTTTGTCGTGTTCGTCGCCATCGGGTACCGCCCGGATCACCATGATGCGCACATTATCGGCCACGCCGTCCATTCCCAGGCCGTTGTTACGGGCAGCGGCTATAATACCGGCCACATGCGTGCCATGGAAGGGTGTGCTGGCCATTACATCGTTGTTGCCATAGTAGCGGTCGTTGAAGTCGTAATAGTCATCCTGTACAATGTCCTGGCGGTAGTTTTTTGGCGGCAGGTCCATGGCTTCCGACTTTTTCTCGAGGCCGTTGTAATAGCTGGTGAACTCTTCCATAATGAATACGTTGGTTGCGTCCATCATTTCAAAACCGCGGAAGAGGGTGGACATAGTGGACTTGGCGTCGCTTTCTTTTGAGTTGGCCGGTTTAAAGGAGGCCAGTTCGTTACCTGTGTATTCAGGTTTGAACTTTTCCCGCAGCAGGCTGTCGGAAGTGCCGGCTTTTTTAAACAGCCCCCGCAGGAAAAGCAGGTTGCCCTGCGCATCGGTGGCGCTGTTCTCGATGTCTTCTTTGGCGCGGAGAAACGTACGGTATTCTTCTTTTTCCACGGCGCTTAACCGTGTTTCGTCCACATTTCCGTTGTACTTTTTCTTCAGCATGTGATAGAGGCGGGCGGCTTCGTAAGAGTCTTCCTTCACGTTACGGCCGTCTTTGCCGCCAAGGAAGTTCCAGCCATACACATCGTCCACATAGCCGTTTTTATCGTCGTCAATTCCGTTTCCGGGAATTTCGCCCGGGTTGCGCCAGAGCACCGGAATAATGTCTTCGTGCAGGGTGTCAATACCGCTGTCGATAACAGCCACAATAACAGGGGCGCTTTTGCGGTTACCCAGGAACTGGTACGCCTGTTCGAGGCTGATGCCGAAGAAGCCGTCTTTGGACTGGTCACGCAGGTGCCAACCCTTGAGCACATCCTCTTTGGCGGCTGTTTGTGCAGTGGTTACAGATGCGGTCAGCAGGATTAGTACCAGCGGAAGCATCCAGCGTTTGATCATTTTCATGTAGTGATTAGTTATTCGGTTGTAAAATTCCGTTACCGGCGTGATATCCGGCATACCCATTGACAACATTTAACAATTTTTGTGTTACAGGTCAAAGTGTATACCCTGGGCGAGCGGCAGTTCGGTTGAATAGTTGATGGTGTTGGTTTGCCGGCGCATGTAGTTTTTCCAGGCATCGCTGCCGCTTTCCCGTCCGCCGCCGGTTTCTTTCTCCCCGCCAAAGGCGCCGCCAATTTCGGCGCCGCTGGTGCCAATGTTAACGTTGGCGATGCCGCAATCGCTTCCCGCTATGCTGAGAAACTGCTCGGCTTCCCGCAGGTGCAGCGTCATGATAGCGGATGACAGTCCCTGGGGAACACCGTTCTGGATGGAAATGGCTTCTTCCAGCGTGTCATAGGCAAGCAGGTAAAGGATAGGGGCGAAGGTTTCCTGCTGCACAATTTTGTAGTGAGGTTCCGCTTCGGCAATGCAGGGCTTTACGTAGCATCCGCTTTCGAAACCTTTTCCTTCCAGTACACCACCTTCAACAAGGAAATGCCCTCCTTCGGACCTGCAGGCGTCCAGGGCGGACCGGTAGGCGTTCACAGCATCGGTGTCGATCAACGGTCCAACGTGTACGCTTTCATCCAGCGGGTTGCCGATGCGCAGCTGGGCATAGGCGGCCCTGAGTTTTTCTTTCACCTGTTCGTAGATACTGCGGTGAATGATGAGCCGGCGGGTGGTGGTGCATCGCTGCCCGGCCGTGCCCACGGCGCCAAACAAAGCTCCCCGGATCGCGATATTGAGATCGGCATGCTGGCTGATGATGATGGCGTTGTTTCCGCCCAGTTCCAGCAGGCTGCGGCCCAGGCGGGCCGCCACGGCGGAGGCCACCGCTTTGCCCATGCGGGTGCTGCCGGTGGCGGAAACAAGGGGGATGCGTTCGTCCTGGCTCATCCATTCTCCGGTATCGCGCCCACCCACCACGAGGCAGCTTACACCTTCGGGTACGTTGTTGCGGGCAAAAACTTCGGCCACCAGTTGCTGGCAGGCAACGGCACAGAGCGGTACTTTTTCGCTGGGTTTCCATATGCATACGTTGCCGCAGACCCAAGCCAGCATGCTGTTCCAACTCCAGACCGCCACGGGGAAGTTGAAGGCGGAGATGATGCCGGTGATGCCCAACGGATGCCACTGTTCGTACATGCGGTGCTGCGGCCGTTCACTGTGCATGGTAAGGCCGTGCAATTGCCGGGAAAGACCCACGGCAAAATCGCAGATGTCAATCATTTCCTGTACTTCGCCATACCCCTCCTGGAGGCTTTTGCCCATCTCGTACGACACCAACTTACCCAGCCAGCTTTTCTTCGCCCGCAACACTTCCCCGATTTGCCGCACCACTTCTCCGCGACGGGGGGCTGGCCACAGGCGCCACTCGCGGAAGGCTATTTCTGCCTGGCGGACCACGGCGTCGTAGGCGGCGCGGTCGGCCCCGCTCACCTGGGCGATGAGGGAGCCATCAACCGGTGAAGTGGACATAAAATGGGGACCGTTGGAAGGCAGCCAGTGACTGCCGATGGATACACCCGGGTTCTGCGGGTGAAGGGCAAGCGCGGTAAGAAAGTCCTGCATGGACGGATAAGTTTGAACTGTAAAGGTAGCTTACTTCAGGTTTAGTTTTATACCACCCATGAGCCAACTGCCGGGCATTACTGTGCCGAGGATGTCGGCGTAGCGCCGGTTGAGGGCATTGTCGGCCTGTGCAAACAGGCAAAGCTGGTCGTTCATGAGGTAGCCTTCCACCCGCAGGTTGAGCAGAAAATAATCCCGGCTGAGGGGTACAAAGGCCGCATTACCCTGTTGGGGGCGGCGCTCCTTGTACAAACCGTTTAGGGAAAGGGCCAGCGAGCGGTAACGCCAGGCGGAGCTGAAATTAAAGAGGAAACGTGCATGATTGGATACGTACAGCGAAGGCACGGTATCGCTGCTGGTGCTCTTCATCCAGATGCCGCCCAGGGTAAGCAACAGCGAATGACGGTTGCCAAAGCTGCGGCTGAGTTGCAGGTCGGTTTCCAGGCCACGGGTATTGACCCGGTCCAGGTTTTTTGCCAGGCTGTACGTGCCGCCGGGCACCAGGTTCACCGGCCGGGGCATGGAGGCGTAGGGCGTAGTTACATAGTCGATCAGGTCGCGGTGAAAGCGTTGAAACCAACCCACAGACAGTTTCACGCCTTCCAGCGGGAATATATCCGTACCTGCCTCATAGCTGAAGGAGGATTCGGCCGTGAGGCCGGGATTACCGATCCGGTTGCCCGAAGCAACCACCGGTGGCTGGTAGTTGTTGAACCGCTCGGTGAAGTCGGCATCCCGGGTACTGCGTCCTGCGCTGCCCCGCAGTTGCAGGCGGCCGGTACGGTAGGAGAGGTTCACCTGTGGAATCAGCTCCCAGCCTGCCCGCTCGTTCCAGTCGGCCCGCAGGGCCGGATTGAACTGGAAACCTTCACCCAGTTGCTGGTGCAGCACCACGAAGGCGCCGGCCGTTTGAATGTTGTGGTTGCCCCGGTTGTTGGAACGAACACCGCGGTTGATCCACTGCAGACCCGATGTTAACGTGGTGGTATTGCTGAACTGATAGCTGTGGAGTGCCAGGGCCTGTGCCACGGTGGAACGGTTGGTGTTGGGGGGGAGGTTCTTGCGCAGCTGAAACCTGTCGGAGGCATCTTTGTAACCGGCGTCTATGGTCAGCTTCCCGCGTCCCTGCTGCAGCGAATAGTTGAGGTGATGCCAGCGGCTGATCACCCGCTCGGTGGCGCTGTCGCTCAGCAGCTGGGTGTAGAAGTTCTGGGCGTTGAAGTTGCGGTCGTCGTACCCACCCCGGTAGGCGATGCTGGAACGGTTGCCCACAAACTGTTTCACCGATAACGATACTGTATTGAGGTTGAAAAAACCGTTGGTACCCCGCAACGGCTGCCCATCGGCCACGTTTTGCTGAAGGCCGCCCCCCAGCACCGTTTTGTTTTTCTGGTAGAAAAAACCCGCCTGTGCGTTCCGCAGGCCGTACTGGCCTGATGTAAGCTGGGCCTGCAACTGTTGTGCCTGTTTGTCTTTCTGTGCCGCAAAGGAACGCGTGATGATGTGCACCACACCACCCACGGCTTCGGTGCCGTAAACGGCGGAAGAAGCTCCTTTCAGAATTTCTATTCGTTCAATTTCGCCCGGTGAGATGGGAATGTAGGAATTAAAGTGCCCGGTGAGGGGATCGTTGAGACGGATACCGTCGAGCAGGATCAGTACCTGCTGAAATGTGCCACCCCGGATGGTGATGTTGCTTTGCGTGCCCATTGGTCCGCGGCTCTGCACTTCCAGTCCCGGCAGGTACCGTAGCAGTTCGTCTACCGACTGTACGGGCAGCTGGCGCAGGAGTTCACCTTTTACATGGATGATGTTGCGCCCGGTTTTGGAGGCCTGCAGGGGCGTGATGGTGGCAGTTACGGTTACCGGGTCCAGTTCAATCGACTGTTCCTGGGCCCGGAGCAGCAGGGCAACAGGAAATAAAATCAGCAGGATGCAAAGACGGCTCAACATGCGGTTGGTTTGGTGGCAAAGATAGTTGCCGCCGGGCAACAGACGGCTATTTCCGGTACTATCACCAGCTTGGTGCCGTGGTATTCCATTAGCAGTGTTCGTTCGTCCGGGTTTATGTTTAAAAAACAGGTTATCTTATGCCATAAATTTACAACACAACCTGCTACGACGGCTGTTTATGTATAAATCCATTCTGCTTGTGAGCGCATTCATTTTGCTTGCTGCCGCCCTGCAGGCGGGTACTGCGTGGCAGCCGGCCGATACCACACGCCGGCCGGGGAAGGTAAGAACGGGTGATACACTGGTATATTACCAGGTGTTGTACCTCCGCGACCAGCATCGAAAGGAGTTGTGGATGGCTGTTTTTGCGGAAGCCGTGGCAGGCCAACCGCCCGCCCGTACCCGTATGAAAGCGGACTACCTGCTGCAGCGCGAACGCAGGTATCTCTCCAAAATATTTTTCACCCGGGTGGAAGTGGTGGAAGAAGGCAAGATCCGCATTCCCTTACCACATCACATGAAAGGACTGCAGGATAAGTATCCGGGCATCAGTTTGTGGACGGTACTCCACGTTAATGCTTATTATCAGTAAGACTCCTGTTGATTGGGGAATTCGTTGCTTTTTACGTCCCGGATGTAGTGCTGCACCGCGTCGGTGATGTTTTCCTGCAGGTTGAGATACCGCCGCAAAAAGCGTGGATTGAATTCGGTGGTAATGCCCAGCATGTCGTGCATCACCAATACCTGCCCGTTGCAATGCGGTCCGGCACCGATGCCGATGGTGGGGATGTGCAGGCTTTGGGATACTTCGCGGGCGAGTACGGCCGGAATTTTTTCGAGTACCAGGGCAAAGCATCCGGCTTCCTGCAGAAAAAGAGCATCGGACCGCAGTTGTGCTGCTTCCGCCTCTTCGCGGGCCCGCACGGTATAGGTACCAAACTGGTAGATGGATTGTGGGGTGAGTCCCAGGTGTCCCATCACCGGTATGCCGGCGGCCACCACCCGTTTCACCGCTTCGCCGATGGCAGTGCCTCCCTCCATTTTGATGGCATGTGCCCCCGTTTCTTTCATGATGCGGATGGCACTGGCACCGGCCTGGTCGGCATTCGATTGGTACGTTCCAAAGGGAAGATCCACCACCACCAGGCAACGTTGTACACCGCGAACCACCGATTGCGCATGGTAAATCATCTGGTCGAGTGTGATGGGCAGGGTGGTTTCATGGCCGGCCATGACATTGCTGGCCGAGTCGCCCACGAGCAGTACATCTATACCGGCAGCGTCGAAAAGTCGGGCAAAAGAGAAGTCGTAGGCCGTTAACATGGATATCTGTTCACCGGTGGCCTTCATTTTTTGCAGGGTGTGCGTAGTGACCCGCCTGTTTTCTTTATGTACACTCATGGTGGTGGATTAGGTGAGGAGGTGGGTGCGGTTGGGTTTGCGGGATTTCACTTCATCGTAGAGCAGGTGGATCAAGCCGTCGGCCAATCCGATTTTGGGTACGTAAATCTCGCTGGCATCAGCCCATCGCATCACGTTAACATAAATCTGCAGCGCCGGCACAATCACATCGGCACGGTCTTCCCGCAGACTGTAAAGCCGCATGCGCTCCTGTACCGAGAAACTGCCGAGTTCTTTGAGGTAATCTTTCAGCAGGTCCAGCTGGAGAGGTTTGCCTTCCTTTCGTTTGGAAAGGGAAAACACTTTGTTGATGTTACCTCCCGATCCGATAGCGATGAGGTCGGAGAAGCCTTTGGTGCCCAGCTTGATGTATTCTTTCATCTCTTCCCAGTGCCGGTCGGTCACCTGTTGCTTCAGCAGCCGGATGGTGCCGATGTTGAAGGATTCTTTAAACAGGAGTTTGCCGCGGGCAAAAAAAGTGAGCTCGGTGCTACCACCGCCCACATCAATGTACAGGTACGAGTGATCGGTGGCCATGGTGTCGGCGATGTGGTTTTCGTATATATACGAAGCTTCTTCATCGCCACTGATGATTTTTATTTCAATGCCTGTTTCCAGCTTCACTTTCCGTAAAACATCGCCTGCATTGGCGGCATCCCGCATGGCGGAGGTGGCGCAGGCCTTGATGTACTGTACTTCGTAAATATTGAGCAGGTGCTTATAGGCTTTGATCGTTTCCACGATCTTGCGGATTTTTTCTTTGGGGATGGAGCCGCTGTCAAAAACATCGAAGCCGAGGCGGAGGGGAACCCGTACGAGGTTGAGTTTATTGAAATGGGGCCCGCCTTTTTCTGTTTCCGTGACTTCCGAAATAAGAAGACGTGCCGCGTTACTGCCGATGTCAATGGCTGCCAGTTTCAATGTGGTTCACCGTTTTTTGATACAGGTACTGGTACAGTTCTACCTGGCTGCGCAGGAGTTTTCCTTTTCGCGGAACATACCTGTTCTCCAGTTCATTGTCCAGTATCCGTGCTTTGTTATTGTCTTTGAGCTGAATGGACACATAGTCCAGGAGTTCCTGCCTGCTTTCCGCATGCGTGATCTCTGCCGCGGCTTCAATGCGGTGGTCGAGGTTGCGCACCATCCAGTCGGCCGAAGATAGAAAAACTTTTTCGTTGCCCCGGTTGTGAAATACCAACACCCGGCTGTGCTCCAGGTATTGGTCCACGATACTGATGGCGTAGGGCTGTTCCTTAAATTTTTTATTACCGGGGCGCATACAGAATATGCCCCGGATGATCAGGCGCAACCGGACACCGGCCTGTGCCGCCTCGTACAATTTCGTGATCATGGCATCATCGCTCAGGCTGTTCATCTTTATGGTGACGGCGGCAGGCAGTCCTTTATGTGCGTTCCTGATTTCGTTGTTAATCAGTTCGGTGAAGCGGGCCCGCATGGCGGTTGGGCTCACCAGCAGGGTTTTGCACTGGCGCAGGAATTTCATCCGGCTCACCAGGGGTTTTTCCAGGTACCGGAACATGCGGTTGATGTCGGCCATGATATTCCGGTTGGCAGTGAGCAGACAATGGTCGCCGTACACCCGCGCTGTACTTTCGTTGAGGTTTCCGGTGCTGACAAACCCGTACTGAACGGTTTTGCCTTTGCTCCTTTTCCGGATCAGGCAGAGTTTAGCATGCACTTTCATGTTGGGAACGCCTACCATCACCCGCACACCTTCCAGTTCCAGTCGTTCTTTCCACTCCAGGTTGGCTTCCTCGTCGAAGCGGGCCCGCAGTTCCAGCATTACCGTTACTTTCTTCCCGTTGCGGGCCGCGTTTACCAGCGCGTTAATCACCTTGGAGCTTTCGGCCAGCCGGTAGGCGGTGATCTTGATTTCCACCACATCGGTGTCCATGGCCGCTTCCCGCAGGAGTTCAATCACCGCTTCATAGGAGTGATAGGGGAAATGGAGCAGTACATCCCGTTGTTGCACGATTTCACTCACCCGCACAGGTTGCTGGAGCAACGGGTGGGGGAAGGGTTTTTTCCGTATGGTTTTGGTACTGAATACATCCGGGGGGAAATCCATGAAATGCCGGAAGTTGTGGATACGACCTCCCGGTGTGATGTAGTCGCGGCGGGAGATGTTGAGCCGGCGGATGAGGTATTCGAGCAGTCCGGCATCAATTTCCTTGTCGTAGATAAACCGCACCGGGCGTCCCTTGCGTCTGTTTTTGAGACCGCTTTCAATTTTCTGAATCAGGGTGGAACTGATGTCGCTGTCGAGATCAATTTCAGCGTCCTTCGTCACCTTGATGATATGGGCGCTGAATGTGTCGTAGCCCATAAACGAAAATATCCGGGGCAGGCAATGCCGCAGGATGTCTTCCATCAGGATGATGTGGTGCTGCCCGGCGGGGGCAGGCAGTTTGATGAAGCGGCGTTTGTTGTGGGCCGGCACTTCAATCAAAGCGTATTTCCGGTGGTAGGCATTTTTTGAGCTGCTCATGCTCACCGCGAGGTAGAGAGAGCGTTCCCGTAGGTAGGGCATGTTGGGATTGCTTTCTATCATGAGCGGTATTACTGCGGAGCGGATTTCTTCTTCGAAGTAATTCTCCACAAACCGTTTCTGCTCCCGGTTGAGCCGTTTTTCTGTAACCAGGTGGATGCGTTCTTTTTTAAGGTCCTGTTGCACATGGGCCCAGATGCGGTTGAACTCGTTCTGTTGCTGAAGCACAGTTTGCTGGATCTGCTCCAGGATTTGTGCCGGATTTTTTTCCAGGTGCATTTTGTGCTGGAGTTTGCTTCCCAGTTCGGCCATCCGGCGGAGCGTGGCTACCCGCACGCGGAAAAACTCATCAAGGTTATTGGAAAAAATGCCCAGGAATCGCAGACGTTCCCGCAAGGGAACTGTGGGGTCGTTGGCTTCCTGCAGCACACGTGCATTAAATGAAAGCCAGCTGATGTCGCGAACATTCGTTTTCGGTACCGGTTTTGCCATAGATGTTACATGCTGCTTCAAATGTAAGGAAGGGCTGCCGCCGTCTGTGTTAAGTTTTTTTCAAAACGGAATAACAGCGGAACCTATTTAACCGGGCGGTCTTTTTTCTGGTTAATCACGGGCAATACAACAAGGCTGAACAGGCCCCCCAGCAGGATTACACCGGTTTGCGCAATCCACAGGATCCACCCGTAGATAAAGCCCATCACCCGCGGGATATCGTACAATACCAATGTTTCCTGCACGGCGTACTGGTATGCGCCCAGGCCGCCCTGGGTGACGATCATGCCAATGCTGCCGAATGAAAGGATGGATAGCGTTTCACGGGCGCCGAGGTGGCTCACTTCCTGCAGGGCATAGAACCCGATGCGGGTACCGGCATAATACAGTGTCCAGATAAGTACGGAATACAGGATAAACGCACCTTTGTTACGGATGTAGCGGATGCTGATGAGTCCGCTCCAGATTCCTTTCACCACCCCCTTTACTGCCTGTACCGGCTTAAGGTGACTGTACCGCCGGAAGAACCATACGATGGTGACGAAGAGGAGCACCAGCAGGCCAACGGCTACCAGTAAACGCAGCCAGGAAAACTGTTCGTTGGCGCCCTTCCAGATCTGCTGCAGCAGCCCGGCCGCATAAGCCCCCACCGTATCAATCTGCACCAGAACCGTTAAAACAAAGATGCTCAGCAGGCAAACCAGGTCCACCGCCCGTTCGGCCACAATGGTACCGATCAGTTTATCCGGGCCGGTCTTTTCATACCGGGCCAGGATGGTGCATTTAAGCACTTCGCCCAGCCGCGGGAAAGCGAGATTGGCCATGTATCCGATCATCACCGCGTTAAAAACATTGAACGTGGAGGGTTGGTAGCCCAGCGGTTCCATCAGGATTTTCCAGCGCAGGGCCCGTACGTAATGGCTCAGGACAAGGATTACCAACACCGGTACAAAAAGCCAATAGTTGGCCCGGCTGAGCGATTCGCGGATTTGTGTCCATCCATTGCTGTCAATGCCGCGGGCCATCCACCACACAATGAAGATGCCCAGCCCCAGGAAGAGGAGCAATTGCAGGATGGTGAGAATACGTTTTCGCAGCAGGGTCATGGTATAAGGTTACAGCAGGTTACCGTGTTGGGGAAAGACCAACCAGGGTTTAAAGGTCCGGGCCTCCTCAAACGGCATGGTGGCATAGGAGATGATGATCACTACATCGCCTACGGCGCCTTGCCGGGCAGCGGGACCGTTGAGGCAGCAAACACCGCTGCCTCTTTTCCCTTTTATGATATAGGTTTCCAGCCGGTTGCCGTTGTTCACGTTTACCACCTGCACTTTTTCGTATTCAATAATATTGGCTGCGTTCATCAGGTCTTCATCCAGTGTAAGGCTTCCAACGTAATGCAGGTTGGCTTCTGTAATCGTGGCCCGGTGGATTTTTGATTTTAATACTTCAATCTCCATGGAACAAAGGTAGGCCATACCCGCTGATGCCGGGATTCATTTGGTTAAAATCAGGTTATCAATCAGGCGCACCGGTCCGTTGAAGGCGGCAATCAGCGCCACCAGCTTTTGATGTCCGTCCCATTCGTTTCGTATTTCCAGGGTTTCGGCATCTGCCACTTCAACATACTCAACTCGGAAACCCTGGCTGGAGAGATTGGCTACTGCTTGCTGTTTCAATGCCGCCAGGCTTCCCGGTAACAGGTGTCGCTGCAGATACAACAGCGCATGGTATATTCCGGGGGCACGCTGCCGTTCTTCGGCATTCAGCCGCTGGTTCCGGCTGCTCATGGCCAGCCCGTCGGCCTCCCGTACGGTATCCCGGATTTGCAGCATGCCGGGCGGACGGTTGGTCAGTACAAGCAGTTGTTGAATCACCCTGCATTGCTGGTAGTCTTTTTGCCCCAGGTAGAGGAAATGGGGTTCCACTGCAACCAGCAAACGGTCCACCACCTGGCATACACCCTGGAAATGGCCGGGGCGGAAAGCCCCTTCCAGAAGGGTTTCGAGGTGGCCCAGAAGGTAGGCAGGTGTGGGGGGCTGTCCAGGCGGATAGATTTCTTCCTCGGTGGGCAGGAACAAAACGTCGCAGTCTTGCTGCAAGAGCAGGCCCATGTCGGCACCTGTGGTGCGGGGATACAGCTCGTAATCGGAACGGTCGTTGAACTGCGTGGGGTTCACGAAAATGCTGACAACCACCAGGTTGCATTCCCGGCGGGCGGCCTGCAGCAGGGAAAGGTGACCCGCGTGCAGGGCGCCCATGGTGGGTACAAAGCCAACCTGTTGTCCGCTCCGTCGCTGCCTGTACAGGTACCGTTGCAGGTCGTGAATGTGATGAAAAATGAGCATGCCGGGGGTGGTTTAGAGAACCGGTGCAGCGTTTTGGGAGCTGTTCGGCAAAAAAACAGTACCTTTGCGCTCCTGATTTATAGAATCAGACTACATCAACAGACGGCAATGGTAGCAGCAAAGAAAAGAATTTTATTCATAGCCAGTGAAATGTCGCCCTACCTGGAGGAGACCGACTTTTCGGCTGTGGTCAACCAATTGGCCATCAAGGCGAACGACAGTGGATTTGAAGTGCGTTGCATCATGCCCCGCTTTGGCGTGATCAATGAACGCCGGCACCGCCTGCACGAAGTGGTTCGGTTGAGCGGGATTAACGTTTCCATTGACAACGATGACTATCCCCTGCAGATTAAAGTGGCCTCCCTTCCCAACGCCCGTCTGCAGGTGTATTTCCTGGAAAACGAGGATTTTTTCAAACGCAAGTTCATTTACCACGATGAAAATGAAAAGTGGTTTGAGGACAATGACCTGCGCAGCATCTTCTTCTGCAAAGGGGCGCTGGAAACCGTAAAGAAATTCGGATGGCCACCGGATATCATTCATTGCAGCGGCTGGATGACGGGGCTCATTCCCATGTTCCTTAAAACGGCATATAAGAAAGAGCCGGTTTTCAGTAACAGTAAACTGGTATATACCATCGGCCAGAATACTTTCAAGGAAAAGCTGGGTCCCCGCTTCCTGAAACTGGCCGGTATCCATGCCAACATCAAGGAAAAAGATCTGGTTCCCTTTAAAGACACCAATAATGCGGCCATGTTCCGCGGAGGGGCCACATCATCTGATGCCATCACTTTTGGAGCCGAGAAGGTGGATAAGAAGCTGTTGGAAGAATTCGGAAAAGTGAAGGGAAAAAAAGTGGTCCCTTACCGGCCCGATGGGGATTTAACAGACTATTTACAACTATATACCGACCTTTCTTCAAAATAATCTGGCTGCGCATGATTCGCCGAGGCTTTGGTCCGTTGCACAAAACTACATTCTTATTCTCCCTGCTTGGTTTTATTCTTTTTTTCACCGCCTGTACCCGGCTGGAGCAAACCCGTTTGGGAGGGGACCTTATTCCGGGCAGCGACCGGCTTATCACCGACACCATCCTGTTGCCGGTATCCACCACTTCGTTTATTGAGCTGGATACATCCTTCGTCAGCAAGACCGATCCGCACCTGGTTGGCTTTGTAAATGATCCTATGTTCGGAACCACTTCCGCCAGCATGTTTTTCCAGATGCTGCCGGTTTCGTACCCGTTTTCCTTGCCTGTTTCCAAAGACAGCCTCTTCCTCGACTCGCTGGTGTTATCCCTGAAGTTTAACGGCCTGAACGGCGATACCGCTGCCACCACCACCGTAAATGTTTACCGCATACAGGACCCCGGCTTCCGCCCTAACCGCCGTTATTCAGTGCACGAGGCGCCGGCCTTTTCCGTTACAGAATTCCTGGGCAGCCGCACATTTACCGCCACGCAGTTACGTAAGGGATATAAACTGGCTTTCCGGGGCGACAGCATATTCAATCAACTCCGTATCCGTTTGAGCGACCAGTTGGGCAGGGCCTTGCTTGACCAGGACAATGTTACCGGGGCTTTCCGGAACGATACCCTTTTCAAACAGTTTTTGAACGGCCTGGCCTTGTTACCCGATTCCACCACCTCCGGGAACGCCGTTCATTATTTTTCCCTCACCGATTTCGACAGCAAACTCAACCTGTATTACCGGGCGCGCCGGACGGATGGAGCGCTTGATACCTCGGTAGCTGTGTTCCCCTTCCGGCCGGATACCATCCGCTCTGCTAATGCAAATAAGATTCATCGAAATTATAATGGCAGCCTTGCTCTTCCCACACTTGCTTCCGGTTTGCCGGCCAGCCTTGCTTATGTTCAAACAGCTCCCGGCACGTCGGTGAATATCCGCGTTCCGGCTTTAGACACCCTCCGAAATAAGCCCTACGTGATTCACCGGGCCGAACTGGTGGCCCGCCAGATTTTTCAGGGTCCGTTGGCCATTGAAAATATATTCCGGCCTCCTGTTATGCACCTCTATACGCAGAATGCAAACGGACAGAATGCGCCGATCCCGTTCGACAGTCTGAATTATTTTCAGATCAGCAATTATGACTTTTTCCGGCAAACCTTTCTTTCCACCATTTCCATAGATTACACAGGTGGTATTCCCAGTTTTTTCACCGATGGTTCGGGTAACCAGGTGGTGGAATACCGCATGAATATTACCCGGTATGTGCAAAACATTGCAACAGGCAGGGCTTCGCGGCGCGATTTCAAACTGGCCGCGCCTTATCTTGCCGAGTTCAGCGGGGGAATCCTCAGCGCCAGCTCCATCAACCCCCTGAGTTTCGGACGGGTACAACTGGGAGGGGGCACACATCCCCAGTATCCCATGTTTGTGCGTATTTATTATTCCAAACAATAAGGATTTAAGCAACCGGCGCTTATCTTTGCGCCTGTAAAAAATCAAACCACTGCGCTATGCCTTACTTATTTACATCCGAAAGTGTGTCGGAAGGACATCCGGATAAAGTTGCTGATCAGATTTCTGACGCTTTGATTGACAATTTCCTTGCATTTGATCCTCAGTCCAAAGTGGCCTGTGAAACACTGGTGACCACCGGCCAGGTGGTGCTGGCGGGGGAAGTAAAATCCAAAGCTTACCTCGACGTTCAGCAGATTGCCCGTGATGTGATCAAACGCATCGGCTACACCAAGAGCGAATACATGTTTGAGGCCAACTCCTGCGGTGTGCTTTCCGCCATCCACGAGCAGAGTCCGGATATCAACCAGGGTGTGGACCGTAAAAAGAAAGAAGAACAGGGCGCAGGCGACCAGGGGATGATGTTTGGCTATGCCACCAACGAGACCGAACATTACATGCCGTTGGCACTGGACCTCGCTCACAACCTCCTGATTGAACTGGCCGCCATCCGCCGCGAGAAAAATTCCAAGATGCCCTACCTGCGACCGGATGCAAAGAGCCAGGTGACCCTGGAGTACGACGACAACAACCGTCCCATCCGCATCGACGCCATTGTAATCTCTACCCAGCACGATGATTTTGATGCCGAAAATAAAATGCTGGCCAAGATCAAAGAAGATGTGATTAACATTCTCATCCCCCGGATCAAGAGCAAATACAGGAAATACGCAAAGCTGTTCAACGGCGATATTAAATATCACATCAACCCCACCGGTAAGTTTGTGATAGGCGGTCCGCACGGCGATACCGGTCTTACCGGTCGGAAGATCATCGTAGATACCTATGGAGGGAAGGGCGCCCACGGCGGTGGCGCTTTCAGCGGCAAGGATCCTTCCAAGGTGGACCGTTCTGCTGCCTATGCCACCCGCCACATTGCCAAGAACCTCGTGGCTGCCGGCGTATGCGATGAAGTGCTGGTGCAGGTATCGTATGCCATTGGTGTAGCTAAGCCAACTTCCATTTTCGTGGATACGCACGGTACAGCCAAAGTGAATCTCACCGATGGCGAAATTGCCAGAATTGTAGAAGGTGTTTTTGACATGCGTCCTTACTTTATTGAGCAACGCCTGAAACTCCGGAAACCCATTTACAGCGAGACGGCCGCCTACGGGCACATGGGCCGGGTACCCGAAGTGGTGGAGAAGAGTTTCCGCACGCCCGATGGCAAAGTAAAGAAGATGAAAGTTGAACTCTTTACCTGGGAGAAGCTCGACTATGTAAGCAAGGTGAAGAAAGCCTTTGGACTCAAATAATCATTTTTAATCGGAAAAACGACCCATAAGCTACCCGGCTTATGGGTTTCTTTTTTTCCTTTCTTTGCAGCGTGAAATCCTTCCGTAACAAGCAGCAGCGTCCCAAAAAATCGGCCCTTATTGCCACCCCAGCAGCGGTGTTAGAAGCCTTGCGTGCCGGTGAACAACTGGACCGCATTTACGTACAACACCAGTTGACGGCGGCTTTGCTTGATCCTCTACGCACGGAAGCTTTGTTGCGGCAGGTGCCGGTGCAGAAAGTGCCGGTGGAAAAGCTCAACAGTTTTCATGTGCCGGAACACGGCGGTTGCATCGCCCAACGCTCGCGGGTGCGGTACCAGGATCTGCAGGATGTGATCAGTTTTGTAACGGAACGGGGGCAGGTACCCTTGTTTTTACTGCTCGACGGTATCACCGACATCCGCAACATCGGCGCCATAGCCCGTACTGCCTGGTGCTGTGGCGTGCAGGCGCTGATCATCCCGGAGAAAGGGGTGGGGGCACTGAACGAAGATGCACTGCTCACCAGCGCCGGCGCCCTGGAGCAGATTGCCGTATGCCGGGTGAACAGCCTCATGAAGGCGGTGGACACGCTGCACCTCAACGGCATCCGGGTGCTGGCCAGTGAAATGACGGCCACGAAGCCGGTATATGATTGCTGTTTCAATGAACCCTGCGCCATTGTGATGGGAGGGGAGGAGAAAGGGGTTTATCCCGCCCTCATGAAGATCTGCGATGAACGTTTTTCCATCCCCATGCATCACGGGTTTGAATCGCTCAACGTATCCGTGGCCACCGGTATGATCCTGTATGAAGCGATGAAGCAGCGGGTGCCCGCTCTGCAATAATTATCCGTCGATTTTTTAGGTTAGCAACAATTATCAACCTGCGATCGGTAGTGATGTATCTTTGAACCAATGAATCAGGTACCGGTACAACTGGTTGAATGTCCCCGCGACGCCATGCAGGGCTGGAAGCAACACATTCCAACGGCCACCAAGATTAACTACCTCAACAGCCTGCTGGAAGTGGGGTTCGACACCCTCGACTGCGGCAGCTTTGTTTCGTCCAAAGCCATTCCCCAGATGGCCGACACCGCCGAGGTGCTGGCCGGTCTGCGCTGGCAGCAAAGCGCGACCCGGCTGCTGGTGATTGTGGCCAACGAACGGGGAGCGGCCGCAGCGGTGACACAACCAGCAGTCCGGTTTGTGGGATTTCCCTTTTCCGTTTCCGAAACCTTTCAGCAACGCAATGCCAACAGCAGCATCCGGGAGTCGCTGGAACGGGTTCGCTCCATCCGCGACCTCTGCCAGGCTAACGATAAGCAGTTGGTGGTGTACCTGTCCATGGCCTTTGGCAACCCCTATGGTGATCCCTGGAGTGAAGAGCTGGTGCTTGATTGGGGGCAGGAACTGGTGGAGTTGGGGGTGGATGTATTGTCGCTGGCGGATACGGTGGGAATGGCCACGGCCGACCAGGTGTACCGGCTCTGCAGCCGCTTCCGCGCAGCGTTGCCCGGCACCACCACTGGTGTACACCTGCATTCCACCGCCCGCAACTGGCGGGAAAAACTGGCGGCGGCCTGGGACGCCGGGATCCGGCGCTTCGACGGCGCCCTCAAGGGCATCGGTGGGTGCCCGATGGCCAACGACGAACTGGTGGGCAATATGAATACGGAATGGATGCTTGCCTTTTTTGAAGAAAAGGGCGCTTTGCCACCGCTGAACCCTGCGGCCCTGAACCGGAGCCTTGCCATGGCCGCCAGCATTTTTCAACCCAAAACAACCGGAGCCGTATGAAGTGGATGAGCGATATTACCATTCACCCGTTGCCCATGCCCATCCAGCATTTGCACAAGGTACTGATGGTGGGATCCTGTTTTACAGAGCACATTAGTAAATCACTTAGAGAGCTGATATTTAATGTATTAGAAAATCCAAATGGAATAATATTTGAAACAAAGAGTGTCTGCCGCAGCCTGGTTTCTTATGTGCAGGACAGGCGGTATACACCGGCCGATCTGTTTCAGTTGAATGAGTTGTACCACAGCTGGGATCATCACGGTCGGTTTTCGCACCCGGATGAAGCTGCCTGTTTGCAGCAAATTAACGAATCGCAGGAGCGGGCGCACGCGTTTGTGCTGGAGGCCGACTGGCTGATCATCACATTGGGGTCGTCGTTTGTATACCGGCTGTATGAAACCCGGGCCGATGTGGCCAATTGCCACAAGGCGCCCGGCCAGTGGTTTGAGAAGTACCTGGTACCCATCGAAGAGCAGGTGGCCTTGCTCGACAACTGCATCCACCAGTTATTTCATGCCAATACAAAGCTCAAGATCATCTTCACCATCAGCCCGGTGCGGCATTTGCGGGATGGTGTGGTGGACAATAACCGGAGCAAGGCCCGGCTCATTGAGACCGTGCACCACCTGGTACAGAAATTCGACCGCATTTTCTATTTCCCGGCGTATGAACTGGTGATGGATGTGCTGCGGGATTACCGCTTTTATGATGTGGACCTGGCGCATCCCAATTATGCGGCAACGCAATTTGTAATGGAGAAATTTTCGGATTTCGCCTTTACGGATGATACCAGGGCGCTTAACCAGGAACTGCGGCAACTACAACTGGCGCGGAATCACCGGCCGTTTCATGCCGCTTCGCAGCAGCACTTGAAATTTCTCGAGGCCAAGCTGGCCAAAACACGGGAACTGGCGCAGCGCTACGGGTACCTGGATCTCAGCGAGTTGGAAGTATATTTTTCAAGCCAAATAGCGCATAATTAATATTATGTTAAATAGAATATTTTCCTTTACGCTACCTGGCCCTGGTGTCCCAGTATAAACTGGATCAGCTCACCCAGTTCCAGCCCTGCCCGCTGTACCGCATCGGCTATCTCCTCCCGGTTGACATTTGCGGCAAAAGCCTTTTCTTTCAGGCGCTTCCTTACTCCTTTCAGTTCCATTCCCTCATATCCGCCCGGCCGCATCAGCGCGTACGCATGAATGAGCCCGCTTAACTCATCAAAGGCAAACAGCATTTTATCCATGGCCGTAACCGGTTCCACGCCAAAGTGCATTGGACCGTGACTGGCTATGGCCCGGATGATTTCCGGGTCCACTTCCCGGGTTTCCAGCTCTTCGATGATTTTCCGGCAGTGCTGCTCCGGCCACCGGTCCCAGTCGGCATCGTGCAGTAGTCCTGCCATTTCCCAGCGCCATTGGCCGGCTTCATCCAGACCTTCCTTTTCAGCAGCCCAGCTTCGCATCAGGTGCCCCACCTGCCGCATGTGCAGGCGCAGCCGATCGTTGACTACCCAGTCCATCAGTAGTGCTTCCGCTGTTTCCCGGCTCAATACGTTTCCGGAATTGGCCGGACTTCCAAATTCGGTTCTGTTCAACAAGAGTGACATATAACAGGCTGATTGATAATAAAAACAGGCTGCTCTTTTGGAGCAGCCTGTCGAAAAAGTGTTATTGATTACTGGTTAAGTTTCTGATATTCCTTGTCGTAGAATTTCTCTTTTTCGGTGTTGCCCAGGAAGCGATGCGCTTCGGTGAGCAGGTACAAAGTTGTTTTGTATTCATTGCGGAGTCGCTTTTCAGCCTTAAACTCCTCCTCTTTCACCTTTTTGAACATTTCGTGTGAGCGTTCCAGGAATGGAAGAGCTTCTTTCATGCGGGTTTCCATCTTTGCCTTCATATCGGCCTTCTTTTTTTCATCTTCCGGCGTTTTGCCCCTGATTTTTTTCAGGTCTTCCTGTAAAAAGGCTGCATCATTGAAATACGTTTTACCCAAAAGCAGATAACCATCAATTTTAGCAGGGTCAATTTCGGTACAGATTTTCAACTGCTCAACGATTTTATTGAAGTACTTCTCTTTTTGATCGGCGGGGGCCTCTCCATCATTGTACATCCAGTTAAAGACTTCGGCTGCATAGTCGTAGCGCAGGTCATAATCTTTGGTGTCCCGCTGGAGTACCACATCGTATTTTTCAAAAAGCGCCGGACCTATTCCGTTCTTTTTACGCTCCCGGTCCAGTTCCACCCGGTCGTAGTATGAGTCTTCCGGGTACAGTTTCCGTCCCATAGCGGCATATTTGTCCGCTGTTTCAACATCGCCTTTTTTGTCAAAGTAGTACGAAACATAGCGGTAGCACACGTCAAATCCCTCTCCACCAATATTGGCGTCACAGATCTTTTTAAAGTACTCAACCGCTCCTTCCATATTGTCCGACTGCATGGCCGCCGCACCCATGTAATAATACAGGATGGTGTCCACCTCCGACAGGGCCCATTTATTTTTAAAAATGAAGCGTCCTACTTTGTCGGCCTGCTTATAGCGCTCAAATGCTGTTTTGTAATCCTGTTTATTGAACAAATCGTTGCCTTGCCGCTGCAATTCCAGGTAATTGTCGAACACCGGGAAGTTCCGCAGTGTCATAAATGTCTCTGCCTGCTTGCTGTCCAGCTCCATAGCTTTGAGGTAGCTCTCAAAAGAAACCATCCAGGCATCTGGTACGGTACTGCTCAGGTTGGCATCTTTGGCAACCTGCCCGTAAATCAGGCCCTTGTAGTACCAGGCCTCCCAGTTCTTTTGTTCCTTTTCATTCGCCAGTACCAGGTCAATCGCCTCTTTGCCCTTTGCCCAGTCCTTTTTGTCGTAAAAGTTGCGCACCTTTTTCATGTCCTGCCCAAACGATGCGGTTATGAACAGGAGGCTAAGCAACGCGAGAAATGTTTGTTTCATCATGTTGATTTTTATGTGAGTTAAATGTTGTTTATGGTTGATTATCAGCTTGTTCGTTTGATTCGCTTGAGGTGCCATCTGATGCGGGTTGTTCCTCAGTTTCCGAAACAGCTTCGTCTTCTTCAATCTTTGTGAGAGCTGCAATTTCATCTCCTTCATCCACCCGTATCAGTTTAACACCCTGGGTGGCACGGCCCTGTTCGCTGATCTGGCCAATGGCCATACGGATGGTAATGCCGCTCCGGCAGCTGATCATCAGGTCTTCTTTTCCGGTCACATCCAGCAGTCCAACCAACGGCCCGGTCTTATCGGTTACGCTGATGGTCTTCACCCCTTTACCTCCCCGGTTGGTGATGCGGTATTCGTCCACCGCTGTCCGCTTGCCGTATCCTTTTTCACTCACCACCAGCACGGTACGGCTGGTATCTTCCCGGTTCACGCAGATCATCCCCACCACTTCGTCTTTTTCATCATCCACCTCAATGCCGGCCACCCCGATGGCACCACGTCCGGTGGGACGCACTTTCTCTTCGGGGAAGCGGATGGCCCGCCCGCTTTTCACGGCCATCATGATTTCGCTGTTGCCGTCGGTCATCCGGGCTTCCAGGAGCTGGTCTCCTTCCACGATGGTAATGGCGTTCACCCCGGTTGCACGTCGTCTGCTAAAATCTTCTAAAAGCGTCTTTTTGATGATGCCCTTGCGGGTGCACAGGACAATGTAATGACTTTTTACAAATTCCCCATCCTCCAGGTTCTTCACATCAATGATCGCCCGGATCTTATCGTCCGGCGGAATCTGCATCAGGTTCTGGATGGCCCGGCCCTTGCTGGTTTTGTCGCCTTCCGGTATTTCATAGGACTTCAGCCAGTAGCACCGGCCTTTTTCGGTGAAAAACAGGAGCGTATGGTGGGTGGATGCTACAAAAAGATGCTCGATGTAGTCTTCTTCCCTGGTTTTGCTGCCTATGGCTCCCCGGCCGCCCCGGCGTTGCTGCCGGTACTCGGTGGCGCTGGTACGCTTGATGTAACCGAGGTGGGAAATGGTGATCACCACATCTTCTTCCTTGATCAGGTCTTCAATCCGCACTTCATTATCGAGGTAGGTGATTTCCGTTTTGCGGGCATCCCCGAACCTGTCTTTAATTTCCAGCAATTCGGTTTTGATCAGCTCAAACCGCATGCCTTCGTTGGAAAGGAGTTCATTCAGGTGGGCAATCAGCTGCATCAGTTCATCGTATTCCTGCTTGATCTTTTCCCGCTCCATGCCGGTGAGCCGCTGCAGGCGTAGCTCCAGAATAGCCTTGGCCTGGATTTCATCCAGTCCCCATCCGGCATTCACCAGGTTTTCTTTTGCAATATCCGGTGTGGCCGATGCCCGGATCAGGGCAATCACCTCGTCGAGGTGATCGAGGGCAATGAGATATCCCTGCAGGATGTGGGCGCGCTCCTGGGCCTTGCGCAGTTCGTAGCGGGCGCGGCGCACCACGATCTCGTGGCGGAACTCCACAAACTCGGAGATGAGGTCTTTGAGGTTGAGGGTGCGGGGACGTCCTTTCACCAGCGCCACATTGTTGATGCCGTAGGAGGTCTGCAGTTCGGTGTATTTGTAGAGCTGGTTGACAATCACCTGGGCCACCGCATCCCGCTTCAGGTCCACCACAATGCGGGTGCCCTCTTTCTGGTTGCTTTCATTGTTAACGTGTACAATGCCTTCAATCACTTTCTCATTAACCAGCTGGCCGATCTTATCGGTAAGCGTATCGCGGTTCACCTGGTAGGGCACTTCCGTGATGATGATCTGCTCCCGCCCGCTCGTTTTGGTTTCAATATTCACTTTTCCCCGCAGCACCACGCGACCCCGTCCGGTGTGGTACGCCCCTTTGATGCCTTCCATGCCGTAGATGGTGCCGGCAGTGGGAAAGTCGGGTGCCTTGATGTGCTGCATCAGCTCTTCAATGCTGATGTCGCGGTTGTCAATATAAGCGATACAGCCATCCACCACCTCGCTGAGGTTGTGGGGCATCATGTTGGTGGCCATCCCCACCGCGATGCCGCTGGAGCCGTTCACCAGCAGGTTGGGGATGCGGGCCGGAAGCACCGTAGGCTCCTTCTCCGAATCGTCGAAGTTGAGCTGGAAATCCACGGTTTCTTTGTCAATATCTGCCAGCATTCCTTCGGTAAGCCGCTCCATCCGGGCTTCAGTGTAACGCATGGCCGCCGGTCCGTCGCCGTCCTGGTTGCCATAGTTTCCCTGCCCGTCAATGAGGGTATAGCGCATGCTCCATTCCTGGGCCATGCGTACCATGGCATCGTACACAGCGGTGTCGCCGTGCGGATGGTACTTACCCAGCACCTCCCCCACAATACGGGCGCTTTTTTTATAGGGCTTGTTGTACTGGATACCCAGCTCGTTCATGGCGAACAGAATGCGCCGGTGTACGGGTTTAAGTCCATCCCGCACATCGGGAAGAGCCCGTCCTACGATGACCGACATCGAGTAATCGATGTAGGCCGTTTTCATTTGTTCTTCGATATTGACCGGGATGATCCGTCCCTTGTTTTCCGGGCCGTTTTCCATTGTTTGTTCTGTTTGATCCATATGTTCGTTCCAAAGGCGCCAAAGATACCAAAAACCACCCGTTCTGAGAGGGAAAAACCCCTCCGTTTTCGTGCTATTTTTTCAACAAGTTCGGGCCGGTTGTGGAAAAGAAAACGGGACTCTTTCTCCTTCAGCGCCAGGCTGAAAAATGGAGAGGTCCCTTCCCTGTCTTCATATGGGGATTTAGGACTACTTTGCCGCCAAATTGCATGCAGTATGAAAATGGACAACGGGCAGTACTACCCTTCTTACCTGCGGCTGGAACAGGTGCTTGACAGCCAGCATCCGCTCAGCTTTGAACCGGGACAAACCCCGGCACACGATGAGATGCTGTTCATCGTCATCCACCAGGCCTACGAACTCTGGTTTAAACAAATCCTGTTTGAACTGGATTATGTAAAAGGGGTCTTTTCCCGGGACCAGGTAGATGACAACAGCGAAGACCTCAACCTCTGCCGCCACCGTCTGCACCGGGTCATCCGCATCCTGGAACTGCTGAACCAGCAGGTGACCATCCTGGATACCATGACCCCGCTCGATTTCCTGGAGTTCCGCAACCTGCTCACCCCGGCTTCCGGTTTTCAGAGCAAGCAGTTCCGCCTCATTGAAGCGACGCTGGGGCTGCAGATGGAGAAACGGCACCAGCAAGACTACTACAAGCGAACCAACGAGGGGGGCTTTACGCAACATGATTTCTCCGAAATTGAACAGGTGGAGCATACCGCGTCGCTTCTGCAGCTGGTGAACCGCTGGCTGGAACGCATGCCCTTTTTTGACCTGCGGTATTGGGAGAACTACCATTCCGGAGCAACGGTCAACCCCACTCCCCACCCCTTCTGGAGCGATTACCGTTCGCTGTACGAGGCCAGTCTCACGGAACGGGAACGACACAAGCTGCAGGACTTTGATCAGCAACTGCTGGGCCCCGGCGCCCATCCCGGCGGCTTCAGCGCGGCAGCCATGCGGAGTGCCCTCTTTATCATGCTGTACCGCGATTTCCCGGTTTTCCAGACCTCTTTCCAGTTGCTGGATGCCCTGGTGGAAATCGATCACTGGCTGGCCGGCTGGCGGCACAAGCACTATGTGATGGTGCGCCGTATGATTGGTATGCGGGTGGGCACGGGCAATACCACCGGGGCCGGTTACCTCGAGGGAGCGGTGCATCAACATTATATCTACCGCGATCTTGCCGCTTTGAGCACCTACCTCATTGAGCGGCGTAAACTTCCCGCACTGCCGGATGCCCTGATCCGGGCGTTGAGCTTCGGCAATTTCTGATCGTGCCGGTTGTCCTTGCTAGGTTTTTTCAAGATGGAGGCAGGGTGAATACACGGGGATGGCACTACTCTTTCTCTGCCACTTGTGTGTTGTCCGGGACGTTGCGTTTACAAATGTGTAAATGTGCGAAGGTGGAAATGTGTAAATGGGTAAATGGGTGTCCGTTCGGCCGGGTGTGCAGGGGTAAATGTTGAAAATCGTATGCTGTGATAAATTGAAAATTACCTGCCGGCGGCTGGCTTGAAGTGGTTCGTGCGGACACGAACCACGGCGGCGGCGGAACGCAACCCCATTCACTCATTCATTCAATCCTTCATTCATTAAAAACTGTACACCAGGTAACCCCACGGAGCCAGTTCAAAGTTTTTACCGTCGCTCAGTTGTTCTTTTGTGCCGGAGAACACATTGGTGGCTTCTCCGCCCTGGCTCAGGTTGACCATAAAGCTTTGCGGCTCTTTGGAGAGGTTGAGCAGTACCAGCACTTTCTTCCCGCCTTTTTCCCGCAGGTAGGCATAAACGGCATCGTCGCTGGTGGTTTCCAGGCGGGTGTAGGCAGCGTCTACCGCCAGGGCCGGTGTGCTCTTGCGCAACGACAAAAGAGTTTTATAGAACGGTGCCCTTTCGTATTTGCCAAACGTGATGGTGTCTTTGTAGAAAAAGGAAAGTGAATCCAGGAACGGCTCTTCCTGCCCGCTGTAGATCAGCGGAAGAGCGTTTTTCCAGGTCATGCTCAGCACGGCGAACGGTGCATGCACATCGCCAGGCATGGTGGCATAGTCGGCCTTGTTCCAGCTGTTTTCATCGTGGTTGCTGGTAAAATACATTTTTAGGGCTTTGGAAGGGAAGGTCTCTTCCATGTGGCGGATAACGGTGTCCAATACACGCGGAGAAGCAGTGCCGGCGGCCACCTCTTTCATTTTCGCAAAGGCACTCCAACCGTAGCTGGCGTGGAATCCGGCATCATGCACCCAGGCCACGTCTGCTTCGGCCAGCAGGAAGATATCAGGTTTCACCACTTTCAACTGCCGGATAGCATCCTCCCAGAACAGGCGCGGTACTTCGCTGGCCACATCGCAGCGGAAACCGTCAATGCCGGTTTCGGTTACCCAGAATTTCAGCGCATGGGTCATGCTGTCGCGGAGCTGGGGATTCCAGTAGTCGAGGTCGCGGGTATCACTCCAGTCAAACGCGTAAACAGCTTTTCCCATCCGGTCGCGGACAAAAAAGCCGGGGTTGCTTTTCAACCAGCGGTTATCTGCTCCCGTGTGGTTGGCCACCCAGTCGGTGATCACCTTAAAGCCCATTTCATGTGCTTTTTTCACCAATGCTTTCCAATCGTCCATCGTACCAAACTCAGGGTTTACGGCCTTGTAGTCGGCCACGGCATAATACGATCCCAATACCCCTTTGCGGTCTTCCAGACTGATGGGTGTGATGGGCATGAACCAAAGAACGTCTACGCCCATTTCCCGCAACCGGGGCAGATGTGCCTCGAAAGCTTTAAACGTGCCCTCCGGCGTGTATTGCCGCACATTTACTTCATAAATATTGGATTGCAGGAGGTAATCGGGGAAGGCAGTTGCTTCCTTTGGGGTTTCTTTGCAGGAAACAAAGGCCAGCAAAAAGAAGGCGCAAAACAGTTGGATCAGGCGAATGTACATGGATAATTTTTTTTGAAAAGTATCACTTTTTGGCAACATAAAAAAAGAGTCCGTTGCCAAAAATTGATGTTGTAACACCTCGTATTGGTATACAGCAGGCACAGGTATGATTCAATCACCCCTTCACCCACAAAGGCATTCATTCATTCACTTACTCATTCATCCCTTGCCCCATGCTACGTAAGTGCAGCAGCAGCCTGTTCGCCGCTCACAATGGCACCTTCCATGGAACCCTGGAGATCGGCCACGTGTTCGCCGGCAAACAGTGTATGAATAAACGGTTTGCGCAAGGCCGGTCGCAACCGGAACCATTGGCCCGGCCGGTAGATGGCATAGGCACCTTTTGAAAATTCATCATCCCCCCAGTAATAATTAAATTGCTTTTCCAGGAAGGGGCGTACGGTGCCAAAAGCGGGCTGCAATGCCTGCTGCATAAGTAAAGCCCTGCCGGCATCGTTTTGTTTGGATACCACATCAGCTTTGTCGCCGGCCGCATAAGAAATGAGTACACCTTTTGCGGAGCGCTGGTTTTTGGTGCCATGGTAAAAGAAGTGCGAAGTGCTGTCGGTCACCATGCTGAAGCTTTCATCTTTCCAGAAGCGGCGGTTGAAAAGGAGCAGGTTTTTATTGGCCCGGCCGTACTGCAATTCGTCAATGGCTTCGGTTTTGTCCACCGGAAGCCGCGGGAACCAATCAATTTTTTTCATGGCTTGCGTGGGGATGCTGCAGATCAGTTTATCGGCCTCAAATACCACCCCGTTGGTACAGGTTATGCGCACTTTATTGCCTTGTTCAATTTTCTGTACCTGGTGGTTGATTTTAATCCGGTCACGCCCGATGCGGTCTGCCATGGCTTCAGCCAGTCGCGTATTACCTCCTACAATTTTATACGGCAGCTCTTTGCGCTCGGCAACGGTGGTGAAATGATTCATAGCGGCATAGGCCGATACCTGCCGGATGGTCTCGCCAAAATCAATGCTATCGGTCAGGTTCTGCAGGTCCAGATCACGTCCGTCGCAACCATTGTTGTTGAGGTAGCGCCACCAGTCAAGTTTGTCCAGTTCATTCTGTTCGTCTGGCCGAAGGTCCACAAAGTCAATTTTGAGTTTGGCCAGCCGCCGGTTCCATTCGGGGCTTACTCCCCACTCTCCTGCTTTAGAATACTGGTTTTTATAGAGGAGGTGTGCCTGCATCTGGTTGTCCTGCAGGCCCAGTCCGAACTCATCGCAAAGACTGAGTATCCGTTTCTGGGCTTTTGAAATCCATTCGCCCCCCAGTTCCACGTTGAGTTTCTCTTTGGCATCAAGGGTGTAGGTAAATACACGTCCGCCCAGTCGGTCGCGTGCTTCCAGCACAATTACATCCATGCCTCTTTTCCGCAGTTGCAAGGCGGCGGCCAGGCCCGAAAATCCGGCGCCCATTACAATGACCTTGTTTGCCTGCGGGATGGAAAAGCTGAATACATCCGGCGTGGCCAACAGTAGTCCACCCGATGCCAGCATGCTTTGCTTCAGGAAGTTACGACGGGAGTTCATACAGGAAATTTTAAGGAAAATTGACGCAATTCCTGCTGTTGTAAAAGAACGGTAAAGGGTTGGAAGTATGATTTCGGTCAGATTAGATCTGTCAGCCGGGCCACCACGGTATCCACTTCAGCCTTTGTATTGTATTTGCTGAAGGAAAAACGCACCGGAACCTGGTTGGGGTTGCTGTTGATGGCCTGGATCACATGCGACCCCTGCTGGGCGCCGCTGGTGCAGGCACTTCCTCCGGAAGCGCAGATCCCCGCCATGTCAAGGTTCATCAGCAGCATTTCGGATTTTTCTGATAGAGGAAAGCTTACATTCAGCACGGTGTAGTTGCTGGCGCCGAAGGGGTCTCCATTGAAGGATACGGCGGGCAGCTTCGCCTGCAGCTGTTGGGCCATGTAGTACTTGAGTTCGCGTATATGCGCACTCTCTGCCGCATGGTTTTCGGTTGCCTGTTCCAGCGCTTTGGCAAAGCCGGCAATGCCGTACACGTTTTCTGTGCCGGCCCGCATGTTGCGTTCCTGACCGCCGCCATGGAGGAATGGCTGAATGCGTACGTTTTCGTTGATGTAGAGCAGACCGGCGCCTTTGGGTCCGTGAAATTTGTGGGCGGAGCCGGTAATGAAATGAACGGGGGTGTTCCGGAGGTCGAATGGAAAGTGTCCCACCGTTTGCACGGTATCGGAATGGAAGATGGCCTCGAAGTCGTTGCACAGGTTGCCCACCGCATGCAGGTCGGTGAGGTTGCCAATTTCGTTGTTGGCATGCATAAGACTCACGAGCGTTTTCTCGTCCGAAGCAGCCAGCAGTTCCCGCAGGTGGTCAAGATCCACGTGCCCGTCATTCATCACCCGCAGGTATTCCACCCGTGCTTCCTTTCGTTTAGTGAGGTATTCCACCGTGTGCAGCGTGGCATGGTGCTCAATGGGTGAAGTAAGGATGCGCCGGCAACCCAGGTCCCTTACTGCACCGGAGATAGCGGTGTTGGAGCTTTCGGTGCCGCCACTGGTGAAAAAGATTTCGGCCGGGTGGGCGTTAAGAATACGGGCAACGCTTTTTCGGGCATTTTCAATGGCCAGCCTTGTTTCCCGCCCGTAGGAATAAATGGAGGAGGGATTTCCGAATTTATCGCGGAGATAGGGCAGCATGACCTCCAGCACCCCGGGGTCGAGGGCGGTGGTGGCGGCATTATCTAAATAGATGCGGTTGCTCATGGAAGCGGTGTCGCAAATATAATGGCTTTCGGCGCGGCGATCATCCTTTTTGCTCCAGTGCGGCCATGCGTTGCAGCAGGTCCTGAGCCAGCGCATCGGCTCTTTCCGGGTTGCCGGCCTCGGCATAGATACGGATGATGGGCTCGGTGTTGCTGGCCCGGAGGTGTACCCATCCGTCGGCGAAATCAATCTTCACGCCATCGGTTGTGTTCACTTCTTCCGCCGCAAACTGCCGCTGGATTTTCGCCAGGATGGCCGCAACATCGGTGCCGGGTTGCAGATCAATTTTGTTTTTGCTCATGTGGTAGTTGGGGTAGGTGGCCCGCAAACCGGTGGCCGTTGCGCCGCTTTTTGCAAGGTGACTCAGAAACAGGGCAATGCCCACCAGTGCATCACGCCCGTAATGCAGGTGCGGGTCAATGACGCCGCCGTTCCCCTCCCCTCCTATGACGGCGTCCACGGTTTTCATTTTTTCCACTACGTTCACCTCTCCTACTGCGCTGGCATAATAAGTTCCTCCGTGCTTCCGGGTTACGTCCCGCAGGGCACGGGTGGAGGAAAGATTGGAGACGGTGTTTCCTTTGCGGTGTTGCAGCACATAGTCGGCCACCGCCACCAGGGTGTATTCTTCGCCAAAGAGACGTCCGTCTTCACATACAAAGACCAGCCGGTCCACATCGGGATCCACGGCAATTCCCAGGTCGGCCTGCTGGTCCACCACGGCAGCCGACAGTTCAGTGAGGTGTTCCGCTAAAGGCTCGGGGTTGTGCACAAAATTGCCGTGCATCTCCCCGTTCAATACGGTGAAACTGGTAATTCCCAGCGCCTGCAGGAGGGCCGGAACGGCCAGGGCGCCGGAACTGTTGATGGCATCCACCACTATTTTAAAGCCCCGGGCTGCGATGGCGGAACGGTCGACCAACGGATGGGCCAGGATGGCTTGTATGTGCTGCTCCAATAAACCGGTACCGGGCAGAATGGTACCCAGTTCATCCACCGGAACGAAATGAAAAGCCTGTGCCGCGGCAACGTCCAACAGCTGTTTTCCCAGGGTGGTACTGATAAACTCCCCTTTTTCATTCAGTAATTTGAGTGCGTTCCACTGTTTGGGGTTGTGGGAGGCGGTGATGATGATGCCGCCTGCTGCCTGTTCAAACACAACGGCCATTTCCACGGTGGGGGTGGTACTGAGGCCCAGGTCTACCACCTCCATGCCCATACTCACCAGGGTTTGCATCACCAGTTCCTGCACCAGGGGGCCACTCATGCGGCCGTCGCGACCCACCACCACTTTGCGCCCTTTGCCTTCCTGCAGCAGCAGTGTGGCGTAGGCTGCGGTAAAGTTGACAATATCAACAGGGGTCAGGTTCTCGCCGGGAGTGCCGCCAATGGTGCCGCGGATGCCGGAGATGGATTTCATTAATGGCATGGGGAAAGTTACGGGTTGCTGGTTATTGGTTGCTGGTTATGGGGTTACATCATCATTTTATAGAGCATTTCCTTCAGCAGGGAAGCATCGTCGTAGCCGGCGTTGCGGATGCCTACGCTGCGCAGGTTGTATTCGTGCAGCAGCAACAATGCGGCGTGAATGCCTTCCTGGCCGTAGAGGGATATGGTGGTGCGGAACTCTTTTATAAAAAAACTGCTTTTCATTCCCATTTGTTGGGCGGCCAGGTTGTCGTCGCCCTGGATGCCGGATACCATCAATGCTTTGGAAAAGTGACCGTATAACGAAGGCAGTATTAATTGAATGGGGGCCGCCTTGGGATTGCTTTCAAAATATTGCACAATCTGGATGGCCCGGGCCAGTTGTTTTTTGCCTACGGCGTTCACCAGTTCAAATACATTGTACTCCTTGCTGATGCCCACATAGGTTTCAATGTCTTCTTCGGTGATGGTGGTACGCCCCTGCAGGTTCAGCACCAGCTTATCCACTTCGTTGGCAATCCGGCTCAAATCGTTGCCGATGTGTTCAGTAAGCAGGTGCACGGCTTTGTAGGAAGGTTGGTAACCTTTACTCTCCATGTATTGCTGCGTCCAGCCCGGCAACTGGTTGTCTTTCATTTTTGCCGTGGTCAGCACTTCTGCTTTATCTTTCAGCAGTTTGGCCAGTTTGCTGCGGCCGTCCACTTTCTTTTCTTTGTGGGCCACAACAAAAATCGTGGAAGACAGCGGGTTGGCGATATAATTTTCCAACTTATCCAGCTCCTTCATTTGCTGGGCTTCTTTGAGAATGACCACCTGTTTTTCGGAAAACATGGGGTAGCGCATGCAGGCATTCACCACATCGCTCCAGCTGGCATCCTTGCCATAGAAAACACTCAGGTTGAAGCCCGCTTCCGCTTCCGAAAGAAGGGTATGCTCGGCGGCATGCACCAGCTGGTCAATGACATAGTCTTCCTCCCCTTCGAACCAGTAGACCGGTTTGAATTGCTTTTTCTTCCAGCTGGCGGCAATTTTTTCTGCACTCATGATTTTGGTGCCACAAAAATATTGGCTGCCGGCATAAGCGGCAAATGTAAAAAGCGGAGCAGGACCTGGGCAACGGCCACCACATCCCGTTCGCAGTAGGCGGTAATACGTTCAAGGTCCTTTTCTTTGTAATAGACATCTTTCACCATGCTGCCGTCCATGTCGGCTTTGGGTGTTTCAATGCCGAGGGCATGTGCAAGCAGCTGGAGGGAGCTGTAGTTTTTATGATCACCGAATTTCCAGCGTTGCAGGGTATCAACCAGGTTCACTTCCCAGGGTTTTTTGCCGCTGAAGTCGAGGAAGTCGGGCAGCGGCAGCTGGTTGATCAGCAGCCGCCGGCAGATGAAAGGAATATCGAATTCCCGGATGTTGTGGCCCGCGAAGGAAAAGCGGGGATTTTTCTTCCGGAAGGCGTCGGCCTGGCCGATAAAATCGGCTAATAGCGTTTTTTCATCGGGGTGATTGCAGGAGCGCAGGCGGAAGCAGCGTCTTCCGCCCGCATCGGTGTAAAAAAAGCCGGTGCTGATGCAGATGATGCGGCCGAATTCCGCGTGTATGCCGGCCCGTTGTTCATACATTTCTGCTGGATCGGAATTTTCTGGCATGGTTTTGGAAACCCTGTCTGCCCAAAGCCCTTTCCATGCATCGGGCAGCGATGTGAAAGAGGCATGCTGGGGAACTGTTTCCAAATCAATTAGTAAAAGTTGCTCCGGTTCAATGGAAGTGTGCTCGGCCATGCTTAAATTTAGGTAGAAATCTTAAAACAAACATTATGACGTATTCTAATTATCCTTCGGCAACTCCGCAGGAAACTCCGGATCCTGCACCGAAAAAAGACAACCGCAACCTGGTATACGGACTTCTTATCACCGCCCTGCTGGGCACCTGGGGATACCTGATCTTCGACAAGTCCAAGACAAAAGAATTTACCACGCAGCTGCAGACACAGCTTACCACCAGCGACAGTACAAAAGATGCCATACAAACGGAATACAATTCGGCGTTGCAGCGGCTGGATGAACTTACGTCCATGAACGCCAATATGGACAGCATCGTGCGTTCCCGCAATACCGAGGTGCAAAACCTGAAATCACGCATCCAGGCATTGCTCAACAAGCAGAATAAAACGGAGGCCGACCTGGCCGAAGCCCGGCGCCTGATCACAGAACTCAACAGCAAGATTTCCGGCTACGTGCAGGAAGTGGAAGAACTGCGCACAGAAAACCTGCAGTTGAAAACTGAGAAGCAAGAGCTGATTACCCAGAAACAAAATCTGCAGCAGGAATACGATCAAACCCGCCAGCAGAAGCAGCAGGTGGAAGAAAAGCTGGACGTCGCTTCCACGCTCAATGCCAACAATATCAACATCGTTACCATTGATGAGCGCCGGAGCGGCAAGGAAGTGGAAAAGACCCGTGCCAAACGCGTGGATATGATCCGCGTAACCTTCGATGTGTTTAACCGCGTTGGCGAAGAAGGCAGCAAAGAGATCTTTGTAGTGATCACTGATCCTGGTGGACAGGTGGTAAGCAACGAAGCGCTCGGAAGTGGTCGTTTCACTTCCCGCGATGCAGGCGAGCAGGTGTTTACCAAAAAGAGCGTTGTTAACTTCAGCGCCGGCAAGCCCACACCGGTAACCGTGGAATGGAAACCGGGCGTGAAGTTCACCACCGGTGTGTACAAAGTAGCCATCTATAATAACGGGTTTAAAATCGGGGAAGGCTCCAAAAATCTGAAATAGGAAATCGCTTCACATTCAAACAATGTACCTCTGAAGCTGGCCGGCATCCGCAAGGGTGCCGGTTTTAATTAGAACAGGGCCCGTACCGAAGCCCGCCCGGTGTGGATGGTTTTGCCTTCACCCGGTTTGCGGCCATCGTACTGGAAACTGATCTCCATGTTGTTGGCAAGACGCCGGGTGAAATCGAGGTTCCACACAAAGTTTCGGCCGGGCAACAACGCGTCGAGCATGATGAACGCCACCGTGCTGTTGTTGTTGGCGCCCGTGAACCGGATGTTGCTGAACTGCAGTTTGCCGTTGATGGTACTGCTGGAAAGCACATTGTACCGTGCTTCGGTGATCAGGGAATGGATGCGGGCCTGCTCCTGCAAGCCTTCCTGGTTGTCTTTGTGCTCGTACCGGTAACTGAGCGAGAACCTGTATTTGGTTCCTTCCTGGAAACTGACGGTGGGTTCCAGGGTAATTTGATGGAGGAAGAAATTACGGTTGTTGAAAGCCGGCGTTTCCAGCCGGTTCTTGATGAAACGCAGGTTGGCCGAAGTGGCAATGCGCTTGTTGAGGTTCCAGCGAAGGCGGTTGTTGATCTCCCGCAGCGTACGGGTTTCCAATCCGTAGGTCAGGATGCTCCGGTTGCTGTTGCGCAGGTGCGTAACTTCAAATCCCCACACGCTGCTGGTTCGGTTGTAAAAGAGGGTGTTGCTCATCACGGCATTGAGCGATATGAGGTTGGTGTCAACCCCCGGCCGGGAAAAGGGATTGAGTTGAAAGTTCTTGCCGGTGATTTCTTTTTTAAATACCTGCAGGGCGGCCTGGCCCGAAAAGCGGCCAAGAAGTTTGCCAAAGCCATTGGTTTTTGCCGGATCCAGTACGGCCCGGGGATTGAGGTTGACGGTGTAGTTGAATTGGTTGTAGCTGGCGCGGATGAAATCCAGCGTGGGGGTAAATACCCGGATGTAGCGGGCCTGGTCGCGGAACTGGGCCAGTTCAAATTCGTTGAGTTGCGGGATGCCGTCGCCGTTGTAATCGTTCCAGGTGTATTCGCCCTGCCCGGCCGGCACTTCAAGGTAGGAGAAGTCGCGCCGTTGCTCCTGCCCTGAGCCGATTTCATACAGGAGATTGCCTGTGAGTAAACCTTTCCATTCATTCACAAAATATTCGGTCCGTCCCAGCAGGGTCCGCTCCGGTTGCAGGTTGGTGAGGCCGGGGTTGTACACCACCAGGTCACGCAGCGTGGCGGTGAGGCGCAGCTGGTGACGTTCGTTTTCCATCAGCTCGAGGTAGGCGTTGTAGTTGAAGCTGCGGTCTACCTGCTCCATGGTTTTGCCCAATGGCAGCCGGTCGCGCCGCGAAAAGAAGTTGAAGCCCCACTTGTTGGCCCGCTCCGCCGACCGCAGGAACAGCGTCCACACATCCCAGCCGAAGCTAAGAGCGCTGAGCGAGTCGGTGCTGCGGTTGCGCAGTTCGTTGTGCTCGAGGTAATACTCCCCTCCTGCTTCCAGTTGGGCCAGCTTGCTGAACGTGCGTTTGATTCCCACCTGCGGACGCAGGAAATAGCCCCGGGTGCTGCCACTGTCGGTGGAAGAATAGTTAAAGCGTCCGTCCCACACCCACCCTTTTTCGCGGATGGTGTGGTGCACGATGCTGCGCCAGCCGTTGAACAGCGCTCCGCGGCGGTAGTGCTGCAATGTGATGGCCGCTTTGTTGCGTTCACCGCGATCCATTTCCAGCGATGCTTCGGCCAGCTGTTCTTTTTCCTGCTGCAGAAAGATGGGCAGGCCCCATTCGCGGGTAAATTCCACCGGCCGCAACCGTTCCAGCGCCCGGAAGTTCTCCTGCACCTGTTCGTATGAAGTATTGACTTTATAGCGCAGTACGCGGGGCGCAGCTCCCGAGGGGTGACTCTGGTACTGCAGCTGTATCCGGCCGGCGAGGCCCGCGTCATTTCCTTTTTCTTTTTCGGAAAAAGTATTCAGATCAAAACGGCTCAGCGCCAGTTCCGACTTCAGCAGGAGCCGGTTGCTGAGGCGGTAATCCACGCCCCCGGTCACCATCTGCTGGCTGCGCGGGGCAATCAGCCGCACCACCGGCGCAAAGCGGCCGCTTTTTCGTGCTCCCTGCGGGGCCACCCAGCGGAAAGTGCGGCCGTTGGCACCAATCACCTCCTGTACATAGTCGCCATTGCCCTCCCCTACGTCAATAAAGGCGGCGCTGTACACATCGGGCAGTGCAAAGGGGGTAAACACCAGTACCGAATCATACGGGATCCCATTGACGATGGTATCGGTGAGGCGGTAAAAGATGCGGTTGATGGAAAAAGTGTCCCGCACAACCGAGGAAAACAGGGCCCCATCGGGTACATCGCCCGCCTGTGCGAGAAAAATCTTCTGTTCGGTGGTCAGCTGCTGGTTGATGGACGAGGTTTTGGAATCGGTATTGGAAAAAGCGTTGACCCGTATCTGCAGGCGGGGGTTTACTTCCAGCTGGTTGCTGATAAAAAACTGCGAATTGAGAAAGTTACGGTCGGCGTATTCAAATTCTATCTGGATCCGGCGGTCTTTGTTGATCATGCGCCGGGGGGTGAAGGTCACTTCAGCGGTATTGTAGTTGATGATGTAGTCCTGGTCTTCGCCCCGTTGCATGAGCTCGCCGTCAATAAAGACCCGTTCGGTGCCGGCCAGAACGATGAAGAACAGTTCGCCGTTGGGCCCCTGCAACCGGTAGGGTCCCTGGTTACCTTCCTGCCCCTGGAATACGTAGCGGTTGAACTTACCCTTGGCAATTGCTCCGCTTACCAGCAGCGAGTTTTTGCTGTTGCGGAAGACTTTGTTTTCGGTCTGGAAGGCCGCGCCCTGCAACCGTTTAAAGAAGCTCAGGAAGTAGGCGTCGTTGCGCCGGATGTCAATATCGCCCAGGTTGAGCTGCCAGCCTTTCTTTTTCAGCTGGATCCATACCTGGTCAAATTCATTCAACTGCTGGGTGTTGCCTTCCGCCTGGATGGGGATGTTATTGTCGGTGAGCGCAGCGGAGAGTTGCATGCTGTCGCCGATCATTCCGTTGATCTGCAGGTTGAGCAGGCCGTTCACCACGGCGTCCTGGTTGTTACCGAAACTGATGCCGCGTCCGAAACTACCGTTGTAATTAACGTTTCCAAAGTCAAACAATCCCTTGCCGGGACCATCGGCTCCTTCCGGCGTGATGGGTCGGGTGATAAAGTTGTTCTTGACGGATTCAAAGTCCATGCGCTGCACCCCTGCCGTGAGCCGGAAGGGAAATACGCGGTAGCTCACTTCCACCGAATCGGCTGCCGGTGGCTGCAGCCAGGTGAAGACGGCGTTCCATTCATCGAGCCGGTAGTTTTTCTCCGTCAGGCCGGAGGCGCGGAAGGTTTGGGGTACGATGCTGAGGCTGTCAAGTTGCACTGTGCTGTCGCGTGTACTGATCTTTTTGATGCGCAGGTTGGAAAATGAGGGTCCCTGCTGTGCCCGGGCGGTACAGTTCACTAAAAGCAGTAATATGGTTGCCAACAGGAGCCGGATGGGTTGTATTTCTGGAATTAGAATGGATAAATTTAAAATTTATTGTCCCGCCGCCGGTTTGTTTTACCAATGGGCGCAGCGGGCAAAAAAAAACCTCCTGTCGCTGCAGGAGGTTGTGGTAACCGGAAACCGGGTTATTTGGCTGCCGTAAGGCTGGCGGCGGTGTATTCCGCGTTGAGCCGGGCAATGTTGGTAATGCCGATTTCTTTTGGACAAACGGCCTCACAGGCGCCGGTGTTGGTGCAGGCGCCAAACCCTTCTTTGTCCATCTGCGCCACCATGTTCAGCACGCGGGTGCTTCGTTCGGGATCACCCTGCGGCAGCAGCGACAAATGGGCTACTTTGGCGCTGGTGAAGAGCATAGCGCTGCTGTTCTTACAGGCTGCCACACAGGCGCCACAGCCGATGCACATGGCGGCGGCAAAAGAAGCATCCGCTTTTTCTTTTTCAATGGGGATGGAGTTGCCGTCCACCGCGTTGCCGGTATTTACGGATATGTACCCCCCGGCCTGAATGATGCGGTCAAAGGCCGAACGGTCCACCATCAGGTCTTTGATGACGGGGAAGGCCTTGGCGCGCCAGGGCTCCACCACGATGGTGTCGCCGTCGTTGAAGGCCCGCATGTGCAGCTGGCAGGTGGTATTGGCCTCCCAGGGTCCGTGCGGACGGCCATTGATGTACATACTGCACATTCCGCAGATCCCTTCGCGGCAGTCGTGGTCAAAGGCCACAGGGTCCTTTCCCTCCGCAATGAGTTCTTCGTTCAGCACGTCGAACATCTCCAGGAAACTCATTTCCGTGGAAATGTTGTTGGCCTGGTAGGTTTCAAACCCGCCTTTGTCGTCTTTGTTTTTCTGCCGCCAAACCTTCAGTTTGAGGTTGATATTTTTATGTTCCATATAATTAATGTGAAAATTTGAAAATGTGTAAATGTGTAAATGCAAAAATTATTGTCCAGATGAAACCAGGTATTCTCCCTTTTGCAGATGAGATGATTTTTGAAATAATTTTTATGATCTCCTCATTCTGCAGCAGTAATCTTTTATCAGTTGGATAATGCTTACTTTGTTCGCACAGGAGTAGCGAATATAATGTTTCGTGGGCCTCTTTGGCTGCAATTTTCATTTTGTGTATGAAATCCGATCTGCTTTCTGCCTGTTGTGCCTCAAAAACACTGGCGCCAATTGCTGTAGCGGAACGTAGCAATTGCCGGGCAATTACATATTTCCTTTCGTTTTCAAGAATTTCAATGAACTCAATTGTGTCTAAAGCAAAAGAAAGTGTTTTGTCAACAATGACATTTCGCGGTAGTTTTTCATGTCTAGAAATTTAAAAGTTAGCAATAAGGTTACCCACACAAATTACCAAAAATTCAAATTCCGTCACGTTGCTGCTTCGCATTCAATCCTATCAAATCCATTCCACTCTTCCTTCCTGCACTTTACCACATTTACACATTGCTACATTACCACATTATTTATAGCTTCGCTGACTCGGCTTCACCACATCATACAGCAGCTCCTCCTTGTGGAGTTCCCACTCGTGCTCACCTTTCATTTCCCACGCTGATACGTACATGAACTGGTCGTCGTGACGCAGGGCCTCTCCTTCGGGTGTCTGGTGCTCTTCGCGGAAGTGACCACCGCAGCTTTCTTCGCGTTGGAGGGCATCAAGGCACATGAGTTCGCCCAGCTCAATGAAGTCGGCAACGCGGTTGGCTTTGTCGAGTTCGGGGTTCATTTCGTTGATGTTGCCGGGGATGCGCACATCACTCCAGAACTCCTGCTTCAGCTGCTGTATTTCGCGAATAGCTTGTTTCAGTCCTTCTGCATTCCGGCTCATACCGCATTTGTCCCACATGATTTTACCCAACCGCTTGTGAAAGCTTTCCACCGTCTTCGTACCCTGGATGTTCATCAGCAGATGAATCCTGTCACGCACCTGGCTTTCGGCTTCTGCAAAGGCCGGGTGGTCGGTGGGGATGGGTTTGGTGTGGATGTCATCGGCCAGGTAGTTACCGATGGTGTAGGGAATCACGAAGTATCCGTCGGCCAGTCCCTGCATCAGGGCGCTGGCGCCGAGCCGGTTGGCGCCGTGGTCACTGAAGTTCGCTTCGCCAAGTGCGTAGAGGCCGGGCACCGTGGTCATCAGTTCATAATCCACCCACAGGCCTCCCATGGTATAGTGTACGGCGGGATAGATGCGCATGGGCACTTCGTACGGGTTTTCGCCGGTAATCTTTTCGTACATGTCGAACAGGTTACCATACTTTTCCTTCACCACTTCTTTACCCATGGCCGTGATGGTGGCTGCATCGGCCTGGATACCGCGTTTATTGGCTTCAATTTTGCCATAGCGCTGAATGGCATCGGCATAATCGAGATACACCGCCTGTTTGCTGGAACCTACGCCGTAGCCCGCATCGCAGCGCTCTTTCGCGGCCCGGGACGCCACATCGCGTGGAACCAGGTTACCGAAGGCGGGATAGCGGCGTTCGAGGTAGTAATCCCGTTCTTCTTCGGGGATTTCGTTGGGTTTGCGGCTATCGCCCTGCTGCTTGGGTACCCAGATGCGTCCATCGTTGCGAAGGCTCTCACTCATGAGGGTAAGTTTGCTCTGGTGGTCGCCGCTCACCGGTATACAGGTGGGGTGAATTTGTGTGAAGCAGGGGTTGCCAAAGTAAGCGCCTTTCTTGTGTGCTTTCCAGGCGGCGGTGACGTTGCTGCCCATGGCGTTGGTGCTGAGGTAGAAAACGTTGCCGTATCCGCCGCTGCACAACAGTACCGCATGCCCGAAATGACGTTCGAGTTCGCCGGTTACCAGGTTGCGGCAGATGATGCCCCGGGTTTTTCCGTCAATCACCACCACGTCGAGCATTTCATGCCGGTTGTACATCTGTACGTTTCCCAGCGCTACCTGCCGCTCCAGGGCCTGGTAGGCGCCGATGAGCAGCTGCTGACCGGTCTGGCCGGCGGCGTAGAACGTACGTTGCACCTGGGTACCGCCAAACGACCGGTTGCTGAGCAGACCGCCGTATTCGCGGGCAAAAGGAACACCCTGTGCCACACACTGGTCAATGATACTACCGCTTACTTCCGCGAGCCGGTGCACATTGGATTCCCGCGCCCGGTAGTCGCCGCCCTTGATGGTATCGTAAAACAAACGATAGACGCTGTCGCCGTCGTTCTGATAGTTTTTGGAGGCGTTAATACCACCCTGCGCCGCAATGGAGTGGGCACGGCGGGGGCTGTCCTGGAAGCAGAAAGCTTTTACCTGATAGCCCAGTTCGGCCAGTGAGGCGGCCGCCGATGCCCCGGCCAGGCCGGTGCCCACCACGATGATTTCCAGCTTACGTTTGTTGGCGGGATTCACCAGTTTACAGGTAGCCTTGTATTGCTTCCACTTGCTGTCTAACGGACCGGCAGGAATTTTTGAATTCAGCATATCGTTGGTTTGAATCGAAATTATTTTTTGTAGAGCAACTATTTCTTGTCTGTTCAACTTTGGGTGCGCTTAGCTGCGATGCCCTTCCCACAATCCCGGTTATTCCACCCATTTAAGGTACATGGCCACGGGCATGGCGGCGAACAGCAATGAAATGATCACCGAGTAACCCACGCCAATGGAGTTTAACAGCAACACATAGCGTTTGTTGCTGAGGCCCAGGGTGCGAAAGGCGCTGAGGAAGCCATGCATGAGGTGCCAGAACAGCGAAAAGCAACCCAAAACATACGCAATCACCACCCACAATTCACTGAACGTGATTTTCATCAGGCCAAACATATCGTGCATCACCACGCCGTTATACACCACCGGGTCCAGGCCTTCGTGGGTAAAACGCGCCGGCACCCAGAAATGACTCAGGTGCAGGATCAGGAACAGGAGAATGAGTGTGCCCAGCAGTCCCATGCTGCGGCTGTACCATTTGCTGCCCTCATTTCCCATGGGTTTGGCATAACCTACCCCCCGGCTCCTGCGGTTCTGCAGCTCGAGCAGGTAGCCCTGGAGAATGTGCAGGATAATCCCCGCAAACAAGCCTACTTCCATAATGCGGATTACCACGGTGGACCCCATGAAATGGGCCGCCCGGTTAAACATGCTGCCGTTATCGTCGGGATTGAATACATCGAGATCTGCGAAAATACAGGCGTTGATGCCGGCATGCACCACAAGGAAGCTGATCAGGAAAATACCCGTGAGGCCCATCACTAATTTTTTCCCTACCGAAGAAGTGAACATCTGTTTCCAGGTCATACGTAAAATTGGTTTTGTGAAAGCCGTGCAAATTTAAGGTTTGAAGCCTCAAAAAGTTCATTGTCAGGCCGATCTTGCATAAAAAACAGCCTGAAATACGCTTATTTTCAGATGATTTTAACCGTTAACAACCTGTGCGTTTAAGCCGGAAACGATTGCGTAAATACAGGGTTTATTTCCAGTGTCCGCCTGCTGTGTTGGTTGGGCATTACAGCGACATATAAACGGGAAAGACCGGCAGTGTTTAGTGGGTTACACCGTCAGCCGCAGGTTTAGTTCTCCGTCAATTTTCCGGAATAAGTGGAAGGGTTTGTAGATGCGCCAGTTGTCAACTTCCATTAACTCCAGGTAGCGCTGCAGTTTCAGCTTCCGGAAGTCGTACTGGGTTTGTTCCGGCATATTCACCACCACCACCCAACCATTTTCTTCGGTCACTTCATCGTACCACTCTTCGTAGTAGTCGCGGTCGCTGCCGTGGAAGTTCAGCACATTTTCGGCGATAAGGATGAATTTGAAGATGCCGGCCGCCATGAACTTGTCCATCACCTCCCGTTTGAGGGTCATGATATCGTTTTCAATGGCATCGTTCCATTCCCCGATGAGTTCAATCACGGTGTATCCTTCATTGTAGTCGGCCATCAGCACTTTGAGGTAAGTGGTGCGGCTGCCAAAATCATCCCATTGCGGGTGAATGTAATAGTTGTAGATGGTTTGCGTAAATTCAAATTCCGAGTACTCCCGGCCGAAGAACGGCGAATGTTCATCTTCTTCGCTGGTGTAGATGTGCCGCCAGTTGTAATATGGTTCGATGTCGTGCATGTGCCGGGTGCAAATATCCGAACAATTCTTTGCTCCCGTGCGCTTCAGATTTTTTTAAGAAAATCCTGCAGTTCGTCGTAGTTAGCTGCCAGGGACCTGGCCTGCTTCGGCAGGTTCATGATAGCCGCAACAGCCGGCGGCAGGGGTATCGGGTTGCCGGTGACAGGTTCCACCACATCATAAAATTTCACTGGGTGGGCGGTTTCCAGTACAATGCCTTGCTGCCCGGGATGTGCCAGCAGGTAATCTTCCAGCGCCCGGAAGCCCACGGCTCCGTGCGGATCCGGGAGGTAGTGGTGCTGCCGGTATACCTGCAACAGGGTTTCGGTGGTCACCGCATCGGTCACACTTACAGCTGAAAGCAGTTGGCTCAGTGCGGGAAAGCGGTGCTGAAACAATTCCAGGATCCGGATGAAGTTACTGGGATCACCCACGTCCATTGCGTTGGAGAGGGTAGCCACGGCCGGTCGGGGTTCATACTGCTCTGTCTGCAAAAAGCGGGGTACCACATCGTTGGCGTTACAGGCCGCAATGAAATGCGATGCCGGGAGTCCGCCCAGGTGAGCCAGGATGCCGGCACAGATATTGCCGAAATTACCACTGGGTACGCAGTAAATGGGCGGGGTCTCTCCTCTTCCCGATTGCCGCCATTGCTTCCACGCGAAGAAATAGTAGAACTGCTGCGGCAGCCAGCGGGCCACGTTTATGGAGTTGGCGGACGTGAGAAAGCAATGTTCGCGGAGCGATGCATCAGCGAATGCCTGTTTTACGAGCCGCTGGCAATCGTCGAAGGTGCCGTCCACTTCCAGTGCATGTACATTCTTTCCCAGTGTGGTAAGCTGTTGTTCCTGCACTTTGCTCACTTTTCCGGAGGGATACAGGATCACCACCTCCACGCCTTCCACGCCGTAAAATCCGTTGGCTACGGCGCCACCCGTATCGCCGCTGGTGGCAACCAGCACCACGATTTTGCCACTGCGTGTGCCGGCGCTCACTTGTCCGCTTTGTACGAAGTAGCCCAGGCAGCGGCTCATGAAACGGGCGCCGGTGTCTTTGAAGGCGAGCGTGGGACCGTGATACAGTTCGAGGGAGAAAATATCGCCGGTTACCGCTACGAGGGGTACGGGAAAGTTAACGGTTTCGCCAACGATACGCTGCAGTGCAGCATCGGGTATCTCCCCCGCCACGTAGGGACGAATGACGCGGAACGCAATTTCTTCTTCGCTGCAGGATTCGATGTTCTCCAGCAGGCTCTTATCCACCTGCGGGATGGTTTCCGGAAAATAAAGGCCTTTATCGGGCGCCTGCCCCCGGAGGGTGGCTTCCCGGAACCCCACCCGGGGTGATTGCTGGTTCAGACTATAGTACTTCACTGGTTGTTTGGGTTTGCGGGTGGTTGATCGGAATCACTGTTCTTTTTTTGATCACGCGGATTGTACCTCCACCCCGGTTTTCTTTACGGTTGTTACATAGACTTTAGCATCAATGCCCAGGCGGTGGTACACCTCTTCCATGATGCCTGCCACCGTTTGGGCCGTTGCCTGCTCCCGGCAAAGCATGAAAATGGAAGGCCCGCTGCCGGAAATACCTCCGCCCAGTGCGCCCGCTTCCCGGCTTTTGGTTTTCACCTCGTCGAAGCCGGGAATGAGGATGCTGCGAACGGGTTCAATGATCACATCTTCCAGGCTGCGGCCGATGAGGTCGTAATCGCCTTTTTCAAAGCCGGCCACCAGTCCCGCGATATTGCCCCATTGCCGGATGGCATCTTTCAGCAGCACTTCCTTGCGCAGGATCTGCCGGGCATCGCTGGTCTTCACTTCGATCTGCGGATGCACGACGGCGGCATGCAGGTTGGGCGCGTTCAGCTGCACGATGTCGAGCGGGTGGATGGAGCGGATGAGGGTGATGCCGCCAAGGATGCAGGGGGTGATGTTGTCGGCGTGCTTCACCCCGGTTGCCAGTTTTTCGCCGATCATCGCAAATTGCACCAGCTCGCGGAGGCTGAACCGCTGCTGCAACAGGTGGTGGGCCGCTATGGCCGCGCCGGCCGCGCTGGCTGCGCTGGAGCCGAGGCCGCTGCCGGGTTTGATGTGTTTTTCCACTTCCAACGAAAAGCCAAAGGCGTTGCCCGTCTGCCGCATAATCTCCAGCAATACCACACCCGCCACGTTCTGCAGCGGGTCGGTGGGCAGTCCGTGAGCATCGTGGTGCCTGATGCGCACCACCGGCTCGTCGAGCAGCTGCAGGCGCATGCGGTCGTACGGTTGTTCCAGCGCCAGGCCCAGTATGTCGAAGCCGCACACCAGGTTGGCCACCGTGGCCGGGCTGTGCACTTCCACCCAACCGGGTGTGGCAGGTTGGGGGGCATTGGTTGAAGGATGCAGCGGATGGTTCATTGTGTTCATGGTTTTTACCGGGTGATCATACGGCCCGCAGGATATCGGCAAACACGCCGCTGGCGGTTACTTCTGCGCCGGCGCCCGCTCCTTTGATCACGAGCGGCTGTTCTGCATACCGGTCGGTATAAAACAGCACCAGGTTGTCTTTGCCATAAAGGTGATAAAAATCGCTGTGAGGGGCAATGTGCTGCAGCCCAACGGATGCATGCACGCCCCTTTCGTTGTGTTCAAAGCGGGCCACGAATTTGAGTTTGCAGCCAGCGCCCTGCGCTTCCTTCAGCAGCCCCTGGAAATGACTTTCTTCCGCGGCCATCTGCCGGTAGAAATCGTCCACGCTGCCCTTAAAACAACTCTCCGGCAGAAAGCCGTTGCACACAATTTCATCCATTTCCAGCGGAACGCCTGCTTCGCGGGCCAGGATCATGATCTTACGCATCACGTCGGTACCGCTGAGGTCGAGGCGCGGATCGGGTTCGGTATAGCCTTCCTCCTGTGCCTGCCGCACCACATCGGCGAAACTGCGGCTGCCATCGTAGTGATTGAATACGAAGTTGAGGGTGCCGCTGAGCACGGCTTCCATCTTCTGCACCCGGTCGCCGCTGCGCAGCAGGTCGTTGAGGGTGCCAATAACGGGCAGTCCGGCTCCCACGTTGGTTTCAAAGAGGAACGGTGCGTTGAACTCCCGCGAGAGCTCTTTGAGGTGTTTGTAGCGGCTGTAAACCGAAGAGGCCGCGATTTTATTACAGGCCACCACGGCGATGCTTTTTTCCAGTAGTCGCTCATATACCTGTGCCACCACCTCGTGGGCGGTGATGTCGGCAAATACGGAGTTGGGCAGGTTCTTTTCCACCACCGCCTGCACAAAGTCATCGAGACTGGCTGCCGGCGCCTGTTCCAACAGGGCTTCCCAGTTGTCGAGCGCAATACCGTTTTCGTCCACCAGCATGTGGCGGCTGTTGGCAATGCCGGCCACCCGTACCTGCAGGCGCAACTGGCTTTCGAGGAAGGAAAGCTGTTTACGCAGTTGTTCCAGCAGGCGTCGTCCTACATTACCCGTGCCGGTAACGAAAAGGTGCACTTGCTTTTTTACGGTTTCGAAAAATTCTTCGTGCAGCACGTTGATGGCTTTGCGTACGTCGCGGGAAGCCACCACTGCGGAAATATTGCGTTCGGTGGAGCCCTGCGCAATGGCGCGGATGTTTACGCCGTTGCGGCCCAGGGAGCTGAACATGCGACCGCTCACACCGGTATGAAACTTCATGTTGTCGCCCACCAGCGCCACGATGGCGAGGTCGGTTTCCACGTACAGCGGGTCCACCTTGCCTGTTTCAATTTCCAATTGGAAAGCATGGTCCACCGCTTCTTTGGCTTTAGCGGCTTCGGCCGTGTTGATGCCCACGCAGATGGAGTGTTCCGACGATCCCTGTGTGATGAGGATGACGTTGATCCCGGCTCCTGCCAGCGCGTCAAAGAGCCGGGCAGAGATGCCGGGAATGCCCACCATGCCGCTGCCTTCAAGGCTCAGCAGGGCGATGGCGTTGATGCTGGAGATGCCGCGGATGATGTTGTCGCGGGCCGATGCACGTTCGATGAGCGTACCGGGGTCTTCCGGGGCAAATGTGTTCTTGATGCGGATGGGAATGCCCTGCCCCAGCACCGGCTGGATGGTGGGCGGGTACAGCACTTTGGCCCCGAAATGCGACAGTTCCATTGCTTCCTGGTAGGAGATGGAAGGGATGATGCGGGCGTTGGGCACCCAGCGGGGGTCTGCGGTCATCATGCCGCTTACGTCGGTCCAGATTTCGAGCACCTCCGCTCCCACCGCGCCGGCGATGATGGCGGCGGTGTAATCCGATCCGCCGCGGCCGAGGGTGGTGGTAACTCCGTTCAGATCACTCCCGATGAAACCGGGCAGGACGGTGATGGCGGCTTTTTGCCCGGCGAAAAACTGGCGTACCTGCTGGTTGGTGACGCCAAAGTCGACCTGGGCATTCCCGGCCCGGGCGTTGGTGCGGATCAGCTCCCGGGCGTCTTTCCAGGCGGCCTCCCGACCGCCATGACTGAGGGCGGCCGCAAAGAGCTGCGATGAGAGCAATTCGCCGTAACTCATGAGTTTATCCCGTGTACGCGGCGAACATTCATTCAGCAGGAAGATGCCGTTGCAGATATCTTCCATTTCGTTGCAGGCTTTTTTTACAAGGCTCAGCACGCTGCTCTGCTGCTGCACCGGGATCAGCTCTTTGCAGGCGTGGAGGTGGCGATGCTCGATCTCCCGCAGCAGGTCTTTGTAGCGTTCATCACCGGCTGCTGCCAGTTCGCCGCTCTGGATCAGTTGATCGGTGGTGCCGCTCATGGCGCTTACCACCACCACCAGCGGTTGGGGGGTGGCTTCAAGGATACGGGCTACCTGCTGCATTACAGCGGCGCTGCCCATGGAGGTGCCTCCGAATTTCAGTACGTTCATAGTGGGAATGGGTTCTGGTCGTTTGCGTGTAAAAAGGTTTGCTTTGTTTTCACCCTGAAAGGGGCCGGGGTTGATATGAACATGTACAATCCGCTCAGCGGATTGTAATACGGGTAATGGTGGTACCGGTGGTACGCAGTGGAGCAGGAGAAAAAGGGTGTGCCATCATGTTCATGATGGCCACAAGATAGGCGGCCTTGGGCATACAACAAGTGTTAGCTGCAAAAAAAGAAGTTGATGTACGCAGGTTGCTGCCCCGGCCCGTTACTGCAGAACAATCTTCTGCATGTAGGGACGACCACCGGATTCGCCGGTAACCTGCAGCAGGTAGGTACCCCGCGACCAGGCCGGGTCAAACGGCAACTCGGTCACCAGTCCGCTGCCGGAAAGTTGCAGCACCTGTTGCGAGAGGATACGACCGTTTACATCCAACACCTGCAGGTGATAGCGTCCGGCCATTCCCGGGTCAAATCGTACCAGCAGCCGGTTGTTGATAACGGGGTTGGGATACGACCGGATGCTGGTGGTTGCTTCCAGGCTTACCTGCGGCGCGGCAGGAACAAATGAACGGTTTTTCCCTTGTGCGAGGTAGCTGCTCGCCATGTCGGAGTAGTTGTACAACTCCTCCCCCGGCAGTGCTTCGGCCTGCAGGGTCAGCGGGTTCACGCGGTAGAGGGTATGATTCCCCACCGAGCAGGCCAGCAGCACCTGGCCGTTTTCATCGGCGGCGGCACCATTGGAGGTGAAGTTGACCGGCAGTCCCTGTACCTGCCCCAACCAGGTGGCAAGGCGGGTGGACGGGTCGATGCGGTACACATAATTGCGTTGGGTAAAGAGGAGCAGGTCGCCATCGGTGGTGGCCACCAGGTCGCCGCCCCAGCTGGTGCAGGCATTGAACAGGCTGTTACCGCCGTTGCCGGGCGCATCGCGGAGCGGACCCAGTTCGGTGAGCTGCGGCTGTGCACCGGTTGTGAATGCATAGAAATGACGGGCATCGTTGGAGAGGGCGTAGCCCATCTGGTTGGCGCCGATGGTCATGCGGGTGATGTGCTGGCCCGGATCGGCCGGGTCGGGCATTTGCATAACGGCTAGTGGCAGGCGGTGAAAGCGGGGTTGGCCGGGGTTCCCCAGGTCCACCCAGCGCAGTTCCGGCTGAAAGATCGGCATGAAAAACAACTGGCGGGTGCCGGCGCTGTACCCCAGTGCGGCCATCAGGTGAGACGAAGGCCCCAGCGGCAGTCCGGCCGGCGGGTTTGCCCGCTCAACCAGTGGAAAAATGCCGGGTTGAGTGAGGTGATTGTAAATAACCTGCCGTTCTGCTGCACCCTTACCAAAGGCCTCCACCTGCAACCATTGCATCTGTTCATTGGGAGCTCCGATGGCATAGAAAGAATTTTTCTGTGCAAGGAGAAAGGTTCCCTGTTGTACGAGTAGCAGAGGAAGCAGCAATTGTTTGAGTCGCATGCCGGAAAGTTTAGAGGAAAAGTACGCTGAATTTACGGCTTCTGCAAGCCCGCAGAAAAGAAGCCGGTTTACTCGCCCAACGCATCCAGGGCTTTCCGCACACTTCCCTGTTCCAGCAGGAGGGCTTTGGCTTTTTCGTAATCGGTAAGGCCGCTCCGCAGCATCAGCATCTGCACACCGCGGTCCACCAGCTTTTCATTGCTCAGCTGCATGTTCACCATCCGGTTGTCTTCTACCCTGCCCAGCTGGATCATCACAGAGGTGGAGATCATGTTCAGCACAAGTTTCTGGGCCGTTCCACTCTTCATGCGGGTGCTGCCGGTGACAAATTCGGGGCCCACCACCACTTCAACGGGATAGTTGGCCGCAGCACTTACGGGTGACTGCGGGTTGCAGCTGATGCTGCCGGTAACGATGCCCGCCCTGCGGCAGGCTTCCAGCGCACCAATGACGTAGGGAGTGGTGCCGCTGGCGGCGATGCCAATCACCACGTCTTTATCAGATACCCGGTGTTCCTGCAGGTCGTTCCAACCCTGGTCCGGGTTGTCTTCGGCAAACTCCACCGCCGACGTAATGGCTTTTTCGCCGCCGGCTATGATGCCGATCACGAGGCCGTACGGAACTCCGTAGGTAGGCGGACATTCACTGGCATCCACGATGCCGAGGCGGCCGCTGGTACCGGCGCCGATGTAGAAGAGGCGGCCGCCCATCAGCATCTTATCCACGATGGCGGTGACCAGGGGTTCTAGCTGTGGGATGGCCCTTGCCACTGCTTCCGGCACCACCCGGTCTTCGCGGTTGATATTGTGCAGCAGTTCGGCCACGCTCATCTGTTCCAGGTGGCGATAGCGGGACTCGGCTTCTGTAATTTTTTCAAATCCGTTCAACATGTGGTTGTGGGTTTAAGGGATCCGGCGCAAGTTACAGCGGGTGCGTCTATGAGGCTCAAAAACCTGCAGGAACGTCTCTCACCCCCTGTGGTAGGTGATCAGGCCTTCCATTGGATGCTTGAGGATGGTGCCTGCCTGCAGTCCGTAAGTGGTGCAAAGTCCTTTCAGAACATCCCGGAACGCATACGCCACGCCACCCACGAAATGAATGGGATGCTTCCAGCTCTCTTTGTATTTGTACAGGTGGTTGAAGAAGAAATCGTTGAAGGAATCTTCCAGGATATTTTCAATCATGTAATGCCCCCGGTTTTCTGAGAGAAAAAGTGCAAACGAAGCCATATACCGGTTGGGAAGTGGCTGGCGGTACACCTTGTCGAGAATCTCCAGCCGGTTGGTCTGAAAGCGGGCGTTAAATTTATCCAGCAGTTCCCCGTCAAACGTATTGTAGAGGAAGTGCTGGATCACTTTGCGTCCCAGGTAGGCGCCGCTCCCCTCATCGCCCAGGATATAACCCAGGCCGGGGCTGTTTTTTACAATGCGTTTGCCGTTGAAGAAACAGGAGTTGGAACCGGTACCCAGGATGCAGGCCACTCCCGGTTCATGACCGCAAAGGGCCTTGGCCGCACCCATGAGATCGTGGTCCACTTTCACCTGGCCGGCACCCGGAAATACGGTTTTAAGTGCCTGTTGAATCATGCGGGCATTAACAGGATTGCTGCAGCCGGTGCCGTAATACCAGATGATATCGATCGTTTCCTTCTTGATCCTGGGGAGGAGTTCCTGCAGCAGCATACCGGCTGTGGAATCCCGGTCCATGAAATACGGGCTGATGCCCTGTGTAAATATAATTTTCCGCTTTTTACCTTTCAGGAGACACCATTCAGCCTTGGTGGCGCCACTGTCGGCTATTAAGATCGTTTTTGCCATAACCTGTTGTTTTTCTCATTCCTGCCACTGGTGTAATTTATTACAAACCACGCAAATACTCCGCAGTTTATGGGTTATTTTCGTGAAATTTGCAGTTGCTTTTGTAAAATCCAAATATGTCGCGTAAGAACATCCAGGTCTGGCTACCCTTCCTCCTCTCGCTGACCCTTATCACCGGTATGTTTTTTGGCTACAAGCTGAAAGATACCATGGGGCAGTACGGTCCCGCTTTCCCCGGTCGCCAGAAACAAACCACCCTGCAGGAGATCCTGGAGTTGGTACGTAGCCGCTATGTGGACAGTGTGAATGTGGATACACTGGGTCAAATGGCAATTACGAATGTACTGAGTCAGCTTGATCCTCACTCGGTGTATATCAATGCAGCCGAACTGCGGAACGTCAGCAATGAACTGAAAGGAAATTTTGAAGGCATTGGTGTTGAATTTGAACTGCTGGATGATACGGTTACCGTGCTGAACCTTTTCCCCAAAGGACCTGCGGAAACGGCTGGTTTACAAGTAGGCGACCAGTTGCTGCAGGCCAACGACTCCCTTGTGAGTGGTGTGAAGGCCAGCAGTGATAAAGTCCGGTCCCTATTCATAGGTCCCCGGGGCACGTCGGTTCGTATCCGGCTGCTCCGCCACGGTGCGCCACTCACGGTATCCATACAACGCGGCGTCATCCCCGTACGCAGTGTGGATGCGGCGTACCTGCTGGAGCCGGGCATTGGTTTCATCCGCCTCAATAAGTTTTCTTCCACCACCTACGAGGAATTCATGCAGCACCTGGAACGGCTCAAGAAAGAAGGCATGCAGCACCTGGTGCTGGATCTCCGCGATAACGGAGGTGGCATCCTCGATGATGCCATTCAGATAGCCGATGAATTCCTGGGCGGCTCCCGTGAAATTGTGTACACCGAGGGCAAATCGGTGCCCCGGCAGATCTATACCGCCCGCCGTCCGGGCTTGCTGGAAGAGGGCAAGCTGGTGGTGCTGATCAACGAAGGATCGGCCAGCGCCAGCGAAGTGCTGGCGGGCGCTTTGCAGGACTGGGACCGCGCCACCATCATCGGGCGGCGTTCCTTTGGAAAGGGGCTGGTGCAGGAGCAGTTTTACCTGAGCGACGGCAGTGCCATCCGCCTCACCGTTTCCCGCTATTTCACCCCTGTGGGCCGCAGCATCCAGAAACCTTACCAGAAAGGAAACGGCGCTGCATATGACCATGAGGTGAGTGATCGTTATCAGAATGGCGAAATGCTGCATGCGGGAGGCGCAGTGCCCCAGGGTACACCGTACAAAACCAAGGGAGGTCGAACCGTTTACGGCGGCGGCGGCATCATGCCCGATCAGTACGTGGCCATGGATTCGGCCGAATTTGCCTTCTTTAAGGGAAACCGCTTTCCGCGGCGCTTGCTGGCCAAGACGGCTTTTTCCTATTTCATGCTCACACGGGATACGCTCACGCAGTTTAAAAATGCACCCGAACTGGCGGCCTTTCTGGAAGCTGATAATCGCCTGGCAGCTTCGCTGCAGCGCAACCTGGCTGCAGATACTTCCGGCGTATTTTCGTACACCGTTCAGCAACAACAACTGTTGCTGCGGCAGGTTCGCAGCCTGGTGGCCCGGCAGCTCTGGCGGCGGGAAGGATATCATAAGATGAACAACCTCTCCGATCCCATGATTGCAAGGGCGCTGGAACTCATCCGCTGAAGCGGTGATTGCCGGTACGTTTATTATCAAATAACTAACACCGCAACGCCCGGCGCTCCATTAATTTTGCAGCAAACCAATCCGAATGGATATAAAAAACAACATACTCGAGACGATCGGAAACACGCCCCTCATCCGTCTCAACAGCGTTACCCGTCACCTCCCCTGCACGGTGGTGGCAAAAGTGGATTACTTCAACCCGGGTAACAGCATCAAAGACCGCATGGCCCTTAAAATGGTGGAAGTGGCCGAAGAGGAAGGACGGCTGAAACCCGGCGGTACCATCATTGAGGGCACCAGTGGTAATACCGGTATGGGCTTGGCGTTAGCGGCCATTGTAAAAGGATACAAGTGCATATTCGTTACCACCGATAAGCAATCGAAGGAGAAAGCCGATATTCTCAAAGCGGTGGGTGCCGAAGTGATTGTTTGTCCCACCAACGTACTACCCGAAGATCCCCGCAGTTATTACAGTGTGGCGGCCCGGCTGGCCCGGGAGATCCCCAACTCCGTGCACATGAATCAGTACGACAACCTGGCCAACCGCCAGGCCCATTACGAATCCACCGGCCCGGAGATCTGGCGGCAGACCGATGGCCGGATCACCCACCTGGTGTGTACGGCCGGTACCGGTGGCACCATAACGGGTACGGCCATGTACCTCAAAGAAAAGAATCCCAACATCCAGGTATGGGCCATTGATGTGTACGGCTCCCTGCTCACGAAGTATTACCGCACAGGAGAGATTGACATGAATGAAGTGCATCCCTACATCAGTGAGGGCTTTGGAGAGGATTTTGTACCGAAGAACTACGACATGCAGTACATCGATCACTTTGAGCAGGTGACCGATAAGGACGGGGCCGTGATGGCCCGCCGCCTGGCCAAAGAAGAGGGATTGTTCTGCGGTTACAGCGCCGGCAGTTGCCTGCAGGGGTTGCTGCAATTGAAAGACCGCCTCAAAAAAGACGACCTCGTGGTTTGTATTCTGCATGATCATGGCAGCCGGTACGTAGGAAAGGTATACAACGACCAGTGGATGATGGAGCGCGGCTTCCTGGAAGTGAAAACCTTCAGGGATATCGTAGGAGCCCGCCGGAACAACAAACTGATTTCAGTAACGGCCGATCAAACAGTGAACGACGCGGTGGCCCTTATGCAGAAGTATGATATAGAACAGATACCCGTGCTGGCCGAACAGGAACTCATTGGCTCCGTATCGGAAAACGGCCTGTTCAACAAGCTCTTTACCAACCCCAATCTGCGGGAATCCAGCATAGCATCGGTACTGGAAAGGCCCTTGCCGGTGGTTCCCTTCGATACCCCGGTTGAGCGGCTCAGCACCCTCATCACCCGGGAACAGGGCGCTGTGCTGAGCAAAGACGAGGCCGGCAACATGCACATCATTACCAAGTACGATTTGCTGCAAAGCCTTGCCCGGTAAGGGTTCTGGAGAATTGATCTTGCTTACGAAAGCGCCTGCTGCCGGCGCTTTTTTTTATGGGGGTACACATCCCGCCCGTTGTTTTACGTGCAGGAACTTCGTAGTTCTACGTGTGCCGTTTCCGCAGCTTTACGAGCCCCGTGGTAATTACCCGAAACCCGAAATAGGGAAGTTTTGCTCTTGTGCAGGTTGGACACCCCTTCTACTTTTGTACCGGAAGTTAATTGATGCATCAACACGGTTGCGAACCTTGAAAATCACCACCAACCAATTCCCTTGAAAACCAGAAAATCCAAGTCCTGAGAAAACCCATATCCTGAAAACCAAAACCGTATCCAAATCCAAACGAAAAACCAAATCCAAACGAAAAACCAAATCCAAATCCGTTGAAAACCGAATGAAATCCAA
>CALMED010000009.1 GCA_937862815.1 uncultured Chitinophagaceae bacterium | reverse complement strand
CATTCAACAAAATCCTTCACCTTAATCCCGGGGTCCCTTTCAGGAGACCCCGGGTAGGGCGGGTGTTTTCAATTTTAAGAGCCGGGTCCTAAACTCAACAACTCCCCTCCGGGGTCTTTCGAAGAAGACCCCGGAGTTCCGGATACGTTTCGGGGTGAAATTCATTCCAGCAATTACGTTTTCTGAATCCCGGGGTCCCTTGGAGGAGACCCCGGGGTGGGCGTTGGGGGTGGGCGATTAAATTTATTGCACAAAAAAAACCGGGTGCATTTCCTTAGAAGTTGCACCCGGCTCTATAAAACGTCTTTCTGCTTTACTTCTTCAGTTCGGCCTGCAGTTTTTCGTTGAGGGCCACGTAATCATCGTTCTTCATTTCACGGGCCAGTTCGAGTGAGCGGTTGGAGACCTGCAGGGCTTCCTGCTTCTTGCCTTGTTTGGCCAGGGCGCGGGCTTTCTGGTAGTGCACCCAGTAAGCGCGGGGATTCTGTTCGATGGCTTTATCGAACCAGGCTACGGCCTGGTTGAGATCTTTGCCATTATCGAGGTAATACAACGCGGCGTTGAAGTAGGGACGGCTGTCTTTCAGCAATGTGTTCTCAATCTGCTGCATCACTTTGCTGTCCACTTCCGTGCCGATGGGCAGGGCGACGGCCGTTTTCTCCCACATGAGGTGCAGTTCGCATTTGGTATCGCTCACGTTGGCAATCTGCAGGGTGAAGGTCTCCATGGAGGCAGGCATGCTCATGGGCTTCACGGCTACCCGCACCACATCCTGGTCCTGCTTGTATTGCGTGGGGGACGTGACATTCGTTTGTTTGGAGATGATCATCGTCCATTCGGCAGCGCCGGGGATGGAGAGGAGTCCGTATTTGCCGGCCGGAACTTTTGTACCACCAATCATTACCTCATCGGAGAAGGTGAGGGTGGTGGCGGCATTGGCACCGGTGCGCCAGATTGCGCCGAAGGGTACGAGGTCGCCAAACACTTTCCGGCCCTTCATGTTGGGGCGGCTGTAGGAAATTTCAATGGTGCCCAGGCCAAAGTCCTGGCGGATGGTTTGTGTGGTGGAAGGCTGGGGGGTGCGCAGCTGCTGGGCTTCCGTTGTAAGGAAGGTGAGGCTGCAGGCCGATGCGATCAACAATCGTTTCATGATTCAAATGGTTTAGGGGGCAAAGGTAACGGCCTTTGCCGGTTAACCGGCCGCTTCGGGATGAGTTGCTGTAAAAAAGGCTGGAAGGTGTGATCAGGAGTGCCGGAAGCCGGGATGGAATTGCTCCAATGTTTTGCGGAGGAATTCGCGGTTGAGATGGGTATAAATTTCTGTCGTGGTGATGCTTTCATGTCCCAGCATCTCCTGCACCGCCCGCAGGTCGGCCCCGCCTTCCACGAGGTGGGTGGCAAAGCTGTGGCGGAAGGTATGCGGAGAGATGTTTTTTTTGATGCCGGCTTTGCGTGCCAGGTCTTTGATGAGGGTGAAGATCATCACCCGCGAAAGACCATCGCCCCGGCGGTTGAGAAAGAGGATGTCTTCCCGTCCGGGTTTTACGGGCATGTGCACGCGGATGGCGGTGCGGTACAGGTGGATATAATGCAGGGCTTTGTTGCCGATGGGCACCAGCCGTTCTTTGTCGCCTTTGCCAATGACGCGGATGAAGCCGAGATCGGGGTAGAGGTGGGAGAGGCGCAGCCCGATCACTTCGCTCACCCGCAGCCCGCAGCTGTACATGGTTTCGAGGATGGCTTTGTTGCGGCCGCCCTCCGGCTTGCTGAGGTCAATGGCGGCAATCAGGTCTTCGATCTCGCCGTAGCTGAGCACATCGGGCAGGGCGCGTTTGAGTTTGGGTGCTTCGAGCAGCAGGGTGGGATCCACGGTGGTGATCTGTTCCAGCAGGCAGTAGCGGTAGAACTGCCGCAGCCCGGAGATGATGCGGGCCTGGCTGGCGGGACTGAGGCCCAGTTCTGCCACGTGTTTTACAAAGTCCTGCAGGTGCTTCAGTTCCACCGCGGCAGGCGATAGCAGCAAGCCACTGCCTTTGAGGTAGCCGGTAAGGAGATCCACATCGTGCAGGTAGGCCTCCACCGAATGATCGCTGAGCGACCGTTCCAGCTGGAGATAGGCCTTAAATCCTTTTTTGTAGGGTTCCCACATGCACCTGTGCTTTGTGCTGCAAATTACCGCAAAGCGATCACACTGTTTGGAAGGATATCATTGCGGCTTATCCGTTATATTCGCTGCTCATTCACTGCTTATGGTTCCCACGCATCTCCAGTTGTTCAAGCGTCTGATGAAAATCAACCGCCGCCGTTTCCGCTATTTTCTCACCCGCCTCGAAACGGTAAAACCCCGCGGGGTAAACAAAGTGGCCGCGGAGGCCGACAAAGAAGTGTGGGCGGAAACGGATTGCCTGGCCTGTGCCAACTGCTGCAAGACCATGACGCCTACGTTTACCAACAAGGACATCAAACGCATTTCCGCCCATTTCGGGCAAACACCGGCCGGGTTTAAAGAGCAATGGCTGTACCGGGAGCGGAGTACGGGCGACTGGATGAACCGCAAGCAGCCCTGCCAGTTTCTCGATAAGTCCACCAATAAGTGTTCAATTTATGAGATCCGTCCCGACGACTGCCGGGGCTTCCCCCATCACCACAAGAAGCCGTTTACCGAATGGGTGCATGTGTACAAGCAGAACGTGGAGTACTGCCCGGCTACGTATAAGCTGGTGGAGAAGATGATGGAGAGAATGGGACGGGTCTGAACCGCAGGCCGTAGGCCGAGGATCGTTAGCCGTGGACCATTTTCGTTTCGGCCGGAAGCGGAAATCAATGTATCAATGTGGTAGTGTGTAAATGTGTAAATAGGGGCGCACGTTCCCCCGCCAGCGGTTATCAACCCTGGCGGCGGGTTTAAGGGATGGGATTTGAAAATTTGAAAATCGGGGGTGAGTATTGACCCGTCGGCGATTTTAGGAAAAGCACTGATTAATGGATCGGGCCCCCTGCCCAATGCATCACAGGCCGATTGCGATTTCTTATTATTCCCCCTTGTGGATTTCACTGGTAAAGTGAAATTCAATGTCCGGGTTGTTTTGCCGCTCGGTGTTCAGGAACCACTCGCTCTGGGCGAGGTACACCAGGTGGCCGTCCTTATCTTCCGCGATGTTGTTGGTTTTGAAGCGGGTGAAATCCTGCAGCTTACCCGCATCCTTGCTGGTGATCCAGCAGGCCTTGTAGTAGGGCAGGGTTTTGAATTCGGCGCTGGCACCGTACTCCTGCAGCAGCCGGTACTGGATCACTTCAAACTGCAGCTCGCCCACACAGCCGATGATCTTTTTGGTGCCGCCGAACTGGGTGAACAACTGCGCCACACCTTCGTCGGTGAGCTGCAATATCCCTTTTTCCAATTGCTTGGTTTTCATTGGATCTTTGTTGATCACCTCTTTAAAAAGTTCAGGTGAAAACGAGGGAATTCCGGTGAAGTAAAAGTCTTCGCCCTCGGTGAGGGTATCGCCTATTTTGAAGTTGCCGGTATCGAACAGTCCCACCACATCACCCGGGTATGCTTCTTCGATGACGTCTTTCTGCCGGGCCATAAACGAGTAGGGGTTGCTGAAACGGAGGTCTTTATCGAGCCGTACGTGGTGGTAATATTTGTTGCGTTCGAAGCGGCCCGAGCAGACACGCAGAAAGGCGATCCGGTCGCGGTGCTTGGGGTCGAGGTTGGCGTGAATCTTGAACACAAACCCGCTGAATTTGTCTTCCTGCACCTGCATCCGACGGGTGGATGTATCGCGGTCCTGGGGCGGTGGAGCAATGCGCACAAAAGTTTCCAGCAATTCCCGCACGCCGAAGTTGTTCACGGCACTGCCAAAGAATACCGGGGCCACTTTGCCGCGGAGGTATTCGTCTGCCTGCAGTTCGCCGTACACGCCATCCACCAGCTCCACATCTTCCCGCAGGATGCGGGCATCGGCTTCCCCGATACGGGTGTCGAGGATGGGATCGGCCAGGTCGTTGATCTGCACCACATCGGCATCACTGGCTTTTGTATTGGGGGTAAAGAGTACCAGGCTTTTCCGGTTGAGGTCGTACACCCCTTTAAAATCCTTGCCACTGTTGATGGGCCAGGTCATGGGGTGCAGGTGGATGTTCAGTTCCTTTTCCACTTCCTCCAGGAGGTCGAACCGGTTTTTACCGTCGCGGTCCATCTTGTTGATGAACACAATGACCGGCGTATCCCGCATGCGGCAGACTTCCATGAGGCGGCGCGTTTGTTCTTCCACGCCGTTTACGCTGTCAATCACCAGGATGACACTGTCCACAGCTGTGAGCGTGCGGTAGGTATCTTCGGCAAAGTCTTTGTGACCGGGGGTGTCGAGCAGGTTGATGAGGGTGTCGTGGTAGGCGAAGGTCATCACCGAGGTGGCCACCGAGATACCCCGCTGCCGTTCGATTTCCATGAAGTCGCTGGTGGCGTGCTTTTTAATCTTGTTGCTTTTAACGGCTCCGGCCACCTGGATGGCGCCGCCGAATAGCAGCAGTTTCTCCGTGAGCGTCGTCTTGCCCGCATCGGGGTGGGAGATGATGGCAAACGTGCGGCGGCGTTGTATTTCGTGTGCGAACTTCATGTATTGGAGCTGATTTATCCGGCCGGCTCAATTCTTTTGCCGGCCCCGCCGCCAAGACAAGCAGGCCGGCGGGGCCGCAAAGGTACGGGCCGCCTGCAACATTTCTGGCGGGATCCGCGGTTTTCCCGGTAATTTTGAACCATGAGGAAAACCTTTGAAATATTCTGGAACAGTCTCCAGTTTGCCTTCCAGGAGTTGCGCAAGAACAAGCTGCGCACCTTCCTCAGCCTGCTGGGGATCACCTTCGGTATTTTTTGCATCATCAGCGTGATGGCCACGGTGAGCAGCCTGCAGCGCAACGTGCAGGATTCCTTCAAGTCGTTTGGCAACAATACCATTTACATCCAGAAATGGCCCTGGGGCGGGACGGCCGACTATCCCTGGTGGAAATACATGAGCCGCCCTAATCCCAAATTCCGCGAAATGCAGCCGGTGAAGGAAAAAACCTCGCTGGCGGCTGAGGTTGCTTTCAGCTACTTCAATGCCTCTCCCATCGAATACAAAGACATTTCACTGGCCAGCGTCAACTGGTACGGCATCACCGAAGGCTTCGATCGTATTCAGCCGGTGGAGATCGGGTGGGGGCGTTATTTTTCGGGAAACGATTTTGAGTTTGGCACACCGGGTGTGGTGATGGGCTACAATGTTGCCGAGAAACTGTTCGACAAAGCGGAGGCCGGTTTGGGTAAATCGGTGCTTATCAAGGGGCGCAAAGTGCCGGTGATTGGCATTGTGAAGAAGCAGGGACAGAGCCTCATCGGCGGCTGGGACTTCGACAACGTCATTATGCTGCCTTACCGTTTTGCCAACCAGATCGGCAACCCCAACCGCAGCGACGCGTTCATCATTGTGAAAGGAAAGGAAAACGTGCCATCAGATGAATTGAAAAGTGAACTGCGGGGCGTCATGCGCAGCGTGCGTCGACTCAGCCCGCGGGAAGAGGATAATTTCGCCCTCAACGATGTGAGCAGCGGCGCTACCCAGATCAACGCCATCTTCAGCGGGATGACCATCGGCGGTATTGCCATCACCATCCTCTCTTTCATCGTGGGCATTTTTGGGGTGGCCAATATCATGTTTGTAACGGTGCGGGAACGCACCAGTGTGATCGGCCTCAAGAAAGCCATCGGCGCCAAGCGACGCACCATTCTCAGCGAGTTCCTGATGGAGAGCGCCTTCCTCTGCGTATTGGGCGGCATCATCGGACTGCTGATGGTTTTCCTCCTTACGTTTATCCTTACATACGCCCTCAATTTTCCGATTTATGTTTCGTGGAAACTGTTCTTTGTCGCAATTTTCACCTGCATCCTCACCGGTATTCTCGCCGGGTTGATTCCCGCTTACATTGCGGCACGGATGGATCCGGTGGCGGCGATACGGAGCAGATAATTTAATGTGGTAATGTGGAAATGTGTAAATGAATTTGAAAATGGGGGCGAACGTTTCCCCGCCAGCGGTTACCAACCCTGGCGGCGGGTTTAGGAAATGTGTAAATATGTAAATGTGTAAATATGTAAATGTGTGTAATATGTAAATGTGTAAATGCGGACAACATCCAGCCGGCAGTTCCTTTACTATTTGAGGTTTAATCAATTTTTAGAACATCTGCGGTATCTGCTAAATTATCTGCGTTATCTGCGGGAATGAAGATTTGAAAATGAACGGTGGCGTAACCATCCTGGCAATTGAATCGTCGTGTGACGAAACCTCCGCGGCGGTGTGCCGCGACGGAAAGATCTTGTCCAACATCATCGCTTCGCAGGAAGTTCACCGCCACTACGGGGGCGTGGTGCCCGAACTGGCCAGCCGCGCCCACATGGAACACATCGTGCCGGTGGTGGACGCGGCCCTCCCGGCAGCCGGCACATCCCGCTCCGATCTCTCGGCCATCGCTTTTACCCAGGCACCCGGCCTCATCGGCTCCCTGCTGGTGGGCGCCCAGTTTGCCCGCTCGCTGTCGCTGGCACTTGACATTCCCCTTATTGCCGTGCACCACATGCAGGCCCACGTGTTGGCCAACCTGATCGCCGATGAGCGTCCGGACTTTCCCTTCCTTTGTCTTACGGTGAGCGGCGGTCACACACAGATCGTGCGCTGCGACAGTCCCCTGCAACTGCAGGTGCTGGGCGAGACCATTGACGACGCGGCGGGCGAAGCCTTCGACAAGACGGCCAAGTTACTCGGACTGCCCTATCCCGGCGGACCGCTGGTGGATCAGTACGCCCGGCATGGCAATCCCCGCCGGTTTGCCTTCCCCGAACCGCAGATCCCCGGGCTTGATTTCAGCTTCAGCGGCCTGAAAACCTCCATCCTGTATTTCCTGCGCAACGCGGGACGGAGCATGGTGTTTAAGGAACAGTTTCTTGCCACGGAAGAAGAACAACAGGCGTTTATCCGCGACAACCTCCCGGATATCTGCGCCAGCGTGCAACACCGCATCGTCACCATCCTGCTCCACAAACTGAAGAAGGCTGTCCTGCAGACCGGCATCCGGACTGTTTGCCTGGCCGGCGGCGTAAGTGCCAACAGCGGCCTGCGTCATGCTTTTTTTGAGATGGGCGCCGCCAACGGCTGGAAGACCTATGTGCCCGCCTTTGAATACTGTACGGATAATGCTGCGATGATTGCACTTACGGGGTATTACAAATACCTCGCCGGTGAATTTGCCGGGGCGGATGCGGTACCGAGCGCGAGGGGAGGGTGGGGGTGAGAGGGTGGTGGTTGCAGGTTTCAGGTTGCTGGTTACCTATAGTTATGAGTTACGGGTTGTGGGTTACGGGTGGGGCGGGCCTGATGCACTCGCTATTAGTACCTGAATAGAGGACAAGTAGAGTGAATTCTGGTTACTGGTTGCAGGTTACATATAGTTATGGGTTACGGGTTATGGGTTACGGGTTATGGGTTACGGGTTATGGATGGGGCGGGCCTGATGCACTCGCTATTAGTACCTGAATAGAGGACAAGTAGAGTGAATTCTGGTTACTGGTTGCAGGTTACATATAGTTATGGGTTACGGGTAATGGGTTACGGGTTATGGATGGGGCGGGCCTGATGCCATCGCTAATAGTACCTGA
>CALMED010000008.1 GCA_937862815.1 uncultured Chitinophagaceae bacterium | reverse complement strand
TGAATCTCACAACTTCAGGATATTTCAAAGAGTTTCGTTCTTATCCGTTCGGGTTGACAATGAGTGGGATATCTACTAAAGCAGCTAATGTTTTACAAAATAGATACAAATTCAATAGCGGAAATGAATTTCAATCTGCGGAGTTCAGCGACTTTAGTGGGCTGGAAACGTATGATGCTGTTAACCGAATGTACGACCCACAAATTGGGAGATTCTGGCAGATTGATGAGTTAGCTGATGCATATGAAAATACTTCACCTTTTGCATATGCAGAAAATAACCCAATATTAAAGAATGATCCTCTGGGTTTGGAGCCGGAAACATCAACAGAGGATAATCCAAAGCAATTACAGGAGATAGTCATTATAAGTACAAGGAAAATGAGCTATTGGGCCAAAATGAATTTAATGTATGATTTACAGCAGCGTACTGGAGGTAATTTTAACCGAATAGAGAGTCCGCATCTGAGAGAAGAAATGTTAAGATTACAGAGACACTACAATTTCAGGCAACGAGTTGCAGACATGACAAGAGCTGGCGACCAGATTGTAGCAGAAACAGGATTATTGTTAGCACCCGGAGGGCAATATGCACAATTGATAAAGCTTCGCAAGTTGCAATATTTAATTAGGTTCTATAATTCAAAGAGAGGAAGATTTGCTATTAATTCGTTGATTCAATTTGGAATAAACGGTAAAGAGGCCGATATGGCTGATGTCTTAATGGGGTCATCGAAAATACCAGGTTTGAAGCAGATTGGATTTCAGGCGGCTGTTAACTGGAAGCCATTTGGAGAAAACGGAATGATGCCACAGGTGGCTTTTATAAATAAGGATGCTAGTGAGGTCGGTATAGATGTATTTACATCACTTGCGTTTTATGGGTTAGGAAAGCTGCCTGTAACATCAACTCCTCTATAAAGCACACAATTTAATATGAAATCCGACATCTATTCATCTATAGAGTCATTGATTAATAATACTTTTCAACAAGGATTACAACAATATCAAAAATAAAGTGAATAGTTAATGAAAAAAATATCATTTGAAAAATTGATTTATATAACACTTGTAATTATCGTTATCTCTTATATTATTTTTAAACTCGTCTTAGATATCAGTGGAAGCTATACTATTTGTAAAATAGATATGGTGAATTCTGCTAGAGGAGGAACCAATATTAGTTACAGTTTTATTTATAACGGAAAGGAATATTATGGCAATATATCAAAGCCATTTCGAAAAGAAAATGAAGGACGATATTTTTTTGTAAAATTCTGGAAAGTAATTCCAAGAGTTAATTTGCTTCAAACTGATTACCCTGCCGATTCATGTGCCTCGAAATACCAAAATATTGTTTTGGATAAAATACCTGACTGTAAATAGTTATTTCTAAAAATATAATCAACAGCTCTTATATGTTTATATGAGTAATGAGAGTAACTTTACTGTGTTCTTTGACAATGTACAGGTGGTGCACAAACCGGGACCGATAGTGGAAGAAACACACTATTATCCGTTCGGGTTAACAATGGCAGGGATCAGCAGTAAGGCCAACCAGTTTGGAAATCCAGCCAACAAGTTTAAATACAATGGTAAAGAAGAACAACGGCAGGAGTTCAGCGATGGAAGTGGTTTAGAAGTATACAATTATGGAGCAAGGATGTATGATATTCAGATAGGACGTTGGAATAGTATAGATAAAATGGCAGATGCCTACGCTTCTTTTTCTCCATACCAATACGTTTTAAACATCCCAATATCTAATATTGATGTTAAAGGTCAATGGACTGTTTCAAGACATAATAAAATGACATTAAAATCCCTGTCAAATGTTGGAACAGGAGGCGGGCAGGCAAATTTAATAGCTCATTATTCATCTGTATATGCAGACAATCCTGGGGCTCACATTCATCTAAATAATATACCTCAGAATAGAGAGGAAGACCACGTTTACTATAGTAAAGATATTGATTACAGTGGCACAGAAAACTCACAAGTGACGAAATACAAAGGGGTCGGTTATAATTATAACGTATTGTGCTATTAAAAGCCTTGAATTATTTGAGACTATCTATTAATGAACAATATCAGGGCCCTTATGCCGGGCACTACAGTAGTAATGCAGCTAAATCCCCGCCTCAGCGGGGGACCCGTCCGCCATCGGGCTGTAATCGATGGCGGGGCCCTTTTTGGTTACTTTTTGGGAGCAAGTCGAAAATCCCGACCGATAGAGTCGGGGCAAAAAGTAACATAGAGACAATAAGTAATTGATAATTTAAGCTTAACTATAGAAACATTTGAATATTTAAATAGCACAACACGTTATTTTATTAATATTTACCCAATTGTCGCTACTTGACATTTATCTTCAGGTGGCAAATGTTGACTATGGTGAAGATAAGCCATGGCTTTTTATTACTTTTCTTTTTGCTCGTGTTTGTTAATAATCTTGTTTTGATTTATCTGGTATTGCGTATGAATAAACAAAGGCTAACGGAAAAATAAAAAGAGGCCGTCTCATAAAAGCGGCCTCTTTTCTTTTTATCAGCGTTTCCGGAATTACTTCCTGGCAGAAATAGTGAGCTTGATGTTCACCTCGGGGCGGATGAACTTATCGCCCAGCGATTGATCGTTTCCGTAGAACATACCCCACTGGGTACGGTCAATGTTGAAATCGGCCACGGCCGATACACTACCTTCCGCCAGGGTTACCACGGCCGGGAACGTAACGTTCCTGGTGCTGTCTTTCAGCGTGAGATTGCCGCTCACCAGATGGGTAGCGCCGGGCAGCAGGCTGGTAGCCTTGGTGCTGTCGAAGGTGGTTACGCCGGTGATCTCAAAACGGGCGGTACCGAATTTTGCCGCGTCAAAGAAATCGGGCGACAGGAGGTGACCGGTGAGCATGGCTACGCCGTTGGTGTCTTTATCGGTGATTTTGAGGGAGTTGATGTCAAACACGAACGTGCCGCCGGTAAGGTTGCTGCCATCCACATACAAAGTGCCTTCGGTAATGGCAAAGGTTCCGTTGTGCTGGCCCACCGGCTTGGTGCCGATGAAAGACACGGAGGAGGCTGCCAGGTCTACCGCGTAAGGGTCACCAGTAGCCGTGCCGGTTGTCTGGGTGTCGGACGTGGTTGCCTGGTCGGCCTCAGGGGCGTTCTGGCAGGCGCTGAACAGAAGGGCAGATACGCCCAGGGTCAAAAACAGTTGCTTCATAAATGGTTTAATTTTGCATGTATAAACATGTATTTCCGGAAAAGGTTCACCGGAACTCCAAAAAAACGGAAAGAATCTTCCACAGCCACTCATCCATTTCCTGCATCCCGCCGCTGTTTTTCACTTACCTTCCTGCCTGATTTTTTTACCTAAAATTTACTGCAACATGAGAAGAATCGTCTTGCTCGGCTGGTGCCTGCTCGCCGGCGTGTTGGGCAACGCCCAGGAAACCTTTCCGGTAAACGGCGTGGCCGACTACCGCAGCGGTACCTACGCGTTTACCAATGCCACCCTGGTGCGGGATGCGTCCACCACCATCGCTAATGCCACCCTGCTGATCCGGGATGGTAAAATCATTGCCGCCGGCACCGGCGTGAGCCTGCCCGTCAACGCGGTGGTGATTGACTGCAGCGGCAAATTCATTTATCCTTCTTTTATCGACATCTACGCCGACTACGGCGTGCCCGCGCCCCAGCGCCAGGCGGGTGGATTCAACTTCAACGCACCCGCCCAGCTCGTGAGCAACCAGAAGGGTCCCTTTGGATGGAACCAGGCCATCCGCACCGATGTGCAGGCGGCCCACCTCTTTACGGTGGACGATGCCAAAGCCAAAGTGTGGCGCGACCTGGGCTTTGGCACCGCCCTGGTGCATCAGCGCGACGGCATTGCCCGGGGTACGGGCGCCGTGGTGACTTTTGCCAACGACAAAGACAACAACGTGGTGCTCCGCGACCGGGCCTCGGCCCACTACTCCTTCAGCAAGGGTACGTCCACCCAGTCGTATCCCAGCTCCCTCATGGGCAGCATCGCACTGTTGCGGCAAACCTACCTTGATGCCAACTGGTACAGGAGCAACCCGTCCACCGAAGGCATGAACCTCACGCTCAAATACTGGAACGAAACCCAGCAGTTACCGCAGATCTTTGAAGCCAATGATAAATGGAACGTGCTGCGGGCCGACCGCATCGGCGATGAGTTTGGTGTGCAGTACATCCTCAAAGCCGGCGGCAATGAATACCAGCGCATCCGCGAGATGGCCGGCACCAAAGCCACTTTCATCCTGCCGCTCAACTATCCCGCCGCCATGGAAGTGGACGATCCCAACGATGCCCGCTTTGTGTCGCTGCAGGACCTCCGTCACTGGGAGTACGCGCCGGCCAACGCCGCCCAGTTCGAAAAAGCCGGCATCCCCTTCTGCCTCACCACCTCCGACCTGCGGGATCCGCGGCAGTTCTGGGCCAACCTGCGCAAGGCAATGGAGTACGGCCTCAGCGAGAGCAGAGCCCTTGAAGCCCTCACCCGCACCCCCGCCACCGTGCTGGGCATCTACCAGCAGGTGGGCAGCCTGGAGCCGGGCAAACTGGCCAACTTCGTGATCACCGACGGCAACATCTTCCGCGAAAAAACCAGCATCCTGCAGAACTGGATCCAGGGTGCCAAATACGCCGTGAAAGAAGAAAACTGGAACAGCGCCAACGGCTGGTACACCCTCACCCTCAACCATCCCGCCGGCGCACGCACCTTCACCGTGGAGGTGAAAAGCAACAGCAGTGCCAGTGTCATCGGTAAAGACACCCTCGCCGGCCGCTTCAGCTACGACGGCCAGCAGGTGAAACTCAGCTTCCCCGAAGCGAAAGGCAGCCGCAACCAGGTGCGCCTCAGCGGATTTGCCAGCGGCACCACCTGGAGCGGCATGGGCGATGACGCGGCCGGCGCCCGGTTTACCTGGACCGCCGCCCGCAGCAGGGAAGCCGACAGCAAAGCCGACACCGTGAAGCCAAAGTCCACCCCCCTCCCCGGCGCGGTGAGCTATCCGTTCAACGGCTACGGCTGGACGGAAGCGCCCCGGCAGGAAACCATCCTGATCCGGAACGCCACGGTGTGGACCAACGAAAAAGAAGGCATACTCACCCAGACCGATGTACTGGTGAAAAACGGTAAAATCGCCGCCATCGGCAAAAACCTCTCCGAGCCCGGCGCCCGCGTGATTGACGGCACCGGCAAGCACCTCACCGCCGGCATCATCGACGAACATTCGCACATCGCCGCCGCCTCCATCAACGAAGGGGCGCAGAGCGTGACCAGCGAAGTGCGCATTGCCGACAACCTCAACCCCGACGACATCAACATCTACCGCCAGCTGAGCGGCGGCGTCACCACCTCGCACATCCTGCACGGTTCCGCCAACACCATCGGCGGTCAGACCCAGCTCATCAAACTGCGCTGGGGTTCCAACGACGACCAGCTCAAATTTGAAGGCGCGCCCGGCTTCATCAAGTTCGCCCTCGGCGAAAACGTGAAGCGCTCCTCGGCCCAGCAGAACAACCGCTTTCCCGACACCCGCATGGGCGTAAGCCAGGTGCTGTACGACGCGTTTACCCGTGCCCGTGACTATGAAGCGGCCTGGAAAAAATTCGAGGAAGAGAAAAAGAAAAACCCCAAAGCTGTGGCGCCCCGCCGCGACCTGGAGCTCGAAACCCTGGTGGAGATCATGAACAGCAAGCGTTTCATCACCTGCCACTCCTACGTGCAGAGCGAAATCACCGACATGATGCGGGTGGCCGAAACCTTTGGCTTTACCCTCAACACCTTCACCCACATCCTCGAAGGGTATAAGGTGGCCGACAAGATGAAGCAGCACGGCGCCAACGTATCCACCTTCTCCGACTGGTGGAACTACAAGATGGAAGTGGTGGACGCCATCCCCTACAACGCGGCAATTATGCACAAAGCGGGACTCAACGTAGCCATCAACAGCGACGACGCGGAAATGGCCCGCCGCCTCAACCACGAAGCCGCCAAAGGTGTGAAGTACGGGGGCATGACGGAAGAGGAAGCATTAAAGTTGGTAACCCTCAACCCGGCGAAAATGCTGCGGGTGGATCACCGCGTGGGCAGCATCAAAGTGGGCAAGGATGCCGACCTCGTGCTGTGGAGCGATCATCCGCTCAGCATCTATGCCATGAGCCTTTACACGCTGGTGGACGGCATCGTGTACTACGACCGCGAAAAAGACACCCAGCTGCGGAAAGATATTGCCAAAGAGCGGGCCCGCCTCATCGCCAAAATGACCGGCGAACGCCGTGCCGGCGCTCCCTCGGTACCCTTCAGTCCCAGCATGGAGATCATGCACAGCTGCGCTGAACACAATCATAAACATGGGTTGTTTGTGATTGATATGGATTGAGGTGAACGGGTCAAAAGGTTCAAGAGGTTGAAAGGTTGAAAGGTTGAGGAGTAATAACACAAAGAGGATCACATAACCCGTAACCAGCAACCCGTAACCCGTAACCTGAAACCAGCAACATCTGATAAACGCATCAAACAAAAATTATGAAACGTATACTCGCTTTACTGACAATTTCTTTCCTGCTCGGCTCAGCCGCGGCGCAGGAAACCATCTACCCGGCACCGGCCCAGAAAGGGTTGCTGTTTATTAAAAACGGAACCGTGCACGTGGGTAACGGAACGTTGTTGACGAATACCACCATCAAAATTGAGAACGGTAAAATCACCGAAATCGGTCCTAACCTGGCCATCCCCGCCGGAAACGTACAGGTGGTGGACGCCACCGGCAAACACGTGTACCCCGGTCTCATCCTGGCCTCCTCGCAGCTGGGCCTGGTGGAGGTGAACAGCGTGCGGGCCACCATTGACCACACCGAACTGGGAACCATCAATCCCTCCATCCGCTCCATCGTGGCGTACAACACCGACTCCAAAGTGATTAACACCCTGCGCTCCAACGGCATCCTGTTGGCGAACATCGTGCCGCAGGGGGGCCTCATCAGCGGCTCGTCTTCCGTGGTGCAGCTCGATGCGTGGAACTGGGAAGACGCCCTTTATGCCGCCGACAAACACATGCACTTCAGCATGCCCAGCCTGGTGGCCCGTCCCAACCGCTTTGCCCAGTTTACGGGCACCGACAGCCGCCAGCCGGCCGATGTGGTGAAAGCGGCCCTCTCGCGGATTGACGAAGTGAAGCAGTTCTTCCGCGAAGCCAAAGCTTATTTCGCTAACGCGAAAAATGAAAAGACCAACCTCAAGTTTGAAGCCGCCCGCCGGCTGTTCAGCAAAGAGCAGAAGTTGTTCATCCACTGCGACCTGGTGAAGGAAATGCTGGTGGCCATTGACTTTGTGAAAGAGTTCGGCTTCGACGTAGTGATCGTGGGCGGCAGCGAAAGCTGGCAGATACCCGACCTGCTGAAGCAGCACAACATCCCCGTGATCCTCAACCAGCCGCACAGCCTGCCCACCACGCAGGACGACGATGTGGACCTGCCCTACAAAACAGCCGCCATCCTGCACCAGGCTGGCGTACTGGTAGCCATCAATGATGAAGACGGACAAACCCGGGGCCGCAACCTGGCGTTCAATGCCGGCACCGCAGCCGCCTATGGGCTGGGACGGGAAGCCGCCCTCAGCGCCATCACCCTCAACGCCGCCCGCATCCTGGGCATTGACAAGATGACCGGCAGCATCGAAACAGGGAAAGATGCCAACCTCCTCATCAGCGAGGGAGACATCCTCGACATGCGCAGCAGCATCCTCACCCATGCCTTCATCCAGGGCCGCTCCATCCGCCTCGAAAACAAACACACGCAGTTGTACGACCGCTACCGGCACAAGTACGGCATACAATAAGTTGAACGTAGTATAACGTAAACCCACAGGTTATAAAACCTCCGGTCCTTCGGGCACCGGAGGTTTTTTTGTATTCTTGCAGCAATCATCACCCGCAAACAACATCCCTCGCCATGGCAACACCGCAACAAGGCATTCAAAAAATAGACACCGACCTGCAAGAGCTCCTGCAGGCTTTCCGTGAAGTACTCAACGAACAGGGCGCCGCCGGCGCGATGCCCGATGCCGCTGCATTGCCGGCTGCCGACGAACAGGCCATCCAGGCGATGAGCATGATCTTTCAGCTCATGAACCTCGCCGAAGAGAACGGGGCCGTACAGTACCGCCGCCAGGTGGAAACCGGGGCGGGTGCCGCCGCCATCCGCGGTTCCTGGGCCGAGACCTTTGAGCGGCTGCGGCAACAGGGACTGGGCGAACAGGAGCTGGCTGCTCTCCTCCCCACCCTGGTGGTGCAACCCGTGCTCACGGCTCACCCCACCGAAGCCAAGCGCATCTCCATCCTGGAGCTGCACCGCGACCTCTACCTCCTGCTGGCGCAGCAGGAACATACCCACTGGTCGCCCGCCGAAGCGGCCACCCTCCGCAGTCACCTCAAAGCCCTGCTGGAACGCTGGTGGCGCACCGGCGAAGTGTACCTCGAAAAGCCCACCGTGGCCGCCGAACGAAACAATGTGATGCACTACTTCACCCGCGTTTTTCCCGAAGCCCTGCGCCAGAGCGATGAGCGGCTGCGCTACCTGTGGCAACAGGCCGGCTACGATCCGGCCCAGCTGGAAGCGCCGGAGCACTACCCCCGGCTGGAGCCGGGCAGCTGGGTGGGCGGCGACCGCGACGGGCACCCTTACGTAACAGCCGACCTCACGCGGGAGACCCTGCAGGAACACCGCCGCAACGCCCTGCATCTGCTGCACAAAGAATTGACCCGGCTGGGCAGCCGCATCAGCTTTTCCGAAACCCGCAACCCTGTTCCCGCCCCCCTGCAGGAAGCCCTGCACCGGTTGGCAGCAGACTTGGGCACGGCCGGCAGTACGGCCCTTCAGCGCAACCCACGCGAACCCTGGCGCCAGTACGTAAACCTGGTCCTGCTCAAACTCGAAAATACCCGGCACGAACAGCCCGGTGGCTACCGGGAAGCGACGGAGCTGCAGGCAGACCTACAACTCCTGCGTCACAGCCTGCTGGCCATCGGCGCCCGCCGCATCGCCACCGATCTGCTGTTCCCGCTGGAGCGGCAGGTGCAATGCTTTGGTTTTCACCTGGCACGGCTCGACATCCGCCAGAACAGCGCCTTCCACGATAAAGCGGTGGAACAACTGCTGGCCGCCGCTGGCAGCACCGACAACGGCTTTTCCGGCTGGGAGGAAAACCGGCGTATCGAATTCCTCAGCCGGGAGCTGCAGCACCTCCGCCCCTTCCTTGTGGCCGGCGCCTCCGCAGGCCCGGAAGCCGACGCCGTTCTTTCCTGCTACCGGGCAGTGCAGGAGCACATAGCCCGTTACGGCAGCGCCGGTATTGGTTCTTTTATTGTAAGCATGACCCGCGGACTGAGCGACCTGCTGGTGGTGTTGCTGTTTTTCCGGGAGGTGGGGTTGCAGGGATCGGCCCTGCAGGTGGTACCGCTGTTTGAAACCATCGAAGACCTGCAACAGGCCCCTGCCATCCTCGACGCTTTCCTCCATCACCCGGCCGTACAGGCGCATCGTGTCCAGCTGCCGCCGGTGCAGGAAGTGATGCTGGGCTACAGCGACAGCAACAAAGACGGGGGCATCCTGGCCAGCCGCTGGAACATCCACCGGGCCGAAGAAGCCCTTACCCTCGTAGCTGCAACACATGGGCTGCAGCTGCGGTTCTTCCACGGCATCGGCGGCACCATCAGCCGCGGCGGCGGCAAATACCACCGCTTCCTCGACAGCATGCCCCCCGGCAGCGTGCAGGGGCAGATCAAACTCACCGTACAGGGCGAAACCATCGCCCAGCAGTTTGCCAACCTGCTCAACGCCACCTACAACCTCGAAATGCTGTTTAGCGGGCTGGCCCTGCAAACGGCCCGCAGCAGGCATACACTGCCGGTACCCGCCTGGCCATATGAACTGGTGGAAGAACTGGCCAACACCGCATTGCAGCACTACCAGGCCCTGGTACAGCATCCGCAGTTCCTGCCCTTCTACGGGCAGGCCACTCCCATTGATGTGCTGGAGCAGAGCAAGATCGGTTCCCGGCCGGCCCGGCGCACCGGACAACGTTCGCTGGCCGACCTGCGCTCCATCCCCTGGGTGTTCAGCTGGCACCAGTCGCGCTTCAACCTCACCGGCTGGTATGGTGTGGGGCAGGCCCTCCGGCAGTTGCGGGAAACGAAGCCCGCCGAATATCAACGGCTGCAGGAGAACGCCGTGCAATGGCCCTTCCTGCATTACACCCTCATTCATGTGGAGACCAACCTCTACAACGCCAGCCAGGAGCTGATGCGGTCGTATGCCGCACTGGTGGAGGACGAAACGGTTCGCCGCAACCTGCTGGAGCTGATTGAAGCCGAATACACCGCCAGCCGCACCGAAACAGCCACCCTGCTGGGCGCCCCGGTGGAAGAACGGCGGGTGAGCCTGCTGCAAAACGTGGCCCGCCGGCAGGAAGCACTGGAACGGCTGCACCGGATGCAAATCCGCCGGCTCGAACACTGGCGGGCGGTGAAAGATAGCGACCCCGCCGCCGCGGAACCCCTGCTGCAGGAGCTGCTGCGGATCACCACGGCCATATCGGCCGGACTGAAAAACACGGGTTAAGAACGGCAATAAACCAGCCCGTTGGTCGTTAAACCAGGCAGAAGGAACGGGCACCTTCGAAAGCTGTTATCTTCGTGCTGAGAAACCAATAAACCATGAAAAAAATTGTACTGTGGATCTTCCTGGCTACGCTCACGCTTGCTTCCTGCCGCAAACCCCAGGATCCTCCCCCCGTTACCAGTGTCTTGCTGAAAAATGATTGGCGGGTCAGTTTCTGCCGCGACAACGGCACCAACCGCACATCCCTCTATTCCGGCTGGAAGTTCACGTTCCTGGCGGCCGACAGCAGTGTTACCATCACCACCGGCGGCGGCACCTACCTGGGTAAATGGTCGGAAAACACCAACGCCCGCAGCTTCACCCTCACCATCAACGCCCCCCTCTTCGAAACAGCGCTCATCAGCCGTACCTGGCAGGTAGTACTCATCAACCCCGGGCGCATCCGCCTGGCCGACGACCGCTTCAACCCGCGGCAGGAGTTGTGGTTCGATATTTTTGAATAAAGGGGAACAACCGCAGGCATCCGGGGATGTTGTTCAAACCGTTCCCTTATTTGACCGGGGCCTCCGGATTTTTGGGGTAATCAAAAAACAAAAACCGCTTTTTCGCTTTCGCAAAAGCTTTCCAGCTGGCCACTTCTGCCTGCACGGCAAAAATGGCGCAGGTAGGCAGGTTGTCTATCCGTACTGCCGTCAGCTCATTGGCATAATGGGTGATGCCGGGGTTGTGGGTAAAAACAGCCACCACGTCTTCCGGTGCGTCGAGTCCGGCCACCACTTCTGCCAGGGTTCCGGCCGAGGCGAGGTAGAGCCGGGAGTCGGAACGCAGGGGTAGCTTTTGACCCAGCTCCTGCTGAAACAGTTCCGCCGTAGTGCGGGCCCGCAGGGCCGGGCTTGTCAGCAGCAGCCGGGGGCGGATGCCGCTTTCTGCCAGGCGGCGTGCCATGCGGGGAGCATCCTGCTCGCCGCGGTGGTTGAGGGGGCGGTCGAAATCGCTGGTAGCCGCATCACTCCAGCTGCTTTTGGCATGGCGCACGAGGAGGAGGGTCTTCATGAACCGGAAATTACTTCATTTACATAAAAAAACCACCGGAGGTCCGGTGGTCAATTTCGTTGTTCTCACAAGGATTGGGATATTCGGATTTAAAGACGGGCATACATACAGTACCAAATACTTTGCCAAAAATGCGGGCCCGGTAAGGGTTTCCGCTTAATATCCGCGGACATTCCGGCCTTCCAGGTAGTTAAGCAGCGCTTTGTTGCACACCCGGTTGCCGCCCGGGGTGGGGTAATTGCCGGTAAAGTACCAGTCGCCGGTGTTGGTGGGACAGCTGGCGTGCAGGTCTTCAATGTTCTGGTACACCACCTGTACGGGGATGGTGAATCCGGCAGGGGTGATGAGTTCGGCAATTTTATCACTGATCTCTTCCGTGGTAAAGGGCTTGTACAGCCGGCGCACGAGGTTTTCGGTGTGCAGCTGGTTGGTGCGGGCCAGCTCGCGGATGGTGGCCTCCACTTCATCGAGCAGGGGCAGCATGTCCCGTTCTTTCAGCAGTTCCACCGCGGCCCGGAAAGCCACAAAATCGCCCAGCTTGCTCATGTCAATGCCGTAGCAGTCGGGGTACCGGATCTGCGGCGCCGAGGAAACGACAATAATTTTTTTAGGTTTGAGACGCCCCAGCATGCGCACGATGCTTTCCTTGAGGGTGGTGCCCCGCACAATGGAATCGTCTATCACCACCAGGGTGTCTTCGTGGTTGCGCACAGTGCCGTAGGTTACATCGTACACGTGCTGCACCAGTTCGTTGCGGCTGCTGTCTTCGGTGATGAAGGTGCGCATTTTCACATCCTTGATGGCGATCTTCTCCTGGCGGATTTTGCGGGTGATCATTTCGGTGAGCTTCTCTTCGTCAAAGTCGCCGTTCCAGCTCATGATGCGTTGCACTTTGATCTGGTTGAGGTAGTCCTCCATCCCTTTTACCAACCCGAAAAAGGCCACTTCCGCCGTGTTGGGGATGTAGGAGAAGATGGTGTTTTTTAGATCGTAGTTGATCTGTTCGAGGATGCGCCGGCTCAGCTTGTAGCCGAGGCTGATGCGTTCGCGGTAAATTTTTTCGTCGCTGCCGCGGCTGAAATAAATGCGTTCGAAGGAACAGGCGCGCCGTTCTTTCGGTTCCAGTATCTGCTCAATGGAGTAGCTGCCGTCGGGCTGCACGATGAGGGCCTGGCCGGGCATGAGTTCCAGCACTTCGTTTTCGCCCACGTTAAAGGTGGTGCGGATGGCGGCGCGTTCGCTGGCGGCCACAATCACGTCGTTGTTGATGTAATAGTAGCCGGGGCGGATGCCGTGGGCATCCCGCAGCACAAAGCTGGCCCCGTTGCCGGTGAGGCCGCCGATGGTGTAGCCCCCGTCGAACAGGGGTGCGGCTTTCCGCAGCACGGCGGAAAGGGAGGGATTGTTGGGATGCTGCCTGTCTTCCTGCACCAGGAAGTGGTGCACCACTTCCATCATGGCGGCCAGGTCGCTCTGCTTTTGAAATTCACCGGGGTCGATGTTCACCAGTGAGAACAACTCTTCGGTATTGACGAGGTTGAAATTGCCGGCCAGCGCCAGGTTGTGGCTGGGGTGGGTGCTGCGTTTGATGAAGGGGTGGCAGAACTCCACGTTGTTCTTGCCCTGGGTGCCGTAGCGCAGGTGACCCAGGAGCAGTTCGCCCAGCAGGGGCAGGTGGCCCTTCATGAGGCCGGGGTGGGTGCGGATGTCGGGCTGGTATTTCTCCAGTTCGGCCACTTCCTGCCCGATGCGGCGGAACAGTTCGGCGATGGGCTGGGGATTGCTGCTGCGGATGCGGTGGAGAAAGGGGTAGCCGGGCTCCACATCCAGCTTCACCGCGGCAATGCCGGCGCCGTCCTGGCCGCGGTTGTGCTGCTTTTCCATGAGCAGGTACAGCTTGTTGAGGCCGTACAGGACCGAGCCCTGGTGTTTGAGGTAGTGGGAAAGAGGCTTGCGCAGACGAATGAAGGCCAGGCCGCACTCGTGTTTGATGTCGTCGCTCATGATGGATCAATAACTGCCGGCAGAGCCGGCTGTTCCGGAAAGCGCAAAGGTACAGGAGTACGTGAAGTTTCCGGCCTCAATTTCCGGCATCCTGCGGATGCAGCCGCTCCGCCAGCCAGAGGAACTCCGTGGTAAAGGTGTCGATCGCTTTCTGAAAGCCGGGATCGAGGAGGTTCCCCTCCGCGTCGAAGCGCTTGTCTACCTGGCCCACCACCAGCATATGCGGACAGGCAATGCCAAAGAGGGCATTGATGAGCAACTGCAGTTGCTGGGTGGCCCGCATGCCGCCCATGATACCAGGACTGGCCGTCACAATACCAAACGCTTTGTGGGTTTGCTTGGGAAAATGGTCGAGCAGGTTTTTAAGGGCGGGTGTGTAACTGCCGTTGTATTCGGGGGTTACGAGAATGAAGGCCTGAGCGCCAAACACACGGCTGCTCAGCGGCTTCCAGGGGTCGGGGGTGGTGTCCACCGACTGAAAAACCTGCTGTTGCAGGGCGGGCAGATTAACGTTGCGGACGTCAAGAATATCCACCTGGTGGGTGGTTTTCTCCTGCAGGAGGCGCTGGAGGAACAGGGCAACCCGGTACGTTACGCTTTCGGGGCGGGGGCTGCCGGTGATGATTTCGATGTGCATGTCAGTGGTTAATGGGTGTTTCAATGATAAGAAATTCGGCCGTCTCCCGGATGTGCAGGTTCACCTGTTCTGTGTTCCAGATGCCCACGGCATCCCGCGGGGCCAGGGCAATGCCGTTGACCTCCACGTTGCCCGAAATAACGAAAACAAACAGGCCTTTGTTCAGCGGGTTGAAGGAATACGTCAACTCTTTTCCGGTATCGAACCAACCGAGGCTGAGCCGGGCGTTCTGATTGATCCAGCAGTGCTGCTGCCCTTCTTCGTTGCTTACGATGGTGACGAGGCGGTTGTGCCGCTGGTTACGGGGGAACTGGCGCCGCTGGTAGCGGGGCTGGATCTGCTGCAGTTTGGGTTCGATCCATATCTGCAGAAAATGCACAGGTTCATCTCCGATGTTGTGCTCTTCGTGCCGCAGGCCCGTGCCGGCGCTCATGATCTGCACCGAGCCGGCTGCCACTTCCCCGCTGTATCCCAGTGTGTCTTTGTGGTTCATGCGGCCGGCCAGCAGTACGCTGATGATCTCCATGTTCTGGTGGGGGTGCAGGCCAAAGCCGCCGCCGGGCTGCACCACATCATCGTTGAACACTTTCAGCAAGCCAAATCCGTTGCGTGCGGGGTTGTAATAGGAAGAAAAGGAAAAGGTGAACCGGCTCTGCAGCCAGCCCAGGTCTTTGGTGCCCCGCTCAGCGGCGGGAAACAGCAGGTATTGCATGTTATAAATTTATAGTTACTGTAAGTTCACTGGCGCCGCCCAGGGTGCGTGACACCGGGCAGGCTTTGGCCACCTGCACCAGGCGTTCTCGCTGTTCGGGCAGCAGGTTGCCTTCCACGGTCAGTTCACGGGTGATGCGGGTCTGTCCGCCTTCCCGGCTAAGCTGCACCGTTAGCTCTATAGCGCCCACCGGCCATTGCTTGTGCCGGGCATACATGCGAAGGGTGGCCAGGGTGCAGCTGGCGAGAGCCGCTTCCAGCAGTTCATCGGGCGAGGGGGCTGTATCGCCCCCGCCGAGGTCTGCCGGTTCGTCGGCAAAGAATTCGTGCCGGCCGTTGGTATGTTGGATGCGGAAGTCTGTTTCACCAATGCGGGATGTTACCATGGGTGTGGTTTTAACTATGTATGTATTCAGGCAAGGGTGCCAAAGACGCCCGCCTGGTAGTCGTGCACCGCAGCAGCTATCTCCTCCCGGGTGTTCATCACAAAGGGACCCTGGGCAGCGATGGGCTCGTTCAACGGTTCACCGCTGAGTAACAACAGGTGTGAGGCGTTGTTCGTTTCCACATGTATGGTGCTGCCGGCGGGTTCAAACAGGAGCAGCTCGCCCGCACGGGCCAGTTGTTCGCCGTTTACCAGCACGGTACCCTCCAGCACCACCAGCGCCGTAGCGTCGCCTTCGGTAACGGAGAACGAAAAGGCGGCGCCCGCCGCTGCCTGTGCATCCAGCAACAGGATGCGGGTAAAGGTACGGGCCGGCCCGGTAACCCCGTTCATGCTGCCGGCTATCACACGGATGCGGGCCCGGCCGTCTGCCAGTTCAATGGCCGGCATCTGTTCCGCTGCGATGTCCTGGTACGCCGGCGGCGTGTTTTTATGCGCCGCGGGCAGGTTGATCCAGAGCTGGGCGGAATGCAGGATGCCGCCCTGCCGGCTGAACGTTTTCTCGTGAAACTCTTTGTGCAGGATGCCCGATCCGGCCGTCATCCACTGCACATCACCGGGATGGAGTGTGCCGGCAGCACCGCTGCTGTCGGCATGCGCCAGGGCGCCTTTCCAGAGGAGGGTGACGGTTTCGAAGCCCTTGTGCGGGTGCACGTCCACGCCCCGCGGATGCTCTGTGGGCAACAGCTGCCAGGGTGCTACATAGTCGAGCAGCAGGAAGGGATTCAGCTCCGGCCACAGGTCGCGGGGGATGAAGCCGGCAACCCGGAATCCGTCGCCCACCATGTGCGGGGGGCGGGAGCGGTGCAGGGATTTGACTTGTTTCATACCAGGAAAAATAAAAGCGGTGACCGCCATTGTCCGGGATCACCGCTGAAAAAACGGTTGGTACCGGAAATACTATTTGACGTGTTGCGCTATTGAAACCGAAAGAAAAAACACCCAATTAGATTGAAATTTTTTAATGTGTGCATGTACCTTTTTGCTTGCCCAAAAAGGTACCCAAAAAGGGCGCCCGAGATCGATTACACCGCGATCTCGGGGGGTACCCTGATTTGGCTGCATTGCTACTGTAGTGCCAGGCAATAGTGCCCTGATGCGTTTCATAAAAATTACAGACTCAGCCAGTGCCCGTCTCTACATAGCAAAATGAATTATTGCTTAATAAACTGGACGTTGAGCAGGAGCTTCACATCATCGCTCACCACCACGCCGCCGGCTTCGGTTACAGCATCCCAGCTGAGACCAAACTCCTTGCGTTTGATGGTGCCTTCGGCTTCAAAGCCCACTTTGGTCTGGCCCCAGGGGTCCACCATCAGGCCGTTGTAGCTGGCTTTGAGGGTCACCGGGCGGGTTACGTCGCGGATGGTGAGGTTGCCGGTGAGTTCAAAACCATCGCCGGAAGGCGTTACCCCGGCAGAAGCGAAGCTGAGCTGGGGAAACTGTTCGGCGTTGAAGAAATCATCGCTTTTGAGGTGACCGTCGCGCTGCTCGTTGCGGGTGTCGATGCTGTTGATGTCGGCGGTAAAGCTCACCTGCGCATCGCTGAAGTTCTCTGTTTCGGCCGTGAGGGTGGCGTCGAAGGTTTTGAACTGGCCGGTTACGGTGGTGATCATCAGGTGCTTCACTTTGAAGAGGATTTCGCTGTGGGCGGCGTCAATTTTGTACGTTGCCATGAGATTGTGTTTTGTTTTGAATGGTTATGAATAAAGCGTTTGAATGCTGTTGTTTCAGGCATTCACCTGCAGGGGCACTTCCATCAGCAATACCCGGGCGTTGGATGTTGCGGTAAGGGTGAAGGCAGCGGTGCCGGTGATGCCCAGTCCGTCGCGGGGCTGAAGTTCCTGCCCGCCGATGGTAAGCGTACCGTCGAGCACAAACACATACACGCCGTTACCGTTGCGGCGGAGCTGGTATTCGCGGCTGATGCCGGCATCCAGGCGGCCCATATGAAACCAGGCGTCCTGGTGAATCCATACCCCTTCATCGTTGGGGTCGGGACTCAGCACCTGGGCCAGGTTATTTTTCTGCAGCACGGGATCCATGGTGAGCTGTCCATACCGCGGTTGCACCTCTTTGCGGTTGGGGAAGACCCAGATCTGGAGGAACTTCACTTCTTTGTCGCGGTTGGCGTTCATCTCGCTGTGGGCGATGCCGCTGCCGGCGCTCATCACCTGGATATCGCCTTCGCGGATCACGGCTTCGTTGCCCATGCTGTCGCGGTGCTTGAGGTCGCCACGCAGGGGGATGGAGATGATTTCCATGTTATCGTGCGGGTGGGTGCCAAAACCCATGCCGGGCGCGACTGTATCATCGTTGAGCACCCGCAGGGCACCGAAGTGGATGCGCTCCGGGTTGTAATAGCCCCCGAAGCTGAAGGTGTGATAGCTGTTGAGCCATCCGTGCTGGGCGTGGCCGCGGCTGGCGGCGGGGTGATAAACGGTTTGCATGGTTATTTCCTTTTTACCGATGTACTTACATGTATATACATGTATTTGTTCAAAAAAATTACCCTTCGTTTTTACGGAACTGCTCCAGCAGTTCATTGAGCTGGCGGGCCTGCCCGGGTTGCAGTTCCACCTGTTGGTCAAACACCTGGTTGATGCGGCGGGTGCATTGGTCCAGCAGGTTGAGGCCAGCCGGCGTGAGGGCCATCACCGTATGCCGTTTGTCGGCCTGATCGGTGGAGCGCCTGACCAGTTTCTTAAGCACCAGCCGGTCGATGATGCGGGGCACATTGGAACTCTTTTCGATCATGCGACCGGCAATATCTTTCACACACATTTCTTCCGGCGCCTTCCCCTTCAGAATCCGCAGTACATTGTATTGCTCATGGGTGAGGCCAAACTCCCGCAGCTCGCGGCTCATCAAGGTCTTGAGCCACCAGGCGGTGTAGAGAATATTGAGACCGGCCTTGTGGCTTTCGTCGCGGAAACGGGTTGTTTGGATGGCGGCTTCAATGTTCACGGTGCAAATATATGTACATACATGTAATTTTCCAAAAGCAATCTTTTTTTCACGGAACAGAGGAAAAGAGAAACACCGGGATCGGGAAATGAGCAGGCTATTACGAAAAGGGTTTCCTCCTCGCCTCCAGTCTCCGTGTTCTGTATTTTTACGCAGAAAAAGAAGCCGCTTCCGCTTTCCGGCCTTACTGTTTTACTGTGGTGCCGAGGATGGCCTGCACCGCTTCGCAGCTCAGGTATTCCTCATCAATCTGCACGTAAAAGGTTTTGGAGTTTTTGAGAAACCATTTCTCCAGGGCCTGTTCTTTTTTCTCTTCCAGCGCCCGGGCGGCAATTTTGCTGTAATCGTCTTTCAGGTTCTCGCGGTGGGGATCGGTACGGGAGATCAGGTACACGATGCGCACCCCTTTCTTACCGCGCTCATCCGTAAACGGGGCGGGTTGGGAATATTCACCGGGGCGCAGTTGTTCCAGCAGCACCACCACTTCTTTGGGCAGCTCATCAATGGTTACGAGGGCTGATCCGTCGGGACCGGTAACGCGTCCGCCGGTGAACTTGGATTGTTCCTCATCGGAATATTTACTCACGGCCTCTCCAAAAAGCAGGGTACCTGCAATGAGTTTGGAACGAACGGTATCGAGTTTCACCACCGCATTGCGGATGTCTTCCTCGTTGATCCGCGGAATTTTCAGGATGTGCCGTACCGTCACTTCGTCACCGTTACGGGATACGCACTGGATGATGTGGTAACCGAACTTGGATTTGATCACCCGTGACACCTGTCCTTCTTTCAGACTCATGGCCGTATTAAAGAAGGCCGGGTCCCACTGGCGGTCGCTGCGGTTGAGTACGTACATACCGCCGGTCTGCTTACTGCCCGGGTCGTCGGTGTACAGCGAGGCCAGGGTTTCGAAGCGTTTTTCGCCCCCTTCCACCTGCCGCTTGAATTCCCGCAGTTCTTCCTGGGCGTATTCTTCCATGTCGCGGCCGGCCTTGGGATACACCACAATTTCGCCCAGTTCTATTTCGGTTTCGTAGAAGTTGAGGCTGTCCTTCGGAATTTTTTCGTAGTAGGCCCGCACTTCGTTGGGGGTGATTTTGATGTTTTCGATGATCTTGTTGCGCATGCCCCCGGCCAGTTTGGACTCCCGGATGGGCTCCCGCATCTCTTCGCGGAACTGGTAGATGGTCTTGCCCGTGATCTGCTCAATCACTTCGCGGGATCCGTATTGCTGGATGAAATAGCGGATGCGGTTGTCAATATCGGCCTCCACTTCGTCTTCGCTGATGGGGATGGAGTCCTTCTCGGCCTGGATGGCCAGCATCTTGTTCACGATGAGCTGCTGCATGAGGAAACACTCGGCATTGGGCGGCAGGTCCACTTCCTGGCGTTTGGCATCGGCAATCTGGTTGTCAATATCCGATTTCAGAACGATGCGGTCGCCCACCACCCCGATGATCTTATCGGCCACCACCTTTTTGGGCTGGGCCAGTGCGCCGGCGGCCAGCAGCAGCAACGAAAAAATGATACTTGTTGTACGCATGAAGCTCAAAAGTAACGGAAGGGGGCTTTGGTTGGCAGCAAAGCCCCCGGTATTTAACAATCTCTTGGATCAGAGGGTGCGCTTCACTTCCTCTTCTTCAAAGGCCACCACCGTGTCGCCCACGCTGATGTCGCTGAAGTTACGGATGGTGAGACCACACTCCATGTTGGACGCCACTTCCTTCACATCGTCCTTAAACCGCTTGAGGCTGGCCAGTTCGGCGAAGGCGCCTTCCTGGCGGGGATAGATGAGTACCCCGTCGCGGAACAGCCGCACTTTGGCGTCGCGTTTGATCTTTCCTTCCAGCACGTAACAGCCTGCCACGGTAGCCTTGTCGAACTTGTACACTTCGCGGATTTCCACGGTAGCCACTTCCTTCTCGGTGATCTTGGGCTCGAGCATGCCTTCCATGGCGCTTTTCACCTCTTCAATGGCGTTGTAGATGATGGAGTAGTTTTTGATTTCCACCCCTTCCTGCTCGGCAAGGCGGGCTGCCTGGCTCGACGGGCGCACGTTGAAGCCGATGAGGATGGCATCGGAGGCGCTGGCCAGCGTTACGTCGGCCTCGGAGATGGCCCCCACGGCGCGGTGCACCACGTTCACGGCAATCTCTTCGGTGGTCAGTTTCTGCAGCGAGTCGGTAAGGGCTTCCACGGAACCGTCCACATCGCCCTTGATGATGAGATTGAGTTCTTTGAAGTTGCCCAATGCCAGCCGGCGACCGATTTCATCGAGGGTAATATGCTTCTTGGTGCGGATGCCCTGCTCCCGCAGGATCTGGGCGCGGCGGGTGGCAATTTCCTTGGCTTCGGCTTCATCTTCGTACACCCGGAATTTTTCACCGGCCTGTGGAGCCCCGTTGAGGCCCAGGATCTGTACCGGCGCCGAGGGACCTGCCGTTTCGATGCGCTGGTTGCGCTCATTGAACATGGCTTTTACGCGGCCGTAGTACTGGCCGCTCACCACGAGGTCACCCTGCGCAAGGGTGCCGTTCTGCACCAGCATGGTGGCCACGTAACCCCGGCCTTTGTCGAGCGAGGCTTCGATGATGGAACCCCCCGCTTCGCGGTCGGGGTTGGCTTTGAGGTCGAGCAGTTCGGCTTCCAGCAGAATTTTTTCCAGTAGTTTGTCAACGTTCAGCCCCTTCTTCGCCGAAATCTCCTGGCTCTGGAACTTACCGCCCCAATCTTCCACGAGGATGTTCATCTGCGAGAGCTGTTCGTAAATTTTCTGTGGGTTGGCGCCGTCTTTATCAATTTTATTTACGGCAAAAATCATGGGAACGCCGGCGGCCTGTGCGTGGCTGATGGCTTCCTTGGTTTGGGGCATCACCGCGTCGTCGGCTGCCACCACAATTACGGCCACGTCGGTGACCTTGGCACCACGTGCACGCATGGCGGTAAACGCTTCGTGACCCGGGGTATCGAGGAAAGTGATGCTTTTACCACTGGGTGTTTTCACTTCGTAGGCCCCGATGTGCTGGGTGATGCCGCCCGCTTCACCGGCCACCACGTTGGCGCTGCGGATGTAGTCGAGCAGCGAGGTTTTACCGTGGTCAACGTGACCCATGATGGTAACGATGGGTGCCCGGGATTGCAGGTCGGCTTCATCATCGGCTTCTACCTCTTCTTCCATTTCGGCCTGCTTTTCCATATCAATGAACTCAACGGTGAAGCCGAATTCGCCGGCCACCAGTTCAATCACTTCTGCGTCGAGGCGCTGGTTGATGGACACCATCAGACCCAGGCTGAAACACTTGGCCACCACTTCGGTGGGCGTTGCATCCATGAGGCTGGCCAGTTCGGCCGCGCTGATGAATTCGGTTACCTGCAGTACGTTGCTTTCGCCGCCTTCCTGCTCCTGGCCGGAGAGCTCTTCGCGTTTGAGCTTGCGGTATTTGGCTTTGAGGCTCTTGCCACGTCCGCCGCCACCACTGAGCTTGGCCTGTGTTTCACGGAGTTTTTCCTGGATGGCTTTTTCATCAATCACCTTGTCCTCTTTCCGCACGTCGCGGCGTCCGCCCCGTGCGCCACCGCCGCTGCGGCCGCCTCCGCCACCACTGCGGCCGCCACCATAATCGTGACGGGCCTGCTTGTCCTCAATGGCGGGCTGGCTGCCTTTCTTATCAATGGGGATGCGCTTGCGTTTGCGTTTTTCCTTATCGGCCGGCTTGGGACGGGTGTCGGGGTTCACCGGCAGATCAATCTTACCCAGGATCTTGGGACCTTCCAGCACTTCGGCTTTAATGTTTTCGATCACCACTTCCTGTTCCGGGGCGGGCGCTTCCACCAGCGGCGCGGGGGCCTCTACGGCGGGCGCTTCCGCTTCTTTTTTCTTCACCGCCTTTTTGGGACGGGTGGAGGTGTCCAGTTTATCGAGGTCGATCCTGCTAACCACTTTGGGTCCTTCCACTTCCGGAGCTTCGATCTTGATTACTTCGGGCTCCGGCGCTGCCACGGGCGTGGGCTCGGGTGCGGGAGCGGCAACGGGTTCCGGGGCGGGCGCTTCCACCACCGGGGCGGGGGCCGGCTCTTCTTTGGCCGGCGCCTTCTTCACTTCCTTCCGGAAGCTTATTTCTTCATCCTCCCGGCGCTTCTTCTCCCCGAGGCCACCTTTGGGAATTTCAATCTGGTCACTTTTCAGTTTGGCTGCTTTGTCGGAAGAAAAACCCGCCTGCAGAGCACGGTACATGTCCTCCGTAAGCTTGGAACTGGGTTTCAGGTCGTCCGGACTAAAGCCTTTACCCACCAGGAATTCGATCAGGGTTTCTTTCCCGATATTGAACTCTTTGGCGGCCGCCATCAAACGTGGTGTGTTGGAATCTGACATTCAGTACTTTTTCGTTAATCGTTTTTTTGGTTCAGTTGGTCCGGGTTAAATGGCTGTTCACTCCCGCTCAAACTCTTCGTTGAGGACGCGGCGCACTTCTTCGATGGTTTCTTTTTCGAGGTCGGTGCGGCGCTCCAGTTCTTCCACGGTGAGGTCGAGCACGCTGCGGGCGGTATCACAACCAATGCGCTTGAAGGACTCAATCACCCATCCTTCAATTTCATCGGAGAACTCTTCGAGATCAATATCAAACTCGTCGGCTTCCCCTTCGGTATCGCGGTATACATCAATTTCATAGCCGGTGAGTTCGCAGGCCAGTTTGATGTTAACGCCGCGCTTGCCGATGGCCAGGGATACCTGGTCGGGCTTGAGGTACACTTCGGCGTGTTTGGTGTCGTGGTCAATGTCCATACTGGTGATCTTGGCCGGGGTGAGTGAGCGCTGGATCAGCAGGTTGATGTTGTTGGTGAAATTGATCACGTCAATGTTTTCGTTCTTCAGCTCCCGTACAATGCCGTGGATACGGCTTCCCTTCATGCCCACGCAGGCGCCTACGGGATCGATGCGGTCGTCGTAGCTTTCCACGGCCACTTTGGCGCGTTCGCCTGGTTCGCGGACAATCTTTTTCACCACGATGAGGCCATCGAAAATTTCGGGCACTTCAATTTCGAGGAGTTTCTCGAGGAAGAGGGGGCTGGTGCGGGAGAGGATGATCACCGGGTTGTTGTTCTTCAGCTCCACTTTCCTGATGACGGCGCGGATGTTCTCGCCTTTTTTGAAGAAGTCCTGCGGAATCTGTTCGCTTTTCGGCAATACCAGTTCGTTGCCTTCCTCGTCGAGCAGGAGCACTTCTTTCTTCCACACCTGGTACACTTCGGCGCTGATGATTTCGCCTACGCGATCTTCGTATTTCTTGACCAGTACGTTTTTCTTGAGGTCGCTGATGCGGCTGGCAAGGGTTTGCTTGGCAGCCAGAATGGCCCGGCGGCCGAAGTCGTGGATGTCCACGTCCTCGTACAGTTCTTCGCCCACCTCGTAGTCGGGTTCAATGCGGACGGCATCGGAATAGGCGATCTGCGCCAGCGGGTCTTCCACCTGTCCGTCTTCCACGATGGTGCGGCGGCGCATGATTTCGAGGTCACCCTTCTCGGTGTTTACAATGACGTCGAAGTTGTCGTCGCTTCCGTATTTTTTGCGGAGGAGGGTCTTGAACACGTCTTCCAGCACTTTCATCATCGTGGGACGGTCGATGTTTTCGGCGTCCTTAAATTCCTGGAAACTCTCAATGAGGTTGATACTTGCCATAACACAAAGGTTTAAAAAACCGGTGCGGCCCGCGGGCCGTCCGTTCAGAATACAATTTGAATTTTTGTTGTTTTGATGTGATCGGTTTGAATGGTATGTGAAACGATTTCCTGTTTTTTACCCTTACCCCGCGTTTCCTCCACCCCGATGACGGCATCGCCGGTGGTGAGGAGTTTGCCGGTGATCTTGCGGCCGTCCTTGAGGAGCACTTCCACCTGCCGGCCGATGTTTTTACTGTACTGGCGGGGCAGTTTGAGGGGTTCATCCAGGCCGGGCGAGGAGACTTCCAGCTCAAATTCTCCCGGGGGAAAGAGGCCGGCTTCTTCCACCTGCTTGTACAGCGTCCGGTTGCAGGCCACGCAGGTGCTGAGCGGCAGGCCGGCATCGGCATCCAGGAGGACCTGGATCTTGTTCCCGGGTTTGAGTTTCACGTCCACCAGGAAGAGTTCCGGCTGGTCGCTGATGAGCGCCGTGGCCAGCCGGGTGATCTGTGCTGTTTTCTGTTCGATGGTCATGGTACCGAAATAAAGAAGGGAACGCCTCCGTTCCCTTCTGCTGTTCTTTTTCCGATGCAAATGTACGGGATGGCGGCAGAACTGTAAAATCTTTTTCCGGTTCCTGCAGCGACCTTCTTTATGAACCTGTTCACAGCATAGCGCGGGGAAATGATTAATTTTGCGGCATGGTACGCGTCTTACTCTTTGGTCTGCTTATTTATTTTCTCTACCGGTTCATCTTCGACTTCCTGGTGCCCGTGGTTAAGACCACCCAGCGGGTGAAGCAGCAGATGCAGTCGTTTCAGCAGCAGATGCAGCAGCAGCCGGGCCCCGCAGCGTCCACCCCACCCCGCCCCGAGCCGGCAAAGGCGGAGGGGGAGTACATTGAGTTTGAAGAAGTAAAGTCGTAAAATCGTGGGCCGTGGGCCGGGTAGTTCCTTCCGGCCGGTTGTTCCTTTCCGTCTTCTGTCATCCGTCCGCCGTGAACCGAGGTTTGAGGGGTAAGGC
>CALMED010000007.1 GCA_937862815.1 uncultured Chitinophagaceae bacterium | reverse complement strand
TTAGAAGCAGCAACCTCTTCGTAGCAAAAGATCCTTCGGGCAGAGCCCTCAGGATGACGTTAAGGTTGGAGCGCAGGCTCCGGCCGTAGTTCGGTGGAGTGACATCAGGTGGGAAAAATAAAAAAAAAGTAACGTCATGCTGAGCGGAAGCGAAGCACCCCACCAGGTGAGCAGAATTAAGAATATTTAAAAAGAGAAATCGAGCTCCGTAGCAAGGGGTCCTTCGCTGCGCTTCCCGCAATGCTGCGGGAACGTTCGAGGTGATGCGGCATTCCTTGCCGGAGTTCGGCAAAATAACATCCCGTGTAATAAACTTGTCCCCAAGGCAGAACGCGCTGCTACCTTACCCCTCCTGCCTCACCTCGAATAATTCGGGCTTTCCTTCGTGATCTCCACATCATGCGCATGGCTTTCCTTCATGCCGGCATTGGTGATCTTAACGAACCGGGCTTGCTGCAGTTCGGGGATGGTGCGGGCGCCGCAGTAGCCCATACCGGAGCGGAGCCCCCCGGTGTACTGGTGCACGATCTCGCTCACGTTGCCTTTGAAGGGCACGCGGCCTTCGATGCCTTCCGGTACCAGCTTCTTGATGCCGTCTTCCACATCCTGGAAATAGCGGTCGCTGCTGCCCTGCTGCATGGCGCCGATGGAGCCCATGCCACGGTATTGCTTGAATTTGCGGCCTTCGTAGATGATGGTCTCACCCGGACTTTCCTCCGTACCGGCAAACACGCTGCCCATCATTACAGTGGAGGCGCCGGCGGCGAGGGCTTTCACCAGGTCGCCCGTGTAGCGGATGCCGCCATCGGCAATAACGGGGATGCCTTTGCTTTTTAGGGCCTGGGCGGCTTCCATGATGGCCGTGAGCTGGGGTACCCCGGTGCCGGCCACGATGCGGGTGGTGCAGATAGAACCCGGGCCAATACCAATCTTCACCGCGTCGGCCCCGGCATCGGCCAGGGCTTTGGCGCCGGCGGCGGTGCCGGCATTGCCCGCGATGACGGAAAGTTTTTTGAAGTTTTTCTTCAGTGCCTTAAGAGCGTCAATCACACCCTTGCTGTGCCCATGGGCGCTGTCGAGGGTGACGATGTCCACGCCCACCTGTTGCAGGGCGGCGGCGCGGTCGAACAGGTCGGCTGTAATGCCCAGGGCGGCCCCTACGAGCAGGCGGCCGTAGGCATCCTTCCCCGCGTTGGGATGGCTTTGCAACTGCAGCATGTCGCGGTAGGTGATGAGCCCCACCAGCGTGCCGTCCTTCTTCACCACGGGTAGTTTTTCAATCTTGTAGCGGCTGAGAATGGTCTTGGCCTTCTTCATGTCGGTACCCTCGGGGGCGGTGATGAGGTTTTCGGTGGTCATCACCTCGCTCACCTTGCGCTTGATGTTGGTTTCGAAGCGGAGGTCGCGGTTGGTGAGGATGCCCACGAGTTTCTTCTTTTCATCCACGATGGGGATGCCGCCGATCTTGTTTTCCCGCATCAGCCGCAGGGCGTCGGCGATGGTGGCGTCTTTGAGGAGGGTGATGGGGTCGATGATGAGACCGCTCTCGCTGCGTTTTACTTTACGCACCTGGGCGGCCTGGTCTTCCACGCTCATGTTTTTATGCAGAATGCCGAGGCCGCCTTCCCGTGCCAGGGCAATGGCGAGACCTGCTTCGGTGACCGTATCCATGGCGGCCGACAGCAGGGGGATGTTGAGCCGCAGCGAGCGGGTGAGCTGGGTGCTGATGTCGGTCTCCCGGGGGAGCACCTGCGAATAGGCGGGCATGAGCAGCACGTCGTCAAACGTGAAGCCTTCGCCGTAAAATTTCTGGAGGATTGCCTGGTTGGAGCGGGATTTTCTTGTTGCCATGTGCAAAAGTAGGGGGGATTTTTGATTTGCGATTTCCGATTTGGGATTTGGGATTTGGGGGGCGTTGCGGCCGGGAGGGGTACGAAGCCCAAATTCTAAAAAATATGTTTAAACCCTGCTCACCGGGTGGGGTGCTTCGCTACCGCTCAGCATGAGATTACTTTTTTTAATTTTATTTAGCCGGATGATTTATCTGAGAACTGCAGCAAGGAATGCCGCATCAATCACAACGTCATCCTGAGCGCAGCGAAGGACCCCTAGCTACGAAGCTCGATTTCTCTTTTAAATATTCTTAATTCTGCTCACCGGGTGAGATCCTTCGCTACCGCTCAGGATGACGTTTATTTATTATTTTTTTGTCACCTGATGCCACTCCACCGAACTCCGGCAGCAGCAGTTCCTCAATCATGGACGTTCCCGCAGAAGGGCGGGATGGGCTTCGCAACTTCACTCCGAACGTCATCCTGAGGGCTCTGCCCGAAGGATCTTTTGCCACGGAGAGGTTGCTGCTTCTAAAAAATGGTTCTTAGAACCTGCTTACCGGATGAGATCCTTCGCTCCCGCTCAGGATGACGTTTTTTTATTATTTTTCTGTCACCTGATGCCCCTTCTCCGCAATACCCGCCGCCAGGGTTGATAACCGCTGGCGGGGAAACGCACGCCTCCATTTACACATTTACACATTTGACCATTTACACATTACTTTTACACCATGCTCTCCCTCCTGCGCCGCCCCCTGCTGCTGCCCCTGCTCAGCGGACTCCTCTGCTGGCTGGCCTGGCCGCCGCTGGGATTTACAGCCGCCCTTTTCGTGGCCTTCATCCCCCTGCTGGCGCTGAGTAACCGTCCCCTCAGCAACTACCACTACCTGCTCTACCTCTACCTGGGCCTCTTCACCTGGAACCTCGCTACCACCTGGTGGATCTGGAACGCCTCCCTCCTCGGCGCCTGGCTGGCCATTTTCGTCAACTCCCTGCTCATGACCCTCCCCTGGATGGGCTACCGCTGGGTGCAGCGCCGCGCCGGGGTGCAGGCGGGTGCGGCCGCGCTGGTGGTGTTCTGGATGAGTTTTGAATACCTGCACCAGCTCGACTGGGGCCTCAGCTGGCCCTGGCTCACCCTCGGCAATGCCTTCGCCGTCCGCACGGCCTGGGTGCAGTGGTACGAATACACCGGCACCAGCGGCGGCACCCTCTGGGTCCTCGCCGTCAACCTCCTGCTCTACCACAGCAGTCTGCGTGCATTCAGAAATCTGCAATCCCAAACCCCAAATCCCAAATCCGAAATCCCAAATCTGAAATCTTCAATTTTATTGCGCTTCATCACCCTGCTGGTCATCGCCCTCCCTCTCGTTATCAGCCGCTGGCTGCAACCCTCCGTACCTCCGCCCGATGCGGCCGCAACACCCAACGTGGTGGTGGTGCAGCCCAATATTGACCCGTACGAAAAAGTGTCCACCGGCAGCTTTGAAGCACAGCTGCAGGAACTCATCCGCCTCAGCGAAGAAAAGATTGACAGCAATACCACCCTGTTGGTATGGCCCGAAACAGCCCTCTATTCCCCCAACGGGTTCGACGAAACGCTGCTGCGGGAGAATTTCTTCCTCACTCCCCTGTTTGCCTTCCTGCAGCGGCATCCGCGACTGCAGCTCTTTACCGGCATTGAGAGCTACCGGCTGTTCAATGAAAAAGTCTCGCCCTATGCCCGCCCCATCTCCGACTCGCGGCAATGGTACGAAGCCTACAACGGCAGCGTGCTGCTCGACAGCGGCGGGGCCCGGCAGTTTTACCACAAGAGCATGCTGGTGCCCGGGGTGGAGACCCTGCCCCGCTTCCTCCTTTTCCTGGGGCCGGTGTTTGAAAAATTTGGCGGCACCACGGGCGGCTATGCCCGGCAGGCGGAGCGCAACCCCGTGGACACCCGCAGCGGCTACCGGCTGGCGCCGGCCATCTGCTACGAAAGCATCTACGGCGAATACATGAGCCGCTACCGGGCGCAGGGCGCCAACCTCGTGGCCATCATCACCAACGACGGATGGTGGGGCAATACCCCCGGCTACCGCCAGCACCTGGCCTATGCCCGCCTGCGGGCCATCGAAAACCGCTGCTGGGTGGTGCGCAGCGCCAATACCGGCGTTAGCTGTTTCATTGACCCGGCCGGCACGGTGTACCAGGCGCAAGATTGGTGGACGGCCGCCTCCGTCAAACAACCCATACCAGCCACCAACGGCTCCACTTTTTATGCCCGCTACGGCGACCTGCTGAGCAAGGCCGCCCTGGTGCTGAGCGTGTTGCTGCTGGGGGTGGGATGGTGGGTGCGGAAAAAATATTGAAATAATGTTGACAGCCCTGATTACATAAAGACTGCCGTCTATCTTTAAAGCGTTGTGCTTTTCACCTGTTCTTATTAACTCCGTAACTTCTGTGCCCAACTCTGCGCCCTCTGTGGTTAAAAAACAAACCAAAAATGGGATACGATAACATACCAGCCAAGCCACATTCGTCCTCATCTACTTGCTGGCGGCTCAGAAAAACAATGTTGAAATAATGTTGACAGCCCTGCTTGCAAATACCAAAACCGCCGTCTATCTTTAGTGCGTTGTGTTTTTCCCCTGTTGACTTCTACCCATTCCCTCTGTGCCCAACTTAGTGTCCTCTGTGGTTAAAAAACCACAAAGGCAGGAGTAGAATCCTGCAACCGGAACCGCACAACACCTGAAAAACAAGAAAAAGCACCTGCACTATGCATGGCACCGTCTCCACCCCCTCGGGTGAATTTCATTACCAACGTAACGGCACCGGCGAACCGGTGGTGCTTCTGCATGGATTTGGCGAGGACCGCCGCATCTGGGAGAGGCAGGTGGAGGCCCTGCAGCAATATTACACCGTTTACACCCCCGACTTCCGCGGCAGCGGTAAAAGTCCCCTGCCGGATACCGGTACTATCAGTATGGAATCCCTGGCCGATGATGTACAGCTGCTGTTGGAGCAGGAAGGTGTGGAGCAATGCGTGCTGCTGGGTCACTCCATGGGCGGCTATGTGGCCCTGGCTTTTGCGAAGCGCTATCCGCAGTACCTGCGGGGGCTGGGCCTGATCCACTCCACGGCCTATGCCGACAGCCCGGAGAAGCAGGAAGCCCGGCTGAAGAACATCGCCTTTATAAACGAGCATGGTACCGACGCGTTTTTGCGGGCCACCCTGCCCAACCTTTTTGGCGAGCGATTTAAAGCGCAGAAAGGCGAAGTCGTGGAAGAACTGATCCGGCGGGGAGCAGGCTTTACCCCCGCGGCCCTGACGGCTTACACCGATGCCATGCGCCTGCGCCCCGACCGGCGGGCGGTGCTGCAGGAGTTGCAGGTACCCGTGCTGTTGTTCATTGGCGCCGAAGACAAAGCCGTGTTACCGTCCGACGCGCTGGAACAGGCCGCCCTGCCGACCCGCTGCATGGCGGAGTACCTGCCCGGCATTGCCCACATGGGGATGTGGGAGGCGACGGATGCGCTGAATGAAACGTTGAAGAAATTCCTGGTCTGGGTGGAAGTAGAAGAAACCGACTATAAACGTTTACAAACGATTACAAACGGCTAGTTGTGGCGTATTGGCGAAACGGCAAAAGATTGCGGATATTTTAAAAATTAACTCATTTTAAACCAATTGGAAAAATTGCCGCAATGAATAAAGGGTGTAAACTTTCGTAAAATATTAAGTTATAGCCAATTGTAAAATGACGACCAAAGAATATCAAAATATTATCCATCCATTAATTCAAACTAAACTTGAAGGTCTTGAAGTGAAAAATGAATGGACTGCATTTACTGGATACCATAATCACTATTCACCTCGAGTTGACATTGCTGTCGGACCATTTAGTATTGTTGCTGGACAAAATCAGACCCAGGTTTATAATCAACTAGTAGTAAATGAGAACGTTCAGTCATTTATTCGACAACTATATAACATACACATTGAGAATATTGGATTAGAAGTAAACAATGAAATCACAATTCCACCATTCGAAGATTTGATTAACAGAAATCAGAATGCTAGATGTTTTCTTGCAATAGAAATAGAAAATGAGAATTCAAAGAAACACATTATGGGTAGTCTAATTAATGCCGCCTCGTTAGGAAGGATAGGTATTGGTGTAGCTTATTCTGAAAAGACCATGAGAACTTTTATCAGAATTATGAATTATTTAGGTTTCTTAAGAAGAGTTGAAAAGAATACATATGACACGACAAATTTTTTGATTATTTCAAAAGATCAAATGCAAACTATATTAACCCAAATAAATGACAACAATGGCAGACCATGACTTTGAATCAATAACTGAAGAGCTAAGAAAGCAGCTCGACTCCAGTAGACAAAATTGGCTTTTTGGAGCTGGTATAAGCTATAAGTCAAATATTCCTTTGATGTACCCATTGACTGCGAGGGTAAAAAGCATTATTGTTGATTCCAAGAATGAAAAGGATATTGAAATCTATAATTTACTTACTTCTGAATTACACGACAAGTCTCATATAGAACACTATTTAAGTCATATTGGTGATTTGATTGCATTGGCTGACAGGTCAAAAACACAGTCAGCCACTGTGGGTACAAAATCATTCACAAAAGATGAACTTTTAAATCTTCATAAATCTATAATTTCTGCAATTGGTGAAACTGTTCGATATGGTTATTCAAATGATGGAACCGAAATAATTGGTGATTTTTCAAATCCAATCGTAGAAATTGAACACCATATCAAATTTGTTCAAGCGATTTATTCAAATAGATCTAATTTGCTATCTAGATCAAAACTCACTTTTTTTTCTACCAATTATGATACATTACTAGAGGATGCTTTAGGGTTAGAAAAATTCACTGTTGTTGATGGTTTTTCGGGTGGAGCAATTGCATATTGGAATCCACAATTTGAATTTCAAGATCCTCATAGCTTGCCTAATAAATGCCTGCTTTACAAACTGCACGGGTCAATTGACTGGTATCGTGATGAAAAAAAAGGTCTAGTAAGGACTAGATATGGAACCAAATATTTAGCAAATAAGTCTGAGATAATGATTTATCCTCAAGCAACAAAATATGTAGAAACTCAAAAAGACCCATTTTCATATTTATTTAATGGCTTTAGAAACGCACTAAATACAAATGAAGACAATGTATTAATAACATGTGGATATAGCTTCGGTGACGACCATATTAATGCTGAAATTGAAGCAGCACTAACAAGTAGAAACAACAGGACAACATTAATCGCTTTTGCACAAGAAAACCCTGACGGAACTATTGTGATTAACAAAACCCTTGATGCATGGCTCACAGACAAACAATTCGGCAGTAGAGTTTATGTTGCAGGACAAAAGGGGGTTTACTATAATTCAACAGAACCTCTACAAACCTCAGATAAGAAAGATTTGTTCTGGTGGACATTTTCAGGATTAACAAATTTCATTTTAACTGGAAACCATGAGTAAAGAACTTTTTATAACACTTCCTTCTTTAAGAATTGGTAAAATTGTAGAAGTAAGCGGTAATCAAATTAGAATTGAACTTGATAACAAAATTACAGAACTTACAAGGTCTGTTTATGGACAAGTATATTCGGTAGGTCAAATTGGTAGTATTATTAAAATACATTTCGGTAGAAAAATACTTTTTGCATATGTTAGAATGCTTAGAATGCAGTCTGATATTCTTGCTGAAGAGGGCAAAACTACAATTCAACCTGGAGATGATAAAAGGATATTAGAAGCTGATTTATTTGGCCAAGGTATATGGAGTTCAAAAGATGGGAAACTATCATTCGTGAGAGGTGTTGAAACATATCCACTTCCTTTACAAGATGCCTTTCTATGCCTGAATGATGAGCTTGAATGTATTTATCGAGCAGCCGAAGACTTAAAAGACATTGAAAATAATCCGATGGTTCCAATCGGAAATTATGTTGGAGGAAATAATGCTGTTTGTCGAGCAAATATTGATAAATTATTTGGGCATCATTGTGCGATTTTAGGTTCTACTGGTTCAGGAAAATCTGGAACGGTTGCATCAATTCTTCACTCTGTTTTAGCGCATCAAACAAAAGGCAAAACAATATCACCTAGGATTGTAATAATTGACCCACATGGCGAGTATGCTAAGGCTTTTGGGGATAAAGCGGTTGTATATAAAGCCTATAATGAAGCATCCGTAAGTGCTGTTAAAACTGAGCAATTGAAATTGCCATATTGGCTTATGTCAAGTGATGAATTCAGATCGCTTGTTATTGGTAAAACTGAGTTTGAGGCAACATCACAAACGAATATGGTTTATCAAGCTATAACTTATGCAAGATTACTCAGCAAAAAGATGGTGAAAGAGCTTGGTGAAACTGTTCTAGGTGAGGCAAAAGATGATGTGCCAGAAGGCACAACGACTGCAGAACAAATTCTAAATTTTGACAGAGACAAACCAATTCCATTTCTACTATCAGAATTCATTAAGCATTTAGATAAAGTTCAAGGACAAAAGCCTGGAAAGTCAGAAAATTTAGCCGCAAGTTCAGGTAGAGATAAAATTGACTCCATTCTTAAAAAGCTAAAAGTATTACGCTCTAATCCTCAATTGTCATTTTTAATGGAGGAGTATGGTGCAACTTCACCGACACTCGAAACTGTGCTCCATCAATTTGTAGGCGATGTTGAAGACAAGAACCTAAGAATTATTGACATTTCAGGACTACCAAATGAAGTTGCTGGGCCATTAACTGCTCTTATCGCAAGACTATTATTTCAATACAAATTATGGCAAACAAGAGATGAACGGGAGAAAGACCCTGTTTTGTTTATCTGTGAGGAAGCTCACCGTTATGTGCCAAATCAAGGAGAAGCACAATATAAAGAAGCACAGGAAGCTGTAAGACGTATTGCCAAAGAAGGTAGAAAATATGGTGTCGGATTAGTGCTAATTTCTCAAAGACCATCAGATGTTGAGGCAACTGTTTTATCACAATGTAATTCGTGGATAATTCTTCGGCTCACGAACTCGAATGATCAAGAACATGTTGCTAAATTCTTACCAGATAGCTTAGTGGGATTGACAAAAATGCTACCTTCTCTTACTAGACGGGAAGCAATTTTTGTTGGAGAGGCGGCTGCATTACCAAGTCGAATAAGGATTAACAAACTAGAACCGGAACAATTGCCAGACTCCAATGACATCAGTTTTGTAAAAGGCTGGGTAAACGAGCCAACTAAGACAAATGAACTGAAAAAAATAAGCGACAGATGGATCGGAACAGCATAACAACTGGCTATAACAGGCGTTTGGCTCAATGGCGGGTTAAGTGGTTAATTGAACATTCTACCTTGCATCAACTTTTGTGGTATATTGACAGTTTTGAGCTCCGAAATCCGCCACTGCGCCAAGCGCCAAAACGTTAGCGGTAATTATAGAACCTCAACACTTTGTAACAAATCAGTAAGTTAAACATCTTAAAATGATAAAAAATGAAATTAATGAAATAATCAACTATCAGTTTTTCTGTAATTCTAATATTATTATTGCTTGGACTATTTCAATCTTGTAAAACTATTAAAGTTCAAGAATAATGGGCTTTTGCACCTTCAAAATATAGCAAAGAGCAACTTGACAAAACTTAGAAAAATCAACCGTTTCTTTGTCAGATAAAGAACTTAATCAAAAATCTATAGAAACGATATTGAATACAGATAATGAATTTATTATTGAGAAGGAAAATATAAAATTAAGCAGGCACTTCTAATAAATTAATGATACTATTTCAATCGAATATTTTGTCTTTCAACCTGAAAAAACAAATAAAATCGGACTCTTTTATATGGGGAATAGTTCAAATATCTTTGATTTTGTTGATAATCTCTTTATGCTATCTTCTCAAACAAAATCTAAAATTTATGTAATAAACTATCGTGGTTATGGAAAATCTAAGGGAACTCCTTCTTTTTCAACACAATTCTCTGGCAACTCGTTAATAACCAATGAAATTATACAAAAACAAAACAAATTAGATTTCATAATTGGCTTTTCATTAGGGTCAGTATTTGCATCTTACTCGGCATTAGAAAGCAAAACTGATGCATTATATTTATTAGCACCATTCTCAAACACTAAGGAATTGTTCAAGTATTTTAAAAAACAAAACACAAGAGGAATTAAAGCACTTTTTAGACCTTTTATAAAGTTCTCAGCGGACGATTATCTATTAAATGTATCCAACACGGAAAAAATAAAAAGTTACAAAGGTAAATTGATTATTATGCACGGCAATGCAGATAAACAGTTACCATATTTTATGGGACAAAGTCTTTATAAAAAATCAATCTCATTAGACAAAGAGCTAATAACTATTGATAACGGTGAACATTGGTCACCTATGTTGCAAGCAAATTGGAAAATGTTAATCAATAAAATAAAGTAAAAATGGGAAAAGAAATAGTAATCAACCTTATTTTTATTGCTATTCTACTTCCATTTATTCTATTGGTTGTAAATAGAACTAAGCCAGAATGGAAGAAAAATACTGCCTTAGTCTATCTCTACTTTTTTATTTACAAGCTTGCTTTACTAACACCAAGTTACATAACCTGGATGCAAACCGATAATTTAAATTGGAATTGGTTGGGCAAACTTTTAGCTATTTTGTTTTCAATACTTTTTTATTACAAGTTTAAACAAGATTTTGGACAAGAGTTATATATAAATATTAGCCCTCAGCCGAAATATTTAAAATCAACTATCATTATTCTGTTAATTATTTCAGCTATTGCAATACTTGAAGGAATACTGTTTTATAACCAGCAATGGGATACAGAAACTCTCTTATTTCAAGCGACATTGCCAGGTATTGACGAAGAAATAGCATACAGAGGTATAATTTTAGGGCTATTTTCAACTTTTATTCAAAAAAAATTAGTGTTAGGTAAAGTTGTAATTAACACACCTTCTATTTGGATAGTCGGGATTCTTTTTGGTTTAATTCACTCATTGCAGTTTGACAAAGAGTGGAACTTGGCATTTAATCTTCTCTATTTTGTGAAAACATTTATTCTTGGGACATTATGGAGTTATATGACTATTAAGACAAAAAGTATATTACTACCAGTTATTTCTCATAACCTATCAAACACATTAGCAAACTTAATTGGTATGATAAAATAACTACCGCTAACAGGGGTTTGCCAAAATGTCTAAGACCCCTATAAACTGGACAGATTTTCCAAAACGGTTAGTCATTTTGGATTGGTTTGCTGAACCGCCGGCAGCAAAGTTAGCCCCGCCTCCACAAAAGTAAAGGCCATGCAAGCGGCATCGCCATCGCTGCTTTGCCGGGCTTCCGATGCCGGCCTTGACTTTTGCTCCGGCTTTGCGGCTGATGGGTGCCTAAGCGGTTCCACAGGCAGGGCGTGTTCATCCCATATTGCCTGTGGGGTTTTACGCCCCAGGCTTCCATGCCTTCTGCGGTTGTTGTAAAAGTTCTTCCATCTTTCCAGCACTTCCATGCAGTGGCCCATACTGCTAAATTCGGTGTTCTGCAACACCTGACGCTCCAGGATACTGTGGTACGCTTCAATAAAGCTGTTCTCCTCGGGCGTAGCCACATGCGTGAACTCCTGGTTAACATTTACCTCTTTCAGGCATTCCCTGACGGCATGCGCAATGAACTGGCTGCCATTATCATTGCGGATGGTGATTTCCGTGGTGGCGGTGGTATTGCCCTGCAAGACCCTGTGCAGCAGATAAATAACCTGCTCCTTGCGCATATGCCACCAGATGGTTTGCGCCAGCAGTTTACGGGTGAACACATCCTGTATTGTTGATAACAAGGCATTCCGCCTGTCTGCATGAACATAAACGTATTTGATATCCATGCACAACTGCTCCATCGGACCTACTGGCTGCTGAACCCGCCAACGGACGAACCTGCGCTTTTCTCCGTCACCTCTGATTACGGCCCCGCAAAGCAGCCGGTTTTCCTTCATCAACCGGTAAACCTTCTTATGATTGATGATAAAACTTTCCGCCCGCAGATCCGCCGTTAGATTGTGATACCCGGTTACAATCATAAACTCTTCACTCAGCAAAAAGCGGATGGCGATTACCACCGTTGCGTTTCCCACCAGGCTGCCATCTTTCAGCAAAGTGTGTGTGGAAGGCCTGCGCCCAGGTCTTTTAGCCTTTGGCCGGTAGTAGTAACTACTGTGTGACAATCCGCACCACCCCAGCATGGTTCGGGTGCTTTCCCGGCCTTCAAAGAACTTCATAGCGGAGCGCTTATCCGCAATACTTACAGGCTTTTTTTTAAAAGCTCATCTTTAAACTCAATCTCCAACGCCTGTTTGGCAATGATGCGTTTAAGCCGCTCATTCTCAGTTTCCAATCGCCGGACCTCCGGGTCAACTGTGCGGTACTTTGGCTTTAAACCATCAGCGCCATGACCCATGTACGCCTTCTTCCATCGCAGAAATAAGGAGTGGGCTAAGTTGTACTTGCGCAAGGTTTCTGTTTGGCCGTTCTGATCGGCCTCCTGGATGATCTGGAGCTTCTGTGCTTCGCTCCATTATCTGTGTTGTTTGCTCATCGTTCCCTAAATTTAAGTGACTAAAATGATTTTCCATTTTAGTCCAACCCTTTAGGGGGCTAAGACACATTCTTAAAGAAACCGGTAATCAAGACACAATTATCACCTACCCACGGGAATTAATCGGTATACCAGGTTATGCTATTGCAAGAGTAGAAATTGAACTGAACACCGCAATACTGTCGGGTAGTTATGGTCTTAAAAAAATGAACTATTTTGGTGTAACTACATCACCGAGAGTGTACAAGCCGATTCTCTATTTCAAAGGGAGTAAAACCTGGCGCTTACTGCAGAAAGTTGCAGATGATATGGGAGGAAAGATCAGTTACGGGAAATAAAGTTCCCTTGAATTAATTGCTACATACCTGCTCCATTCAACAGCAGCAGTCCCCCTCAATAAGTCCACCCCTCAAAACCTCGGACACAAACTCTGCCGCTTCAAATTCTTGTCGGTGAAACCCTGCTGATAATAGCCATTGCGCTGGAGGGCAAATTCCCAGGCGCCCTGCGAGCCGTTGAAGCTGCGGAGGGGACATCCGGTGGAATCACCAATGCATTAACCCGCACAAACGTGCAGTTTGTTGCTGGTGACCGTCATAAAAACAGGCGTTCATTATCCATCACCATTGTAACCGGCAGCATAAACACAGCGGTTGTGCACAATCGCCGTATCCAGATCAATATTAACGTTCGCTATTCCGGAAAAACCTATGTTCCCTACCGGCAGTAAAAGCTTCTAGATCCACCACTTCGGCCGTTGTCATACCACAATTTATAAGGCCAACCGGGCATGAATAGGGTCCGTGCAACCGGATCAACCGGTTTCTCCAAGGAGGAAAACAAGAAGATATTTTAACATACGAACTAACATTAAAACATAACTTTATGCAGAAATATAAATATTCAGCAAGGCATGAATTTAACGATTGAAAATATTTTATTAGTAGGCTCTTTATTACTCTTTGTAAGCATTATTGTAGGTAAGACTTCGTATAAATTTGGCGTCCCTACTTTATTGCTCTTTCTGGGTATCGGAATGCTGGCAGGTTCCGACGGCATCGGCGGCATCCGGTTTGACAATCCGCAAATTGCCCAATTCATAGGTGTCATTTCCCTCAATTTTATTCTGTTTTCAGGCGGTCTTGACACCAACTGGAATTCTGTAAAGCCCATACTGAGGGAAGGATTTGTATTATCTACTTTAGGCGTTTTACTGACAGCCCTTTCCCTGGGCACCTTTGTCTGGTACGTTACCGACTTTACCATTTATGAAAGCATGCTGCTGGGCTCCATTGTATCATCAACAGACGCGGCAGCTGTATTTTCCATCTTGCGCTCAAAGAGCCTTGCCTTAAAAACAAATCTGAGACCAACACTGGAACTGGAAAGCGGCAGCAACGACCCCATGGCTTATGTACTAACCATTGCATTTCTGACGTTGGTCATCAACCAGGATCAAAGCCTGGTTTCTGTTGTACCGCTGTTCTTTCAACAAATGATTTTTGGTGGTATTGGAGGCTTCGCTTTTGGCAAACTCAGCAAATTCATTATCAATAACATCAAACTCGACTTTGAAGGACTTTACCCCGTACTGGTTATCGCCCTGATGTTCATCACGTTCTCCGCAACGGATACGGTGGGCGGCAACGGCTTTCTCGCCATTTACATTTGTGCGGTTTACCTGGGCAACCAGGACCTGATCCATAAGAAAACGATTTTTAAAATGTACGACGGTTTAGCCTGGCTGATGCAGATTGTATTGTTTCTCACATTGGGCCTGCTTGTTTTTCCGTCACAAGTACTTCCCTATATGGGCATTGGCTTACTGATTTCAATTTTCCTGATTATTGTAGCCCGGCCTGTAAGTGTATTCCTGAGCTTGATGTTCTTCAGAATGAGATTACGCAGGCGGTTTTATATTTCGTGGGTTGGCTTACGCGGTGCTGTTCCTATCGTATTTTCAACTTATCCGCTTCTGGCAGGCATAGACAAAGCATACATGATTTTCAATATTGTATTTTTCATCTCGGTCACATCGGTGCTTATCCAGGGAACAACTTTATCCCTTGTAGCCAGGTGGCTCAAAGTTGCATTACCGGAAAAAGTAAAAAAGATTACAGAAACCGACCAACTTGTCCTAGAACTTCCGAAATCATCATTACAGGAATTTGAAATACTACCCGACTTTTATGCAGTAGGCAAAAAAATCGTCAACCTCAACTTCCCCAAATCAGCCTTCATTATCATGATAAAACGAAATGATGAATTTATCCGTCCGGGTGGCTCAACTGTAATTAAGGCAAATGACATATTGATGGTACTTGCAGACAGACAGGAAGATTTTGCAAAAGTGAACGCCTCTTTACACAAGCCCATTTACAGTTCAAAATTATAGCACATGAAAAAAGATTTATCCTCCTCATTGATTTTTCCGCGTATTCAGATAACTTAATAAAGTACGCTTGTGACTGGAGTAAACAGGTAAACGCTGAATTGCTACTCGTGCATCACCCTTTTGTAGCAGCGCCTGCTTTAACCGATAATAAAAGCAGACAACAGATTGCCCAACACAGCTATGAAGAAGCGATTCATAAATTAAGAGCACTCGCAAAAGAACTCATTCCCCCTACTGTAACCGTTTCCTTTTTGGTATCAGAAAGTCATTTACAAACCGCATTAAACAAGCTGCTGGCAGAACCTTTTGATCATTTAATTTTTACCGGAATAAAAAGAACAGGGTTGCTCAGGCAGATATTTCTTGGAAGTGTGGCGATTGATGTTATTGAGAACACAGAAAGTATTATTGTTGCAATGCCCAAAGAAATTGCAGCATTTTCCCACGAAAGAATATTTGTTGCCCTAACGGAAAAATACCCATTAGATATTTCAGAGCTGAACAGATTCCTGAATTTTATTGACAGCAACAATACGCTCATTACCTTTTTCTATCTGGCACAGCCAAACGAAACAACTACGGGAGTAAAAAAACAACTCGCCGACCTGTCTAACTTATTCGCCGATAGATTTAATACAAACACGGCAATCTATGAAGGCAATAATCCATTTGAAGACATCAAAAATGTAATAAACAACAAGGAAGAAGAAATGCTGGTTGCTCAAAAAGGTTCACGTCTTTTAAGCGACCAGCTTTTCAGGCGATTTTTAATTAACGAATTAGTATATAAGGGACAAACCCCTTTGATTATTTTACCCTGAGATAACAAACCCTGTATCTATCAGGTGGCAGAGCGGCCAGCAGCACCCGCACGCAGGCAGGGGTTTCACGCTTCACAGGCCGGAATGGCTAATCATCCCCAAAAAAAAGTAGGTTTTTCTGCAGAAAAAAGTCTGAAAAGAGTTCCACCCGTTTTCCGCATCCGGATGCATGATATACTTCGGCTGTATCTTCTCCCCTCCCGCAGAAAACGAATAACTAAAACCTTGGACACAAACTCTGCCGCTTCAAATTCTTGTCGGTGAAACCCTGCTGATAATAGCCATTGCGCTGGAGGGCAAATTCCCAGGCGCCCTGCGAGCCGTTGAAGCTGCGGAGGGGGCTCATGGTGGCGTCGTAGGTGAAGGTGAAACGGATGTTGTTCATCTCCAGCCCCACCATGGCAATGCCGGCATCGCCCCAGCGGTAGTAACCGCCGCCAAACACCACCACCCGCCCGTCGCCGGTGAGGTTGTAGGCCGCGTTGCCGCCCAGTACAAACTCATTGGCCCGGGCCTGCGAAGAGAAATACGAGTTGGGGTTGAGGATCCAGTCGTCGTTGAGTTTGAAACTGCCGTTCAGAAACCCGATGTAGCGCCGCGGCACCTGGTTGTCGCCCGTGGAGAAAAAGGTCTCCCGCGGCTGGTTGATGTGGTGCACCGAAGCGCCGGCGTTGATGTACACGTCTTCGTTGGGGAAGTACGCGTAGTTCATGCCCACCTGCAGATCAAAATAATCGGTGTTGGCATTGGTGAGGAAGCCTTCACCGGTTGGCAGCCCCCCGTCGAAGAACTTACCGTTCCACTGGTTGTCGAAGGTGAACTTGGTGATGTCAATGCGCTTGCTGGCATAGCCCGCGTTGAAGCCGGCCGAGATGAGGCTGCTGAGACCCAGCATCTGGTGGTAGGCCACCGAGCCGTAGAACTTGTTGCTGCGCAGGTTACCGCGGCCCGCCACATCGTTCAGCACCACAAAGCCCAGTCCCACCCAGCCGTTTTCAATGCGGTTGCGCAGCACCTGGAAATCACCAAAGGCGCTGGCCGTCTTAAACGGCACCGGCACCGAGGTCCACTGGCTGCGGTAATGAATGCCCAGCCGGTAGTCGGCCTCCGGGATAAAGCCCGTGTTGGCCGGGTTGGTGGTGAGCGGTGAGTTCATGAACTGCGAGAAGTGCAGGTCCTGCGCTCCCAGGCTCCCGGTAAGGAGGAGGGCGGTGAGGAGTTGTATGTAAATGCGTTTCATCATGTTCATTTTTTATCATGGAGCAGGTTTTTTTTAATGACTTTTAAATCCTGCTCACCTTTAGATATCCTTCGCTTCGCTCCACCCCGAACGTCATCCTGAGGGCTTGCCCGAAGGATCTTTTGCTACGAAGAAGATTCAATCTTTCAAAAGTCACTTCTAAATCCTGCTCACCTGGTGAGATCCTTCGCTATCGCACAGGATGACGTTACTGTTTGTTTTTCCCGCTCACCTGAAGCTTCTTCTCCGGGAACCCGCCGCCAGAGTTGAAAACCGCTGGCGGGGGAACGTACACCCCCATTTACACATTGCCACATTTACACATTTACACATTATCTTATTAACGTTACGTCTCCCTTCTTCCTCACTTTCTCCCCCGTAAAGTATTCCACATCCAGGGTCCACGCATAGGCATCCATGGGCTGGGGCACGCCCTTGTAGGTGCCGTCCCACCCAATGTTTTGGCTGCGGCTCTCAAACACCATCAGCCCCTGGCGGTTGTACACCCGCAGGGTCATTTTCGTAATGCCAAAGCCGCGTACCTGGAAGATATCGTTCACCCCGTCGCCGTTGGGCGTGAAGGCGCTGGGGAGGTCGTTTACAATGTTGATGATGGATTCCACCGGTATGCACAGGGTATCGGTACAGCCCTGGCTGTTGGTCACCACCTGGCATACGTTGAAGCTGCCAGCGCTGGTGTACTGGTGCAGCGGGTTGCGCTGGCTGGACGTATCACCGTCGCCAAAGTCCCAGAACCAGCGCACCACATCGGCCGAGGCCGTGCTGGTAAAGCGGGTGGGCGTATTTTCCTGTGAGGGGTTGGGACTGAACGTAAAGCCGGCCGTTGGCGGATTCACCACCGTAATGGTGCGGACCGCCGAATCCACCAGGTTGCAGCTGTTGTTGTTGAAGATGTACTGCCGGATGGTGTAGGTACCCGGATTGGTAAACACAAAGTTGGGGGTGGCGCTGGTGGAGCTCAGCCCGTTGCTGGTCTGCCACAGGTAGGTCACCGCGCCAAAAGAGGTGTCGGTGATGGCAGCCGTGTAGGGCGCACAGCCATCGTTCACGCGGAAGCCCGCCCGGATGGTGGAAGCCACCTGGAAGTTGACGGTGCCAAACACATCGCCCAGGTTGCAGAAGGCCGAGTCAATGAGTGCCAGGCGCACGTTGTAGGTACCGGGTCCCGGGAATACGTGCGTCACCGGGCTGGGTGCAAAGCCGGGCACGGTATCGTTGGGCGTGCCGTCGCCCCACTGCCACACGAAAGAACGCGGACCAAAGGGCGGGTTCGACGAGAGCCGGTCGGTGGTATTGGTGAACTGGAAGGCCAGGCTGGTACAGGGCGGCAGGCGGGTGGCCGTGTAGCTGAGGGCCACGGAGTCGGTGGTGACGCGGATGCGCAGGATGGCCGAATCCTTCACGTTGCAGGAATTGCTGTCGATGCCGATCACTTTCACATCAAAGAAGCCGGCCGAGGTATAGGTATGACGGTTGGGGTTGGCCGTGGTGGTGTCGTTGGGGGTTCCATCGCCCCAGATCCAGATGTACTGCCGGGCCTGCTGCAGGGTGTCGATGAATTCCACCGTGGCGGGCAGGCAAAAGTTGAGCTGCCGGGCGCCCACGGCCCGCAGGCCTACGGTGATGCCGGCGAGGTCGAAGCGGATCTTGGTGAGACCCAGGTTGCAGCCCCCACCCCCGGTGGCCGGGTTGATGTTGCCGTACACACCGGCGGTGATGGGGAAGGGTCCCTGGGCGGGCAGTCCGCTGGGCACGTTCTTGCAGTTGGCACAGGCCGCCTGGTAGATCACGCCCTGCGCATCGAAGCGGCTGGTGCCGCCGTCCACATGGTCCCAGCCCCCGTTACCGCCCCGCTGTCCAAAGAAGCTGGCGTAAAGAATGCTGGCCGCGTTTTTCTGCAGCACAAAGAAGTAGAAGTCGCTCCCGTCGGTCTGGTTCTGGAAGGCGTCGGGCGTGACGGGCAGTCCGTTCGTGCCCGCTGTGGGATACTGCGGGGTGGAGAAGGTATTGGCGCCGCCGCCCCAGCCGGAAACGTACACGTTTTCGCAGTTATCCACCAGGAAGGCCACCGGGGAGATGTTGGGTGCCAGCGCGTTGGGCGTGCCAAAGGTGGTGGAATAGACAAAGGCCGAGAGGTCGGGTCGCAGCTTGGCAATGAACTGGCGGGCATTGGTGGCCGAATAAGTGGCATTGGTTATGGGCCAGGAGCCGGTGGTGGTGCCCATCACGTAGGGGAAGCCCTGGCTGTCGAACTGCACGCCGTACACGATGTCGATCTGGTTGGTGCCTAAGTAGGAGGAGCGCACCAGGGCCACGCTGCCGCCGTTGTCGCGTATCTGGCTGATGAAGCCGTCGGCCGATCCCCCGTTGTAGGTGGCCTGCAACACGCCCGCACCCGTACCGGGGAAGTTGGGGGAAGAGGTACCGCCGCCGATGTACACATCGCCGTTGATGGGGTTGGGGGTGAGTACGAAGGCCGCGTCGTCGCCCGCGCCGCCCAGCAGGGTGCTCCAGATAACGGTGGTGGCATTGGCGTTGAGCTTGAGCACCACGCCGTCCTGTTGTCCCAGGAGGGTCGACTGGAACCCGTTGAGGGTAAAGAAGTTGGTGCTGCGGGTACAGGAGGCGACGAGTATGTTGTTGGCAGCGTCGAGGATCACTTCGCTGCGGCCGTCGTCGCCGTAGTTGCGGAGCAGGCTCTGCGGACCGTTGGCGCGGTTGGTGGTGATGTTGACGCCGTCGTTGCCGCTGCCCCCCACTTTCACCGAGCCGATGAGGGCGGTGCCGGTGGCGTTGAGTTTGGTGACAAAGATGTCGTAGCCGCCACCCGGACCAAACTGGGTGCCGGGGAAGGTGCTGCCCGAGTTGGTGCGGCCGGCAATGACCAGGTTGCCCTGGGCGTCGGCGATGAGGCTGTGCGGTTGCTCGAGGCCGCTACCACCGATGTAGGTGGCGTAGAGGCGGGTCTGTCCGCCGGGTGAGAGTTTGATGATCACCACATCGGGGGGCGCTTCGGCGTTGGTGGGACCGCCACCGGAGCTCTGGAAGGCGCCGGGCGAAACGGGGAAGCCGGTGGGAGCCGCAATGCCGCCGCCAAACATGCTGCCATCGGGACCCGGTGTGGCGGTGAAGCCCCAGTTATCGCCGCTGGAGCGGCTGAACGACGAAAACACGAGCGAAGGATCAATGATTAACGTAGTGCCCTTGTCGTAGTTCCGCACATCGAACCCCACCGTGCTGCCGGCAACTTTGTAGCGGCACACGATCTCTTCGCGCTGGCCGTTCACAAACTGGTAGGTGTAGGGCTTCCCCTCCCGGGCATCGCCCACCGACGTGGCGACCACCAGCTCCTGGTTTTTGAGGCTGAGGCCGTTGGCGCCTTCGTATTCAAGCTGTACGGCTGCGGGGTTACCGCCGGGATACACGATGAGGTCGTATTTGAGGCGCTCGTCCTGCACGTAGTAGCGCAGATCAATGTTGGGGTAAATGTTCTTGTAGGTGATGGCCTGGTAGGAACGGCATTCGCTGGCCCATTTGGAGGGATCGTTGCCAATGAAATAGTTTTCGTAGCCGGGCAGCGGTTTCTCTCTGATCACCTGTGCGTTGGGGTCGGCGCCGCGGAAGCGCACCCGGTAGGCATGGCCGCGTACCACGGGAGCCTTGGTACTGAGGCGGAAGCCTTTGGCGGTGGCGGAGTCGTGCGGGTGCCCGTGGTAGTATTCGGAGAGGCGTTCATAGTCGGCCGGGTGTTTCATCAGCACCGTGTAGCCGCCGGGGCTGAGAAAGAAGGCGCTGTTGCCGCCGTCAGTGCGGAAGAGTACGCGATCGTCCCACTGGCCTTTGTTTTCGGTAAAAGATAGTTGTGCCCGGGTGAGGCAGGGTAACAGAGCAAGCGCGATCGTAACAAGTATCAGCTGTCGTTTCATTCGTATCATTCTTTTGGCAGGGTCCCGGGTCTGAATCTTTAAAGTACGATAATTCAACGTAAAAACCATCGCTTTGTTGAGTCAGGCCACCCGGCTCCATTCCGTTTTTCCTTTGCGTGACTGCAGGTACTGCTTCAACCGCAAATTTGCTGCCGAATTCAGGTCGGGGTCGGCTTCCACCAGCCGCTGGCAGATGGCGGCGGCCGTTTCGAGCAGTGGCTTATCGGTAACAATACTGGCCAGTTTAAAGTTGAGTGCCCCACTCTGCCGGGTGCCTTCAATATCGCCCGGGCCGCGGAGTTCGAGGTCTTTTTCGGCGATAAGAAATCCGTCGTTGGTGGCGCACATGATCTGTAACCGTTCGCGGCTCTCGCGGCTTAAATTGCGCCCTGTTAAAAGTATGCAAAAACTCTGGGCGCTCCCCCGTCCCACCCGTCCGCGTAGCTGGTGCAGTTGCGACAAGCCGAACCGCTCGGCACTTTCAATCACCATCACCGAGGCGTTGGGCACATCCACCCCCACTTCTATCACGGTAGTGGCCACCATGATCTGTGTGTCGTGCGTCTTGAAGCGCTGCATGTTGGTATCCTTCACTTCCGCCGTCTGACGGCCGTGCACCATGCTGATGTAAAATTTGGGCTCGGGGAAGAAAGCTTTTACCTCCTCGTAACCTTTCTCCAGGTTCTCGTAATCCACTTTGGCGCTTTCTTCAATGAGCGGGTAGATGAAATAGGCCTGGCGGCCCTCTTCGATCTGTTTCCGTACAAAGTCCATCACCGAAGGCCGCGACGACTCATAGCGGTGTACGGTGGTAACGGGTTTGCGGCCGGGCGGCAGTTCGTCCATCACGCTGTAGTCGAGGTCGCCGTAGGCCGTCATGGCCATGGTGCGGGGGATGGGCGTAGCCGTCATCACCAGGATGTGGGGCGGCACTTCGCCTTTCAGCTTCAGTTCGGCACGCTGGGCTACGCCAAAGCGGTGCTGTTCGTCAATCACGGCCAGTCCCAGCTTGTGAAACTGCACCGTTTCCTCGATGAGCGCATGGGTACCGATGACGATGGGCACCCGTCCTTCCTGCAAGGCGGGCAAGAGTTCGTTGCGTTGGGCCTTGCGGGTGGAGCCGGTGAGCAGGCGCACGTCCACCCCCAGGGGTTGCAGCAGGCGGGAGATGCTGGCAAAGTGCTGCTGGGCGAGGATTTCGGTGGGCGCCATCAGGCAGCTCTGGTAGCCGTTGCCGGCCGCCAGCAGCATGGCCAGCAGGGCCACCATGGTTTTTCCGCTGCCCACATCGCCCTGCAGCAGGCGGTTCATCTGGTGGCCGCGGGCCGTATCGGTGCGGATCTCCCGCAGCACCCGTTTCTGGGCGCCGGTGAGTTCGAAGGGCAGGTGGTTTTTGTAGAAGTCGTTGAAGAGGTCGCCCACCTTGTCGAACACCACCCCGCGGGAGAAGCGGTGGCGGCGGCTGCGTACCAGGGCCATCCGCAGCTGGGCGATGAACAGCTCTTCAAATTTGAGGCGGCGGAGGGCTTCTTCGTAGTGCTGCGGGCTGGCCGGGAAGTGCAGGTTGCAGTAGGCTTCGTAACGTCCGGGTAGCTGCAACTCGTGCAACACCGTGTCGGGCAGGTTTTCCGGCAGGTCGGCCGGGTGTACCTGGGGCAGCAGGGCGGCCATGAGGCGGCCGAGGGCGCGGCCGTTGAGGCCTTTGGCTTTGAGTTTTTCAGTGGAAGGATAGATGGGCTCCAGGGTGGGACGTCCGTCGGCTTTTTCGGATTCAACCGGTTCCAGTTCGGGATGCACCAGCTGGGGTTTGCCCATGAAGAAGCCCAGCTTGCCAAAGACGAGGTAGTCGGCCCCGGTCTCCAGCCGCTTCTGCACCCAGCTGATGCCCTGGAACCAGGTAAGCTCGAGGGTGCCGGTACCGTCCTGCAGTACGGCCATCAGCCGCTTGGAGCGCTGGTGTCCCACCACTTCCATGCTCAGCAGGCGGCCCCGCACCTGCACGTAGTCATGCGTCGGGCTCAGCTCGCCGATGCGCAGCACTTTGGTGCGGTCGAGGTGGCGCAGCGGAACATGCTCCAGCAGGTCGCCGAAGGTGAAGAGGTTGAGCTCTTTCTTCAGCAGGTCGGCCCGCAGGGGACCCACGCCTTTGAGGTATTCGATGGGACTGGCCAGTATGGATGCGGTGGCAGCGATGGGAGTGCGTTTGGCCGTGAAATTAGCGAACCTCCCCTTACAGGGCAACAGAACGTTGGGCTTTCTGCCAGATAGCCGACTGCTTTCCCCTTACAAAGCGCCACCAGCCCACGGGCAGGGCGGCGTGCATGAGCACGAAGTAGAAGGGCAGCTGGAAGAAGAATGGCACAGGGCGCGAAGTCCGGGCCAGCAGAAAGCCCGCCAGCGCCGCGCCGTAAAAAACGCTTTGCGCCCCGAAGGCCCAGCTGTAAAACCAGCTGTCTGTATAGAGAAACAATACAAGGTTGCTGGTAAAAAGCAAGACCAGTGCGGGGGCGCAGGCCACCCAGCGCAGCACGCGGTGCGAGAAGAACTGCAGGGCGAGGCGGGGGTGCCGGAAGGGATGGAGGGCCGACCGGAACCAGGCCAGCGACTGGAAGCCGCCGGCGGCAATGCGCACTTTGCGGTTCCATTCGTCGCGGAGCGAGAGGGACGCCGCTTCCGTAGCTACCGCCTCCGGCGCGTAGGCGATGGTGTATCCCTGCAGGTTGATGGACAGGGAGAGGAAAAAATCGTCGGTGATGGCGGTGGCGGGAATCTCCCGGAAGCAGGCCCGCCGGAAAGCGAAGAGTTCGCCCGCCGCGCCGATGGTGCTGTAAAAACGGGATTCGAGTGCTTTGAGCTGTGATTCATAGCGCCAGTAAAGTCCTTCGCCGGCCGTGGCAGCATCGGCCCCGCCGATCACCCGCTTGGCGCCGGCCACACCACCCACCTGCGGATGGGCAAAGGGTTGCAGCAGGGCGCGGAGGGCGGTGGGCGGAAGAAAAGTATTGGCATCGGTCACCACCACCAGCGGCGTGGTGAGTTGCGCCACGCCCCGGTTGAGGGCGGCCGACTTTCCCCGGCGTTCCGGTTCGTACAGGAGTTGCACGGCAGGAAAGCGCTGTACCAATTCCACGGTGGCATCGGTGGAGCCGTCGGCCACCACGGCTACGTGTAACCGATCTGCCGGATAATCGAGCGCAAAGGTGTTTTCGAGTTTGGCGGTGATGACGGCGGCTTCGTTGCAGGCGGCAATGAGAACGGTTACAGCAGGCTGTTCCGTGCCCGTTGGGTCAACCGGCCGCCGGGGGGCAACGAACCGGAGCAGCAGGGGGTACCCGATGTAGGTATAGAGGAAAATTCCCAGCGACAGCCAGAAAACAAATGCAGCCATGGGCGCTCAAGATAGGGTAATTTTTTATTGCCGGTGCAACAGAAGCGGCGGAATTGCGTTCATAGGGGGCTTTCTTCCGCCGGAGTGGAAAAATACCATTTTGAGGGTATGCCGTTGTGGTGAAAAGCGATTTAATATTGCATCTGTAAACGGAAACAATTCCGGAATGCGGATGGATGTGTACCTTAAAACGGTACACCCAAACCAACTGATATGAAACTGTTGTTCACCCTGCTGTTCAGTCTGTACGCAACCGCCCTGGTGGCGCAGGACAAGCCCAATAAGTTCGCCCTGATCGTGGCCATCTCCCGGTACAAGCCGGGTACCGGCTGGAACAACCTGGCATCGGAGAAAGATATTCCGCTCATCCGGGATGCCCTGAAGAAGCAAGGTTTCCCGGAACAGAACATTGTGGTACTACGCGACCAGCAGGCCACCAAGGAGGGGATCCTGAACGGCATCCAGAAGCACCTGATTGACAAAGCGAAACCCGGCGACATCTGCGTGTTTCATTTCAGCGGTCACGGCCAGCAGGTATATGATAATAACGGGGATGAAGCCGACGGCTACGACGAAGCGCTGGTGACCTACGACTCCCCCATGGACTATGTACCGGGTGTGGAGCGGCACCTGCGGGACGATGATTTTGGCCTGAAGCTGGAAGAAGTGCGCCGGAAGCTGGGCGATAACGGGGAGTTGATCGTGTTGGTGGATGCCTGTCATTCGGGTTCTGGCACCCGCAACAACCCACCCCCCACCACCCACCGCGGCACCACCAAGGCTTATGCCCCGAAGAATTACGCCGGACCAGCTTCCGGTGTCAATAAAGTGGACGACAAACTCTTTGGTCTCGGTGACCGCCGGCAGGGCCTGGCTCCCATGATTGCCTTTTTCGCCTCCCGCTCCATGGAGTTAAACTACCAGGTGAAAGTGAAGGACGAAGAATACGGCAGCCTCTCGATGGCCTTTTTCAAGGTAGTGAACAATGCCACGGAGCAGATGAGTTACAAAACCATCTCCGACCGCATCAAAGTGCAGATACGCAACTGGGGCCTGCCGCAAAACCCCGATGCGGAGGGCGAACTGGACAAGCTGATCTTTGGCGGCAATTTGCTTACCAAGGCCGATTACTATGTTCCCCTGGACGTGAAAGGCAGAGAAATAACCATCTCCACCGGTCTTATCTACAATGTTTTTGAAGGCAGTACCATCCGGGTGTACCCGTCCGACACACGGGATACTTTTGGTGTTGCCCCCCTGGCCACCGGCACCATCATCAAAGCGGAGAACTTTCAGTCGGTAGTAAAGCTGAACGAAGCAATCGACCCCGCGGTGCTGACCGACAGCTGGGTGTTTCTCGACGAGATCAATTTCGGCGATCTGCAGGCGGGCGTGTTTCTGAAGAACATTCCGGATGCGGCCCGTGCCCGGCTGGAAGCGGTACTGGGTCGGATCAAGGAAGTGAAACTGTCGCAGGTACCTGCTTCGCTGAACGTGGAAACAATCAGCGGAGATGACGGCAACAGTTACTACGTGTTTAAACACGAACAGGAAGCTTTCCTGCGCCTGCCGGTGAACATGGACGATGGCAGGCTGGCCGATACCCTGCAGTACCGCCTGCGGCACTATGCCTGGAGCCGTTACTTTCTCCAGCTCAACAAAGTGGATCCCAACATCCGGGTCTCCTTTAAAATGCTGCCGGTGAAAGTGACCAAACGGAACGAGCGGGGTGGGATAGCCGAAACACAGGATCTGCCCGAAAGCAGCATCCGGGATAAAAACGGCAACATCGTTATGGCCGTGGGAGAAGCCTACAACCTGGAATTCACCAACAGCGGTCAGGAGCGGTGTTACTTCACCCTGCTGGAGATCATGCCCGATCATATGGTAGGGCCCCTGATGCCCGGCACGCGGATCAATGAAAAGCCAACCGACTATTTCATGGAACCCGACGAAACCCGGCGCAATACCAACAAGGTGTTCAGCATTGGTCCTCCCTACGGCAAAAACCGGTTGCTGCTCATTGCCAGCCGGGAGCCGCTCGACTACCGCCCCTTCCTGCGCAAGCCGGATAACACCAAAAGCCGGGGGTCGGGTGACGAAGGCGGTGTGGAAATGGATGTGATGAACACCTTCTTCCTTGACTACGAGATCATCCCGAAAAAACAATAAAACAATTTGCTATTTAAAAATTTTTATCAATCTTTATTTTTAAACCATCAAAAACAAAACAGTATGAAAAAGCTCGTTTTCATGACGTTGACCGTTATCGGTTTGTCCGTTGTCTTCGGCACCACCGCTTCTGCCCAGGCAAAACCCGCTCCCAAGAAAGTGGCCGTTGAAGCCCAGCCCGTGAAAGAAAAGAAAGATCTTCCCGGTCCTGATGCAGCTCCCCGTGAAAAAAGCACCCGTGGCTATTGCTACGTGTACTTCGACAACTTCACCGGTAACTACGTGGATGTATGGGTAGAGAACATCTACCAGGGCCGTCTGTCTCCTTATGCCAAGTCGGTACGCATCGACGTTTGGGTTCCCGGTAACTGGACCAAGTGGTATGCACAAACCACCGATGGCAGCCTCTACTGGAGCAACAGCAGCTATTGCAACGACAGCCGGGTATTTACCCTCAACCTGAAGCGCTGATCGCACGCTCAGCAACAACATAAGCAAGGGGTATGAACAAGCGGGTTCATACCCTTTTCTTTTTTCTTTATCTTTCGGGCTGTGAAGGCCCTTAAACGTTTTTTCATTGAGTACCTGCTGCTGAACAGTTTTATCTTCGGCTGCGTTGGTCTGTTGTCGCTGGTTTTTCTCAACCTCTCTTTCTTTGATCCCTTCACCCAGGCCTTTGAAGACCTCACCCTCACCGATCTCTACTATTCCAAAATCAAGAACCGCGACTCGATCTACGCCGGGCCGCTGGTGCTGGTGAACATTGGTAACCGCGACCGCAGCGAACTGGCAGCCGTACTGGAGCGGGTGGCCGAAGGCAAACCCCGGGTCATAGGGCTGGACGTGATTTTCCGGGAACGGCGCGGGCCGGCCGACAGTTTGCTGCAGCAGGTTTTTGCCCGGCACCCGGCCTTTGTGTTCAGCCATGCATCCCTCTTCGATCCCGACGGTACATCGGTGCGCACCGACAGCTTTTTCACCCGCTCTTCCGGCGGCTATGCCAACCTGGTGGGGAGCGACCGGGAAAATGCCACCATCCGCTATTTCCATCCGTTTTTCCGCAACGAAGAAGCGTTTACCACCACGCTGATTCACCAGTTTGATCCCGGTAAATACCGGCGCATCCCCCGCAGCCGCACCGAGGAAGTGGAAATTCATTACTGGGGCAACCTCGCCAATTTCCGCTATTACCAGGCGGGCGAACTGCTTGATCCTTCCTTTGACCTGCAACAGCTGGAGGACAAACTGTTGGTAGTAGGGTACCTGGGTCCCGAAGGAACAGATGAAGTGGTGAAACTGGATGAAGACAAATTCTTCACGCCGCTGAATGACCGGCTTTCGGGACGCAGCTACCCCGATATGTACGGCAGTGTGATCCACGCCAACATCCTGCGGATGATGCTGGAGGAAGATTATGTGCGGGTGGTGCCTCCCTGGAAAGTGATACTGATTTCTTCCCTCGCCATCTGGTTGTTGCTGCCCGTGATGGGCAATCTCTTTCTGAAAGGAGACATCTGGTTCAATGCAGTGGGTACCCTCGTGCAATTGACAGGCAGTATTCTCATTGTTTTTGTATCCATTCTCGTGTACCGGTATTTCAACATCAAGTTTGATCCGGGACTGCTCACCGCCTGTCTTGTATTACTACCCACTTTTATAAATTTGTATGAGGCATTTCTGATGTTCCTCCATTATAAACTCAAACTACCATTCCGTTCACAGTTCTTAGGTAAACCCGCATCATGATCTGGCACTTTTTTTACCTGCTGCTGGCAACCGCTTCCGCCGGACCAACCGTGGTTCCGGAGCAATACCTGCTGTACCACGTAAACCGCAAAGTAATCTGGGTGCACGACGGAAAGAAGGAAACCGCCCGGCGGGGTATTTTTGTGCGCCCGCAACACAGCCTGCAGATAGCGGCCAACGCCGAAGCCATGCTCATAGGGAACGACGGCCGCAGCATGCTGCTCAAATCGGCTGGTCTGTACAGTTTTTCACAGATTAAAAACCGCTTCAAAGAACAAAAGAACACGGGGGTGGTCTCTTCCTTTTTCGCCTATGTTTTTGAAAAATTCCTGAAAGAGGAAGAAGGTGATCACAAACAAAAGATCACCGCAGCTGTTTTCCGGGCCCCGCAATTCATGCAACAGCCGGCCGACAGCAGCTTTGCAGCAGATGCTCCCGTTACCCTCACCTGGAGAAAGCAGGGAAACACACCCATGAAACTGGAGTTCATCCTGAATGATCGGTTATACGACACCGTGTTGCAACGCGCTTCCGGGTTCCCGGTTCCGCTGGCCTGGATGGAAACGGAGAACGTGCAGGCGCGGCTGGTGCGCTGGAAAGTGTACCCGGCCGACAGCAGGCAGCATGAACTGATGGCGTATTATTCGTTTATCCTTCCCCTGCCGGAGGATGCAGCCCTCATCCGCCAGCAGCTGCAGCAACTGCGCACAGCTTACGGGAAAGACCCGGCCCTGCTACGCATGATGGAACGCGACCTATTTGAACGCTGGCTGGAACTGTACCAGTTGCAGCGGTACTTCCCTCTTCCGGCGGAAAATAAGGAATGAAGGATTGAATGAATGAAGGATTGAATGGGGGGCGTGTAGGGATGGAGGCGCTGCTGTCTATTTTTAAATACTTCTTAGAAAAGGATTCCGAGAAAGCTGCAAAAAATCTGCGGAAAATTAATGAATGAATGGGGGGTCTCGGCATGAAGGCGTTGCTGATTATTTTAAATGCATCTTAGAAAAGGATTCCCGAAATTCGCGGGAAAATAATGAATGAGCGAAAGCAGCTCCGTGCTTCTCCATTTCTCCGCGGCTCCGTGTTGCTCTTCCGCTACAAAAAGAAACACGGAGCGTGTATGTATTGAACATAGCACTCCGTGTTTTTTATGAACCGCTTCGCCGGTTGTGAGCGGCTGTTATTTCTATCTGTTCCTTATCAGTTTACCACTACCCTGCCCACGGCCAGACGTTTGCCGGAGGCATCGTTGAGCTCCACGATGTACAAACCGGTGCCACGGGCCCGGAGGTCAATCCACATCTGGTCGTACGGACGCACCAGGTTGAAGCGCCGCTCCAGCACGCGGGCCCCCTTGCTGTCGAACACCCGGATGGAGCTGACGGTGCCCGGGTTTACGGGGTTGTTGTACCGCACCTGGAACTGGCCCTGGTTGGGGTTGGGATAGAAGAAGATCCGGTTGGTGGACGAATCGCTGATGGTGACAAAATTGGACACCGTAACGCATCCAAAGCCGGCATCGGCTGTAAACCGGTAGGTTCCCAGCAGGTCTACGTTTACATCCAGCGACGAACCCGGTACATTGATGGGGTTGCCATTGCGTTCCCAGGTAAGCAACACGCCGCTGGCCGGTGTAACGTTGGCCGTGAGGCGGGTGGTGAGACCCGGGAAAATTTTGGTGAACGGCGATGCGGTGAGTGATACAATGGGCAGCGGGTTGGCGGTAAGCAGGGCCGCGTTCGACACCACCGGTGTGGTACAGGTGCTGTTGCTCAGCAGCACCCGGTAGCGGTTGTTATTGAGCAGCACACTTACCTCGTTAACGGTGAGACTGGTGCCGTTGGCATTGGCGATGTTGCTATAGCTGGTGCCGCCATTGGTGCTCACCTGCCATTGATAGAGCGTACCCGTGCCGGTGCCCGTTACATTGAAGGTGACCGATTGGGTACCGGAGGCGCAGAGCGTTACATTGGAGGGTTGTGCCGCAATGGTTGGCGGAGCCACCACGGTGAGAACGGCCGCATTGGAGACAGCCGGGGGCGTACAGGCGCCGCTCACCACGCAGCGGTAGCGGTGGTTGTTCTGGGCCACGGCGGCGCCATTGACATCAAGAGTGGCAGCGGTGGCATTGGTGATGTTATTGAAATTGTTGCCGCCATCGGTACTCAGCTGCCACTGGTAACTGATACCGGTGCCCGTGGCGGTTACACTGAACTGGGTATTGCTGCCGGCGCAGATGGCTGCCGGCTGGGGCTGGGCGGTGAGTGCGGGCAGGGCGTTCACGGTGAGTACAGCCGCCGTGGTGGTGCTGGTGTTGCAGGGGCCGGTGATCACACAGCGGAACCGGTGGGTGCTCTGCGTTGTGGTGGCGGAAGCAATGCTGTAGGAAACGCCCGTTGCATTGTCGATGTTGGTATAGCTGGTTCCGCCGTTGGTACTCACCTGCCACTGGAAAGAAGTGGCGCCGGTGGCGGCCGTGGTGAAGGTGACCGAACTGCCATCGCACACTGTTTGCGTGAGCGGTTGCAGGGTGATAACGGGCGCTATGCCGGGCTGTACCACGAAATTGATGACCCGGTTGCGTATCAGAATGCCACTGTTCCCTTGTATGTTGATGGGATACGTACCCGGGGCCAGTGTGTTCACATTGGTGAGGGTTACGGCTACCGGGTCGCCGGGTGTTACCGGGTTAACCGAGAACTGCACCGTTGTTCCGGCAGGCGCGCCGGTGGCACTGAGGTTGATGGGCGTGTTGTACCCCAGCAGGGAAACAGTACCCAGGCTGATGGTAGCGGTGGTGGCCGTTCCGCAGGTTACATTGGCGGGACCCGGCGTAGTGAAGTCGAAGCCCGGGTCGGGGATGGTGATACTGATGTTGGTGTTGTTGATGTCGAAAAAGATATTTCCTACTGCCCGCACCCGCACCCGTGCCAGGGTGGTGGCCTGGGAGGGCACTGTAATGGTTTCGCTGCCATCGTTGGGTGTGGAAGCCGCCAGTACGATGGGGAAGGTTTGTCCGCCGTCGGTGGAAAGTTCGATGGTTACGTTGGCACAACTGACCAGCGCGGCGGTGGTGTTGGCCACATCCCAGGTGATGGTCTGGCTGCTGCCGGCGTTCCAGCTCACGCCCGTGCTGTTATGCGAAGTGATGAGGAAGGGGCCGGCCGCGTTGGTAACGGTTACGATCATGTCGTCGCTTTGGTTGTTGCCGCCGGCGGGGTGGTTGTCGCGTACGGTGAGACGGAAGTTGAGCACCCGGCTTACAGCCGGCAAGGCTTCCCAGCGTTGACCGTTGGCGCCGCTGAGGATGGTGCTCAGCTGCGGAATGATGCGCACGGGTGAGGGGCCCGGCTTAAAGGAGCGGAACTGGGGCCCGGCCGTGGCGGTGGTGGACGGCACGGTAGAGAAGCCCGTTGCCCGGGAATCCATCTGTTCCCAGCAGTAAGTGAGCACATCGCCTGCATTGGGATCGCTGCCGGAACCTGTAAGGATAAAAGGTGTGGAGCGGGGGATGGTGTAGTCGGGGCCGGCATTGGCCGTTGGCGGGTTGTTGCCGGTGAGAGGCGCCACGGTACAGGCGGCGCCACCGGTGGGCGACTTGATGTAGTTGGTTATCTGCTGGATGCTGATGGCATGGAAATAATCGTCGCTGTTGGGCTGCACGTCGGTGGTGGAGCCGGTGATGCCGGCATAGCCCATCACGGTGGAGCCGCTGCCGGGTTCCATCTGGGCGCCGGTGTTTTCGTTGCTGAAGCTGAATGTGTGATTGGCGCCGAACTGGTGGCCGAGTTCATGGGCGAAGTAATCCACCGCGAAGGGATCGAAGTTATTGAGATTGGAATAGGCGGTGAAGGCGCTGCCTTTCTGACCCGAGCGGCACACACAGCCGATGCAGCCGGCATTGCCGTTGTCGGCAGCGCGGTGCAGGCAATGTCCCACATCGTAATTGGCATCGCCGATGTTGGTATCAATCACCTGCTGGGTAACGCTGTTGAAGTTGTTGGTCCAGGGGTCGGAGGCCGCGTTGAGATAGATGATAATGTCGTTGTTGGGAATGAGGAGGAGCCGCACGCCGAAATCTTTTTCAAAAATGCCGTTCACGCGGGTGAGGGCGGCGTTAACGGCCACCAGCACTTTGGCTTTACGCTCTGCATCGGTGGTTTCGGAACCGTTGAGCCAGAACTGCGAAAACTCGCCGGTACAGGCGAGGGCGATGCGGTAGGTTCGGAGGCGGCCGTCATCGGCATTGCGCTGCTGCAGTCCGTCGGGCAAGCCGGGCACGGGTGCTGTACCGCCCGGGGTTAGGCAGGCAAATTCGCGTTTATAATCCACCAGGCCGTCGCGGGAGTACACCATCAGGGTGCGGGTGCTTTCATCCACTTCGCTGAGGTAAATGGTGGGACGGTCGGGGGAGAAAATCATCGCGTCAAAGCGGCCCATTCCCATACTGACGCGGATGGTGCTGCCGGGATGATCGAGGCTGCTGCCTGCATAGGCGTTGATGCCCGGGTAGCGGGCGGCTAAACCGGGGTCCATCACCGGGGCCTCCACGATGCGGAAGCGTTCGAAGCGACCGTCGGGGAGCGGAACCGCAATAACAGTGGCGGAAGTGGCCGCTGCCTGGTTTTTTTCCGAAGGCGCTGCCTGCAGACGGGTGTTCATGGCGCGGCTTTCGAGCTGATACAACCGGAAAGATCCGGGTCGGTAACGCTCCCGGAAAAGGTCGTTGCGGAGTTGGGCCTCCTGTACCGGCTTCCAGTCGCTTTCCTGGGAACGGGCAATTAAGAAAGAAAAAAGGGTGAGGGACACCAGCAGCAGATTCTTCATGTATAAACAGTTAGGGAGAACAAAATAAAAAAAATACCAGTACCGGCCTCATTTTGACCAGCGTTTGCATAAAATTCTGCAATCAAGCGGTAACTGCCGGCAGAAGCTGAATACGACGGGTGATTCAGGAAGCCAGCTTCTTCCGTACGCGGCTGAGCGTTTCAATGGTGATGCCCAGGAAAGAAGCAATGTATTTGAGGGGAACCCGGTTGGAGAGGTGCGGATAATGCTGCACAAAGTATAAGTACTTCTGTTCGGCACTGCTGAGGCGGCTGAGATAAGCCCGTTTTTCCGCATCGCGATAGTATTGCTGCAACAACTTACGGGCGGTGATGTTGAACTCCGGGTGCAGCTGGTAAAGATCGTTAACGGCATGCGTGGTGAGGACAAGCAATTCGCAATCTTCCAGGGTTTCTATGTTCTCAACGGCTGGAGTTTGCATGTCGAGTCCCGAAATGGACGTCACCATTTCTCCATCGGCTGTAATCCAACTGGTGATGTCTTTCCCCCCGTCAATGATGAATCCCCGCACGGTTCCTTTACGTATGAAATAAATGTGTTCGCACACCATTCCGGCGCGGAGCAGCAAGGTGCCACGCTTGCACCGCAGGTGAGACGCATGTTGCTGCAGATAGGCCACCACCTTTTCACTTTGAGGATAAAAAAAAGAGAGCGTCTGAACCAGGGGCATTATATCGGCTGGTGCTACGAATGGCATGCTTTAGTGGCGTGATTGTTTGCAGAAAATAGCAGAGGCAACATTGCTTTGCCTCTACAACCGGTTACTTCAAGTGTTTTTCGGAAAACAGGAACCAACACGGGTTCCGTGACATGTGCTATTCAAGAGGTTGTGCAGCTAGCCTGTAAAATTTGGCCCGCTGCCGGATGTTCTAAAGATACATCCCCTTTCGCTATCACCCAACCAGCTATTGAAAAATTAATTCGTACCCCAGGCACTTATCTGTGTACCGCCTTTCCGGAAATACTTTTTAAATAATCTGAAAATCAACATTTTAGCCGGCATTATATTTGAAAGCACCGTTCTTGTTGCCTATCTTTAATGAGCCGGCGGCTTATCTGTTTACCCATGTTTTGCGCTGCAACTGCGATAAACACTTTTTTACGGCTTGGAATACGAGTCATTCGACCGCTTGGGTTGCTCCTGTTTGCGGGTGGGTTTTTATTGCCTTTAACCGCAACGTCTCAGGTGCCTGTTTCCGGGTTTACAGCCACACCCATCAGCGGCTGCGCTCCCCTTGTGGTGAACTTTTCAGATGCTTCCACCGGGAACCCAACTGCCTGGCTCTGGGACTTCGGGAATGGCAACACCTCCACACTTAAAGACCCTTCCGTTATATATTTTACTCCCGGCACTTACACCGTCAGCCTTACGGTCACCAATGCCAACGGGAGCAATACCCTTACCCGCGCCAATTACGTGGTAGTGAATGCCAGTCCGCAGGTGGATTTTTCCGCCAACCGGCTTGCCGGTTGTTTTCCGCTGCCGGTACAGTTTACCGATTTAAGCAGTTCTCCCAATAACAATGCCCTTGTAAGCTGGCAATGGGACCTGGGCAACGGAACCGTTTCCACCGTAAAGAACCCGTTTCAGCGCTACACCACCACCGGATCGTTTACTGTAACGCTCCGGGTTACCGACGATAAAGGCTGTTCCAACACAAGCGTAAAAACCAATTACATCAATGTAAGCCCGGGTGTACGGGCCGGCTTCACCAACAACACCCCTACCCCCTGCCAGTTGCCGGCAACCATCCAGTTCATCAACACGTCGGCCGGTCCGGGTACCCTCTCCTATCAATGGAACTTCGGCAACGGAAACACGTCCACCCAAACCAGCCCATCGCATACCTATACGCAGCCCGGCTTTTACAACGTTACCCTGGTTACGACCAGCAGTGCCGGATGTGTGGATACCTTTCGAACCGTTCAGGCCATTGAAGTGGGTCCCAACAGCAGTTTCACGTTCAACAACGATGCCTGTATCGGGACAGCGGTCTCGTTTCTGAACACATCCGTACCACTGCCCGACAGTGTACGCTGGCAGCTGGGCGACGGGACTAGCAGCACGGCACTGAACCCGGTAAAGAACTATGCGGCTGCCGGAAGCTATACGGTTCAACTCATCAGTTTCTATTCCGGCTGCAGCGATACGGTAGTGCAAACCGTACGTATACGGGAAAGACCACAGATCGCCTTTTCGGCCAATGAACGGGTTTCCTGTTCGGCACCTTTTACGGTGAACTTCCAGGACAACTCCACCGGAGTTACATCCTGGCTCTGGAATTTTGGCAACGGCAGTACGTCCAACGTGCAGCAACCAGTGCACACATATACCAATCCGGGCTCCTATACGGTAACACTCACCGGCAGCAATGAGTGGGGCTGTACACAAACCCGGCAGGTGCCCGCTTTTATTGTCATCAGCAAACCCAGGCTCACCCTGCAGAACCTGCCGGCACAGGCCTGCATTCCCTTTACCCGGCCTTTTACGGCCACTGTAACACCCGCGGTACCGGTGCAGTCGTACCTGTGGGATTTTGGGGATGGCAACACCTCCACCGCGCCCAACCCATCCCATACCTATGCAGTACAAGGCACGTATACCGTAAGACTGGTAGCCGTTTTCGATAACAACTGCGCCGATACGGCCATCGTCACCAATGCCGTGCGTGTGGGCAGTAAACCTACACTGGGATTCACGGCGGCACCGCTGCAATCCTGCGCCGGTTCACCCATCCTGTTTACCAACACGTCCACCCCGGCCGGTTCGCAGTTCATCTGGTTTTTCGGCGATGGAGGAACTTCTTCGCAGACCAACCCAACTTATCAATACATTGACACAGGATTTTTTGACATTCAGCTGATCGCCATCAACAACGGGTGCGGTGATACCCTTACAAAAGAAAAACTGCTTTACATCCTGCCGCCCGTTGCCCGCTTCCGCGATTCGGTGAACTGCAACAACCGGCAAACTTATTTCTTCAAAGACAGTTCCATCGGTGCAACAGCCTGGCGCTGGGATTTTGGCGACGGGAATACTTCCACGCAGCAAAATCCCGTACACACCTACGGCAGTTCGGGCATATATACCGTTAGCCTGACGGTTTTCAACGATACCTGTTCACACGAGATCAGGCGGGACGTGCGGGTAGCAGTGCCCACAGAATCCATCGGGGTATCCACGCAATCGGCCTGCCACAGCACACCAGTTACGTTTTCGCTGCTCAACGCCAACACCGCGTTTATCAGCAGTTACCAGTGGCTCTTTGGCGATGGTAACACGGCCAGCAACCTGCCCGTTGTTAATCATGCGTACGATACGGCCGGTTTATATACGGTGCAGCTGGTCATTACCAACATCAATGGCTGCCGCGATACGCTTTCCCGCACCAACCCGGTAACCATCCGTGGACCCAAAGCCGCCTTTACGGCTCCCGATAATAACGGGTGCAGAAACCACCTGGTAACATTCAATGACGCGTCCACCTCCGACGGAACAAATGCCCTGTCTTCCTGGAACTGGAACTTCGGCGATGGCACCACGCGAACCTACAGTGCCCCGCCGTTTGAGCACCGGTATCTCCAGCCCGGCACTTATAGTGTGCGGCTGATCGTTACCGATGCCTCGCAGTGTTCCGATACCCTGCTTGTTCCCAACCTGGTGTTTATTTCCGCGCCGCAGGCTGCCTTTGCGGCCAGCGACACCGTGGTGTGCCCGGCAACGGCCATTCAGTTCAGCAATATATCTACTGGCAACGGTCTAGGCTTTTCGTGGAACTTCGGCGACGGCACCACCTCGCAACAGGGCAGCCCGGCACATGCCTATGTGAATGCCGGACTGTACACCGTTACACTCACCGCTGTTGACAACCTGTTGTGCAGGGATACACTCGTCCGTACACAGTACATCCGCGTTACAAACCCGGTATCCGCTTTTACTCTCAGCGACACCGCCAGCGCCTGCGCCCCCTTCCTGGTGGAATTTGAAAATCAGTCGCAGTTCGCCGATTCGCTGCTGTGGGATTTTGGCGATGGCAGTACGGCCAACCTGCCGGCCCCGGCCCACTCCTATAATTTTCCGGGCATGTACCGGGTGAGTCTGACCGCATTCAACAACGGCGGTTGTTCCGATACCAGCTACGCGAATATTTTCGTGTACGACACGGCTGGTTTGCGGATTCAATTACCCCCTCCCATCAACTGCGTTCCCGTTCCGGTAACATTGAGGGTGAACACCACCAATCCGTATACCTATATCTGGGACCTGGGCGACGGAACCATACTGTCCGCCATTTCACCCACTATCACGCACACGTATACCAACGCAGGTACGTTTCAGCCCAAGCTGATCCTTACCGACCCGGCCGGCTGCCAGTTTATTCTATCAAGTGACCGCATCATCACGCACGACATCCGGGCCGGATTCACGCCCGGGCCGGACCTGTTCTGCGACAGCGGGCGGGTACAGTTTTCCAACCTCTCCACCGCTTCCGCCCCCATCACCTTCAGCAACTGGAATTTTGGCGACGGCGCTGCAGCCGGCACATTTGATGCAACACATGTATACAGGTCGGCTGGTAACTACACCGTTTCCCTGACCGTTGAATCGCAGGCGGGCTGCCGCGACAGTTTCCTGTTACCCAACCGGGTGAAGGTGGTGAACAGCCCGGTTGCCGACATTACCGGTCCTGCAGCGATCTGCGTCAATGAATCGGCCCGGCACACCGGTATTCTCCTGCGCAACGACACCGCCACGCTCCGGTGGAACTGGACACTGGCCAACGGAGCAGCAGCCACTGTGCAGGCGCCTCCCCCACTCGCCTATACGGCAGCCGGCAATTATACCATGCAGGTTATCGTAACCAATGGCAGCGGCTGTGCCGATACGGTGAACCGTTCCTTCCGGGTGCACCCGTTGCCGGTGATTACCCTGCCCCCCTCCGTTGTTACGCAGGCGGGTGTACCCATCGTGCTGCCGGCAAGCTTCTCAACGGGCATCCGGTCGTACAGCTGGACACCCGCCGCCACGCTCAACTGCAGCGGTTGTCCGCGACCGGTAGCAGATCCTCCTTTCACCACCCTTTACCGGGTGAATGTGGTGGATTCAAATACCTGCGTAAACAGCTCCACCACGGAAGTAGTGGTGTTGTGCAATAAATCGAAAATTTACATCCCCAACGCGTTTACGCCTAACAACGACGGGCTGAACGACCGGTTCATGCCGTCCGGCATAGGTTACAGCGTGATCCGCTCCATGCGCATCTTCAACCGCTGGGGGGAACTGGTGTACGAGCAACTGAACCTGCCGGTGACGGATCGCAGCAAGGGGTGGGATGGTACGCAGCGGGGTATGCCCCTGCCACCGGGTGTGTATGTGTACACCATTGAGATTGAATGCGAAGAGAACAACATCGAGCTGTTCAGGAATACCTTCAGCCTGATACGGTAGGCGGCTTACAACACAAAGGGGAGATCGTTACTTTCCAATGCAGAATTTACTGAAAATGTAATCCAGCCGGTCTTCGTTGGTGATTTCGCCGGTGATCTCGCCCAGGAAGTGGAGGCAGCGGCGGATATCGAGGGCCAGCAGATCGCCGGGCAGCTGGTTATCCAGACCGGCCCGGATATCGGCCAGTGAGCGCTGTACTTCCTGCAGCGCCTGGTAGTGCCGGGCGTTGGTGACGATGGTGCTCTCCGTCTGCACAGACCCCTGCACCACGCGGTCGGCCATGCGTTGTTTGAGCAGATCCACCCGCAATCCTTCGCGGGCAGAAATAAACAGCACCCCGTCGCCGGCAAATTTTTCCTGTGCGGCTGTTTCACCCAGGGCATCGGTCTTGTTGCCCACCGCCAGGTAGGGCTTGTTGAGCGCCTGCACTTCCAGCAGCGCGGCTTCGAGGCCGGCCTGCGTTTCGGTGAGCGCGTCGAACAAATAAAGGACCAGGTCGGCCGAGCGCATTTTTTCACGGCTTTTTTCCACCCCGATGCTCTCAATTACATCACCGCTTTCGCGAATACCGGCGGTATCAATGAGCCGGAAGAGAATACCGTTGATGTTGAGCACTTCTTCGATGGTATCGCGGGTGGTGCCGGCGATCTCGCTCACGATGGCGCGGTTCTCGTTCAGCAGGGTATTGAGCAGGGTGGATTTTCCGGCATTGGGCTTGCCCACAATGGCCACCTGCACGCCGTTTTTGATGACGTTGCCCAGTTGAAACGATTGCAGCAGTTCCGTTACGGTTGTACGGGCGCTGTCCACCAGCGCGTAGAAGCTGCGCCGGTCTGCAAACTCCACGTCCTCCTGCGAAAAATCGAGTTCCAGTTCAATGAGAGCGGAAAAGCTGATGAGTTGTTCCCGGAGTTCCTTTAATACGGTGGAGAAACCTCCCCGGATACTGTGCAACGCGGTGTTGCGGCTGGCTTCGGTGTTACTGGCAATCAGATCAGCTACGGCTTCGGCCTGGGTGAGATCAAGTTTACCCTTGAGAAATGCCCGTTGTGTGAATTCACCGGGTTTTGCCAGCCGGGCGCCTTTGGCTAAAACAGCATGAATAACCTGCTCCTGTATAAACGGCGACCCATGGCAACTGATTTCCACCACATCCTCGCCGGTATAGCTTCGGGGGTTTTTAAAGAGCGCCAGTACCACTTCATCCAAGACCTTCTCCCCTTCTTTAAGAAGTCCTACATGCAGCGTGTGTGAACCTTGTTTGTGCAGATCTTTTGCCGGGAATAATTTATTGATGATGTCGATGGCCCTGCCACCACTTACACGAATGACACCGATCGCACCAACGCCGTGCGGTGTGGCCAGTGCAACAATGGTATCGTCCCATCCGGTCAGTTTACCCAACATGTTGCAAAGGTACCTCTTGCACCGGATTACCGGGGGGTGGAATTAACGGACGAGGGCAGGCAATGCTTTCTGTTGCCACCAAAAAATATCCCCACCGGAGATCCGATGGGGATGGTTGCTTGTATATTCCTTCTTGATAAAGGTCTTATTCATCGGGCAGGCGGAAGGTTACCTTCTGGCGGCGGTATGCCTTCACCTGGCGGCCGTTCTGGATGGCAGGGATCCACTTGGGTCCTTTCTTGATGGCATCGGTGGCAACACGGGCCAGTACCGATCCCTTCATATTCAGGGCCTGTACGTCGCTCACGTTTCCTTCACGGTCCACAATGAACTGCACTTCCACGGTTCCGGCCTGGCCATCGTCCACCAGGTCGTCAATCCGCTTCATGATTTCGTTGTACACGTACTTGTTCCATTTCTCTTCACCACCGGGAAACTGGGCTTCCACTTCCACTTTGGTGAAGATCTGGTTGGGATCTTCGCGGGGTGCTTCCACCACTTTGGATTCCTGCTCCACTTTGGGGGGGTTCACCACCTCAGGATCCTTGATCCCTTCCTGGTCAATTTTACCCACGTTGGTGATCTGCTCCTGTTCTTTTACCTCGTTCTTTTCCTGGAATTTTTCATCTTCCACAATTTTGGGAGGGGTGAACTTGGTGATCTCAATTTTGGGCGGCTCCGGTGCGGGGGGCGGAGGTGGCGGGGGAGGTTCAATCTTCATTTCCTCTTCCTGCTTGATATCGCTCAGCTCCACATCTTGCACTTTTACCTTGTTTTTGGCATTTTTGGCGGCATTCTGGCTGACGAATGCCATGGTAAACACCAGGAGGGCGAAGGCGGCTGTGATGCCCAACGCAATCTTCAGACGACGGTGGTAATTCCTGCGCAACTCATACGCGCCGTACTCTTTGTTACGTTCGTCGAAGAGCAGGTCAAGGAAATCTGACTTCAGAATCTTATTAACGTCCATAAAGCGTTTTATTTAAAGATGCAATAACTGTTGCAATTACATACCGGAGTTACTTTCCGGAGGCCCCCTCCGATACGCTGATCAGGTCTTTTTCACCCTGGGAAATTTCCACCATTGCATACCGCTTGATTTCGCAGATGGTCATCTCATCCAACACGTCTACCAGGTTTTTATACTCGGCTTCTTCGTTGGGCTTGATGATCACCACGAGATCTTTTTCGGGTGTCCGGGCTTTTTTATCGAGAAGAACGGAACGGAACTCCTTGAAGTTGGTGGACTTAAAGTTGGATCCGTCTGACTGGAGTTGCCCCTCGTAATAAAAGATCCGGTTTTCCTTGCTCAGCAATACGGTGAAGGCGCCCGAAGCCTTTGCCTCGGTCTGTTCTTCCTGCTTGGCCGTATCATCGGGCACTTTCAGGTTGAACGCCTTGGGCGAACTCATGGTGGTGGTGAAAATGAAGAACGTAATCAACAGGAAACCCAGGTCCACCATGGGGGTCATGTCCACCCGTACGGGTACCTTTTTCTGTTTCTTGACGCCCGGGCCTTTCTTACCATGGTCCTGTGAGCCGCTATCTACATCTGCTCCCATAGCCTGATTTTTTTTAAAGTTTACAATGCATTTACTCTTTGATCTGTTGCCCCTGTGACTTATACAAGGGAGTTCCGGCCGGAACAGGCTCCATCGAAGTGATCAGCTTGAAGGAGAAAACCCCGTTCTTTTTAAAGGCCGCCAGGATGTTTTTAAACTCCGGGTATTTGGCAGCGTTGTCTCCGTTCAGCATCACGTTGGCCGGGCGGCGTCCGCCGCTGCCGGTGAGCAGGGCATTGATCCATCCATCCAGTTCGTTATTGGCCGAATCGATGGGAATACCGGGCTGCTTGAACGCCTTGTATTCGTCGTCGCTGAGGGCCAGCAGCGATTTAAGCTTGGAGAAGGGAACACCGATACCGGAAATACCAAAGCGCAGGAAGGTGGCACGTTCTTCGTTGGTCAGGGTAAGACCTTTCTGATTCTTCAACACCTCCAGCATATTGGAGACCCTTTCCTTGGAATCCTCATCTGTACTGAAACTGATGAACGTGCGGCCTTCTTTGTCGAATGTAATTTTAAAGACATCCTTTTCAGCCACATTCTCAGAAGAAACGGATTTGGGGTTTTGAATACTGACCAATTCCGGGGGCTTGAATTTGGTTGCCAGCATGAAAAAGGCCAGGATCAGGAAGGCTACGTCCACGAACGCGGTCATATCCACCCAGGTACTCTTTTTCTGTATTTGTAATTTAGGCATGTATGATCATTTAAAGTCCTTAGATGCAATAACAATGCAGTTCCACAGATTTCCGCTGGCTTATTTGTACAAAGAAGCAAAGCTTTGCGTAAGCGTAAAGCTTGATTCATCAATGCCGTACGTAATAGAGTCGATCTTGGTGGTAAACACATTGTACATGATCAGGGCAAAGGAAGAAGTGGCAATACCCAGGGCGGTGTTGTACAGGGCTTCCGAGATACCAACGGCCAGCTGCGAAGCGTCGCCTCCGGCACCTTCATCACCCAGGGCCGCGAAGGAACGGATCATTCCCATTACCGTACCCAGCAGGGCTATCAGTGTACCGAGCGAAGTAAGTGTGGAAAGGAATACCATGTTCTGCTGCAGCATGGGCAGCTCGAGCGCGGTAGCTTCCTCCACTTCTTTTTGGATGGCCAGTACTTTCTGGTCTGTATCCAATCCAGCCTCTTCGGTCATGGCCTTGTATTTGCGCAAACCGGCTTTCATCACATTGGCAACAGAGCCTTTCTGCTTATCACAGGCAGCCATGGCAGCTTCAATGTTCTTATTGGCCAGGTGGAATTGAACGTTGCGCACAAAGTCGGATGCGCTGCCGGTACCCAGGGCCTTGCGGATCGTAAGGTAGCGCTCAATAGAGAAAGCGAACACCATCAGGAACAAACCAATGAGGAAGGGAACCACGATACCGCCTTCGTAAACACGGTTCAGCGGAGTAAGGGGCTTTTTGTGTGTGGGCCAGAACCAGGCACCGGTTGTATCGGGCTCTTTGAAACCAGAGGGATTTCCGAGGATAAAGCGCCAGATCAGATAGCCGATGAGCACACACACAATGGGAGCAATCCACGACACCATGTTGCTGGTTTTTTTGGGTTGAACCGAAGTAGCTGCCTTTGCTGCAGTTGGTTTTGTTTCAGCCATGACAATTGAATTTTTAGGTTTTTGTTTTTAAGTATTTACGGTAAAGTTTGACGCAATGCTATGAAAAAAATCGTTTGGGTAATGAAACCTTTTTCCCTGTCAGGGGTGGCACAAGTTAGGGAAATATTTATTTTCACCAAATCCAGCCGTTTTAATTTTTTTAAAGCATTCTCCCCGCCGGCAAACCTGCCGTTTATCATTAAAAATACCTTCCCGTCCCGAAATCAGGCCCGGGATTCTTACTTTGGTGGTTTAAACGTTTATTCATTCACAGAAAATCTAAACACTTCCATGATTGTTACGTTCGCCCGCATGCTCCTGGTAACCGCCGGCCTGTACCTGGCGGGTATTACCGTTGCGCAAAACCGCCCCCCGGTACCGGCACCTTCACCGGTCAACGGCACCCCGCAACAGCAGGTTCCTCCCGTGGCGCCTGCTGCCCAACGCTCCGGCCCCCGGCCGTATAAAGATGTGATTACCGACAAAGCCATCAGCAAAAAAGGCCTGTTCTCCGTTCATAAGGTTGATGACAAGTGGTATTTTGAGATTCCGGACTCTCTGATGGGCCGCGACATCCTCGTGGTGAGCCGGATTTCCAAAGCGGCCGCCGGTCTCAGCAACGGCTTTTCGGGCTATGCAGGCGACATCATCAACAACAACGTGATCCGGTTTGAAAAAGGACCCAATAACAAGGTCTTCCTGAAACGGATCTCCTACGACCAACGGGGAACGGATGAAAACGGCATGTACCAGGCCGTGGTTAACTCCAACATGCCCCCCATCATGCAGGCCTTTGATGTGCGGTCGTACGGCAATGACTCCGTAACACGTACCCGTTCAACGGTCATAGAGCTCACCGATTACCTCGCGGGCGACAACGATGTGTTATTCTTTAACAGCCGCACCAAGTCCGGCTTCCAGCTGGGAACCCAGCAGGCCGACAAATCGTACGTGGAAACGGTTCGCACCTACCCCATCAACATCGAAATCAAAACAGTAAAAACCTATGCCCGCAGCGCATCCACCGGTGGAGGTTCCAATCCATTTGCCGCTGCCCCCGCCGGTGGCCTGTATACCTTAACCCTCAACAGTTCGCTGCTGCTTTTACCGGCCAAACCCGCCCGGCCCCGCTATTTTGATCCAAGGGTGGGTTATTTCACCCGCAGTTATACCGATTTTGATGCCAACCCACAGGGCGTGAAGGAAATTGAAATGGCCGTCCGCTGGAAGCTGGAACCCAAACCGGAGGATGTAGATAAATACCTGCGGGGAGAATTGGTGGAACCCCAGCAACCCATTGTCTATTATATTGACCCCGCCACCCCCAAAAAATGGGTGCCCTACCTCATGCAGGGAGTGAACGACTGGCAGGTAGCGTTTGAAAAAGCAGGCTTCAAAAATGCCATCATGGGCAAGCTGGCCCCCACCCCTGCAGAAGACAGCACCTGGAGCCTGGAAGATGCCCGCTTCAGCGCCATCGTTTACAAACCCTCGCCGGTACAGAATGCAAGTGGACCCAATGTACACGACCCCCGCAGCGGCCAGATCCTGGAAAGCCACATCAACTGGTACCACAATGTAATGCAGTTGCTGCGTAACTGGTATTTCATCCAGACGGCCGCTGTGGATACGGGCGCCCGGAAAATGGTATTTGACGATGCGCTCATGGGCGAGCTCATCCGCTTTGTTGCAGCCCATGAAGTGGGCCATACCCTGGGATTACGGCACAACTTCGGTTCCTCCTCCACCGTTCCGGTTGACAGTTTGCGCAACAAACGCTGGGTGGAAGCAAACGGCCATACGCCTTCCATCATGGACTATGCCCGCTTCAACTATGTAGCCCAGCCGGAAGACAACATCAGCAGGGGGGGGCTTTTTGCCCGGATCGGGGATTACGATAAGTGGGCCATTGAATGGGGGTACCGCTGGCTGCCGCAGTTTAAGTCGGCCACCGAAGAAGTACCCTACCTCCAGCAACTCACCACCGAACGCCTGAAAAATAAACGTCTCTGGTTTGGCACCGAAACCAACCCCGATGACCCCCGGAGCCAGAACGAAGACCTGGGCAACAATGCCATGAAAGCTGGTTTCTATGGGATTAAAAATCTGCAGCGCATCGTACCCAACCTTGTAAAATGGACCCGTCAGCCAAACGAAAGTTATGAAAGCCTGGGCGAGATGTACGGACAGGTAACCGGTCAGTTTGGGCGTTACCTGGGCCATGTGGCTAAAAACATCGGGGGCATCTATGAAACACCCCGCATGCGGGAACAGGAAGGACCGGTGTACGAATACACCCCCAAAAGCATTCAGAAAGAGGCCATGCAATTCCTCAACCAGCAGATCTTTAACACCCCCACCTGGTTGCTGGAAGCGGACGTGTTGAACAAGACAGGCGACAACCCGCTGATCACCATTGGCACCCGCCAGGAGTCGGTACTGAACCGGATCGTAAGTACGTCCACCCTGTACAAACTCTTTGCCATGGAAGCCCAGCAGGGTGCCAACGCCTACCGGGCCACGGAAATGATGGACGACCTGCGCCGCTCTATTTTCGGCGAACTGTATGCCCGCAAAGCAACGGACATCTACCGCCGGAACCTCCAGAAACTTTTTGTGGAACGCATGATTTCACTGTTGCCCTCCTCTGCACCGGTACCGGTGCTCAGCAGTGGTATTTCCATCCAGATAGGGCCGGCACTTAATGTCAAAAATACCGATGCCTATTCTGTGTTGCGGGGTACACTCCGTACCATCCGGAACGACATCCGCACCGGGCTGCCGCTGGTGACCGACCCCATGACCCGCCTGCACCTCCAGGACCTGGCCGACCGCATCACCCAGGCCGTAGAGCCGAAATAAATCTCCGGCACTATAACATAAATGCCACACCGCTGGGTGTGGCATTTTTTATTGCAGCATGTTTCATTTACTCATAGCGCAGGGCATCAATGGGATCGAGGCGGGAGGCCTTGACGGCCGGATACAATCCGGCCACCAGCCCGGTGGCAAAACAAATAAACACCCCTATCAGCACCCATATCCACGGTACCACAAAGCCGGTTTTGAGGTACATCGAAAACAGGTTGCCCACCAAAATGCCCAGCACGATACCAAAACCGGCACCCAGCAGACTGATGAGTACACTTTCCCACAGAAACTGCGAACGGATGGTGGCCGGCTTGGCGCCCACTGATTTGGACAAACCGATTTCACGGGTACGTTCGCTCACCGCCACCAGCATGATGTTGGTAAGACCAATAGCGGCACCCAGCAGGGTGATGATGCCGATGACCATGGCCGCGTACCGCACATACCGCAGGGTGTTCTTGAGTGTTTCCACCAGTGTATCGCTGCGGTCGATGTAAAAATTATCGGCATCCTGGAAATGCAACTTCCGCACCTGCCGGAACAGGCCGGTGGCCTCCCCCACAGCTGCATCCATGTGCTGGAAATCCTCTGCCCGTATGGTGATGTTATAACTTCCCTCGCTGCTGAACACCCGCCGCACGTTGTTGGTGCTGGTTATAGCAATGTTGTCCAGCGCCAGGAAGGAACTCGCCCCCCGGGGCTGCATGGTGCCGATGATGCGGTAGCGACCCGCCCCGATGCGGATCAATTTGCCGATGGCCTGGTCGTGCTTGCCGCGGAAGAGCTTGTCCACCAGGTCGCTGCCGATGATCACCACGTTGCGTCCGCTTTGCAGGTCGGTGACGGAAAAATTACGACCGGCCTTCAGCAGGTAGCCGCTGTTGAGCAGGTAATTCTCATCTCCGCCAATCATCCGCACATTGGGATTGGTCTTCTGTTCATTGAAAAAAACCGTTGCGTTTCCGGTGGCAAATTTAGACACACTCACCGTGGCCGGATAGGCGAATTGGTCTTTAAACCGTTTCGCTTCTTCCCAGGTGATGATGCGGCCCAGCGTGGAAGCCCGTTGGCGGCTGGAGCCACGGCGCTCCCGTGTGAGATCACTGCGGGGTGGTCCGCCAAACCGGATGTTGCGCTCCCGGAAGCGGATGCTGAACGAGTTGGCCCCCAGGATGGAGAAATTTTCATACAGGCTCTGGTTCATGGCTTCGATGGCCGTAATGATGCCAATAAGCGCCATGATGCCAAAAGCAATGATGGAAACCGTGATACCGGTGCGGAGCCGGTTGGAACGTACCGTACGCCAGGCGAGGGATAAAATATCCGGAAGTGTCATAGATGGTACCCCGAAAGTAAGCAACCCGGCCGGATAAACCATCCGGAAGCTGTTGATCAGCGTACATTCAGCCAGTCGAGCAGCAACTGGTGGGGAAAAACACCCAGCAGGATGATCAGTCCGGCGCAGAATAGTAATACCGCTTTAAAGCCACCCGGCAGGGGCAGGGTTTCACCGGTACCCTCGCGGAAATACATGGCCTGGATGATGCGGAAATAATAATACACGCTTACTGCCGCCATTACCACCGCAAAGATCACCAGCCAGAGGTAAGTGCCGGTTTTAACGGCCGCCGCCAGCATGAAATATTTGGCAAAGAAGCCGGCCGTGAGCGGAATGCCGGCCAACGACAGCAGGAAAACCACCAGGGCAAAAGCCACCAGGGGCTGGCGGGCAGCCAGTCCGTTGAAGCCCTCGAACGTATAATCCTTCATATGAATGAGTACGGCAAAGATGCCGATGGTGGCCAGGCAATACGCCACCGTATACAGCAGCATGCCCTGTACCGCCATGTCGTTAATGGCAAAAACCGCAAAGAGCATGAAGCCGGCCTGGGCAATGCTGGAATAAGCCAGCATGCGCTTTACGCTCTGTTGGTAAACAGCTGTAATGTTGCCAATCAATAAAGTAAGGGCCGTTACGATGGCCAGCGTGGGGCGCCAGAGAGCGGTATCCCGTTCAAATGCATGCAGGAACAGATTGACAAAGGCCACCATGGCAGCCAGCTTCACAATGGTAGCCATGAAAGAAGTAAATACCGTGGGAGCACCGTCGTACACATCGGGCGTCCAGAAATGAAACGGGGCAGCCGACACTTTAAATGCCAGTCCGGCCAGCACCAGCACCAACCCGATCTGGTGAAAAAGGAAGAGTTGATCGGAGCTGTTCAGCTGCAGGTTGGCCACCATGAACGAACCGCTGCCGCCGTACAGGAAGGCAATTCCCAGCAGGAGAATACCCGTTGAAAAAGAACCCATCAGGAAATACTTCAGGGCCGCTTCGTTGCTCTTGAGGTTTCGTTTATCGCTGCCCGTTAGAATGTAAAGCGGTATGGAGATGATTTCAATGCCCAGGAACAGGATGAGCAGGTTGTTGAAGAAGGATACCAGTCCCACCCCGGCCATGATGAAGAAAATGAGCGTGAAATATTCGTAAGGGTGATTGCCTACCTGGCTGATGGCCCGGCCGCTGAGCAGGAAGAACAGGAGCAGGGAACCGGTAACCAGCGTAAGGAAAATATAGCCAAAGCGGCTGTAATCCATCATACCGGCAAAATCAGTATCGAACAACCGGAAACCGTTCATGTCGAGCAGGTTGGCGACCAGCAGCAGCACAGCACCGGCAACCGCCAGCAGCGGGGCTGTTGCTTTACGGGCATGAAAAGCGCCGCTGAACATCATCACAATGCCCCAAACAGCCGAAAGAAAAATCAGGTTCATGTTGTATTGTCTTTAAGTTTCAGCAACCGGTTGTTGCGCCGGATGCTCCGATCAGTTCGTTGTTTTCTGCCGGCATCAGTTGAATACAGCCAGCAGCATGGTTACGGTATCGCCCACCAGCGCAAATACCGGCGCCGGGTATACACCCAAAACGAAAACAGCGCCCACAATCACCACCAGGCTCAGTTGTTCGTACCAGCGGATGGCAGGCATCTTTGCCGTACGTTCGTTAACCTCGCCGAAAAATACTTTCTGGATCATGCGCAGTGTATACACAGCACTCAGGATGATGCTCAACCCGGCAACCGCGGCATACCACACATTAAACTGGAACAGTCCGTTGAACATCAGGAATTCCCCAATGAAGGCGTTGGTGAGCGGAAGGGCCACGTTGGCCAGGGCCACGATCACCAGTAAAATCGCCAGTCCGGGCGCCTGCTGGGCCAGTCCGCCCAGTTCCCGCATGTTGCGGGTGCCCATGCGTTGCTCAATCAGATCCACCACTATCCACATGCCCAGCACGTTTACACCGTGGCTGAAGAACTGGATGAGCGCACCCTGCAGGGCGCTTTCATTGTTGGCAAAGAGCGCGGCGCTCATCAGCCCGATGTGGGCTATCGAAGAATAGGCAATCAGGCGTTTAATATCGTCCTGCTGCATGGCGAGGAGACTTGCATAGATCATGCCCACCACACTGAGACCAATCACTACATTGTCGAACTGGGCCGTTGCTTCCGGGAAAAGCGGGATCAGCCAGCGGATCACCGCAAACAATCCCATTTTCACCATGAGGGCGCTGAGCACCATGGTTACTCCGGCAGGTGCCTGCTCGTACGTATCGGGCTGCCAGGTGTGGAAGGGAAACACCGGCATTTTAATGGCAAAGGCAACGAAGAACAGCCAGAACATCCAGCCCTGCTCGGCAGTTGAGAGTTGCACGCGGTACAGCGACTCAAGGGCGAAGGAGCCTTCGGGGTTGCGGTAATAGAGGTAGAGCAATCCTACCAGCAGCAACAGCGAACCAAGGAACGTGTAAATAAAAAACTTGAACGTGGCGGCAATCCGCTTCTCCCCTCCCCAGCGGGAACAGAGGAAATAGACCGGTATAAGGGCCAGTTCCCAAAAGAAATAAAACAGGAGGCCATCGGCGGCGAGGAACACACCCAGGATGCCCGCCTGTGCCAGCAGCAGCAATGCGAAGTAGTTAGCGGGTGAAGCGGGGTGGTTGTTCCAGGTGCCCAGCAGGATCAGGGGATAAGCCAGCACCGTAAGCAGGCACAAAACGGCGGATGCGCCGTCCATCTGCAGGGCAAAGCGGGAGCCCAGCTGCGGCAACCAGTCGGCCACCCATTGGTTACCGCCGGCCGCGTTGGCGCCGGCCAGTCCCCACACCATCACACCAAGCGCTGCCAGGGAAAACAGAAGGGCCGACATCTTCGCCGTCTTTTCGTCCCGCAGCAGAAAGCCGAGCAGGCCACCGGCCAGGGGAATCAGGATCAACAGGAGTGCTACCATACGAGGGTTATCTAAAGATGATTAAAAGGAAATACTCAGCACCAGGAACAGCAACAGCCCCAGTACCATCCACAATACGTAACTGCCTACCTGACCGCTCTGCAGCAGGCGCAGCTGGCGGCCGCCCCAGAGCACGGTTTTACCTACACCGTTCACCACCCCGTCAATGCCGCTTTTTTCCACAAAGCGGTTGCTGAAGCGGGCAAATCCGTTGAGGGGCTTCGTGATAATGGTATCGTACAGTTCATCTACATACCACTTTTGCGCCAGCAAACGGCCAAAACCGGAAGCTTCGCCCGTTTCGGGCTGCTTGCTGAAGCGATTCCAGGCATAGGCCACCACGGCCAGGATAAGCGCCACGCTTACGGCCAGCAGGATCCACTCGGTGGAGTGGGCCACGTCGTGAGCCGTGGCATAAGTGGCTGATTCGGCAAATACCGGTGCCAGGTAGTTCTGCAGCCAGTGTGCATCGGCTGCAAACAGGGCGGGGATGCCCGCAAAGCCGGCCACTACCGCCAGCACAGCCAGCACCACGAGGGGTAACGTCATGGCTCGCGGACTTTCGTGCAGGTGCTGCGCCTGCTCCTGCGTACCGCGGAACGAACCGCGGAAGGTCATGGCATAGAGGCGGAACATGTAGAAAGCTGTCAGCAACGCACCAACGAGGCCCAGCACATAATACAGCGGATGGGCGGCGAAGGCGTGCATGAGAATTTCATCCTTGGAGAAGAAGCCGCTGAAAGGCGGGATGCCGGCGATGGCAATGCAGCCGGCGAGGAAGGTCCAGTGGGTCACCGGCATTTTACCCCCGAGGCCGCCCATGCGCCGGATGTCCTGCTCGTGGTGCAGGGCATGAATGACCGAGCCGGCGCCCAGGAACAGCAGGGCTTTGAAGAAAGCATGGGTGATCACGTGAAAAACGGCACCGGTAAAAGCGCCTACGCCCAGGCCCAGGAACATATAACCCAGCTGGCTTACCGTTGAATAGGCCAGTACTTTTTTGATGTCGTTTTGTTTGAGTGCAATCGTGGCTGCCAGCAGGGCTGTTGCCAGGCCGGTGATGGCCACAACGGTTTGCGAGGCGGGAGCCAGGGTATAGAGGATGTTGCTGCGGGCAATCATGTAAATACCCGCGGTTACCATGGTGGCGGCGTGGATGAGGGCCGAAACGGGTGTGGGACCGGCCATCGCGTCGGGTAACCAGGTGTAGAGCGGTATCTGGGCGCTCTTACCGGTGGCGCCGATGAACAGCAGCAGGGTGATGAGGGTAAGCATACCGGTGCCGGCGCTGCCTGCCTGCGGAAACACCGTGGTGAAGGTAAGGGAGCCGAACTGCTGCAGAATGAAGAAAAGGCCCAGCAGGAAGCCGAGGTCGCCAATCCGGTTCATCACAAAGGCCTTGCGGGCCGCGTTGCCGTATTCATGGTTCTTAAACCAATAGCCAATAAGCAGGTAGGAACAGAGTCCCACACCTTCCCAGCCTATAAAAAGGATGAGATAATTAGCACCCAGCACCAGGAGAAGCATGCTGAACACGAAGAGGTTCAGATAGGAGAAGTAGCGGGCATAGTGCTCGTTGCTTTCTTCGTGCATGTAGGAAGCCGAATACACGTGGATGAGAAAACCTACGCCCGTAATCACCAGCAGGAAGAGCGCCGACAACCGGTCCACCTGGAAGGCAAAAGGAATGTCCACCGTGGCTGTTTTGATAAAATCAAACAACGTCACAATAACGGGACTGCTTTCGGCCCTTGTTTCGTTGAAGATGAGCCAACTCACCACAAAAGAGGCCAGCACCGCTCCGCTGCCGATGAGGGCGGTGAGCGACTTGCCCAACTGTTTTCTTCCGAGCCCGTTGATGAGGAAGCCCACCAGGGGAAACAACGGAACCAGGTATACCAATTTACTCATAAGATTCAAGCTGTACCGGGATCACCAGGGGTGGTCTCAGTGTTTTAATCGGTTCAAAAAGTTGATATCCACACTATGAATATTGCGATACATCATTACTATGATGGCCAGCCCCACGCTCACTTCGGCCGCGGCCACCACCATGATGAAGAATACAAACAACTGGGCTTCCACACCGGTGATAATATCGGTGGGGTTGGCCTGCACCGCGTTGGCATAATGCATCTTGCTGAAGGCTACCAGCAACAGGTTCACCGCGTTGAGCATCAGTTCCACGCACATGAAGATGATGATGGCATTGCGGCGGGTTAAAACGCCCGCCACCCCGATGCTGAACAGGGCTACTGCAAGTATGACGTAATAGTTAATAGGCATAGTAAAACTCCCGCGGGAGTGTTTAATCGTTTACAATTGGTTCGGCTGTTCGGCTTCTTTTTTCCCGATCACCACTGCTCCCACCATGGCACTGAGGAACAGAATGCTGCTTATTTCAAAAGGCAGCACATAATCGGTATACAGCACTTTACCCAGGTTATGAATGAGACCAGACGCGCCGGTGTCCACCGTTTTCTGGTCCAGCAGCGTTTCACTCTGGCGCAGGGCCGCCACCAGGATCAGCAACAAGCTGCCGCCGGCGATGGCGCCGGCAAATTTCAGCCACCGGTTTTTCTGCGGCTCATTGTCGGCGTTCAGGTTCATGAGCATAATCACAAAGAGGAACAACACCATAATGGCGCCTGCGTACACGATGATGTTTACCACTGCCAGGAACTGGGCGTTGAGCAGGATGTAATGTCCGCTGATGGCAAAGAAGACGACAATGAGCCAGAGCACGCTGTACACGGGATTGCGGCTGAACACCATCATCAGTGCACTACCCAGCGCCAATGCGCTCAGAAACCAGAATAAAATTTCGCTGATAGTCATGTTATACAGTCGGTTGTTGTTTGGCTTGCGCTTTCCGTTCCTCCACCAGGCCCTTTGATTTGGCGAACCCTTCGGGATCCTGCTGCGGATGCGGGATCACCAGGTTGTCTTTGCCGTAGATAAAACTCTGGCGGCTGTAATTGGCCGGAGCAAACGTTTCGGTGAGGTAAATCGCGTCTTTGGGACAGGCTTCCTCACAGAGGCCGCAGAAGATGCAGCGCAGCATGTTGATTTCATACTTCGCAGCGTATTTTTCTTCCCGGTACAGGTGTTCTTCGCCCGGCAGCCGTTCGGCAGCTTCCATGGTGATGGCCTCGGCCGGACAGGCGACCGCACAGAGCCCGCAGGCCGTGCAGTTTTCCCGCCCTTCGGCATCGCGGTTCAGGATGTGAAGTCCCCGGAACACGGGGCTGAAAGGCCGTGTTTCTTCGGGATAATTGATGGTGACCTTCTTCTTAAAAATATGACTGAACGTGATGCCCATCCCCTTCAGAATGGCCGGCATGTAAATCCGCTCCATGAAGTTGAGTGGACGGCGGTCTACGGCTTTTGCCCGGTTGGTGAGTTGCATGCGTCGTTTTTAAAAAGTGTGCAAATATATTTATCTGTGCGGAGAACAGCTCCGCAATCCGTTACTTCAAAAACAGGATAACCGCTCCTGTGATCAGCATGTTAACCAGTGCCAGCGGTATCAGGCTCTTCCAGCCCAGGTTCATGAGCTGATCGTAGCGGAAACGGGGAATGGTCCACCGTACCCACATGAACAGGAAAAGGAAGAACACGATTTTGGCCATGAGCACCCCGGCGCCGATGATGGCCAGTACGTTGGCGGAGAGGCCCCAGGCCTGCTCGTTCACAAAGGGGATGTCATAACCCCCAAAATACAGGCTGGCCATCAACGCGCTGCTGATGAACATATTGATGTACTCGGCAAACAGGTAGAAGCCCAGCTTCATGCTGGAGTATTCGGCGTGGTAACCGCCAATCAGTTCGTTTTCGGCTTCGGGCAGGTCAAACGGGGTGCGGTTACACTCGGCGAAGGCGCACACCAGGAAGATGAAAAAGCCCAGCGGCTGGTACACGATGTTCCAGGCGCCGGTGATCTGCTGGTCCACCATCTCGCGGATGCTGAGCGTACCGGTTACCATCAACAGGGCAATGAGCGACAGCCCCATGGCCAGTTCGTACGATATGATCTGTGAAGCAGCCCGCAGACCACCCATGAGGGAATACTTGTTGTTACTGGCCCAGGCGCCGATCATGATGCCGTACACACCCAGGCTCACCACGCCAAACACGTACAATACACCGATGTTGATGTCGGCAATCTGCAGATCAATGGTGCGGCCAAAGAGTTCCACCTTGTCGCCCCAGGGAATAACGGCACCGGTGAGCATGGCGGTGATCATGGCCAGGGAAGGTCCCAGAATGAAAAGGATTTTATTCGAAGCGTTGGGGATGAGTTCTTCCTTGAAAAACAGTTTCATTCCGTCGGCCACCGGCTGCAGCAGGCCAAAGGGGCCGGCCCGGTTGGGACCGCGGCGATCCTGGATCACGGCGGCTACTTTGCGCTCGGCATACGTGGTGTACATGGCCACCAGCAGTGAAACGGTGATGATGAATGCGATGAAGATAAATTTCTCCAGCACCAGGAACCAGTCTACGGATAACAAAGTGATGTCCATTAATTATCTTTCTTGATTTGTTTAAAAACCTGTGAGGTGGCCGGACCGTTGATGGCACTCAGTTCCACCTGGTTGACTTCGCTCACGTCTTTGATGTTCATCAGGAGTTTGGGATCGCGTCCGCCCATCACCTTTGCCACGGTTTCGTTGGGTTTCTTCAGCCCGGTGTAGTGGCCCTGTGAAATAACGGAGTGACGGTTGACCTGGCTGGGACCTTCAATCACCCAGTCGCTGGCTTTCTTGCGTTCAAAACGGCATTTGTTGCAGATCCAGCCCGGCGTACCCTTACTGCTTTGCTTCACTTCGCCCCATTCGTCTTTACGGGCCGTTACCCGAAGCACTTCATCGCCCCGCATCCACAGCTGCACTTCGCCGCTGCAGGTGTCGCAGTTGCAATGTGCATCCACGGGCTTGGTGAACCACACCCTGTTCTTGAATCGGAAGGTTTTATCGGTAAGGGCGCCTACCGGGCATACATCAATCACGTTCCCGATGAAATCGTTGTTGAGGTTTTGCTCTATGAGGGTGGCGATTTCCGCATGATCGCCCCGCATGAGAATACCGTGTTTACGCTCAGTGCTCACCTGGTCGGCCACGTACACGCAGCGGTAACAGAGGATGCAGCGGGTCATGTGCAGCTGGATGTAGTCGCCCAGTTCGTGCTTTTCAAAGGTGCGGCGTTTAAACTCGTAACGGCCCGCTCCGGCGCCGTGTTCGTAGCTGAGGTCCTGGAGGTGACACTCGCCGGCCTGGTCGCAGATGGGACAGTCGAGCGGGTGGTTGATCAGCAGGAACTCCACCACGCCTTTGCGGGCATCGAGTACGCGTTCGCTGGTGATGTTCTTCACCACCATGCCGTCCATTACGTTGGTGCGGCAGCTGGCCACCAGTTTGGGCATGGGCCGCGGGTCGGCCGCCGATCCGGCCGCCACTTCCACCAGGCAGGTGCGGCATTTCCCGCCGCTGTCTTTGAGGGTGGTATAGTAACACATGGCCGGGGGAGCCACTTCGCCGCCCACTTTACGGGCAGCCTGCAGGATGGTGGTGCCCGGCTCCACTTCGACGGTGATGTTGTCGATGGTGACCTTGAAGAGTTGTTTTTGTTCGCTCATATATTGTTTCTCGCGGCGCACGCAAAGATTTTGCGGCGCAACGTTTTATAAATGATTAGCAATTCGCTTTATTCCGTCTTTCAAAAAAATCACATTAAAGTTTACCAAAAGCCCCAACTTCAGATTTGTCAATTTTAAATAGGTCAGAACCTGTTTAAAATGCAGATCACTGTGAGTTTCAACGCTTTTAAACTCAACAATAACTTTATCGTCGAGTATGATGTCGGCCCGGAATCCAATTTCCAGAAATACCTGCTCATGCATGAGCGGAATCCCTTTTTCCGCTGATAAGGAACTCCAAGCTCAGACCATTCGTAACAAAAGATCTCTTCATACACGCTCTCAAAAAGTCCTGAACCGTATTGCCTGTGTATGCCAAAGCAGATATCCTGCGCCCTTGTGGCGATTTCATTTTCGGTATTTTTCATATGTTAGCTGCGTTCTCTGCCCCGCTGTGTGCGCCGCGTGAAACCCTCAGGCCAAAACCTCCAACGGCTTGGCATAATTCGCCAGCCCGTAATTCCGCGTTTGCGCTTCTGCGGGGTTGGTCACGTGCCATTCAAACTCATCGCGGAAGTGGCGGATAGCAGCTGCTACGGGCCATGCCGCCGCATCGCCCAGCGGGCAGATGGTGTTGCCTTCGATCTTACGCTGAATGTCCCACAGCAGGTCAATATCACTCATCTTTCCCTTACCTGTTTCCATGTTGAGCAGGATCTTCTCCATCCACCCGGTTCCCTCACGGCAGGGCGAACACTGCCCACAGCTCTCGTGGCGGTAGAAACGGGCCAGCGTGTATGTATGCTTCACTACGCACTGGTCTTCGTCGAGCACAATAAACCCACCGCTTCCCATCATACTGCCGGTGGCAAAACCGCCATCGGCCAGGCTTTCGTAGGTCATCATACGGGTCTCCCCCCTGGCTGTTTTCAGCAGCAGGTTGGCCGGCAGAATGGGTACCGACGAACCACCCGGAATGCAGGCTTTGAGGCGTTTGCCGCTGGCGATACCGCCGCAGTATTCGTCGCTGTAGATAAACTCCTCCACGGAGATGTTCATTTCTATTTCATAGACACCCGGCCTGGCCACGTTGCCGCAGGCGGATATAAGTTTGGTGCCGGTGGATTTGCCGATACCGATGCGGGCGTATTCATCACCCCCGTCGTTGATGATGGGCACCACCGCCGCGATGGTTTCCACGTTGTTGACCACGGTGGGACAGCCCCACAATCCTTTCACAGCCGGGAAGGGCGGCTTGATGCGGGGGTTGCCCCGCTTGCCTTCCAGCGACTCAATAAGAGCGGTTTCCTCGCCGCAGATGTAGGCGCCGGCGCCGGGATGTACGTATATTTCACAATCGAACCCGCTGCCGAGGATATTCTTGCCCAGCCATCCGGCCTGGCGTGCTTCCGCGATGGCCTGTTCCAGGATCTCTTTCACCCACCAGTATTCGCCGCGGATGTAGATGTACGAACGGTTGCTGCCCAGTGCAAAAGAAGAAACAATCATTCCCTCGATGAGCAGATGGGGGATGAACTCCATCAGGTAGCGGTCTTTGAAGGTACCGGGCTCGCTCTCATCGGCGTTCACCACCAGGTAACGGGGTACCCCTTCGGGCTTGGCTAAAAAGCTCCATTTCATACCGGTGGGGAAACCGGCACCGCCCCGGCCCCGCAGGCCGCTCTTCTTCACTTCTTCCACGATGGCTTCCGGACTCAACTGCTTCAATGCCTTCTCCACGCTGCGGTAACCTCCCTCGCGGCGGTACACCTCGTATTGGCGGATGCCTTCGACCTGTGCTTTTTCCAATAATAATTTTCTTGCCATATTCCGTTTGCTTCTGAATTATGTGTTGGGTCCTTTCCGTTCAAACCATCCGGGCCTGAGTTTAGCCGTCCAGCGCAGGATGATCGAAGCTACCATGAGCCCCAGCCCGCTGCCGCCCAGTACCAGCTGCGCTTCTTCGTTTGCAGTGAGGTATTTCGACAGGAAGATCGCCACCCCGGTAAGGGACAATACAAAACTGACCAGCACGATTTTTTTATACCGCTTCGGATCCATCAGGGTTGTTTGTTTAAAATATATTTATCTGCCAGTTCACCGGTGATACGGTTGCCTTCCATATCCAGTTGAAAGAGTTTGTTCTCGCCCACGTGGTAACGGGCCGGGGCGTTAGTGATGCCTTCCAGCTCCACCGTGTTACCATCCAACCAGTGCCAGCGGCCTTCGGTGTTCACACCGGCAGCCGGGGATTTGCCCAGGTAGCTGGTGGTGTAGCGGTAGGTGCTGTCGGTATGAAGCACTACGGTTGTAGTGATTCCTTCACAGCCGGCACAGGGTACCACGCCGGAGTAGGTTCCGGCCCAGTCGAGGGCCGTGCGGGCATCGTGCATATCGGGCGCTGCCGGCACGGTGGAATCAGCCGATGTTAGTACGGTCTCTTTCTTTCCGGCCGGCTCGTTATTGTTACAAGCCGTGAGAAAAATGAAAGCGAGTATGATGGTACAGTATCTCATCTAATCATCAATTGGCCTTTGCTTTTCCTTCTGCAATCAGGGCGTCTACTTTTTCTTTCGTCAGGTGTTCGCGGTAGTCGGGACCCAGCTGCAGCATGGGTGCATAACCGCAGGCGCCCAGGCATTCCACTGCCTTCAGGGTAAACAAGCCATCGGCCGTGGTTTCGCCGGGCCGTATGCCCAACCGGTCATAAATATGTGCAAGAATGTCATCACTGCCACGAAGCATACATGGGCCGGTCTGGCACACTTCCAGTACCGTTTTACCCACGGGCTGCAGGTTGTACATGCTGTAGAAGGTAGCCACTTCATACACTTCAATGGGCTTGATCTGCAGCAATCCGGCGGCATAGTCCATGGCTTCGGTGCTGAGCCATCCGCCGTTTTCTTTTTGTATCAGGTGCAGCAGGGGCAGGAGGGCACTTTTCTGCCGTCCTTCGGGGTAGTGAGCAATCAGCTCGTCCACCTGCTTCAATTTGTCGTCTGTCAACCTCATGTGCGTGTATCGTTAATAGTTGAGTTCGTTGTTTACTCCGTTCTTGCTGCAGTTGCTCAGGCATCCAGCTCGCCCGCAATCAGGTTCAGGCTGCTCATCACCACAATGGCATCGCTCAGCATCGCCCCTTTGATCAGTTCGGGATAGGCCTGGTAATAAATGAAACAGGGCCGGCGGAAATGCAGGCGGTAGGGGGTGCGGCCACCGTCGCTGATGAAATAGTAGCCCAGCTCACCGTTGGCGCCTTCCACACTGTGGTACACTTCTCCAGTGGGCATGTCAATCTCACCCATGATGATCTTGAAATGCCAGATCAAGGCTTCCATGTTCGTATAGACTTTCTGCTTTTCGGGCAGGTAATATTCCGGCACGTCGGCGTGATACACCTGCGACTCCTCCCCTTTCATGTCCTGTATTTTCTGGTAGGCCTGGTTGATGAGGCTGAGACTCTGCCACATTTCTTCGTTGCGCACGAGGAAACGATCGTAAGTATCGCCGGTACTTCCTACGGGTACGATAAAGTCGAAGTCTTCGTAGGAGGAATACGGGGTATGTACCCGCACATCGTAATCCACCCCGGCGGCCCGTAGGTTGGGGCCGGTGAAGCCGTAGTTCAGGGCCCGTTCGGCGCTGATGGGACCGCAGCCGATGGTGCGTTCCATGAAGATGCGGTTGCGGGTGAAAAGGTTCTCAAATTCCTTGAGAGCCTTGGGATATTCTTTCAGGAAACGTTCGAGTTTTTCCCAGGCAACGGGCGTGAAGTTGCGTTCAAAACCGCCGATGCGTCCGATGTTGGTGGTGAGGCGGCTGCCGCAGATCTCTTCATAGATTTCGTAGATAAGCTCGCGGTACTCCATCAGGTACACGAAGCCGGTGAAAGCGCCGGTGTCCACCCCGATGATGGAATTGCAGATGAGGTGATCGGAGATGCGTGCCAGCTCCATGATGATGATGCGGAGGTAATCCACCCGCTTGGGCGTTTGAACGCCCAGCAGTTTTTCGCAGGTCATGTGCCAGCCCATGTTGTTGATGGGACTGCTGCAGTAGTTCAGCCGGTCGGTGATGGGCGTTACCTGGTAGAGGGGGCGCCGTTCGGCCAGTTTTTCGAAGGCCCGGTGGATATAGCCCACGGTGGACTCAGCGCTGAGGATGCGCTCACCGTCCATCTCCAGCACGTTCTGGAACACACCGTGTGTGGCCGGGTGCGTGGGTCCCAGGTTGAGCGTGGTGGTCTTCTTTTCAATGGAACCCTCGGGTAACAATATGTTTTGTACGTCGGTCATGGTGCGTCAGGAACAGGTTTCAAGTCAACAATCGGGTGACAAGGGACTGCATTATGCAATGCTGCCGCCCCGTCCGAACATTTCATCGTCTTTATCAATACGGGTCTGGTCTTCCAGCGGGAACTCTTTCCGCAGGGGGAAATAATCCATTTCATCCACATTGAGAATGCGCTTCAGGTTGGGATGCCCCAGGAAGTTCACCCCAAAGAAATCGTAAGTCTCCCGCTCCATCCAGTTGGCCGTGGCAAAGAGTTTGGTGGCGGTAAACACATCGGGCTGCCGGATGTCGGTGAACACTTTAAAGCGGATCCGCACATTGTCTACCAGGTTGTGCAGGTGGTACACCACCGCCAGCTCACGGCCCTGATCCCCGGGGTAGTGCACGGCCTGCAGGTCGGTGAGGAACCGGAATTTCAGCTCTTCATCGTCGTAGAGGAACTGCAGAACTTTCAGGTTCAGTTCTTTGGGCGCTTCAAATGTAAGCATACCGTATGGTTCGGAGAAAGCGCTGAGCTGGTCGCCGAATTTCTCCGTCAGCCGTTGTTGTATCTGTTCGTTGGATAATCCCATGATTCGATTTAGTTGATCCGTTCGTGGCCGGGCTGCCTTGCAGCATAGCCGGCCCTATCACTTACTCAATGCCGTAACTGTTCAGTAATTGCTTGTAGTGTTCGCTGTTGCGGCGGCGCAGGCTTTCTTTGCCCACCAGGTCCTGCACCCGCATCAAACCATCGAGAATGGCTTCGGGACGGGGCGGGCACCCGGGAACATATACATCCACCGGCACCACCTGGTCTATGCCCTGCAACACACTGTAGGTATCGAAAATACCGCCGCTGCTGGCACAGGCGCCCACGGCCATCACCCAGCGGGGCTCGGCCATCTGCAGGTACACCTGCTTCACCACCGGTCCCATTTTTTTGGAAATGGTACCCATCACCATCATCAGGTCGCACTGGCGGGGTGTGAAAGCCATTCGCTCCGAACCAAAACGACCCAGATCGTAGTGGGCGGCGGCGGTTGCCATGAATTCAATGCCGCAGCAGGAAGTGGCAAAAGGAAGCGGCCAGATGGAGTTTTTACGGGCCAGCCCCACCACTTCGCTGAGTTTGGTGGCAAAGAAACCCTCGCCCATGTGTCCATCGGGCATTCCTACTACGCTGATATGGCTGTTGATATCGGCAGCCTTGGGGGTAATATTAAATTGTACCGGACGTGACATATGCTTTTAATTTTAGGAAGTAAGCCGTTTCCAGAGAGTAACAACCTGTATCACATAAAGTTGCCCGATTGATCTGGTTCAGCCCTTCCGCAACGTTCTATTAATCTTCCCAGTTGAGTGCGCCTTTTTTAATGATGTAGATAAATCCGCAAAGGAAAAATCCTACAAACATCAATACGGCGAAAAACCCCTGCCACCCCAGATCTCTGAAATTGACTGCGTAAGGGTAAAAAAAGATCACTTCCACATCAAACAACACAAACAGGATGGCCACCAGGAAGTATTTCACCGCCATGGGTTGCCGGGCATTGCCGTGAATTTCAATACCACTTTCAAAGTTTTCCAGCTTTTCGAAGGTAGGACGTTTGGGACCCAGCCAATGGGTGAGCACCATGATCAATGCCACCAGCCCCACTGCAAACAAAAGTTGAATACCTACCGGAAAGTAGCTGGAAGGAGTATCGCCCTGCAATAAGGTGGATGTAGCCGGACTGGCCTGTAAAATGGAAATCCAAAGGTTCATTGGCTGGTTTTTATCGGCGCAAAAATAAGACAGCCACAGCAGATTCAGGCAGGAGAACAAAAAAAACCCCTCACCGGGAGGGGATTTGCAAAGTGTTGTATAACGGGAAGTTATCGGCGGGGAGCGGATGCTCCTGCGGGTTTGTTTCCTGCAGCCGGTTTGCTGCCCGGTGTGGTGCCGGGTTGGTTCTGCGGTTTATTGCCACCCAGCTGGCGCTTATACTCGTTGGCCGCCCGGTCGTTGGGATCAATTTCCAGGATTTTGTCGCAGAACTGGATGGCAGTGGGGTAATCTTTCTTCACAAAGATGTTGTACCCGATGAAGTAGGTATAGGCCACTTTTACCTGCGGGCGGAAGGAAACCGAGTCGGCGCTGGACTTGGCCAGTTCCACGAACTTTTCGAAATGGGGGTTGGCCATGCCGTTGATCATGCTGGTATCAATGCTCCAGTTGCTGCGGCCCCGCCAGTAGTAGCCATAGGGCTGGGTAGGGTACCGCTCGGTGTAGATGGTAAAAATGCTGTCGGCTTTGGAATAGTATCCAAACTCGGCGTCGCCGGCGTCAAAATAGGCCCGTCCCAGGTTGTAGAGATCCACATTATTGGGATTCTTTTTAGTGTTATACTGTTTGGTGAGCCAGTAGGCCATCCCTGCTTTGTCTTTCAGCGCTTTGGCCAGGTCGGCTGCCTTCTGGAGGTAAGCGGTTTTGTTTTCTTCGGAGGTGTCGGCATTCATTGCTTTTTCGTAATAAAGATAGGCCTGGGTTTCCGATCCGGGTGTGCCGGCCAGGATATCGCCGTAGAGTTCATAATCTTTGGGGACAATATCCTCGGGTTGAGCCTTGCGGAAGAACTCATCGGCGCTGTTGCGGGCGTTGCTGAAATCGCTGAGCGACTTAAAGCTGTAAGCCTTCAACCGGTAGATCCGGGGCTTGATCACGCTGACGCCTACCTTTTGGATCAGCGCATCTGATTCCTGGATGGCCTGCTCAAACTGCTTGGAAGCGTATTTGAGATCAATCCGGAAATAATCGTTTTGCGGATCCTGGTCAATGACCGAAATGTACCTATTCAGAAAGTCCTCCGCCTTGGCCACATCGCGGTAGTACCAGTAGGCATAGAGGGAGTAATAAGCGGGACCGTAGTTGGGATCTAACTGGATGGCTTCTTCAAAGGCAGGCATAAAATATTCCCGGTTCTTCTGGGTCTCGTAAATGAGCCCTTCCTTATGACGGGCGGCTGCCAGTTTGGGATTCAGGTTAAGGGCGTTTTTATACGAAAGAACAGCATTGCCCCCGTCCACGAGTTTGCGGTAGGCATCGCCCATGGTAATATAAACGGAGGCATCTTTGAACCCTTTAAGGCCGGTAGCGAGGTTGAGCTTGCTTACGGCATAGTTGGCGTCGCCTTCCTTGGTATAAACATTGGCACGGGCCACGGCATGGAGTACGTCGAGGTCCTTATTTTTTGAGAGACTGAGCGCGGTTTCAAAACGGTTACGGGCATCGGTGATCTTGTTTTCAAGCAATTCCACCTGTCCCATCCCTGCCAGCAGCAGCGGGTTGTTGCCATTGGCCTGCAAGCCGTTCTGGTATACTTCTTTGGCAGCAGCCACCTGTTCAGTAGCCAGGTACACCTGCCCCAACCAGTAGGTGGCAACCGCATCGCCCGGCCTGGCACTCACAAGCTTCTGAAAGACGTCCTTTGCGCTGTTATAGCGTTCGTAATACATAAACGTCTTCCCCTCTTCCAGGGTTTGAGCCGACACCTGGGCTACCACCGCCAGAGCGACCACTGCTAAACTGATTCTGCGCTTCATTGAAAATCGTGGGTTTTAAAGAATGGTAAAAATATTAATTATTGTTCGAACGGCTTTACTATTTTGATCTGTGTGTCCCGCACCACAAAGGTCCGCCATGCCGGCACCAGGTACGCACGGCGGAAGATAAGTTGTCCACGGTCACTTTTCATAAAATTCACAAACGCCTTTCCCAAACCGGGGTACGGCTCTTTCAGGACGTAAAAAATGCCCCGGTTGTATGGATAACGGTTTGTTAATATCTCTTCCTGAACAGGTTTGGTGAAGGCCGTATCACCGCAGCCACGGCAGGCCAGCCAGGCAATACGTACGTTACGGCGCAGCATTTCCTGCTGGGCACTGTCCTCCGGATTACCGATCCAGCTGATACCGGTAAACCCAATATAGCCGGGATTGCGTGCGATGTATTCCACCACCTGCCAGCTGCTGCGGGCCGCGGTAACCCGTGCCAGGTCCAGCGGTTTTCCCCGCAGTATGGAATCCAGCGCGTAACGGACGGTGCTGGTTGCTTTCACCCCATCAAATACGGGGCGGTATGGCAAAGAACTGGTACCCGCGAGCAAGCCTTCCACATCGGCAGTGGTGAAGACGGAGTCCGGAGCTTTCCGGTTGACCACCAGGGCCACTGCATCGTAGGCCAACTGGCCACTTTGCGGGTATAATTTTAAGGAATCATAATAATACGACGCCTCTTCCTGTGTTAACTTTTTGGTTACGATGACCAGCCGGATGGTATCCCGCAGGAGATCATCCCAACATTCTGCCTCGGGCTTGTAGGTAGCGAGGATCTTCGTTCCGGGGTGACTGGCCTCATAAACCCGGATCTGTTCTTCCACCACCGGCCGGAAGCTTTCGTCCACACTGATGCGGATGGTTCCTTCGGTGGCGGAATCGCGGTTCCTTGCCTCATCCAGGTTGCACCCCACACCGGCTGCTCCCAGCACCAACCCCCATATGTACCACAACCGTTTCAGGAGGAGTAAAGCGTTTTCACACCACGATAAATCCGGAAGCCTCCATACAGCACACAGGCGCCACCAAACAACTGCACCATCGCATCCGAGAGAATCGGCAGCTTCAGGTGGATATACGGGGCCAGGGCCAGCAGACCGCCCACCACCGCATAAATGAATCCCATCAGGATGTCAAACAGGGCCCGTACATTGGGCGTTCTGCGATTTCTGTTTTGTGTGGATGGTTGCACCGGCTACTCCGAATTTGGAGCGGCAAGTTAGCTAAAAAAAAACCGCACCACCACCCGTGCCTTTCAGCATCCGGCCGAAGAAGACCTGAATTGTTGTACCGACCCCCGCTTTAACGTTTTTCTAACAACCGCCGCAATCAAATGAAGGGATGCGCCGGTCTGCAGGAATCCATACAGCAAGGGTGGCCAAAAATGGGTGGCGTTCTCCGGACAATTATCTTTGCAGGCATGCGGATTCTGATGGTATGTCTTGGCAATATCTGCCGCAGCCCCCTGGCGGAGGGTATTTTACAGGACAAGGCCTGGAAAGCAGGACTGTCGTGGACCGTGGAGAGTGCCGGCACCGGCAGCTGGCATGCCGGCGAGCCTCCCCACCGGCTGAGCCAGAAAGTGGCCCGGCTGAACCAGATCGACATCAGCCAGCAACGGGCCCGGCAACTGGCAGCGGAGGACTTTGTCCGGTTCGACCGGATCTATGTGATGGACAGCGCTAACTACCAGGACGCCCGTACAATTGCAGGGAACAACTGGGACGAAAGGAAAGTGGACCTCTTGCTCAATGCCCTCTACCCGGGTGAAAACCGGGGCGTTCCCGATCCCTGGTACGGAACGGAAGCCGGTTATCACGATGTGTTTGCCCTGATTGCGGAAGCCTGCGACCGCATCGTGGCCAGTCATATTACAACGCAAGGACAACCGCTATGAAGCAAACTCCATCAGCAAGTAATCCCTCCATGAAATTCACCCGTCCACCATTTAAGCGCACCACATGGCAAAAGTAAATGTGACCCTGCCCCAGGGCACCCGCGATTTTGACGCAGCAACCGTACGCAAACGTTCCTATATCATGAACACGATCCGGGACGTGTTTGAGCTGTATGGCTTTGAACCCCTGGAAACCCCCGCCATGGAACAACTGAGCACCCTCATGGGTAAATACGGGGAAGAAGGTGACAAGCTGATATTTAAAATTCTCAATAACGGCCTTGAACGGCCGGAAAAGCACGAGCAGACCCGTACAGCTTTTGAGGAGGTGCTGCAGGGGAAAAACACGGCCTTAATTACCGAGCGGGCGCTGAAATACGATCTCACCATCCCCTTCGCCCGCTATGTAGCCATGAACCACCAGCAGCTGACCCTGCCCTTCCGCCGCTACCAGATGCAGCCGGTGTGGCGTGCCGACCGGCCGCAGAAGGGACGTTACCGCGAATTCTACCAGTGCGACGCCGACATTGTAGGCAGCCGGTCGCTGTACAACGAAGCCGAACTGGCCGCCATCTATGCCACTGTTTTCGAACGACTGGGCATACCGGCCGACATCCGCGTCAACAGCCGGAAAATACTGGCAGCCCTGGCCGAAAGTTGCGGCGGTGCCAACCAGCTTACCGCCATCACCACGGCCATTGACAAGCTTGATAAAATTGGGGCGGAAAAAGTAAAAGAAGAACTGGAACAACGCGGGTTGAATGCCGGTCAGATTGCAGCCATTGAACGCTACCTGCTGATCGAAGGCAGCAATGAAGAAAAACTGCGGGCCCTGCAGGGTCTGCTTGGGGAAGAACCGGCAGCTGTGGAAGGCGCCCGGGAAATCACCTGGCTGCTGCATCACTTCCCGGCCGGCAGCCGCTGCACGCTCACCGTGGACTTTACCCTGGCCCGCGGACTCAACTACTACACCGGTATCATCTTTGAAGTAAAAGCGCCCGGCATCCAGATGGGGAGCATTGGCGGAGGTGGTCGCTATGACGATCTCACGGGCCTCTTTGGCGTTCCGGGCATACCCGGCATTGGCATCTCCTTTGGAGTAGACCGTATTTACGATGTGCTGGAAGCGCAGCAGTTGTTTCCGGCAACGGTGCAGGGCGGACCAAGAGTCCTGTTCTTCAACCTCGGAGCAGAAGAAAGCCAAACCGCTTTCCGGCTCTTGCAGCAACTGCGCAGCAAAGGCATTGCCGGGGAGTTGTACCACGAACCCCAGAAAATGGACAAGCAGTTCCGCTATGCCGAAAAAAAGGGCATTCCTTACGCCATCATCATTGGCTCGCGGGAGCTGGAACAGGAGCAGTACGTGGTGCGTCACCTGCCCACCGGGCAGCAGCAGTTGCTGGGTGCGGCAGAAATCCTCTCCTTTGGTTTTTTTTAGAAAGAATTCTACAAACAGGATCAGGGAATCACTGTTGCTTTGCGGAAGTAAAGTTTCTGGCGGCTGTTTCATGCATTCCACAAAACAGATCGTAACGGAAAAAGCTGTAATTTCCCTTTATACTTCATCCCCCTTCTGTTATGAAACGTTTCCTCCTTCCCACTGTGCTGGCTGTGGCTGCAGCAGCAGTTCTGTTTTTTTTCCTGCAACCCAACAACAGCCTGCCTGAAAAAAAACGGATCGAGCGCAGCCTGACAGCCTCTGTCAATTATGAAGAAAAAGAAAAAGAAGCCAGCGGGAAGCGCTGGGAGTATGAATGGAAACTCCTGCACGACCCGGCCACCGGCTTAATACCCCGCGATATTCACCGGCGGGAAGCAGCCCAACTGCGGGACATCCTTTCCCGGCAGAACACAGAAGGATTCCGTACGACGATCAATAATACCTATACATCGGCCGGACCATCCCGGCTGGGCGGACGCAGCCGGGCGGTTGCCTACGACATGCGCAACAACCAGATCATGCTGGCGGGCGGCGTTTCGGGTGGCATGTTCCGCTCCACCGACGGCGGAAACACCTGGAATTTTGTGCACCCCACAGCCGAAGTACGCAACATCACCTGCCTGGCCCAGGACCCGCGGCCGGGCTTCCAGGATACCTGGTACGCAGGTACCGGTGAATTGCTGGGCGCATCACCGGAATACCCGAACGCATTCATACCGGGCAACGGTATCTTAAAATCAACCGACAACGGTCTCACCTGGACCAAACTGGCTGCCACCGCCGGCGGCGCCATCACCGTGCTGGATAACATCTTCGACATCGTATTCAACGTACAGGTAGCACCCAACGGCTGGGTTTATGCCGCCGTACTCAACTACATCCTCCTGTCGAATGACGGGGGCATCAACTGGTTTTTTGTGCTCCGCGACAGCAATCTCAGCCAGAGCGTTTTCAATATGGTTACCGACGTGATCATTTCCAAAGACGGAACCCGCTATTATGCCAGTTTTTCCGGCCGGAACAGCGACCGCGACACCGTGGGCGTGTGGACCTCTACCAACGGGGTAAACTTTTCCCGTATTGCCGGGGGGCGTTTTGGCCAGGCCGACTCCGTGGCGGGATGGAGCGCCTACAACAACAGCATCTCCGGCGGCAGCTTTGTTGGCGGATGGGGTCGAACCGTTTTGAGTCTCGCACCCAGCAATCCAGCCATTTGTTATGTGATGTATGAAAACGGCCTGAAGTCCTTCAACGGTTTTTCCGAAGCCGATCTCTTCCGGGTGGACCTCTCGGGGGGCACACCGGTATGGAGTGAAAACCGACGCAACTTCCTGCGGGCCGACCGCGTATCGGGCGGCACCTTCATTACCCGCATGGAAACACAGGAAGAATACAACATGATGGTGGCCGTGCACCCCACCAACCCCGACCTTGTGGTGGCGGGGGGAGTAAACCTCTACCGGTCCACCAACGGATTTGCTTCAGCCGGCACCTTTATCGGCGGTGAAACCTCTACTACCTACACCGATCCCGGTGGTGTGAGCCACGTAGACTTCCACGCGTATGCTTTCGACCCCACCAACCCCAACCGCCTGGTGGTAGCCAACGATGGCGGCTTGCAGGTAACCGATAATATTACCGCCACCAGTGTGGCCTGGAGTACCCGGAACGGACAATTCCAGACAGTACAGTATTATCACGTGGCCATAGACCCCACACCGGGCTCCCTCGCATTCGCCGGAGGGGCGCAGGATAACAGCACCACCTACCGCGATGCCCGCGGTTTGCTGGCAGTTGTTCGTCCCGACCCCAACGATCACTATGTACTGATTGGCGGCGATGGCGGCGCCTGCGGTTTATCGCCCAGCACCTCCACCCAGCAGTTCCTCTACGGCTCCGCCCAGGAAGGCGATATCTACCGGCTGAACCTGAACCGCACATCGCCCTCACTCACCTACATCAAACCCAGCGGATCTTCCGACGGCGAGTTTATCACGTATTTCCACCTCGACCAGGATAATACCGAAACGCTCTATTTCGCGGCCTTCAACGAGGTTTGGCGCACCAACAATGCCAGCACCGTTACCCAGTTCAGCGGCTGGCAGCGGATGACCGGCATTGAAAGCACCCTCACCGGCAGCATCTTTGCACTGGCCACCTCCCGTGGTACCTATGCCGGAAGCGGCTCCTACCTTTTCATTGGCACTACCGATGGAAAAGTGTACCGGCTGGCAGATCCCCGCAATGCTGCGCCCGGCACCCTGCCGGCAAATATTTCACCTGTAACCGGCATGACCAATCAGTCGCTCGTGCGGCATATTGCGGTAAATCCCCGCAACCCCGATACGGTAATGGTGGTGGTATCCAACTACAACGTACAAAGCGCTTTCTGGACCGGCAATGCCACTTCACCCACCCCCACCTGGCAACTGGTGCAGGGCAACCTGAACACGCCTTCATTCCGGAGTTGCGCCATCATACCCCGCAGCACAAACGTGGAATACTATGTAGGTACCTCCATCGGTCTGTTCAGCACCACTGCTATCAACGGTCCATCCACCTTGTGGACCCTGGAAGGCCCGCCGGTAATGCAGGGTGCACTAATAAACGACCTGGCCCTGCGGGCCTCCGATAACACGCTGCTGGTAGGCACGCATGGTAATGGCATGTTCTACACCACGGTTCCTTTTACGACGCCGGTTTCCAACCTCATCGTGAACGACCGCAGCTTTATCCAATCGGTCTATCCCACCGTGGCACAAGGCAGCATCCGCTATCAGCCCGGTACGGCCACCGGTATACGTTCCGTAAACATCCGGGTGTTTGGCATGAGCGGGCAGACCGTGCTGCAAAAAACCAGCAGCTACAGTGCCGGCGAACTGAACATCAGCCAGCTGCCGGCCGGTAACTATGTTCTGGAAATCATCAGCGACAACCGCCAATACAAGCACCTGCAAAAATTTGTGAAAAACTAAAAAACAGCATGCAGACCGCAAGGCGGTGCATCCCTTCCTTATCATGAAAGCTGCATGGTTGATAACACATCTGCTGCTGCTGGCCGGCACAGTTTCCCAGGCGCAGGGTAAATACCCGGTGAAGAAAATCTATGCGTACAGCTTCCGGGTGAAGCCGGGGGTAGTACAGCTGCCTGCCGCGGAACGCCGCGGCCCGGTGCTGCAGTACCGCGTGTACCTGGAACCCTGGCCCGGCCGGGCGGTAACGGTGAACCGCGCCTGGCTGCAGGGAAAAGATGTAAGCATGGTGACCGAAAAAGCAACCGGACCCATCCGGAAAGAAAAAGCGGGTCGCCTGCCGGGCCAAACCGCGTATGAGATGCTTGTGCCGGGTTCCGGCAATGAGCTGATTGAAATATTTCCGGGGGTGCCCCGGGAAAACGGAACCCCCTACCCACGGCACTTGCGGCTGTTTCCGCTGTTGCTGGAATATTCCTGCGATGGAAAAACCCATTACCTGGGCACATCCTTCCGCCCATTGAGTGCGGATGTACGCCTCTGATCCGCTTAACGGATGAGGCCCTCGTACACAATGGCGGCTCCCTGCCCTACTCCCACGCACATGGTGGCCAGGCCGTATTTGGTTTTCCGCCGTTTCATTTCGTGCAGCAGGGTGGTGGTAATGCGCACACCGCTGCAGCCCAGCGGGTGACCCAGGGCAATGGCGCCCCCGTTTACGTTTACTTTTTCCGCATCCAGCCCCAGGTCGTGGATGCAGGCAATGCTCTGGGACGCGAACGCTTCGTTGAGTTCCACCAGGCCGAGGTCGGCAACAGCAATACCCATCCGTTGCAAGGCCTTCTGCGTAGCCGGTACGGGCCCGATGCCCATAGTGGCCGGATCCACACCGGCCACCGCCAGGGAGCGGATCTGCGCCAGGGGCCGCAGGCCCAGGTTTTTCACCGCCACTTCCGAAGCCAGCAGCAGGGCGGCCGCCCCGTCGTTGATGCCGCTGGCGTTGCCGGCCGTAACGGTACCGTCCTTTGCAAATGCCGGCTTCAGCTTGCTGAGTTGTTCCAGTGACGTGCGGCGCGGATGCTCGTCTTCTTCCACCACCTCCACGTCACGCCCCCGCAGCGATTCCACGGGTATCCGCTCATCGGTCCACTTCCCCGCCGCTTCCGCCGCGAAGTAACGCTCCTGGCTTTGCAACGCGAAGGCATCCTGCGCCTGCCGGGAAATATTCCACTGCCGGGCTACGTTTTCGGCCGTTTCGCCCATGGAATAGGGAGGGTACAGCTCCGCCAGGCGGGGGTTGAGAAAACGCCAGCCCAGGGTGGTATCATACAACTCGGCCTTGCGGCCGTATGCATCGCCCTGTTTGGGCAATACAAAGGGGGCACGGCTCATGCTCTCCACCCCGCAGGCGATGTACAGGTCTCCTTCGCCGCAGGCAATGGCACGTGCGGCGTCCATGATGGCCTGCAGGCCGCTGGCGCAAAGCCGGTTCACCGTAGTCCCGGCCACCGACACCGGTAAGCCGGCCAGCAAGGCCGCCATGCGGGCAACGTTGCGGTTGTCTTCACCGCTTTGGTTGGCGGCACCGGCAATCACATCTTCAATGGCCTGGGGATCGAGAGAAGGGTGCCGCCCGAGCAGGGCTTTGATGGTATGGGCCAGCAGGTCGTCGGGACGAACCGAAGCGAGGGCGCCGCCGTATTTACCAATGGGCGTGCGCAGACAATCAATCACATAAACGGGTTTCATGGCAATCGTATATGGGTCAAAAGTAATCAACCCCCTGCATTCGGCAGCCGCTTTGTACCTTTGCGGGATGCAGGTAGTGAAAGGAAAGAATATCAGGGACCTTGATCCGGAGGAGATGCAGGCATATTTCGGGGAATTGGGCGAACCCAAATTCCGGGCCAAACAGGTCTACGAATGGCTGTGGCAGAAACATGCCCACAGCTTTGCCGATATGACGAACCTGAGCAAAGAACTGCGGCAGAAACTGGGCGAACAGTTTACCCTGCCTGCATTAACAGAGGATGCTACACAGTATTCGGCCGACGGCACCATTAAATCCCGCTTCCGTACCCATGACGGGCATCTCGTGGAAGGCGTACTCATCCCCACCGAAGACCGGAAGACCGCCTGTGTTTCTTCCCAGATTGGTTGTTCGCTCACCTGTAAGTTCTGCGCCACCGGGTACATGGAGCGCAGGCGGAACCTCAGCTTCGATGAAATTTATGATCAAGTGGTGCTCATCAACCAGCAGAGCGAGCGGGTGTACAACAAAAAACTGACCAACATCGTCTTCATGGGCATGGGTGAACCCCTGCTCAATTATAAAAACGTGCTGAAAGCCATTGAGCGGATCACCTCGCCCGACGGGCTGGGCATGAGCGCCCGCCGTATCACCGTTTCCACTGCCGGCGTAGCCAAACAGATCAAACAGCTGGGCGATGACGGGGTGCGCTTCAAGCTGGCTTTATCGCTGCACGCCGCCAACGACACCAAGCGGAATGAGATCATGCCCATCAACGACACCAATAACATCAAATCGCTGATTGATGCACTCAATTATTTTTACAAGAAGACCGGCAATGAAATCACCTTTGAATACATCCTGTTCAAGGATTTCAACGACAGCCTGAAAGATGCCGATGAGCTGATCCGCGTTTACCGGCAGGTACCGGCCGATCTCATCAACATCATTGAATACAACCCCATTGACAAAGCCCGCTTTCAGAAACCCGACGAAAAGGTGGTGGACCAGTTCATGCAACACCTGGAAAAGAACCGTGTAAACGCCCGCCTGCGCCGCAGCAGGGGAAAAGATATTGACGCCGCCTGCGGACAGCTGGCGAATAAAGAAATTTTAAGCAATAAGGCGTAAGTTATCCGCTGAGACCATGAAAATCTTCTCTATTGGAACTGAAAACTTACAACCCGTAACTTAAGATTTACAACTTTTTAACTCCTGTTGCAAAACAGCAAAACCCAACACATGGCCAACCCGTATTTTCAGAAATTCAGCGGACAGAAGTCCAACGCACAGAAAAAAGAAGAACTCCGCCAGGAAAAACGCAAGGCAAGAGCCGAAAAGAAAGCCTGGTTTGAAGAGAAGAAAAAGCAGGAATCCGGTTCCCGTAAACCGGCCGCGGCCACCGGGGGAAAACCGGCCGGCGCACCAGTGCGTTCCCGCAGCAGCAAACCCGCTGCCACCGCAACAGCAGCACCTGCCGCCATGCCGCTGAATAAATTCATTGCCCACTGCGGCGTATGCAGCCGCCGCGACGCGGTGATGCTGATCAAGGAAGAAAAAGTGAAGGTAAATAACGTGGTCGTAACCGAACCCGGCTACAAAGTGCAGGAGCAGGATGAAATTAAGGTTAACGGCAAACGCGTACAGGTGCAGCGGGAACTGGTGTACATCCTGCTGAACAAGCCGAAGGATTACATCACCACCTCGGAGGACCCGCAGGGCCGCAAGACCATCATGGACCTGATGAAAGGCGTTACGCCGCAGCGGATTTACCCCGTGGGACGTCTCGACCGAAATACAACGGGGGTATTGCTGCTGACCAACGACGGGGAGCTGACCCAGAAACTGTCGCACCCCAGCTTCCAGGTGAAGAAAGTGTACGAAGTGACACTCGACCGTCCGCTGGAAAAACGCGACTTTGAACAACTGCTGCAGGGGGTTACGCTGGAAGACGGTTTCATTGCCCCGGACGCCGTGGGCTATGCCGATGCCAAAAACAAAAAGATCATCGGCATCGAAATCCACAGCGGGCGCAACCGCATCGTGCGCCGCATGTTTGAACACCTGGGCTATGATGTGAAGGGCCTCGACCGGGTGCTCTTTGCCAACCTCAGCAAAAAGAACGTGGACCGTGGCAAATGGCGGCATCTCTCCGAAAAAGAAGTACGCCTGCTGAAATTCCTGAACAAGTCGTTTGTACGCAAGAAAGAAGAAGAAAAAGCCCGCAACCGCAATGAAGAATAAGCCGGATATCCTCGCCCTTAGCCCCGGCGATCCAGCCGGGGGCTGGATCGCCGTTAACAAGCCCGCCGGGCTGCTCTCCATCCCCGACCGGGAGCAGTCGGAACCCTCCCTGAAAGACCTGTTGCAGGAACGCTATGGGAAAGTATGGGTGGTGCACCGGCTGGATAAAATGACCAGCGGGCTCATCCTCTTTGCCCGGGATGAAGCGACGCACAAACACCTCTCGCAGCAGTTTGAAGACCGCACCGTGGAAAAGTATTATCAGGGGTTGGTGCACGGCGTACCCTACCAGCCGGAAGGCAGCGTGGATGCACCCATCATGGAAAACCCGGCAAAGAAAGGAACCTACCTCACGCACCAGAAAGGTAAATCCTCGCAAACCGATTTCCGGGTGGTACAAAGCTATGGCCGTTATGCCTGGCTGGAGTTCCGCATCCACACCGGCCGCACGCACCAGATCCGGGTGCACATGAAACACATCGGGCATCCCATTGTGTGCGACGATGTGTACGGCACGGCCGATCCGTTGTTGCTGAGCAGCCTCAAGGGCCGGAAATTTAAATTGTCGAAATCGGAGGAACAGGAACGGCCGTTGCTGAACCGCCTCGCCCTGCATGCATGGAAAATCCGTTTTAAGGACCTATCGGGGGAAGTGCGGGAACTGGAAGCGCCTCTGCCCAAAGACCTGCGGGCTGTGCTGCAGCAGCTTGGGAAATGGAAATAACCTTGTCGGGTTACCTCAAGGCTCCTTCCGCTTTCCGGCCACCCGTCCCTTGGTGAGCAAGGCCTTACCAAAGCGGTCTTTTACGCCGTCAATTGCTTTGTACAATTCATTCTTTTTCGACACATCCTGGAAGAGGTTGGTCTGGGTGGCTTCCGACGTGAGTTCGCTCAGCCGCACCCCCAGGAGGCGCACGGGTTGCCCTTTCCGGTACAGTTGGTGAAAGAGGTCGAGGGCGTGGGCAATCAGTTCATCATCGTAACAGGTGTAGGGGATGGTGGTCTGCCGCTGCTGGGTTTCGAAGCTGGGATAGCGGATTTTGATGGATATACATCCCGTCATTTTGTTTTCCTGTCGCAGTTCGTAGGCGATCTTTTCGGTGAGGCGTACCATTTCGGCTTCGAGAAAAGGGAGATCGCTGCGGTTTTCGTGAAAAGTGTTTTCGCTGGAGATGGATTTGGATTCCTGGTAAGCCGCCACGGGGCTGGTGCTGATGCCCTGCCCCCGCCGCCAGAGGTCGCGGCCGTGGCTGCCGAGGTGCTGTTCCAGCAGTACTGGATTGGCGCGTTGCAGGTCGCCGATGGTTTCAATGCCCAGGTCGAGCAGCAGGTGGAAGGCCTGCTCCCCCACCCCCGGTATTTTGTTCACCCGGAGAGGTGCGAGGAAATCTTTTTCACCCCCAAAGGGTATGATGATAAAATTATTGGGCTTGGCCAGGTCGGTGGCAATCTTCGCCACCAGTTTATTGGAGGCGATGGCAAAGGAGATGGGCAGCTGCGTTTGCTCGATGATTTCCTTCCGCAGGTCAATGGTCCATTGAACAGGATCGAAGAACCGGTCCATGCCCGTGAGGTCGATGTAAAACTCATCAATCGACGCTTTCTCAAACAAAGGTGCTTTTGCAGCAATGATCTCCGTGACCCAGCGGGAAAAGCGGCTGTATTCGCCGCGGGTGCCTGTAAGCACAATGGCCTGCGGGCAGAGTTTTACCGCACGCGACATGGGCATGCCGCTGTGTACGCCAAACACCCGGGTTTCGTAGCTGCAGGTGCTCACCACGCCACGTTCGCGGCTGCCGCCCACAATCACGGGTTTACCCGCGAGGGAGGGATCGTTGAGCCGTTCCACGGAAACAAAAAACGTATCCAGGTCGAAATGAGCGATGATGCGTTGCCGGGACATGCGGGACCTTTATCAAGTTAAGGGAGTTGTGATCAGGACAGGTACACATCGAGCAATCCGTCGGGCAGTTCGGTTACCACCTGTTTTTTCCGGTGGTTCACCTGGCGGATGGTTTCTTCGTGCAGGGGGATCAGTACTTCGCAGCCTTCGATCTCCAGGCGGCAGAGAATCTGCAGGGGCTGCTCAATCACTTCGCGGATGATGCCCAGTTCTTTTTTCCCGTCAAGCAACAGGTAGCCAATCAGCGATATGGGGGCCGCCTTACCCGCGTGCTTGTAGAAATCGGCTTCCCGCAGCCATACTTTCCGGGTAGCCAGCAACCGGGCGGCTTCTTTGGTGGCAATGCCTTCGATGGACAGGAACACTTCCGCTTCATTTTTGATGCGGGTGCCGGTGATGAAATACGGCAGGAAGCGGTCTTTCCCTTCTTCCATGAAAAACACCTCCAGGCCCTTGAGGGCGGTCTTTTTGCCGAGGTGGTGTTTGAGAACCACTTCTCCCTGCAGTCCATGGGTGGCGGCAATATGGCCGATGCTGAAGTATTGTTCCATGGCGCAAAGATACGTGCCCGCGGGAGTGGGTTACCGGCAAAAAAAATCCCCCGCCGGAGCGGGGGATTCGGGATGTAATGCATTTCTGCTGAACGGCTTATTCGGCAGGGGCTTCGGCCGTTGCAGCGGGTGCTTCCCCTTCTTCCTGTTTGCGGGGAGCAGCCGGACGACGCTGGTAGTTACCACCGCTGCGTGACTTGAAGCGGGCTTTGCGGGCTTCATCGCGCTTTTTGGCTTCGGCCGCTTCGTGCTCCTGGTGCCAGGCCTGGAATTTTTCCATGGCGGCTGCCTGGTCAAACAGACCCAGGCTCACACCCCGCAGGAGGTGCTTCAGGTAGAGTACACCTTTGCTGGAGAGGATCTTGCGCACGGTATCGGTGGGCTGGGCGCCTTTATGGAGCCACTCGAGCGCTTTCTGGCGGTCAATCTGTACAACAGCGGGTTCAGTTACAGGATTGTAGGTGCCGATTTTCTGGATAAACTTACCATCGCGGGGGGCTCTTGCATCGGCCACAACGATGAAATAGAAGGGTCGCTTCTTAGACCCGTGTCTTTGCAGACGGATTTTAACTGGCATCGTAAATTAAAATTTAAATGCGTGAAAAATTAGGTTATCTTAAATAAGGACTGCAAAATTAAAGGCTGGGGGGCAAAATTCCAACCCCGGGGCCAATTTATTTAGCGGCGGCCCATGCCGGGCATCATCCGGCCGCCCACCGGCATTTTGTTCATCATGCTCATCATCTGTTTCATCTGCTCAAACTGCTTCATAAAGGCGTTTACTTCGGCGACGTCTTTACCGCAGCCTTTGGCGATGCGCTGCCGCCGGCTGGGGTTGATGAGGTCGGGGTTGGCCCGTTCCTGGGGCGTCATGGAGTTGATGATGGCCTCCACCCCCTTGAAGGCGTCGTCGCTGATCTCCACATCCTTCAGGGCCTTGCCCATACCGGGGATCATACCCATCAGGTCTTTCAGGTTCCCCATCTTTTTGATCTGCCCCAGCTGTTGTTTGAAATCTTCAAAATCAAACTGGTTTTTGCGGATTTTCTTTTCCAGTTTTCTGGCCTGTTCCTCGTCGAACTGCGCCTGGGCCTTTTCCACCAGCGAGGTGATATCGCCCATTCCCAGGATCCGCTGCGCCATCCGGTCGGGGTAGAATACATCCAGGGTTTCCATCTTTTCCCCGCTGCTCACAAACTTGATGGGTTTGTTGACGGTGTATTTGATGGAGAGGGCGGCACCCCCGCGGGTATCGCCGTCGAGTTTGGTGAGCACCACCCCGGTAAAATCGAGCCGGTCGTTAAAGGCCTTGGCGGTGTTCACCGCATCCTGGCCCGTCATGCTGTCCACCACGAAGAGAATCTCCTGCGGCTGCACGGCATGGCGGATATTGGCCACTTCGGTCATCAGTACTTCGTCCACGGCCAGGCGGCCGGCGGTGTCAATGATCACCACATTTTTGTTCTTCGCTCTCGCCTCCTTAACCGCGTTCTGCGCAATGGCAACGGCGTCTTTGTTTTCCCGCTCACTGTACACGTCCACGCCTATCTGTCCACCCAATACCGTCAACTGGTCTATGGCCGCCGGGCGGTAAATATCGGCTGCCACCAGCAGGGGCGATTTGCCTTTCTTTGTTTTAAGGTAATGGGCCAGTTTTCCGCTGAAGGTGGTTTTACCACTACCCTGCAAACCGGCGACGAGGATGACGGCCGGCGCTCCTTTCACGTCCAGTTCGGCTTCGCTGCCGCCCATAAGCCCCGTCAGCTCGTCCTGCACAATCTTCACCATCTGCTGGCCGGGGTTCACCGCCAGCAATACTTTGCTGCCCAGGGCTTTCTCCTTCACCGTATCGGTAAACTCCTTGGCTATCTTGTAGTTAACATCGGCATCCACCAGGGCCCGGCGGATGTCTTTCACGGTGGCCGCGATGTTGAGTTCCGTAATCCGGCCTTCGCCTTTAATGTTTTTAAAGGCGCTTTCTAAGCGTTCGCTGAGATTCTGAAACATGCGTAAAAATGTAAGGGTTGCAAATGTACGTCCATTCGTTCAACGGCGGAAATACCTGCCGCCGGCCGGGGGTGCCGGTTTCCTGTTTTGAACACTATCTTTGCCGCCATGTTCAACAACAAAAAAGTAATTGTGGTTTTGCCGGCCTACAATGCGGCCAAAACCCTCGAAATTACCTACCGCGAGATTCCCTTTGATATCGTGGATGAAGTGGTGCTGGTGGACGATGCCAGCAAGGACGAAACGGTGACGAAGGCCAGGGAACTGGGCATCCGGCATATCATCCGCCACGAAAACAACAAGGGTTATGGCGGCAACCAGAAGAGTTGTTACAAAAAAGCGCTGGATCTGGGCGGTGATATCGTGGTGATGCTGCACCCCGACTACCAGTACACCCCCATGCTGCTGCATGCCATGATCAGCATCATCGGAAACAATGTGTACCCGGTGGTGTTTGGCAGCCGTATTTTGGGAAACGGGGCACTGAAGGGCGGCATGCCGTTGTACAAATACATAGCGAACCGCTTTTTAACCCTTACACAAAACATTTTACTCGGACAAAAACTTTCGGAATACCACACCGGTTACCGGGCGTTCAGCAAGGAAGTGCTGGAAGCAGTAAAGCTCGATGCCTGCGATGATGATTTCATTTTCGACAACGAAATGGTGTCGCAGATTTTCTATAAGGGCTATGAAATTGGGGAAGTAACCTGCCCCACCAAATATTTTAAGGAAGCCAGCAGCATCAATTTCCGGCGAAGCATGAAATACGGCTTGGGTTGCTTACAGGTATCGGTGGTATACCGGCTGTGCAAATGGAGGGTGATAAAGAGCAGGTTGTATTGAGAGGTTTAGGGGATGCGCTCATAGAAGACGAACCCGTTTTTCTCATAGAGTACCCGCAGACGGGGGCCGTGATCCCGCAGCAACCATTCCTTCGCCGTGATTTTACTTACGAAATAAGTGGGCTTGTCCACCGGTCCGGTCAGCAGCCAGTTTTCGTCTTTCGCTTCCTTGCGCTGTCCCGGCTGCACCCGGGCGTAAAAATAGGGAGCATAACTCTTGTAACCGATGGTGCGGATGTACACGTCCTGCCCCTGCAGGGACTGAAAAAACTCCAGCGCCGCGTGTTGGGAATACCGTTCAATGCGGGGGGTGAACGCGGTGAGCAGCACCTGCATGACGCCGGTGCAGGCCACCAGCAGGAGCAACAACGCTTTCTTTTTTTTCCGCTGCCGGAGCCAGACAAATGATAGTATTACAGCGGCGAGGAACAGTACACCTGGCAGGACCAGCCAGTAGTTCCACTCCACCTGCGCCTGGATATTGCCGAGTGCGAAGGGATCCTTCTGCAGCAAAGGCTGCAGCCATCCGATGTGATTGCCCACCAGCGGCAGCCCGATGAACAGGATGCTCCAGATCAGCCCCAGCACCAGCAGCCCCGTCTTTTGCCAGGCATGGAGGCGGGCCGTCTGGTTCACCAAGCCATATACCGTTGCGGCGGCCAGGTAGCCAATGGGCAGGTAGGTGAAGGAAGAATAGTGAACGATTTTGGTTTTTACCAGGGTAAACACCGCCAGCACCACCAGCAGGGAAGCTACCATGAGATTCCGGAATAATAACTGGCGGTTCGTCTCGTGTTCCTGGTTGTTGAAACGGAAAATAAGCAGGGAAGCCGGGAAGCATCCAATGAGTACCACTACAAAATGGTACAGCAGGAAGCCCCCATGACCGGCATCCTTGGTTTGAGCGAGCCGTACCTGGTAGGTGATGAACTCGTTCACAAACCACCAGCCATGCTGCAGAATTTCAAGGCCAAACCAGAGGGAGGTCACGGCGGCTGCGGTTAGTCCCCATACCAGGTAGTACTTAACCGCCACCAGGCCCGCTCCGCGACGGAACAGCAGCAGCACCAGGTAGGTAAGCAGCACAATCAACAGGGCAACGGGCCCCTTGGTAAGAATACCCAGCCCGGTGAACAGGGCCGACAGCAACAGGGGCGTCATCCGCCCGGGCAAGCGTTCTTCGCTGGCGGCGAGGAAACTCCCCAGGTAATAAAGGCCCAGGAAGATGAAGAGGTTAAACCAGGGATCAATGATTCCGCTCTTGAAATACAAGTGAGGCAAAAACGTACCTGCATACAGCAGTACCCACCACCAGGCAAATTGCTCGTTGTGGAGACGACGACCCATACCAAACAACACCAGCAGGGTGATCACGCCGCATACCGCATTGGGAAAACGGGCGGCGAATTCGTTCACCCCGAACATATGCATGGAGGCCGCCTGCATCCAGAAAAACAGCGGCGGCTTTTCCCAGAAGGGTTCGTAGTTGATCTGCACCCGCATGTAATTACCGGTGACCATCATCTCCCGGGCGCTTTCGGCAAAATTGATTTCATCCCAGTCGAACAGGGGCACTTTCCCCAGTGAATGGAAGAAGAGCAGCGCGCCAAGAGCGGCCACCAGCAGGTAAGAGGCAAAGCGGTTCATGCGTGAAAGCGAAGATAAAAAGATCGGTGCGAGTTGCGGTAAAGGAAAACCGGAAGCCGTTGTTCGGGTTCCGGTTTTCAGGTACAGTGCGGATCGGGTGATGGCCTTATCCCAGGTATCCTTTCAGCAGTTTGGATCGTGTGTTGGTCTTGAGTTTGTTGATGGCCTTGTCTTTGATCTGGCGCACCCGTTCGCGGGTGAGGTTGAACCGTACGCCTATATCTTCGAGGCTGAGCGGATGATCCACTCCAATTCCAAAGAAATAACGGATGACTTCCTGCTGGCGCTCGGTGAGGGTTTTCAGGGAACGGTCAATTTCTGTTTTTAGCGATTCTTTGTGATCAATTTCCTCGTCGGTGGATTCGGCGTTGGGATTGTGCAGTACATCCATCAGCGTATTGTCGTCCCCATCGCCCAGCGGCGAATCCATGCTCACGTGCCGGGACGAGATACCCAGTGAGGCCGCCACTTCATCGGTTTCAATTTCAAGCATCTCTGCCAGTTCTTCGGCGGAAGGTTCCCGTTCGTATTCCTGTTCCAGTTGCGAAAAAGCTTTGTTGATGCGGTTGGTGAGTCCTACTTTATTGAGCGGAAGACGTACAATCCGGGATTGCTCGGCCAGGGCCTGCAGGATGCTCTGGCGGATCCACCACACCGCGTAGGAAATGAATTTAAACCCACGGGTTTCATCGAAACGCTGGGCCGCCTTGATCAGGCCCAGGTTGCCCTCGTTGATCAGATCGGGCAGTGATAAGCCCTGATTCTGGTATTGTTTGGCTACAGATACAACGAAGCGGAGATTGGCTTTGGTAAGCCGGTCGAGCGCCCGTTGGTCGCCCTGCTTGATCCGCTCGGCCAGTTTAACTTCTTCTTCGGGAGAAATCAATTCCACCTTCCCGATTTCCTGCAAGTACTTTTCCAGGCTCTGGGACTCCCGGTTGGTAATGGATTTTGTGATTTTAAGTTGGCGCATGCTCATAAGTTCGGTTTTTGGGTTTACATGTTTTTAATGGGATACCTGATTGAGAAAATTTGCTTCCTGCCTGTTGCATACAACTTTGACACAACATTTGACGCAATTTTCCGAATCTAATTTAAACAATCTATTAACATTTCCCAAAAAAAAATCTTCAAGGATATGTAAATCAATCACTTACAATGATTTTTTGAGAATAAAAAACGAAAATCCGGTGGGGTAAAAATTCAGGGGTAAAAATTTTGAATCCTGCTTTAATTATTTATTATTGCACTTCACCTGCACGTAAGGGATCAAATTCATGAGTAAAAAAGTTCTATACACACTGGAATTCCCGGTTAAATGCTCGCCTCCGATTTTATTTGAATTCTTAGCAACACCTGCCGGATTACAGGAGTGGTTTGCCGATAAAGTAGACGAGCGGGACGGCATCTTTATGTTTGACTGGAACGGCACCGAAGAAAAAGCGGAACTGCTGGAAAAAGAACCCGATAAATATGTGCGTTTCCGTTGGCTGCACGCAGGCAAGGAAGAATATTTTGAGTTCCGCATAGAAAAAACGGAAATCTCCAACCAGACTATACTTATTGTCAAGGATTTTGCCGACAAGAAAGACATCAAAGACCAGAGCCAGTTGTGGGAATACCAGGTGAAAGACCTGTTTCACCGGCTCGGTAACTAAACGTCCACCACGCCGAGAAACTTACCAAACGATTCCTGCAGAAACCATGCCGCCTGCTCCCAGCAGGTCAACGGCAGTTGGTATTGCAACTTCAGCAGGGGATTACCGGCCGCCGGTTTCCAGCCGGGCTCCAGCCGGGCCCAGCTGCCCTCATCGGCATGATGCACCCATTCCGCTGTACCCAGGTTCACCCAGGCTCCCTCCAACCGGCCGCCGGCAGCAGCCCGTTCCACAGCGGCTGCATACTGTTCCCGGTACACGCCCTTTAGATGCAGGGTTACCGAAAACACATGCCCCCACCAGAAAAAACTACGAATCGCAAACACATCCTCCCGCCCGAAACTGCGGGGCAGATCCAGCATGGCATAGGGCAGCCCGTTGTACTGTTCCCCGCGTGAAATTTTGGGCGACTGTTCACGCAATGCTTCCGGCAACCGCGATTGCTTCAGTTGTTCGCTGTATCCTACAGCTGTTTGCCCGAAGAGCGTGATCACTTTGGAAAGAATGGCATTCTTCGTTAAAATCCAGCCGGGATCACAAACCAGTTGCAACTCCCGCTCCGAAAGACTTACATTTGCCTGTTCCTGCATACCAGGTATTTAGCGGTGATAAAAAAGTTAGACAAACTTATCATAAAAGCCTTTATCGGGCCCTTCCTGGCCACGTTCTTCATCGCGTTGTTTATCCTGGTGATCCAGTTTTTCTGGCTGTACATTGACGAATTTGTGGGCAAAGGCATTGACCTCACCACCCTGGTGCAGTTCATCGGCTACCTCAGCGCCACAGTGGTTCCGCTGGCGCTGCCGCTGGGCATCCTCTTATCCTCCATCATGACCTTCGGCAACCTGGGCGAATCCTTTGAGCTGGTAGCCATCAAGAGCGCCGGCATTCCGCTCGTGCGGTTTATGCGGCCGGTGCTGGTGGTTGCGGGAGGCCTGGCCGTGGTGGCCTTCCTGTTCGCCAACTACGTGATCCCGGTGGCCGAACTAAAGATGCGCACCCTGCTGTACGACATCCGCGTGGCCAAACCGGCCTTCGATATCAAGGAGGGCGTGTTTTACAACAAGCTCGATGGCTACACCATCAAAGTGGGCAAAAAAGAAAACGATACCCTGATCCGGAATGTGGTGATTTACGAGCACAGCTATTCCCTGCAGGACCAGGTGATCCTGGCCGATGAAGGCAGTATGATGTTTTCACCCGACCGCCGGTTCCTGTATTTCAACCTGCGCAACGGCTGGCGGTACCAGGAGAAAGGAGCTTCGGGCACCATTGAAACGGATTTCTACCGGCTGGGATTCAGGGAATACAAAAAAGTGTTTGATCTCAGTTCGTTCAAGCTGAATAAATCGGCCGACAGCACCTTCAGGAATTTTTATAAAATGCTGAGCCTGCAGCAACTCACCACCGTGGTGGATTCGCTGCGGAAGCTCTCGGCCAATACACTGGAAAAAAGCGACCGCGAACTGAAGGCCTACACACCCTTCCTGCTGCCCGACAGCATCTGGAAACTGCCGCTGAAAGACACACTGCGGTTTACCTCCGCCGCCACCATGATCCCCGACAGCCTCAAACGCACGATCTTCGGTGTGGCAGCCAGCCAGACCGGAACGCTGAAGAGCCAGGTGGAGCTGGTGAGCTACGAGTACCGCGAACAACAACGGCAACTGCGCCTGCACGAAGTGGAACGGCACCGCAAGTTCACGCTGTCGTTTGCCTGCCTGGTACTCTTTCTCATAGGCGCCCCGCTGGGCTCCATCATCCGGAAAGGCGGCCTGGGACTGCCCCTGGTGATCTCCGTTCTTTTCTTCATCATCTTTCACATCATCAACACCAGCGGGGAAAAGATGGTGAAGGAAGATGTGCTGCTGCCCTTTTCCGGTATGTGGCTGAGTACGGCGGTGCTGATTCCCATCGGGCTCTTCCTCACCTATAAGGCCATGCAGGATTCGCAACTGTTCAACGCGGAATTCTATTACCGCATCCTGCGCCGCGTGCGCCTGAGCCGCTTCCTCCGCGAAAAAGCCGGCTGATCTTTCCCGCATTGCCCGTAACTTGTACCATCAAATCAAGCGCATGAAATCGTCTCTCAGCCGCAGAAATTTTCTCAGCACCTCTGCCAAAGCGGGCGGACTGGCCCTGCTGCCTGCCTGGACGTTCACAACGCTATCAGCTTGCAGCAGCGCCCGGGTGCTGGGGGCAGGAATGTCCGATTTCGGCTTTGCCCAATCGCCCCTGCCCTATGCCTACCACGCCCTGGAGCCCGTGGTGGATGCCCGTACCATGGAGATTCATTACAGCAAACACGCGGCTGCATATGCCGCCAACCTGCAGGATGCAGCCAAAGCCGAAGGTGTAGCCCCCGGTCAAAGCCTGCAACAGCTGCTGGGACAGGTACAAAAATATTCGGCCAAACTGCGCAACAATGGCGGCGGTCATTACAACCACGAACTGTTCTGGCGTTGCATGAAGCCGGGTGGCGGCACTACCCCTGCCGGCTCTTTGCGGGAGGCCATCCACCAGTCGTTTGGCAGCCTGGAAGCCATGCAGCAACAGTTCAATGATGCCGCCAAAGGTCAATTCGGCAGCGGCTGGGCCTGGCTCTATGCGGATGCCGGTAAACAACTGCGCATAGGCGCCACTCCCAACCAGGACAATCCGCTCATGCCCGTGAGTGCTGTACGGGGCACCCCGCTGCTGGGCCTCGATGTGTGGGAACATGCCTACTACCTGCAATACCAGAACCGCCGGGCCGATTACGTGAACGCCTGGTGGAAGGTAGTGAACTGGGCGTATGTGGAGGAACGTTTTGGATTGCTCTGAGAGAACGCACCATGTCGCAACGCAACCTTCTACTTTTTCTGTTTGCCGGCACACTGATCATGACGCTGCTCATGCGCTGGCACGGAGCACCCCTCAGCCGGTTCCCGGAAAGTCCGGCCGGTATTGTATCCCTGGAACTGGCCAAAACCAAGGCCACCACGGCAGCCATCCTGTCTGCCTGGAGAGAAAGGCCCGTACCCAATACCATTGCCCGGGCACGGCAAAATACCTGGCTCGACTTTGCCTTCATCCTCTTCTACAGCCTGTTTTTGTACACCGCCTGTACCGTGGTGGCCCGTTCCTTTCATCCGGCCCATCAATCCGCCGCCTACAGCCTGGCCCTTTTGCCGTTGCTGGCCGGCTTACTCGACGTGCTGGAGAACGCGGGCATGCTCTGGCAGCTCTCGCGGGGTGCGGAGGAGTGGATGGCCCGGGCCACCTGGTGCTGCGCTTTGCTGAAATTCACGCTCCTGCTGGCGGTGGTGGTGTGGCTCATCTGCTCACCGGTATGGATCTGGCTGGGTAAGTTGCAAAAGGGCTGAAATAGTCACAGCCCCTACCGGAAACATCTTCACATATGACAAGCGGGAAGTAGATCCGGCAGAGGCTGCTATGATTGGTGTTGCAAAAATAAAGCGGCGGCCCGTTACAAAGCACACCGGACCGGCACCGTTTGCATTCTTTGCAATTCTTTAACCCCTGATGAAAAAATGACCCTTTATATCTCAACAGGCCCTTACGAAAATCATTGCCCGGCCGCACCGAATGTGCTACTTTCGTTTTTTTCACGCCATAAATAAAACGATTGTATGCAAGCCTGGAAAACGTATCAGGAACAGCACAAAGAACGGTTCCTGCAGGAACTTCTCGCATTACTCCGCATTCCCTCCGTGAGCGCCCGCAGCGAGCACAAGGAAGACATGGTTGCCTGCGCCAACGCCGTTCAACAGCGGCTGCTGGAAGCCGGCGCCGATAAAGCGGTGATCTACCCCACGGCCGGTCACCCGGTGGTGTATGCCGAAAAAATGACCGACCCCTCCCTCCCCACCGTGCTGGTGTACGGCCACTACGATGTGCAGCCCCCCGATCCACTGGAACTCTGGCACAGCGGACCATTTGATCCCGTGATCAAAGACGGAAAGATTTATGCCCGTGGCGCCTGCGACGACAAGGGCCAGTTTTACATGCACGTGAAGGCGCTCGAAACCATGGTGCAGACCAACACCCTCTGCACCAACATCAAATTCATCCTCGAAGGAGAAGAAGAAGTGGGCAGTCCCAACCTGGCCACTTTTGTGAAAGAACACAAAGAGCTGCTGAAAGCCGACGTCATTCTCATCAGCGATACGGCCATGCTGAGCCTGGAGCATCCGTCCATTGACATCGGGGTGCGGGGCCTGAGTTACATTGAAGTGGAAGTGACCGGTCCCAACCGCGATCTCCACAGCGGTGTGTACGGCGGTGCGGTGGCCAACCCCATCACCATGCTGGCCCGGATGATTGCGGCCTGTCACGATGAAAACAATCACATCACCATCCCCGGCTTTTACGACGATGTGGTGGAAGCCACACCCGAAGAGCGGAAGCTGATGGCGGCGGCTCCCTTTGATGGAGAAGAATACCGTGCCGATCTGGGTGTGCCGACCCTGTGGGGAGAGAAAGGCTATACCACCAACGAACGCACGGGCATCCGTCCCACGTTTGAAGTGAACGGCATCTGGGGCGGTTACACCGGCGAAGGCGCCAAAACGGTGCTGCCATCGAAGGCATATGCAAAAATTTCAACGCGCCTGGTGCCCAACCAGTCGGCCGCGAACATCACCGAAAAACTGATTCAGTATTTCCAAAGCATGGCGCCCGAAGGCGTGGTGGTGAAAGCCACTGAGCATCACGGCGGCGAGCCGTACATGACGCCCATCGACAGCAAGGGCTACCGGGCGGCAGCAGCGGCGATCCGCGATACGTTTGGCAAGGATCCCATCCCGGTACGGGGCGGCGGCAGCATCCCCATCTGCGCCCTTTTTGAACAGGAGCTGGGGATCAAGATTGTATTCCTGGGCTTTGGACTGGACAGCGACAACCTGCACAGTCCCAACGAAAAATATGATCTGCTCAATTTCTACAAAGGCATTGAAACCATTCCTTATTTCCACCAGCACTTTGCAGGTATGAAGGAATAGGCATTCCCTTTTGAAAAACGGGGAGATATTACACGGCAGGGAAGCAGATGGTTTCTGCCGGATGGAACTGCGTATCAGGCATGATAGTGGAAAAATTGATTTCACCTTTTTCCCACCGCACGGCTTTTGTCACGCAGTTCTTTTTTTATGGTGATCGTGTAGAGGTACTGATGACGGGGCCCGCATCAGAAGACTGGTTGCCCGTCCTGCTTGTACACCTTCCCTTCCTTCATCACAAACACCACTTTTTCCATAACCCGCATGTCGCGGAGGGGGTCGCCGTCTACAGCAATGATATCGGCCAGCTTACCCTTTTCTATGCTCCCGAGCCGGTCCCACATACCCAGTAACTGGGCCGCGTTGCGGGTGGCGCTGAGCAGTGCTTCCATCGGCGGCATGCCGGCTTCAGTCATGTAAACAAACTCCATCCAGTTCTTCCCGTGGGAGAATACACCTGCATCAGTGCCAAAGGCAATCTTCACACCGGCTTTCCAGGCTTTGGCAAAAGTGGCCTGGATACGCGGACCCACCACCAACGCTTTGGGCGTTACGATGTCGGTGTAATAACCGGGAATACGGGCACTGTCCCCCGTACTCTTTCCGGCAGTGATGGTGGGCACCAGCCAGGCACCATGCTGAATGGCCAGGGCGATAGCTTCATCATCCATATACGTCCCATGCTCAATGCTGTGTACACCGCCCCGGATGGCCCGCTTGATGCCTTCGGCTCCATGGGCATGGGCGGCCACGTGAAAACCATAGTCTTTGGCGGCTGTAACCACGGCCCGCACTTCCTCTTCGGTGAACTGGGGACCGGATCCATCTTTTGCCTGGCTCAGCACACCGCCCGTAGCGGTGATCTTAATGCAGTCGCTGCCGTCTTTGTACCGCTGGCGAACAGCGTGCCAGGCATCCGCCGGTCCGTTGATCACGCCTTCGTTGGGACCGGGATCACCCATCAGGTCTTTGCGGTAGCCGTTGGTGGGATCGGCATGGCCGCCCGTGGTGGCAATGGATTTACCGGCCGTAAAGATGCGGGGTCCCGTAACCCAGCCCCGGTTGATGGCGTTGCGCAGGGAGATGTTAACACCCGAACCGCCGAGGTCCCGCACGGTGGTAAAGCCGGCCAGGAGGGTGGTGCGGGCAAACAGCGTGCTCTGAAACGCGAAATCGGAAGGGTTGAACGTGAAGCGGTCAATGGCATTGCCCCGCCGTGTTTCCGTTTCCATGTGTACGTGCATGTCCATCAGTCCCGGCAGCACCGTTTTGCTGCGCAGGTCCACCACCCGGTCGCCGGCCGCTACGGCCGCATAACCCGGCACCACGTCTGTAATGGAGGTACCGGATATGATGACGGTTACCTGGCTGCGGACCGTTCCCTCACGGGTATCCACCAGGCGGCCACAATGAAGAAGTGTGCGTTGTGCCTGCAAGGCAGACAGGCTGCCCAGCAGCAGGCAGATGATGGCGGTTATTCTCATGAAAGAAAGGTACGGAAGTTTAGGTGTCCCGCCGAATGAAATGCAGAAGATGAGCAGGATGCAGCAGGGGCCGTTCCGGCAAAACAAAGTACCTTTATAACATACAGGCACATTCCTGCTGCCGCATTGGCTTCATCCAAAAAAGTTCCGGCATGTTCGTTCAGCTGCTCATCTTCATTGCTTCACTTGCACTCCTGCTCACTTCGGCGCGCCTGTTTACCAACTCGGCAGAGAAAATAGGGGCCTGGATGAAGCTGCCCGGCTTTGTGATCGGCATCTTTATCGTGGGTATCGGCACATCGCTGCCGGAGTTGATTTCCGGTATTTTATCGGTGCGCAAAGGTGTTTCAGAAATACTGCCGGGTAACATCATCGGCGCCAACATTTCCAACCTGCTGCTCATCACCGGCATCGCTGCGCTGGTGCACCGCAGGAACATCCAGCTGGGCAGCACGTATATTCAGATTGACCTGCATTTTCTGCTGGGCAGCTTTTTCTATTTGTACATGATTGCCTACGACGGCGTAATTGTGTACTACGAAGCCTTTATCGGGCTCATCATCTATATTCTCTACAGTATTTACCTGATACGGGGAGAAAAAGAAGATGTTTCGGCGCTCTCCCTCCCTTCGCCGGACGGCCCTCTCCCCACCCCGTGGAAACATGTGGGACTGCTGGCACTTACCGCAGGCGGTATCTACTTCGGGGCAGAGTTAACCATCTCATCCATTGAGAAAATTGCCGTGAGCCTGCAGATACCGCATGCTATCATCGCGCTTACCCTGCTGTCGCTGGGCACTACCCTCCCCGAACTGGCCGTTAACATTTCGGCTATCCGGCAGGGTAAGGCGGAGATGGCCATCGGAAACATCCTGGGTTCCAGCGTTTTCAACTCGCTGGTGATACCTTCCGTCGCCTCCTTTTTCGGCAGCATCACCGTTCCGCCGGAATTGCTGGGCTTTTCGCTGCCGGTGATGGCCGCCAGCGGATTCCTGTTTTACCTCCTGGCACAGGACAAACGGATTTCCATCTGGGAAGGAACGGTGTTTACCTTACTCTATGCCCTGTTCATCCTGCAAACCATCCTGGCACAATGAACAGTAACAGGGTTACCTGACAGCACCGCAACACATTCACCGCAAAATGAAAGGATATGGATACCGCTCAGATTGAAGTCAGAAACCTCACAATTGAAGATTACCAGCAACTGAAAGAATCCATGATCCGGGCCTATGCCAGCCTGGGTGGGCAGTACTGGAAGGAGGAAGCCCTGGCACGGCTGATTGAGAAATTTCCGGACGGACAGATCTGCATCACGGTAGACCAGAAAGTGGTAGGCTGTGCCCTTTCCCTCATTGTGGAAAGCAAACGTTTTGGCGACAGCCACACGTACCGGCAGATCACGGGTGATTTTTCCTTTGGTACGCATGATCCCGACGGGGATGTATTGTACGGCATCGAAGTATTCATTCACCCCGACTACCGCGGTATGCGCCTGGCACGCCGGCTGTACGACACCCGCAAGGTTATTTGCGAACGCCTGAACCTGCGGGCTATTATGGCGGGCGGACGGATTCCCAATTACCACAAATATGCGGATAAGATCACACCACGCGAATACATTGAGCAGGTAAAAAAACGCGACATCTACGACCCCACCCTCAGCTTTCAGCTGGCCAACGATTTCCAGATCAAGAAGGTGATTCACAACTATCTCCCCGAAGACAACGAATCCATGGGGTATGCCACCCTGCTGGTGTGGTACAACGTGTTTTACGAGCGTACCTTCAGTGCCATCAAAGGCAAAAAAGAGTCCGTGCGTATCGGGCTCATCCAGTGGCAGATGCGTCCCATGGACCAGCTGGAAGAACTGGTGAACAACATCGAGTACTTCATAGATGCCGTGAGCGACTACGAATCCGATTTCGCGGTGCTACCTGAATTATTCAACGCCCCGCTGATGGGCAAGTACAACCACCTCCCGGGCCACAAAGCCATCCGCCAGTTGGCCAACTACACCGAACCGCTGGTGAAGGAAATTTCCCGCCTCGCCATCTCCTACAACGTAAACATCATAGCCGGCAGCATGCCGGAGATACGCAACGACTCGCTGTACAACACCGCATATTTTCTGCACCGCGACGGGCGCATCGACAGCTACGATAAAATTCATCCCACCCCTTCGGAAGAATATGAATGGGGGATGAAAGGAGGCGATAAACTGCCGTTGATTGAATCCGACTGCGGCAAAGTGGGCATGCTGATCTGTTACGATGTGGAGTTCCCGGAACTGGGCCGGCTGCTGGCCGACCAGGGCATGAAAATTCTTTTCGTTCCTTTCCTTACCGATACGCAGAATGCCTACAACCGGGTGCGCTACTGCGCCCAGGCACGCGCCATCGAAAACGAATGCTTTGTGGCCATTGCCGGCAACGTGGGCAATCTGCCCAAGGTGCACAACATGGATCTGCAGTTTGCCCAATCGGCTGTGTTCACGCCGTCCGACTTCGCCTTCCCGGTGAATGGCATCAAGGCCGAAGCCACCCCCAATACCGAGATGATTGTAGTGAGCGACGTGGACCTCACCCTGCTGGATGAACTGCATGAATATGGCAGTGTGCAGAACATGAAAGACCGGCGGCTGGACCTGTACCGGCTGGAGTTGCTGGGAAAAAGGACAGATGGATGAGGGTATCCGACTGCTTTGGTTTTGATTTTTTTAACTTTGCTGCGTATTAATTAATTTATTTAAAATGCAAAAAACTCCTTGTCTTTTTCTGTAAAATCTTTGTGGATGCTGTGTTAAAATAGTGAAACTAAAGTGTCAATGAAATAAAGAACAGAAATTCACTGAGCGCATTATTGAAAACCAACTTAATTCAACAGCACAACAGATTAATTTTGTAATATGGGCTTTCTTGAAAACAAACATCTTTTTTGGGATACCAATACAGATACGTTGGATGTGCAAGTAAATAAGCAATCTATCATCGAACGTGTGCTTGAAAGAGGATCATGGAGTGAATTAAAGGAACTAATACAATTATATGGCAGAGAACAAATCTGTATTGCAGCAAAAAACGCCCGTTGGTTCAGCGAGCACACGATGCATTTTGTGAGTGGCTATTTTGAAATTCCTTTAGAAAACATGCGATGCTACAAAGAAAAACAATTGAACCCCATACCTTATCTCTGATTGCAGCGCTTCAGAAAAAGGACTACCTGCAGTCTTTTCTTCTGGTGGGCGGCACTGCTCTGGCATTGCAACTGGGTCACCGGACATCTACAGATATTGACTTATTTACACACAAGCCATTCAATGTTCCCGACCTATTAACTTCGCTGGAACTTGATTTCAATGTTTCTGTCCGAACCCAGCTGCGACATGCGCTGCTATTGCAGATTGATCAAATTAAAAGTGATTTTGTCTTTCAGCCAGCTGAACTGATTGACAAACCTGTTCAAATTGAGGGTATCAGGATGGGCTCGTTACTGGAGATAGCTGCGATGAAAATCGGTGCCATAACTGCCCGTGGCAAAAAAAGAGATTTTATTGACATTTACTGCTTGCTGGAGTATTATAGTCTGACAGAAATGTTGGAAGCATTTTTACGAAAATACCCACGTGCAACACCTGAACTGGCGATCAGAAATTTATTTTATTTTGAGGATGCTGAAAACGACCAGGATCCTGTTTGCTTTTTTGAGTACAACTGGCAATACTTAAAAGATCGCATCCGTAAAGAAGCCAGAAACTTTTAATATGCCCGAAAAAGAAAAACTCCGCATCGACAAATACCTCTGGTCCATCCGGCTCTTCAAAACCCGGAGCCAGGCGGCGGCGGCATGCGAAAGCGGCAAGGTGAAATACAACGGCGATGCCTGCAAAGCATCCCGCCCGGTGGCGGTGGGCGATGAATACGAAGTGAAAACAGAAGCCAAACGCTGGCGCATCAAGGTCACCGGCCTGCTCCATAACCGCATGGCCTACAGCGAAGTCATTAAGTACTATGTTGACATCACCCCGGCCGAAGAACTGGAACGGATGCAGTCCATCGCATCCTCCTTCCACACCGGCAAGCGGCTTAGTAAAGTGGGGCGGCCCACCAAGAAAGAGCGGCGCGACCTCGATGAGTTCATGACCGACTGATTCCTTCTTCCGGACATACCCGGCAAGAAGTATCTTTGCCGCTATGCACATCCAGATTCTCACCGTATTACCCGAACTGCTCGAAAGCCCGTTCAGCCACAGCATCCTGAAGCGGGCACGCGACAAAGGGCTGCTCACCGTTTCCGTACACCACCTGCGCCGCTGGGCGGTGAACGAGTACGGGCAGGTAGACGATTACCAGTACGGCGGCGGTGCCGGTATGGTGATGATGTGTGAACCACTGGAGAAAGCCATCCTCGAACTGCAGGCAACTGCTCCGTTTGATGAAATCATCTTCCTCACACCCGACGGGGTACCCCTGCAGCAGAAAACAGTGAATCAACTGTCGCTCAAACAAAACCTCCTGCTGATCTGCGGGCATTACAAAGGCATAGACGAGCGTATCCGCGAACACTATGTTACAAAGGAAATTTCCATTGGCGACTATGTGCTGAGCGGGGGCGAACTGGCCGCAGCCGTACTGGTGGATGCCATTGGCCGTTTGATTCCGGGTGTGCTGAATGATGAGACCTCGGCCCTTACCGATTCATTCCAGGACAACCTGCTGGCCCCGCCGGTGTACACACGCCCGGCCGATTACAAAGGCTGGCAGGTGCCCGAGATCCTGCTCAGCGGCGATCTGAAAAAGATTGAAGAGTGGCGGCACGAACAGGCGCTGCAGCGCACCCGCGCCCGGCGGCCCGACCTCCTGCAGGACGAGGAGTGATCAGTCTTCCAGCATCCATACTTTCAGTTCATCCATCAACACCAATCGTTCGCTGCCGGCATTCCAGAGAAAAACCGCCACCCGGTCGAATACATCTTCCGGAATACGGGCATCCAGGTGCAAACGGCGTGTTTCACCGGCTTCCAGTGTACGGAATACGCGTATCATATTCGATTGCACCAGGTGTTCCCCGTTGTAAAACTTCATTACAAACTGGCACATGCGCCAGGTGGTCCATTCTTTTTCGGGCGCATAAAACAAAGCCGAGGCACGGAGCCAGCGGGCACGCCCCCGCTCCGCCGGTGGGTAGAAATTAAGTTCGGGGGTGAACTGCTGCGGACCGTTCACAAAAGCACTGCGCCCTCGGATGGCCGGCTGCGATGTGGTAGACGTGGTGGTATCGGCATCAAAATCGTGGCGGAAGATTTCGGTGGATGCCACCGGTGGCTGCAGCAATACGTGGGGGTTATCGAGCAGGAACTGCGCTTCCGGCTGCACCTGGTTGCGGAGGAAGATAGCGCGTAAATAGTCCGGCGTCATCTCGCCCGGCCGCAGGAGTCCGCCCGCATGGGCCTGGTGTGTAAGCCAGCCATTGTACACCGTACAAAATAACAGCAAGGCCCCCGTTACCGCCCGCCACGCAAAGGGGCGTTGCAGCAGCCACTGAAAAAAAGCGGCGAGGGGAAGCGACAGCACAGCATAAGCCTGCACCATGGCCCGGATGCCAAGGCTACCGCCGTACCACCAGTTCTGCCAGGCCGTGCACAAATACACAAACACCAGGGAAAACAAGAGAACGGCCGGGAACAGGGTTCGATGCCGGCGGTAAAGAAACACAAACCCAATCACCGCCAGCCCCATGGCCGGGCTGTAGATGAGCCAGCCGCTTTTCACGCTGAACCATCCATCCCACCAGTGCGGACTTGTCCAGTCGAACCCCTCTTCATAACTGTACACCAGCCAACTGCCCGTTACATGGTGCCAGTACAACAGTTGCAGGCTGCCTATGGAAACGAGCGGTATTGCCGCAGCAATGAGGTACCGGTAGTGGGTACGGAAAAAGCCAATGCGTTCCCGCAGACCGGGCAGGGAGCCGATGCCCCAGAACAGGGGCAGCACAACCGATAAGAGTTCTGTAGGACGGGTCAGTGTGTTGAGTCCAACCAATGCCCCGATGAGTACCGCCCGGAGCAGAGAAGGAGCTTCATAAAAACGGATGGTTGTCCACACAAGCAGGGCATAGAGCGTAAACAGCGTATTGTGCGTCATCGCCCCGTCAATGGCGGCATAGTTGAGGTAGTTGGTGGCAAAGGCCACGGTGAGCAGCGTGAGGCCCGTGGCGCCTTCATCGAAATACCGCAACAGAATTTTCCGTAGCACCCATAAGCCGAGACAGGCATAGAACAGCATGCCGATGCCGATGCAGGCCTGGTAGGGATAAGAAAAGCCATCGTTGAGGTAGGTGGTCTTTTTGGCGATGTAATGCCCTGCCAGGAAGAAGGGCGCCATGAGCACGGCCTGTCCTGCGGGATACTTGATGACGTAATTACCCGAAGGATGCTGATAAGCCTGTTGAAAGTCGGGCGTAGGCTGGTATTTGCGAAGCACTTTGTCGCGGAAACCCAGCTGCGGGAGATCGCCGTAGATAACGGTGGCAGGCAGGTAGAGGTAATAGCCAAATACGTCCCAGCTGAGGGTGGCTTCCGTACCGGTTTTTTCCCAGCGTGGATAGTACAATATACCGGTACCCAGCACCAGCAGCCAGGCTGCCAGCAATGCGGCCTTTGACAGTTTCATGCGGTGAAAATACAGAATGAACGAGAATACGTGCCGGGAGAACCGGTAAAACCCTGTCACTTCGTGACCGCCTCTGCATTCAGAACACGGAGGCGCAGAGATACAGCGGTGCACGGAGCATTCTGCAGAAAGACAATGACTCCGTGCACCGCTGGTTCATTGATGCAACAGGGAAATGCCGCTCATCGCCCGGGGCGCATTTCTCATATCGTCAACATTCCGCGAACAAGCCTTTTCATCCGATGCTGTAACGATCGCTGCTCTATTTGACGCTGATCACGGGCAGCTGCTTGTCGCGGATCAGCTGGTTGAACTTCGGCACATCATCGGTAATAATTTTCTTCAGCCTGTTCAGCTGGACATCGGCCTGGGCGCCCAGGTCGGCATATACATCCCGTGCCTGTTGGCTGGGCGCGTTCATGCCGCTGTTCACCACGCCAAACAACCCGGCCAGTTTGTCGTTGAGCCGGATGGGATAGTTGAGGACGTCCTGGCTGCTTTTGGCCTTTGTCTGGTACAATGCTTCTTCGATAGCCGTGAGTTCCTTGGTGAGCGCGTTGGCCATCTCGCGGATCTCAGCCGGACAGTCTTTGCCCTGCCGGGTTACAAAATCCTGGACCTGGGTACGCAGGGCGCGGATGTCTTTGATGCCTTTCTGCACATCGTTGAATTTTTTCTGAATGGCCCGCAGCAGTTCAAACTGGGCTTCGTAGTCGGCCTGCGTAATGCTGTAGGTGGGATCGGCCATCACCATGAAGGCCACTTCGGCGGAATCTTTCCCCACCTTGACGCGGGCGTAATACGTGCCCGGGGGCGCCGTGATGGCACCGGGTACACCGTTCCACAGCACCATGCCTTCCGCCGGCTCGGAGCCGGGGTACTGGAGGTTCCAGTTGAAGCGGTTGAGGCCGTTCTTCAGTTCCAGGCGGTCGCGGCCACCCGTACTGAACGATCGCACCAGGTTCTTCCGGCTGTCGAGGATGTCAATGGATGCTTTGGTGCTATCGGTCGCTCCCTGCACATAAAACGGCAGCACCATGCCCGGGGGCGGGTTGGCGCCCGCATTGCGGGGAGCGCCCATGCGGAAACCGCGGCCGCCGGTCTTCATGCGGTACACCGGGTGTACGCGGAAGACATGCAGACTCTTCGCCAGGATACCGGCCTCGGCTTGCTGCAGTACACTGAGATCATCCAGCACCCAGAAGCTGCGACCCTGGGTGGCCACGATGAGATCGTTTTCCTTGATGGTTAAATCGGTGATGGGCACCACCGGCAGGTTGAGCTGGAAGGGCCGCCAGCTGGCGCCGTCGTCAAAGGAAATGTACATACCAAACTCCGTACCTGCATAGAGCAGACCCGCCCGGAGCGGATCGGCCCGCAGGGCGCGGGTAAAATGCAGGGAAGGTATCCCGTTGGTGATGCGCTTCCAGGTCTTGCCGTAGTCTTCGGTCTTGTAGATGTATGGTGTGTAATCGTCGAGCTTGTAACGGGTACCCACAAAATAAGCTGCTCCTTTCTTAAACGGATCGGCTTCCACGCAGTTCCACATCATCCACTGCGGGGCATCTTTGGGGGTAACGTTCTCCCAGTTTTTTCCACCATCGCGGCTCACATGAATCAGTCCGTCATCGCTGCCGGTCCACAACAGGTCTTTCTCCAGCGGCGATTCGGTGGCAGTGAAGATGGTGCAGTAATACTCCACGCTGGTATTGTCTTTGGTGATGGGACCTCCGCTCGACTGCTGGCGGTTCTTGTCGTTGGTGGTGAGGTCGCCGCCGAGGGCGGTCCAGCTCTGTCCTTCGTTCTCCGTTACAAACAACACGTTGCCTGCCGCATAAAGCCGTTTGGGGTTGTGCGGGGAGAAGAAGATGGGAAAGTTCCACTGAAAGCGGTATTTGAGCACATCGGCCCCGGCGCCCATGGGATTGTCGGGCCATACGTTGATGGCGCGGTTTTCGCCGGTACGGTGATCGAGGCGGGAGAGGAAACCGCCGTAGTTACCACCGTACACAATTTCGGGATTGGAGGGATCGGCCACCACATAGCCGCTTTCGCTGCCGGCGGTGGGTTGCCAGTCCTGCTCCGTAATGCCGGCACCGTTGGTGCGGCTGCGGATGCGGATGGTGGAGTTATCCTGCTGGGCGCCGAGGATGCGGTACGGCACGCTGTTGTCGGTGCTCACCCGGTAGAACTGGGCAGTGGGCTGGTTCATGTAGGTGCTCCAGCTGGAACCGCCGTCGAAGCTCACCTGGGCTCCGCCGTCGTCGGCCACGATCATGCGGTTGGAATCCTCGGGATCAATCCACAGGTCGTGGTGATCGCCGTGGGGGGTGCGGATGGATTGGAACGTGCGTCCGCCGTCGCGGCTGCGCATGAAGTCTACATTGGGACAATACACCACGTCGGCGTTTTTGGGATCCACAAATACTTTGGTGTAGTACCAGGCGCGCTGCCGGATGTTGTTATCGTTGCTCATGAGCTGCCAGTTTTCGCCGGCGTCATCGCTGCGGTAGAGCCCGCCGTTGGCGTTTTCAACGAGCGCATAGATACGTTCGGTATTTGACGGGGCGAATGCCACGCCCACGATACCCCATACGCCTTTGGGCAATCCTTTTTTGGCGGAGACATTGGTCCAGGTTTCGCCACCGTCGGTGCTTTTGTAGAGACCGCTGCCTTCACCACCGCTTTCGAGGCTGTGGGGTGTGCGGAGTACCCGCCACATGCCGGCATAGAGCACGGCCGGGTTGCCGGGTTCCATTACCAGGTCGGAAGCGCCGGTCTGGTTGTTGACATAGAGCGTACGCTTCCAGGTCTTGCCGCCATCGGTGGTTTTGTACACGCCTCGTTCTTCGTTGGGACCGAAGAGATGCCCCACCACGGCCACCCACACCACGTCGGGGTTGCGGGGATGGATGACGATGCGGATGATGTGGCGACCGTCGCGGAGCCCGATGTTTTTCCAGCTGCGGCCGCCGTCTTCGCTGCGCCACATGCCACCAAGGCCTTCGCTCACATTGCCCCGCATGGTGTTTTCGCCTTCGCCCACATACACGATGCTTTCATCAGAAGGGGCGATGGCTACGGCGCCGATGCTTCCGCCAAAGAATCCGTCGCTGACGTTTTTCCAGTTGCTGCCGCCATCGGTGGTCTTCCACACCCCGCCGCCGGTGGCGCCCATGTAAAAGGTGGTACGGCTTTTATAGCTGCCGGCCACCGCGGCGCTGCGTCCACCCCGGTAGGGACCGATGGAGCGGTACTGCAGGGAGCCGTACAACTGTTCCAGCCCGGCGGGGGGAGCAGCCGGGGCAGGTGATTTCTTTTTCTGGGCTGTTGCCATCAACGCCGGCAGCGAGAGGGCCAGCAGGAAGAGGATTCTTTTCATACAGACAGTTCGTTTTGAAAACTGAAAGTACGAAACACGGCGGTGCCGGCAGCAAAGGGGCGCTGCAATGTGATGACCGGCAGGCAGTGGCTGGCCCTGTAACAGCGAGGGGGCAGCCTGCGGCTGCCCCCTCGCTGATGAATGCAATCAACAGGCGATCATCCTTTACCCGCAGCCTGTTGAACCGTTGGCGGCTTGGATTCGCGTTGCAGGGCCTGCTGCACCCGCTTTTCAAACTGTTTCTGCAGGTCGGCATACGTGCGGCCGGCTTTCGCCAGCTCATCCTTCAGCAGGGCGGTACGCTGCACCTGCAGGTTGGAGGGAGCCGCTTCCTGGCCCACCACCGCAGTGTAGAGATCGCTGATGTCGCTCCGCAGCCGCTTCAGATCGCCGGTACCTTTGATCACCGGCGGCACCAGGGTGAGCCGGAAGGTTTCGAGGCGGTTCCAGTATTCCTGCAAGAGGTCTTTGGTCTTTTTGCTGCCGGCTGTTTCGATATTTTTTTTCAATAATGCCTGTGTAGCGAGGACGCTGTCCACCAGGGTGGCCAGTTCTTCGTTCATGCGGTAGAGCTCCATACCTGCCTCGTATTGCCGCTGCCGGTCGGCCGGTGAAAAGTCGCGGTTGGTGGAATCGTGTACCAGCACGAGCGACTGTTGATAGTCTTTGCCATTCATCTTCATCCGGAGCTGGTAGGTGCCGGGCAGCACCTGCGGTGCAGTGAAAGCCGCCGATTCAATCTGTCCGCCGCGGGCAACCCGGGGTGGTGTGAGCCGCTGGTTCCAGGTCACTTTGTTATACCCCTTCCGGTTGGAGGGGGTCAGCTTCTGTACCAGTTTGCCCGACGCATCGTACACTTCGAGCTGCAGGTTGCGGGCCCTTTCTTTGAGGTAATAAGTAACGGGGGGCACACTGGAAGGATTACCGCCGTTCCACTCGCCCGACGCATTGGGAAACTGCGCCCCATACATGGGCGTACGCAGCACCAGGGGCCGGTTGTTGAGCAGGAGCACCTCTTCATTGGCCATGGCAGGCGTGATGGTGCGCATGGGTGTGATGTCTTCCACGATGATGATGCCGCGGCCATGCGTCGCCAACACCAGGTCGTTGGTCTGCTCCTGGACCTGGATATCCCGCACGAGGGCATACCAGGGGATGTTGTTCTTCATCCGGAACCAGTCGGTGCCGCCGGTGACAGTGGCAAAGAGGCCCATCTCGGTGCCAAGGAAGAGCAGGTCGCGGTTCACCAGGTCCTCGCGGATGACGTGGGCAAAGCCCGTGAACTCTTCACTCCGGAACAGCTCCCAGTTTTGTCCCCGGTCGCGGCTCATGGCCACATAGGTGCGGTGGTCGCCGTACATGTGGTTGTCGAAAGTGGCATACACCCGGTTTTTATCAAAACGGCTGGGCTGGATGCTGCTCACCCAGGTGCCGGCGGGGATGCCGCTGGCGGCGTAGCGGGTGGCAAGGTTGCTCCAGGTTTTACCGCCGTCGGTGGTCAGCTGCAGGTTTCCGTCGTCCGTACCCACCCAGATCATGTTCTCATCGAGCGGTGATTCCGCGATGGTAAAAATGGTGCAGTGATTCTCGGCGCTGGTCACATCCATGCTGAGGCCGCCGCTCTTCTCCTGCTCCTGCTTGCGCTTGTCGTTGGTGGTGAGATCGGGGGAGATGCGGGTCCAGTTGGCGCCTCGGTCGGTGCTGCGGTAGAGGTACTGGGCGCCCGTGTAGAGATTTTTTTTATTGGATGCACCAATAACGATGGGCGTGTTCCAGTTGAAGCGGAGTTTCTCTTCACCCGGTCCTTCCTGGGGTTTGATGCCGGCGCCGATGCCGGTCTTTATATTCACCCGCACCATGTTGCCCCCCTGGTACTCGGCGTAGGCGATGTCGGGGTCAAAGGGATCGGGTTGCACCCAGAAGCCATCGCCCCCGTAGATGGATTTCCAGTCGCCGTTGAGCACCCCACCCAGGGCTGCACTGGGGGCGACCCAGCTGCCGTTGTCCTGCAGGCCGCCGAAGATGCGGTAGGGCTGCTGGTTGTCCACACTCACGTGGTAGAACTGTCCCACGGGCAGGTTGTTGCAGAACTTCCAGTTGGCGCCCCGGTCGAGGCTGTAATACACCCCGCCGTCGGTGCCCAGGTAGAGGATGTTGGTGTTTTGCGGGTTGATCCAGAGGGCGTGATGGTCGCTGTGGATCCAGCCGCCCGACTCGCTGGCATCGGCAAAGGAGAAGCCGCCGTCGGAGGAATAGGAGAACGTAAAGGCCGGCCGGTATACGCGCTGCGGATCTTTGGGGTCCACTTCCAGCGTGGAGAAATAAAACGGACGACTGCGGATGTTGGCCGTGGAGCTCTGCTCTTTCCAGGTGGCTCCCCCGTCGGAGGAGATGTACAATCCCGTATTCTCGCTTTCCACAATCGCCCACAGGCGTTCGGGTGCCGAAGGTGCCAGGGCCAGGGCTACGCGGCCGAAGGGTTTTTTAGGCAGGCCATTGGAAAGTTCTTTCCAGGACTTGCCGCCATCGGTGCTCTTGTAGATGCCACTGCCCGTGCCGCCGCTGTTGAACGAATAGGGCAGGCGACGGAACTCCCAGGTGGTGGCATAAAGGGTGTTGGGCTGGCTGGGGTCAATCTCCACATCGGCCACCCCGGTGCCGGGGTTGATGTAGAGAATCTTTTCCCAGGTGGCGCCGGCATCCGTGCTCTTGTAGAGGCCGCGGTGTTTGCTGTCGCTCCAGAGGGGTCCGGGCGCTGCCACGTAAATGATGTTGCTGTTGGCGGGATCCAGCAGCACTTTGGCGATGTGTTCGGTGCTGTCGAGACCAATGCGGGTCCAGTTGTCGCCGCCATCGGTGGACTTGTACATCCCGTCGCCGATGGACACGCTGTTGCGCATGTTGCTTTCACCGGTGCCCACGTAAATGACTTTGGGGTTTTTCTGGTCCACGGCCAGGGCGCCGATGCTCTGGTTGTACTTATCAAAGGTGGGTTTGAAGGAAAAACCGGCGTTGACCGATTTCCACACCCCACCGCCGGCGGTGCCAACATAAAGGGTTTTACCGTTGTCGTTGTTCACACCCACTATATCGGTGATGCGGCCGCTCATGGTACCCGGGCCCAGGTGGCGGGCTTCCATCATGCCGTAGGTGGCGGAGTTGAGCGGATTTTGTGCGAACGAAAAAGCTGCCGGCAGCAGCAGCAGCAAGGCAATCAGGTTGCGCATAAACAGGTATTAAATACGTACCCCGGCTGCGGGAGCCGGGGTACGCTGGTGAGAGTAGATTATTTGGCTGGTTTGAAGAGGGAGGCGTCCACCTTGGCATTGATCTCCACTTTTTCAATCTGCATGTCCACGTCCATGCCCGGCCCCAGCGGGACGGTCACGCTCATGGGCACCACAATGCCTTCGGGCAGCTTTTTGTAATCGCTGAAAGATGTGGACACTTCAACCTCCTGGCCGTTCACGTTGCGCTTGTTAACCGACTTCACCAGGAAAAAGGTTTTAGGGTCAACAAAGAGCGTCTGCGATTTACCGCTCTTGAGCGTGAGCAACAGCTTGTGGCACTCGGTGCCATCTACGTCTTCCTTACCCAGGTATTCCACTTTGTGGCCTTTGGCGGCATAATCCACCAGGCTGCCCTGTGCATCGAGCTGCTCCTGGCCATCTTTCACATCTTCCGGTGTCATGGCTTCCGGCGTGGCGGCACCCTGGAAGGGCATGAACGACCATCCTTCGGTGGTGGTTACAATCTGGTAGCCGGTCATCCCCATGAGGGTGATGTCCTGGCGGGATCCCACCTGGTGCAGTACGGTGGCCACCACCTGGATTTCAGCGCCTTGTACCGACATGGTACCGGTCTGCACCACACTGGTCACTTTTTTCCAGTTAGCGGCGCCTCCAATGGCTTCGAGGTGTTTGTTCACGATTTCGTCAGCGGTCTGTGCGGTGGCAGCCACGAGGCTGAAACCGGCAAACAGGAGTAAAAACATGCGTTTCATGTGCAATGGTTATGTGTTAAAAATGAAAAAATCGGTTTATAAACGAACTATTTGTTGCAAATACGGACCGTTTGTTACAGGTCGGCCGGCTTAAAAATTTTTTGGGGCTCCATCTTCGGGTTTATCTCAATAATTTCATAAAAAAGGCCCCCGCCCATGCCCACGATGGTGGTTTTGTAGGGGAAGAGATAGCCCTGGGCGTTTTTGCGATAGTCGCCGTAGTCGGTCACCAACTCCCGCGGTGCACCGCCGGCCGGACCACGACCACCGCCAAAACCACCGCCACCCGTAGTAACGGTCCGCTGCACCAGCCAGGTGGCCGCGTCAACGAAATAGGTAATGTCGCGCCCCTGTTTGAGGGTCAGCTTCAGCTTCCAGCAGCTCACGCCTTCCACGTCTTCCTTGCCCAGCAGGGTCACCTGGTGGCCCTTGGCGGCATAGTCCACCAGCGGTCCGGCACAGTCGAGCTCGCTTTGCATGGCTGCTACGGCCTCCGCCGGCATGGGTTCAAACTGGCCGCTGTTGCGGGGGTTTTTACGCCAGCCCTCCTTATCCGTTACCACTGTAGCCATATTAAACATGGCCGATTCAATTTCCTGGCGCATGCCCTTGCCCTGCTGTTTCCATATTTTCTGGGTGATCTCGGAACCGTTCTGCAATACGCTGGTCCCTTCCATATAGATGCTCTGGATGGAGAGGAGTTTTTCCTTTCCGCCCAGGGCGGTGATGTGGCTTTGGATGATTTCATCGGCCGTCTGCGCCTGCAGAGCCGATGCACCCAGTACCAGGAGGCCCGCCAGTAAATGTTTCATATGCATTCCTCGTTAACGGTCAAAAACAGGTATCAAATGTAAGGCCAGATTGGATGATTTTATATCTTTCGCCCCGGCTTTCATTTTCCACGAAACAGCAATCAGACGTTATGGCACAGACAATCGTTGCAGGGAACCTTGTTTTGATCCGGGAAAAAACCATCACACCGGGAGAGATCGTGGTGGAAAACGGGCGCATTGCAGCCATCCACCGCATCGGCGGAGCCACCGACCCTGCCCTGCCCTTTCTTCTGCCCGGCTTCATCGACAGCCATGTGCACGTGGAAAGCTCCATGCTGGTGCCCTCCGAGTTTGCCCGGCTGGCTGTGGTGCACGGCACGGTGGCCACGGTGAGCGACCCCCACGAAATTGCCAACGTATGCGGCATTGCGGGGGTGGACTACATGATTGCCAACGGCAACACGGTGCCTTTTAAGTTCAACTTCGGCGCCCCCAGCTGCGTACCTGCCACCAGCTTCGAAACGGCCGGCGCCGTGCTGGACGCAGCCGATGTGGCCGCCCTGCTCGAACGGCCCGAGATCCGCTACCTCAGCGAAATGATGAACTTCCCCGGCGTGCTGCAGGGAGATGAGGAAGTGCTGCGCAAGATCCGCTCCGCCCACAAGTTGGGCAAACCGGTAGACGGCCACGCGCCCGGCCTGCGGGGCGAAGAGGCCCGCAACTACATCGCCGCCGGCATCAGCACCGACCACGAATGCTTCACCCGCGAAGAGGCCTTTGAAAAGCTGCAGTACGGCATGAAGATCATCATCCGCGAAGGCAGCGCCGCCAAAAACTTCGAAGCGCTGGCCGACCTGCTAAACGACTACCCCGACCACATCCTCTTCTGCAGCGACGATAAACACCCCGACAGCCTGGTGGAAGGACATATCAACCAGCTCTGCGCCCGCGCCGTGGCCAGGGGGATTGACCTGTTTCACGTGCTGCAGGCCGCCTGTGTGAACCCCGTGACGCATTACGGACTTGACGTGGGCCTGCTGCGGGAAGGCGACCCGGCCGACTTCATCGCGGTGAACAACCTCACCGACTTTACCGTGCTCTCCACCTGGATCAACGGCCAGCTGGTGGCCCGCAACGGGCAATCGCTCATCACCACCACCCCCGCCGGGGTGATCAACCAGTTTCAGTGCAGCCCCAAAACGCCCGCCGATTTTGAGTTCCACCTGGGTAAGTTTGGCGACACCGATGCCGAAAACATCGAACAGGTGTATGTGGTGGAAGCCCTCGACGGGCAGCTCATCACCCACAAACGGGTGGAGCCGCTGGGGTCCTTTGAGGTGGAGGGCAACGTGATCCGGGCCAATACCGCCCGCGACCTGCTGTACATGGTGGTGGTGAACCGCTACCACGACGCACCCATTGCCAAGTGCTTTGTAAAAAATTTCGGCCTCCGCCAGGGCGCCATCGCCTCCTCGGTGGCGCACGACAGCCACAACATCATTGCCGTGGGTACCAGCCCCGAAAGCCTCTGCCAGGCCGTGAACCGCATCATCGAAGCGCGGGGCGGCGTTTGCGCCGTGCAGGCGCTGGCTGACGGGGGCTGGAAGGAAGAGCTGGTGGCCCTGCCCGTAGCGGGACTCATGAGCAATGCCGACGGCTACGAAGTGGCACGGGCCTACAGCGCCGCCGATGCATTGGCCAAAGAGCTGGGCAGCACGCTGGGCGCCCCCTTCATGAGCCTTTCGTTTATGGCGCTGCTGGTGATCCCCCACCTGAAACTGAGCGACCTGGGACTGTTCGACGGCGATGCCTTCCGGCTGGTGTAGAAAAGCAGCTGTTTTGTCCGCCCATGCAACTTTTTTATCCATGGACTGTATAGCAGTGGCATACACGCATACAGCCATCTGCCATGTTGCCCTTCACCATTTCAGCCGCGCCGCTTTATACGTCCACCCTTTCTGCTGCACCGGATGCAATGCCCTTTGTACTACCCGACGACGAAGCACTCCTGCGCCAGGTGCTGGGCGCCCTGCTCAACCAGCAGGAGGATGAAGACGATGTCCACTCCATGCTCTGATTACCATCGCAAAAATTATGGACGGCCGGCGGCCATTCGGTCCGTTGCATGTAACTTTAGTGCAAAACCCGACACATGCGAAAATTTGGCACCTACTTTTTAATCTTCCTGCTGCTGGGACTGGCCGTTTTTGTGTACTGGCGTTACTTCTTTGTATTTGGTGAGGGCGTAAAGGCGGGCGAGTTGAATTACATGGTGAAGAAAGGCTATGTCTTCAAGACCTACGAGGGCAAGCTCATCCAGACCGGCTTCCGCGCCAAGAGCCCCGGCTCCATTGCCAGCTACGAGTTTGAATTCAGCGTGGTAAACGACAGCCTGGCCAACATCCTCATGCTCAACAGCGGCAAAGAGTTTGAGCTCCACTACAAAGAATACCTCGGGCGCCTGCCCTGGCGGGGCCATTCGAAGTACATTGTGGACGGGATTGTGGCGATGAAGGGGGAGTGACGGGTGCGGGTTGCTGGTTGCGGGTTGCTCCACCCCGAACGTCATCCTGAGGCTCCGCCGAAGGATCTTTTACTACGTAGTAGTCACTTTTTTGAAGATTGAGTCCCCCCATTTACACCTTTTCACATCCCCGCATTTACACATTATTTCCCCGCATACATCAAAAAAATAGCGGGCCTTTTATGCAGCTCCACCTCCAGTCCCTTCCATTTGCTGAGGGGCAGGCTGCGGATCCACTCGGTGGGAGCGGTGAGGTCGGCCGCAACACAAAGAAGGGTCGTTGGGCGGCAGGAGGCCAGGATGCTCTCCAGCAGGGCGTGGTTGCGGTAAGGCGTTTCAATGAAGAGCTGTGTGGTGCCGGTGCGGGCCGACTGTTCCTCCAGCTCCCGCAGTTTCTGCCGGCGCTGCCCCGCTTCGATGGGCAGGTAACCGTGGAAGCAGAACTGCTGCCCGTTGAACCCGCTGGCCATCAGGGCCAGAAGCAGCGAGCTGGGTCCCACCAGCGGCTTCACCACTGCCCCTTCGGCATGGGCCACGCCCACCAGGAGCTGGCCGGGGTCGGCCACACCCGGACAGCCCGCCTCGCTGAGGATGCCCACCGTCTTGCCCGCCCGCAGGGCGGCCCGCAGCTGCTGCTGTACCACGGTCTCGGCTTTGTGTATGGTGTGCCATTCAAAATCGTCAATCACGATGCCGCGGTCGAGCTGCTTGAGGTAGCGGCGGGCGCTGCGCTCGTTCTCGGCAAAGAGCACCTGGCAGCGACGCACGGCGGCCAGCAGTTCGTCCGCGTTGCCGGGCAGGGTCGCCTCGTGCAGCGGGGCGGGTATTAGGTACACGGCGGGCATCAGGGATTGTCTTTCGTGTGATAGAGACTGAGGGTGGCGGCCACCACGGCATAGGCCGGCGCCAGGACCCAGCCCACCAGGGGCAGGAGGTGCAGCAGGTAAAAGACCATGCCGTTCCCGATGGCCAGGCCTTTCTGCCCGCTGATGAAAGCGATGCTCTGCGACGGGCTCAGCTTGTGCCGCTCGGCGCTGTAGTCGAGCATCGAAAAGCCGTAGTAGTAGCATTCCACCAGGAAGGCGATGAGCGGGCTCACCCAGCCCACCACCGGCACGAGGGAGAAGAGCAGGATGGTGACCGTGTACACCGTTTGCCACAGCAGGTTGCGCAGCGCCAGCCGGATGCCACGCCACACATCGCTCAGGAACTGCGGCATGCTGAAGGGATAGTCGCGGTCTTCGAGGATGCTTTCCGTCTTCTCGCTGAGGTAGGCGAAGAGCGGCGCCCCCACGATGAGAAAGAGGTATTTAAACAGCGAGAAATAGAAAAACAGCAGGATGAGGCGGAAGATGAGCGAGCCCGTGATGAAGAGGAAGTTGAGCCATTCACTGCGCATAGACTCCAGCCAGGCGCGGATACCCATCAACTCAAAAAGCCAGTTGAGAAAGCTGCCCGAAGAGGTCCAGAACAGCCACATGCCCGTCACGAACAAAAGGGCATAGAGCAGCCCCGGAATCAAAATCCATTTCCATAACTTGTGCCGGACGATAAACCGGTGAGCCCGGAAATACGCTTCAATGGCAATGACGAGTTCCTTCAGCAAGGGTTCCTGTTTTGGTGGTGAAGGGGCTTTACACGGGCTGAACGGGCAAAATACAAAAAATGCGCAAGCTCGACGCTGATTTTTACCTGCAGGACGATGTGGCGGCCCTGGCCCGGCAGTTGCTGGGCAGGCTGGTGGTGCACCGCGGCGCCGTGGCCCGCATTGTGGAGACGGAAGCCTATGCCGGTGAAGCAGACCGCGCCTCCCATGCCTGGGCGGGCCGGCGCACGCAGCGCACCGAAACGCTGTACGCCCCCGGCGGCACCAGCTATGTGTACCAGTGCTACGGGCTGCACCAGCTCTTCAACGTGGTGACCAACCGCGCCGGCATCCCCCATGCCGTGCTCATCCGCGTCGTCGAGCCGCTGGAAGGTTGCCTGCTGCCCGGTAAACAGAGTGCCCGCCAGCCGGGCAGCGGTCCCGCCCTGGTGAGCCGCGTGCTGGGTCTCGGCCGCGGGCACAACGGCCTCAGCTTGCTGCAGGAAGAGTTGTACCTGGCGGACGACGATACACCGCCCCTGCCCGTGGCCGTGAGTCCGCGTATCGGGGTGGACTATGCCGGCGCCGCCGCCCGCTGGCTCTACCGGTTCTTTGTGGCCGGCCACCCGCATGTCACCCCCCACCCTTTTAACCAGAAAGCCCTGCTCCTGCTATGAGTACCCCTCCCCTGATGCGCCGTTATTACGCCGGCCTGGCAGCCGGCCTGCTGCTGGCCCTTGCCGCCTGGTGGTGGAACCCCTTTACACTGGAACCGGCGGCCTGCAAGGCCGTGGCTGTGGGCGCCCTCATGATCACCTGGTGGGTTGCCGAAGTGCTGCCCATGCCGGCCGTGGCCCTGCTGCCGCTGCTGCTCTTTCCGCTGCTGGGTGTAGAGGGAATAGATGGCACATCAAAGGCCTACAGCAACCCCGTGATCTTCCTGTTCATGGGGGGCTTTTTCCTGGGGCTGGCCATTGAGAAGTGGAACCTGCACCAGCGCATCGCGCTCACCATCCTGTCGCGTACCGGCGCCAGCGGCAACCGCATCCTGCTGGGCTTTGTGCTGGCCACGAGCCTGCTGAGCATGTGGCTGAGCAATACCGCCACCACCATGATGCTCTTCCCCATTGCGCTGAGCGTGATAGCCGTGCTGAAAGAACATCCGCAGCCCGGCAGCAACCCGCGGTATTTTGCCCTCTCGCTATTGCTCATCATTGCCTGGGCCAGCAACCTGGGCGGCATGGCCACGCTCATCGGCACGCCGCCCAACGTGGCCTTTGCCGCCTTCATTGAAAAAAAATACGGGTACCAGATCAGCTTTTTTAACTGGATGCTGGTGTGCCTGCCGCTGGTGGTGGTGCTGCTGGCGGTGCTGTACGGCCTGCTGGCGCATGTGCTGTTCCCCAGCCGTATCCGCGACAGCGCCGTGGCGCGGGACTACATCAAGAGCGAACTGGCGGCACTGGGACCGCTGGGCCCTACCGAGCGGCGGGTGCTGCTGATCTTTGGCGGGACGGCCTTCTTGTGGATGAGCCGCGAGCTGGTGAACCAGATCCCCTACGTGCGGCTGGACGATAACATGATTGCCGTGCTGGGTGCCCTGGCCCTCTTTGCCACGCCGGCGGCAAAGACCGACCGGGCCCGCAGCCGCATGGTGCTGGACTGGAGCGATACCGGTAAGATGGCCTGGGGCATTCTGCTGCTGTTTGGCGGGGGCATTGCCCTGGCCAACGGGCTGGAGACCACGGGCGTGATGGGCCTGATAGGCAAAGGACTGGCCAGCGCGGGGCTCTGGCACGGGCTGGTATTGGTGCTGGTGATAACCGTGCTCTCCATTTTTTTAAGCGAGGTGATGAGCAATGTGGCACAGGTGATAGTGTTTGCGCCGGTGCTGGCCGCCCTTGCCGATGCTTTGCAGCTGGAACCCCTGTTGCTGGGGCTGCCCATGACCCTGGCGGCCAGTGCCGCGGCCATGCTGCCCATGGGTACGCCGCCCAACGCCATCGTGTTTGGCAGCGGGCAGATACCTCTGCGGCAGATGCTGAGGGCCGGGCTGGTGATGAACCTGGTGAGCATTGTGCTCATTACCCTGTTCTGCTGGTATGTGTTACCGCAGGTGATGGGGGTGTTGGGGAAGTGAGGGGATGATTGATTGCGGATGTGGGGGGTGAAAAGCGGGTGATGGCATTACATAAAGTCCGGATATTCATTTGACGAATATTTTTCCAGATGAGCCGACAGGAAACGTTTAAAATCGGGTCGGATTGTCCCAACGACAACACAAAAAAGGCTGGGGTCAGGTATTGAAAATCAAGGGGTAATTTGTATTTTGAGGTGCGTGTAATAGCGCCAATCCATGAATTGGGCGCAAACAATACATATTATGCAACAACTAGAGAAAATAATATTTGAAGTAGACAAAACGCGGACAGAGTTTAAGTCCGAAAATTACCCAATGTCAATTGGTGAGTTAATAAGCCTATTTGAAAAAGGGGAGCTTATTATTAACCCTGATTTTCAAAGATTTTTTAGGTGGACAGACGTTCAAAAGTCTAAATGGTAAGAGAAAAAATACCGACAAAAGCCGTATGGCGTCAGGCGGGGTGACGTGCTTAAATTCAAGTGCGGTGCTCCTACTTGGCTTTAGTGGTAGGTTGACCGGGAAGTGTTTCGAAATCCCGCACGAACGCCTAGCGGCAAAACGTTATCAGTCATAATAAAATTGACACAAAAAATAATTCATAAATGCAACATACAGTCATTTTCATTTCATGATGAAAAGTACAGTTCACCTCATTACCCTTTCGCTACTGCTCCTTATTTCCTGCAATAAAGAGAAGAACGGACCTGCGCCAACAGATCCGGAGGCTGGTTTTATTGCTGCCGTTGATATTTCCAGCTACCCGGAAATTTCAAAAGCAAACCCCCTGTTTTATGATGTAAACGGGAATCCAAAGGATTTTTTACAGCTCCTAAAAGAAAACGGAGTGAACACCATACGGCTGCGGCTGTGGGTACATCCGGTTAACGGACACTCCGGCCTGGATGAAGTGCGGCAATTTGCAACGGGTTTGAAGGAAAAAGGATTTAAAATCTGGCTGACACTGCACTATTCCGATACCTGGGCAGACCCGGGAAGCCAGGAATTACCTGCCGCCTGGAAAGGGCTTGATTTTCCGGCGCTGAAAGACAGCGTGTATGCTTACACGAAAAAAATAATGCAGGAAATCAGACCTGAACTGATCCAGATTGGCAATGAGATCAACTCCGGGATGCTGCATCCGCATGGGAATATTACCACCAACCCCGGAAATTTTATTCAACTGGTACGGGCAGGATGTTCGGCTGTACGGGAAACCAAAGCAGACTGTAAAATTATTTTACATGTTGCCGGCTTTCAAGGCGCAAACTGGTTTTTTAACCAGGTATCCACCGTTGATTATGACATCATTGGTATATCCTACTACCCGATCTGGCACGGCAAATCCGTACCGGATCTTGCAGCAAAACTGCAGGAACTGAGCACTACCTACAAAAAGAAAATTCTGATTGCTGAAACAGCTTACCCGTTCACCCTTGGCTGGAATGACTGGACAAATAATATTGTTGGCCAAACCGATCAACTGATTTTACCGGACTATCCGGCAACACCTGATGGACAGCAGAAATTTATTCATCAAATCAAAAAAACCATCCGGGATACAAAAAACGGAATTGGTTTTTGTTATTGGGGCGCGGAATTAATTGCCTGGAAAGGCAATCAATCCTCCACCGGCTCTCCGTGGGAAAACCAAGCCCTGTTTGATTTCAACAATAAAGCCTTGCCGGTGTTGAACGAATTTAAGGCGCCATAAACCCTTCTTTCAAACGGCTAAACGTGTATTCTAACAAGACCCTGGTGATTGCTTGCCAAGATATGCATGGGGCTAATGTTGTAACGCTTAGTTTTATCTACATCTTTTCAGTCAATCCGGACAAAGAACCGCTTCGAAAGCCGCAGCCGCCATAAACTGCCCGCCCGTTTCCAGGGTAGTCCCGGCTGCACCTGCACATGCGTCGCTCTGGTATCCTTATCCCCCACCATCCGCCAAATTCCTTTTCAAACCCCTTTAACATTACGGCTACAAGACCAAATGATATTTTTTGAAAAAAATCAGAAATTTATTGTTTTTCAATAAATTTTTATCATCTTTGCGGTCAGATACAACCCGCAACCAATATGTCCAAACGAAACGGTTTCATTTACAAAGCCATCCAGACCCTCTGCTGGCTCATCTTTGCCGGGCTCTGCGTGCAGACCGGCGCGCTGCTGTTTAATTTCATCTACAGCCTGTTCCGGCCCGTGGCCACGCACAACCTGCACCTGGGACTGGACTTGTCGCAACTCTACGAACAGAGCCTCTCCCTGTACATCCTGCTCTTTGGCCTGCTGCTGGCACTCTCGGCCCTCAAAGCCGTCGTCTTTTATTTTGTGCTGCGGCTGTTTAAAAAACTGACACTTACAAGGCCCTTTACCGCTACCGTTGCCGGGCTGGTCACCACCATCAGCTCCGTAGCCTTTTCGGTGGGGGCGCTGAGTTACCTGGCCCATCAATTCACCCAACGGCTTACACAGAAAGGATACGGGGTGAACCAGGTGGAACGCTACTGGAACGACAGCGATGCCTACTTCATGATGGCGGCCATCTTGTTTGCCATTGCCCTGGTGCTGAAACGGGGAATTGAACTGCAACAGGAAACCGACTTAACCGTATAACGCATGCCCATCGTGGTGAACCTGGATGTGATGATGGCCCGGCGCAAGATGTCGCTCAACGAACTGTCGGCCAAAGTGGACATCACCCTGTCCAATCTTTCGATTCTGAAAACCGGTAAGGCAAAAGCCATCCGCTTCAGCACCCTCGATGCCATCTGCAAGGCGCTGGACTGCCAGCCGGCCGATATCCTGGAATACGTGCCCGGTGAAGACTGAACGGGCCTGCGGCCGCAGCAGCGAACCCCTGTGGTCACACATGTTACGACTGCCGACGGTCATGGGCCAGCCGTTTGATCACTCCCACCCCGTATTATGATTTCTTTGCTTTTCTCTCACCAACCGCCGCCGGTTTTTTTCGTCCGGCTTCCCGCAGGGCCTGGTCAATGATCCATTCCAACTGGCCGTTCACACTGCGGAACTCGTCGGCCGCCCATTTTTCCAGCTGCCGGTAGGTATCGGTGTTAATGCGTAAAATGAATGTTTTTTTGTCTGCCACCTGCTCGCTTATTTCGGGCGCTCCATCCGCTGCAGGGCCTGCTGAAAAGCCGGCAACGCCTGGGTGCCTATGTAAAATTGCCGTCCGTCTTTCAATACCACCCGGAAGCCATCTTTACCGTTCACGTTGTGGCAGCGGCCCCAACCCTTTCGAACAGAAAAGCCCCACTTAAACCGGTCCCATTTGCGGTAAACACATTCGGTTATGTCGCCGGCCGGCAGAAAGGTCCAGCTACGGAAAAACGGCCACCAGCGGTAATAAATCCCCTCGGGCGCCACCACCGTGTGCAGGCGTATGACTGAGAAAACGCCTATGTTCAGGGCCTGGATGCCGATCACCGCCAGCAGGATCCACCACAGGTCCTTTTTCATGGCAGGGTCCGACAAGCCCAGTACCAGTATGAGGAGCGTGGGCGTGAAGCCGGAGACGAGCACCAGGTTCCAGACCCAGGTGTTGCGGAACGATTGCTCTTCCTCAAAAAGGGTATACGAAGGTTGCTGCTGCATACTTACTGATAAAGGGATCCTGTATTCACCACGGGGGTGGTGGAGCGTTCGCTGCACAGCACCACCATGAGGTTGCTCACCATGGCCGCTTTCTTGTCATCGTCGAGCTGCACCACGTCTTTCCGACTCAGCTCTTCCAGCGCCATTTCCACCATGCCCACGGCGCCTTCCACAATTTTGCGGCGGGCGGCCAGGATGGCGGTTGCCTGCTGCCGCTGCAGCATGGCGCCGGCAATTTCGGTGGCATAGGCCAGGTGACTGATGCGGGCTTCAATGACGTGGATGCCGGCCATCTGCAGGCGCTCCGCCACTTCCTTTTCCAGCATCTCGTTCACCTCGCCGCTGCTGTTGCGCAGGGTGATGCGGGCGTCTTCGTCTTCCAGGTTGTCGTACGAATAAGCGCTGGCCAGCTTGCGGATGGCAGCTTCGCTCTGCGTTTGCACAAACGACTGATAATTGTCCACATCAAACGCCGCCTTAAACGTATTCTCCACCTTCCACACCACAACAGCACCGATCTCGATGGGGTTGCCGTGTTTGTCATTTACCTTGATGGGCTTTACGTCGAGGTTGTTGGCCCGCAGCGAAATCTTCTTCTTGGTATAAAACGGGTTGGCCCAGAAAAAGCCGCTGTCCCGGGCGGTGCCCACGTATTTCCCAAACAGCATCATCACCCGGCTGCTGTTGGGTTCAATGGCCAGGAAGCCGGCCGAAGCCAGCAGGGCGGTCACCAGCAGCAGTACGCCCGTGCCAATGTAAAAGGGACCCTGCAGGGTGACAAAGTAAATGCCGCTGCCGGTGCCCGCGAAGACAAGCAGGAGGGGCAACCAGCCGGAAAGTAGTCGGGTGTTTTGTTCCATGATATTAATTTGATATCAAATATATGTCAGATTTCCGGAACGGCCAAGTGATGTAACGGGAGATGCGGTTTGTGCCGGCCCCGCCCGGGGCGCATCCACCCATTTGTAGCGGAAGCCGGACGGCCGTAACTTTAGCCCGTAACCCCGGCAAGCCGGTCGGGTTGCCAAAGTAAACAGCACATAGCCACCATGACAGAAGCCATCATCCCCCTGATCTCCCTCATTGCCCTGGAAGTAATCCTGGGCATTGACAACATCATTTTCATTTCCATCCTGGCCGATAAGTTGCCCGACAAACAACGGAAGAAACTGCGCTTCTGGGGCATTGGCCTGGCCATGGTGATGCGGCTGATCCTGCTGGCCTTTATTTCGTGGATCCTGCAGCTGGACCAGACCCTGTTCCGCCTTTTCGAAACCGACTTCTCGGGCAAGGGACTGATCCTGATCGGGGGCGGGCTCTTCCTGGTGTACAAGAGCACCAAAGAAATTTACCATAAAACAGAAGTGAGCAAACAGGGGCCGGGTGCTTCCGGCGCCGCCACCTTCGGCAAGCTGCTGGGGGAAGTGATCCTGCTCGACCTGGTGTTCTCCATTGACTCCATCATCACCGCCGTGGGCATGGTAAAGGAGCTGTGGGTGATGTACACGGCTGTAATTGTTACGGTCATCATCATGCTGGTAGCGGCCAAACCCATCAGCGATTTCATCCGCAAGCACCCCTCCTTCAAAATCCTGGCGCTTTGCTTTTTGATGATGATCGGCGTATCCCTCCTCGCCGAAGGATTCCAGTTTGAAATACCCAAGGGCTACATCTATTTCTCCATGGCGTTCGCCTTTTTGGTGGATGTGATCCAGATGAAAACGGTGAAGCCGCAGGCACCGGGAGCAGCGTGAGTTGCCCTAAAACTATGTTTTCAACATAGTGTTGGCAACACGGAGATGGGGAGGTGGGGAGGACACGGAGTGAATTTTTTCAGCAAGTCCACTCCGTGCCCACCGTGTCCCAGTGTTGAAGTGTTGAGTTTTGCAACACGGAGATCAAGGAGGAGGGGAGAACACGGAGCATATTTTTTCAGCAAGTCTATTCCGTTGGCACTGTGCCTCTTTGCCTCCCTGTTGATCTGCCACCGGGTTCGACAAGTTGTATTCCGGTCAAGCCGGCACAGACTTTATTGATAACACTAACAACATATAAGCATGAAACCGCTCTCATCCACACAAAAAGAATCGTTGCTGCACATCCTCCGCAACCGGTTCGAACAGCACCCGGACCGCCACCCCGGTATCAGCTGGAAACAGGTAGCGGCACAGCTGGAAGCGCAGCCACAGAAACTGGCCGCTCTTCAGCAGATGGAAGCCACCGGTGGCGAACCCGATGTGGTGGACCTGGGAACCGGCACAATTACGTTTGCCGACTGTTGTGTGGAAAGTCCGGCCGGCCGCCGCAGCCTTTGCTACGACCGCAGGGCCTGGACCGAACGCAAGGAAAACCGCCCGGCGGATAACGTGCTCGACACGGCCGGCCGCATGGGCATCCAACTGCTGAGCGAAGCGCAGTACCGCCGGCTGCAGGAACAGGTGCCCTGCGACCACAAAACCTCCAGCTGGATCCAGACGCCCGACGCCATCCGTCAGCTGGGCGGCGCTCTCTTTGGCGACCGTCGTTACGGCCAGGTGTTTACCTACCACAACGGCGCCTCCTCCTACTACGCCGCCCGCGGTTTCCGGGGGATGATGGAGCTGTAAACAGGGAGACGGGCCCTGCAGTATCACCTGCCTGTCACCCGATATGCCGTGCAATAAATCCCCTGAATGAATTATTTTTAGGCATGCGTAACATTCCCTTCGTTCTGTTCGCGCTGCTGACCTTCGGCAGCCTTCCCCTGCAGGCACAGGTGTTCACCGATGTGGCTGCCAACTACGGCGGCAGCTGGAGCAACGGCTCCAACCAGGGCACCGGCTTCGGGGCCTGGCAGCTCAGCGCCGGCAATAATACCGGCCGCTTTATTGGCAACCCCGCTAATGACGGCATGCAAACTACCGGCATCGGCACCACCGCCTTCGGGATGTTTGCCACCAGCAGCGTAAACTACTCCACCGCCTACCGCCCTTTTGCACAGGGCCTCGAAATAGGAGACGCTTTCTCGTTTTACTGGGTCATTAACTGGGATGCCAACACCGGCAGTAAGGGATTTGACCTGCGCAGCGGCAGTACCACCGTGTTCAACATCAACAACCAGGGCAATGCCCAGATCACGGGCAGCAACGGGCTGGCCAGCTCGGCCTTTGGCATCTTGCCCATGCTGGTAACAGTGGTGCGTATGTCAACCACCCAGTACTTCTTCAGCATGAGCCGGCGACTCGCCGGAGGGGGCGAGTATACCACCGTATTCAGCAGCAGCAACCCGGTGAACGGGATCAATTTCTACATCGGCGCCCAGGGCAGCTCCAATGGTGAGCGCAACCTCTACTTCAACCAGCTCCGCATCGAAAAAGGATTGTACCCGAACCCCGTTCCCAATTTTGTACAGTACAAATGGAGCGGCTCCCTCACGCCCACCTCGGCCAAAGTGAACGCCAAGCTTTCCCTCACCGCCACCAACACCCGGCTGGTGGTGAGTACCAGTCCCACCTTCAGCAACCCCATCTACAGCCAACCTATCAACGTTACCTCCGCCACCAACTTTGTAGGGTCTTACAGCATCGGCGGACTGACACCCGGCACCGAATATTTTTACGGCATCGAATCCAACGGCCTGCTGGACCCGCGCCCAGGCGCCACCGGCCGCTTTAAGACGCCCCTGGAAGGCCCGCATTCTTTTTCATTCACCGCGGGGGCCTGCAACCTCAACTCCCGCAACCCGGTATGGCAACGCATCCGCGAAAAGGACCCGTTGTTCATGCTGGTGAGCGGCGACCTGCACTACTCCGACCCCAACAGCACCAACGTGAACGTGCACCGCATCCCCTACGAAGACCGCGTGCTGAGCATCGAAAACACCCGAACGCTGTTCAACAACGTACCCATCGCCTATGTATGGGATGATCACGACTTCTCCGGCGATGATTCCAACGCATCCTCCACCGGCGCCAACAGCGCCAAACAAGCCTACCGCGAATACGTGCCCCATTATCCCTTTGGCACCGGCATCACCAGCGGCAACTCCGCCATCTACCAGTCCTTCGTCATCGGGCGGGTGCGCTTCCTCCTCACCGACCTGCGCTCCGAAAAAACCGACGATGCGGTGATGAGCGCCCAGCAGGTGCAATGGTTCCGCCAGCAATGCCTGGAAGCAAAGGCCCAGCAGCAACTGATCTGCTGGGTGTCGAGCTTCGGCATCACTGCCAACAATACCGATGCCTGGGGCGGCACTTCTGCCAACCTCGCACAACGCAACGAACTGTTCAGCTTCCTTGCCGCCAATAACATCGACAACTTATTTGTGCTATCCGGGGATGCCCATGCCGCCGGTATTGACGACGGCGCCAACACCGACTGCTCCGGTGTGCTCGACACACACACCTGCCCCCGTTTCACCTGCTCCCTCAATCCCCGCTATCCCCTGCTGCAGGCAGCCGGCCTGTCGAATACGGTTTCCATCAAAGGAATCGTCACCAACATCCTGCCCATGACCGGGCAGGACCACCACGGCCAGTACGCCAAAGTGGATGTGACGGATAACGGCAGCGACTCCGTAACGGTTCGTTTCACCGTGTACCGGGTGCACCCCGATACGGGTGTGGAGTCGGTGCTGGGCACCTACAGTTTCAGCCGCCATCTCGGCGCAGCCAGCAACCGCAGCACACCTGTCACCACCGGCGATAGCTGGAAATACCTCGACAACGGCAGCGACCAGGGTACCACCTGGCGGGCCGGCAGCTTCAACGATGCCGGCTGGGCGGAAGGGCCCGCACCCCTGGGCTACGCAATGACGGGACTGCGTACAACCGTTTCCTTCGGCAGCGATGCCAACAACAAACATATCACCACCTACTTTCGCAAAGCCTTCACCGTTGCGAATGTATGCCGGGTGAAAGCCGCGTACCTCGAACTGAGTGTGGACGATGGCGCTGTCCTGTATCTCAACAACCGGGAAGTGGGCCGGGCCAACTTCGCAGCCGGCGCTTACAACCACCTCACGCCCGCCAGTGATGTGGTGACCAACCGGGGGCAGACCTTCCGGTTCTGTATAACCGACACTTCGTTTTTCCGTACCGGCACCAACCTGCTGGCTGTGGAGGTACACCAACACGCCGGTAACAGCAGCGACCTGTTTTTCAACCTGCATGTTACGCTCGAAGAAAGCGACGAACCCGTCACCAGCACCACCACTGTTACCGCTTGTAATGCATTTACCTGGAACGGGCAGACCTACACCGAATCGGGTACCTATTCCTTTGCAACCTTGACGGCGGCGGGGTGCGACAGCCTTGCCCGCCTGCAACTCACCATCAACCGCGTACCCATTACGGCGCAACCGGCGCCCGTGACGGCGGTGGTGGATGAATCGGCCAGCTTCACCGTAAGTACATCTGCCGGCGGCGCCACCTTCCGCTGGCAGCGGGATGCAGGCAGCGGCTTTCAGGACCTCGACAATAGCCCCCCGTTCAGTGGCGCAAACACGGCAACACTTACCGTAGCACCCCTTACACTCGCCTTCAACAATGATCTGTACCGCTGCGTGGTGACGGCCAGCAGCTGCAGCACGGAATCGGGCAGCGCCCTGTTGCGGGTGAACCTGCCCACGCGGGTGGTGGAACGACCCACCGGCTTACCGCTCCGCCTCTACCCCAACCCGGTGCTGGATCAACTGGTGCTGGAAGGTGATCCCCGCCTCGCAGGACAGCCCTACCAGATACGGGATGCGCTGGGGCGGCAGGTGCGCAGCGGTCTGCTTACGGCCGCCACCACCACCCTGCAGTTGGAACAACTGCCGGCAGGCATCTACACCCTGCACATCGGGCGGCAGGGGGAACAACGGATGCGGTTTGTAAAACAGGGAAATAAGTAAGGGGACTGAACGCCGCTCTTAGTTGTAGCGCTCCATCCCGCAATCCGCCTCATCACACAACAGCCGCCGCAGCACGGGATGCCGCAGCAGTTCGGTGTAATCCATCCACCTGCCATCCACCCGCAGGCGGCGGTACACGAGGCGGATGCCGTGGCTGTAATCCACGTAGGTGTTCACATGCCCGGTGTAGAGTGGTTGTATGGGCCGGCCGTCGGTGCGGTGCCAGCCGTATATAGCCACGCGGTTGGGGCGCTGGTCCCGCAGCACGGCCCCACTGATCACCACATCTTTTTTATGACCAGCTACCAGCCCCCTCCGTCCGCGGCGCTGCCCTTCGAGGATGAGGTGGTGGTGCCACCAGGTGGGGGTACTGTCGCGGTAGGCAAACAACGGCACCGGCTCCAGCCGCACGGCAGCAGCGCGGTAAATAGCATCCACCAGGGCGCGGGTGGGTAAAAAACAGTCCAGCCGGTCGGCCACCTGCTGGGCCGTTCCCGGCTGCAGGGGGATGCGGGCCCAGTCGGCATCGGTGCCCACCGCCAGGTAATCGGGCGCCACAAACACAGCAGCCCGGTAGCGGCGCCCGGTGGAGCTGTCGGTAACAGCAAGCCAGATACGTTGAAAGCGCCCCAGAAAGGAAGGGAGATTGCCGGCCAGCAGTTCCTGCCGGGCCAGGGAATCGGCGCGGGCCGCCGGCCAGGGCGCCACCTGCCGGTAGAAAGCCGAACCGGAAAGGCTGGAACGGCGTTCGGGTACGGCAATCCGGTGTACGGGCTGGCAGGCAGCCAGGAAAATAAATAAATAACAAAGGTGAAGAACACTTCCTTTCATGCCTGAATGTACAAAACCTCCGCGGCAATTACTGCTGGCGGCGGTAAGCCTCCAGCCCGCATTCCAGCCAGGCTTTAAACTCGCCGGCCGTGGGGGTATAGCCCTTGGTACGGGTGAGGGCCCGCTCTGCGCCGTCGAGGATGGCGTACTGGGGCTGGGCCACCGCGTTGAAGTTCTCGCTCTGGAAGGTGGCCCACTGGTCGCCCACGGTGATGATCGCTTTCTTTGCGCCCGTTTTGGTGGTGAAGGTCTGCTGCTGCGCCGATGGCAGCACGCGGCGCTCATCCACGTACAGGCTCACCACCACAAACTCCTTGCGCATGAGTTCCGATACGCCGGGGTCGGTCCACACGTTCTCTTCCATGCGCCGGCAGTTCACGCAGGCCCAGCCGGTGAAGTCAATCAACAGCGGCTTGTTCGTTTGCCGGGCCAGCGCCAGCGCTTCGTCGTAATCCCGCAGGGGTTCCAGCGAATGGTCGCAGTTGACAGGATGTTTGTACAGGCTGTAACAGAGCGGCGGCGGGAAGCCGCTGATGAGGCCCAGGTTGGCGGCTTTTGTATTGGTGACACCGGGCAGGAGGTAGATGGTCATGGCGGCAAAAAGCAGAATGAAGGCCCAGCGCATTTTACCGATGGAGATCTTCTTATCGTCGTGCGGGAAGCGGATCACGCCCAGCAGGTAGAGCACGATGGCAATGCCAATCACGATCCAGATGGCGAAGAAGGTCTCCCGCTTCAGGAAGCCCCACTGCTCCACGAGGTCGGCGTTGCTGAGAAACTTCACCGCCATGGCCAGCTCCAGGAAGCCCAGCACCACCTTCACGGTGTTGAGCCAGCCGCCGCTTTTGGGCAGCGACTGCAGCCACTGCGGGAACAGGGCGAAGATGCCGAACGGCAGGGCCAGTCCCAGCCCAAAGCCGCCCATGCCAAAGGTGAGCTGCCAGGCGCCGCCTTCCTTGGTGAGGGCGCCGGCCAGCAGGGAGCCGAGGATGGGACCGGTGCAGGAAAACGATACGATGGCCAGGGTGAGGGCCATGAAGAAGATGCCGCTGAAGCTCGAAATGCTGGCCTTGGAATCGGTACCGCTGGCGAAGTTGCCGGGCAGGGAGATTTCGAAATAGCCGAAGAACGAAATGGCAAACACCACGAAGATGACGAAGAAGAGCAGGTTGAGCCACACGTTGGTGGAAATGTTATTGAGGATCTCGGGGTTGGTCTGGTCGAGCAGGTGGAACGGGATGCTCAGCAGCAGGTAGATCAGGAAGATGAAGAAGCCGTAGAGCAAGGCCCGGCCAATGGCCTGCTGCCGGGTGCCGCTGCGCTTGGTGAAAAACGAAACGGTGAGTGGTATCAGCGGAAACACACAGGGCGTGAGCAGGGCAATGAACCCGCCGATAAGTCCCAGCAGGAAGATGCCCCAAAGGCCCTTGCCTTCGGTACCCTCGTCGCCGCAGCTCACCTGCGGGTTGTTCACGTCAATGCTTTCGATGCGGATGCGGGCCTGCTGTGATACGCCGCCTTCCAGCGGGGTTTCGAAGGCAAACTCCTGGGCGGGAAGAAACTCGTCGGGGGCTCCGGTGGTGAACACCAGGGTGCCGCGTAAGTTGGCGGGCACCGGGCCGTTGATGCGGATGCGTTGCCGCAGTTCAACGGATTCCCGGGCAATGATCACCTTTTTTTGGTCGAAAAGAGGATCGGTGTAAGGAGCGCTTCCCCGCAGCACCTGCAGGGCTTCGGGCTTACCGATGGCGCTGTCGGCAAACAACACCGTGAGCGAGTCGAGTCCTTCGGCATCCTGGGTAAAGAGGTAAAGAAATTTTCCAGCCGTTATTCTACCGCTGAAGATGAGATCATATTCCTGGGCCGCCAGTTTTTCACTGCGAACCTGCCAGCTCACGGGCGCGGCCTCCTGCGCAACCAGCGATCCGGAAAACAGGAAGAAAACAACGGGGAGGAGTTGACGTAGAAAAAACAGTCGCATAAGCAGGTAATTGAACGTAGAGGTGCTTGTCAGGCAGCGCGGTTAATACGGAATCATCCGGAACGGTAACAGGGGTTGCACACCGCACCAATCATGCGCACTCAATCACCTGGCAGCCGTTTACAGGGCAACCGAAAACTTCACTTTATCGGGCGGCAGGCATTGTTTGTCGTCGCACACCATGAACTCCACTTCGCCGCTCACGGTGGTCTTTACCGTACCGCGGGTGGTTACCACCTGCACAAATTCCACTTTATCGGAATAAAACCTGGAACGGGAGGCCGTGGCCTTGTCGTACTGGTCGTACAGCTTGCCCACCTCCTTGGTTTTGTCTACCAGGGTCACCAGCGGGTTCTTCGCAAAGCTGATGGTGGTGGGCAGGGCGATGGCGTCTTCGCTCTGCTGCTGGCTGTAAAGGTGCCAGCCTTTATCGATGGTGGCGGTGAGGCGCACTTCGTATTTATTGGCCGCCAGTTTTTTGGCGCTGTAGTTCCACTTCACTTTGGTGCCGCTCTGGGCGGTGGCCAGCAAGCCGGCGAGCAGGAAGACGGCGGTGGTAAAAAGTTGCTTCATCGTACTGTTTTGAATGGTACTGCAAAGATGCTTCCAAATATCCGGAGGAAATGTTGCAAAAGTTACAAAACTGTGTCATCCGGCCTTTTCCGGGTGACCAACGGGCTGTTTCAGGCCACAACTGCTGTTGCGGGGAACAGGGCGTTGAGCAGGACTTGTCCGTCGGTATTGCCCAGGAGGGGGTTGGCGGCCCGTTCCGGGTGGGGCATCATCCCCATGACATTACCCGCCGCATTGCGGATGCCCGCGATGTTGCGGAACGACCCGTTGGGGTTGGCGGCGTCGGTTACCTGGCCCGCCGCATCGCAGTAACGAAACAGCACCTGGCCGTTGGCCTCCAGTTGGTCGAGGGTCGCCGGGTCGGCAAAATAGCGGCCTTCTCCGTGGGCGATGGGGATTTTAAGCGCCTGCCCGTTGCCGGGGGTGATGTACACGTTTTTGCAGATGAACTTCTGGTTGGCGTTGCGCAGCAGTACGCCGGGGAGGAGGTGCGACTCGCAGAGGATCTGGAAGCCGTTGCACACGCCCAGCACCTTGCCGCCGCGGCCGGCAAAATCAATCACGCTCTGCATCATGGGACTGAAGCGGGCAATGGCCCCGCAGCGGAGGTAGTCGCCGTAGGAAAAACCGCCCGGCAGCACAATGCAGTCGTCGGTGGAAAAATGGCTGAGGTCGCGGTCTTTGTGCCAGAGCATGTGCACTTCCTGTTGCAGGTCCTGCTGCAGGGCATCCTGCATGTCGCGGTCGCAGTTGGAGCCGGGAAAAACAACAATTCCGAATTTCATACGCGGTAAAAACGCAAAGGTAACCCGTCTATCCGTGGACGGTAAAATAATTTATAACCACCCAGGCAATGCCGGCCCAAACCAGCAGTTCCGGGATGCGCTTGTTACGGGGAGCCGTGTAGAAGCCGGCATGGAAAAAACTCACCGGCACGGCCGCCAGTACAAAGTGACTGAGGCCGCCATGGCTGTTGATGAAGGGCAGGAAGAGCGCCACCAGCAGGTACACCAGCATAAAGCTCCAGCTCTTGCGGGCATGTACCAGCATACGCGCCACGAAGCGGCGGCTGAGCAGGACGCCCAGCACAAGGGGCAGGTTCACCAGGGTAAATGTGATCCAGAAAGAGGTATTAAACGGCACGTTGGGCAGTCGCAGGCTGTGGACCGGGATGAGGTTTTGCACCAGGTGCCACTGGTCCCATACGTAGAAATACACCAGCAGAAAATAGAACGGGGTCAGTACCCCGATGATGGCCACCAGCCACTCCGTGATCTGCACCGGACGGTAGATGGCCAGGGCCACGATGAGCAGCACGAGGTAGTAGACCGACGGGAAATAGATGAACGAACAAACCCCGAACCCAAAGCCGAGGTTAAAGAGGTTGCCCTTGGGCTGGCTGTTGTGGTACAAGCCCACCATCTGGGGCCAGGCCCAAACCATCACGGTGTTGATGAGGAGACCGGGTGAGAGCACGTTCCAGTCGGGCACCAGGCTGGTGATCAGCAGGAAGGAAAAGGCCAGCAGCAGGTTGGGCTGCGGAAACAGCTTCTGCCGGTTGATGAGACCGTTGAAGGTCACCGCCTGCACAAACAGCAGCAGGTAACTGAGGATGGGGTACAGCGAGGGGAAAAAAGTGCCGGCCGGTTGCAGCCAGCCCAGAAGCAGGCTGTACAGAAATCCATCGGTATCATCGGCCTGCGGTACCACCGGCTCCAGGAAATAGGGCAGCTTCAGCAACACCCCCAGGAAGAAGAGCAGCAGTACGTTGAGCGGATTGTTACCGGAAAAAAATCGGATCACCTGTTATGCCAATTGAGCCACAAACATTTCGAAAGAAACCCAACTTTCCAAATATAATCAGGAATTCCCCTGCAGCAGCCTCCGGCTTGCTTCAGGGGATTAGAATTCGATTCGGGCAAAACAGAAGGCGTTGCGGTACATCACGGGCACCAGCATCTCCCGGGCCGAGACCTGCTTGCCAAACCGGATGAGGAACTGGTAGTCTTTGTCGAGGCTCCGCAGCGGCTGCTGGCGATTGACCTTTCCGCCGGGTTCCAGCGATTGGGCAGCGAGCAGCGGGTTGCGGCGGCTCCATTCGTTGTACAGGAAGAGTAGTTCAGCACCCGAGTTCATGATCTGGTAGGAAAGCAGGTCGTCGCTGTTATCGTTGAACTGGGATTTGGTTACGATGTTGTTCCATTCCATCATGCCCTCCTTGTCGAACGACAACACCATGATGTTATCGGCAAAATAGCGCACCATCTGCCGGGGTGCGCCGCCAAAACTGTTCCAGCCCCAGGGATTGTTCCAACCTCCCCAGCCCCAGGGACTGTAAGGGTTCCAGCCCCAGTAACCGCCGGGCCCCCAGGGAGAACCCCACATCCAGGGATTGTCCCACCGGTTGAAATTATTACCCCGGTCACTGCTGTAGGAACTTTCGGCGGTCATGAGTACGCCGCCGTCTTTCTTCACAATGAAATGCTTGAGGTAAAAGTCGTTGAAAGCCACGGCGGACTTGGCTTCTCCGCGGGCCGCATTGCGGAAATCATCGCCAAATTCGAAGACCCGTTCCACATCCGGACTCACCAGGTCCTTGTTCACCACGGCGAGGAAGAGACCGTCAATATTACCGCGCCGCAATTTGGAATAGAACGAAGCAAGGATGTAGCGGCCGTTGGTGTTATCCACTTTGATGCGCAGTTCATCAAGAAACACATTGTTGATGGTGAGCGGGTAGGTCTTTACGGTATCGTCGTAGGTACGCAGCACGCTGAGGCGGGCTTTGCTGATGTACTCCCGCTGCCCGGGGCGGATCACATGGGTAAAGAGAAAGTTACCGTCGTTATCGAGGTAGAAATCGGCGATGGACTCTTTGTTGTTTTCGAGTACGTAGACGAAGCCGGCCCGGCGGATGGGCATGAGTGTACTGCTGAGTAACAGGGTCTGAAACTGGAACTCATCGCGGAAGCGGTTGCGCATCTTGAACACCATCAGCTTCTGCCTGTCGTCGCTGGCAATGACCGAATAAATCTTGCTTTCACTGGTTGCACTGGTATGCGTGGTATCCAGCACCAGGGGTTCACCTATCGTACGGCCGTTGGCATCGAGCTGCACCCCCATGCAATAAGCGATGCTTTTGCGCTGGTACTGGTACACCAGGAGAAGCGAATTGGGGCCGGTAAAGAAATCAACACTCCCCACGCGCTCGGGGATGAAGTCGAGGTTCACTTTTTCTTTCGGCTGCATATCGGCGGAAAAGAGAACGATCTGGTGCCGCGAGCGTTGGGTTTTGTACACCAGGTAATTGTCGCCGTATTTGCCCAGTATTTCAAACTTCAAGTTGCGTACATCGTCCCGGTCGGGCTCCGAATAAAAAATCCGCTGCGCCGTAGTCGGTTGTTGCCACAGGCATGCGCCCAGCAACATCAGCACCCATCCGTATTTCAAACTTTTCATGTTACTTGTATGTTTTCCGGTGGTGGCAGCCGGCTCTCCCTTCCAACTGCGATTGTGACTCCGGCACACCACTCTTTTAAAATTACACGCAAAGCGCAGATTTCGTTCCAAAGAACCCGTTAAAAATTATCTTGTGGTGCAAATCTGCATTAAAAATTCTGCATGGCCATCATTTGTATCACAGGCGGCACGGGATTAGTTGGACGACAGCTCACCCGCCTCCTGCTGCAACAGGGACACGAAGTACGGGTACTGACCCGCCAGCCGGGGGGCAGCACCCGCAACGGCATTTCATTTTTCCACTGGGACCTGGAAGCGGGCACACTCGATCCCGCCGCCCTGGAGGGTGCGGAGGCCATCATCCACCTCGCAGGTGCAGGGGTGGCGGAGAAACGGTGGACCGCCCGGCGTAAGATCGAGATCCGCGAAAGCCGCACCCACAGCAGCGAACTGCTGGTGCAGGCTTTACGCACCCATCCACACAATGTACGCACCGTCATCAGCGCCTCGGCCATCGGCTGGTACGGCCCCGATACCGGGCTTCCCTTCACCGAAAACGACCCGGCAGCCACCGATTTTCTGGGCACCACCTGCTCGCTCTGGGAAAGCAGCATGGAGCCGGTGACGGAGCTGGGCATCCGGCTGGTGAAGCTGCGTACGGGCATCGTGCTGAGCAACGAGGGCGGCGCTTTCCGCGAATTCCGGAAACCGCTACGGGGGGGTATTGCTGCTATTCTGGGTAACGGCCGGCAGGTCATCAGCTGGATTCACATCGACGATCTTTGCCGCATGTTCCTCCACGCCCTCCACCAGCCGCTGCAGGGTGCCTTCAACGCCGTGGCCCCGCACCCGGTAAACAACAAAACGCTTACGTTGGGATTGGCACAGCACCTCCGGGGACGTGCTTTTGTACCGGTGTATGTGCCGGCCTTTCTGCTGAAACTGGTGCTGGGAGAGATGAGCGACGAAGTGCTGAAAAGCTGCACCGTGAGCGCCGGAAAAATCAGCAAAAGCGGGTTCCAGTTCCTCTACCCCACCCTGCAGGCGGCGCTCAACGAACTTATTTAGGCACAGCGGCCGGCTTCACCACCGGCGGTTTAACGGGCGGCAGTTGCAGGTCGGGACTGAGCGGCGGAAGCCCCTTTTCCTTTTGCAGTTTTTCATACAGCGTTCCTTCCGCAAAATACCAGGTGCGGCCGCCGTCTTCCGACAAAGCAACCAGCACGTTCTCCGTTACAATGCTGCCCATCAGCGACTCAATGGTGGTGGTTTGCACGAGTGCCGACTGCAGCACCGTCTTATAGGTTTGCACCGGCACGGGGTTGCCGATGAGTACTTTGCTGATTTTGATGCCCAGCTGCTTCCGGTACTTTTCGGCGGAGTCAATGCCCTGCCTCATCTGCTGCTGGTCGGCCGGGTTGCTGCGCAGCTTCGGATGCAGGTACGATACATAGCCTTCAAAATCGCTGCGTAACAGGGCGCGGGCCATGTCCAGTCCGCGCTGTTTGATGGCCGTGCTGTGTGGCTGGGCCAGCGCAAGGCTCCAAAAAAAGCAAGCGATGGTAATCAGAATAATGCGTTGCATAGGTGAGCCGGATCAGAGATCCCTTTTTTTATAGATCCACAGACAAAGCAGCCAGAACACCCCGGTGTACAGCAGGGTGTACCACACGTGTTCGTTCACGAGCTGCAGGCTTTTCTCATATACTTTTTCATTCAGCCGGCCCAGGAAAGCAGGTACGGGCGTGATACGGTCCGACACTTCCAGGGGCAGGAAACGCCCGGCGTCTCGGGCAAACTGTTTCAGCAACCCCATCGCTATCTGTTCGAGGATCATCATGTAAAAGATGAAAACGCCCAACGCGATGAAGGCCCGGCGGATGAGCAACCCGAGAAGGAAAGCAAAGGAAAGCTGGGAGAAAACCTGCAGACCGAAAAGGGCGGTGTAATGGGCGAGTTTCCAGTAGGGCTCCGTACCGGCTTCTTTGTTGAGATAACCGATTACCAGGGTCACCGCCGCGTTGAGCGCCGTCACCAGCAGGGTAATGATCACGACGTTGAAAAACTTAGCCAGCAGGAACTCACCGCGGCTCCAGCCGTCAATGATATTTTGCCGGTGCGTTTTAAAAGTGAACTCATTGCTGATGAGCATGATGATGAGGATGGCCGGGATGAAGATAAACACCGAAGAGGTGTAGGCCACCGTACGGAACACTTCCGGAAAGGCGAAGGGGTTGCCCACCAGCATCTGCACCACCTGCCCCGCCATCTCCTTGCTGTTCACCTGCTGTTTGTAGATGAAGTAAAAGAGGCTGTTGATGCCGGGGTACGACAGCAGGGTGAGGCCGGTGACCCACCAGAAGCCCGGGTAGTTGCGGATCTTGAGCCATTCGGTGCGGAGAAGAGAAAGCATGTTTTTTTTGTTGCGGGTTAAGCGTTGCGGGTTTCGTATTGAGGGGGGGCCTGACGGGGTCCGGAGACGCACAATAATTGCATCTTACCCGGTTAGCTCAAAAAACTTTTCTTCCAGCCGCTTGCGTTTCAGGAGCAGGTGATGCAGCACCACGCCTTTGCGGAAGCAGTGTTCGTTCACCTGGTCGAGGGCGGCCGTTCCTTTGGGAAAATACAGCTGTACAAAATGATCGGTGGATACTACCTGGTGAACGCCGGGAAAGCCCTCCACTACTGTACGCAAACGGGGGATGTCGGCTGCCGCCAGTTCCACGATGTCTTCGTCCACCAGCACGTCGTGTACCGGTCCGGCCGCCACCAGGGTACCGGTTTTGAGGATGGCTACGTGCGTGCATACTTTCTCCACTTCATCGAGCAGGTGACTGGCCATGATAACGGTGTGGCCTTTGCGACTCAACTCAATGATCAGCTCCCGTATTTCGGCGATGCCCACGGGGTCGAGCCCGTTGGTGGGTTCGTCGAGCACCAGGATGCGGGGTTCGCCCAGCAGGGCGGCGGCGATGGCCAGCCGTTGTTTCATACCCAGGCTGTAGGTGCTGAACCGGCTGCGCCGCCGCTCGTGCAGCTTCACCTTGTGCAGCACCGCTTCAATGCCATCGGCATCGCCCCGGCCGCTGATGCTGTGGGTAATGCGGAGGTTATTCACGGCCGAGAGGTAGTGGTAAAAATTTGGCGTCTCCAGCAGGGAGCCGATCTGATTGCGCAGATCCGGTGAGGCGGTTTGCCCAAACCATTCATAATGGCCGCTGTCGGCGCCCAACACGCCCAGCACGATGCTGAGCAGGGTGGTCTTGCCGCTGCCGTTGGGACCCAGGATGCCAAAAACGGCCCCCTCGGGTACATCAAACGAAACCCCTTTCAGGGCCTGAACGCGGCCGTAGGTTTTGGCGAGCTGGTGGATGGTGAGAATACTCATAGGAAGAACATCATTTAAAAAGGTTGTATTCAACACGGAGGAAATGAGACACGATGGGCACGGAGAACGGTATGTATTGAACCAATTCTCCGTGTTCCTCTTATGCTCCTCATCTCCGTGTTCTTTTCTCTTACAGAGAGACTTTTAATTCCGTACCGGCCGCCCGCTTTTGAGCACGCTCTGGATACGCTCCAGGGTTTTCCGTTCGCCGCAAAGGCTCAGGAAAGCTTCCCGCTCCAGGTCGAGGAGGTACTGCTCCGATACCAGCGTGGGTTCGCTGAGATCGCCGCCGCACATCACATATGCCAGCTTGCGGGCCACCAGGGCATCGTGGTCGGTGGCATAGCCCGCCCGCCACATGCCGTTGATGCCGGCGTAGAGGGCGCCGAGGGCCGACTGGCCCAGCACTTTGATATCGCTGCGCTGCACGGGCATCACATACCCGCTATCGTACAAATCGAGCACACTTCGTTTCGCTTCTGCAATGCGGCGTCCCTGGTTCATCACCACTTCATCCAGTCCCTTCCGGAAAACACCGATGCCGAAGCCTTCGTGCGCCGAGGTGGCCACTTTGGCGGTGGCAATGGACAGGAAGCGGTTTTTGAGGGTGATGGTTTCGGGTTCGTCTTCGTGCATCTCATCGGCGGCCCGCAGCACAAACTCTTTGGTGCCTCCCCCGCCGGGGATGAGGCCCACGCCCAGTTCCACCAGCCCGATGTAGGTTTCAGCGGCCGCACAGCATTTGTCGGCGTGCAGGTTGAGCTCACATCCGCCGCCCAGCGTGAGTCCGTGGGGTGCCGATACCACGGGTACCGACGAATAGCGCACCCGCATCATCGCGTTCTGGAACATGCGGATGGCGAGGTCGAGCTCGTCGTACTCCTGCTCCACTGCAAACAAAAAGATCATACCCACATTAGCACCCGCGCTGAAGTTGGCGCCTTCGTTGGCAATGACCAGGCCTTTGTATTTTTCTTCGGCCAACGTTACCGACTTGCTGATGCCTTCCAGTACTTCGGCGCCGATGCTGTTCATCTTGGTGTTCCATTCCAGTCCGAGCACCTCATCACCCAGGTGATAAAGACGGCACACGCTGTTCTTCCACAGGGTCTGCCCTTCAAAATTCTTCATCACCAGGAAGGTTTCGGCACCCGGCATCGCTTTGTAGCTGCCGCTCGCCGGATCGTAACAGTAACGCTTGCCACCCTCCACTTTGTAGAACTGCGCATGGCCGGCCGCGAGCATCGCATCCACCCAGGGCGCCACGCTGTAGCCGGCTTCTTTCATGGCCGCGGCGGCTTTGGCCACGCCTACCAGGTCCCATGTTTCAAACGCGCCGATCTCCCAGCCAAAACCGGCCATCATGGCATCGTCCACCCGGTACAGTTCCTCGCTGATTTCGGGAATGCGGTGTGAGATATAAGAGAAAAGACCGTAATGAAATTCGCGGATGAAGTTGCCCGCCTTGTCGGGTGCCGCGTACAGCAGCTGGATCCGCTGCCGCAGGTCGTCGATCGGTTTGGCGGCGTCCACGCTGGCAAAGCGGGGCTTGCTGCGGGCCTTGTATTCCATGGTGGCCAGGTCGAGGGTGAGGATCTCCTTCGCCCCGTCGGGCCCTTTTGTTTTCTTGAAGAATCCCTGTCCGCTCTTGTCGCCCAGCCAGTTGTTGGCCACCAGTTGCTCCAGCCACGAAGGGATGGTGAACTTGCCGCGGGCTTCGTCGTGCGGACAGTTATCGGCCACGCCCTTCGCCACTTTCACGAGGGTATCAATGCCCACCACGTCGGCCGTGCGGAAAGTGGCCGACTTGGGACGGCCGATCACGGGACCGGTGAGCGCTTCTATCTCATCAATGCTCAGTCCCTGCTGCTGCATCAGGTGAAAGATGTTCATGATGCTGAACACCCCGATGCGGTTGGCAATGAAAGCGGGGGTGTCCTTGCACAGCACGGTGGTCTTACCCAGGATGAGATCGCCGTACTCCATCAGGAAGTCCACCACCGCCGGATCGGTATGCGGCGTGGGGATGATCTCCAGCAGGCGCAGGTACCGCGGCGGGTTGAAGAAGTGCGTGCCACCGAAATGCTTTTTGAAATCCTCACTCCGTCCTTCCGTCATCATATGAATGGGAATACCGGACGTATTGGAAGTAACCAACGTACCTGGCTTGCGGTAGCGCTCCACCTGTTCAAACACCTGTTGTTTGATGTCGAGCCGCTCCACCACCACTTCAATGATCCAGTCGCAGGACGCGATGTCTTTCATGTGATCGTCGAAGTTGCCGGTGCGGATACGTTTCGCCACGTCTTTGGTGTACACCGGCGAGGGATTGCTCTTGAGCGCGGCGGCGAGGGCGTCGTTTACAATCTTGTTTTTTTCCGCCGGGGACAGCACGGTTCCTTCGGGGGCCTTGGGGGCAATGTCGAGCAGCAGCACCTGCACACCGGCGCCTGCAAAATGACAGGCAATGCGGGAACCCATCACGCCGGAACCCAGCACCGCCACGTTTCTGATCTTACGTTTCATACAGCTTGTTGTTAGAGGAGCGGAGCCACGGTCCCGGCCCCGGTTGTACCTGCCGGCAGGGATCGTGCCACGCCTGGAAAAAAATTAGTTAGTTATGCAACTATTTAGTTCGAAGTTAGGCGTTTTCGCATTTGGTGCATAAAAAATGCCCCCAAAAGCGGAGGCATTTGAAAAATCTTAACAGCGCACCATCAGCTCACCGCCGCTCCGGGGTTGACGATGGTTTCGGGCCGTACAAAATGAAGGGCGCCGGCCGCGTCTTCGGCCATCAGGATCATACCCTGGCTTTCGATGCCCCGCATCTTCCGCGGCGCCAGGTTGGCCACCACCACTACCTGCTTGCCCACGATGGCTTCGGGGGCAAAATGCAGGGCGATGCCGCTCACGATGGTGCGGGTTTCGGTGCCCATGTCCACCGACAACTTCAGCAGCTTATCGGCTTTCTCCACTTTTTCGGCGGCCGTGATGGTGCCCACGCGGAGGTCGAGTTTGGCAAAATCATCGTACACAATTTCCGCTTTGGCGGGTGCGGCGGCAGCGGGTACCGGTGCCGGCGCGGAAGCTTCTGGTTGTATCATTCCTTTTTTCAGTTTTTCCACCTGGTAAGTGATTTCGTCGTCGTCGATCTTGCGGAACAGCAGTTCCGGGGCCCGGAGGGCATAGCCCACGCTCAGCAGCTGCAGCTTGCCGGCATTGCGCCATTCCAGCATGCGCTCCACCACCTTCATCATGTACAGCATTTTGCGGGCCGTATGGGGAAGGAAGGGATTGATGAGGATGGCCAGGTTGGCGCTGAGCTGCAGGCAGAGGTGCAGGGTATTGTCAATGCTTTGCTGCGCCGCGGGATTGCCGGCCAGCTGGCGGGCCACGATCCAGGGCTCCTTCTTCTGCATGTACTGGTTGCCTTTGCGGCTGAGGTCTATCACCTCAAAGAGGGCCTCGCGGAACTTGAAGGTTTCGAGCAGGTGCTCCACTTTTTCCTTCGCTGCCCGGATGTCGGCCATCAGTTCGTGGTCGGTTGCATCCAGCAGTTCGTTGTGCAGGCGGGGCACTTTGCCGCCGCAGAGTTTGTGCATCAGCACCCAGGTGCGGTTGACGAAGTTACCGAAGACGCTCACCAGCTCGCTGTTCACGGCGTCCTGGAAACCCTTCCAGGTAAACTCGCTGTCCTTGGTCTCGGGCGCTATCTGGGTGAGGTAATACCGCAGCATATCGGCCGCCTGCGGACCGCCGTTGTCTTTCTTCACAAAGTCGGTGATGTAATCCCGCATATCGAGTTTCCAGTTGCGGCTGGTGCTCATCTTGTCGCCTTCCAGGTTGAGGAATTCGTTGGCGGGCACAAAGGCCGGCAGGATGTTGCCGTGCAGCTTCAGCATCACGGGGAAGATGATGGCATGGAAGACGATGTTGTCTTTTCCGATGAAGTGGACCAGCTGCGTGTCGTTGTCGTACCAGTAAGGCTCCCACTCTTTCTGGTTGTCCAGCGCCCAATGCCGGGTGGCGCTGATGTAGCCGATGGGCGCATCGAACCACACATACAGTTTTTTTCCTTCGGCGCCGGGCAGTGGTACGGGGATGCCCCATTCGAGGTCGCGGGTAACGGCCCGGGCTTGCAGTCCGCCTTCAATCCAGCTCTTGCACTGTCCCACCACGTTGGGCCGCCAGTCGTCTTTGTGCTGTTCCAGGATCCACTCCCGCAGGAAGGCTTCGTGCCGGTTGAGGGGCAGGTACCAGTGGGTGGTGCTGCGCTTCACGGGGGGCTGCCCGCTGAGGGTGCTCACGGGGTTGATCAGCTCGTCCGGGCTGAGGGTGCGGCCGCAGGTTTCGCACTGGTCGCCAAAGGCGCGGTCGCTGCCGCAGGCGGGACAGGTGCCCCTGATGTACCGGTCGGCCAGGAAGCTGTGAGCCGCCTCGTCGTAAAACTGTTCGGTTTCTTTTACCTCCAGCTCTCCCCGTTCGTGCAGGTAGGTGAAGAACTCCTGCGCCGTTTCGTGGTGCAGCGGATCACTGGTGCGGTGGTAGATGTCGAAGCTGATGCCGAGATCATCAAAATCCTGCTTCATGGCTTCGTGGTACTTGTCGATGATGGCGCGGGGCGTGGTGCCTTCTTTGGCCGCCTGGATGGGGATGGCGGTGCCGTGTTCATCACTACCGCACACAAACACCACATCGCGTTGCTGCGCCCGCAGGTAACGGGCGTAGATATCGGCCGGGATATAGGCGCCGGCCAGGTGACCCACGTGCTTGAGGCCGTTGGCATAAGGCAGGGCGGACGTGATGAGGTATCGTTTGGGAGCTTGCATCTGTTACCGGGTTTACACCGGCCGTTGTGCCGGGGGCTGCAAAAATACCGCAATCACCCCCACTGCCCAAAAGAAGCAGGCGCTCAGAAGCGGGCTTTGCGGCTGCGGCGTTGCCCGAACATCCAGTCGAGGTAATCCGGCTCGGCAAAAGCCGGGTCCCAGCTGTTGTGTCCCACCCCGGGGTACTCGGTGTACCGCACGGGCGCGCCCAGCGAGCGGAGGTGATGCTCCATGGCCCGGGAATAGCGCACGTCCACCACCCGGTCGGCATCGCCGTGAAAGATCCAGAAAGGAACGCGCCGCAACTGCCGGTTGCGGTACAGTGTATCGCCTCCCCCGCAGATGGGCAGAGCGGCGGCAAATACGGTGGGGTAGCGCGACACCAGTTCAAACGTGCCCATGCCGCCCATGGAAAGTCCGGATACGTAGATGCGGCGGGCGTCCACCCCTTCCTCCCGCACCAGTTGCTGCAGCAAGGCCGCCACGGCCTGCAGGGGCCAGCGGGCGGGTGTTGTGTAGTCAAACGCCAGTCCCAGCGGCCGGCGGGTGGTGTCGGGTTTGAGGGCGGCCCACCATTCGTCCCGCGGACACTGCGGCAGTACCACGATGGCCGGGTAGCGGCTGCGGTTTCCGGCGCTGCTGAATAACTTGCCGCCATGGATGAGCTGGCGCTCGTTGTCTGTACCCCGCTCACCGGCGCCGTGCAGGAAGAGCAGCAAGGGGTAGGCACGGGTGCGGTCGTAGCCCTCCGGGAAGAGGATGCGGTACGGCAGTACCTGGCCCGGGGAATAGGTAAACTCCTTTTTTTGATACAACGAATCCTGGGCAAAAACGGGAATGACGAAAGGAAGTAATAACAGCAGCAGCAGGCGTCGCATGGGGAAATTTTACAGCAATATACGCACTCGCGGTAACGAAGGGGAATCCTTACTTTTAACGTGTTGTGCCATTGAATGAAGTTGATTTTCAAACGTATCACTCTGTAGAACTCTGTGCAAAACTCCGTGTACACTGTGGTTTCACTCTTTAACCTCAGGTGCAAAAGTTTCCACAAAGGGGTATAGATTTTTTTCAATAGCACAACACGTTTACTTTTAAGGATGAACCGCCTTGACTTTCTCTCCACCACCTTGCTGAGCGCACTGGGGCTTCCCCTTGCCGCCCGTTCCACCCCTGAAAGCGCGGCCATCATCCGCCCGCCCTTTTTGCGGGAGGGCGACCGCATTGCCATCACCTCGCCGGCTGGCTTCGTTACGGAAAAAGACGTACAGCCCGCTGTGGCCCTGCTGCGCAGCTGGGGCTTTGGCGTGGAGCTGGGCCGCACCATCGGCAAACGGGCGGGCAGTTTCGGGGGCAGTGATGAGGAGCGGACCAGCGACCTGCAGCACTGGATCAACAGCACGCAGGTGAAAGCCATCCTCTGCGCCCGCGGCGGTTACGGTGCGGTGCGGATTGTGGACCGGCTCGACTTCTCGCCCCTGCTCCACCATCCCAAATGGATCATCGGCTTCAGCGACATCACCGTGCTGCACTGCCACCTCAACCGGCGGTACGGCATCGCCTCGCTGCATGCCAAGATGACCAACAGCTTTCCCGAAGACTGGAACAAAGCCGACGCCCTGCAGCAGGAAACAATCCTCACAATCCGCGACGCCCTGCTGGGCAAACCCATGGAATACAGCGCTCCGCCCCACCCGTTGAACCGGTTGGGACATGCCAGCGGACCGCTGGTAGGCGGCAACCTGCGCACCATCGAAAACCTGGCCGGCAGCGCCAGCGACCTGCGCACGGTCAACAAAATTCTTTTTGTGGAAGATACCGGCGAGTACCTCTACAGCATCGACCGCATGTTCCGCAACCTGCAGCGGAGCGGCAAGCTGGATCACCTGGCCGGACTCATCATCGGCGGGTTTAAGATCAAACCCTCCGAGGACCCCTCCGAGGAATTCGGACGAAAGCTGGAAGAGATTGTGCTGGATGTGTTGCCGGACTGTAACTATCCCGTTTGCTTTGATTTTCCCGTGGGGCACCAGCGAAACAACCGCGCCCTGCGCTGCGGCATGACGCACCATCTTCGGGTGTCCAACACCGGTAGTATACTGAATGGGTGATGATCGATCATGAAAGACCTATCAGGTTTGCTAGCGCTGCCCGGCAAACCTTATAAGTCTGGATTCATTTTAAAAAGGATAACGCGCCGACCCCGGAATAAAACCTATAAGGTTTCCAGCGCTGAAACGCCGCCCGGCAAACCTTATAGGTCTGGCTTCGAATAATTATATTGCTTCTTCCCCAAAAAAACCTGTGCGGCTGGCAGCGCTGCCAACCGCACAGGTTCTTGTCTTGTGATGGCGTGTGCCATTATTCAATCGTCACCTTCCGCACCGCCCGGTAATCATCGGTCTCGAGCCGCAGGTAGTACATGCCGCTGCTGAGCGAGCCGGCATCGAACTGCACCAGGTGGTAGCCGGCGGCACGCGTTTCGTTGAGCAGGGTTTTGACGAGCCGGCCGTTCACATCATACAGTCCCAGGTGCACTTTCTTTTGTGCCGGAAGGATCAGCTCCACCGAGGTGGCGCCCCGGAAGGGGTTGGGATAGTTCTGCCGCAGCTCGAAGCTCAGCTTGCCGGTGATGGTCACCGCTTCCACAGATGATGTCTTGCTGCGCCCGTCAAAATCCACCTGCACCAGGCGGTAGTAATAACGCCCGGCGGCCAGCGACGGATCCTTGTAGGTATAACGGCGCAGGGCAGCCGATTGGCCGGCTCCTTCCACGAAGCCGATGGTTTCCCAGCGGCTGCCGTCGCGGCTGCGTTGTACGTCAAAGCCTTTGTTGTTCGATTCACTGCCCGTAGTCCACTGAAGCAAGGCATCTTTCCCCACCGCACCGGCCCGGAACGATAGCAGCTCCACCGGCAGCGGTCCGCAGTTCAGCGACGCCGTTGCCACCGTACCGGTAGCCACACAGCCGTTGTTTTCCTCCATGCTGGTAATGGTGAAATTGTAGAGGGAGGGATTGTCCACTGCCAGCGGCGCGAAGAGTACATCCACCCAATAGTTCCGCGACTGGAAAGAGAAGACCGGGAATGTGGGTCCGTAGTTGCCCACACCGTTCAGTCCGTCCACGCCGTTCTGCAGCGCTGTAAGGGGGCCGTTTGTGAAACCGGATGTCTGGAAATAGAAATCGGAATAAGCGAAATAACCCAACGGGGAGTAATAAGCGATTACGTAGGTGGTATTGGGATTGATCAGCACGGGGTTGCTGAAACGGGCCGTCTTCCAGCCAACGGAGGCATTGTCGGTACCCGTAAAGGTAACAACAGCCAACTCGGTACCGGAAGCGGTGTAAAGACGTCCCACATGCGGCCCTGTATTGGAAGATCCTTTGTAAAACTTCACACCCGTAACATATCCGGCTACGGTGGAACGGAACTTCATGCCCAGGGTGGCGCCGATGCCGCCCCCGTTATCCTGGGCGTTGGTAACAGCCAGTACCGGTGTGCCGTTGCCCCAGAGGCTGACCTCACCCGGAACGATGGAGGCAAAGATGGAGTTATTGGTTACGTTTTCGTACGTAATTCCGTTCACCACCACGGTGTAGGGCGCGTTTCCGCTGGCATTGGTAAGCTGCAGGTTGATGGGTGCAGCGGAACAGGCAGCGGAAGAACTGGCTACCAGGCTGGCGGAGGGTGTGGAGCAGGTGCTGCTGGCATACACAGCTGTGTAGTTGCCGGTGGTGGCATCAAAAAAAGCATAGCTGATTCCTTTGATCACCTCGTACCGCACCGTAAGGGGCACCCCGTTGCGGGAAACCGACTGCAGGCTGAGCGTAGTGCCTGTACCTGTGAACCGGGGCAGCATGGCCCGCATACTTTTAGTACCGGCAGCGGCGGTGATGGTGAAATCCAGCGTGTTGTTGTTCCACACCATATTGCCGAAGGAAGAAGCATTCCGGCCATCGAGCCAGGTGAGCAGTTGCCGGGCCGTGATCAGCGGCACATTACGGCTCTGGGCAGCCGATACCACGGGGTACAGGTCTGCAAGGATGTCAAAATCGGTATGAATGTTGGCACAGAACACCCCATAATACCCGTTTGTACCCAGCGCATTGTCGAGCAGCGTGGTTACATGGGTGGAGACGGTCTGTCCCGATTCATCCGACAACACCGTTGACAACTGGTAATTATTAATTATCGTGCCGTCTGTATCCGCAAAGCGCATGGCGAGCGCAGATCCCGTAAACAAACCCGGGCGGTCCTGCACCCAGTTGGGTGGAAAATAATAATAGTCGGTATTCAGCCGCACGCCATTCTGCAATTCAGCCTTGGGGCGACCGGCCCAGTCCTGCCACAAGGTGCAATGGGTGCGTACGGTGGCGGGCGACTGGATGGTAGGATATGCCGTGGTGAATTCAGCAATGCGCAGGGCATAATCGGCCCCCAGCAGCAGCGGATCATACGAGACGCAATTGGTGGGAAAGTGCAACGTAACTTCAAATCCCATTGCTTCGTAGGCTGCTGCTTCCGCAGGAGTAAGTTCATTGGTGGCGTAGATGCTCGACGTGGTGCGGAGGGCGATCCAGTCTTCCACGGCCGCCGGAGTGTTGGAGGGGCTGATGGAGAGCAGGTAGTCGAACCGTCCCTTTGTTCCATTGTTGCCCCCATGATCGTCACCGGTGAGAATGATGGCCGCCTTAAGGTCGCGGGGCAGGTACCAGAAGCGCGGAAGCGGCTGCTGGTGTTCGTTGCCTTTGAGGATGATATTGGCCAGCAGGCGCTGCTGTTCATCGGCCTGTGGGATCTGAATTTTGTTGAAGTCGACCCAGTTGGGCTGCACATCGCCGGTTTTGGGTCCGTGAAACAGGTCGTTGGGCCGTACCCCTCCTTCCCCGTCACGGTCATCGTTCACCCAGGCGGGATTGCCCTGGCGGGTGTACACGATGGAGCGGCAAAGGTCGTACATGAAGCCGATGGCCTTACCGCCGTTGGCGCCCACGGCCCGCCAGGTAACGGCCGGATGCGGGGTGGGCGTAGCGGCTGTACTGAAAAAAGTGGCCACGGCCGTGGCGCCGCTGAGGTTGTACAGATCCCCGGTGCCATGAAACTGCATGGCGGCGGCGGTGATGCCCAGCCCGGGTGCCGTAGCAGTTTGCACCTGCAGGTAAGCATCGGAGAGCGTTGTGCCGGCATCGGTCACGCCCAACAGGGAAGCGAGATTTTTATCGGGGCGGAAGGCGATGAAGACACCGCCGTTGTTCACCCAGTTGGTAAAGAGGGTGACCTGCGCAGGCGACAAGGCCGTTTCGCCCAGGATCACCACATCATAATTCTGCAGTACAGTGGCGTCCACGGCCGGCAGTTCCAGCACCTGGAAGGCGTTGATGCCTTCGGCGCGGAGGATTTCGGCGGTATAGCGCCCAAAGAGGTTGGAAGGGTTACTTACAACCAGGATGGGGCCGCCGGGACCCTGGTTGGGGTCGGGTTGGGCAAAGGCAGCGAATCCAAGCAGCACAAGGAGGGCCGTGATCCAAAAAGTACGGAGGAATTGCATCGGGTGCGTCGAATAGGTGATCGCCCGGGGTGGCATGGTAGCGAATTGCATAATTAGTGGTTTGGAAGATGATGGCTTCCCCGGAAATTGGAATCTTGCACAAAAGAAATTGGAAAAAAGGGCGGTTGATCAGGATCGGATTAACGGAATGCTGGCACAAGATAGAAAAATCGGGTAAAAAACCGTAAAAACCACATGGCAATTTTGTATTCCGGGTTTGTAGTGCCCCGGAATTCCCTAATTTTATCCGGTGCGCACCCGTTTTCCTCCTTTCCTCCGCAAGGGCGACCTTATAGGTATCACCTGCCCGGCGGGCTATATGCCCCGCGAAAAAGCCGCCACCTGCATTCAACAGTTGCAACGCTGGGGCTATGAAGTACTGGTGGGACGTACGCTGGGCAGCGGCTCTGCCACATATTTCAGTGGTACGGATGAGGAGCGACGCTCGGAACTGCAGGCTATGCTGGATGCGCCGGAGGTGAAAGCCATCCTCTGCGGGCGGGGGGGCTACGGTACAGGACGGATCATTGAACAGCTCGATTTTACCGCCTTCCGCAAGCACCCCAAGTGGATCATCGGCTTCAGCGACATCACGGTGCTGCACGCCCATATTTACCGCAACTTTGGCATCAGCACCTTGCATGCCCCCATGGCGGCCGCCTTCAACGACGGGGGTTACCGCAACCGGTATGTGCAGTCGCTCCGCCACCAGCTCGAAGGCCGGCACCTGCAGTACAGCTGCCCGGCGCATACCCTCAACCGGCCGGGTACAGCAGAAGGTCCGCTGGTGGGCGGCAACCTGGCCCTGCTGGCCCACCTGGTGGGTACGGAATCGGATCTGCCCACCCGCGGACGGATCCTGTTCCTGGAAGATGTGGGCGAACAGCTCTACAATATTGACCGGATGCTGACGCAGCTTCGCCGCAGCGGAAAACTGCAGGGGCTGCGGGGACTGCTTGTTGGGGGCTTTACCGACAATGCGGACACCGAACGCCCCTTTGGACAGACGGCCTTTGGGATCATAGCCTCCCACCTCCACCCTTTCCGCTTCCCCGTTTGCTTCGATTTCCCGGTAAGTCATACCTCCCGCAACTACGCCCTGAAACATGGCGCACCCTGCCGGCTAACGGTAACCAGTAACCGTGTTTTACTGGAAGAACTGTAAGCGCCCCTGTACGTAACCGTTAACTCCCGTTTGCTTAAAAGTCAATGTCGGAACGTTGATAATGATCAACCCATCTGGTGATAAAGATCACAGTAAAAGGAAGTATCCGTCATTTCCTGCCCGCCGGGCATTCCCAACTTTTGTCCTGCTTTATTACTAATAAAATCTGCACGCATGCGACAGTTCCTCTTCACCTGCCTTGCCTCCGCCGCCCTCCTGCTGGCAACCGGTATGGCCTCCGCCCAGTCTTATTCTGCCACATCCTATAAACTGACCATCGAAGGCAGTTCCACCATGCACGAATGGTCTTCCTCCGCCACCAACGTGAATGTGCAGAGCGATTTTTCCGTTACCGATGGCGTCATTGAAAAAATAAATGCAGCCACCGTAACCGTAGTCACCAAGTCCATCAAGAGCCACAAAAATTCCGGGCTGATGGACAGCCGTACGCATGAAACACTCAAAGCCGACAAATTCCCCAACATCACCTACGTATTTACAAAAATCACCAACGTACAGAAAAACGGCACAGAGGCCACCATCACGGTCAGCGGTAACCTCACCATCGCCGGCGTGGCCAAGCCCACGGAACTGGTGCTGAAGTCGAAAGTGCTGCCCAACGGTGATATTGAGATTAAGGGTAACCGCAAAGTGCTGATGTCGGATCACGGCATCAAGGCCCCGGTATTTATGCTGGGCGCCCTGAAAGTGGGCGATGAAGTAAAAATTGATTTCAACGTAGTTCTTCACAAAAAATAAACCACCATTTAAATCTTTCACAACTAAAACAACAAGGTATATGAAATCCAGAACACTCAAAACCATGGCGCTGGCAGTAGTATTACTGGGCCTCATGAACAGTCTCCAGGCCCAGATTCAATACTTCCGTCACTACGACCAGCGGGGCGTTAATGTATTTGAAACACCTAAACAATCCGATACTGTTAAATACGACGGATTTAAAGTGAAACTCGGCGCCGGCTTTACCCAGGGTATGCAGGGGCTGAATCACAAAAACGCAAGTGGTTCCCCGGCCCTCTACCCGCGCCTCGCTCCCGGCTTCAACCTGGCAGCCGCCAACCTGAACATTGACGTGCAGCTGGCCGATGGTATCTCACTGAATCTCGTGACCTATCTCGCCTCCCGGCACCACAACGAAGCCTGGGTGAAAGGTGGTTACATCCAGTTCGACAAACTGCCCTTCAAAGGCAAAGTATGGGAAGACATCATGAAAGTGACCACCATTAAAGTGGGTCACATGGAAATCAACTACGGCGATCAGCACTTCCGCCGTTCCGATGGTGGCCAGACACTCTGGAATCCCTTTATCGAAAACTACATCATCGACGCCTTTACCACTGAAATAGGCGGTGAGATCTATGTACAGAAAAACGGCCTCATGGGTATGGTGGGTATCAGCAACGGTCTCATCAACGGTAATGTGCAACGTCCACTGGATCCCGGTAGCCAGACCAACACGTTTAAGCGCAACCCTTCCTACTATTTCAAAGCTGCTTACGATAAACAGATTGAAGAAAAAATCCGGGTACGCGGTGCCGCTTCACTGTACACCAACAACAGCTCCGGCCGCAGCACCCTGTTTGGCGGCGACCGTACCGGCAGCAATTATTTAATGGTGATGGAATCTTCCACAGCTACTGCCGTGGCTAATTTCACCAGCGGCCGCGTAAACCCCATCCCCAGCGCCAACCAGATTACTGCCTACCAACTCAACGCGTTTGCCAAAGTGTACGGATTTGAATTCTTCGGCACCTACGAAGGCGGTAACGGACGCACCCGCGCCGAAGTGGTGGCCAATGCCGCCCAGCGTAATTTCAGCCAGATTGCCGTGGATGGTATCTACCGGTTTGGTGAAAAAGAAAACGTGTACGTCGGTCTTCGCTACAACCAGGCCAAAGGCAATTTTGTAAGTGCCGCTACTGAACAAACCGTTAGCCGTGTAGCCGTAGGCGCCGGCTGGTTCCTTACCCGCAACGTTCTGCTGAAAGGCGAATATGTAAATCAGAACTACAAAGGCTATGCCAGCAACAGCCTCTTCAACGGAGGTGAATTCAATGGCTATGTGATCCAGGCCGTGGTAGGATTCTAAACCCTGCAACCAAGACACCGAAAGCCCTGTTACCGCAGGGCTTTCTTTTTTCCCCCTTATATTTATTGCATGAAATGGCTGGTACTCTTTTTGTCTGTTGCACTCCTGGCCGGCACGCCGCCGTTTACCGTGGTGTACCAGGTTGACGCCAAAAACAGCCGCCTGTTCCTCAACGGTTCCACCAACATTAACACGTTTCAGTGCTTCTGCAACGATGTGTTTCAGCCTGCCACCCTCACCGGCAACCTGCAGGAAGGTTCGCGTGACATCCGATTCACCCGCAGCCGCCTGCTCATCCAGACCAACCTCATCAGCTGCAAGAACAAGCTCATGAACAAAGACCTGCACAAAGCGCTGAAAGCCGATGAGCACACCCATATCAAACTGGAGCTGCTGGAAGCGCATCCGCTGCATAACGCTGCCGCACTGGAACTCCACACCTGGTACACCTACAAGGCCAAAGCGTTGCTCACGATTGCGGGGATTACCAAACCCATTGATATCACCGTACAGCTGAACAAACGAACACCCACCACTTACCGGCTGCTGGCCAGCAAAGACATCCTGATGAGCGAGTTTGACGTAAAGCCCCGCACGCCGTTCAACATGATCCGCATCAACGATCTCATTGTGATCAACTTCGACATGCAGGTGCAGCTGCACTGACCGCTTCAGCGAAGCGCAGCCCGTAGCTGTTGGCGGTAGAAATCAAAAGTCGCAAGGTTATTGTGCCCTCCCCCTTTGATGGTGATGAACCGGTCGCCCGGCTTCAGCAAAGGCCGCAGGGTAGCAGCATGCCGGTACGGAACGATCCGGTCATGTGTGCCCTGGAAAATCACCACCGGGGCCTGTACATGTGCAAGGTGTTCGTAGTTGGAAAACCGGTAGCGGCTCATGCGGCTGGCCGGATAGAGGGGAAAATGATACCAGGCCAGGGCCGGAATGCTGTAATAAGGCGTTTCCAGCAGCAATTTTTTACAGGGCTGCCGGCCCGCCAGTTCGCAGGCCACACCGGTACCCAGTGATTTACCGTAAATAAGGATGCTGTCAGCAGCCAGGCGACCCGCCGCCATCCGGTACACCAGGGCGGCATCGCTGTAAAAGCGTTGCTCGGTACGCTCGCCGGTAGTTTTGCCATAGCCCGGGTAATCGGGCATCCAAACCTCATAGCCTTCCTGTGTAAACAATTCCGCGAAGGGCGCGTAGCGGCCGATGTTTTCCCGGTTGCCGTGGAAATACAGCACAATACCCCGCACCCGGGAGGTATCGGACGGGTAAAACTGCACCAGATGCAGTACATCCTTTTCATTGAGACGTACCTGCACTTCGCGGTGAGGCTGTTTAAACCGGAACGTGTGTGAAGCCGGCAGCGGAACGGGATGAAAGAGCAGGCGCTCCTGCAGGTACCACAGCACAAGACCGGTTACGCCGTAAATGGCGAGCACCAGTTGGAGTATCCGGCTCCGGAATAATTTTTTGAGTTGCATGGGGTCAGACTTTCAGGATGTCCCGCAGGAAGTTGTGGTATTCGGGGAAGGAAGGCAGGTTGTTGTGTCCGCCGCCCTGTATGCGGATGAGGGTGATGCGCCGCGGGTTGATGGCCTGCAGCCGTTCGCTGTGCCGCAGGGGAATGAGCCAGTCGCGGGTGCCATGCAGGATGTAGGTATGGCATTTCACCCGGGCGATCATCTGGTCGGTTCGCAACTGGTAACGCAGCACGTACCGCATGGGAAGAATAGGAAGAAAGCGTTCCGCCACTTTGCGGAAGCTGTAATACGGCGCATCGAGAATCAGGTAACGGGGATGGTTATCCGAAGCCAGCCGGGTGGCGAATCCGCTGCCCATGCTGCGCCCGTACACAATGATGTGGTCCTCGGGAAATTGCAGCGCCAGCTGGTCGTATACATACTGCATGTCGCTGTACAGGGCCCGCTCGCTGCGCTTGCCCGTACTCTTGCCAAAGCCGCGGTAATCCACCAGCACCACATCGTACCCGAAACGGAAGAAATCGCGGGCGTATTTGCCCCAGCCCTTGATGCTGCGGGTATTGCCGTGAAAATAGAGTAGCAGTCCGAGCGGGTTGGGTACATGAAAATGCAGCCCGCTGATGGTAACGCCGGGTTCGGGCATAAACCGGATCTCCCGGAAGGGCGTATCGTAGCGGAATTCAAAATCGGGATCCAGCTTTTCGGGTTTAAAGATGAACCGCTCCTGGATAAAATAGGCTACCAGGCCAATAAGGATGTACCCCAGGGTGATATAGAGAATAACCGACACGGAACGCGTTGCTTGAGCGGCTGAAATTAATACAAATTGCGGGGATGAGACCGGATTATCCATCCGCCGGTTCAACTTCCCGCAGATGAAAGCGCTTACTCTTCATCCGTGTAAATGCGCTTCAGCTTCAGGTTGCTGATGGGGGCAACAATAAGGGGGAATTTTTCTATAAACACATTGCTCTGGTCGAGCCCGAATCCTTTTTCCTCGCTCAGCGACACCCGCTTGATGAGGAAGTACAGCCGCATGATTACCCGCTCAAAGAAAGGCAGTTCATTGTCCTGGCTGAGGAATTTTTCCATCACCACAAACTGAAAATCGCCCACTACGTTGTTCCGCTGAAGGCTCTCATACCGGCTGGTGATGTTCACCTCCTTATTGGCCACCATTTCCTCCACCACCTTGCGGAACATGAGGTTGATGCGGGGCTGCATGCGGAAACCGAGACGGAACTCCACCCGGATCACTTCGTTGGGGATGATGGTGGACACTTCGTATTCGCAGGTATAAGGATCATCGCGTGTATCCACGTGTACAAACCAGTAGATATCCGCCCGCTTGGGTTTGCGGTTGAGAATGGAGTACATGATTTTGTGCTCAATCTCATGCGGGTTGTTGGCACTGGTGAGATATACGAGATGAGTGGAGTACTTGTTCACCGTCATGTCGTTGCTCAGCTCCTGCAGCAGGGGCAGGTAATGTTCCAGCCGCACAAACTCCACATACCGGTTTTTTATCTTTCTTGAACGGAACCATACATACATCACCACAAACATACCTGCACCGATGATGAGTGTGATGTAACCGCCGTGCATGAATTTATCCAGCAGGGCTACCAGGTAGGCGAATTCGATGATGAGGTAGCCGATGAGGAAAATATAAATGAAGACCGACTTCACCCGGTGCAGCACCAGGTAGTTGGCAAACAACAGGGTGGTCATGATCATGGTAACGATGATGGCCAACCCGTAGGCCGCTTCCATTTTGGAGGATTCCCGGAAATACAGCACCACAAAGGCACAGCCGGCAAACATGAAGAGATTCATGAAGGGGATGAACAACTGCCCGCGTTCCTCCGACGGGTAGTTGATTTTCAGGCGGGGCCAGAGGTTGAGCCGCATGGCTTCCGATATGAGGGTGAAAGCCCCTGCAATCATGGCCTGGCTGGCAATGATGGCTGCAATGGTGGCAATGAGCACACCGGGAATGATGAACCAGTGCGGCATGAGATCGTAAAAGGCGTGGATGCCGGTTTCTGCCCGGAAGGCATCGGTGATTTCCTTCCCGTTGTAATGGGCCATCAGTGAGGCGCCCTGGCCGAAATAGTTCAGCAACAGCGCAATCTTTACAAAGACCCAGGAAACCCGGATGTTCTGCCGGCCGCAATGCCCCAGGTCGCTGTACAGGGCTTCGGCTCCTGTGGTACAGAGAAACACGGCGCCCAGCAGCCAGAATCCATGCGGGTAGTTGCGCAGGAAGTCAATGGCATAATACGGGCTCAGCGCCCGGAAGATGGAAAGATCGTCGAACACATGGATAACGCCCAGTACGGCCAGCATGCTGAACCACACAAACATGATGGGGCCAAACCACACACCAATGGAACCGGTGCCAAATTGCTGGGTAAAGAAAAACAGCGTGAGGATGGCCAGCACAATGATCACAATAGTATCGGTGTGCATCCCCCGTAACTGGGGCAAAACTTTCAATCCTTCCACGGCCGAAGTGATGGAGATGGGGGGCGTGATGATGCCGTCGGCCAGGAGTGAAGCGCCGCCAATCATGGCGGGGAGCACCAGCCATTTTTTCCGGCGACGAACAAGGGCATAAAGTGAGAACGTTCCGCCTTCCCCCCGGTTGTCGGCCCGCAGCACCATGGTCACGTACTTGAGGGTGGTCTGCAGCGTGAGCGTCCACAAAATCAGCGAAAGCGTACCAATAATCAGTGTATCAGTTACCACCCGGGTACCGATGATGGCATTGTACACGTACAGCGGTGAGGTACCAATGTCACCGTAAATGATTCCTAAAGCAATTAACAGACCGGCCGGTGTTACAGAAGCAGTTTGTTTTCCCACGGGAAGAAATTAAATGTGCACACGCTGAATTGCGCAAGCGTACACAAGTAAGAATCAAAGGTAGGTTTTGAACAGAATCCAGCAAGAAATAGTTGCCCAAACAGCCGATCGTATGTTCGTTACCGGGGAGTTCTTCTTCCCCCCACCGGGCTTCCCCAGAGCAGCGAACCATCACCGTAGCTGAGAAAGCGGAAATCGTTTTCCAGCGCATAGGCGTACACCTTCCGCCAATCATCGCCCACCAGGGCGGCTACCAGCAGCAGCAGGGTGGAGTTGGGCTGGTGAAAGTTGGTGATAAGGGCATCGGCGATACGCATGCGGTAGCCGGGGGCAATCATGAGCTGCGTGGTGCACACCAACTCGTCGAGTTGCCGGTCGTTGAGCCAGGCCAGCAAGGCCTGCAGGGCCTGCTCGGCCGTCATCTCCGGTGCGGTGGTGTCGTACGGATCCCATTGCTGCACCGCCAGTTCTTCCACGGTGCTGTCGGGACGCAACAATGCCTTGCGCCCCATCCAATACAGGCTCTCCACGGTGCGCAGCGATGTGGTGCCCACCGGGATAACATCGTAGGGATGCAGGTTGATGATGTGTTCAATGGTGGACTTCTGCACCTGGATCCACTCGCGGTGCATGGTATGCTGCCCGATGGTATCCGACTTCACCGGCTGAAACGTACCGGCCCCCACATGCAGGGTCACAAAATCGGTAACGATCCCCTTGCCGTTGATCTGCTGCAACAGGGCATCGGTAAAGTGCAGTCCGGCTGTGGGCGCCGCCACACTGCCTTCGCGCCGGGCATACACGGTCTGGTAGCGTTCATAATCCGAGGCCTCCGCGTTGCGGTGCAGGTAGGGCGGCAGGGGAATCACTCCCGCTGCGTGCAGAATGGCACCAAAAGATAGTGCTGCCGGATGCCAGGAAAACTCCACCACAAAATGATCGCCGGACCGTTCCACCAGCTCTGCATAAAGCCGCACCGGGCTGCCTTCCATCTCAATCACCTTCTCCAACAATCCCTCCTTCCAGCGCGCTGCGCCCCGCACCAGGCAGTTCCACCGCACTTTGGTGGTGGTACACATACCCGCTTCCACGGTGAGCGCACCGGCCGGCTCGAGGCAAAACAACTCCACCTGGCCCCCGGTGGGTTTCCGGAAGAAGATGCGTGCTTCCACCACCCGCGTGTTGTTGAACAGCAGCAGGGTTTCGGGCCGCAGCTGGCCGGGCAGCTGCCGGTAAACGGTTTCCGTCATCACCCCGTTGCGGTACACAAGCAGTTTGCTGCTGTCGCGCTCTTCCAGCGGGTGAACGGCAATGCGGTGCGGAGGCAGTTCGTAACTGTAATCGTGTATGCGGAGAGAAGCCGGATGATTCATGCTGCAAATGTGGTTCATTTCGTACAAACCCCAACGCCCCCGCCCCTGCTAAGGTTTTGTGAAAAAACCAGCCGTGCACATTCGGCGGTTATCCTCCGGCCCAAGGCACTATTTTTGCAGCATGCACGCGATGAAGACAACGTTACGCCACTGCGCACTACTGCTTTTCCCGTTGTGGGTGTCGTTGCCGGTTTTGGCACAATTAAAACAGGTTTATCCGCACCAGGTGTTCTGGTCAAAAGTGGAGATCAACCAGCTCGATAAAAACTACCGCTGGGGGTATGGTGCCGATTTGGTGTACAGACGCAAATCTGGACTGGAAGACCGGAATATGTTCAGCGAACCCCTGCGCATCAGCTTCCGCCCCTGGATCAACTACCAGTTTTCGCCCAATGCCCGGCTTTCTGTAAGCCCGCTGGGCTACATGAAGACCCACGAATACCTCGCAAAACCGGAAGACCTGCTGCGCCAGCCTTACCGGGAGTTGCGCACCACCCTGCAGTTCTTTCATCATTTTAAACCCGGCAACCCCCGCTTCATGCACACCTGGCGCTACCGCTATGAGATGCGCTGGCAGGAAAATCCGGTCACCGACAACTGGCGTTACTTCAACCGCTTCCGCATCCGGTACCGGTTGCGGTACACCTTCAAGGGAACCGATTTCTACGAAAACAACAACCTCTACGCCATGGTGTCGAACGAAATCGGCATCAACTTCGGAAAAAATGTGCTGTACAACACCTTCAACCAAAACCGTTTTTATGCCGGTGTTGGCTATCGCTTTCTGAACACCGTGCGGGCCGAAGCACGGTATGTGAACCGTATCCGCACGCGGGGCAGCACCGGCCTTGAGTTTGACCACGGAAGAGGCCTGATGCTCACGCTGTTTGTTGACCAGATCACGGGCATGGGCAAACAGGATTCCTACAAAATACAATACACCGACTGATGAAAACACGCATCTACCTGCTAACGGTTCTGCTGCTCTGCAGCGGTGCAGCCCTTGTGCTGCTGTGGTGCAAAAGCAATGAACTTGCCCGCCGGCAGCAGGAACAGCAACACCGCTTTGCAACCCTGCTCCTGTTGCAGCAAGCAACCGCAACCAACCCGGGCACCGCTACCACCGACAGTCTGCTGCAATCGCTATACAATGCGGCGGCAGTTGCAGGCGACAGCCTGGTACTGCAGGCCATCAGCCGCCTGGCTAACCAACAACCGGCCGGAAACAACCCGCTGTACCTACCGGCTTCGCCGGAAAAAATGACGGTGATCCGTCCGGCAGCAACCGGGGTAACGGAGAAAACGAACCACCAGCTGGAAGACTCCCTGAAAAAAATACAGGTGCTGCTGGAGATGGAGAAAGACCTGGCCCGGAGCGAAATTGACCGCTTCCGCAAAATGAGTGATTCCCTGCTGACGATCCTGGAAAACAAGGGAACGGAAACCGGTATCCTCTATTTTAAAAGTCCCCAGGGCATCAACATCCGCTACGTGGGAGAAATAAAAGAAGAAAACGCACACGGCTTTGGAATGGGATTGTGGGACAACGGACACAAGTACGAAGGGCAGTGGCAGCAAAATACCAAGACCGGCCAGGGAACGTATTACTTTCCCAACAGTGAAAAATTCAGCGGCACATTTGCAAACAACAAACGCACGGGTAAAGGAATTTACTATTTCAAAAACGGCGACTATTACAACGGCTACTGGCACCAGGATGTGCGGGAGGGGGTTGGGTGCATAATCGGCAAGAACGGTAAAATCAAAAAAGCCGGGGAATGGAAGAATGATAAACTGGTGGTGAACCGCCGGCTGACGGACGCCGAGCTGGAAGACATCCGCTGAGGGGATCAGAACCGGGGACAGTTGAGCTTTTTCTTATTGGGATCGGCATGCTTCTGGATGTAGATCAGCGAAATCTCCATTCCACCCTGCCGGCGGGATGCAGCCGCTAACCGGGAGGTATTGACGTCGTAGGAAAGCCCCATCCGCCAGCTGCTGAACTCCAGTCCCAGGTAAGGGATGATGGCATCGCCCAACCGTACCCAGCTGCCGGCATATACCTCAACAGGGTTCTCGTAGTCGCCGTTGACGGTAAGTCCCACCGCCCCCCCGAAAATGGTTTCACTGGCCCCGGCCTGTTGCTGGTGATTTGCGCTTACAAATACCGTTGTGGCATCTGCCACGGGGAAGTAACCGCCACCGTGGATGGTAAAACGGGGATTGAGCAGGAAATTGGCTCCCTGGAAACTGACCTTGGGTCGGTTGATGTGGTACACCGAAGCTCCCACGTAGAAATTGTTGTAGTCGTTGGTAGCGCCGTTATAAATGATGCCTGCATTCACATCGGCATAGTTGATGTTGAGAAAACCGTTGCTCCCGAAAATTTCGGCGGTATTACCTGTAAAGCCCAGGCTGGTGAGTTCGTCTTCAAAATTGAGCTTGGACACATCCAGCCGCCGCTGGGCATAGGTGCCGCTAAAACCCACCCCCAGCTGGTGGTATCCGTACGCATCCAGCGCTTTATGATAAGCCAGGGAGGCGGAGAGGTAACTGTTCTTCATCACCCCGTTGCCGTTCATATCATACATCCCCATCATACCCACGCCAAACTGGTCGAACTCGGGGATGCGGTTTTGCAGGATGCCCGCGTCCACGGAGGCCGTGGTGGTGCGGAAAGCGGAATTGATGGTGGGCCACTGGTTGCGGTAATTACCGGCCACCCGCACCACGCCGTTAAATTTGCCGGTGAGGGCCGGGTTGAGGGTGAGCGGCGAGGCAAAAAACTGCGAAAAGTTGGGATCCTGCGCCTGCAGCTGCAGCACAGTACCCATCAGAAAGACAAAAAGAGAGATTCGCATAAACATGGGGCGCCGGGTGTTTTTCTGTAACGTATCGCTGGTAAAAATAGTATCAGTTCTGCCGCTTTTCGCCGTAAGCCAGGTCGCCTGCATCGCCCAGGCCGGGCACAATGTACCCCTTTGCCGTGAGCTCTTCGTCCACCGCACCGCACCAGATCTTCACTTCGGGCTGGTTGCGGCGTACATATTCGATCCCCACCGTACAGGCAATGGCGCAAACGATGTGAATTTCAAGGGGCTGCCCTTCGTCCCGCAGGTACTGAATGGTTTTGACCAGTGAACTGCCGGTTGCCAGCATGGGATCGGAAATGATCACCACCCTGCCTTCGAGGCTGGGACAGCTCACATAATCCAGGCTGATCTCAAAACTGCCGTCGCGGTGGTGCTTGCGGTAGGCGGAGATAAATGCGTTATCGGCCTTGTCGAAATAATTCAGCATGCCCTGGTGCAGGGGGAGGCCGGCCCGCAGGATGGTGGCCAGCACCGGCTGCTGTTCCAGCACCCGGCAAACGGAGATTCCCAGCGGTGTTGTGATCTCTGCTTCCTTCCAGGAAAGGACCTTGCTGATTTCATACGCCGCTATTTCGCCGATACGCTCCAGGTTACGACGAAAGCGCATCCGGTCGTTTTGCACGGACGTGTCACGGATCTCGGCCACCCAGTTGCTGAGCAGCGAATGTTGTTCACTTAAATTGATAACCATTTTTCCAATTGTAAATTCCAGTATCCAGATATCCGTAAGCGGAGCGATTCCTCCACCGTATAGCTTACTTTTACAAATCTAATTGATAATCGTGTAACCCTCCCCCGAAGGACCTCAAAATCTGAAAACAGTTTATGGTATATCGTGCAATCGGCATCATGAGCGGCAGTTCGCTGGACGGACTGGACCTGGTTTTTGCTTCGTTTGACGTGAGTGGGTCCAGCTGGACCTATGAGATCCTCGCAGCCGATTGTTACCCTTACCCGCCCGAGTGGTTGCAGCGGCTGGAAACGGCCACCGCTCTGCCGGCCGGCGATTACCAGCAACTGCACTGCGACTACGGGCGTTACCTGGGTGAGCAGGTGAACCGCTTTGTGGAAACATACCAGCTCCATTACAAAGTACAGCTGGTTGGATCCCATGGTCATACCACCTTTCACCGGCCGGAATCGGGCATGACCCACCAGCTGGGCGACGGCGCGGCCCTGGCCGCCACCTGCGGCATCAATGTGGTGAGCGACCTCCGTAGCATGGATGTGGCCCTGGGCGGACAGGGTGCCCCCATCGTACCCATCGGGGAAAAATGGCTGCTGGGCGATTTCAGCTGGTTCCTCAACATCGGCGGAATTGCCAACCTGTCCCGCAACGGCGATCCATATATGGCGTTTGATGTATGCCCGGCCAACCGGGTGCTCAACCTCCTCGCTGCCACAACCGGCCAACCCTATGATGCCGGCGGCGCCACGGCCCGCAGCGGCCAGGTGCATCCCGGGCTGCTGGAGCAACTCAGCCAACTGCCCTACTACCGCCAATCGCCGCCCAAATCACTGGCCAATTCGTTTGGAACCGATGTTGTGTTTCCGCTCCTGCAAACAGCGGACTTATCGGCGGCCGACAGCCTCTGCACCTATACGGAGCACATTGCCCAACAGGTACAACAAGCCATACAGGTACTGCCACCGGTTGACGGTCCCGCCCGCCTGCTGGTAACCGGAGGGGGCGCTTTCAACACCTACCTGTTGGAGCGGATGCGCAGCTTAGTGCCGGAGCTGGAACTGGTGGTACCCGATGAACAGCTGGTACAATACAAAGAAGCCCTCATCATGGCCTTCATGGCCGTCCTGCGCTGGCGCGAGGAAAACAATGTGTGGCACACCGTTACGGGCGCCCGTCGCAGCAGCGTGGGCGGCGCCATCTGGATGGGCCAGGACTGGTAAGCACCCTTTAATTAAATCAGGTTTTATACTGATGGTCATCAGTTGACAGGTTGCCGGCGGTTTTTATCTTCCGGTTTATTTTGTCACGAAGTGTCGGAAACCCGATTGCAGCCATACCATTCCATGCTCCCGGCCGTTGTGCCGGCTGACCCGGTGCACGACCGTTTCCAGCAACTGCAGGATGAATTTCTTCACCAGTACAAAGCAATTTTTCACGATAAGATGGCACCCCGTACGGTGGTGATCATTCCCAGCCTCACGCTCGACCGGGAAATCCTGAAGCGGGTAAAAGGTCATTTCTTCTACGAAGAGCGCATGCTTTGCCTGCTCATGCTGCTGCACATGCCCCGCACACACATCACCTATGTGACCAGTGTTCCCATTGACCCGGTGATTGTGGATTACTACCTGCACCTGCTGCCCGGCATTACCGGCTATCACGCCCGGCAACGCATCACCCTGCTGAGTTGCTTCGACGCGTCGCCGGTGTCGCTCACCGAAAAGATCCTGGCCCGCCCCCGGCTCATTGAGCGCATAAAAAGCAGCATCCCATCGGGACACCCCGCCCACATTGCTTTCTTCAACATTACGGATAAAGAGAAAGAACTGGCGGTACAGCTGGACCTTCCCCTGTACGGTACCGATCCGCAGCTCAACTACCTGGGCTCCAAAACCGGCAGCCGCCGCATCTTCCGCGAATGCGGCATCCTGATGCCCGATGGATATGAAGACGTTAAAAGCGAAGCAGAAGCGGTGCATTGCCTGGCCCGTCTGAAACAAAAAAACCCGGAACTGCGGAAGGCCGTGATCAAACTCAACGAAGGATTTTCCGGCGAAGGCAATGCAACGTTCCATTTCGACGATGCCCCGGCGGATGCAGAACTGGAACCCTGGATTGCCCGGGAAATGCCCATCCGCCTGCGCATCGTGGCCGAACGGCTCAGCTATCTCAGCTTTTTTGAAAAACTGGAAGAAATGGGGGGTATTGTGGAGGCCTTTTTGGACGGAGAAGTGAAATCATCCCCCTCGGTACAATGCCGCATCAACCCGCTGGGAGAAGTGGATGTGGTATCCACGCACGACCAGGTGCTGGATGCTGATACCCACCAGGTCTTCCTGGGCGCCACCTTCCCGGCACACATCGATTATGCCGGGGAACTCGGAACCATTGGAAAAAAAGTAGCGTATAAACTGAAGGAGTACGGCGCACTCGGACGACTGGGCGTTGATTTCATGAGCGTGAAAGAGAACGGCGCCTGGAAACATTATGCCATTGAAATCAACCTGCGCAAAGGCGGTACCACCCATCCCTACCTCATGCTGCAGTTTCTCACCGATGGCAACTACGACGCGGTGCAGGGCAGGTATTTCATGCACGACAACAAGCAGCGCTTTTATTTTGCAACCGATAACCTGCAACGGGATTGCTACAAAGGACTTACGCCGCACGACCTGATTGATATTGCCATGTGCAACGGGCTCCACTACAACGGAGCCACGGAAGAAGGCGTGGTGTTTCACCTCATCAGTGCCCTTTCACAGTACGGCAAACTCGGGCTCGTGTGCATTGGCAGTACGGCCGAACGGGCAGCAGCGTTTTACAACAAAGTGGTGGAAGTGCTTAACCGCGAATGCGACTGATCAGGGCTGCAGACCGTACTGGTCCACCACATATACCAGGAATGCCATGTTCAGTGCGCCGAGTTCCAGTTCCCGTTTGTTCACCCATTCAAAGGTATCGTTGGCGGCGTGGTGATGATCAAAATAGCGTTGCGAGTCGGGGCGCAGTCCGCAAAGCAACGTACCCAGTGGCCGCAGGGGGCCGATGTCTGCGCCACCGCCGCCTTCCTGGAATTCGTAGACCCCATACGGCTTGAACAGGGGCAGCCACTGCCGCAGGCGTTCCAGTACCGGCCCCCCGGCGGAAAAACCAAAGGCCCGGGGCGTAAAGCCGCCGGCATCGCTTTCGAGTGCAAAAATGAATTGTTTGTTTTCCTTCGCGGCAACTTCGGCGTATTTGCGACCGCCCCGCAAACCATTCTCCTCGTTCATGAACATCACCACCCGGATGGTGCGTTTGGGGCGGATGCCCAGTTTCTTGTAGATGTGAATGATTTCCATACTCTGTACGCAGCCCGCCCCGTCGTCGTGGGCTCCTTCGCCCAGGTCCCAGGAGTCGAGATGGCCACCCACTGTGATGATTTCGTCCTGAAATTCTGTACCGCGTATTTCACCAATCACATTGTGACTCACCGCATCGGGCAGCATTTCGCATTCGGTGCGGAAGTAGAGTTGCAGGCCCTGCATTTTCTTCAGCTCGGCGCTTACCCATTCTGCATGGCGGGTGGAAACCGCAATGGCCGGTATGCGGGGAAACGAATCGTTATAGGTGGTGGCGCCGGTATGCGGATAATCATCTATGTTACTCGCCAGCGAACGCACCATCACCCCCACCGCACCGTAGCGGGCCGCCTGCGAAGGGCCGCGACTCCGGAACTGGCCGGCCTCTCCGTACGCCCGGAAGGTTTCAATGTGAGTGGGGTTCATGGGGAAATTATAAAACACAATCTTACCACGGACACCTTTTTCACCCAGCGCATCCAGTTCGTTGAACGAACGCACTTCCACCACGGGTGCCCGCAGGCCGGTGCGGCCGGTGCCCACGCTGTTGCCCAGGGCGCATACGTTTAACGTAACCGGCTTTCCGTCAGCTGCGGTGAGGATGGCTTCTTCCTTTGCTCCCCGCACCCAGTGCGGCACCAGGCATTCCTGCAGGTACACTGTATCGGCGCCCATCTCCTTCATCATGCGGAAGGTTTCCTGTACGGCTTTTGCAGCGCCGGGGGATCCGCTCAGGCGGTGCCCCACTTCCTTGCACAGGACCCGCAGGTTGTCATAGGCCTTTCCCTGCGTAAGTACCAGGTGGGCCATGCGGCGGAACTGCAGGGAGTCGTTGCCCCGGGAAACAGCAGGAGCCAGGAAGCAGGCGGCGAAGAAAACAAACAGGCAGAAGCGCATATACAGTCGGGTTTAATTGTACAAACGTACCAAAACAGGAATCAACGGCAAAACCACTTGTCCGGCCGATCTGTTATTAATCCTACCTTCGCTTTACATCTACGCGTATGAAAATTGGTATTGTTTGCTATCCCACTTTCGGAGGGAGCGGTGTGCTGGCCACAGAACTTGGTAAGGCACTGGCTGAAAAAGGTCACATGGTGCATTTCATCACCTACCAGCAGCCGGTGCGGCTGAGCGGTTTTTTCACCAATATTTTTTACCACGAAGTACGGGTACCGCATTACCCGCTGTTCGACTACCCGCCGTATGAAACCACGCTGGCCAGCACCATGGTGGATGTGGTACTCAACAATGACCTCGATCTCCTGCACGTACACTACGCTATTCCGCATGCATCGGCCGCCTACATGGCCAAGCAGATTCTGAAGAAAAAAGGGAAGGACATCCCGGTGATCACCACCCTGCACGGCACCGACATCACCCTGGTGGGCAAAGACAAGACCTTTGCACCTGTGGTTACATTCTCCATCAACGAAAGCGATGCCATCACGGCTGTTTCCGAAAACCTGAAGAAAGAGACTTACCATTCCTTTGAAATAGAAAAGGAAATTGAGGTCATTTACAACTTTGTAGACACCGTCCGCTTTTCCAAAAAACCGCTGGACGCATTCCGCAAAGTACTGGCGCCCAACGGCGAAAAAATTATTACGCACGCTTCCAACTTCCGGAAAGTGAAACGGGTACACGATGTAATTGACATCTTTACCCGCATACACATGAAAACACCGGCCAAACTGCTGATGGTAGGCGACGGACCTGACCGGCCCGACGCCGAAGAGCAGTGCCGTGATCTGAAAATATGCGAAGACGTCCGCTTTCTCGGTAAACAGCAGGAAATGGAAGAGATTCTTGCGATCTCCGACCTGTTCCTGCTTCCCTCGGAATACGAGAGTTTTGGACTGTCGGCCCTGGAAGCCATGGCGGCGGGTGTACCGGTACTGTCGAGCAATGCCGGCGGTTTACCCGAGATCAACCTGCACGGAACAACCGGCTATCTCGCCCCGGTAGGGGATGTGGAAAAAATGGCCCGGCTGGGGTCTGAACTCCTGGGGAATGAAGGAATGCTGGAGGAAATGAAAATAGCAGCGCGGGAACAGGCGGCCCGCTTTGACATACACAACATTGTACCCTACTATGAAAAGCTGTACAACCGCTTTGTGCCTGCATCAGTTGCCCCGTAACCAGGATTGGGGGTTCAGCATCTGCGCCTCCCGGGTGAGAATAAAATCAAGCTGTCCATCTCCTTCGAGGTTCGAACCCACTTTCCCCAGTACCTGGCCCACTTTTACCTGCTGACCCTTACTAACGGTTACGGCCGAGAGATTACTGTAGGTAGTAAAATATTTCCCGTGCTTGAGCATGACGGCGCTCATGCCACCCACATCAAATACACTCACCACCTCACCTTCAAAAACAGATTTTACATTGGTGCCCACCGGTGAGGCAATGGTGATAAAGTCCTGGCTGCCCTTGATGCTCGTACCCGGAACGGTGTAAGAACCAAAGGGAATGGCCACATAACCATTATCCACCGGGTAGGGCAACCGGCCGCGGCTGTTCTCGAAACTGGTGCCCAGTGCCAGGTCTTCCTTATTGTATTCGAGGTAACTGGCCGTGCGTTTGGGTTCTTCTTTTTTTACCGGCGCAGTGGCAACGGGCGCAGTTGTTACCGGTTTGGAGACGGCCGGGTCTTCTGCAGGATTTGCCGTCGCTTTTTCACGGGCCAACCGGTCTTTTTCTTCCTTTTCTTTCCGGTCGCGGTCTTCTTTGACCTTACGCTCGGCTTCCTTGCGGGCCGCGGCGATTTCCCGCTGTACCACCGCTTTAATAGCAGCCTCCAGCTGGTTGGCCTGCTTGCGCTTGGACGCAATCATGTTATTGACTTCCTTCTCCCGCTTCTTGAGCTTGTTCACCACTTCATCCTGCTCTTTCTTGTCCTTTACGAGTTCTCCCATTTCTTTCGTCTGGTCCTGGAGTACACTGCTCTTCTCCTTGCGGTTATTGGTCAGTTCGGTTATTTTCTGCTTATACAATACCTCCGTTTTCTGAATGGCTTCCACCTGCTGGGTACGGTAACTCTGATAGGCCCGCATATAATTGACGCGGCGCATGGCGTCGTTGAAACTGGTAGCCGAGAACAGGAAATTAAGAAAATCATATTTGCTCCGGTTCTTATAGGCGTACACTACATTTTGCGCATAATCCATCTTAAGGGTGTCAAGATCTTTGCGGAGACGGCGCATCTCGCGGTACGACTCATTGATCTGCCCGTCTATCACCCGTACCTGCTTGTTGATGTTATCAATCACCTGGTTGCGGAGGCGTATTTTACTCTGGATGAGAGTGAGTTGTCCCAGGCTCTCTTTCTTACTGCGTTTGATCTCTTCGTATTGCCGGTTGAGTACGTCAATTTCCTGCTGGGTTTGCTTTTTCTTTTTTTCCAACTCGGCACGCTCGTTGCTTTGCGCTGCCAAAAAAGCGGGCAGCAACAAAAACACGATGAAAACAAGTGTACGCATACGCATGGGTTGAGTGGTACAAAAATAAGGGATCGGGGCCGGGAACTGTAACGGCTTATCCTGGAAATGCGTATGCCTCAGTCAATTCTTTTGTATCTTTTAGGGATTGAGAAGGGGAATGTTAAGGCTTCATTAAAGCGGTAGTCTTTAAACTTGAGCTGTACGTTGAGTTTGTTTTGCTGCGAAATAAAAATTTCACGGTACGTGGAGAATACCACGCCGGTCTTTTCTTCATAATCGCGGTAAAACAGGTCGGCCGTGCGGTTGAGCACCGGATCCGTGTCATCCAGCTTACTCCGTTCCAGGGTAAAATCAGGATTGATGGAGAGCAGGTGCCGGAAAAGATCGCCTGAACTGAGCAACGTGTACCCGCCTGGTTGCTTGTTGGCATAGGCCAGGATGCTGTCTTTGTTGAAAAACAACGGCAGGCCCACCAGCAGGCGCTGCAGATCGGACAGGGCAAACGGTATCTGGCTCACTTCCTGGATGGAACTCAACGGACGCTGCTGGTACGTGTTAGCCAGTTTATCGAGCACCATGATGCTGTCGGCATTGATCACAATCCGCAGGCCCTCTATGCCAATATCGTTGCTGAGTGAAATCCAGATCAGGCTGTCCTTCTGCATGCGGATATTGGCGGTAAAGTCGGGTTGCTTGCCTTTCTGATTTGAATAACTTACTTTAATCTTGGCGGAGAATGTCTGGTAACTGATCTGCTTCCGCGCTACGCTGTCGAGTAACTGGTACACCATGTTCAGTGTGTCGGCATGCGTGGGATTGTACACCTTTATCACTTCCACCGTATCCTTCTTCACAATGGCCTGTTGAATATTTTTGGTGGAACGGCAGGCAGCCAGCAAGGCAATGCCGGTCAATACAATAAAAATGTGTAAGGGCTTCATGCAGTTTAATTTTTTCCCGTACTTCCGAATCCGCCGGCATTGCGGACCGATGGCGCCAGCTCGGTTACAGCTTCCCAGCTTACCTGCTCCACCCGCTGCACCACCAGCTGGGCGATGCGGTCGCCGGGAAGTAATTCCTGTGGTTCGTTGCTCAGATTGATCAGCAGCACCTTGATCTCGCCGCGGTAATCGGCGTCAATGGTGCCGGGAGTATTGAGGCAGGTGATGCCCTGTTTAAAGGCGAGCCCGCTACGGGGACGTATTTGTGCTTCATACCCCTGCGGCAATTCCACGTACAGGCCGGTGGGTACCAGGGTACGTTCCAACGGTTGCAGCACAATCGTTGTATCCAGATCGGCCCGCAGGTCCATGCCACTGGAACCGGGTGTGGCATAAGCGGGCAGCGGATTGCGGGAGCGGTTAACGATTTTTACTTTCATGCTACAGCCATTACGGTTTTTCCAGTAAAACGGTTGCATAGGCTACCAATCCTTCCTGCCGTCCCACATACCCCATCGTTTCGGTGGTGGTGGCTTTTACTGATACCGCATCCGTGTCCACGCCCAGCAGGGAAGCGATGGTGGCCTGCATCTGCGCCACATAGGGCTTGATGCGGGGCTTTTCCAGCAGCAGGGTGCTGTCTACATTCACCACCCTGTAACCCAACGCCTGCACTTTTTCGTAGCTGAGCCGCAGCAGGATTTTACTGTCAATGTCTTTGTATTCGGGTGCTGTATTGGGAAAATGAATGCCGATATCGCCAAGGGCGCAGGCGCCCAGCAGGGCATCGCAAATAGCATGCAGCAACACATCGGCGTCGCTGTGCCCAAGGGCTCCCATGTGATGCGGAATCTCCACCCCGCCAATGATGAGCTTTCTGCCCGCTGTAAGTTGATGAACATCAATACCTGATCCGATCCGGAACCCCATAACCGCCTGCGATTTAAACCGGCTTCTCTGCAGCCGGTACATAAAAAAAGCGAAGGTAACACACCTTCGCTTTCAGAAAAATCTTTTATCCCTGCCGTTGATTCAGTTATCGTCGCCTCCCAGGTCGAACAGGATGCTGAACCGCGTGGTGTTGCTCAGCGGGTTGCGGTTGATGCCCTGGCCCGTGGGTACCAGGTACGAGAAGTTAAAGCCCAGCTTGTTGTACTTCACGCCCAGGCCCGCGCTGAAAAAGCGGCGGTTGCCCTTCGTACGCGCCTCGTGGAAATAACCTGCACGTGCGAAAAACAGGTCGCTGTAGTTGTATTCCATCCCCGTGGAGATCTGGAACTCCTTGAGTTCTTCACCAAAACCGCCGGGTGCATCTCCAAACGACGAAAACCAGCTGCTGATCACGCTCTTGTTGCGGTAGGCGTCCAGCGCCTCCGGCGAGCGGCTCGTGGGGGGCGTGGGTACCAGCAGTTTGTTGATGTCCACCCCAAAGCTCAGCTTGCTGGTCTCGTCCAGCACCGCGTGGTACATGGCACCGATGCCCAGGTTGGCCGGGATGTAGTCGCGACCCCGTGCGTCGTTGGTGTACGATATCTTGCTGCCCAGGTTGCTCATCACCGCACCGGCTGTAAAGCCCTGGCCGTTTTCGTTGATGCCGTTGTAATAGAACGACAGGTCACCCGCCACCGCGGTACCGGGTTTGTAGGTCACCCCGTTGGTATTGCCGTTGGCCAGGTTGGAATAGATGAAGCGCAGCGCCACGCCCACCCCGATCTTGTCGCTGAGGCTACGGCTGTAGCCGGCGTCGAGCGACCATTCCCGCGGGCGGAACGACTGCAGGTCGTTGCCCGCAAAGTCGGTGAACTGGATGTTGCCCAAGTTGAAGTACCGCAGCGAAGCCGAGATGGCCTGCCCTTCGGCAAACTGGTGGTAGCCGGCGGCGGTTACGATGTACACGTCGTTCAACCCCAGATCCTTCAGCCAGGGGGTATAGGTGATGCCGATGGCCGACTGCTGGGTGGCAAAGGGAATCTTGGCCTGGTTCCAGAACGACGCATTGGCATCGGCCGTGGTGGCAATGCCCAGGTCGCCCATACCGCCCGAACGGGCGTCCGGCGAAATGCGCAACATCGGTACGGCCGTGGTGACTACGTTGATGGAATCATTCTGGGCAATGGCCTGTTGGGAAATCAATCCGGTGCATAGAAAAAGCAGTACTGTCAGTTTTCTCATTCGTGTCGCGGTTTTGGGCATAAAAATAAGGGAATCGGCTTTCAACTCTCTTTTAATGGGCCGGAATCAAAAAACGACCAGTTTTTGGAGGGCCGACTGTTTTTTCCCGTTCGAGTCCTTCACATCGAGCTGGTAAATATAAACGCCGCGTCCTGTTTTCCGGCCAAATTCATCGGTTCCGTTCCATTCGATCTCAAATGAACGGTTTCCGGTCGTATTTATTGTGCGGAATATGCTTTTCACCAATTTCCCCGAAACCGTGAAAATGCGGAGGGTGACCTGGAGCTGGTCGCCGGGGCGGTTGTGCTCAAACATAAAGGTGGTGCTGGTGGTGAAGGGATTGGGATAATTGTACACGCGCTCCAGCTTGAGTTCGGCATCTTTCACCACCCGGAAGTCGAGCAGGTACTCGCTGCTGTTGTTGGCCACATCCCAGGCTTTGATCCGCAGTTGGTGGGGTCCTTCCTCCAGTTTGGGCAACTGAAACCGGACGGTCCCCCGCTGGTAACTGTCGGCCTCGGACTCATAGAAATCATTCAGGATGAAGAACCGGTTGTTGTCGTTGTTGAGCGTGGCGGTGATGTCGTGCCCAATGCCGGTACCCACCGTGTTGATACCGCTGGAGTCGAACAGGCGCAGGAAGAGCACGGGTGTTTCGTTGGTGATGCCGCCGTTCACAAATTTATCATCGTTCAGAAAGGCCTTGATGTCCGGGCCGGTTTCATCCTGGGTGGGAGAACTGCCCACGCCCCCCACCACGATGGTGGTTTCTGTTCCGGCCCCATCGGTGCTGCCATTGTCGGCATAGTACGCGATCTTCCCGTTGCCAAACTGGTAGTTGATGTCTTTGGGCACCACAAACGTGTAGGTAAACTCGCCGTTGATCACCCGTGCCTTGCCTTTAAAGATGATGTTGTTTTGCGTGGTAAAGTCCACCGGGATGCTGGTGGGATCATTGCCAAGGGTGCGCTGGGTCTGTACTTTATCGTAAATAATCGGGTATACGTTTCCGTTAAAACCCGTGAGCCGGTTGCCGGCCAGGTCGGTCACTTCCCCGCGGATGGTGTAGCGGTCGAGCGCCCGCAGGGTATCGGCACCGGGGGCCTGGTTGTTGATGGTTGTGGTGCGCACCCGCAACGTGGGGAAGCCGAGGCGGAGCGCGGGGTCGCCCAGCAGGGTGAACTTGCGGTTGTTGATGATATCGCCAAAGGTCTGGTAGGTTACGTTTTTCGCCCGTTGAATGCTTTCGCCCAGGGTGGGATACACCCCGTTGGCATCTTGCTGCAGCGCTTCCCGGAAATAGGCGTTGTTGATGATCCGGTTGCTGAAGGCAAACACCACCCGCGTGGTGGTCATCAGGGCGATGGCCCCGGTGCGCTCCCGCAGCAGGATGTTTTCACCGAGAGAGGTAATGGCGGGGTTGTCGTACGGTGCGAAATCGCAGGTGGCCGTAACAAACAACGGAAGTCGGTTGCTGTTGCTCCACGCATTCACCATCTCCTGGTCAAGTATCACCTCTTCTGCCAACCGCCGGAACCCGCCGTGGCCGCTGTAATTCCAGATGAGGGTGCCGGAGAAAACGCGGTTGTTGATGGCCTGGTTCACATCGGGGTACCGGCTGCCGCCGCTGCCGCTCTGCTGGCGGTAGGCATCCAGGTAAATCTTGTTGAGCTGGTGCAGGGGCCGGCTGTTAATCACGCCGCCGTGAAATTCGGCGTCGTCGAGGTGCAGGTTGTTGTCTTCATCGTCGGCCACAAGGGTGATCTCCCGGCGCCAGGGTCCGTAGCTTTCGGGGGCATGATAGCGGATGATCTTGTCCACCACCTGCCGGGCTTCCGGCAGGGTGCGGGCAGGAATGCGCCCGATGCCCAGGTCGAGCAGCGGGGCCGGGAAGTTGAGATTCACATTGTCGGCATCGTCCAGGAAGCCGTAAAAATCATCCGACGTATAGGTTGCCAGGGGGTCCAGCGAGTTTTCGTGCTGCCAGCAGGGCACCAGGTTGGTGTTGCCGGGAACGCGGTTTTTATAGTCGTAACTGGCATCACCGAATAGCAGAAGGTAACGGGGCCGGTTAGCCGCAACAGTTCCGGCCTTGTCGTAAAGCATTTTTAAAAAGTCGCGGATGGCCGCCGGGTCGGGTGTGCCCGAACCAAATTCGTTGAAGACCTGCGTGGTGGTAACCACAACCGTGCGCAGGCCCTGGTTCTGTTGATGCCAGGCGGCCAGCCGCTGTGCCTCGCTCAGCAAAGCTGGGTGCGTTATAACAACATAGTCGCGGGCCGGCAGGCTGTGCAGGTCCTGGTTGGGCACCGTGCCTGCCGGTTGTGGACGCAGAAAGTTTTGTGTACCGAAAGCCACATATTCACGCAGCTGTTCGGCGGTATTGCTGAAACGCAACTCGCCGGCGGTAAGGGCGCCCTGCATCAGGAAGGGCTGCCGGGGGTTGGTCACATCCCATACCTGTATTCCCGCAGGGGCGTTCTGTACCCGGAACTCAGCCACATTGCCGGGGCCCACCGACTCCCAGTCGCGGAACAGCAGCTGGTCCACCCCGCTCATGCTGAGCAGGCGCTGCGGGAACAGTTCAAACCAGTTGAGCCAGCCCTGGGCATTGACGCTGCCCGGCTGGTACTGGTACTGCAGGCTGAGGGGGGATGCCGGCGGCAGGAACTGGGTTACCTGTTCGCTGGTGGCGGCCACCAGGTCGTACTGACCCGAGCCCACCGCCGGCACAAATTGATTGAGCACGGTTGTTGTACCCGCCCGCACCGAAAAATTGCTGCCGGTGCCCACGCTCCGGGAGATCACCTGGGATACCAGGGTCACCGGGGCGCTGGTAACGAGGTTAGGCAGACTCACGGTAAACGTGCGGCTTACCGTGCGCCCGGGGGCATTGCTGAACTCTTCCCCGTACCATTGCTTGCCGCTGCGGAGGAAGTTGATGGTATCCAGTTCGTGAAAATAGCGGTCGCGGAACACCGTTACCACCTGGTTGGCGGGCTGGGTAACCGAGCGGTTCTGGATCCGGAGGCCGGTGCCGCCGATGGTGAGGAAGTAGTAGGAGGAATCGGCATACAGGTTTTTCTGGTGCCGGAACCGGCGGTTGAGGGAGTCTTTGAGCCAGGCATCGGGGCCGGGGGCGTAAAAAAGAAAATAATCACTGCCATTAAACACGCCGTCGCCCCCGTCCACCACCAGCAGGGCGTTCTCCTGCAGATCGTCGGGACGGGCCGGCAGGTTGGATTCGGGAAGCATCTGTCCGCTGTTGCCATAGAGACGGATGCTGCTGCTGGCGATGTTGGAGGTGTTGATGCCCAGCGATTGCAGGGTGGCCACATCCACCCGGTACACCCCTTCCGCCTTCACCGAAAGCCGGTACCAGTTGCCGGATGCCAGTACCGAATTGGCACGATAGCTGCGCTGGGCAGAGACCGTGCCAACCAGGAGGCACAACAATAAAAACAGTATTTTCCTCATAGCGGAACCGGCCAAAAATACTTGAAAATGCGGGGGGCCTTTTATTTTGTGGATTAAATTACTATGTTTGCCCTTCCCAAATGAATTTTTGGGACGTTAAAATCCAATACAATATTTTTGACCCAACAGCGTTAAATCCCAAAACGAAAAGATGAAAAACCTTTTCCCGCTTTCCACAACCGGTATCCTATTGGCAGGAGTGGTGTTGTTTTCCTCCTGTAAAAACGGCGGTCTTTTCAAGAAAAAGCCTGAAAAATCCTCCAACACCGGCTGGACCTACAACGATCCCACCGGCAGCGGCTTCCGCGTTTCCAAAGAAAAAGAACAGAAAACCGGTCCCGGACTGGTATTTGTACAAGGTGGCACCTTCACCATGGGTGCAACGGAAGAAGACGTGATGCGTGACTGGAACAACGTTCCCCGCCGCGTAACCGTTGCTTCTTTCTATATGGATGAAACCGAAGTGGCCAACGTGCACTACCGCGAATACCTTTACTGGCTGCACCGGGTGTTCGACGACACCGCCATCACCAACCGCGCCCTGCCCGATACTCTCTGCTGGCGCAGTGAGCTGGCATACAACGAACCGTATGTAGAATACTATTTCCGTCATCCCTCCTACAATCTTTACCCGGTGGTGGGTGTAACCTGGAAACAGGCTTACGACTACAGCCTCTGGCGTACCGACCGTGTAAACGAAAACATTCTCTGGGAAAAAGGCATTACCAACAAAAAAGCCGAACTGCAGAAACAAATGCAGGGAGGTGGCCAGGAAAACTTTAACACCAAGGCTTACCTGCTGGGCGAATACCAGGCTACACCGGGCAAAGGACTCAACAACTACAAAGACTACCTCACCAAACAGGTACCCACCAGCATCAGCTTTGAAGAGGGTGTGATCCTGCCCGAGTACCGCCTTCCCACAGAAGCTGAATGGGAATACGCCGCTTATGGCTACGTAGCCCAGAACCCCAATCCCCGCCGCAGCGAAAAGCGTCGTGGTGAAGAATTGATTGCCAACAAACAGGTATACCCCTGGGCACAGAACGTGAACGGTCTCCGCGATGCCAAAAACAGCAGCTGGCAGGGCCAGTTCCTCGCCAACTTCAAGCGGGGTTCCGGTGATAATATGGGTGTGGCCGGTGGTCTGAACGACCGTTCCGCCATCCCCGGCCCCATCAAAGCATTTTACCCCAACGGGTTCGGCCTGTATAACATGGCCGGCAACGTAAGCGAATGGGTGGCCGACGTATACCGTCCGCTGACACCCACCGACGGCGATGATTTTAACTACTTCCGCGGTAACAAATTCCAGCGCATGGACCTGAGCACCGGAAAGCCGGAGCGCGACAGCCTGGGCCGGATCATCTACCGCGACGAGACCGACGAGGAAGTAAAGAACCGCCGCAACTACCAGAAAGGTTATGTAATTGATTACCTCGATGGCGACTCCCTGAGCGCCGTGCAATACGGCTACGGACTCACCACCCTCGTAAGCGACAAGAGTCGCGTGTACAAAGGCGGCAGCTGGAACGACCGCGCCTACTGGCTGAGCCCCGGCGCACGCCGCTTCCTGGAAGAAGACCAGAGCAGCTCCATGATTGGTTTCCGCTGCGCCATGACGCGCTACGGCAGCCAGGAAGGCAACGGGTACAAGACCGGCAACTGGTTCCAGCAAAGAAGGCAGAACACCCGCAAACGCTAAGCATTCCGTTTCATACATACGAAGAGCCGCCCTCAACCGGGCGGCTTTTTTGTTCAGCGGGCCGCTGCTTTGAATCTGCCGGGCCGCTTATCTTTGACGCATGACCATCGAACAACTCTACGAGCTGTACAAAGCGCATCCGCAGGTGCAGACCGATACCCGGAAACTGCAGCCGGGTCAACTTTTCTTCTGCCTCAAGGGCGACCGGTTTAACGGGAATGCCTTTGCGAAGCAGGCGCTGGAGCAGGGCGCCGCCGCCGTGGTGGTGGATGAGGAGACGGGGTTGACCGATGAACGCGTCATCCGCACCGATGATGTGCTGCGTACCCTGCAGACCCTGGCCCTCCATCACCGCCGGCAGTTCAACATCCCCTTCCTGGCTATCACGGGCAGCAACGGTAAAACCACCACCAAAGAACTCGTTCACGCCGTCCTCTCTTCCACCTACACCACTTATACCACCGAAGGCAATCTCAACAACCACATTGGCGTTCCCCTTACCCTGCTGAACGTACGGCCCGACGCCCGGATGGCCGTGGTGGAGATGGGCGCCAACCACCAGCGTGAAATTGCGGGCTACTGCACCTATACCCTGCCCACCCATGCCCTTATCAACAACGTGGGCAAGGCCCACCTGGAAGGATTTGGCGGCATCGAGGGCGTGAAAAAAGGTAAGGGAGAGCTCTACGATTTCATCCGCGACGCGGGCGGCATGATTTTCATCAACAACGATTTTGACTACCTGCAGGAGATGAGCCGGGGCATTGACCGCCGCTTCAGCTACGGCACCCGTAATGCCGATGTGACGGGCGAACTGATGCACAGCGAACCCTTTCTGGTGGTACGCATCACCAGTCACCCGGAGCTGGGCACCCTCCACACCCGGCTGGTGGGCGATTACAATCTGCCCAACGTACTGGCGGCCGTGGCCGTGGGACTCTATTTCGGCGTTGCGGCAGCAAACATCCACAAAGCGATTGAAGCATACACACCTTCCAACAGCCGCTCCCAGCTGGTGCAACTGGGCAGCAACCAGGTGATCCTCGATGCCTATAACGCCAACCCCACCAGCATGCGGGCCGCCATTGAAAACCTGGTGAAGTTACCTGCGGGAAAAAAAGTGGTGATCCTGGGCAGTATGGCCGAGCTGGGCGAAGAAAGCCGGGCCGAGCATGCGGGCATCATCGCCCTGCTGCAGCAGCACGACTGGACGGCGGTGGCCCTGGTGGGCGAAGGTTTTCGCGAAGCCGGGCACCCCTACCTGCAGTTTGATACAGCAGCGGAAGCCCGGGACTGGTTCAGCAAGCAGGCATTTGAGCAGGCCCATATCCTGGTGAAAGGATCCAGGAGTATGCAGATGGAACAGGTGCTGCAGTAAGTTTTTCAGGAACGCTCCTGGCACAGCTCCACCAGCACGCCCTGCGTGCCCTTGGGATGGAGAAAACACACCAGTTTGTTATCGGCACCCTGTTTGGGCACTTCGTTGAGCAACACAAATCCCTCGGCTTGCAGGCGCCGCATCTCGGCCTCAATGTCTTCCACATCAAAGGCTATGTGGTGCAGCCCCTCCCCTTTCCGTTCAATGAATTTGGCGATCACCCCGTCGGGCATGGTGCTTTCCAGCAATTCCAGTTTGGTATCGCCGGAGCGGAAAAAGGCCGTATTAACGTGTTCGGAGGCCACTTCTTCTGTCTTGTAACAAGGGGTGTTCAGCAGCTTTTCAAAGAGCGGGATGGACACCGACAGGTCTTTGACCGCGATTCCTATATGTTCCACTTTGCGCATGGGAGAAATTTTAACGGAAGGTAAGGCACCCGCGGTAATTACCGGGTGACGGACATTGGCGCTCAACCTGATTTTCAGCCGGCCGTGCAGAACCAAACCCGTTCTATTTGTGTTTTAAACGGTAGTTGTACCTTTGTAGCTGTCTGGCTGTGTACCTGAACTGGTAAATAGCCGCGGTCTTTCTAAAAACGCAGTTATGATCTTTGTGAGCGATAAAGCAAAAGAAAAAGTAGCCGATCTCATGCAGCAGGCGGCTATTGCCGGCCAGCAGGACTATTTTCTGCGGGTGTCGGTAGTGGGCGGCGGATGCAGCGGGCTGAGTTATAAGCTGGATTTCGACAACGAATCGCACCCCAACGACCAGGTGTTTGAAGACAATGGCGTGAAAGTGGTCACCGACCTGAAAAGCTTTCTCTACCTCCACAATACCACCCTCGACTTCAGCGACGGGCTCAACGGTAAAGGCTTCCATTTCAGCAATCCCAATGCCAGCCGCACCTGCGGTTGCGGGGAAAGTTTTGCCGTGTAAAGATTCCTGCAGGGGGTATGAACCTTCCCGATTTAACTCTTTTATCTACCGGCTAAAAAAAGACACCCCTCCGGAGGAGGGGCATCGCAGCAGTTGGTTTTGGCTCCGGTTTGCAATAATCAATAGCAATCACAACCGGGTTACGATATAGACAGCCGTTATTTTTAAAATGCTGCCCGGGTAAAAAATTCTGTTTCCCTCCTCTTCATTTTCCGGCTGCTACCGCACAAGCTTTATGCGGATGGGATCCTGCGGGGGTCCCGCAATGTGCAGCCAGTACACCCCGCCGCTCAGAGCAGGTGGCAGGTCAATCTGCCAAACCGGTTGCTGCCCATCGTGCACCCGTCGTTGCTGCAGCAGGAGGCGGCCGTCGCTGCCCAGCAACTGCACCTGGTAAGTGCCCTTGGGCAGGTTGCCGGTGTAGAAGGTGGCATGGCTGCCGGTTACCGGGTTGGGATAAAGACCGGGGCGGACACCTGGCGTCTGTACCCATACCTGTATGGTTTGGGATTGCCGGTTACGGCCTTCGCGGTCAATGACGGAGAGGCGGTAGTGGTTGAGTCCGCCCGCGGGTTGCCCGTGCAGGTGGCGGTAGTTGGCCCGGGTGAGCAGTTCGGTGGCCGGCACGGTGGCAATGCGGGTGAAGCGTTGGCCGTCGGTGCTGTGCTCCAGCTGGTATTCCTGCTGCAGGTGGTTGCCCTCCACTTCCCATTGCAGGGCAATGGCGCTTCCCTGGCCACGGCCTTCAAATCGGACGAGTTTAAAGGGGAGGGGGTTGAAGTTGGCATCTATGGTACCCAACACAAATTTATTGTAATTCAATGGGCCGTCCCACCGGATGGTATTGATATAAGCCTGGTTACCGGTTCCGGTTGCGCTTTGACCGAAATCGGCATCCCCCCATTGGCTGGGACCGGGTAGCGGACTGGGCCCGTTGAACGGCACCACCACCAGGGAGGGTACATCATTCACATAAGAACCCACATTACACTGGCTGGGCCAGACGGAGTGGGTGGACCAGGAAGCCGTCACCTGTATGGTGGTGGGGCCACCTGTTCGTGTAAGATCCCAATACTCGCAGCGGCTGATGCTTTGCAGATTAGCCGCCCTTGCCAGCGCACTGATCAGGCCCTGTGTATAGGGATCCTGCCGGATAAATTCCGCAGTGTAGGCAAAGGAAGTTCCGCCCAGCGCGCCTATTTCGATGGGCCGGTAGTGGTATGCAAAGGGAGGTACCGTGTTGACAATTTTACCCACCGGGAACCGGAAATTGGCCGTACCGTTTTTGCGGAGGGGCCCCGAAACAAACGACTCAACAGCGCCGCCGGTAGCGGTGGCCGCATCGTTAAGCGTCATGATGTTGGTGGCCGTGGTGACAAAAATGCCGGAGGTAAGCGTGAGACCATTGCTTACCACCACCGGACTGTTCAATGTCACCCGGTAACCCAGGTAAGGTGTTGTCATATTTCCCATGATGCCGGTACCCGGCTTATTAATGGCAAGGTTGTAATACGTTTCGCCGGGGGCCGGGGCCGTTATGGTCGCGTCCCGGCTCACGTTAAAGGTAACCGTCCGCTGGTAAGGTGTGAATACGCCTCCGCTGTTACGGACCCAGTTACGGCCCAGCACAATACCGCCCCCACCTGCCTGCGAAGCCAACAGGGTACCGTTGATAATCACATCAAAACCAACCGTTAAGGGGACGGTCATGTTGGTTCCACCATCAAAGGTGGTCATATTAAAGGTAGTGCCGGCATCAACGGTAATGCTGCCCCTCAGGTTGAGTGGTATTGCGGTATACGTGCCATCGAATCGACCGGCCCTGAAATTGGTGCCAGAATTAGATATCTGCACATTAAAAGGATGTCCCGGTCCGCTGGCCGCTGTACTCCACTCCACGCTCCGGTTGTAATTACCGCCGGTATTGTATTGCAGCAGGGAGTTATCCGTATACGTGGGCGGGTTTGTGCTCACAAAGCCCCCCCCGTTTATCTGCAGGGTGCCATTGATGGTGGTGAGGGCGTTCCCGAAATCAACACCACTTAACCCGCCGCCGGTGCGGCTGATCTGTACCACCACATTGGTACCGAACGAGAGAGTGGATAACGCGGTGCTGTTGCGGCTGACGGTAGCAATGCGGTCTGTTGCATTACCATGGGTGAAAGTGAAACTGGCAGGGCCGGCGCTGCTGATCACGTTTCGGACCAGGTTACCGGCCGAACCGTCAATGCGGATGCCTTCATGCGCCGTTGTATTAAACGTGCGGAATACAAGCGTACGGCCGTTGAGGTCGAGTGTGCCGTTTAATAATTGGAAAGGGTGGCCCTGATTTTCTCCGTTAACGTTCACGTCCGACAGGAGCCGCACCGTTCCTGCTGCTGGTTTGGCAATGATAAAATACGGTATATTTTCGGCGTCACCCACGCGTTCAACAGTTTGCAGGGCGTTGGATCCATCGAAAATGATGGCGCGCTGGCTGCCAAAAAAGTTACCCCCTGACAGGCGCAGCCAGTTGCCGCCCAGCAGTAAATCGCCTGTAACTTGTGTAAAGGGTTCCTGGCATCCCAACCGTAACGTGCCGGTACTGAAAATCGTAACATTACCCCGTACACTGAGATCCTCATCCATGCTGCCGCCTTCCGCCACCGTTCCACCCATAGTCAATATACCGTATAAATCGAGATCACCCAGACAGGTGCGGGCTTCGTTGGCGTTAAAGGCAGGGCTAACATCGAGGTTGAGCGTGGCACCGGTATTTACCTGCACATGGTGCGGCACACCGCGGCCACTGATGCCGGGCTGCCACTCGGCACCCCGTTGGAAAGTGCCGGCCCCGGTATTATAGGTAAGCCGGGATCCGGTAGCGTAGAAAGGCGCATTGGTGGCAACAAAACCACCACCGTTAATGGTGAGCGTGGATCCGTTACCGATGGTGATGGTACCTGTACCAAAGTTCACCCCGCCGCCAATGTGTACATCGGGAAAAGTGCCCGAACCGGTGATGGTACCCGCACCAACAAAGGTGATGCGCCCGGTGGGGGAGCCGGTAAACGTACCGCCCGTATTGTTCCAGGTGGCGCCGGCATTCATGGTGATTACACTACCGGATGCCATGTTAATACTGCCGGAATGATTGAATGCGCCGGTGCCGGCAAGGGTGATCGTATTAACGGCGTTCATGCTGAGAGTACCAGAAACGTTGGCATTGAGTACATTGAAGTTGGTATTCTGTACCAGCACATCCCCTGCCTGCACAAAAATGGACTCGGTGCCGTTGTTGGCTGTGGGACGATCATTATTTAACCATGACCCGTCAACATCAAAATTACCGCCATTGGTGCCGTTGGTCACAAACAGCAACTGCGGCACCAGTTCATTGCCGTTGATGAGCTTGGCCCCCACCCCGTAACCAAAGAAATTGATGCGGCCCAAAAGCACCGGATCGTTAATATGGGAGATATCGGTGATGATTATACGTTTCGTGGGTACCCAGCCGGTAATGGTGAGGTTGCCGGTAGCAAAGCCGGCCGTGGCTGCCACCATCAGCGAACAGGACGCAGGAGCCGCTGCAAGGCTGAGGGTTGTACCACCGCTGAACGTAAGTGAACCGATGTTGGACGTGGAGGCGGAAGCAACTGCACCAAGCGCCAGTGTGCCTGTTGAAAGAGTTATATTGTTAGAGGAACTGAGCGCACCGGCATTGGCGATGGTGAGCGTGCCGCCGTTGATGGTAATGGCGTTGGTTGCAGGGAGAACCGGTGCCGCGTTCAATGTAAGCGTGCCGGCTGTTATGGTAGTAAGTCCAGTGTAGGTATTGTTATTGGTCATCGTCACATTACCGGTACCGGATTTTGTCAGGCTGTTGACAGAAACGCTTGATGTACTGTTAGACACCAGCCCATTGGAGATAACCGTGCCAATGGTAAAGTTGTTGTTGCTTTGCCCAACAGGTAATGCGAGGGTGTTGGTGAGGGAATGTTGTGTATTATCGGCACCCAGGCCCCAGAAAATATTTCTGTTGAAGGAATTATCCCAATCATTTTCCAAGAAAAATGAACAATCGGTGATCGGGTTAGTAGTATTGAGCGCAACATCGTTGAACGTGCTGGTATTGGTACCGTCTGTTATAGTAATATTCATGCGGTTGGGAGCTGTGAGCCGCATAGTAAACGTAAAATTTCTGAATGTACCTTCAAGTCCGCCAAAGCTTGCTGCCGATGTTGAACCCGTATTAAAACGGATGTACCAGTTTCCCCAGGCTCCGCCCGTATATGCCGGACCATCAAGATTAACGGAGATTGCATAATTACTTTCGCGGTTAGCCCAGGTACCCGTTGCCGGACTGGCCAGCAATGCAAATCCGATTTTCCCAAATGCCCGTGTTGCGGAAAGACGCACCACCAGTTCATCACCTACCTGCATGGCGCGGTCACTGGTTGCAGCACCGCTTGCATCTGTGCGGAATTTGCGCCAACGCACAGTTTGTCTTGGTGCCACCCCATTGGCAAACATACCCACCTGGAATGAACCCTGGTTAAAAGCACCGCCAGAGCTGTTAAACTCATCATAGAAATTTGTGATACGAAGGGGGTATGTTGTTGTAACTTGTCCAAAACCAGTAAAGCAAACTAAAAAAAACAATGCATAAAAAAAGGACCATAAGAAGGACCCCTTCCTTGAACAAACAAGTAATCGCAAGTTTGATTGCCTTTTCATAATCAATAGTATCCGGATCAGATCCGTTTTTCATTTTCAATAAGGGAACGTGCCGGTGTCTTTTCAGGCAGGAGATTTCAGCAGGGATTGGACTCGGGCGGAATCTGCAACAATTTGCGGCCGGACAATGATGATACCCGACGCAACGACGCAGATTAATTAATTGCAGAGCAGCAATTTAAGCAAAAAAAAGCATACGGCTGTTCGCCCCTGGCAGGCGGGGAGGGCTTACCGGTAAGGACACTGCCCTCAGGGCCAGAGAAAGGATGCTTGCCGGGATGTTCCCGCACCGTCCAGCACCAACCGGTACCAGCCGGCAAACAAAGGTTGCCGGAGCAGCAGCTGCAGGGTCTGGCTGCCGGTTCCGGTAATTGTTATCTTCTGATTTTCAACAATTTGTCCCGAAGCGCTTACTACCTGCACCCGGTATATACCCGGTTGCAGCCCCCGGGTGCGCACCTGCAGTACGCTGTTCCCTGGCACGGCCACCACGGCCAGCTCTTGCCGTCCGCTGGAGGGCGGCACGGCAATAACCGGGGAGTAGGTACGCAAACCCGAATGGGCTACAGCCGTCACCCGGTAAATCAGGGTGCCCTCATAACCGGGTCCGGCCGCATCCCAGGCCGTGTACTGCCGTTTACCCGTCATGGCTTCCGTTTTGTAAACAGTCCGGAATACCCGTCCATCGTAACTGCGCTCCAACTGGTAGGCGGCTACTGCATCGTTGCCGGTAACCGTCCATTCTACCCGTACCCGGCTCTCATCGCGCCCGGCCTTCAAGCCGGCAAATGTAACCGGCAAGGGGTAGTCAATGGTGAAATCCATGAACCAGTTAGCGCCGTTGTTATTTTCAAACTTTGTACTGCCGCAACCTCCACCGCTGTCGGAGCCGGTGATTTCGAAATACACTTCCAGGGTATAGCGGCCCAGCACGCGGTTGGTAAGATCAATAGGAGTACCAGTACTGCCGGCCCCACCCGGGTTTTGCCACTTCTGATCCCCAGCGTTACAGGGCCCTCCACCACAAGCCAACGGAAATACAGGGGCGGTACAATCACAGTAAAATGGCAGGTTCACGGGCAGAAAGGGTCCACCCGGGTTGCCGGCCCGGTACACCCGGTACCACATCGTGGCGCTGCACACGTTGCCCGTGCCGGTCTTAAAGGTTTTTAATTCTCCTCCCTCCAACCGCAAGGTATTGGAGTTATACAGGTAGGTACCCAGGTTCCCATTGTAGGTCAGCGTACCAATATTCTGTCCTCCTCCCGGGGCCAGGCAGTTGTAAAAATTGGTTCCGTTATTCTGGGAATAGATGTATACCGCCGATGCATAGGCATTCCAGTCGCCCTGCCCGTAAACAGGCAGCCATACCATGGCAGGCAATATCCAAAAGAGCAAGCGCATACGCAATCAATAGTTAGAGTATTTATACAGCGCTTCACAAGTACTGGATTTTCAGGATTAGTAAGGTACAAAACAATAAACTAACGGACGTAAAAAAGCGCCCGCGTTTTTCCGCGGGCGCTTGCATGATTAGTATCAGGTATTATCTATCTCACTTCACAAATCCCTGGCTCAGCACCGTGCCTTCGCCCTTGATTACCAACTGGTATACACCTGCAGGGAGGGAGCGGCCGAGATTGAGGGTGCGGGTCTGCTCAGCACCGTCGTGGGGCAGCTGGGTGCTGTACACGAGCTGTCCACCGCTGGTAAACACCTGCACGGCGTAGGTACCCTTCTCCAGCCCATTGAGGCGGAACGCCAGGATACCGACATCGGCCGAAGGCAGGAGTTGCAGGGTCTTCACACCCGTAGCGGCATTGAGCCGGATGGTGGCCGAATAGCGACGGTCGCCGTCCTTGCCCACCGCGGCAATGCGGTAGAAATTGGCGCCCCGTGTTACTTTTTCGTCAAACGCCAGGTAACTGCCCCGGCCGGTGGCGGCACTCAGGTCCACGCGGGCAGTCTTGCCAAATAGCGATCCGTTGGTGGAGCGTTCCACTTCGTAGTGACTGAGGTTATCGCTCTCCTCGGCTGTCCAGTTGAGACGGGCCTTGCCATTTTCCAGCACACCGCGGAACGAAGTAAAGGTAACGGGCAGTACCAGGTTGGCCGGCCCAACGATAAACGGCGAGAAAGCACTGAAGGTGGCAGCCACCGTATTAAGCGTGTTGTCGCCGGTGCCGGGGTCCTGGACAAAGCCCAGCCAGCTGCTGCCGTCGTAACGGCTGATGCCCAGCTGTGCATCGGTGAGCGTGGTAAAGGTTGACCCTTCGAGGGCTGCCGGCCATCCCAGCTGCAGTTGTGCATCGCCGGTTCCGGCGGTGCGGTCTACATTCCAGGTGGCGTTTACAAATTTAACGAGGTCGGCCGGGGCAAAGGCCGGTCCGCCAGCTACACCATTTGCGGCGGCCGGCGAAAACACCCCTACGCTGAAGGTGGAAGCACTCACGGGTGCCACCGTTGCGGGGGTGTACGCTCCCAGTGAGGTCCCCACCGGGAAGGTGAAGGTACCGGTGATATTGTTACGGATCACCGAAGCGGCCGTAGTCCCGTTGTAGGTGACAATATGGCCGGGCGCCGTGCGGCTGATGGTGGCGCCGGTGAGGGTGAGGTTGTTGCCGTTGAGGCTCAAAAAGCCGTTGTTAAGGGCAACCGACCCGGTTACAGCAACCGGGTTGCTCAGCGTAACGTTGGGGGTATTCACCGCGTTGAGCTGCCCGACGGTTGCCGGGAGACCGCTGCCGGTCACCTGTGCGGAAGCGGAGGTATAGGTATAGGCACCTGTGGTGGAGAAGGTACGGCTGCTGGTCTGCACTGAGCCGGTGGCCGACGGGGCCGCGCTGATGCCATCGGGCGAGCCGATGATGAGACTGGCAGCACCGGACATTACGAAGTTGGAAGGATCTGTGCCGTAAGTACCCAGCAGACCGGTAGCGGCGTTGAGGGTTCCGGCAGCACCTACCGTCACCGTTCCGAAGTTACCGGTACGGAGGGTTTCCCCGTTGAGGTTGAGGGTACCGTTGATGGTCATGTTATACACATCAATATTGCTGGTGCTGGCCGCATCCAGTGTAACGGTTCCATTTATGATATAATTGAGCGTATTGCCAAAGAAAGGATTGGCATCCATGAAGCCGCTGTTGAAGATGGAACCGGTGGTGCCGGTGAAGGTAACGGTGCGGTCGCCGGCAGGACGTAATACTGAGCCGCCTTCGGTACGGAGCTGATTCTGTACAGTGATGTCTTTATCAATCAACAGTATCCGGTTATCGGCAGACGCCACATCCCAGTAGGTATTGGTGGCACCAAATCCATAGATCAATTCATCGTCCACCCGCGAGTTAATAAAGCAGAGGCGGCTGAACGCATCACCTGCCAGCGGGTTGTCGGTAGCTCCAACATTGAAATAATGACGGCCGGTGAGATTGGTGATATCGGCAAAGTCGTTATCGGCGGGATTGCTGCAGCCTCCGTAGTAAGCGCTGGAGGGAATGGTGGTGGTGAGCCAGAAAAAAATGTTGAAGGAAGCGGGCAGACCAGCCACGCCGTTGATCTCCGTCCAGGGAATGCTGAACTCCCGCACATCCTGCGGATCACCGGGATCGGGTTCGCCCCGGGGGAAACTTACAAATGGGTCAATCCATCCGCCGGCGCCATCGCTGCGGAACAGGCGTGACTGGCCCAGCAAACAGAAGGAATAAAAATTGGACCGGAACGGCAGCTGGCCGTATTCCACCCCATCCACAAAGAAGGGTGCGGATATACTGCCATTGGCAGGAGTTCCACTGTTGGCCAGTGGCTGGGGATCGGTGTCAATGTGCAACAGGATGCCATCACCCGGGTTGGTCAGCCCGCTCACGGCGAAATACAGGTTGGTCTCGTCCCAGGTCATGTAAAAGGTGCGCCCACCACCGTCGGCCCAGGTGTTGGCGTATTCGCCGGGTGCAATAAGGCCGTTGATGGCGGCTGTCTGAAACTGGGCATTGGCTGCCAGGAGAAACAGGTAACTGATAAACGTGAGTAGAACTCGCTTCATACAAATGAATTAACTGCGGTTTATAAAAAAAAAGTCGAAAAAACGGTTCGGCAAGAGGAAAATTGGATCAGCAGTTCTTCGGAGAAATTGGATGTTTACAAATCTAAACGAATCCGGCAAATTTTCCCGATTGATTTTTCAACAGCGGCTTAAATATTTTCAGCCACGACCGGGAAGTTGTCACCCGATCTGGCCTCATGTCCATAAAGAAAGCCAGACAGCCTCCGAAACCGCTATTTTTGCAGCCTATGTGGGCGCTTTGTAAAAAAGAAATCCGGCAGTACTTCAGCACCCTGACCGGCTACCTGGCCATCGCCAGCTTTCTGCTCCTCAACGGGCTGCTGCTCTTTGTTTTTTCGAGTTATAATATCCTGGATTATGGGTATGCGACGCTCGAAAATTTTTTCACCCTGGCCCCGTTTGTCCTCCTGGTACTGATTCCAGCCATTACCATGCGCCTGCTGCCCGATGAGTGGAAGAGCGGCACCATGGAAATTCTGCAAACGCGGCCACTCACCAGCCGCCAGCTCCTCACCGGTAAATACCTGGCAGCCTTCCTGGTGGTAGTGCTGGCCCTGCTGCCTACCGCTGTATACGCCGTGAGTATTGCTGTACTGGCGGAAGCCGGCACAGTGGCCGATACCGGCGGGTTCACCGGCTCCTACACCGGGCTGCTGTTACTGAGCGCCGCTTTCACCGCCATCAGCCTCTGCATGAGCAGCTATACCACGAACGCGGTGGCCGCCTTCCTGCTGGGTGCCGCCGGCTGCCTCCTGCTCTACCTCGGCCCCGGCGCCATCGCCAGCCTGCCAGTCTTCCGTTCGGGCGCCGATTACTACCTCCAGCAGGCAGGCATGGAACAACACTACCTGTCGATGGCCCGGGGTGTGCTCGACAGCCGCGACCTCCTCTTTTTTGCCAGCATCCTCTTTTTCTTCCTGTTCCTCACCTACCGCCGCATCCGCACCAAATCCTGAAACCAATCATGAAAAAGTTTGCCGCCTCTTCTTTTGCGATTCCCGTGGTGCTGGCCATTCTGGTGGCGGTGAACATCCTGGCTTCGCTGTTTCCCCTGCGGGTTGATCTCACCCGCGAACAGCGGTTCTCGCTGGGCGGTCCCACCCGCAACCTGTTGCGCAACCTGGAAGAACCCGTCACCATTGACCTCTTCCTAACCGGCGAATTTCCCGCCGTCTTCCGAAAGCTGCAGCGCAGCACCGGCGACCTGCTGCGGGAGATGCGTTCCTATGCCGGCAACAACCTCGTCATCCGCTACATCCGGCCCACAGAATTCATCAGCGAAAACGAACAGAACACACTGTTCCTGGCAGCAGCCGACAGCCTGCGGGCCCGGGGTGTTCCGGTTGACAGCCTGCTGCAACACCGTCCCGGTTTCCGGGAGGAACTGCTCCAGCAACTGGTGGCCGACTCGCTCAAAACGCTGGGCATCCTGCCCTACACCCTGCAGGTGCAGCAGCAGGAAAATGAAAGCACTCAGCGCCTCATCTTCCCCTCGGCCCTGGTACGCAGGGGGAACAAGGTTCAGGCGGTGGACCTGCTGAGCGGCAAGACCGAATACAGCCGCGATCCGTTGACGGGACGACTCCAGCTCGATGAAGCCAAGAGCATCGGCAATGCTGAGGCGTTACTCGAATTCAAATTCGCCGAAGCGATAGAAAAGATACAACGACAAGACAATCCCGTTATCGGCTACCTCGTGGGCAACGGTCAACCCGTGGGACCCGAAACGTACGACCTCGTGCAGGTGCTGGAAAACGGATACACCTTTCACATCCTCGACCCCAACCAGGTACCGTATATTCCCCTGGAATTCGATGCCCTGCTGGTGGTGAAACCGTCGCAGCCCTTCAGCGATACCCTGAAAATGAAACTGGACCAGTACCTCATGCAGGGCGGGAAGATCCTATGGTTCCTCGACATGCTGCACGCCGAGAAAGACAGCCTGGCTCTTACAGCGCAAACACTGGCTTACGACCGCGGCCTCAACCTCGATGAGCTGCTCTTCCGCTACGGGGTGCGCATCAACCGCGACCTGCTCCAGGATCTGCAGTGCGACCTCAGCAAGATGGTAGTGGGTACCGCCGGGGGACAACCCCAGCTGGCTGATGTGCCTTTCAACTACTACCCCCTGCTGCAACCTTCCGCCTCACACCCCCTCACCCGCAACCTGGAACCCGTGCTGGCGCTCTTTGCCAACACCCTCGATACGGTGAAAGCCCCGGGTATACGCAAACATATTTTACTGACCTCCTCCCCCAACGCCAAAGTGGTGAGCACGCCGGCACTGGTGAGCCTGGAGCAGCTCCGCACCATCGAAAACCCCGCACTGTTCAACCGCAGCCAGCTGCCTGTGGGGGTGCTGCTGGAAGGCCCCTTTGCCAGCCTCTACGCTAACCGGGCTACGGAAGACATGCGCAATTATTTCCGTGCGGCATACGGATCCTTCCGCACCGAAGCGCCGGAAACCGGCCTGCAACTGGTGGTGGCCGACGGCGACCTGGTACTGAATCCCTTCACCCAGCGCGAACCCTTCCCCATGGGGTACAGCCGCTCGGCCGAACGATCCTTTGCCAACCGCAGCTTCCTGCAAAACAGCCTGCAGTACTTCACCGGTAACAAAGGCATCATTGACCTGCGCAACAAAGAAATTACCGTGCGCCTGCTCAGCAAAGCGAAACTCGAAAAAGACCGGCTCACCTGGCAACTCATCAACATCCTGACACCCCTGCTGCTGCTGGTCCTGGCAGGAATCGCTTATGCCGCCTGGCGGCGTTCCGCTCATACAAGACCCTGATCAGTTCCCGTTTTTAACTTTACGTACACAATATGACACACACACAGATAACCTACCTGGTATTTGGCATCGTCCTGGTGCTGGCCATCATCCTGGACCTGGGACTTTTGAGCCGCAAAAGCAACACCATGACTATGCGGCAGGCCCTGCTGCAAACGCTGTTCTGGGTATCGCTGGGACTGGGTTTCGGCGCTTTTGTGTGGTACGAGGAAGGCAAGACCACAGCCCTCGAATACATCAGTGCCTACCTGATGGAGTGGAGCCTGAGCATTGACAACATTTTCGTCTTTGTGCTGATCTTCGGCTTTTTCAAGGTACGGGAAGCTTTCATCCCCCGCGTACTGCTCATCGGCATTCTCATGGCCATCGTGTTGCGGGTGCTCTTCATCACCGTGGGGGTGGAACTGGTGAACCGGTTCCACTGGATCCTCTACCTCTTTGGCGTGTTCCTTGTGTATACCGGCTTTAACATGTTTACCAGCAACCAGGACGAAGAATTCAGTCCGGCCGACAGCAAGGTCTACCGCTTCCTGAAACGCTATCTGCCCATCACCCTCAGCGACGGTAATGGCCGCTATTTTATACGCTACCGCGGCCGTCCCGTGTACACCGCCCTGTTTGTAGTGATTGTGATGCTGGCCACCACCGATGTGGTGTTTGCACTCGACAGCATTCCCGCCGTGATGGGCATCAGCCGCAATGTACTGGTGATTTACACGTCCAACATTTTCGCGGTGCTGGGCCTGCGCTCGCTGTTCTTTCTTCTGCGGGGAGCGGTCACCAAATTCGACTACCTGCAGCAGGGCATTGCCATCGTACTGGTGTTCATCGGTATCAAAATGCTGGGCGAAGAGCTGGTGAGCACGGTGGTGGACAAAAGCACCCAGGTGCTGCTTTCGCTGGGTGTAATTGTCACCTGCATCACCGGCTCCATCCTCTATTCGGTTTACCACAATAAAAAAGGGCTGCCCCCGGAAATCAAGGAACAGACATGATGGAAAACCCCACCGGCTATACGATCTCCACCCTCGCCCGTGTACTGCAGGCCGATGTGCTGCAGTTACGACAAGCGGATAGCGTTATTGAACATCTCTGCACCGACAGCCGCCGGATCATACACGCGCCCACCAGTATTTTCATAGCCCTGCATACGCCGCACCGCAACGGACACGCTTTCCTGGAAAACTGCTATGAGAAAGGCATCCGCAATTTCCTGGTGCAGGAACCGGTGGATCCTGCCCGCTTTCCCGAAGCCAACCTGGTGCTGTCCGGCAACACGCTGGCCGCCCTGCAGCAACTCGCCGCCTGGCACCGGCAGAACTGGGGCAGGGAAAAACCCGTCATCGGCATCACCGGCAGCAACGGCAAAACCATCGTGAAAGAATGGCTGTACCAGCTGCTGCACAACCGCTTCCGGGTGGCCCGGAGTCCTAAAAGCTACAACTCCCAGCTGGGTGTTCCGCTGAGCGTGTGGCTGCTGCAACCGGAACATGAGCTGGGCATTTTTGAAGTCGGCATTTCACAAACCGGGGAAATGGCAGCGCTGGAAGCGGTGATCCGGCCCACCATCGGTATCCTCACCACCCTGGGCGACGCCCACGACGAAGGCTTCCGGGATCACGACGAAAAGCGAAAGGAAAAAATCCGCCTGTTCCGTCAATGCAATACCGTTATCTACAATCCCGCCGTATGCGGGGGCCCGCTCACGGCACTGCCGGGCACCCGGCTCATCACCTGGGGATCCGCTCCCGGCAGCGACCTGCAGGTGCTGAACCGGCAAGAGCTGGCTGCCGGTACGAGGCTGCAACTGCAATGGCAGGAGGAACGCTTTGATGCTGCTATCCCTTTTGCCGATGAAGCATCGGTACAGAACGCCCTCACCTGCATCGCCACCTGTTTATTCCTGGGCATGCCGGCAGCGCAACTGCGGGAACAACTGCCCCTGCTGCAACCGGTGCAGCTGCGATTGGAACTGAAAAAAGGTATCAACCACTGCACCCTGCTGAACGACAGTTACAGCGCCGACCTGCAGTCGTTCGAGAACGCGCTCGCCCTGCTGGCGAGGCAGACGCAGCACCCGCAAAAGAGCATCGTCCTGAGCGATCTTCCCACCGGCCCCGGACGCGAAGCCATCGCCTACCAGGTGCTGGCGCAACAAATAAGGCAGCAAGACATCCACCGGGTGATCACCGTGGGAGAACAGGCGCAGCAATACCTCACCCCGCTGCTGGCACCCCGGGTGCCGGTACTGCCCTTCCGGAGCGTGGAGGAGCTCATGAACGCATTGCCTGCGCTCCAGTTCCAGCACGAAGCCCTTCTCATCAAAGGCGCCCGCTCGTTTCAACTGGAACGGATCCTGCCGCTGCTCGAAGAACAGGTGCATGAAACCGTACTGGAGATCAATCTTACGGCGCTGGCCCGCAACATCCGGTCGGTGCGGGAGCTGCTCCAACCCGGTGTGCGGCTGATGGCCGTGGTGAAAGCTTTTTCCTACGGCAGCGGCAGTTATGAAATTGCCCACCTGCTGCAGGACCAGGGAGCAGATTACCTGGCTGTAGCGTTCCCCGATGAAGGCGTGGAACTGCGCAAAGCCGGCATCACACTGCCCATCCTGGTGATGAATCCCGACCGGCGCAGCTTCGACACACTGTTGCAACATGCGCTGGAACCCGAGTTATACAGCCTTGCCCTGTTTGATGCATTCGATGCATTCCTGGAACGGGAGGGCGCCTCCCGCTACCCCGTGCACATCAAACTGGATACGGGCATGCACCGGCTGGGATTTACCGCCGGTGAAATGGAGGCACTGACCCAACGACTCCCGGGCAATGAACGGATGAACGTACAATCGGTCTTTAGTCACCTCACCTCCGCAGAAGATCCGGCTGCCGACGCTTTTACCGCTGAGCAGGCCCGCCTGTTTGAAGAGCTGAGCAGGCAGCTGGCCACGGTATGCCCGGCACCCTTCCTGCGGCATTTATGCAATTCTGCCGGCATCCGGCGCCACCCCACGCTGCAGTACGAGATGGTGCGCATGGGCATCGCCCTCTACGGCATCGGCAGTCCGCACACCGAACCCGCCCTAACCCTGCGCACCACCATCGCCCAGGTACGGGAGCTTCAGCCGGGAGAAACGGTGGGGTATAACCGAAAAGGAATCATCACACGGCCTTCCCGGATTGCCACGGTGCGCATTGGATATGCCGATGGCTATCCCCGCAATCTGAGTAACGGGGCCGGCAGCATGCTGGTGCGGGGTCAGGCGGCACCGGTCATCGGGACGGTGTGTATGGACATGACCATGCTGGATGTAACAGCTATTCCCGGCGCCGCTGAAGGCGATGCCGTACTGGTTTTTGGCCAGGACCTGCCGGTGGAAACGGTGGCCGCCCGGGCGGGTACCATTCCCTACGAAATCATCACCGGCATTCCGCGGCGGGTAAAGCGGGTCTATTTTGAGGAATAGGTTCCGCCTGCCGCTGCTGTGTACATTCCGGCTATATTTGCAACTTAAATCCTTGAGCGGTGAAACTACGAACTGTTGCAGCAGTGATCCTGCTGGTGTTGCTGGCCGACCAGGCGCTGAAAATATGGGTAAAAACATCCATGTTTTACCACGAAGAACGCATGGTGCTGGGAACCTGGTTCCGGCTCTATTTCATCGAGAATGAAGGCATGGCCTATGGCTGGAAATTCGGCGGCGAATGGGGCAAGATCCTGCTGACCCTGTTCCGGCTCGCAGCGGTTTTATTTGGTACCTGGTATCTGAAGCGGATCGTGGAACAGAAATACCACAGCGGTTTCATTTTCTGCGCCGCACTCATCTATGCCGGCGCACTGGGCAACCTGATCGACAGTCTTTTTTACGGCATGCTGTTTACCGGCAGTGAAATCGGCGGACCACTGGCAACTATGTTCCCCGAAAAGGGCTATGCAGGATTCCTGCATGGGCATGTGGTGGATATGTTGTACTTCCCCCTGGTTGATAACCAGGTGATGCCTTCGTGGCTGCCGTTCATCGGGGGCAAACCGTTTACCTTTTTTCAACCCATCTTCAACATAGCCGACGCGTCCATTTCGGTGGGCATCTTCACCATCCTCCTGCTTCAGAAGCGGTTTTTCCGGCCGCAGCCGGCAGCAGCACACCCCACAACTGTAGAGACCAATACTTCCATCAGCGACGAATCGCAGGTGTCATAAAAAAATCCCCGCCTTGTAAAGACGGGGATATGCAGAGCTGCCTGATTGCGCTGTGTTAAAATTTCTGTATCCGTTGCTGCAGCAGTCCACCGGGCGTGTGCAGCAGCAGCAGGTAGGTACCGGATGCCAGCTGTTGCAACTGCGGCAATACCACCTGGTTAAGTCCCGGCTCCACAGCCACCTTCTGCTCCCGAATTGTACGTCCAAATAAATCCACCATCTGCAGGCGTACGGTTTCCGTACGCGGCGCAAACAATTCCAGTTGCACCTGTGTGGTTACCGGGTTCACCACGGAACGGATTTCAAAATTACCATTGCCGCTGTTGGCCTGCAGTAAAATCGTTTTGCTGTAACTGCTGGTGCTGTTTTCGGCCGTCAGTTTCAACCGGTACCAGGCCTTACCCGACAGGGCAATGGGATCGTTGAAGGTGTATTGCTGTGGCGTGGTGGAGTTGGGATTTTTTGATGCCACCTTACCAATGGGATAAAAATGTTGCCCATCGTTGCTGCGCTCCACTTCAAACCAGGCGTTCCCCTGTTCGCTCAGTGTTTCCCAGCTGAGGCGGGCGCGCTGCTCCACAAGTGTACCGCGGAAATCGCCCAGTTCAGCCGGCAGAAGATCGCACATACCCAGGCTTACGGTTACAATTTCATCGGCGGAATAGGTATTACAGTTGTCATTGCTGAGATTGGCAATGGTGGTGGCCACCTTCAGGCGGTACTGGTGCCCGTTTACAAAAGGCGTGGCGAGGAAGGTGGGATAGTAAACTGTGTCTAAATAGTTCGTGCCGTTGTGCACAAATGAAAAACTATCCACACCCGGCTTCAACGGGGCATTGTGCCAGGAAGTGCCCCCATCGGTACTGCGTTCCCACACGTAATACTTGTAGTTATCGTAAAATGTACTCACAATAGACTGCACATTTACACTCGAATTGCGGCAGAGCTGGTTGGCAATGGTGGGATAAAATTCCAGTTCCGGCAAACAGGTGGCTACGGTAATATCGTCAATGGCCCAGTCGTTACCACCACCTCCGGGGGCGTTATTGTACACCCGCATGGTGAAGCTGGTCTGCGTGGGACCGGTTACAAAAATAAAACCGCGCTTCACCCACTGGCCGGTATAAGGCAGATTACCGGAGGAATAATACGTAACACCATCAATCCCGATGGAGACGTTGGGGTTCACACCCGAGGAGTCGCCCGGCGCGGTGGGAATATAGCCGGCCGTGCTTGCACCCCGCCCGGCTGAATCACAACCACAACGGGAACAGATGTTGCGGAACCAGGCAGATATTTCGTAATAGGTATTGGGACAGAGGCCGGTGATGGTCTGGTCAAAAGCCGAGTCGATCCGGTAAGCCGCATTCACCACCAGCATATAGCCTCCGGTATTGCCGCCGGTGGTATCGGCAGGGGGATTGCCCATCAGCGGGTTGGGGGCGCCTGTATGATCACCAATAATATCCCACACGGTGAAAACACGGCTAGCATTGGGCTTAGGCAGCGAGCTGTTGGTGGTGTAAACTCCGGAAGTATTGTTAGAAACTCCATAGGCATAATCGTTAGGCGCGTTAGCGGCAAAATGGAGGTACTGGTACCCGGCGGGCACGTTGGCGCTGGCCACGCGGTTTTTCAGGTTACCGGAACCAAACGTGCCGTTGAACTCTGTACCAATGGTATTTACGCCCGTTGCGTTGGAACAGATACCATAGTTGGGATAAATAGCGAGTATACGGTTGGGCAGCACTTTGTTGATGACGGTGGGCAGTGCGGTGGAATAGGTGACGGAACCTCCGCCGATATTAATGGAGGTAAACGTAGTTGCGGTTACTGTTACCCGGTACGTTACCAGCATGATGCAGGCACTGTTAAAGAAAGAAGGGCGCATGGTGTTGGTGAGTTGCCCCCGGCGGAAGGCCGTTGCCTGGCTGGCGCCGGTGTAACCAATGCGGAACGACAAGGCGCCCCCCACAATTTCAGCCTGGTCGTCGCCCGCGGCATCGGTAAACGACTTGTATACCTTGCCTTCGTTGGTCTGGATGCGCAGGGTGTTGGGGATATACGTGGTACCGGTGGGAATATTATCGTAGAATCCTACGCTGTCAATCGTTCCCCGGCGAACCACCACAGAGGTGCGGATTTCCAGCTGGTCGCCTGTTTCAATGCTGCCACCACCGGGCTTGCTCAGGTTGATGAAGCTCTTTCCGATGTCTACCAGGATGTTGGTGATACAGATACTGAAACCGCCCAGTGATGTGATGGAGCCGGCTGCATTGGAGTAAACGCGGATGAAATATTCCTGTCCCACAGTAAGATCATGTGCCCCGATGGTGGTGGTGCCGCATTGTAACGAGGTGAGCGAACCGCAGGTGCCGGAAAACAGTTCCATCCGTACACCGGCCGCATTGAGATTGGTGCCAAGACTGCTGAGCGTGATCACCTGGTCGGCTGCCTGTGCCGTAAACCGGTACCAAACATCATCGTTGGCTGTACCGCCGCAGGTGGCGGCAATGCCGGAATTGGTGGCGCTGGCTACCGTTCCCCGCACATTGGTGCAACTGTTGCCGGGTGTGAGATTAATGGCGCCGGAACAGTTATCATTGGAAATTTCGTACCAGGTCATGATACTCCGCGAGAAAGTCGTGGCAGTACCGGGCGCCTGCTGCACATTTCCCGTGGCGCCCGCGGCCGCCAGGATGCGGTAGGCGGCTGTATGTGTTTGGGTTCCGGTTGTGTTGCGGATCTGGTTGGCAAGTCCGGTCTTGCTCCACCCTGTACCACTGAGGGATCCCCAGGTGGAGGAATTAGCGCCACTCCAGAAACCCATGGTTACGGAGTTGGGCAAAGTGGTGGTGACGCCGGTAATGATATTGGGATTGGCATTGGAAGATGTGTTTGTTTGCAACGCATCCACCGCCCAGATATGATTGGCGTTGGTGGGCCGGAAGACATACATCACTGCGGTGAGGGCCAGGGTATTTCCTGCACCTACAGTAACGGTGGGGTTGGCGCTCCAGGTTCCGTTGTAGCGGCACCAGATGATGCGGGTGCTTTGGGTGTTGGCAGAGTAAGAGGCTTCCGCTACCCATGACTGACCACCTGCATTACCTATCGCGGGGTTAAAGCTGTTAGCCCGGTATTGGGCATGAATGACCACCAGGTCGCCTGCCTGCATATTGGCCGGAGGATTGATGGTGATGGTGGGTCCGGCAGAAGCGGCATTGTCGTTGGGGGTGGAGCCATAACCAAAGAAAGTCTGGGCTTCTGCTGAAAAGACTACCAGCAGGAAAGCGCAACCCAGCAGTAATCGGGTGGCAAAGGGGTACAGATATGTCCGTAACGCACGCATAGGGATGGGATTGGATGTTCAGAAAAGATCAGGCAACAAACATGAACAACGGTTAACCCGTGCAATGCATGGTGAGCTGGTCCGGAACAAGTTGTGTACGGCATACAACAGAAAGAAAGTGTAGAGTTTCAGTTTTCATGGGGTCGGGATTTGTAACAAATGTAGATATCCGGGTTGGCCGAAACAATAGGATTTCCCGCCAAATCCGCGGACCGGGAAAATACGGAACGAGAAAGAGGCACGGGTAAAAAAGGCTTAGTAATTGATTTTACGGGCTTTAGCATGCAGCCACGGGTTGAATGGGAAAAACACTTCAACAAGCCAGCCATCACTTTTTTTGGCCGATACAGGTGAACCTGTACCGACAGGCCCTGTTTCTGCTGAATACACTTGCAGGTAATCTAAAAAAAACCGCCGGAACTACCGGCGGCTTGCTACAGAAAATATGGTATCAGAGTTTCATTACCCGCTTCTGCACTATGCCACGCGAAGTGGTCACGAGCAACACATAGGTGCCTGCCGGCAGGCGATGCACATCGGTAAGGGTAACGGGATTCAGGCCGGCTTCCACCACTTGTTTCCGTTCCAGCAGGGGTCGTCCGAAAAGATCCAGCAACCGGATCTGAACCTGTTCTCCACGCGGAGCCACCAGCTCAAACTGCAACTGGGTGCGGAAGGGATTCACCACGCTGTGCAGTTCAAAATCACCATCCGGTGGAACCAGCGAAATAATCCGGCTGTAGGTAGTTCCCATATTCCCTTCCCCGGTCATTTTCAGGCGGTACCAGGTCTTGCCCGTAAGCAACTTCGGATCGGTAAACTGGTAGTGTTGCACCGTGGTGGAGGTACCGTACCGGCTGTGAACACGGCCGGCCAATTCGAAACGAACGCCATCCGTACTGCGCTCCACGTCAAACCACCCGTGTTGCTGTTCGGTAAGGGTTTCCCACTTCAGGTGGGCGCGGCGATCCGCTACAGCACCTTTGAAGGGGCCCATTTCCACCGGCAATACGTCACAGGCGCCAATGTTGATCTGCACCAGTTCGGGCGCGGAATAGGAGTTGCAGTTGCTGTTGTTGAGATTGTCAATGGTTGTACCCACTTTCAGGCGGTACTGGTGCCCATCCTGCGATACGTTGGCCAGGAACTCGGGGTAAAAGATGGTATCGCGGTAACTGACGCCATTGTACGAATAACTGAAACTGTCGATATCACTTTTCAAAGGTGCCGGATGCCAGGTAGCGCCCCCGTCGGTGCTTCGCTCCCACTGGTAGTAGCGGTAATTCTCGTAGAAGGTGCTAACGATAGAGGATACCCGAACCTGCGAGTTGCGGCAGAGTTCATTTGAAATTGTAGGGAAGAACTGCAACTGCGGCAAACAGGTCGCCAGGCTGATATCGTCCATCACCCAGTCGTTACCCCCGCCGCCCGGTGCGTTATTTTTAATGGAAATGGTAATTGAGGTTTGACCAGGCAGTGTGCGGAATACAAAGCCCTTCTTCACCCACTGACCCCACTGTCCGATGTAATCAATATTACCCGAAACATAGTAGTCAACACCGTCTATCTGAAACGTAAGATTGGGCTTTACTCCAGACGAATCGCCGGGACCGGAAGGAATATAACCGGCAGGTACGCTGGGACTTGATGCTCCCCTGGCTGCACTGTCGATGCCGCAGCGTTTACAAACATTACGGAACCAGGCCGAAAATTCATAGAAAGTGTTTTCACAGAGACCGGTGATGGTCTGGTTGTTGGCCACCCCCAGGTCGTAGGCCGCATTCACCGCCAGCATGTACCCACCGTTGGCGCCGCTGGCGGGAGGCGGATTGCCGGCCAGCGGATCGGCAGCACCGGTGTGGTCGCCGATGATATCCCATACCCCAAAGACCCGGTCCGTACTGGGGCTTTGCGGACGTATCACAAAGGAATTGGTGTTCTCGCTGGGACTGAGATTCTTCACCACCGCATAATTACCATCGCCCGGGTTACCTGTAGTAAGTGATACATAGTTATAGCCAGGTACCGTGCCCGGGTTGGCGCCGTTGTGAGCCGTACCCGACCCAAAATCGCCACTTCCGGCAATCACGTTATTAGTACCGGTTGCATTTTCACATAAACCATAGTTCGGGTACACCCGGAACGAAAGGGGGTTGGGGGAAAGGGTGTATTCAGCTGCTCCTGCGGACCCCACCTGGTTGCGGTAGCGGATGGCGCCGGGTCCATAATTGATCAGTGTTTCAAAGGGAACGGAAGGGTCCACCCGTACGCGGTAAGTGATAACGATAAGCATTCCACTTGCCCGGGGGCGGTGGGTATTCGAATTATAATAACCACCCCGTTGCGAAGTATCGGGTACGGTGGATGTAACAAAACCAACGGGCATATTCGTGGGAGATAAAATGGTGTCACGGCCCAGGTTGAAACGGATGGTTTTGTTGGCCGCTTGATACATGGCAAAATCATCACCGGGACCATCGGTGTAAGATGCATAGGGCAAGCCTTCGTTGGTTACCAGGCGCAGACTACCCGGTACATAGTTCAGGTTATCGGGAATCGTGTCGTTGAAGCGGGTACGGAAAATATGATACGTAGAGCCGTTGTTACGAACGTTTAACGAAACCCTTACCTCCAGTGTATCGCCGGGTGTTACGGTTCCGCCATTGGGACGGGAAACGTTGATGAAGCTTTTCCCGCTGGTAACAATCGGTACTATTGGATGTGTTACACAAATATTGAAATTACCTGCACTTGTAATTGCTGAGGCTCCTGCTGAATAAACCCTTATAAAATAGGTAGCGCCAACTGTTAATCCGGTTGCCGTTAATGTGGCCGTATTACTGCAGGCTAACGATGTTAATGTGCCACAACTACCTGAAAAGAGTTCGGTGCGTGTGCCGGAACTGCTGAGATTAGTACCCAGAGATGATAAGGTGATGGTTGAAGCGGTGGCTGCAGCTGAAAAGCGAAACCAGACATCGTTGTTGGGGGTGCCGCCGCAGGAGGGGGCCGCAATACCCGAGCTGGTGGCACTTTCCACCGTGCTACGGATATTCGTACACGAAGTATTGGAAGTAAGTTCTATTGCACCTTCACATGCATCACTAATCTCGGCCCAGCACATGCGGGTTCGTGTAGTGTTAGTGTTTGCCGACTGAACCTGGGAAACAGCAGGAATGGAAGCAACACCTTCCTGTATATTATATGCGCCAGTGTGCGATAACGTGCCGGTTGCCGAATTGCGCAACTGATCAGGTAACCCGGTTTTTGACCACCCGGTTCCACTCAGTGTTGACCACGTATTGGCAGAACTGTTGCCCCACAAACCCAAAGTAACGGTGCGGGGATGAAGGGTGGTAAATGTTGCTATACTCTGGGTTGTACCGGTGCCACTGGTATTATTCTGAGCATTGTCCACCACCCAATGATTGTTGGGGTTGGTGGGGCGGAATGCATACAAGTGTACTGAAAGCGCATTCGTACCTGTTGTAATGGTGACAGAGGGGTTGGCCGACCAGGTTCCATTGAAGCGGCACCAAAAAACGTTGTACCTGAAATTTGTTCCGGCGCCGGTGGTTCCACTGTTCCAGGTTTGACCACCAGTAGCCGAAATAGTCAATGTTCCGGAAGTGTTCCGGTATTGTGCATAGATTACCACTAAATCACCCACCTGCATGGCAGCCGGCGGAACAACAGCCACAGTAGGTCCTGCTTGTGATGCATTATCTGTAGCGGGTGCTGAAGAGTACCCAAAAAAGGTTTGGGCACTTACAGGCTGTAAAAACAGATGAAATACACCTGCTAATACGATGTGTAAAAGCGTACGGAATAGTCGAGTGTGCTTCATAAATAAGGTACAGTATTGGGTGGTTAAAGTTGCCGTAGCCAGCAACCTGATCAATCAGACACCTGAAAAGAGGAATGAATACTACCGGGAATAACTACCTGCAGATAAGAGAATCCATCTAACAGGTACAGGCGGGCAGAATACAAACACGTTTCAAAGGAATCAGATTTGAGGCAAAAATAGATGATGTCTGATAATGCGACAATAGATAAATCACTAATATTTTCACATGGTATTTATACGATAAGATAAAGGAGAACCCCTATAGACATTGTTCAGGAATACAATTACATTTGTGCCATCCAAAATCCTGTAATAAAATCATGAAACGACTACTGCTTTCGCTTTCGATCTGTCTCGGATCATTAATCAGCTATGCACAGCCCGCCAATAATCTTTGCGCCAACGCGGTTACGTTGAATTCCAATTCAACCTGTGTAACAACAGCGGGTACCCTGGCAGCTTCCACTTACACCACCATAACAAGCCCCTGCGGGGCCAGTTCCGGTAACCGCAATGATGTATGGTACCGCTTTACCGCCCAGGCAACGCAGGCAACCATTTCAGTAACAGGTGCGCTTACGGCCCCCCGCTTCCAGGTTTATACCAGTAATTGTGCCAGCCTCACGTCAGTATTCTGCAGCACCGCCGGCACAGCAGCATTTTCAGGTCTCACGCCTGGCACAACCTATCTTTTACGTGTTTATTGTAATAATAACAGCAATAACACTTTTAATGTATGTGTACAGCACCCGGCTCCATCGCGGATGCGGGAAGTGTTTACCGACACTGTGCTGGCCACCAATGGCGCCAACCTCAACAGCCCCTGGGAAATAACCTACGGGAGCGACAACCACCTCTGGATCACCGAATCCAAAACCTTCCTGGTGCGCCGGTTGAGTCCCACCGCTAAATACACCACTACACCACCCGCCTCCACCGTGGTACTGGATCTTACAAGCGCCACATGGCCTGTCGGTATCCGCAGAAACTATACAGTTGGCGCAACGGTTAACGGTACAGCCACACCCGACCCGCAGGGAGGACTGATGGGCCTGGCCATTCACCCCGAATTCAGCACCAATCCGTCCAAACAATTTGTATATGTAGGTTACGTACGCCAGTATCTGGGCCTCAACCAGAGTTATGCCGGTGAAACGGTAAACGGGCACTTGTTTCTGAACAATATCGTACGTTTTACTTACAATACCGGTACGGGCCAGCTGGAAAGTCCGGTCGTGATCTGTGACACCATCCGCGGCAGTAACGACCACAACAGCGGTCGCATGATCATTGCTCCCGTGAACGGAGTACCTTACCTGTTTTATGCGCAGGGTGATATGGGATCCGGCCAGTTTGCCAATTCCAACCGTGCCATTAAATCGCAGAACATTCAGTCGTACGAAGGTAAAATGCTTCGCTTCAACCTCGAACCTGATGCCGATGCCGACCAGGGTGCAGTGGACTACAACCAATGGATTCCCAACGACAACCCATACAACAATGTTGCACCGGTAACCGGGCAAAGCGCTGTATACAATATCGGTCACCGTAACGTGCAGGGCTTTTCGGTGATTAATAATAAGCTTTATGCCGCCTCACACGGCCCCTTCAGCGATGACGAAGTCAACCTCCTGGAAGCAGGTAAAAACTACGGTCATCCCCTTGTGATCGGATTTGCGGCCGATAATAATTATAACAATGTAAAAGCAGGTACCAGCACCGGTTCTCTTCCGTTGATCACAAACGAATCTGCCAATGCAGCTGGCCTGGCGAATTACGTGGATCCCATTTATTCGTTTTTCGTCGCACCCAACGGTCCGGCCGGAACTCTGAATACCGTTCTGAATGTATATAACAGTAACCCACCCAACTCCGGCTGGTTGTCCATTGCACCTTCCGGCATGGACGGCTACACCGGTACAGCCATTCCGGGTTGGAAAAACTCGTTGATACTGGCTTCGCTGAAAAAAGGGTATATGATGCGGATTAAACCCAATGCTGCGGGTACGGGGGTAGATCCGATCGGCGGATCCGACACGTCTGCTGTATTCAATACACAGAACCGCTTCCGCGACCTGGCTATTGATCCAGATGGGGCCAGCATCTATGCCGTGATTGACCGGAGCGGCAGTACGTCGGGTCCCACTTCCGACAATCCGGTTTCCAGTGCCTGTGCGGGTTGTATCGTTAAGTATACCTTCCTGGGTTACGAAGCTTCCGGAGGCACCAGCAGCATTCCCAACACCATCGCCATTGACTCTGCCACCACGAACAGTTGTATACCCGGCTCCAGCGTGGTTATCAGCACCGCCAAAGGCAATGCCAATCTCTGGGTCCCCATCACCGGACCCAACGGCGATGTAGTGGCCGAAATCAATGCCAACGGCAATAACCTGGGAACGGTTACCACTTCATTTTTCGTAAAGACCGGCGACAGCCGCTTTTTTGGCGGTATGCCCTATATGAACCGCAACGTCACCATCACCCCCCAGTTCCAGCCTTCGTCCAACGTGAGCATCCGCCTCTATTTCACCCGCGGCGAGTTCAACAAACTGCGGGAAGCAGACCCCACCGTTACCACCACCAACGACCTGGCCATCCTGAAAAACAACGATAACTGCGGCAGTACCTACGGCGGCGGCACCCTTACCCAACCCGCAGTTACCGGACGGTATACCCAGGGCACTTTCGGACACGCCCTGCAGGCCAGCATCAGCAGTTTCTCCACCTTCTACATTGCCAATGCCAACTCCACCCTGCCCTTCCGCCTGATTTCGTTTACAGGCTCCGCACGGGGTGAAGCCGGCCGCCTGCAGTGGACCGTAACGGATGAAGATGCCGTAACGGCATACGAACTGGAACGCAGCTCCGATAACCGGCAGTTCAGCACCATCGCCACGCTGGAAGCAAAAGGAGTGGGCACCGACCGGTTCACCTATGCCTATAACGATGCCAAAGCGGCCCAGTTCAGCCGCGTGGTGTACTACCGCCTGAAGGTGAAAGAACAAAACGGACAATACCGCTACTCTTCCATTGTTCGGATCAACTTCACCCCGGCCGATATATTTGTTCGCCTGGTGCCCAACCCCGTAACCGACCGCACCACCCTGCAGGTGGATGCACCGGCCGATGAACTGGCTACCATCCGGGTAATGGATCAAACCGGACGCACCGTACTGCAGAAATCCGTTACCGTGGTGAAAGGCCGCAACAACTATGAACTCGACCTGGGCAACCTGCCTTCCGGTCTCTATTACCTCGACATCAGCAGCAAATCCTTCAGCCAGAAAGAAAAACTGTTGAAACAATAATCACCCAACAGCACCCCGGCAGCTGCCGGGGTGCTGTTTCCCAAAACCTGCCCATATGAAAAAATCCATCGTACCTGCCTCCATTCTTTCCGGTGTTATGCCGGGGATCCGGTCCATACAGACAGCCGAAAACCACCTGCTCCTCCTCCGGGAAACCGGCGAAGACCTCAGCGGGAAAGTGTCGCTCCTCTACCACCTGTTCTTCGGATCCACAACCCGCGGATCCGGACAGGCAAAAGAACAGGCCGCACCAACGGAACCCGATTACTACAGCAGCTACGAATAAAAAAAGGAGAGGTTACCCTCTCCTTTATCTTTTTATTGTACCATTTTTCAGATCTTCCCCACCATTTGCTCGGGGCGAACCCACGCATCAAACTGCTCCGGTGTTACATACCCCAGTTTCACCGCCATTTCCTTTAACGTTGTGCCCTGCCTGTGCGCTTTCTGGGCAATTTCCGCTGCCTTGTAATAACCGATTTTGGTGTTGAGCGCGGTTACCAGCATGAGGGAGTTGTCTACGTGTTTGCGGATATTGGCGGCAATGGGTTCAATGCCCACCGCACACTTATCGTTAAAGCTCACACAGCCATCGCCGATCAGGCGGGCGCTGTGCAGAAAATTATAAATCATCACCGGCTTGAACACGTTCAGCTCAAAATGACCGGTGGCGCCGCCGATATTGATGGCCACATCGTTGCCCAGCACCTGGGCAGCGATCATCGTCAGCGCCTCGCACTGGGTGGGATTTACCTTGCCCGGCATGATGGAAGAGCCAGGCTCGTTATCGGGGATGAATATTTCGCCAATGCCACTCCGTGGACCACTCGACAGCATGCGGATGTCGTTGGCAATTTTCATGAGGCTTACGGCTACGGTCTTGAGCGCTCCGTGTGCTTCCACAATGGCGTCGTGGGCTGCCAGGGCTTCAAACTTGTTCTCAGCTGTACGGAAAGGCAACCCCGTTAGCTGTGCGATGTGCTTTGCCACAGCCACATCATAGCCGGGTGGTGTATTAATGCCTGTACCCACCGCCGTACCCCCAAGTGCGAGCTCGCTCAGGTGTGCCAGTGAGTTTTTAATTGCCCGGATGCCGTGATCGAGCTGCGATACATAACCGCTGAACTCCTGTCCCAGGGTAAGCGGTGTGGCATCCATGAAATGCGTACGTCCGATCTTCACCACTTTACGGAAGGCTTTGGCTTTCTTGTCGAGTGTATTCCGGAGTTTGAGGATACCGGGAATGGTGGTCTCCACCAGGATCTTGTACGCGGCAATGTGCATGGCCGTGGGAAAGGTATCGTTGCTGCTCTGGCTCTTATTCACATCGTCGTTGGGGTGGAGGTATTTCTCCTTATCGGTGAGCTTTCCGCCTGCAAGTACATGTCCCCGGTAGGCGATCACTTCGTTTACATTCATGTTGCTCTGTGTACCGCTGCCCGTCTGCCACACCACCAACGGAAACGCATCATCCAGTTTGCCGGCCAGGATCTCTTTGCACACTTTGGCAATGAGGGCGGCTTTCTTTTTCTGCAGCACGCCCGCCTCCTGGTTGGTAAGTGCAGCAGCATGTTTGAGGTAGGCAAAAGCCCGGATGATTTCTTTGGGCATCCGGTTGATGTCCTGTGCAATTTTAAAGTTGTCGATGCTGCGCTGGGTCTGCGCTCCGTAGTAAGCCTCAAGGGGAACTCTCACCTCCCCCATCGTATCCTTTTCAATTCTGTAGTCCATATGCTGATTTTGATGAATAAATGCATGGCAAAGGTAGGCCGCGGGATGTAGTCGCTGCGCCTATTTTCCCGAAAACTGCGGCTTCCGTTTTTCGAGAAAGGCGGCCGTTCCCTCCCGGCGGTCTTCGGTGGCGAAAGCAGCACCGAATTCCTCCACTTCGGCAACATATCCCCGCACCGGATCTTCCATGCCGGCCTGAACTGCCCGGATGCAGCCCGCTACGGCCAGCGGCGCTTTCTCATTGATAGTAGTCAGTAATTTCCTGGTCGTCTCCAGCAGTTGATCAGCCGGCACCACCTGGTTCACCAGCCCCCAGTGCAGGGCCTCCCGGGCATCCAGCATCGCCCCTGTGAGCAACAACTCCAGTGCCTTTCCTTTGCCCACCAGTTGCACCAGCCGCTGCGTGCCGCCATATCCGGGTATCAAACCCAGGTTCACCTCGGGCTGACCAAAGCGGGCGTTTTCGGCCGCCACGCGGAAATGGCAACTCATGGCCAGTTCACAGCCCCCTCCCAGCGCGAAACCGTTGACGGCCGCCACGATGGGTTTAACCGCCTGCTCGATACGGAAGAAAGTTTCCTGCCCACGGCGGGCAAGTTCCATGGCGCCTGCTTTGTCGAGGCTGTCAAATTCCGAAATATCAGCTCCGGCCACAAACGCTTTCGCACCGGCGCCGGTAAGCAATACCGACTTTATGGCCGGGTTGGATGCCACCTCATCCAGGGCCAGGTTGAGTTCGGCAAAAACGGTTTTATTGAGGGCATTGAGCTTATCGGGACGATTGATGGTGATGGTAAAGATGCCCTCTTCCAGGTGGGTGAGCAGGGTTTCAAATGACATGGCAATTTTTGGGTAAAGATACGAGGTGATGAGAACAAGGAGGAAAAGCAACCTGAAGTAAAAGAGATCTAAAAGGATGGCAGCGCAGAACAATGCCCGGACAAAAAAAGACCTATAAGGTTGGCAGCGCAGCTACGCCGCCCGGCAAACCTTACAGGTCTTGCTGCATAAAAAAATTATTTCTTCCTCCCCCGGGGCAGATCATAGCAGAGCGACAAGGCAAAAATCTGCGCCTCCATGCCGGCAAAGGGTTGCTGGTTATTCGACTGGTAGGAAGGATTGAAAAAGTTATTAGGGAAATACTGCGCTTTCAGGCCCAGGTGGTGCACCACGAAGCCGGCGAATACCGACGGCATAAACAACGGTGTCTGCTTGCCGAACCAGGTATTGCTTTTGTCTGTTTTCTTTCCGTTGAGGAAACGTTTTTCTTTGTAGTTAATGGCAAAATCGGCTTCGGCGCCCACAAATAAATAGGTTCCCTTTTCCAGGTTTCCGAATTTAAAGCCGGCCGGTACACCCAGGGTTATGACCCTTCTCTTAAAGCGCACACTGTCGTTGTCGTTGTAAATCAATCCCAGGTTGCGTCCCGAAAACCCAAAGAATACGCCCACGTCCTCGCTGAAATCATGGTTGATGAGGGTGCTGCTGTAGAGCATCACCAGGCGGGGCATATTGGTCAGCTGGTTGCCATTCCGCGACACATTGCTGAAGGAAACCGTGGCCAGGTCACCGGCATCGGTTACATACCAATTAGATTTATTTTTGGAAGAAACGCTTTGAGCCGTTGTGCCGGTTGATAATAAGAGGCCGGCCAGGATGAAAGTGATAAGTTGTTTCATGTGGTATTTTGGAGCAAAATACTCAAAAAAAACAAACCCCGTTCCGTTATCAGAAATTACGGTGAGCGGCTACCCAGTCGGCTATATAGTCAGCAATTTCGTGGGTATTGGCCCCTGGATGAAAAAGCTTCCCTGCGCCCAGGGCAGCCAGTTGCTCCATGTCTTCATCGGGAATAATGCCGCCACCGGTGAGCAAAACGTCATTCATCTTGTGCTCCTGCATCAGGGCCAGCACTTTGGGGAATATGGTCATGTGAGCGCCACTGAGAATACTGATACCGATGGCATCCACATCTTCCTGCAGGGCCGCCTGTACCACCATCTCCGGCGTTTGCCGCAGCCCGGTGTAAATAACTTCCATCCCCGCGTCGCGTAAAGCAGTGGCAATGATTTTGGCGCCCCGGTCGTGGCCATCCAGTCCCACTTTGGCAACTAATACCCGTATTGGTCGTTTCATGGCATAAATTGATGCGCTAAAATACAGCCTTTCGGGAAACCGCTTCGTAACTTAGATCATGCGCTACCGGAAATTTGGTCATACAGATCTGCACGTAAGCGAAATCGGTTTCGGTGCCTGGGCCATCGGGGGCGATGCCGTGGTGGGAACGACGCCCATCGGCTGGGGTAAGACCGATGATGCCACGTCCCGGGCTGCCATTCATGCGGCACTGGACGCGGGGATCAATTTTTTTGATACGGCCGACATCTACGGGCTGGGACACTCCGAAGCGCTGCTGGGTGAAACCATTGGCCTGCGGAGCGATGTGATCATTGCCACCAAGGTGGGTAACGTGGCCCGCGACAACCGGTTTACGGTTGATTACAGCGCTGCTCATATCGTAAGCGCCTGCGAAACCTCCCTGCGGCGTCTGCGGCGCGATACGATTGACTACTACCAGTTGCACACCGCCCGGTTTCCCCACCTGCAGGAAGGCAGTTGCATCGAAGCCATGGAACAGCTGCAACGGCAGGGGAAAATCCGGTACTGGGGACTTTCCCTCAACACGTTTGAACCGGAAGCCGATGCCGGTTTTCTGATGAACCAACAAAAAGGGAATGGTTTCCAACTGGTACTGAACCTCATCAACCAGGCGGCCCTGCCCCTGCTGCGGCGGGCAGCCCGCCAGGGTTACGGCATCATTGCCCGCATGCCGTTGCAGTTTGGATTACTTACGGGAAAATTTGACAAAGAAGCCCGGTTTGAAGCTGCCGATCACCGCAAAAGACGGCTCACGCCGGAAGTGCTGGCCGCAGCGGCCGAAGCAACGGCACCTTTGTGGCAACTGTGTGAAAAATATAATTGTACCCGCACCCAACTGGCACTCAGTTATGTATGCAGTTATGAAGAAGTGTCGGTGGTGATTCCCGGTATCCGCACACCGGAACAGGTAGCGGCCAATACCAGCGGTTTGTTTCAGCTGGAAGCGACGGACAGGGAATGGATCGAATCGCTGGGAAGCACTGCTTTCATTCCCCTGATGCAACTGATACGGGAGCAGGGTTAAAGTAACGTAATAGCCTTTTCGATGCGGCGGATCACGGCATCGCGGCCAATGCAGGCGGCAATCTGGAACACACCCGGACCAAACTTCCCCCCCACCAGCATAATGCGCAGCGGCAACTGCAGTTCGCCGGGTTTGATCTGTTTTTCAGCGGCAAGATCTTTGAACAACTGTTCTATGGCAGCCAGGTCCCACAAAGCAAGTTCCTGCAGCCCCGTACAGAATGCCGTAAAGAAAGCCGTTTTCTCCGGCGTCCACTTCGGCCGTATCGCATCTGTATCGGGTGTTTCCGGATCGCGGTAGAAAAATGCTGCCTGCTCCACAAAATCGGGCAGCAGGGTGCAGCGCTCTTTCACCAGGCCCACCACCACGCGGAGATACGTGTCGTCCAGGGCATCCAACCCGGCCTGCTGCAGCAAGGGGGCAACCAGTGCGGTCAGTTCTGCATCGGGCAGACGCTTGATCCATTCGTGGTTGAACCAGCGGGCTTTTTCAAAATCAAACCGGGCGCCACCCTTGTGTACCCGCTCCATATCAAAAGCCGCCACCAGCTCTTCCGTACTGAACAGTTCCTGTTCCGTTCCGTTGTTCCATCCCAGCAAGGCCAGCAGATTGATGAAGGCTTCGGGCAAAAACCCCCGTTCCCGGAAACCTTCTGTGATGGTGCCGGTAAGCGGGTCAGTCCAGTTCATGGCATATACCGGGAAACCGTATTTCGCTCCGTCGCGCTTGCTGAGCTTTCCGCCTGGTCCCAGGATCAGCGGCAGGTGCGCCCAGCGGGGCATTTCCTGCTCCCAGCCCAGGTACTTCCACAGCAGCAGGTGTACCGGCGCGCTGGGCAACCATTCCTCACCGCGGAAGGCGTGGGTGATCTGCATGAGATAATCATCCACCACCACCGCAAGGTGATAGGTGGGCATTCCATCCGCTTTCAGCAGCACTTTATCGTCCACCAGGCCGGTTTCATAGCGGATCTCCCCGCGGATCATGTCGTCAAAGGAAACCACATCGTTCTCCGGCATTTTGATCCGTATTACATAGGGTGTGCCCTGTTCCAGCAGGGAGCGGACCTCCGCATCGGTCATCGTAAGACTGTTCCGCATCTTCTTCCGCAGGGTGTGATCATACTGCGGTGTGGGATTGCTCTCTGTTTTGTTTGCCTGCCGCATGGCATCCAGCTCTTCGGGCGTATCAAAGGCGTAGTAGGCATACCCGTTGGCCACCAGCTGCTGGGCGTACTTCCGGTACAGGTCTTTCCGCTCGCTCTGGCGGTAGGGACCGTAGCCGCCACCATGAACCGGACTCTCATCCGGCTCCAGGCCACACCAGCGCAGGCAATCGTAGATGTACTGCTCCGCCCCTTCCACATAACGGCTCTGATCGGTATCTTCAATACGTAACACAAAGACCCCACCGTGGTGACGGGCAAACAGGTAGTTGTATAATACCGTACGCACGCCGCCCAGGTGGAGGCCACCGGTGGGACTGGGTGCAAATCGAACACGTACACTCATGCGGCAAAGATAACCGTATCCGGCATTTTCCTCTCCGCCCGAATGGTTTCAGCAGAAATGAACTATTTTAACCGCGGAAAACGGCTGCGGCAGCAGTTGTGTTACAGACATGCGCTACCCCATACTCTTACTTTTCATCCTGTCACTGGCGCAGGTAACGGCCCAGGAAGCCTTCCGGTTACCGGCAGTGAACGTGCTGCACGACAGTGCTGTTGTTTGCGGACGGCTCACCTTGTTTCCCATCAAGCGGGTTACTGCTGCTGAAGCAGCGCCTGACAGTACAGGCAGCTCCCGTTTTCTCCTGCTGCGGGAAGGACTGAAAACGGGTAGTGTTGCCATAAAAGAAAGAGGCCCGTTTATGCTGGACAACATCGGGCAGGTGCTGGTGGAAAACAATTCCAACAAGCCCCTGCTGATCCGGAGCGGAGACATCCTCTTAGGCGGCCGGCAGGATCGTGTTTTTGCCAGAGACACCCTCCTGGAGCCGGGCACCCAGGTGCATACGGTACCTGTTTTCTGCATTGAAGAAGGACGCTGGAGCAAACGGGAAAAACCCTTTGCCTATGGTGGACAGGTGGCAACAGGACTGCAGCAATTAATTGACAGTACGCAAAACCAGACACTTATCTGGAACGCTATCCGCCAACTGTTGCAGGAACGCAACCAGCGTGGCAGCACATCGTATGCAGCCTTGACACATAAGGGAAAAACAGCCGATACCCTGCGTGCCTGTCTGGCGGAACTGCAGCAGCAACTCATTGGGAAAGACAGCAACTACTGCGGCATTCTGGCGGTGGCCAACGGGAAGGTGCTGGGGGCCGATCTGCTGCTGAGCGAGTCGCTGTTTTATCAAACCCTTCCCCTCCTGCTGGAGAAATACCTGGCAGAAGCCTGGCTGGGTAGCACTGCCGGTAAAGAGGATTACCGGAACGCAACAGCATATGCAGCCGAGATGCTCAGCCCTGCTTCGCAACAACGCTTCCTGGCAAAGAGAGGCAAGCGGTTGTACTTCAAGGGACAACTGATCCAGATAACTGGCTTTTGATTGGATACAGCTGGTGTATCGGAGGCAATCCTGCAGTCTTTTTCCCCCGTATTTTATTCAACTCTTTGACGCCTGCTGCTGCAGCATCCGTGAGGAATCAAGTAACTTCACCCTATGTTTTACCTGGTTACAGCGCCCTGGTGTATGCGACGGATGTACCCGCGGGGGCTCGTTTGGGAGCAACCCACCCGGGAGAAGGTCGTTTATCTCACATTTGACGATGGACCGCATCCGGAAGCAACGCCGTATGTGCTGGATGTACTGCAGGAATTTGAGGCCAAAGCCACCTTTTTCTGCGTGGGGAAAAACGTGCAGGAGCACCCGGATATTTACCGGCGCATCCTGCTGGAAGGACATCGTACCGGCAATCATACCCACCACCACCTGAATGGTTGGAAGACCGATGACCACACCTGGCTGGGCGATGTACAGGAAGCCGCCCGGTGGATTGATTCAGACCTGTTCCGCCCACCTTACGGCCGCATTACACCCTTCCAGGCTAAACTGCTGCAGGAAGGAGAACGGCCGTTCCGGATTATTATGTGGAGTTTGCTGAGCGCCGATTTTGATGCACGGGTTCCGGCCGAAAAAAGCCTGCATTACCTGAAAAAACACAGCAGGAGCGGTTCGGTTATCGTATTTCACGATAGTAAAAAGACGTATCCAAAAATCGTAAAAATACTAAAGCCTGCCCTGGAGGAGTTAAAACGTAAAGGATTCGTTTTCAAGACGATAGAATAGGAAAAGGGCTAAAAAAAAGGAGGGCCGGGGTAGACACCCTGGCCCGTTTTTAATCCGTACCCTATGAAAACTGATCTAAAGGTACAATAACTTTTAGATTACTTCCAAGTGAAATTTTTAACGGAGTGTAATTTCTTTGGTTCGTCCGTTGATGGTGAGGGTGGCTTTGTTGTCGCACCGGCCATCACCAAAATCCAGCAAACCGAATACAGCGTTGTATTTGATGCGAACAATCCCCTTTGAAATCCAGCGGCAGGCGAAGCGCTTAATGAGGGGTTCTGTAATTTCATGCGCCCAGGTGATACCCCGGCTGTTTTCGCCGCGACCGGCACCTGTTATCTGAAATACATCGTCCATGGGAAACGCAGGTGTACCATTGCCTTCCAACTGGGTGGTGGTACGAACGGTGCTCCAACGCACCCAGCGGCCGCTGTCCCAGGTCAGCTTGGCGCCAATTACCCGTACGGTGAGAATTCGGTTATTGCTGGTGCTGTTATTCACCACTTCGTGCGTGCCTTCTACTTTCATGCTGTCAACTTTGTAGCCATCAAAGGTGGTAGTGGCCTTGCTGCCCGGAGCCCGCATGGGACCGGTGTATACGGTAATGATTTTGCCTTTGCGGAGTTTGCCGTCGGGTCCCAGGCAACCGTCTTTAAAATCAAGTACAACCGTCTTGGGGAAAGCGCCGGGAGCGGTGGGTGTTACCGTAAGGGTAAAGCAACGCTGTCCGCGACCGGATACATCGCCTTCCATCCGGCCAAAAACGCCAATGCCACCGGTCAGACCGATATCGTCACCGGCTTCCACGCCAATGCCCATGGTGGTATTGAATACTTCATCAAAGGCGCCGTCGGCCTCTGCGTCGTTCACGGTGCTTTCCAGGGTGGCTTCTTCATCCTGGGCCGATATTTTTCCCTCTTTTTTACAGGAAGTAAACAGGATACCGCCGGTTAACAACACCAGCAGTATGCTTTTGGTAATCATGCTCATTGTTTTCATGTTATACGCCTTTTTTGGTTTAAAATGATGGAAACAAAGTAAAGACCGTTAAAGGAAGTGCTGGTTTAAAATCCTTAAAAAAAAATCCTGCAGGTACCCGGGTTGGCCGGATCCGGTAAAAGCCTCTCCTGTACCTTTGCATTTCATGCAACTCATTGACACCCATACACACTTGTACCTTGATTCCTTTTCCGCCGACCGGGAAGCGGTGCTGGAACGGGCCATCCGGGCCGGTGTGGGCCGCTTTTATCTGCCGCATATTGACAGCGAAACAACCCACCAACTCCTGGAACTGGAAGCACGGCACCCCACCCATTGCGTGGCCATGATGGGCCTGCATCCCTGCTCGGTTAACGCTGATTTCGAGAAAGAATTGCAGTTGGTGGAGTCCTGGCTCGGAAAAAGGCGGTTTTCGGCGGTAGGGGAAATTGGTCTTGACTACTACTGGGACAAGACCTATACCGCCCAGCAGCAGGAAGTGTTTGAGCAGCAGATCCGCTGGGCGCTGCACTACAGTTTGCCCATTGTGATCCACAGCCGCAATTCCATGGCCGAATGCATTGCCACGGTACAAAAGTACCAGGACGGCCGGCTGCGGGGAATTTTCCACTGTTTCGGAGGCAGCCGGGAAGAAGCGCAACAGATCATCGGCCAGGGTTTCCTGCTGGGTATCGGCGGGGTGCTCACCTATAAGAAATCGGGGCTGGCGGAGGTACTGTCCGGAATCCCCCCCGAACACCTGGTACTGGAAACCGATGCCCCCTACCTCAGTCCGGTTCCTCACCGGGGCAAACGCAACGAACCTTCCTACCTGGTACACATCCTGGAGGACTTGTCGGCCGCCACCGGCCGCAGCACGGAGGAACTGGCCCGTATTACGACGGCCAATGCATTAAAAATATTCGAAGGCTAAGCCGGAATCTGTTATTTTTGCAGCCCTTAAGGAGACGTGTCCGAGTGGTTGAAGGAGTCCCGGCTGAAGGCCGGGAGAAAGTGTGAAAAAAGATAAGGTCTTAATTTTATA
>CALMED010000006.1 GCA_937862815.1 uncultured Chitinophagaceae bacterium | reverse complement strand
AGGTAACAGTAAACCCGGCTCCCAATCAACCGCCCACGGCCAACGCCGGTCCCGACCTCAGCATCACCCTGCCCACCAACTCGGTTACCCTCAACGGTAGTGGAACCGATGTGGACGGCACGATCGCCTCGTTCCAGTGGACCCGCATCAGCGGCCCCAATACCCCCACCATTGCCAGCCCAAACGCCGCCCAGACCGCGGTGAGCGGTATGGTGCAAGGCACTTATCGTTTTGAACTCCGTGTAACGGATAACCAGGGTGCTATCGGTCGCGATACTGTTCAGGTAACAGTAAACCCGGCTCCCAATCAACCGCCCACGGCCAACGCCGGTCCCGATATCACCATCACCCTGCCGCCTAACAGTGTTACCCTGAATGGCAGTGGTACAGATGTGGATGGTACGATTGTAGCGTACCAGTGGACCCGGGTGTCCGGTCCTGCTTCCGGAACCATCACCAACCCCCAGGCTGCACAAACCACGGTCACCAACCTCACCCAGGGCATTTACCAATACGAATTACGGGTGACGGATAACCTGGGAGCGATTGGCCGTGATACCGTGCAGGTGACGGTGAACCCGGCACCCAACCAACCTCCTACGGCCAACGCCGGGGCGGATATTACTATCACGCTTCCCACCAACAGTGTTGCCCTCAACGGCAGTGGGGCGGATGCAGACGGAAGTGTAATGGGCTTTTTGTGGAGGAAGATCAGTGGTCCGGCTGCCGGCACCATTGCACTGCCCACAGCTGCCCAGACAACGGTGTCTGGTCTCGTGGAAGGAGTCTACCTTTTCGAACTGCGGGTAACAGATAACGAGGGTGCCCATGCCCTCGACACCATGCGTGTAACCGTAAACCCGGCTCTGAACCAACCTCCTGCGGCCAACGCCGGAGCAGATATTATCATCACCCTTCCCACCAACAGCGTTATGCTGAACGGCAGTGGTACGGACGCAGATGGTGCCATTGCATCTTTCCAGTGGACCCGTGTTGCCGGTCCTTCCTCCGGAACCATTGCAACCCCTGCATCCGCCCAGACCACGGTTTCCGGCCTGGTGGAAGGAGTGTATCGATTTGAGTTGCGGGTGACCGACAACCGGGGGGCCACCGCACGCGATACCGTACAGGTAACCGTAAACCCGGTGCCCAATCAACCCCCGGTGGCCAATGCAGGACCGGACCGCTCCATCACCCTGCCCGCCAATACGGCAGCGTTGGCCGGAAGTGGTAGCGACCCCGACGGACAGGTGATTGCCTATTCCTGGAAGAAGATCGCCGGACCGGCATCTTATCGCATTGAAACTCCTTTACAGCCCAATACCGTGGTGAGCAACCTCGAGCAAGGTACCTACCAGTTTGAACTGCAGGTAACCGATAACCGCGGCGCGATCGGTCGGGATACAGTAGTGGTGGAGGTAATTGGCCTCCTGCTTACCTACGATGCAAAAGTGTATCCCAACCCGGCCACTTCGGTGATCTACCTGTCGCTGCCACCTGCCGAGCGCAACGATGCGGCCCTGATCATGATCCGCGACAACCGCGGCCAGCTGGTACACCGCCAGAAAGTGGAGCGGCCCCAGCGTATGCCTCTCACTATTCAGATTCCCGTGAGCAATTATGCCAAGGGTATCTACACCATCGAAGTGCGGGACAATACCGGCAAGCGGGATGTGCTGCGCTTTGTAAAAGATTGAGTCAATAAAAAAAGAACCCTTCTTCGAGCCCCCGGCGACGGGGGCTTTTTATGCAGGGTAGGGCTTGTGCAGGATCAGGTTGCTATCCGTTTTTTGTAGTAAAAGAGAGCGGGTGAAATACGGGAAAGTCGAGATGTGCTGGGATTTGGATTATTTGGTAATACGCTGGGCAAATTTCAAATCTGCTCTACATAGCATTCTTGCTATAGAAAGGAACATGAAAAAGGGTTGCAAATTGTTGCAACCCTTTGAAATCTTTGTGACTCCGTCAGGATTCAAACCTGAAACCTTCTGATCCGTAGTCAGATGCTCTATTCAGTTGAGCTACGGAGCCATTCCCGCAAAACGGGCTGCAAATATAGGACGGTTTGCGTAAAAACGGAAAACATTTTCTTTCCTCAATACCGCCAACGCACAAAGGCTTCCATGGCGGCGTACTGAGTAAGCCCCAGGCGGCCGTACAGGTTGGCGGTGTTGGCATTGCGCTCTTCGGCCCGCTGCCAGAACTCCCGGCTGTCGCTGCCCTGGAAGGGGACCATATCTTTCTGCGACTGGTGGATGAAGATGCCGTGCCTTTTCTTCAGCACCTGCTCCGGGCTCATGGGGATGGCCATCTCAATTTCTTCGATCTCCCATTCCTGCCAGGCGCCTTTGTAGAGCCAGAGCCAGCAGTCGTTGATCCACGGATCACCGGCGGCCTTGATGCGTTTCAGCGCTTCGAGCACCACGTTGAAGCAGACAATGTGGGTACCGTGCGGATCGGCAAAATCGCCGGCGCAATAGACCTGGTGGGGACGGATCTGCCGGAGCAGCTCCACGGTGCGCTGCACGTCTTCTTCGCCCATGGGCTTTTTCTCAATGGTGCCGGTTTCGTAAAAAGGCAGGTTCTGAAAATGCCAGCGCCCCTCCGGCAATCCCACAAAGCGGCAGGTGGCGGCTGCTTCGCAACGCCGGATCAGGCCCTTGATGGCCCTTATTTCGGGGGAATCGGCCTGCCGGGCGGTCTTTTGCTGCAGGTAGCCCCGCGCTTCCTGCAGAATGGCCGCCGACTTCCCGGTGTCCATCCCAAACTGTTCTTCAAAGCCTACGGCAAAATCGAGGAACCGGGTTACAAACTCGTCGGTAACGGCAATGTTGCCGCTGGTCTGGTAGGCCACATGCACTTCATGCCCCTGGTCGTGCAGGCGCTGGAAGGTGCCGCCCATGGAGATGATGTCATCGTCGGGATGGGGAGAGAAGATGACCGCCCGTTTGGGATAGGGGTCGCTGCGCTCGGGGTGCTGGGGAATGACCGCGTTGGGCTTACCACCCGGCCAGCCGGTGATGCTGTCCCGCAGCAGGTAAAACACCTGCAGGTTGATTTCATACGCTTCACCTTTTTCCACCAGCAGGTCGCTTAACCCAAATTCGTTGTAGTCGGCATTGGTGAGACTCAGCACCGGTTTTCCCAGTTGCAGCGCCATGTGCACCACGGCCTTTTTAATCATGGCCGGCGTCCATTCGCATTCGCCCGTGAGCCAGGGGCTCTTAAACCGGGTGAGCGAAGCGGCTGCCCGTTCGTCCATCACCACCATCACATCATCGTGGTTCTGCAGCAGCGAGGCGGGCACCTGCTCGGTGTCGTCGCCCTCCACGGCTGCGCGGATTACGGGCGCCTTGGCCGGTCCCCAGGCCAGCAGCAGGATGCGGCGGGCTTTGAGGATGCTGCTGATGCCCATGGTGATGGCCAGTCGGGGCACTTCGCTGATGTTGGCAAATTCGTAGGCGTTGGCCAGCCGCGTGGAATTGGCCAGGGTGATGAGCCGCGTTTTGGTGTAGAGCGAAGAACCGGGTTCGTTGAAGCCGATGTGACCGTTGACGCCAATGCCCAGGAGCTGGAGGTCAATCCCGCCGGCAGCCTGGATCTTCTGTTCGTATTCGAGGCAATGTTGCTTTACCTGTTCTTTGGGGATGTTGCCATCGGGTATATGGCAGTTGGCCGGGTTAATGTCCACCAGGTTGAACAGGTGCTTCTGCATAAACCGCCGGTAACTCTGCAGCGCATCCGGTGCAATGGGATAGTATTCGTCGAGGTTAAAAGCAATCACATGCCGGAAGCTGAGACCTTCTTCCCGGTGCAGCCGTACCAGTTCGGCGTAGAGAGTTTTGGGTGAAGAGCCGGTGGCGAGGCCCAGCACGCAGTGTTTGCCTTCCTGCTGCTTCTGCCGGATGAGGCCCGCAATCACCCCGGCCGCCCATACCGATCCTTCGCGGGGTGTTTCGAAAATACGGGTGGGGATGCGTTCAAAGGAATCGAGCAGGTCCATGGACTTTTTTCGGGTGGGCATAGCAGTGTTTTTGTGATGGTAAGATACTACATCGCTGTGGATGCTGTTCGCCTGGGCACTTCTTCTTATTGCACCTGCAACTCACTCACGAAGAGCCAGGCTTTCTGACCGGCACCGGGATGGCCGGCCGGAATGGTACCCTTGTTCTTCAACAGAATTTTCACATACCGGATCCGGGTGCGTTGTGCAGCTTTCCAGGTAGATGCGGTGGGTTCTATTTCAACTTCTCCGCGGGCGGGCCGGTAGGTCTTTCCGTCGGCCGATACCTGCACCACCAGGTCCGCGGGTCGCCAGATCCAACTGGGAGTCTGCTCCCAGGTATGTGCGGTGATGGTAGAAACGTGCATCCTTTTTCCCAGGTCTATCACCGCTTCGCAATTGGTGCCCGAGAAGCCCAGGATCTCCTGCGAGCGGTGCAGTCCCTTTTCATTGACAACACCGTTCACCAGTGTAAACGCACCATCGCCGGGATAGGAGGAAGAAGCGGGGTGCGTGAGTGTGATAGGGCTGGAGGTGGACTGTGAAAGTCGAAACACCTGGTCCATGCGGAACGACTCACCCGTTTGCATGCGTACCAACGCTTCCGCCTGTCCACTATGGGTGATTTCCACCCGGTAGGGTCGCTCCGGCAGGGGAGTCAGCGGCAGGTATTTTTGGTCGGTTGCCACCCGCATTTCCGTGCCGTCGGGTTCGATGGTGGTAAGCGTGTCACGTATGCCTTGCTTGTATTGGGAAAATTGAACCGGCGCCTCATGCAAACGGGGCATTACCTCCCAAAGCACAGTGCCACGCCGCGAGGGAAGTATTTTCACATTCGGCTCCTGCAGGGCCCGGCTGTAGTGGATGCCGCGCCGGCGATAGCGCTGCAGGTGTTGCTGCAGGCTGAGCTCAAACGAGTCGCGGTTCTTGCGGTCGGGGCGGCTCCACAGGGCTTCGCTGAGCGCGGCGATGCGGGGGAAGATCATGTACTCCACTTTGCGGGTATTGTTCATGTATTCGGTCCATACGTTGGCCTGCGCTCCCAGCACATAGCGGTGAAATTCCGGTTCCAGCTCCCGGGGAAGGGGATCGTAGGCGTACACCGCCTCAACAGGGTTGTAGCCGCCAATGGTCACGGAGTCTTCGTTCTTCGTTTGCGAGTGATCAAAATACAGGGGTTTGCCGGGCGTCATGATCACCTGGTGGTGCTGGCGGGCCGCTTCGATGCCGCCCTTTTCGCCCCGCCAGCTCATCACAATGGCGTTGGGGGCCAGTCCGCCTTCCAGGATCTCATCCCAGCCAATTAACGTCCTCCCCTTGCTGTTGAGGTATTTCTCCATGCGCTGTACAAAGTAGCTCTGCAGTTCGTGCTCGTCTTTCAACTGCAGATCTTTGATGCGCTGCTGGCAACGGGGACACTGTTTCCAGTGGGTCTTGGGGCATTCATCACCACCTATGTGCACATAGCGGGAAGGAAACAGGGTCACTACTTCATCCAGCACCTGCTCCAGGAACCAGAACACACTGTCGTTACCGGCGCAGAACACATCGTCGAAGATCCCCCAGGTTTCCTGCACCAGTTTAACGCGACCCGCTTTTTGTTCTGCCTTGCTGTTTTCCGAAATCATGTTGGCGGGAATAAGCGTGGGCTTACCCGGGAAACAGCTCAGCCAGGGGTAGGCGGCTATGGCAGCGCTGCTGTGACCGGGCATTTCTATTTCTGGGATCACTTCAATGTAGCGGTCGCGGGCATACTGCACCACTTCGCGTATTTCTTCCTGCGTGTAAAAACCACCGTAGGGTTGGTTGTTATTGCCTTTTCCCGGGTAACGCCCGGTGATGGTGCCGTTGCGCCATGCCCCCACACGGGTGAGTTCGGGAAACTGTTTGATTTCGATGCGCCAGCCCTGGTCTTCGGTGAGGTGCCAGTGAAAGGTGTTGATTTTATGCATTGCCAGGTAATCGAGATAGCGCTTGATATAATCCACCGGGTAAAAATGACGACCTACATCAAAGTGCATACCACGGTAGCTGAAACGGGGCTCATCGAATATTTCCACATAGGGCAGTTCGGGTGCCGCATCTTTTTGTACGGGCATCAACTGCAGCAGGGTCTGAAAGGCATGAAATGCTGCCTGCCCGGAAGGAGCGATGATCTGAACACCGTTTTCTGTCACGCTTAACCGGTAGGCCTCCAGGGAGGCCCCGGGCATGCGGGAAACGGAGATGCGTATATCGGCCGGTTGGTTGACTGCGGCCTCCTGCAGTTCCAGGCCATGCCATTGCCGCAGTTCTCCCTGCAGGTACGTGAAGAGACGCCGGCTTTCTTCCGGGGGCAGCACGCTGGCAAAACGCAGGGGGGGGCGGAGTAATAGTTTACCCGGACGGGTATGTTTCATTTCGGCCGGGATGGGTATGATGGCCGGGCCCTGGGCGGCAGCGAACAGCAGGCCGAGGGAGCAGGTAAGGGTGACGAGCAATCGCATAAGTGAAGTTACGGATTAAGGGGGAACGGGGGGAGCGGCAATAGTGGTTCGGAGTTGATTTTCCTGTCCAGGCATGTTTTTTTCAGCGCAGAGAACAGGAGGGAGAAAGAAAGATGCTGTGCATCTTCTTAGGAGGGATCACAGAGGGATTTTCGTCCCGGCATTCGCCGGGACGAAAATGGGAGAACGAGGGAGAGGGGGGTATCGTGTCAGCACAAAAGAGGTTGTCTCAAAAGGGTTATTTCACACAACGTGGCCACGAAGTCAAAGAAAAAATGACTGGATCGGAAGCGCTTACTTAGCGCACTTTGTATTCTTTGCGAGCGTTGCGTGAAACTCTTTTACTTTTTGCGACAGCCTCTTAATCACTGAAATCAAAAAAATTACTTCAACACCGGCAGGATGATGCTGGAAGCGTTCTTTGCATCGTGCCAGATCCGGATGGTGGATTTAATGTAATCGTTGGGTTCTGCCTGGTAAATGTTTACAAACTGTTGCGGGTTGCGGTCGGCCAGCGGAAACCAGCTGCTCTGCACCTGGATCATGATGCGGTGTCCTTTTTTGAAGGTATGTGCCACATCGGGCAATTCAAATTTTACCCGCTCCACTTTGTTGGGTACAAACGGTGCCGGCTTTTCGAAGCTGTTGCGGTACCGCCCCCGCATGATTTCGCCACGTACCAGCATCTGGTAGTCGCCCATGGGATAGGAACCGCCGCCCAGGCGCCCGCCTGCCTGTTGTTGCCCGGGATAGCGGAAGTCGGACGGAAACACATCAATCAGCTTCACCACAAAATCGGCGTCGGTGGTGCTGATGCTGGTCAGCAGATCTGCAATCACGGTACCGCCCAGGGTCACATCTTCCGTGAGTACATCGGTCTGGAAACTCAGCACATCGGTCCGGCGGTTGGCAAAGCGCTGGTCGTCGGTCATGTAGGCGATGGTGCGGGAGAAATGCACATCTTCTGTATAAGGTACCGGTTTGGCCGGGTCGCTGGTGTATTCGCTGAAACTGCGTGTTATCACCGGCGCCTGCCAGCTCAGCCTTTCGCCGGGCTGCAGGTACAGGGCTGTGGGCTGTACACCGGCGGCCGGCCAGCGCTCGAACTGCCGCCATTGGTTTTCGCCGGTGAAGAAGATGGTGGCTTCGGCCGGCTGGGGCAGCGCCGAACGGCCTTCGAGGTGATGGATGAAAAAAGGCAACTCGATTTCATTCTGGTAAAACAGCGAGGTGTTGCTGCCGAACTGTACATTGCCGAGGCTGCTGCCATCGGTCCGGCTCCACTGGCCGTGGTACCAGGGGCCCATCACAATGCGGTTGTTGTTCTTCGCTTTTTGCTCAATAGCCTCATAGGTGCGCCAGGCGCCATAGGTGTCTTCCGCATCAAAGAGTCCGCCTACCACCAGCGTATTTGTATGTTTCGGAATGTGCTGCACAAAGTTGCGCACATTGCGGGCCTTCCACCAGTCGTCGTAATCCGGATGCCTGTACATTTCGTGCCAGAAAGCGATGCTGTCGCCAATGAGTTCCGCCAGCTTTTTGGGGGTGCCTGCGTCCAGGTAAAACTTATAGGCATCCCGTGTAGGGAAGTTGAAGCCCGGTGATCCAACGGTGGTGGGTTGCAGACGCGGCTTGCCGAAGGAGGAATAAAAAGCAAAGCCATCCATCTGGAAAAATGCGCCGTTGTGGTGGAAGTCGTCGCCCATGTACCAGTCGGTCACCGGCGCCTGCGGACTCACCGCCACCAGCGACGGGTGGTTGCTCAGCGCGGCCATGGTGGAATAAAAGCCCGGGTAGGATATGCCGAAGATACCCACCTTTTTGTTGTTATGCGCCAGGTTGTTCACCAGCCAGTCAATGGCATCGTAGGTATCGCTGGCTTCGTCAACCTCGTTGCCTTTCTTGTTCGGATTGAACGGGCGCACATCCATAAACGTACCTTCACTCATCCAGCGGCCCCGCACATCCTGCAACACGATGATGTAGTTGCGCCGCATATAGTACCGCCAATGGTTGTTCCAGAAAGCCCGGAATTGCTGTTCGCCATAGGGGGCGCAGGAATAGGGCGTGCGGGTCATGAGGATGGGATGAGCTTCGCTGGTGTCTCTCGGGATGTACACCGTCGTAAACAGCCGCACTCCGTCCCGCATGGGAATCATGATTTCCTTCTTGATGTAGTTGTCGCGGATCCAGGCCGAATCCTGTACGTTGGTCTGGGCCGTTGCCCACAAGCCGGCACAGAGAGCCAGCAGCAAAAACAATTGGCGCATGTGTAGATGAGATTTAAACGGAAGGTAGAAAACTTTCCTGCCAGTGGATGTGCCACCCTTCATATTTTGATAAGCGGTGCCTGCCAGTCGTGCACCGTATCGGTTTCCCAACGGTCGGTACCCAGTCGCAGCAGGGTGATGCTATCTGTTGTGAATACAGCATCAAACGGTTCGTACTCCAGTCGTTGCCAGGCCTGTAAAAACCCATCGGGTTTCAGATCGCGTGTGGCGATGGTGACATGGGGATGAAAGGGGCGATCGTCGGGATGAATGCCCCCCGGCAGTTGCTGCTGCAGGTGGGCTTCCAGTTCAAGGCGAAGACGGCTGAGCTCCGGGTGCGGTTCCACAGCAAGGAACAGCACCCGCCGTTTGAAATGGGAGAAGCCGTTGAGCGAAATATCTAACGGTGGAGTGTTGCTGCTAAAGGAGCGCAGCGCCTGTTGCAGGTCTGCCGCTGCCGCATCGGCCCCCCAGAAAGGCGGAATGAGGGTGATATGGGCCGGCGAGCGCAGGGCATTGCGGCAGCCAAAGCGTTCCTGCATCCAGTGTTTCCATGTAAGCACCCGTGCGTCCACATCGGGTGGACACACCAGGGCGAAGTAATACATATGGGCGGGCTGGTTGATCATGGTTGCAGCAGGCGGGGTAGTTCGGTGATCAAGGTACGAACACTCATCCACAGCAGCACAGCCGCCACCAGCCAGCCGGCGGCCAGCAGACCGGTGCGGCGACGGAAGTGGGGCAGGCGGGTACGGTGGGCAATCCACAGCAGGAGGATCAATGCCAGGGGAAGGATGATGCCGTTGATGGCGCCGGCCCATACGAGGATGGTCACCGGCTTGCCCCATACCTGGAAGATGAGGGCGGAGATGATGATGAAAACCATGGTTGCCGTTTGCTTCCGGGCAGCGATGGCCGGGTGCAGGTTTTGCATAAAGCTGATGGAGGTGAAGGCGGCTCCCACGATGGAGGTCATGGCCGCCGCCCAGAGGATGCAGCCAAAGATCCGGTAGCCGGCAGTACCCAGCGCCTTGCCGAATACGGAAGCGGTGGGATTGGCGGCATCGGGTATAAACCCCTGAAGCAGAACGCCCAGCACGGCGGCAAACAGCAACAGCCGCATGAGGGAGGTGAGCAGGATACCACTGATGGCCGACCGGCGTACCTGTGCGGTGGTGAGCGGTTCCGGCTCGGCCAGCAGGCGGTGAGCGCCGGCAAAGCTGATGTAGCCGCCCACGGTACCACCCACAAGGGTGATGATGGCTGTCCAGCTGATGGTCTGCGGAAACAGGATGCCCTGCAGCAGCTCTCCGGCCGGCGGCGTGGAACGGGCCACCACCACCAGCATCAGTACCAGCATCAGCACTCCCAGCACCTGCACCAGCCGGTCCATGGCCCGCAGGGCCCGTTGTGCCGAAAACAGTAGCAGGGCCAGCAGGGCACTCAGCATCGCCCCGGTATGCACCGGCATACCTGTCAGCGCCTGCAGTCCCAGCCCGGCGCCCGAGATGTTGCCGATGTTGAAGGCCAGTCCGCCGAAACACACCAGCAACGTCAATACGTGCCCGCTTCCCGGCAGGTAGTCGTTGGCTAGTTGGGCGGCGGTCTTCCGGTGGGCGTGCAGCAGTTCCCAGATATTCAGCTGCACCACCAGGTCTATCATTACCGATGCCAGAATCACAAAACCCATAGCGGCCAGCAGTTGCTGGGTGAACACGGTGGTTTGAGTGAGAAAGCCCGGCCCGATGGCGGAGGTGGCCATCAGGAAGGCGGCGGCCAGCAGCCGGTTAGTGGTGGGAGAGGGCCTGGATTGCAATGCCATGCTGTTGAAGGGTGAAACGGATCGCCTGCGCCAAGGCTAGTGCGTTGGGCTCATCGCCGTGGATACAGATGGTGTCTGCCTGCAGCCGGATCTGTTTGCCGCTGCGGGTGATCACGGTTCCTTCCTGCGCCAGCCGCAACGCCTGCGCAGCCGCTTCCTGCGGATTTTTGATGAGGGCATCCGGTTGACTGCGGGGCACCAGGGAGCCGTCGTCTTCGTAGCGGCGGTCGGCAAACACTTCAGCGGCTGTCTGCAGGCCCAACTCCCTCGCCTTGCTGCAGGATAAACTGCCGCTGAGTCCCAAAAGGAGTAAACCCGGATCGGTGTCGTACACGGCACGGGCTATGATGGTAGCGAGTTCGGGGTCGGCCGCGCTCTGGTTGTAGAGGGCGCCGTGCGGTTTTACGTGGTGGAGTTTTCCTCCCGGCGCAAGGTCTGCCAAAGACTGCAACTGGTCGCGGATAAGGGCATAGACCTCCTCCGTTGGCAAGAGCATCGGATGGCGGCCAAAGCCGCACCGGTCGGGCCACGAGGGGTGGGCGCCGATGGCCACGCCGTGTTCGAGGCACAGCGCGATGGTCTGTTGCATGGTGGCGGCGTCGCCGGCGTGCGCACCGCAGGCGATGTTGGCGCTGCTGATGAGGGGCATCAGGTCCCGGTCGAGCGGGTAGCCTTCGCCAAGGTCGCTGTTGAGGTCAATCTGCATGCAGTCGTTGAATGGTTTGCTGAAGCCGGCTGAGTGCGGCTTCCCGTTCCAAATATAAGCGTTCGGCTGCTGCCACATCCACCAGTTGCCAGCGGATGGCGTCGCCTGGTTTTTTCTGCGCCAGTATCGGGAGGTCGGCCCGGATGGCTTGCAGGACGCGGGGATAACCGCCCACCGTCTGGCCGTCGGCCATCAGCAGGAGGCCTTCGCCGGCGGGGGTGAGTTGCAGGGTACCCGGGGTGACGGGGGCGGAGATCATGCTTTCCATATTGGGGGCTTGGGGCAGCCCGCTGAGGCGGTAGCCCATCCGGTTGCTTTGCAAGCCGATGGTGCAGGTGTTTTGCCGTATGGCATCCCATGCCGCGGGCGGCAGCTCCGTCCACTCGGGCCCGGGTGTGGCGCGGATGGTGGTGGCTGCATAGTCCGGACCTTGGACCGGGAACTGAAGGGTGCTGCCCTCTTGCAGCAGTTGTGCCAGTTGCTCCTGCAGGGCGGTGGGGGGATGGGCCCGGTGCAGTTGATCGCCTTTCTGCAAAGCCCGGCCCTGGTAACCGCCGCGAATAATCTGCAGGTCGGTGCTGCGGCTGCCCAGGAAGCTGTCGGCGGCAAAACCTCCTGCCACGGCCAGGTATAACCGAAACCCCGGCCGCGGCCGGTTGCAGGTGAGGACACTGCCAGCGGGGGCCCAAACGGCCTGCCGGAAGGGCAGCACTTTGCCATCCAGTTCCGGTTGCAGGCCGCCTCCGCACAAAGCCAGTACCGTTGCCATGGCCAGCCGGAACCGGTGTGCTGCCTGGGTCATTTCCAGCACAGTCTCCTCCGGGTTGTTACCCACCAGCAGATTGGCGAGGCGGGCGGCAAAAGGGTCCATGGCCCCGCCGGTGGTTACGCCGCTGCTGCGGTGGCTGTGGCGACCGCCGTCCTGCAGGGTGCTGAGGAAACCGGGCTGTTCGGTATGCAACAGGAGCGTGTTCATGCAGGAACGTGGTTTTCGTACGCTTCAAATTCTTCCCGGCTGATGGGGGTAAACTTCACTTCATCGCCGGGTTGCAGCAGGAAGGGCGAGGGCTGGTCCGGGTTCACCAGCGATACCGGTGTGCGGCCGATGATATTCCATCCGCCCGGCGAAGACAAGGGGTAGATGCCGGTTTGTGTACCGGCGATGGCTACCGAACCAGCTGCAACGGTTTGGCTTGCTGTTGTCTTGCGGCGGCAGTGCAGTTCCGGGGGCAGGATGCCCATGTACGGAAAGCCCGGTGTGAAGCCCAGCAGGAATACGTGGTAGGTCCGGCTGCTGTGCAGCCGAACGATCTCGGCAGCTGGCAGTTGCAGTTCTGCTTCCAGTTGGGCCAGGTCGGTACCAAAGACCGGATCGTAACAAACGGGCAGGGTAAGGCGGCGGGGTGGTTCCTGTAGTTGCGGTGCCGGCGGTTGCACCAGCAGTTGCTTGAGGTGGTGTTGTACATATTCCTGCCGGGTGGTATGGGTCGCCGGTACCTGCTGGGGATCGTAGAACACCGCCAGGCTGTTGTACGCCGGCACGGTTTCCACCAGGCCGGGGAAGGGAGCTCTGGCCACTTGGCGGTTCAGGTGCAGAATGCGTTGATGCACATCTTTCCGGATCACCGGTTCCAGTTGCACCAGCACGGCACATTCACCCAATGGAAGGATGGTCCAATCATTCATGGACTATGAATGTACAACAATGCAATAAAAGGTTGTGATGACGATTCACAGGGCCACTCACTCACTCACTCATTCATTCATTCATTCATTCATTGTTCCTCCCCACCTCCGTGCCACCGTGTTCTGCCAAAACTTTTGAACTTCAAAAGTGTTTACTCCACAATGGAAATCTTGATGAGGTTGGTGGGCAGGTGCAGGTGCACGGGTGTACTGCCGGTGTTCACCACAATATCGCCGGGCTTGAGGAAGCCCCGGTCTTTGAGGATATCAATCTGGTCTTTTACGATTTCATCCACGCTTTCTTCCTCGGCATAGTAGAAAGCCCGCACACCCCAGCTGAGGCTGAGCTGGTTCACCAGGGAGCGTTCTTTCGTGAAGATGAAAAGGGGCGACTTGGGCCGGAAGGAGCTGAGCATAAAGCCGGTATAGCCGCTCTGCGTCATACCAATGAGGGCGTGGGCGCTGACGTCTTTTGCAATTTCGCAGGCATTGTAGCAGATGGCGTCGCTCAGGAAAGAGGGCGAATGAGGCTGGGGCTTGAGGTCTTCTTCGCGGTCGTACCGGTAATAAGAGCTCGCTTCCACCTCCTCAATGATCTTGCACATGGTTTCCACCACGAGGGTGGGGTGGTCGCCCGTAGCGGTTTCGCCGCTGAGCATCACCGCGTCGGCACCTTCCACCACGGCGTTGGCCACGTCGGTGATCTCGCTGCGGTTGGGCTTTACCCGGTCCATCATGCTTTCCATCATCTGCGTGGCAACGATGACAGGCTTGGCGCGGTGCATGCATTTGCGGATGATCTCTTTCTGGATCAGGGGAACCTGCTCCACCGGCAATTCCACACCCAGGTCGCCCCGGGCAATCATGATGCCGTCGCTCTCCAGAATGATATCCCGGATGTTGGTCAACGCTTCCGGTTTTTCGATCTTGGCGATCACCTTGCACTTGCTCTTGCGTTCGTCCAGCTTGTTGCGCAGGATGATCAGGTCCTTCACATTACGCACAAAGGACAGAGCCACCCAGTCGAGCTGCTGGTCAATGATGAACTCCAGGTCGGCCAGGTCTTTTTCGGTGAGGGCCGGGAGTGATATCTTGGTGTCGGGTAGGTTGATGCCCTTTTTGGACGAGAGCCGGCCGCCCAGGGTCACTTCCACCTGTACATCGTTGGTTTTGGTGATGCCCACCACCCGCACTTCCAGTTTCCCATCATCAATCAGGATGATGTTGCCGGGTTTTACATCTTTGTGCAGGTTAGGGTAGGAGACAAAAATGCGTTCTTTGTTGCCCACCACTTTTTCATTGGTGAAGGTGAGGATATCGCCGGCATCTACCTGGATGCCGCCGCCTTCCATTTCACCTACCCGCAGTTTGGGTCCCTGCAGGTCGCCCAAAATGGCGATGTTGTAGGGCTCGGTCTGGTTGATTTTGCGGATGTGCTGAATGATCTGCGCCTTGTCTTCGTGCGATCCGTGTGAAAAGTTGAGACGGAACACATTTACACCGGCGCGAACCAGGTCGAGCAGTTTTTCGTAGGTGTCACAGGCAGGACCCACGGTGGCAACGATCTTGGTCCGGTGACTCATGTGTTTCACGCCGGCGGCGTTGTCCATTTGCTTGTTCAGGTACTTGCCGATATTTTTTGACATGCAATCAGTAGTTTAGTTTGTTCAGTAAAACGGTGGAGAAGGAAGCCGGCATCAGCTGGCCAGGATCTTTCCGATCTTCAACCACTCGTCGCTCACTTTCTGTTTGGCTTTAACCGCTTTGTCCAGCGGTGTGTAATGGAGTTTGTTATTCAGAATTCCAATCATGGTGTTATGCCGGCCTTCGATCAGGGCCATCACGGCGGCATAGCCAAGGCGGCTGGCAATCACCCGGTCGAGACAACTGGGTGCTCCGCCACGCTGGATGTGCCCCAGGATGCATACCCGTGTATCGAGGTGGGGCATGCGTTCTTTGATCATCACCGCCACTTCGTTGGCGCCGCCGGTATCGTCGCCTTCGGCCACCACAATCATGTTCACCAGTTTCCGGCGTCGTTCTTTTTCTTCCAGCGAATCCAGCACCGCTTCAATATCCGTCTTGGTTTCGGGTATGAGAATGTGTTCGGCACCGGTGGCAATACCGCTGTGCAGGGCAATGTAGCCGGCATCCCGGCCCATTACTTCAATGATGAAAAGACGGTCGTGCGCATCCGCGGTATCCCGTATCTTATCAATGGCTTCCACAGCCGTATTCACCGCGGTGTCGAAGCCGATGGTGAAATCGCTGCCGGCGATGTCTTTGTCAATGGTGCCGGGTAAGCCGATGCAGGGGATGTCGAATTCGCTGGAAAATTTCTGGGCCCCGCGGAAACTGCCATCGCCACCGATAATCACCAGGCCGTTAATGCCATGGTTCTTCAGGATGGCGTAGGCTTTTTTGCGTCCTTCGGGTTCGAAAAATTGCTTGCTGCGGGCGGTTTTCAGAATGGTTCCTCCCCGTTGTATAATGTTGGCCACGCTGCGGGAATGCATGGGAATGATGTCGTCTTCCAGCATGCCCTGATAGCCCCGCATGATGCCGAAAACTTCCAGGTTATGATACAACCCCGTACGGACCACAGCGCGTATAGCGGCGTTCATACCCGGCGAGTCGCCACCGGAAGTAAGGACACCGATCTTGGTTATTGTTTTGCTCATGTAAGTTGGTTGGTTCGGTCCGATGATACCAAAGCCCTTCTCCGAACCGATGAACGGTTTTTCAAGGGCGCCCAAAATTAAGGAAATGGCCGGATAACGATTGTTCGTACAGGAATCTCTGGTTTGTAGTAACTTTTCGCAAATTTTTCAGTATGAAACGATTCCTCACCTGTTCCCTGTTGCTGGGGAGCTTTACCGCTATGGCACAAATTAATTATCCCGTAACCCCAAGGGGGACTGATATGGACAACTATCACGGCACGCAGATTGCCGACCCCTTCCGTTGGCTGGAAGATGATAACAGCGAGCAAACCAAGGCGTGGGTGACAGCGCAGAATGAGGTGACATTTAATTATCTCAACCGCATTCCTTTCCGCAACAGGGTGAAGGAACGGCTGGAGGCGATGTGGAACTATCCCCGTATCGGGTCCCCTTCCCGGGAAGGCGATTGGTACTATTTCAGCAAGAACGATGGCCTTCAGAACCAGAGCGTGGTGTACCGCCAGAAAGTGCTCAACGGGGCACCCGAAGTATTTCTGGATCCCAATAAATTATCGGCCGACGGTACGGCAGCTCTGGGCGGCATCAGCTTTTCGAAAAGCAGCCGGTATGCCGCTTTCCTGGTGGCACAGAGCGGCAGCGACTGGCAGGAGATTTATGTGATGGAAGTGGCCGGTAAGAAGCTGTTGGCCGATACCATCCGTTGGGTGAAATTCAGTGGCGCCAGCTGGAAGGGGGACGAAGGCTTCTATTACAGCCGATATCCCGAACCCGATAGCAAAAACCGCCTCAGCAAACAGAACCAGTATCACAAAGTGTATTTCCACAAACTGGGTACGACGCAGTCGGAAGACGTGCTGGTGTACGAAGACAATGCCCACCCGTTGCGCAATGCAGGTGCTGGTGTTACAGAAGACAACCGCTTCCTGGTACTGCGTACTTCGGAGGGCACCAGCGGTGCTGAACTGCGGGTGAAAAACCTCGCCACCGGCCAGGCTGATTTCAGCTTGCTCATTCCCGGTTTTAAGACGGAAGCATCGGTGGTGGATCACCACAACGGGCGACTGCTGGTGCGCATCAACGACGGAGCCCCTAACTACAAAATCGTTTCCATTGACCCTCAAAAACCACAGCCCGAACACTGGACGGTGGTGGTGCCCGAACAGCCGGAAGTGTTGCAGGGCGTGGGTACCGCAGGCGGATTTCTTTTCTGCTCCTACCTCAAAGACGCATCCACCAAAGTGTTCCAGTACACGTACGACGGCAAATTGGTGCGGGATATCCGTCTGCCGGGTATTGGCAACGCCTCCGGCTTTGGTGGCAAGAAAAGCGACAAGGAATTTTTCTACACCTTCACTTCGTTTAATGCGCCCCCCACCATTTACCGTTACAACATTGCCACCGGTCAATCGGGCCTGTTCCGGAAAACAGAAACGTTGTTCAACAGCGATGCGTACGAAACAAAGCAATTGTTTTTCACCAGTACCGACGGCGCCCGCGTGCCCATGTTCCTTACGCATAAAAAGGGCCTGCAGCTGGATGGTAACAACCCGGTGCTGCTGTACGGCTACGGCGGTTTCAATATACCGGTGACGCCTTCTTTCAGCATCTCCAACGCGTTCTGGCTGGAGCAGGGAGGCATCTACGCATCCGTCAACCTCCGCGGTGGTAACGAGTACGGCGAAGCCTGGCATAAAGCCGGCATGCTGGAAAACAAGCAGCAGGTGTTTGATGATTTCATCGCGGCAGCCGAATGGCTCATTGCCAACCAGTATACCAACAAAGGGAAAATAGCCATCCGCGGCGGCTCCAATGGCGGCCTGCTGGTGGGTGCCTGCATGACGCAGCGTCCCGATCTGTTCAAAGTGGCCCTTCCGGCGGTGGGGGTATTGGATATGCTGCGCTACCACCTCTTTACCATCGGCTGGGCCTGGGCGGTTGAGTACGGACGCAGCGACAACCCCGACCAGTTCCGCTACCTGGTCCGCTATTCGCCCCTGCACAACCTGAAAGAGGGCACCGCTTACCCGGCCACGCTTATTACAACAGCCGATCACGACGACCGGGTAGTGCCGGCGCATTCCTTCAAGTTTGCCGCCCGCCTGCAGGAAGCCCACCGGGGCAGCAACCCGGTGCTCATCCGCATCGATACCAAGGCCGGCCATGGGGCAGGGAAACCCACCAGTAAACAGATTGAAGAGGCCGCCGATATCTGGAGTTTTGTACTGTATAATATGGGACTTGACATGCGGTAACAACGATGATCAATTCACAGCGCTTCCCGGCTTCGCCGGGGAGTTTTTTTTCCGGGTATAGAGATTTCGCCGGCTGTCTGCCCCGAAAGTTCTAATTTCAGCCCGGTAACCGGTGGGTTGAATGAACCGATGCGAATGCTCCTGAAAATATTCCACCGGAACCTGCACATCTTACTGTTTCCGGGCCATCCTGATTTGGATTGTATCTGTTGACCAAAAAATCGCAGCATGAAAATACTGGTTACCGGCGCCAATGGGTTGTTGGGACAACACCTCATCCGTCAATTGGTTAACGAGGGTAAGTTTACGGTGCATGCAACCGGCAACGGACCCAGCCGGTTGTCGTACACGCGGGAGGTGACCTATCACCCGCTGGACCTGACCCAGTTCCGGCAGGCGCAGGCGCTGGTGGAGAAAATCGCTCCTCACATCATCATCCATGCGGCGGCCCTCTCGCAACCCAACGACTGCGCTGCCGATCCCACTGCCTGCTGGCGCGTGAATGTTGGCGCCACCCGGGCCTTGTTACGTGGTGCGGTAAAGGCTAAATCCTATTTCATTTACGTTAGTACCGATTTTGTGTTTGACGGTAAGAACGGTCCTTATGATGAGCAGGCGCATCCCAACCCGGTGAACGTATACGGCGAAAGCAAACTGCTGGCGGAAGAGATGGTGGCGCTGAGTCCCCTGCATTGGGCCATCGTGCGCACCGTGCTGGTTTACGGAAATAAGGTGCCGGGCGGCCGGAACAACTTTGTGCTGTGGGTCAGGGACAACCTGCTGGCGGGCCATTCCATCCGTGTGGTGTCCGACCAGGAACGCACCCCCACCTATGTGGAAGATCTTGCCCGTGGCATCCTGCTGGTGGTGATGAAACATGCCAAGGGGATCTTTCACATATCAGGAAAAGATACAACCACACCTTACGAACTTGCACGCCGGGTGGCAGCCCTGCTGGGTAAAGATCCCTCGCTGATTCAACCGGTGACGGCCGATACGTTCCCGGAACCAGCCCGCCGTCCACCCAAAACCGGTTTCATCATCACCCGCGCCGTGCGGGAGCTGGGCTATGTGCCTGTGAAACTGGATGAAGGTCTACGGCAGGTGCTGGATGTGTGACGGTTGCTTCCGAAAGCTGAGTCGTATCAAAGAATCATACTACCTTTTAGCTGGTGAATCTTCTTGCCCACTATACCGCATCCCAATCGGAAGGGGCCCTGCAGCAATGGAAGCTGTATGCCACCCAACGCGATCCCGAGGCCATGCACCGCTTCCGCGTATGCCTCAAAAAACTACGCGCCGTGCTTCGCTTGCTGCTTCACCGCCATCCTCACAACGAAGCCTTGAAAAAAACGGCCCGCCAACTGCGCCATCTCTTCCGGGAAGCCGGCAGCATCCGGCAGGAGGAACTGTTATGTGCCTGGCTGCAGCAACACCGCTTCGGTAAACTATTGGACGCAGGGCAGTTGATGTCATCCCTGGCGCAGCGGCAAAAGGAATTATTGCATGAGCAGGAGGCCCTCAGCCGCCGGATGGAACGCACTTTTAACCGCATGTATCAGGTGGTGAAGGCCGAACCAACTTTGGCAATAACCCCTTATGGATTGTACCTGAAAAAAGAAATCAGCCGGCTTCAGCGGGAAGAAAGACCGGAAAACTGGCACGAACTGCGCAAGCAGATCAAACAACTGCTTTACACCTGGCACTGGCTCGAAAACCGGCAGCAGTTGCTGTTGCTTTCCCGGCGGGAATACGCGTATTACGATGAACTGCAGGAAGCAATCGGTCATTGGCACGACCTGCTCGACATCCGCGACTGGCTCACCAACAAGCAGTTTTTCTTTCATTCTGATCATACCGTACGGCAGAGTTTCGGCCGCTGCTGGGTACGCCTCTCCCATGATACGGCGCAACAGGACCGGGTGGTGCGCAAACTGCTGGCGCGTGCACCTGCCGTTGCCGCGTCATGAACGCAGCGGCAAAAAGATTTCTGCCATCATGCAGCGGGCGCTTCCACCGCCGTTGGTCTCAATGGTAGTGATATCCGTATGCAAAACAGGGTTGTAGCTTTCCAGCAGCTGCACCTGGTCGGGCCGCAGTGAATGGAAGGCCTGGCTGCTCATCACCAGGATGTTTTCTTCGTTTGCACCCTGCACCTGCAGCATATTGCCCGCAAACCGGTCCATCTGCTCCATGGTGATTTCCACCACCTCCCGGTTGCTGTTGCGGATCCGGTGGGTAATCCATTGCCGTTCGTCGGGCGTTCGGATGGATTCGAGACAGATCACCACGTAGCGGTCGGCCACGCACATCATCACATTGGTGTGGTAGATGGGCGCTCCCTTGCGGTCGTAACAATGAAACAGGTACGGCCGGTAATTCATTTCATCGCACCATTCGTTACAAAGGCGGTCCTGCGTTCGCGGCGACAGGCAGGCATATGCGTTCCACCGGGTGCGGTCGAGCACCATGCTGCCCGTACCTTCCAGGAAACACCCTTCCTGTTCCCGGCTGGTGTAATCGAGGATACGGCTGATAGTAAATCGTTCTTTCACTGCATCCACCACCTGCTGTTTGCGTTCGGCCCGCCGGTTTACGGCAAACATGGGGTACAGCACCACGGTGCCATCTTCGTGGAAGCTGATCCAGTTGTTGGGGAAGATGCTGTCGGGGGTATGCGGTTCGGGGGTGTCCTGCACCACCAGTACATCCACGCCGGCAGCACGCAGCTTGTCCACGAATCCATCAAATTCGGCCAGCGCCTTCTGGTGCACATCGGCATCAGGGCCCTGCTGCTGGAAACTGTTGTTCACGGCCGTTTCGGCGTTGAAGGCAAATGCTGCCGGCCGGATCATGAGGATGTGGTTGGTGGTTGGATGATAATCACTTCGTGGGATGGGAGGCATCTTTTTTGTTTTTCGATTGATCAGGATGGTTACAGTTGGTCCCGCAGCAGCGGCATGCTCATGCAGTGGCTGCCGCCCCGCGCCCGCGACAGTTCCGCGCTGGGCAGGAGGAGGAGGGTGTCTTGCAATGAATCGGGATCGGTGCCGCTTTCAAACAACGCAAAGGCCTCCGTGGTGGTGAGCACCCGGAAGCCGGCGTTCATAAATGCCTGCGCCGTTTTATCATTGCGGTCGTACCCGATCACCACGCCCTCTTTCAGCGCCACCACGTTGCAGCTGTCGGTCCACTGTTCCCGTTCGTCATGCGGGAAATCGTTGCCGCCGCTGTAAATGATGGTAACGTCTTCCGGCGCCACACCAAAATCTTCGGTGCTGATCTGGCGCAGCAGGGTCTCGATACCGGGAATGCGTTGCGGCAGGCTGTAGTCTTTGGTTTTGATGTAGGGCTCCTGCACGGGCTTGTAAAATTGAAGGATTTCCACCTGCTCCATCTCCAGTTGGCGGGGATTGTGCGACAGTTTGTTGATGTACGAATGCCGGCTTACGTGTTCGGCCCGCAGGATGCGCTCCGAAAAACGTCCGTACAGTACCCACACGTTTCGTTTCACCTGGGTGAAGATGGTATCAATGTGCATCTGGGCCCGGTTCTTGGGAATCTTCACCACCGAAATCTTTTCGATGCCCAGTTCGGGTTTGCTGAAAATGCTGTGAATGATTTCGTTGATGGCGTTCGACGAGGTACGGATGCTGCAACCGATCACGAAATGTTTGGGATGTATCATCATCACATCGCCGCCTTCAATGGTGATGATCCGGTGTTTTCGTTCTTCCTCCTCGTAGAGAAAGAAATCGCTTTCCTCAATGATTTCCATCACTTTTTGCGGTTCTTCTTTGAAGAAGTAATAGAGCGAAAGGAACTTGGTGAGCAGTGATTCCCGGCGCCGGGCTACGGTGGCCATGCGGCTGAGCAGGATGTGGTCCTTCACCATGATCCCGATGTCGCGGGTGAAGATGAAATTGGGAATGGGTGGAAAAATATACTGGTCCTCACCGGTGGCATTGGCCTCGGCAGGCAGGATGCCCGTGATGAAAATTTTTGCCAGCAGGTAAGGATCCTGGATGTGCTCGAGATGCTGCTGGGTGGCGTAGCTCGATTCTTCGTAGGAACAGATGGCCGAGATGAGCCGCAGTTTCACCTTGTCGTCCTTGATAATTTCCGCCAGCAGTTGCTGGGTATCCAGTACTTTATCGCTGTTGAAATACTCTTTCTTGCCGGGGATGAAACACCAGCCTTTCTTCTCCGGTACACAGGTTTGCTGATAATGCCGGATGTAGTCAATTTTATCCCGGTCAAGGAAATAGAGCAGCAGTTTTACATAGTGGTTGTATTCCTTCTGCATGCTCTGCAGGTGCACAATATCATCGTACAGGTTATCGGCAAAGGTGCCGGGTATGATTTTTCCGATGCCGCCGTCGGGACTGTGAATAATGAGTTTCCGGAGACGGCCCAGTTCGTTTTCAACGTAATAGTTATGTTCAGCCATAGAGCTTGTTTTTAGCGTGTTCCAAACAGCTTACAGGCAGCCATCAGCTGCTGCAGCATGAAAAAGACGTAATAAGGGGGTCAACGGGAACTTAGTAGTCGGGCAGACTTCCTTCTCCTGCAGCGATCAGGTTCAGGAAGTAAGACAGTAACAGGTTGGGTTGGCGATGTTTCCGTAAAAACATATTGCAAGATAGGATTCTTTGACCGAAACCGCAAGCCTCAGGGCAGGGGCAGGGGATTGCGTCCCTCAAGGGTGCCGATGCTGCGCAGGAGTTGAAAGCGCACAAACATATCTTCGCTGTACCAGTCTTCGCTCCGGGTTTTCCGGATTACATCGGCATGTTGGTGGGTTTTATAGGCAAACTCTTTCATCTGCCGTTTGCTTTCCCACATCGAAAAAGTGGCCTGCCGCAGCCAGGGCGTTTCCCCGATGCCCACGGAAAACAGGAAGCCGTCGGCCCGGCGCATGTCGTTCGATACGGCTTCCACATGTTCCCAGAAGCGGTGTTGTTTATTGCGGCGCAGGGTGGCCCGCGTAAGGATACCGATCATTCCTTCGTAGTCCGATTTGGGGGGCAGCGGCCCAAAAGCCTCCCGGCCATCCCAGTGTCCATGCCCTTCGATGGGCCGGAGCACGAGGGTCCAGGTTTCGCAGCCAAAAAAATGCCACCAGCCGGTGATGAAGCGCCCGTAGGCCCGGCGTTGGAGTTCCCGGTGGCCGGTGTCACCTGAAAGAAATTGAGCATCTGCTTCATCCAGTACCACCAGCAAACCGTACTGCTGCCAGTCGGGTTGACGGCTGAACGTGCCCCCTTTGCCGCAGCCCAGCGTCTTGTGGAAACGGATGCGCCGGTTCAGCAGCAGCGGGATCCGGTGCAGGGCCATGGCGGTAAGGGCAAAGTAAACAAACGGCTTGCGGTAACGGATGAGGGTGAGCACTGCGTACATGGGCGGCTATTTAAGGAGATTTTTGTACTATGACAAATATTCGGCCGTCCTTGTTGAAAACATGTAGAAAACTGTTGATAACCTCAGGAAAAAGAGGAATCCGGGTGCCTGCATTTCCTCTATATTTGTCGCCTTCCTAAAACTGAATACACGTGCGTTTAAAGAGTTTAGAAATCAAGGGGTTTAAGAGTTTTGCCGATAAGACCGTGGTGAGTTTCGACGAGGGGGTGACGGGTATCATTGGTCCCAACGGCTGCGGCAAGAGCAACATCATCGACAGCATCCGCTGGGTCATCGGCGAGCAGAAAATCAGCCATCTGCGCAGCGAAAACCTGGAGAGCCTGGTATTCAACGGTTCCCGCACCCGCAGCGCATCCGGCCTGGCCGAGGTGAGCCTTACCTTTGAAAATACCAAAAACCTCCTGCCCACCGAGTTCAATACTGTAACGGTAACCCGTAAGTTTTATAAAAGCGGCGAAAGCGAATACCGGCTCAACGATGTGCAGTGCCGCCTGAAGGACATCCAGAACCTGTTTCTCGACACCGGGGTGAGCACCGACAGCTATGCCATCATTGAGCTGGGTATGGTGGACGATATCATCAAAGACAAAGACAACAGCCGTCGCCGCATGTTGGAACAGGCGGCCGGGATCACCATCTACAAAACCCGCAAGAAAGAGGCGAAAAATAAACTCGATGCCACCGAGCAGGACCTGGCCCGCATCGAAGACCTGCTGTTTGAAATCAACAACCAGCTGAAGACCCTGGAAAACCAGGCCAAGAAGGCCGAGAAATACTACGAGATCAAGAAAGAATACCGGGAGGTGAGCATCGAACTGGCCAAAGCGGCCCTCGAGGGGTTCAACCTCACCTGGAAAACGCTCAACGAGCAGCAGGAGGCCGAAACCAACCGCAAGGTGGAGTTGGATGCCCGCATAGCCACCGAAGAGGCTGCCATTGAGCAGGAGAAGACCGCCTTCATTGAAAAAGAAAGGGAGCTGCAACAGCAGCAGCATGCGTTTAACGATCTGCTGCAGCACTTGCGTACTAAGGAAAACGATAAGAATCTCGCCCAGCAGCGCCTGGTGTACCTCAGGGAAAAAGAAACCAGCCTGGCCGCCTTCCTGGAAAAGGCCGGCGGACAACTGAAAGGGATTGAAGACAGCATCGCCCTGTCGCAGCAACAGGTAACCGACGAAGAGGTCCGCCTGGAACAGCTGGCCGGCGACCTGGATCAATTCCGTGCCGATGCAGATGAAAAACGCCGGGTGTACGATGCACAGCGGGCGACCGTGGATGAACTCCGTAAGGAGAACCAGGCCCTGCAACGCAGCCAGTTTGAAGCCGAGAAAAACGTGGCCGTGGCCGAAACCAGCCTGCAAAACCTGCTCCGTACCAGTTTTCAGCTACAGGAAGAACAAACCCATCGCCGGCAGCAGCTGCAGCAACTCACCGAAGAGCAACAGCAGAAAGCACATGAGCTGCAGAATAAGCGCGATGAACTGGCGCAACTCCAGCAACAGCATGCCTTCACCAAAGACCAGTTGCTGCAGACCCAGGAGCAACTGGAGGGACTGCGCAACCAACTGGCCGAAGAGGGCCGGAAACTGGATGCTAAAAAGAACGAACATGCACTGCTGAAAAGCCTGGTAGATTCCATGGAAGGGTACCCCGAGAGTGTGAAGTTTCTGCATAACAACGAACACTGGCGCCGCGATGTGCCGCTGCTCAGTGATGTGATGGTGTGTAAGGAAGAGTACCGCACGGCCATCGAAAACCTGCTGGAACCTTATCTCAATTATTACATTGCCAATGACCTGCCCGAAGCCATAGCTGCGGTGAACCTGTTGCACGGCAACCAGAAAGGCAAGGCCAATTTCTTTCTGCTGGACCAGTTCAACGGTCACAAGGTGCTGGAGGCAGCGCCCGAAGGCACCCTCCGTGCCCTGGATGTGGTGGAAGTGGATGCCCGCTACCAGTCGCTGGCCAACTACCTGTTGGGACAAGTGGTGATCACCGAAAACGGGCACAACTTGCCACAGGGCTTTGATGGAGTGGTGGTGGAAAAGACCGGTAAGTTTTACAAAGGGAAATACACCCTCAGTGGCGGATCCGTGGGATTGTTTGAAGGCAAGAAACTGGGTCGTTCCAAAAACCTGGAACGCCTGCACGAGGAGATCCTGGCGCAGGAAACGGTGGTGATGGATCTGAAGCACAGCATCCAGATGCGGCACAACGAAGTGATCGGTTTCAATGAGCAGCTCAAGGAAAATGCCATACGGGAAACCGAGGCCGCCATCAACCAGCTGGTGAACCAGCAGTTTGGCATCGAAAATAAAATCGAAAATCTGCGCTCGCAGGAGAGTGCCGTCGTTAACCGGCTGGCCGACCTGGAAGAGCAGATTGCCGAACAGAAAGAGAGCCAGGAAGATTATAATACCCGCCTGGAAGCCTGCAACACCCAGCTGCAGGACCTGGCCGACCGGATGGCAGGGCAGGAACAGCAGTTCCTCGATGCCGAAACCGCCTACAACGCAGCCAACCGGCAGTACAACGACTATAACATCAATGTTACCCGGCAGCAAAGCAAGGTGGCTGCCCTCAAACAGGAACTTGAGTTCCGGCAAAACCAGTTGACGGACCTTAAGCTGCAGATCGACAGCAACACCGTACAGTTGGGCGAAGCGGCCCGGCAGATCACCGAAAGCCAGGAGCAGCTGAAAGAGGCAGAGGCCCTGCTGGTGACCCTGCTGCAGAACAAGGAAGCAGAAGAGCGGAAACTCAATGAAGCCGATCAGCTCTATTACAACCTGCGCAACGCGCTCAGTGAAAAGGAAAGTTTGCTCCGGCACAAACAACGGGAGAAAGAACAGGCGGACCAACTGCTCAATGAAATCAAAGACCGGCTTAACGACCTGAAGCTGCAATTATCGGGCACCAAAGAACGTTTGCTGGTAGAGTTCAAGGTCAACCTGGAAGAAGTGATGGACGAGCCGCGTACCGGGGAAGACAGCCAGGAAGAGCTGCAAACCAGGGTGGACCGCATGAAGAAACGCCTGGAGAACCTGGGCGAGGTGAACCCCACTGCCATTGAGGCCTTCGAGGAAATGCGGAAGCGGTATGAATTCATTGTGGAGCAGAAGAACGACCTGGTAAGCGCCAAGGAATCTTTGCTCCAAACCATCCAGGAAGTGGAAGCCACCGCTAACCAGCGTTTCCTGGAAACCTTCAACCAGGTGCGGGAAAACTTCCAGAAAGTATTTAAAGCCCTTTTTACCGAAGAAGATACGGCCGATATGGTGCTGGAGAACCCGGAAAACCTCGCCGAAACGGGCATTGATATCGTCGCCAAACCCAAGGGCAAGCGCCCCAGCAGCATCACCCAGCTCAGCGGGGGAGAGAAAACCCTAACCGCAACGGCCATGCTGTTTGCTATTTACCTCATCAAGCCGGCGCCGTTCTGTATCCTCGATGAGGTGGATGCACCGCTCGATGATGCCAACGTGGGCAAGTTCACCAACATGATCCGCCAGTTCAGCGAAAACTCGCAGTTCATCATTGTTACGCACAACAAGATGACCATGAGCGCAGTGGACGTTATTTACGGGGTTACCATGCAGGAAGCAGGGGTGAGCAAGCTGGTGCCGGTGGATTTCCGCAACCTTAATTAAGAATGGTACGCAACACGGTCTGTTCCATTTTTTTAACCTGAAAGTTTATCGGGTTGCCCGGCCATCTTCCAAGCCCCGTATAACTCTTTTGCTCTGTGCCAGCGTGTTGTAAGCACCTGTTTACAGGCGCTGAAAAGCAAAGGGAAATCAACACCCGCCATCCGGGCCGCATCTTTTTTGTTTTTCTCCTCCTTTCCATCGAAATTCGATGCACCAAACGATTGTTATGCAACGTATCTGCCTGTTCCCCGGCACCTTCGATCCCATCACCGTGGGACACCTCGATATCATTTACCGGTCGCTCGACTTGTTCGACAAACTCTACATCGGCATCGGCCGTAACGCCAACAAAGCGCCGATGTTCAGCGAAGAACAGCGGCTCAGTTGGATCAATGAGATTTTTAAAAGCGACCGGCGGGTGGAAGCAGTGGTGTACGATGGCCTCACGGTAGAATGCTGCAAGAACATCGGGGCCCAGTTCATCCTGCGGGGCATCCGGTATGTCAATGACTTTGAATATGAAAAGGCTATTGCCGATATGAATCGCAGTCTCGACGGTCACATCGAAACCATTTTCCTTACCTGTCTGCCCCAATACACATCCGTTGCCTCCACGCTGGTGCGGGATGTGATACGCAACGGAGGCGATGCATCCCCCTTTCTGCCCGACGTGGTCAACCAGACGGTCTATCAAAAAATTGCATAAACAGTATTCGCCCGGTCACATCACCCGCAGCATGGAGCAAGCATCCCCGCGTACCCCCATCTGGTTTAAAAAAGACTTGTGCCTGGCCGACCTGTCCGGAATGGGCAACGGAACCATGAGCGAGCACCTGGGTATGCAGTTTACCGAAATCGACGCAGATTATCTGCGGGCCAGTCTGCCCGTAGATCACCGCACGCGGCAACCCTATGGCCTTCTCCACGGCGGCGCCAGTTGCGTGCTCGCCGAAACGCTGGGCAGTGTGGCGTCGGCATTGGTGGTGGATCCGGAAAAGTTTATGTGTGTGGGCTTGGAAATCAATGCCAACCATCTGCGCTCCGCCCGGGAAGGTAGTATCACCGGTACCTGCACGCCCATTCACATCGGGGCCAGTACCCATGTGTGGGACATCCGCATTCACGACCAGCGGAACAAATTGATCTGCGTGAGCCGGCTGACGGTGGCCATTCTGAAAAAACCGTTACAGTAAGGACAATACTTCCCGAACGGAAGGGTAGGTGCGGTTGCTGTATTCCGCCAATTCATCGGGGCGCACCCAGCGTACAGCGGTGATGTCTTCTTCTGCCTGCGGAACCCCCTCCTGGGCTTCTTGCACCCGCATCAGGTACCAATGGGTGTCTTTGAGAAAATGCTTGCCGTATTCATCATAAGCATGGTAAGTTACCGTGAGCGGCCGGACCAGTTCTACTCCCCGCAGTCCGGTTTCCTCTTCCACTTCACGCAGGGCACAGGCTTCCAGCGATTCTCCGGAATCCTGTTTCCCTTTCGGCAGGTCCCATTTGCCCCTTCGGTGAATCAGCAAGACCTCTCCAGCCGCATTCTGTACTGCGCCGCCTGCCGCGGTGATGCGTGAAAAATGCTTGAAGAATTTCTTTTTTAAAGCTTCCAGGTCAGGGTCGAACAACACCCCCGCGTGAAATTCCGGTTTCACCAGTTCATGAATCAGCGACTTGATGGCAGGCGTTGATACCTCGTCCATGAACACCGACTCGGGATGGTGCAGGATTTCGTCAATAAATGCGTCTTTTTGATCGCAGAGATAGATGGGCTCGTCGCCAAAGTAAACGGTGATGTACATAACTAAATTTCAGATTGTAAGAGGCTTCGCTCAATTTTGCGGCATGACCCATGAACAGGCAGTAGCCGAAAAACTGTTACAAGTTAAGGCCATCCGGCTGAATGTGAAAGAACCATTTACCTGGGCCAGCGGCTGGAAAAGTCCTATCTACTGCGACAACCGCCGGGTCTTGTCGTTTCCGCATGTACGCGAATTCATCAAAAGCGAACTCTGCAACGTCATTTTCGAAACCTTTCCCGATGCCGGCCTGCTGGCGGGGGTGGCTACGGCCGGGATTGCCTGGGGTGCCATGGCTGCCGACCAGCTCAAGCTGCCTTACATCTATGTGCGGCCGGAACCCAAAAAACACGGCCTGGGCAACCAGATTGAGGGGTATTGCGAGGCGGGACAGCAGGTAGTGGTGGTGGAAGACCTGATATCCACCGGAAAAAGCAGCCTGCAGGTGGTGGACGTGTTGCGGCAGGCCGGTGTGGAAGTGGTGGGTATGGTATCCATTTTCAACTATGGTTTTGACGTGGCCCGCCAGGCAATGGAAACCGCCGGGGTGCCTTACCGTTCGCTCACCAACTACGCCACGCTCATCCAGCTGGCACTGGAAAAGGGCCTCGTGGAGCCTGATCAGCAAGCGATTTTGTTAAAATGGAGCGCCGATCCCGCCCAATGGACCGGAATTTGATAGTTTCACATCAAATACATGCACATGAACCGAATCATACTGGTGTTGTTGCTGACTGGCCTTTACCTGGGGGTAACCGCACAGGCAACCTTCCGCAAACCCCTGGTGGCACAAATTAAAACACCCCAGGCCCAGTGCGTGGAGTGCAAGGATAAGATCGAAAAGTTTATGAAATACGAAGAAGGAGTGGCCAAAGTGGTGGTGGACATCCGAAAAAAAATTACCACCATCACCTTTCTGGGCGATCGCACCAACATCGAAAACCTGAAAACCGCCCTGGCCAACCTGGGCTTTGACGCCGATGATGTTACCGCCAACGAAGCCACCTACAAACGCCTGCCCTTGTGCTGCAAGCGGGAAGCCGATGGGGGAGGACCACCCAAAAAACAATAAAACGTATAAGATTCAATCCGGGCATGGTCCCGGATTTTTTTTGCTCAGGGCTCAAACAATCCCATCTCGTGCCGGCCTTCGTAATCGAGGGGAATGGTCTTGAATACACCCGCCACCCCCGCCGTAAGGGTGCCCTTGGCGGTGACCAGTACCGTCTTGTTGGTCAGGGCCGACCATGCATTCCTAACCAGGTTTTTCATATCAGTGCGTACCAGGATGGGGATTTCAAAATCTGACTTTTTGTCAACCTTGATGAGTGTGTCGCTTACCGCCTTTCCAAGATAAACGCCGTCAATATACACATCGGCTTCGGTGCGTCGAACCTGGAAACCAACCTTGTTGGGATTGCGGTAAACGAGGTTGAGTGCAACGGTGCTTTCCCCCAGTCCCCATTTCTCTACCCGGAATTGATTATAGCTGATGTACTCTGGCATTTTGAATACGTTGCAACCAGCGAAGAGTAAACCCGCCAGAAGCAGTGGAAGGAGGGAGGATGATATGGGTTTCATGCAGGCTGCAAGTTAGGGATTTGGAAGTGATTATGACCTTGGAAAGGCGCAAAGGAAAGCTTAATTTTGAACTAATCCTGTTAGCAAAAGGGAAAACTGGGGCCGCGATTCAATATGCTAAATAATTCGTCTAGTAATATTATTAATTAAATAATTGAAAATCATTGTAATATAGATTATTGCTGAAATAATATAAGAATAAATAACGACATATTTTCCCAATATTGACCACACAGGGGCGAGATGTTCAGGAATGGTATATTTTTAACAATTTTAAGATGATATTAATTGATTTAGAATATTTTGGATGTATTTATTCATATACTAGTTTATATAAGGAGCAATATATACAGAATAATCCATCCAAAGTATGGAAAAAAGCGCATCCGTTGAACCGGATGTGGCTCTACGGTCCTAACAATATGGTGATGCTTAGTGTTCCGCTGGCCGGAGGCCGGAATGTGAAAGGATCGGTTGACGGTATCCGGATTGCCTGGTCTGAGCCCTGGCAGCGGGTGCATTGGCGGACCTTGCACGACTGCTACCGGAAGTCGCCCTGGTTTGAAGTTTATGAACCGGATCTCGCCCGGCTGTACCAGCAACAGCCGGATTTGCTGTGCGAGTGGAACCGCATGTGCATGGAGTGGGCTTTCCGGATGATTGGAATTAATACTGTCATTTCGTCTGTTTATGCTCCTGAAACGCTGGAGCATACTGAAATTGCACTGGAAAGAAATCCCATACCGGTGCCGCCAAAGCCTCACCCACACTACCTGCAGGTTTTTGCGGAACGCCGGGGTTTTGTCGCCAACCTCTGCATACTCGATTTGCTTTTCAACGAAGGCCCCCGGGCGGCAGACTACATCGATCGACTCGCCGCTTATATAAACAGTTCAACTAACGGGGATTCGCATGGGTAAAACTTGTAATTTACACCTCCTTTGGATTTTGAAAAACGGCTTGATTTTGAAAAAACTGTTATTTCTACTTACGTACCTCTTTGTCCTTCAACTGACACACGCACAGGATTTTTCCAATAAAGGGACGGAGTTCTGGGTGGCCTATGGTTACCACCAGGTGATGACCACCAACAACGTCCAGGAAATGGTCCTTTATTTCGCGGCGGAAGAGGCCAGTACCGTTACTGTATCCATTCCAAGGAATGGATATTCGGTTACCTACAATGTGCCGGCTAACTCGGTGGTGACTTCTGCTCCCCTGCCTAAAACAGGAGCCTTCGATGCCCGCCTGCTGTCCGAAAGTACAACCGGCGAAAACAAAGGCATCCTGATCACCAGCACAAGACCCATCGTCGCGTATGCCCATGTTTACAACCAGAGTGTTTCAGGAGCTACCATTCTTTTTCCTGTCAGTACGCTCGGCCGGGAGTACTATTCCATCAATTATACCAACCGAACCAACGCCCCCAACTCTAACTGCTGGGCCTATGTAATTGCAGCCGACACCGGCACCACCACCGTTGAAATCACCCCCAGCCAGCCAACCCTTACCAGGCCGGCCGGTGTGCCTTTTACTGTAACCCTGCAGCAGGGCCAGGTATTTAACCTGATGGGGCAGTTCATCAATGCAGTAGCGCCTTCCCAAAACCACTTTGGGGTAGACCTCTCCGGCACACTGATCCGTTCAGTCAATACCGGTACAGGGTGTAAGCGGCTCGCCGTTTTTTCGGGTAGCGGACGTATCAGCATTGCCTGTCCCAACACCAACTCCACCTCCTCCGACAACTACATGGTACAGGCTTTCCCTAAAAATGCATGGGGAAAAAAGTTTCTCACCACCACGGCTGCCGGTGGCCAGGACTTCAACCACTTTCGTGTAGCCGTGTCCAACCCGGCAGCAGCAGTGCGTGTCAATGGTGCACCCATCGGAGTTCCTCTGATTGGTAGCTTCTATTACGATCTGCCCCTCACCAACCAGCCCATGCTCATTGAAGCCGATGAGCCCATCATGGTGGCCCAGTATTTCCCCTCCCAGGGTAACTGCGGCAATACAACGGGTTTAGGAGACCCCGAAGTGATTTACCTCAGCCCGGTGGAGCAAAACATCAACAAAGTACTCTGGAATGCCACCGGCAACTTCAACATTACCGGTCACTACTTCAATGTCATCATTCCGAATAAAGGTACTGCCATCAGTTCCTTCCGGTTACGGAATGCCGCAGGTGCCGCAATTGCCACCAACCCGTTCATCGTACACCCGCAGGATCCCAATTACTCCTACCTCCGCCAGCAATTACCGTCGGGGGGGGTATATTCCATCCAGTCCGATTCTGGTTTTAATGCCATCGCCTACGGTTTCGGCAGTTTTGAGTCGTATGGCTACAACGCCGGTACCAACGTTATTGACCTTTATCAGTTCATCACCACCCAGAACTCTTTTGCCACCATAAACAGTCCGGTTGCCTGTAAAGGATCACCCTTTATCATGTCACTGACCCTTCCTTACCAGCCCCTGAGCATGGTGTGGGAGATTGCAGGTTTCCCCAACGTGACCAACAACAACCCGGTACCCGACTCTTCCTACGAACTTAACGGCCGCACCCTCTACGTATTCCGGCTGCCCGATCCGTATATATATAATAACATCGGTAATTATCCCATCAAAGTAACAGCCAATAACCCTACGCCCGATGGATGCTCCGGTACCCAGATCATTAATTTTACTTTGCAGGTCTTTAATCCGCCGGTGGCCGACTTCAACTGGCCCAACGTGCCGGCCAATGGTTGCACCGATTCCTCCATCGTCATCACCACCAACAACAATGGCAACGGCCGCCCGGTGATCCGGCATTTCTGGGATTTCGGCGACGGCACGTTCGCTTACGAAAACAACCCGGTGAAAGTGTACACCACACCAGGTGAATACAAGATCCGGTATTCTATACTTACCGACATCGGCTGCATCAGCGATACGGTGGAAAAAATCATCCGCGTTACAAAAACACCCCAGCCGGCCTTTTCGATCTCGTCACCTACCTGTATAAACGGAACCATTGCCTTCACCGATGCATCCACCCTCGCCGGTGGTTACGGCAGCATCACCAACTGGAACTGGAACCTTGGCAACGGTACCGTATTCAGCAATACCAACAGCAATTCTGTAAGCACCACCTATACTGCTACCGGCACCTTCCAGGCTTCCCTGCAACTCATCAGTTCCACCGGCTGCCGCAATACACTTACCCAACCCGTGCAGGTGCATCCCAAGCCGGTGCCCGACTTTACGCTGTCGCCCGCCTGTCTGCCCAATGCCGTGGTCAGCTTTACCAACCAGTCCACCATCGCCGACGGCACCCAGGCACAGCTGCTGTACAACTGGAATTTCGGTAACCCCGGCAGCGGTGCCCTCAACACCTCCACGCTCGCTAATCCCACTCATACCTACCCGGCCACCGGGCCTTATTCCATCAAATTGATTGCAACGTCAGGCAACGGCTGCGTGGATTCGGTCACCAGGGTTCAGAACAACATCTACCCACAACCCAAGGCCGCCATTGCTGCCCCGGCCGAAGTGTGCTGGCAAACGCCGGTCACTTACAGCAGCACCGGCACCAATGGCTTCACCCATCCCATCAACCGCTGGGAGTGGCGCTTCAGCGATGGTACGTCCAGCACCCAGCAAAATCCTGTAAAGATTTATACCGCTCCGGGCACATACACGGCAACACTCTGGGCATTCTCCACGCAGGACTGTGTTAGTGATACGGTTACGCATACCCTGGTGGTGCATCCCTGGCCAACGGCTTCCTTTGCGTTTACCACTCCGCGGTGCGAGCAGAATGTGCTTTCGCTGCAGGACAACTCCACGGCCAATGTGGGATCCATCATACGCCGTTACTGGATCCTTGGTGATGGTACCCTTCTCAACAATGCACCCAACCCCATCACACATACTTATGCAGCTTGGGGCGACCAGGTCATCCGCCTGGTGGTGGAAAACAGCAAGGGTTGTATCAGCGACACGCTGGTGCAGACCGTGCGCATCCACCCCTTACCACGCCCGGGCTTTGTATTGCCGGATGTGTGTCTAAGCGATGCCCAGGCCCTCTTTACCGATACCTCCCGCATTGCCGACGGCTCGGGTGGATTCACCTACTTCTGGCAATTCAACGCCGGTACACCACCCATCACGCCCAACCCATCCCTGCTTACCAGCACGATCCCGAATCCCGCTGTGAAATACAACGCTGTGGGCGTTTATACGGTTAAGCTCCGGGTTACCACCCCGGCTGGCTGCGTGGATTCCATCAGTCGCCAGTTTACAGTCAACGGATCAGTGCCGCAGGCGGCATTCGACATCCTGCCCGACAACAATCTTTGCGGCAACCGTGAAGTACGTATCCGGAATAATTCCATCGTGGACTTTGGTTCCATCACCAAAGTGGAAATTTATTGGGACCAGGCCGGCAGCCCTGCGGTATTCGACCTCGACAACGACCCGCAACCCGGGAAAGTGTATGCGCACCAGTACCCCGTCTTCCAGGCGCCGCTAACCCGCACCTTCCAGGTTCGCTTCCGGGCGTTTTCGGGTGGCGTATGTGTCAGCGAAATCGTCAGGCCCGTTGTCGTGAATGCCACACCGCTCATTCAGTTTGCCGCCATACCCGGCATTTGTGTGGATGCGGCACCCCGCCAGATCACCCAGGCAATTGAAACCGCCGGGCTGCCTGGTACGGGTGTTTACACGGGAAAGGGTGTAAGCCCAACCGGCCTCTTTAACCCCGCAACCGCAGGAGTAGGGGTGCATACCATCCGCTACACTTTCACCACTACGGCTGGTTGTATTGAGTTTGTGGAGCAGACCATTGAAGTTTGGCCACGACCGCTGGCCGGTTTCCGCGTGTTGCAGCCGGTGTGTGAAAAGAATGCCGTCACCTTCGCCGACAGCTCCACTACCAGCGGCAGTCCCATCGCCACCTGGGTGTGGAACTATGGCGACGGATCGCCGGTTGTAACAGCGTCTAACGGAAACCCGGTTACCCATGTGTATGCCTCAGCAGCTATCTACAATGTAACCCAGAATGTGACCGACAGCCGCGGCTGTAACAGCCTGCCTTTTACCCGGCCGGTCGCCGTGAACCCGCTCCCCCGGGTGAATTTTCAGCTGCCCAGGGTTTGTCTCCCAGCTGGCACTGCCGCCTTCATCAATTCGTCCACCATCCCCGGCAATACCGAAGACCAGTTTACGTACCGCTGGCGTTTTGGCGATCCTTTTGCCATCCCTGCGGGCTCTGATACATCTGTGCTGAAAAATCCGGTTTACTATTACAGCCAACTGGGTACTTACAACGTAACCCTGCGGGTTACCTCCGTTGCCGGTTGCGTGGATTCACTCACCCGCCAGCTTACCGAAGTGTACCCGCAACCCAAGGCCGCTTTCAATGTGAAAGACAGCCTCTGCATTGGCGATGCCCTGCAGTTTACCGATAACAGCATGGCTGCCGGCAGCACCATCCGCAGCTGGCACTGGTCGTTTGGAAACAGCGACAGTTCGTTTACCAGAAACCCCACCTACACTTACCGTTCTGCCGGATCCTATACCGCCCGGTTGTATGTGTACAGCAATGAAGGATGTATCAGTGATACGGCCAGCCGGCAGATGAGTGTATGGAATTATCCTGTGATCAGTGCAGGTCCGGATCTATTTGTACTGGAAGACGGAATCCGGAAAATTGACCAGGCTACAGCAACGGGCAATATTCTATCTTATTTGTGGACACCTTCCACCTACCTCGACAACCCCTCACTGCTCAATCCCACAATTCAGTCGCCGCAGGACGATATCACTTACCGGCTTACGGTAACCGGGCGGGGCAATTGCGTGGTCTCCGATGTGGTGCAGGTCAAGGTGCTGCGTTTCCCCAAACCGCCCAATACCTTTACTCCTAATGGGGATGGGTTTAATGATGTATGGGATATCCGAAACCTGAGCGATTATCCCGGATGCATCGTGGAAGTGTACAACACGGCCGGAAGCCTCGTATTCCGCTCCATCGGCTATACCACACCGTGGGACGGTACCTGGCGCGGTCAGAAATTGCCAGCCGGAACCTACTACTATGTGATTGATCCCAAAAACGGAAGGGCCGTACAGAAAGGATATGTAACCATTTTACGCTAAAAAAGGAGTGTTGAAAGAAATGACCGGAAGAAGAAAAGCGGGACTGTTGCTCCTGGCATTGTGTGCAGGTTATCTGTTGCCTGCGCAGCAGCGTCCGCATTACACGCAATACATACTGAATAACTACATACTCAACCCGGCGCTGACGGGGATCGAAAACTACACGGATGTGAAGCTGAGCTACCGCAACCAGTGGGTGGGTTTTCCGGGTGCGCCGCAGACCTTTTACGCGTCGGTGCACGGACCATTGGGTAAAAAGGATTACCGCACCACACCTACTTCGTTTGAAGTGCCCGGCGAAAACCCACGGGGGCGCTATTACTGGGAAGAATACACGGCAGCCGAACCGCACCACGGCATCGGCGGATCGGTGATCAACTTCAAAACGGGCTACATCAACCGGTTGCTGCTCACCGGTTCGTATGCCTACCACGTCGGTTTGTCGCCCACGCTCAACCTGTCGGCTGGTTTTGGCGCCGGTATTTCCACCATCACGCTCGATGGATCCAAGGTGGAACTGGCCAACCCGGTGGATCCTGCCATCGGCACAGCCGCCACGGAACTGCGGCGGGTGAAGCCCGAACTCAATGCCGGGCTCTGGCTCTATTCCCGCCATTTCTTCGCGGGATTATCCGCCCAGCAGATCATTCCTTCCAAACTCAGCCTCAACAGCCCCGACCTCAGCCGCAGCACCCTGGTGCCGCACCTGTTTTCCACGGTGGGCTATCGCTTCCTTGTGAATGACGACATCAACCTGATTCCTTCCCTCATGGTGCGGTACATCCCATCCATGCCCGTCTTTGCCGATCTCAACGTCAAAGCGCAATACCAGGATCGTCTCTGGATCGGCGCCAACTACCGGGTGAAGGAAGGCGTGGCTGCCATGGCCGGGGTCAACATCTCCAATACCTTTAACATCAGTTATTCGTACGACTCGTACTTCAACCGGCAAACCAATTATCTCCTGCCGTACATGCAGCGGGGTTCGCATGAAATCGTACTGGGCTTTCTGTTGGGCAACCGCTACGGCGATCTCTGTCCGCGCCGGGTCTGGTAAATTGTTACAAGCAGCATTTTTCCCATTCTTCTTGCTGATTGAGGTCATTTATGCCGCAGCAGGTGCTGTTGTACCTTTTACATACAAAAAGGAGGAGTTATGAAAAAGATACTTCTTATGATCGCCGGCGTGCTCTTGTTTCTGCAACTGGCAGCCCAGCAGCAACCCGTGGTAAAAGACAGGCAGTACTACCTGGATAAAAGCAAATCCCAGCGCATAACTGGTTGGGTATTGGCGGGTGCCGGTTCTGCTATGATAATAGGAGGGTACATTGGTTTTCAGGAAAACTTTGACCTGTTCGGACCGGGCGGTGAAAACGAAGCCTGGATCATGCTATTGGGTGTGCCCGTTGCGCTGAGCAGCATTCCCTTCTTCATCAGCGCTTCCAAAAACAAAGGCCGCGCCGAAATGATGGCTGGTCCGGGTGTGTAACCCATCCGCATCAGCGACCGGCAGGTTCGTGCGGCACCGGGTATTACAGTTACGATCCGGTTTTAGCTCTTGGGTAACTGTCTGCAAAAAAAAGCCCCGGCAACGACCGGGGTGTCTGCCTGTGCGGGCACAGGTTACTGTTGCAGTTCAAATTTGAGTTCCTGAACACCATCTCCCAGGAGGGCGAGGTATTTCGCTGCCTGGTCGGCCGGTACTACCGCATCGTTCACAAACAACACACCTTCTTTTACTTCCACTTTAATCGAGCCTTTTTTTGCAATCAGTCCGTCTGTTTGCAATGCCGCCAGCAGGGGATGCTTTTCGTCTCCGGATGCGGTTGTCGTGATTTTCTGCTCAATAACTTTTGTAACCGCGGCATCATGCGCATGACCGCCGGTGCCGTACAGTTGAGCCAGGCTGGGAGCAATGACAAGGGATACGATGGACATCAGTTTAATAAGAATGTTCATCGAAGGTCCGGATGTGTCTTTGAATGGATCTCCCACCGTATCGCCGGTTACCGATGCCTTGTGCGGCTCTGATTTCTTGTAGAAGATTTCGCCGTTGATTTCAACGCCTTTTTCAAAGCTTTTCTTGGCATTGTCCCAGGCGCCTCCGGCGTTGTTCTGGAACATACCCATCAGCACGCCGCTTACGGTGGCGCCGGCCAGGAAACCGCCCAGCGCTTCGGGTCCGAAGGCGAAACCGACCAGGAGGGGAGAAATGATGGCAATGGAGCCGGGCAGCAGCATCTTTTTGATGGAAGCTTCGGTGGAAATAGCCACGCACTTGTCGTACTCCGGAGTGCCGGTGCCCTCCATGATGCCCGGGATGGTGCGGAACTGGCGACGTACTTCCTCCACCATGCTCATGGCGGCTTCGCCCACGGCACGGATAGCGAGGGAGGAAAAGAGGAAGGGGATCATACCACCCACAAACAGGGCGGCCAGTACATCGGCCTTGTAGATATCAATACCGTCAATTCCCGCAACACCCACAAAGGCGGCAAACAAAGCCAGGGCCGTTAGTGCAGCCGAAGCAATGGCAAAGCCTTTTCCGGTAGCGGCGGTGGTGTTACCCACGGCATCGAGCACGTCGGTTTTTTCCCGTACTTCTTTGGGCAGTTCACTCATTTCGGCAATACCACCGGCATTGTCGGCAATGGGACCAAAGGCATCAATGGCCAGCTGCATGGCGGTGGTGGCCATCATACCGGCGGCAGCGATGGCAACACCATAAAGGCCGGCGCAGAGAAACGAACCATAAATACCGGCCGCCAGCACCAGGATGGGCAGGAAGGTGGATTCCATTCCCACGGCCAAACCACCAATAACGTTGGTGGCATGTCCGGTACCGGATTTTTTAACGATCGAGTCCACGGGACGTTTGCCCATGGCGGTATAATATTCGGTGATGATGCTCATGAGCGTACCTACCACAAGGCCCACGGCAATGGCGCCCAATACACCCCATTTGGTAAACTCATTGCCCCGCAGGACCATGGTTTCGGGGAGCAGGAAATACACGAGACCGATCGAAGCGATGGCGGTCAGTACAATGGAACCCCAGTTGCCCATGTTGAGGGCTTTCTGCACCACGTCGGTGTTGATGCCGGCATTGTCGCTGATGCGCACAAACCAGGTGCCCACGATGGAAAACAGGATACCGATACCGGCTATCAGCATGGGCAGCAGGATGGGGGCCAGTCCGCCGAAATTATCATTGGAAATAGTTTCCTGGCCCAACACCATCGTGGCCAGCACGGTGGCTACATAGGAGCCGAAAAGGTCGGCGCCCATACCGGCAACGTCGCCTACGTTATCGCCTACGTTGTCGGCAATGGTGGCGGGGTTACGGGGATCATCTTCCGGGATGCCGGCTTCCACTTTACCTACGAGGTCGGCGCCCACATCGGCTGCCTTGGTATAAATACCACCACCCACGCGGGCAAAGAGAGCAATGCTTTCTGCGCCGAGGGAGAAACCGGTGAGCACTTCAATGGCTTTGAGCATCTCCGGTCCGTTTACGGCAGCGCCTTCCGGAACAAAGATGGCTTTAAGTATGATGAAAAGGGCACCCAAACCCAGCACAGCCAGGCCGGCTACACCCAGGCCCATCACCGATCCACCGGTGAACGAAACGTTCAGGGCTTTGCTCAGGCTGGTACGGGCGGCATGGGCCGTACGTACGTTGCTGCGGGTGGCGATGTTCATGCCGATATAACCGGCGGTGGCGCTGAAAACGGCGCCGATCACGAAGGCAATGGCGATGCTCCAGTGGCTGTTGGGATTGGCCATGGCCATTACACCCAGCAGCAGGGCCACCACAATAACGAAATAGGTCAGGATTCTCCACTCTGCCTTCAGGAAGGCCATGGCGCCTTCTGCGATGTGCTTGCTGATCTCCTGCATGCGCTCATTACCGGCATCCTGGCGGGATACCCAGTTGAACTTGACAAAGGTGTAGAGCAGGCCGATAACAGCCATTCCGGGAACGAGATAAATCAAATTCTCCATAAACAATAATTCAGATAGTTGATTGTAGTTCTGATTTCCCGAAACGCAACAGCGGCGGAACGGGGGCGGCAAAGATAGGGGAAAGGGGCTAAAAATCAGGCCAGGAGCCGCACGAAGACAGCTTTTCGGCCCGGATTTTCCTGAAACGGGGCACTCCCATAATAATTTTGCATTGCATCTTTGATTATTTTACTGTGGCAGCATTTACCTTTGGCCCGTTTAAAACGATTTTTTATCATGAATACCCGCAATCTTATCCTTGCATTCCTGCTCCTGACCGCATTTTCTTATTGCAATGATGTGGAGGACGAAGCCGAAGTGGACATAAAAATTGAAAAGACCTACGAGGAGCGTGTGCAGGAGAACATCCAGCTGATGAAAAATTCACCCGAATGGCTGGCCGAAGAGCAACGGAAAGCCGACGAAAGGGGGATTCCTCTTGATTCGATGCTGTTGATTGATGCCCGCTGGATGGTGGATCAAAGCAGTGCACCCGACAAGGGTGAGCAGAAGCCCGCAGAAACAGGCTCGTCCGATGAGTACCAGCAACGCATCCGCGCCATGGAAGACCAGATCCGCGGCAACAAGGAGTGGATGGACCAGATCCTCCTCAAGGCGAAAGACCGCAATATTTCCGTGGATTCCATGATCCGGATTGATGCGAAGTTTTTTGTGGACGCCGAAGAGAAGAATAAAACCAACTGATTCTTCCCCGCACATGGCTGTAAAACCGTATAACCCGGAATCTTACTGGGACCAGGTGGCGCATGAAATTGGCAGCCGCCGGGAACTCAAGCTCATTGCGGGGGACGATGAACCCTATTACCGCTACAAAAGGGCGAAGTTCCTCCAGTTGCTCAACCGGCTGGATGTTACCGGAAAAACAGTGTTGGAAGTGGGGTCGGGGCCCGGCGGAAATCTCGACGTCCTCAGTCGTAAAGGCGCCGGGGCTTTGTATGGAGCCGATGTTTCACAGCAGATGATTGACCTGGCCCGCCGGCTCCTGCAGGGCCGGGGGGTGGAGATACGAAAGACCAATGGCACTTCGCTGCCGTTTGAGGATCGGTTTTTTGACCTGGTTTTTACCTCCACCGTGCTGCAGCACAATACCCACGAAGAGAGCTTACGGGGATTAATAACCGAGATATGCCGGGTGTCGCGTTCGGAGGTGGTTATCTTTGAACGCATTGAGCCCGTTGTTAAAGGGCACGACAGCAATCTCGGCCGGCCGGTGTCCTATTACGCCGCCTTATTCCGTGAGCAGGGATTTGAGTTGAGGGAAACCCGCTTCCTGCACATCCAGGCCAGTTACGTTGTATGCGGATTGATCCGGAAACTGTTTAATCCCCGTTCCCGCCGGGAAGGTGAATCCCTCACGTCTTTTTCGCTATGGTTGCAGCGGGTGTTGTTGCCGCTAACACGCATTCTCGACCGGTGGGTACCCGGCAAGCGAGACCTGGGGATGCTGCATTTTACCCGCCCTGCTTCCTGAAAAGAAAGTCTTCTCCACGTGTACTTCCGCTTAGATTTTCCGTCAGCTGATTGACCGGAACGCGTTGCCCAGGAACCGGGTGATGTCGCCGGCTACCAGGGCTTCTTCCGACAGTTGATCGGCTGCGAGGTCGCCGGCTTTTCCATGGAGATACATACCCAGCAAGGCGGCTTCTTCCACGCTGTATCCTTGTGCCAGCAAGCCCGTGAGGATGCCGGTGAGCACATCGCCGCTGCCGGCCGTTGCCATGCCGGGATTGCCTGTGGTGTTAAAAAACACCATTCCGTCGGGGTTGGCCAGGTAACTGTAATGCGATTTTACCAGGATGCAGCAGTGCAGCCGACGGGCCGCTTCGCTGGCCCGCTCCACCCGTTCGAAGTCGTTGGCACAGGGGCCAAAGAGCCGTTCAAATTCTTTGGGGTGTGGCGTTAAAAGGCAATCGGCGTGCAGCAGGCTGCCGGCACTTTCTTTTATTGAAAGTAGGTTGAGCGCATCTGCATCCAGTACGGTAGGGCGGTGGTGCTCCTGCAGCAATTGTAAAAGACAGGCCGCAGTTTCTTCGTGCAGACCCAGTCCCGGGCCGATGCCTACCGCATCGCAGCTACTGAGTGCGGATGGAAGAACGGTGAGGTATGCATCGTGCGGGTCGGGAGTCACCATGGCTTCGGGAACGGCCGATTGCAGGATCGGATAGCCGCAATCGGGAACCACACAGGAGAGGAGGCCGGCCCCGCTCCGCAGGCAGGCAGCTGCTGCCAGTACGGCGGCGCCCATCTTTCCGCGGCTGCCGGCTAACAGGAACGCATGACCGAAAATGCCTTTGTGCGCAAACCGCGGCCGGGGCCGGTAGATGCGCCGCATCTGTTCCGCATCAGTAAGCACCCAGGGGGCAGGAGTGATAGCGGAATAGTCGGGGTGCAGCCCGATGGGCAGTACCTGCACTTCGCCCATGGCATCCTGGTTTTCGGGCATCAGGAAACACCTCTTCAACTGCTGGAACGTAAGGGTGTGTGTGGCGCAAAAAACCGTGTGTCCCGCACTGCTGTCATCGGCCAGCATGCCACTGGGAAGATCCAGCGAAATACCTGTAGCCCCGCTGTGGTTGAGGTGTTGCAGCAACTCTTTGGAAATACCTTCGGGTGCTTTGTTCAGACCGGTACCAAAGAGGGCATCCACCACAATGTCGCCCGTTGAAAGAGCCGGGAAAAAGGAACTGCCCTGGATAAAGTGGAGGTCGTGGGTGTGTGCATGCAAGCGGTGCAGGTTGGCTTGAAAATCTGGTGTTCCCAACTGGCCCGATTCCAGCACATAGCAATGCACCCGGCACCCCTGTTGCAGCAGGAGGCGCGCCAAAGCCAGCCCGTCTCCGCCGTTGTTGCCTTTGCCACAAAAGATATGCACCGGTTTACGGCCAAAACCCCTCTGCAGCATCCAGTCGGCACATTGCGTGGCCGCCCGTTCCATAAGATCAATGGAGGCGATGGGTTCCTGCGAAATGGTGTAAGCGTCCCAGGCCCGGAACTGTTCGGCCGTGAAGAGTTTCATGCTCTAAAGATACAGCAGGGGAGCCCCTTCCGGATCAGCCCGGCGATGGTTTTGCCGGCGTAAAGCCGGGTTATTTTTTTACGGGAAATGAAAAACGAACGGTGAGCCCCACGGTACCGGCACGAAAACGTACTGCATCCACAAGGGTAAGCTCCGGCTTCCAGTCGGCACTCAGGTTCACCGGGAAGTTCCCTTCAAACTGGTAATCCAGTCCCAGAATGCCTGTTGCCCCGAGCACATCCCTCCCCCGGAACCCGGCAAAAGCACCCCCGCCGTAATACCAGCGCAGCGGCATTTCACCCCCCAACGGACGGAACCGTTCGTACAATAAGGCCACCGATACGGGTGTGTTGAGGTTGAGCAGGATTTCCAATCCCTGTGTTTCGTCTATATGGTACCGGTAGGAAAAACCGGATGACACCACCTGGTCGGTGCTGCCCAACCGCACGCCCAGCTGGTGACGGTATTCCTGGGCGAAAGCGCAACTTGCCGGAAAGAGGCAAACCGCAAACAGAAGGAAAGAAATTGGTTTCATGCAGGCATTTTACCTCATGCCTTCCAAAACTATGCCACGGCTTTCTGCCGGGGCGGTTTTGTAAAAAATTTAAACCAGGTATAAGAAGCAGCAATGGCAATAAAGGACGCGATCATCACGGCCATCTTACTGATGTCTTGTGTTTCTGTATCCTTAAATGCCAGCATGGAAATGAAAATGCTCATGGTGAAGCCGATGGCCGCCAGGAGTCCGAGTCCTACCATGTGTTTCCACCGGATTCCCTTGGCCAGTTCGCCCAGCTTGAGTTTTACAGTGATCCAGCAGAATAGGAGGATACCGGCCGGCTTACCCACCAGCAAGCCCAGGATAATACCGAGACTGAGCGGGCTGCCCAATTCACCTGCGAAACCCGATGGAATGATGATGGCCGTATTGGCGATGACAAAAAGCGGAATGATGAGGAAGTTGACGTAGTTGTGCAGTTGATGTTCGATGGATGACAGATGCTTCAGCGGAATGGTGAAGGCAAACAACACCCCGGCAATGGTGGCGTGAATACCGGAGTTGAAGATGAGGAACCACAGTACACCACCCAGCAGGAAATTCCAGAAGCCGAAGGGCAGCTTCAGGTGGTTCCAGGCGATCAGCAGACCAAAGATCAGCAGTCCGCCCAGCAGGTACAACAATTTGAGAGAAGTGGTATAAAAGACGGCAATGGCCACAATGGCACCGAGGTCGTCGATGATGGCCAGGGCGGTGAGAAAAATTTTCAGGGCTACGGGGGCACGGCTGCCCAGCAGGGAGGCAACGCCCAGCGAAAAAGCAATATCGGTGGCCATGGGAATACCCCAGCCGTTCCCGTAAGTGGTGCCTGCATTGAACGACAGGAAGATCAGGGCGGGCACCAGCATGCCCCCGATGGCCCCCATCACCGGCATGATGGATTTTTTGATGGAAGCCAGCTCACCCACTTTCAGCTCCCGTTTAATTTCCATGCCGGCCATGAAAAAGAAAACGGCCATCAGACCGTCGTTGATCCAGTGCAGCACGCTGTGCGGCAGGTAGTGGCCCAGGTGTATTTCCTGGTTAATGAGCGAAAGGTACTCATTTCCCCAGGGTGAATTGGCCACTACCAGGGAAATGATGGTGTTAACGATGATGAGGATACCGATTGCCCGGCTGTCGTGTATAAACTCCAGCAGGGGGGATAAAAAAGTGCGCTTTAAATAATTTCTTGGCATCGCGAAATCAGGGGGGGTGAGGAAAGTGCAAAAAAACAAACTTATCGGCAAACCTTCGTGCCTATCAGTAGAAGAGTTCCAGTTTCGATTTCGGCCGGCGTCCTTCCAGCCATTGAAAATCGTCCAGTTTTAATTTTTCTTCCGGCAGTTGCCGGATGGGATAGAGGATGCTTTTTACTGACCGGGTGTATTTCACCTTCCGGATGTTCCTGTCGCCAAAGTACAGGTTGATGCGGTCGGCCGTGGCCCGGTTCATGCCCACATAGGCGCTGTCGTCGTCCAGTGCAAAATACACGCTCTCTGCCATCCCGTTGGCCTCCACGCTTTCCAGTTCGCCGTTGTTGAAAGCGCCGGCGATGGTTCTGCCGCGGAGTTGGTTGTAAAATTCGTTTTCACCGGATACTTCCTGGATCATCAGGGCATTTTCTGCCACCCAAAGTTCTTTGGGCTTTTTGTTTTCTGTACGGATGAAAATGGTATCGCCGGTGATCTGTCCGCTCCGGCTCCAGGCTACCGGGTCGTAATACAGTTCAAACACACTGTCCACCCCCGAATAAAACAGGCTGTCGCCCACGGCCTGCAGCGAATCGCTGAAGATGCGCACGTGGCGGAAGGCGGTGATAAAGCGCAGGGTGTCGGAACCCGGCCGCGGGATGGGTTTATGCAGGGTGTTGCTGTCGGGCAACGCCACAGCAATGGAATCCCTGGGTTTACCGGTTACCGGGTCGGGGGGCAAGCGTATGCCGGCGGTATCGTCGGTTGGAGCCGGTGGTACTTTGCGAATGGTGTCTGCCGGTGCTTGTGTTCCGGGGCCGCCCCTGGTACTGGTGTCAAAGCCGCGGATATATCCATACCGCAGCGCGGGCAGGTCGTTCATCAGCCCGGAATAGATGGTGTCGGCGGCGATGAACACCGAGTCTTGTTCCTGTACGGTTACCAGCACCGGCTTTTCGGTGGCCAGGAAGTTTTTCTTCACCTTGTTGAAAAAAACACGGTTGCTGAAGAGCAGGAGACCCTGGGCGGTGTCGCGGTATTGCACATTGCCGGCGGCCTCACCCAGTCCGCTCGCTTCATCAAATGCAAAATCATCGGCAATCATCACCGATGTGCTGTCCTGCATGCGGGCGCGGCTGCCGAACTTGGCTTTCTTCAACTTGAGATCGTAGTAGCCCTCGCGGGTGTTGATGATGGATGCACCGCTGCGGATGGTGGTGGGGGCGATGAACGTGGCTACCTGGTTGCCGGTGTTGTAGAGGAGGGAATCGCTTGCCAGGGCCACTTCGGGGTCGCTCATCTTCACGTCGCCGATGAAATACACATCTTTGATATCGGCATAATAATATCCCTGCCGGCTGGTGAGCGTGGTTTGCTTGCTTTCGATACGCCCCCCGTTGCGGTACTGCCCCACCTTCCCGTTCATATCGTATTCCATGTCGTCGGTGAAGAGGGTGCTGTTTCCGTCGCTCAGCCGGACGTTGTTGCGGAAGATGGCCGTTTTCCGGTTGCCTTCGTATTGCAGGTAGCGGGAATAGATGTTGATGGAATCGGCATCGCGGATGTGTACATTACCGTGCGCCTCCATGAAGTTGGTGGCTTCGTTCCATACCAGGCTGTCGCAGTTGAAAAAGGTCTTTCCCTGCCTTATTTGCACATTACCCGTCAGGATCTGAAGCTGGGTGGCCGAATCCACTGTTCTGAAGTTGAACCGGTCGGCCCGGATGATTTCCACCACCCGCACAGTGTCGCTGCTTTGCGATGGGCGGGGCAGCGGCTTTTGCGCCAGCACTGCACGCGAACAAATCAGTAGTACGGCCAGCCATAACAGGTGCTTCATGTAGCTCACTGATTGGTTTTCACACTGTCGGCCAGCGGCGCGGTGAGGGGTTGCGACTTATCTTTCTTCCCGAATACAGAAAAACTCACATACCGTTTGGGATGTGTCTTGAAGTCGTCGAGCAGGATATTGAGGCTGCGGCTGGTATTTTCCAGGTTGTTGTACAGTTTCGGATCGTTGAGGAGCAGCCCAAGCGAGCCGTCTTTGCTGTTGGCTTTTTCCAACACGGCATTCAGCTGCACCACGGTCTGGTTCAGTTGTTCAACCGTTTCTTTGAGACGGGCGTCTGAAAGTTGCTGCGAGGTGTTCCGGAAGTTTTCGATGGTGGCATTGAGATTCGCGTTGTTCTGGTTGAGGTTGTTGGAGAAAACAGCCGCGTTGTTAAGCGTTTTGGCGAGGTCTCCGTCTTTGGTGTTCAGCAACTTCGCCAGGTTGGCGGAGGAGGTATTCAGGTGAGCAATCACTTCCTTGAGGTTGTTTTTTGTAGGGGCATCAAACATGCTGTTGAGATTGCCCAAAACAAGCTTAAGCGAATCCACTGCTTCTTTCACCGTGTGGAGAATCGGGTCGAGGCTGTTCATTACTTTGCCGAGCAGATCGGGGTTGTTGGAGGTGAGCAGGGTGTCGCCCCGCCTGAGGTATTCGGTCGCGTTGCCCGGCATGATGTTGATGGAGGAGGTGCCGGTGAGACTGCTGGTGATCAGGGCCACCGAATTTTTGGGGATGTTCACATCTTCCTGGAGATTGATGGTCACCACCACTTCACTGATTTCCTTATCGAGCGTTGAGATTTCATAGACATTCCCAATCCGGAAACCTTTCACCTTAACCGGGTTGGAAATTTCAAGGGCCCCCACGTCTGAAAAGCGGGCATAGATGACCTGCGACCGTTTGGTAATGTTATTACCTTTTAAAAAATTATATCCGAGTACCAGCAGGGTTACCGCAATTACGGTGAGAGCACCTACTTTGGTTTCATTGGAAATGTGCATGGGTTGATCGGGGGGTTAATGCAGTTTATATACTGCGCCGGGCTCAAAAATACGAAATGTTTTTTCCCCGCCTGTTGCGGTAAGCAGGAACCTGTTCATGATGAAGAGCCGGGTGTTTACCGGCCGTTGGGTGTCTGCTGTACCGAAGGGCCCCGTTCCACCAGCTCTTTGTAGCGGTTGATGGCGCGGGCAATGCTTTCTGCCATGGTCTGCTGGCCGGTATGACTCATCAGGAATTCTTCTTCGGGACGGTGTGAAAGAAAACCCAGTTCTATGAGGATGCTGGGCATGGCGGTTGCCTGCAGAACCCAGATCCCTTTCTGCCGTTGTTTTACTCCCCGGCTGTTGCGGCCGATGGTGACAAATTCCTCTTCCACGATGGTGGCCAGTTTCACACTGTTGGCAAAGAACTGCTTGGTCCACAAAGCCACCTGCTGTTTCACCACCGGGTCGTTGATATTGACGTTGATTGTTTCATCGTCTTTTTCATTCTGGAAAATATCCCCGTTTTCGAGGATGATATCTTCCTTATCATCCGTTTTATGGGCGGCAAATACATAGGTCTCTGTACCATGCGCCGGGTTGGGGTAGTAGTAGGTTTTGTACACGGGAACCACGCGTGTTTTTTTTACGCTTTTTCCTTTCACCTTGGTGTAATAGGTTTCTGTACGGGAGCCTACCCGCTGCACTTCCCGGCGTTGAGGGGCGTAGTTACAGTGAATGGATACAAACAAGTTGCCCTTGTTACTGTTGGCAAAATCGGAACGTTGTTTGAGGGTGACAAAATAGGGAGTGGGCCGCGATTCCAGCACTTTTACCTCCGGCATGATTTTCTGGAGTTCGGCCACGACTTTTTTGCTTACCTCGTACGAAATTTCATCTTCTGTGGCTTCCGTACCAAAAGCACCGTCGCGGGCCGTGAGCGAACCTTTAAATCCATGTCCGGCATCAATAATGATGGTGCTGATTTTTGCCACCCCGGATGCTCCATTGTACTTTCGTGTGAAGGAAAAAATGACCAGGCTCGCACAAAGCAACGCCGCAACAGAAAAGGTCCATTGATTCTTCATGGTATAAAAGATTTTCAATTGGCGGAAATGGAACGATTCAGCTGCGATAATACATAAGTGGCTATTTTTGCCCCCATTGCACCATGCCCACCGCCAACAAAGTTAGCTATAAATATCTATTGCTGCCCATAGCAGCAGCGTTTCTGTTGTTGGAAATAACGGCCCATGGCGGTTATGACACAGGTTCACCGCAACGATTTATTGTTCCCTTAACAGTTTCTCACCACGATACATTGCCTGCACTGGATGTGCCGGCTAACCGCCAGCGCCCATCGCAGCAACGCAACGCCCGGCCGGCTGATGGTGGTACTGCCCCGGGAAAAGATACCCTGCGGCCCACCGATTCGCTGCGCCAACGGGTGGATACCTTTTCGTTGCGGGTATCCCGCGACTCCCTGGATGCGCCGGTTGAATTTGTTGCGGAGGATTCGATGGTGCTCGATATACCGGGTGAAAAAATTTACCTCTACAACCAGGCACAGGTTTCCTATAAAGACATCAGCCTGGAAGCATTTGTCATCCGCCTCGATCAGCCTACGCAGATTCTCACGGCTTATTCGGTACTTGATTCGGCCGGCAACCGGGAGGGAGTGCCCGCTTTCAAACAAGGGGAAAGTGCCTTTACCAGCGATACCATCCGCTACAACTTCAAAACCCAGCGGGGTCTCACCATCGGCACCTACACGCAGGAAGGGGAGATGTTCATCTACGGCGAAAAAGTGAAACGCATTGACCCGCAGACGTTCTTCGCCGAAAGGGCGCGTTTTACCTCCTGTAATTATGATACACCTCATTTTGCCTTCCGTACCAAAAAGGTGAAATTCATCAGCGAAAAACTGGCGGTTACCGGCTTTGTACGTCCCGAATTTGAAGGCGTCCCCATTCCCGTTGGTTTGCCCTTCGGGCTCTTTCCCATGAAAACCGGTCGTCGAACCGGCATACTGGCGCCGCAGCCGGTGGTGAACGATCAGCTGGGCTTTGGTATAGAGGGTTTGGGATACTATAAAACCTTTGGCGAATACTGGGATGCCACCGTCCGGGCCAATCTGTACTCCTACGGCTCATGGAACCTGTTCCTCACGCCCACCTACCGGAAACGGTACCGGTACAACGGCGGCTTCAACATCAGTTACATGAATAACCAGATCGGGTTTAAAGGGGACCCCGACTATCGTCCCCCCAGCCGTAACTTCGCCATCCGGTGGAACCACAGTGTGGACGGAAAGGCGCGGCCCGGTCAAACCTTCAGCGCAAGTGTGAACCTCGCCACCAGCCTGTTCAACCAGTTTTTCCCTAACGACGCTCAGCAAAATTTCCAAAACAACCTCAACTCCTCCATCGCTTACCAGAAAATGTGGGCCGGTAAACCGTTTAACCTCACGGTAAGTGCCAACCACAACCAGAATACCCTCAACCGGGTCTATAATGTGAGCCTGCCCGATGTGGGTTTTACGGTCAATACCATTTATCCCTTTCAACGCAAAACACTCGTGGGCGCACCCCGCTGGTACGAAAAACTGGGGGTAGGATATCTTGGCAACTTCCGCAACCAGTTTTCATTCTTTGACTCCGCCTTCAGCCTGCGGCAGCTGATTGATACATTTCAATGGGGTGCCCGCCACAGCATACCCATACAGCTTTCGCTTCCGCCGCTCGGACCGCTGCAGGTAGGGCCGGCCATCAGCTTCGACGAAGTGTGGTATGCGCAGACCTTTGAGCGCAGGTGGAATGCGGCCGACCGAAAAGTGGACACCCTGGTTACAAAAGGTTTTTTCCGTGGCCAGCAGGTTAGCCTGGGACTCAACTTCAGTACGGCGTTGTTTGGCACCATGAACTTTAAACGGAAATCCGGGGTGCAGGCCATCCGGCACGTGGTACGCCCTACGGTTGGACTGAGTTACCGCCCAGACCTGGCCCGCGACCAGTGGTATGAAACCCAGGTAGACTCGCTGGGCAACCGTTTCCGCTTCAATAAGTTTGAAGGATCCATGTTCGGTGGCTTCAGTGAAGGGCGCTCCGGCTTTGTGAGCCTTACGCTCGACAACAACCTGGAGATGAAAGTGCGCAGTAAAAAAGACACGTCCGAATCCGGCCTCAAAAAAGTGCGGCTGGTGGACGGCTTTGGCATGAGCACCGGTTACAACCTGCTGGCCGATTCCTTTGCGCTGTCTGATTTTAACTTCTATTTCCGCAGCAACCTATTTGAAAAGATCAGTCTTACGGCCAACGCCAATGTATCACCCTACCAGCAGGATGAACGGGGCCGCCGCCTGCAGCAATATACCTGGCAGGGCGGGAAGTTTTCACCCGGCATTTTTACCGGCGGTTTCATCTCGCTCAGTACCCAGTTCACCAGCAAACCCAAAGACGAAAGCAAGGAAAAAGAAAAACAACGCATGCTGCGAGACCAGGGCGGCGAAAACGATGAACGGAGCCGTGAAATGGGGATGATCCGCAACAATGCCGAGTTTGCCGACTTTAACATTCCCTGGAGTGTGAACCTGGGCTATGCCCTGAACCTGACCCGCCAGTTGAAACCCGATTATTCGGGCTTCACAACTGTGCTCACCCAATCGCTTAATTTCAGCGGCGATTTTAACCTCACCGAAAAATGGAAGATCCAGGCACAGGGAATGTTTGATATCCAGACCGCCAAATTGCAGTTTCTCACCACGTCCATCTCCCGCGACCTGCACTGCTGGCAACTGGCCCTGAATGTAACGCCCGTGGGCATTTTCCGTACGTTTAATATTTCCATCAGTCCCAAGTCGAGCCTGCTGCGGGACCTGCGCATCAACCGCTCCCGTTTCTTCTACAACCTGCCCCGCTGATCGGCTTTACTGTTTTCAATAAATGACCACATCTGTGCGAATATTTTTTCTTTCAGCTCTTTGGTATGATCCGGTATGAGACCAGCTGTTTCAACGGGAGGTAGAAAATGCATTTCGATGGGCCCCGGCCAGAAATAAAAAAACCTGTGCTGCGGCAATACCTGTTTGGTGCGGAATAAAACGGCGGGAATAATGGGCTTTTGTGTTTCAATGGCCAACCGGAAAGCTCCATCTTTGAATTCTTTCAACGGGTGGGGGGTGCGGTTGCGGGTTCCCTCCGGGTAGATGCACATGTGCAGTCCCATGGCCAGCACTTCTTTCATGTAGGCGTAGCTGCGCATACGGCTTTCTTCGCTTTTGCGATCCACCAGTACCGATCCCCGCCGGTAAATAAGCCCAAACAGGGGGATGCGGGCCATCTCAATTTTTGCAATGGTCTTATTTCCACCCGGAATACCAGGCGAGGTTACCGGTACATCCATGAAGGAATTGTGGTTGCAAACCACCACGTAATTCTGGCCTTTTTTAAAATGTTCGCGGCCTGTAATGCGCAGGCGAACGCCGGCCAGCGGCAGGAAGATGCCCATCCAGATCCGCGACAGGCCAATGAACCACCGGGTGCGGGTGGGTTCCGGCAACAGGCCCATTACCCAGGTAGGTAACAGGATGAGCAGCATGGTGGCAACAAACCACAAGAGCGCCCACAGGGCAAACAACCGGGCTAGTATGTCTTTGAGAAGTTTCATGGCAGTTTCCAGTCAATGGGAGCAAACCCCTGTTGCACCAGCAGTTCGTTTGTTTTTGAAAAATGCCGGCAGCCGAAAAACCCTTTGTCGGCACTGAAGGGGGATGGGTGGGCCGCCTTAAGTACGAAGTGGCGCGTCTCGTCAATCAGCGCCTGTTTTTCCTGGGCAAACCTGCCCCAGAGCAGGAACACCACGCCTTGTTTTTTTTCCGATAGGATGGCAATCACCTGGTTGGTGAAGGTTTCCCAACCAATTTTTGAATGGCTGGCCGGTTCGTTGGCCCGCACGGAGAGAAAAGCGTTGAGCAGCAACACGCCCTGCTGTGCCCAATGCGTAAGATTGCCGTAACGGGCGGGCATGCCCACACCGATGTCAGATTCAATTTCCTTGAAAATGTTCATGAGTGAAGGGGGAGGGGCCACACTTTCGGGCACGGAAAAGCAAAGCCCGTGTGCCTGGCCGGGCCCGTGGTAGGGATCCTGCCCCAGGATCACCACTTTAACGGCATCGAAAGGGGTTTGTGCAAAGGCGTTGAAGAGGAGCGGCCCCGGCGGATAGATGGTCTTGCCCTGGGCTTTTTCCGTCTTCAGGAGGGCAACGATCTGCTGGAAATACGGCTTGGTGAATTCCTGGCGGAGCACTGCTTTCCAACTGCTTTCGATCTGTACATCCATGCCGGTTGCTTTGGATTGAAGGTAAATAAAAAAGCCCTTGGTAAAGGGCTCGTAAGGGTGATCCCGACACGATCGGCGAAACCCTTACTAGTGTTGTCTTTCAGGCTGTCTGGCTACGTTTTTGGCTATTTTTTTCCCTTATTGCTATTGTGAGGGTAGTGGTTTTTTTCCACATGGTTTGCCACTTCTTCCATGTGCTCACATGGTTTGGGTATTGGTACATACAGTCTTTTACAAATGTGGCAAACTGAATAACACTTAAGCGGGGTGTCGTCAATGGGGGTGTTGTAAAAAATATAACTGTTGCTACGAGGGCTTTTTATTTTTACTGTATTGCCCCTGGTGTTTTCAGAAAGCGGCTCAATAGTGCACTTGTGTGCAAGGAGCCAGTCAAATAAATCAGCTCTGGTCATGCCATAGTGAAGTTAAATTGTTTGGTTTTAAACTGATTGGTGGGCGTATGCCCCAAAGTTGTTGTTTCACTTTCGCTAAGGTGTTGAAATACCTCCCTAACAGTGTCTACTAAATTGTTTAAAGCATCTTCTTCATTATCGCCTTCGGCAATAATGTTTGGCAATTGTGCAAAAAAGGCTGTATAACCCTTGCTTTGCGGGTCTTGTACAAAAATCCCGGTAAGCTCTAAGTTCATCTGTGTCATGGGTTTGTAATTAGGTTTCGTCGTTACCTAGCAAGTTTACAATGTATTTATGGTTTTTGGAAGCTTTCTCTGTTAAAATACATAACTGGTAAGGTTTTTCACCGCCCTCCTGCACGCACCCACACCACTTTTAGATGCCGTGGGTGCCGGTGACGTTTCCCTCGGTTTCAGCGTATGCTGAAACCCCGTATTTCATTTGTAATTGATCCATCTGGCGTTCAAGTCGCTGGACTCGTTCCAGTAGGTCCATTAGCAGGGCTTCATTGGTTAGCTTGGTAGGTGTAGGTGTAGGCGGTAGGGCAGGTGGTAAGGTGTCGGCGCGGAGCATGCTCCCCTGGCCGTATAACAGCCATTCGGGGTTTAAATCAGGGCATTTGTCTATCACAGCACTTAAAACTCGTGAAGACAAATTTCCGTTACGTTGTTTGACTTTATTTATAAAACCTCCACCAAAACCCATGAAATTTTCAATATTCTTATGTGTTAAGATCTTTTTGGTCTTAAAATATTCAATTAATCGGTCTATTTGTTGTATGTCGTCTAAATTTTTGGGCATTAGAAAAATGTCTTGTTAATTTGAAAAATGTCCACTTATTTTGTCCTGTCAAGCCGGTAAGAGGCCCTGACAAAGACGAAATCAGCAGTTCTTTCAGCACGCACACAACACATAAACGAATTGGGGCATGGCCTAACATGCGTCTGCGCCGCCCCAATAATTGAGCAAACTGGTTTCGTCGCCAAGTCTCAACCTCTTACCTGGCTCATCCCGCCGCAAACGGGATGGGCCTTTTTTATAACCCCGAAAGGTAGCAAAAAAAAAGGCGTATCTGCAATACCTCATTTGTGGCAGTTGCCGCCAAAATTTTGTTAAGGTATGAGAAAGTCAACCAAGCCCCGTTTCAAACCCAATACAACATGTAACCCATGTGTACCCGTACCCGCTACGGTGCCCCTTCGTCCCGACGAGCTTCATGGGTTAGTGTGCCAGGAGGTGCAGAAGGCGCTCCCGCAAATTCTGCCCTCCTATTTTTTTGACCAGGTGCAATGCCTCACCACAGACCAGGTGGCAGAACTCACTGGCGTTGCCCGCGAAACCGTAGGCGACTGGATCCGGGCCGGCAAACTCATTGCCAGCAAGCCCGGTAAAGATCACCTGGTTACCGTAGCCAACCTCAAAACCTTCCTGCAGGCCACCCGGGTGCAAACACCCGTAATAGCCCTGCACGCCAAATTTAAAAGCAAAGCCATATGAATAAGCCCTCCCGTAAAGAGTTTTGTCACAAAATGATGCTGCACTACCTCCACCGGCTTGACCAGGAGTACGACTCCTGCTCCGAAAGCGAGTTCAACTTCCTGGTGCAGCAGTTCGAAAAATACGAGTGGCAATACATCGGCTTCCAGGTAAAGGCCATGCTTAATGAAGTTAACCAAATGTCCTATGCCAGGCCCGTCATCATCCCAGCGTAAAATTGAGTTTTCCGAAAGAGAACTCTACCTCATAAAACGGGCACTTGTGTCCGATAACAATACACTCGATCGCACCCTCAACAGGGTGGGAGAAAGCCCTATAAGCGAATTCCAATACAAAGAGCTGGTTAAATACTGGCTCGACGAAAAGAAAAGCATAAACGAATTGCTCAAAAAACTGGAGGCGGTGCCTCCCAAAACGTAGGTGTTTTTCATAGGTTTTATACGCCGGGCTGTATCTACAGCCTGGCCAAAAAATTCAGAAGCGGAGGCGGCCGGCTGTGTTGTTTGGGGTGGGCTTCCGGTGTGCCGGCTGCCGATGCTTCTAAAAAAAATGGTATGGGTAAAGCAAAAAATACATCCGTCGAAGTACAGCTGCATGAACTGGCAATGGCCGTCCAGGAAATGCGGCGCCTGCAGCTCCGCTGGAAGACAGAGCGCACAGCGCTCCTGCAACATGCCATCCTGCAGGCAGAAAAAAAGGTAGACATGCTGGTAGCTTCCTACCGCCTCGTATATAAACCTAAACCCGTTTCTAAACCCGAACAAGCCCGGTTTAACTGGCTGTCCCGCTAAAATGGTTAAAGAAATAAACGCATCAGTCATTTACAAGACAGCAGCCCTTTGTATTGTACTAAGTAATGCAAGCCCCGACGAGTTTGAAGAGCTAAAGGCTATGGACGAGCAGTTTTACAAAACCCACCGGCTCAGCCAGTGGCGCCGCAGTATGGAGAAGGCCGACGTTAGTAAGCGCCAAAACATACCCGGCTATTACCAGTATAAATATTTAGCAGTATGAATTTGTTGAGCGGCATAATTACAATTGATTCAAAAAGGTATCCTCTTTTGTGGACAGGTATGATTGCAGCAAAAGTGTGCGATCATTATAAAAGCAATAAATCGCACGCTTTAGATCATGTGCAAATACAACAACATGCAGTTAGGTGTAAATGGATTCGTGTAAGCGGCAAACGTTACAAAGGCGATGTAAAACTTGACGATACCTATTCTGCATTAATTATTATAATTTTACACCCCCAATTCGCTGAAATAAGAAGCGGGTACATTGTTCACTCTAAAAATATTGTAACAACAAAAAAAAGCACACTGTCGGGCACTGCTAAAAAACGCAATAACGAAAAGCTTAAAATTTTTGAATTTACAGAAGATCAAATTGCTTCTTTAGCAGAAGAAGGGTTAACGCCTGAGCAAGTAAATGCAGCCTTTATAAAACAACAAAAAGCTGCGGCCCGCAAAAAGAAAAAGTAACCGTAAGGTGCAATCCTCGTTCAGACGTGGTTGCACCTTTTTTTTGCTCAAAACTGTTATATGAATACGTTATCACTTGAAAGCTTTTACCATCAAGCTAAAGCAGTTGTTCAACAACATGGCTTTGCCGGTATTTTCCCCTACATCATTGTGGGCTTTTCCCTGGAAGCGGCTCCCAATATGAAGCCGGCTGTTATTGTGGAAATAATCGTAAGCAACGTCCGGAACAACTTTATCCAGGTGAGATCCTCCACTCCCGATGGTGCACTGGCTGAGCTCACGAAGTCCCTGTCAGACCGCTCCGGGTCTTCCCTCGCTTCCAAACTGCTATTCAATAACCCTGTAAAAGCAGAGGCATGAGTAACAAGCTTCGCACCTGGTTGCGCTACGCGTGGCTCGCATTTGCATTGCTTATTGTAATGGTGGGCATGGCCGTTTTCGTTGTCTCATTCATTTTTACAATCTTAACCTGGATCAGCTGAGCCGGCTCGTAAGCATATCACAATTAGAAAACCGTCTCGCTGCAGCTGAGACGTTCAACGTACCCGTGCTGGCCGGCGCGGCGGAGCACCTGGTTACCCTGCGTTCAAAAGTGCAGGTCTACAACATCAACCGCCCCCTTAAATATTGGGCGACCTGGTTCCTCCTTAAATCACTTACCAGCTCGGGCAAAATCCACCGCTGGAATGCACAAAAACAGACGCTACTGGCTTTCCTGCGCCTGAGCGACGGTACATTCCGCCGGCAGCTGGCCGAACTCAAAAGTATGGGCCTGCTGCAGCTCGAGCGGGCAGGGGAGCGCAGTCGCGACAAAAACATCATTTTGGCTTCATACAGCACAGCAGCCCAGGTAATGGACATTCCCTACAAAGGGGAAGTAAATGTGCCCTATAAACCACACGAATATGCAAACGAAACACAGGTATTCCGATACCTCATAGTTGCTTCCGAAATCCAAAGTAACCAACGGTTACAGCTTGGTGAACTGAATCGCAAGTTTCAAAAAAATCTGTCCGGGAACGCAACGGAAATACTGCTCGCACTCAAAGCGGTCGGAGCCGACCCCTCAGCCGTGCAAAGCAGCCCGGAGGCCTTTCAACAGGCACTCCTGAAGCTGCAGAAAGCAGCATTCCGGGACAGGTCAGAACTGGCTGGCGTAGCCTTCAGTTTACGAGCCGATGTTAACCGTAGTTGCTCCACCTGGGCCAGCCAGCACGGCTATGCCCATGCGGTAAGCGCTTCCTTCCTTAAACGGAAGCTGGTAAAAATCAAAGCCATCACCGTGCAAAAGACCTGTGTCCACTCACAAGTGCGTACAAGGCTTTACGTGCCCGGTGCCGATGGCACCAGGCGGGATGGCTACAAATGGTTTAAGGGGCCCAAAACGACCGTATGGCTCCTGTGCGATCAAATTTCAGTAACCCTGCATGGGGCACCCCCGGCCCCCGGCAGCCAAAAGAAAGCCGCATGAGCCTCGCCCCCCATCCCCCCGTTTTTAAAATTGTTAGCTACATGAGTGGCTACAGTATAGTTCAAAGCATTTCAGTAGACTATGAGTAAACTCTAAGTACCCTTTGAGTAAACTTAAAGTAAACTAAGGGCGCAATTTTTTAATCGCATGGCAAAAACTCGCTCCAGACAGGAAGCCCAGGAACAGGCGTTTAACAGGCGGTACAGCCGCTTCAAAATTGTTTTTTACTTCAAAGACGGCAACCGCTTTACCCATTACGGTCACGAACGGGTTAACTGCACCGTCGAGCAAATAAATTTCGGGCATGTGAAGACCATCGTACTGGACAGGGCCAAAGGCTTGAGTGATTGCCTGGTACGCCTGGAATGGTTTGCCGGTAAGTACCAGACGGCCATGCTCTTTGACCGGCGCGGTAAAACCTTCCTGCCCGATGGTACCGAGCAGAAAGGTGTTTGTGTCCGGAAATTCATTAAAGGCGTACTGGTGGAAAGCTCCGATTTGGATCTCGCAGATCCTCAGATTCACCTGCAGGTTAAACACAAGGGCGATACCTGGACGTTGGAGCCCATACCATCGCCTACCGGTTTTAAACAAATGGTCAATAAAAAGCTCGATTTATGAATGTACTCACCACCCAACTGCTAACAGCTCTTTTAAACGGCTGTTACCTCTACCCAGCGGTCAACCATAGTGGTAAAGTCGGTTACAAGTTGTATGAGGGTAACCAGGTGCCACTTCGTTTTTATAAAAACCATGTGGTGTTGCAACTGCACCGGTACTCCCTGTTAAAAGAGCAACATAAAAAACTCGTCATCAGCCGCCGTTCCTTGCAAAAGCTGCATGGTGGCAATACGCTTAAAAAAGTTTACATCACTCATTTAAAAACCTCAAAACTCAAAACAAATGAAGCTTAAAGTATTCAACATGGGCACTGTAAGAAATCAACAACGCACAGCGAAAATCCCCTTTGTGCAGGTTAATGCAAAAGCCGGTGTATTCACCATCAACAGGGCCGCTGCGGAGCTTATAGGTGTTACCGATGGTGACCAGGTACAGTTCCTGCAGGACGAGGAGGATCCTGCTGCCTGGTATATCGAAAAAGTAAAGACCGGTGGATTTACCATTCGCTTTAAAGAAAGTGCTGGTTTACTTTTTAACAGCACGGAACTGGCCCGCATTATTTTTGAGTCAGTTAATTGTAAGTATAAGAGCGGCCGAATGTTGTTAGGCGACCGTGTAAACTCACTTAAAGGCCGCATCATGTTTACTCTGGTTACAGCATCACTCAACGCATACAAAGGCGAGTAATGGTCAACATTTACAAAACGCCCCGTAAAGCCATCTACAACAGTCCAGAGGGTAAATACCATCCGGTCAAAGGCTGGCTGCAGGTTGAACGGGAGGTGCTGGTTCTGGGAGAAACCGACAGCATATATATTACTGAAATTCGGGAAAGCTCCTTAACACATAATGACGAGTTGGGCTGTTACACAAGTCAATATTGCTTCCCGGTTGGGTTTCATAAAAGCCGCCTGGTAAAATGGGTTACTACCCAGCTCGAGTTAAATTTTTGATCATGGTCAATATCAACATTCAACACATGCCAGGCGAGGGCAAGGTAGCGGTGGTTACCGAAACTGGCCAGGAAGATGATGCGGTTTTCTTCGACGAGTTTATAATAAGCGACGGGGTAATTATTTTTAAAAAAAGCGGTGCAGATGTACTCATCGTACCACTCATCAACCTGCGGAGTATAATTTTAACTCCGTAGTTTTACAGTATGAAGAAAAATGAATCTACCTGGTCGTTGGAAGACTGGCTGCTCCTCTTTGGTGGGGTTTGGCTCATCAGCCGTTTGTTTAAAACTTCTACAAAGGCGGGTATTGGTGCATTGCCAGAAGCACAACGGTTTTTATACAGCTATCACAACAAAGCAGGTAAAAATGTATTGGAAACGGATATGAGCGGCCTCTCTGTTCAGCAACAGGGCGAAATTGTACGTCTTATTATACAAGGGAGGCTCAAACCGGTACTGTCCTTACCACTCTATAAAAAGTTTAAAGATCCTCTTATAGACGGTGAGCTAAGAGACAATGCCAACGGTTGGCGCATCTTCTGCTGTAGAGTAAATACAACCGATTATCTGATGGTCTCCGTTTTTAAGAAACAATCAAATAAAACTCCCGATTATGAAACAGAAAAAGCCCGGGCCCGCATCAAAGAATGGCTCACACATAAAACGCTGGTACGAAAATCCTCAGCCAGGTGATGACATGATTGCACGTATGCTGCGAAATAATGAGCTGCGGCAGGCATTCATAAAAACATCGTTGCAAAATGGAGATTCACCTCAAATGGTGAAAGATCTACTTGTTTATTTCAATGCATATCAATAAGCCTTCATGTGAACGAAATTAATATCAAACTCCGGCGTGAGCAGCTCTGCATTGTAAAAGAGTATTTCTTTCCGTACATGCAGCAGCTTAAAAAAACAAGAGTGCTAAACGTCGCTCACTTAAGCACGCAAAGCCCGGAGCTGCTGCAGGTGCTGGCCATTAACTGCCTCACCGATGAATGCATGCTGCAGGTGAACCGCAAGCTGTACAACACCTCAAAACAAAACGTCCGTCTTCAGTTCACTTATGCACAGGCTGTTGTGCTGTTTAAGCTCCTGCAGGAACTCCCCATACCGTCCAATCAGTTTTACCTGGTACAAACAGCCCGGTACCTGGTGGAGCTTATAGACAAAGAGCTTCTGCGTCATCACGTGTACGAGGTCGGAAATATTGCTTCCAATTCCTCTTAGTTTTGTATTTTGCAGTACAGACGCAAAAAACCATAGCTACTATGGCATTGCGTCTTATTTTTTTATTCATATCGGGGCCCCAAAATAGCATTTCAGCCACCCCCATAGCCCCCTTTTTTAGGCGTGCACTCATCCGCTCTGTATTCCCGCTGCATTCGTGCTGTTTTCCTGCTGAGTGTAAAACTGTTCAAACCTCAAATTTTCATATGTCGCAACCACTGCAATCACATCCCAGGCGTGTGCAAATCATTAATAAGGACGTTATGCAGCTCTTCGACTGCAGCCAGGCAACTGCTTTCCGCAAAATTCAGGCGGTTAAAGACAGTTTGGGTAAACAGCCAAACCAGGTAGTAACCATTGCTGAGTTTTGCGAACATTACGGTCTGGAGCTTCCGCTCGTTCTTCACCAGTTAAATCTTACCCCATGAAGCGCAAGTATGTTTTGGTAATTCAAAAGCGTGTTTTGAGTAACCGGTTTTTCCTGTACCGTAAAAACGGTGCTTTCAAATACAGCCACAGGCTGGATGATCGTAATCTGTTTTACTGGTGGCAGGCCTGGTACTGGTACCTGTACATAATTGTTTCAGGGCGTAACGGCAGCCAGCGACTTTTTAGCTACAAAAAGCCAGAAGGGCAGGTATTTGTACACCGGTTGTACTAGCATTTTGTTTCAAATCATTCATTCTATTCATTCTTTTCAGGCCCTGGCGGGCCTTTTTCTATGCTTGCACTTTGTATGGCAAAGGATAAGGCCCCGGTAGTGGGTGGAATTGGCGGTAGTTTATTCGCGTGGATTACAGAACCTATCCTCCTGCAGGCAGCTAATCCGCTTGTAAGTCAGCTTGTGGAAGTTGCTGCATTCAGTTTGATTGGTGGCCTTATTGGTGAGGGTGTAAAACTGGGCTTCGCCTATCTCAAAAAGAAACTGGACAAAAAGGAGGATGGCAATGGCTAAAAGTGGTGTTGTAAAAGGTCTTGTAATCGGTGGGCTTGCATGGTTGGGTTGGCGCACTTTTATGGTGCGGCAAAGCCTGGGCCTGCTTGAATATTCAATTCCTCCCCGCAGCATTGCACTCCGATGGAGTGGGCTTACCCCGGAAATCCATTTCAACCTCAATGTATTCAATCCCAACCGGGCCAGTATCCCTCTCCAGAGTGTTGCCGGCCAGGTTCGTTATAAAAATCAGGTTGTTGGTAGCTTCCAAAGCACACAACCTATCAGCATTAAAGGTCAGGAAAATACCACGGTAGCATTGCGCACACGTGTGCAGCTGCTCAATGTTTTCCAGCTTTTTCTTCAAAAAAGACCCGGTACCATTATTGACATTAACGGTATTCTCCGGACAAATGTGAGCGATCTTCCTTTGAAGTACAGCTATGACCTGGCAAACGTAGTTTAATTGTCAACCATGAATAAATTGTTCGAACCGGTTCAGGAAGGGCATGATCCCAAAAACCGCATCGTTTTTATCTGTAAAGACGCCGGCGGTTTCTATGTTCATAAACCGCGTACCGGCTTTAAGTCCGGGAGCTGGCCCGTGGCCAATCACCCCGACCTGTTGGCTTGCTTCCAGCGCCAATGCAGCGACAGCCACAACCATGCACAAATTTTACCGGAAGATGTGCCCGCACCCGTACCTGTGAGTAAAGCGGCAACTAAAAAGGCCGTAAATGGTAAAAAGAAAGCTGGTAAATGAAGCGGTACCGCACCGACCTTATACTGCCGGCAACCGGCGAAAACGACCTGAAACACCGCGACGGTAATACCCAGGACATCATCGATGTTCTCCTGGAGGCAGACAGCAAAGCCGCTGCCTTTACCAAAAAGTTTGCACCAACGCTTAAAGGTGCCACGCTCATTGAAACCTGCCGGAATGTGTACGAGTTCGTGAAAACACAAATCCCGTACAAAATTGATGAACCCGGCTACCAATGGATCAAAAGCCCCGGCCGTCTCTGGGCCGACCGGCAGGGCGATTGCAAAAGCTTCAGTCTTTTCATTGCCTCCTGCCTGCGCAACCTGGGGATCCCCTACGGCTACCGGTTTACCAGTTACCGGGCGGAAGATCCCACACCTACGCACGTGTATGTGTTTGTGCCGCAAAAAAATGGTGCACCTATTATTCTTGATGCGGTCTGGAAAGGCCCTTTCAATACAGAAAAGCGCTATGCGCACAAAAAAGATGTTCTGATGGCAAAAATTTCTTACCTCGGTGCCGCAAACGGTACAGCACACGTACCAGGTACCCTTCAGCTACCCAAAGACTACTATTCCATGAAGGAAGGGGAAATGGAATTGTACCTGGCACGCCAGCGGGCTGAAATTGATAAAATGAATGCCGCCCGCATAGGCAGCCCCTACACAGCCCGCTACGATGCACAACTGAGTGTCATCAACGAGGCCATCTCCAATATCGACAACCCCGACGCCATCATTGGGATGGCTCAGTCAATCATTGGCAAAGCCAAGGCCGTTAAGAAAAAAACTGCCGCGGGTAAGTTGCTGCAAAAAGTAGGACAGGGGCTTAAAAAGGCAGGTACGACAGTTGCCAAAGTGGTAACAGCTCCGGCCCGCCTGGCTGCAAAAGGTGCCCTGGAAATTTACCTCCCCAAAGCTGCACCCACTTTCCTGTACCTCTTTACACCGGCCGGCGCCCAGCTCCCCGACATGGTTGCCCGCAAAAAAGCAAAGCAGGAGCGTTTAAAAAAGTTCATCGTGAATGGCATTGGTATGAAAGAAGACCATTTTATGGCCATCATCCGCAACAACCTCACCAAACGTTTCGGGAAAAGCCCCGAAGCTTACCTGCAGGAACGCCTCAATAAGCGCGTCAGCGGCATCGCAGGGGCCAATAAAGAGCTGCTGCGGCGTTCCTACAAATCAACCGCCGAAAGGCTTGCAATCAAGCGCCAGCGGGCTTTAAATGCCGTTAACCGGCGTAAAGCGGGTAAACGTCTCACCAACCTTCCCGTAAATCCGGCCAGTGACCGAACGCTGGGTACCGGGTTTTACCAATCTGCCCCCGGGGTGGGCAGTCAGATTGGTGTAATTGAGTCCGCCATCTCTGCTGTTGTCTGGTTGATTAATACAATCGCAACCGTATTCCAAAAGAAAAAGCCCGAAGAAGCTTTTACGGCCGATGACATGCCGGACATCGAGCGCGACTTCGCCAATCTGTACCAGCTGCAGGACATGGATCCTTCGTTCCAGTCCTTACCGCCTGCCCAAAACAACAAAGTCAAAGACGTAGCCCTGCAAATCTATGAGGGCCTTAAAAATGTGCCGGTAACCAGCCAGGCGCTCGACAAAGTTGAGCAGCGTATAAAACAGCAGCTGCCTTTCCTCAATCATTCACAGGCACAGGAGCTCACCTACGAAATTTTCGAAGGCCCCGAGGCCATCGACTATAACGAAGGGCGCGACCTGGGCTTTCAAATAAAATCCGGTGGCCAGGCCTGGACGCCGCAGCAAATGCGGCAAACAGGTGGCGGCAGCACAGGTTTCTGCCAGTGTTAACCAAAAATTTTCAACCAATTCCTTCACCAAAACAGTAAAAAATGGCCAAAAGAAAAGTTTCCGGACTGGGCGCAATTGATCGCCAGATTCAAAGTACCCGGAAAAAAATTCAGTCCATCAAGCGTAAAGAAAGCGAAGCCAAACGTGCTGCGCAGAAAAAACGTACGCTCGAAAAACTGAAGACGCAGCTGAAGCGCATCGGCGGCAAGAGCCGGCGCCGCAAATAACCCTTCAAACGGTGGAGGGTTGTTGAAGTGGTTCTCAACCGTAAGTATTCATTTTCATTCACGAATTCTCTAAAAAATGGCAAAAATCAATTTCCAAAAAATCATTAGCCGGGCCATTGACAAAGCTCCCGGACTGGTGGTAGGTTCCATGGCCAGCAATTTTGTTGCCACGCAGGCAACCAAAATGAGCAACGGCAAAGCAACTCCCATGATGGTGGCCGGCCTGCAAATCGTAGCCGGTGCCGTACTGCCTGCCCTCGTTGGCGGTGGTAAAAAACAGGGGCAGTTTGTAGAGTCCGTTGGCGATGGTATGATGGCCCAGGGTGCTGTACAGCTCGCCAAAGCCCTCAACCTGCCCGGTATCGGCGATGCCGAATACCCCGGCGCCTACGAGGACAATCTCAACGGTGTTGGCGCCGATGGTGCCGCCAGCGAATCCAACCTCAGCGGCCAGGACTAAAGCCTGTCCGCCCGGTGTCGTTCGTGTAACCTCAATTTCTATTCTTTCATCGAAAGTTTTTTCAAATGAAAATCGTAAAAAGTGTTTTGACTCTGTTTTTCGTACTCCTGGCGCTGGCTTCTGCCTTTACCGCCCTGGGAGCAACCCCCTTTGTAGCCGTACTGGTTGCAGGTGGCATCATCATGGTGGGTAAACTGGTACCTGCTCAAAGCGGTATTTTGGGCGCTTACGTAGGCTCTACCGGCAGCATGAGCAGCGGGGAAACCAACATCCAGGTAATCACCACCGAGCGCGACCGCGCCGTGCTCGAGCACAACCGCAACCGCGCTGAATTCGCGGGTCGCAAGCTCACTCCATCCTTCCTGCGCCTGGAAGCGCCCGTTGTAAACAATGCGACGAAACTGCGTTTCCCCACGTTTACCGGGGACGCAACTACCGTTTACCCCACGGAACGCCGGCTGGATCGTAACGACGATTTTATCGCCACCAAAATGGGTTTCTTCCTGCTTAAGCAGGACACCGCCAACAACAAGACCAATGGTAAGCTGCAGAGCTACCCCAACATCACCATTTTTGGTGCCGCTGCTGCCGCTGACCTCATGGGTCTGTACGAAAGTGGTGTGCTCAAAGTCAACATCGGCCGCGAAGACAAATTCGTTGCCCTGGATCTGCACCGCTTCCTGGACATCCCCGAAACCCAGCAGTCGGGCGCGTCCAACTTCGACCAGTTCAGTGGTAAAAAATCGGGTCTCATTGACCTGACGCCCCAGCTCATTCTGAACGGTAACGGTACCAATGAAATCGAAATCGATTTCACCAGCTATGCTGGTTGGGCGGGCGGTACCAGCTCCACGGAAGGATTCACCCACCGTGCAGTGCTGTACTTCTCCGGTCTGCTGGCTACCGGTGCACAAACCCGTTAACAGCACACACTGCCCCGTCAGGCAGGGTTTGCAATCGTAAAGAGTCCTCCTCCAGCAGGAGGAGGCTCTTTCATTAAAAGCAAAAAATTGTAGCATGCAAAAATTTCCCGTTAAACGCAGCGCGACTGTAGAAGTGCCCGTTAGCAACGTTAATGCAAATACCTTCCATTTTACGGATAACGAAACAACGCTTGATCGTATCCGTATTACCGGCATCGAGGTGCATACGGAAGCTGTGAGCAAAACGTTCACCGGCAAAACTGTTGTTCCTGATGCGGTGCAGAAACGTGCGTTTCTCACCATCAATGACCGCAACAGCAAATCGTTCCTTAAACGGATCCCGCTCGAAAGCTTCTTCAATAACAGTAAAATCTTCCGCGAAGAGCTCGACCGCCTGGAAATGGATCTCCGCAAATCCTTTATCGAAATCAACGACCGTACCGGCCTCACCACCGACATGGCGTTTCTCATTACCATCTTCTACGAAGATGTAGTGTAAGCAAACCCGCAAACAACCTGACAAATGGCAATTCTCGGTAAAGAAAATGTAATCGAAATCGTCCGGCAGCAGCGCCTACCGTACTGGTCACTGTACGAAACAAAGGAGAAAGCTTCAACCGGCAATTTCATCGCAAAATTCAACGAGGACAGCGACTCACCATCCATGGAAGACAGCCTGGATTTGTTGCGTCGCTCTCTCGACCGGCTCTCGCCCGGCACGTATTATCTACGCGCCATGCGTACGCCTGGCTCCACAAAAAACAACGTGGACTGCTCTTTTGAAATTCAATCCCGCGAAGTCAGCGGTGTTGCCGGTATCGGCTCCACCGGTGCAACTGTAAAAAGCTTTTATCTCGATGGTATAGGCGAAGTGACAAGCGAAAATTTTGAACAGGCCATCGAGCTGAAGTTCAAAAAAATGCAGGAGGAAAAAGAACGCATTGAGCGGCAAAAACAACTCGAGTCGGAAAACAAAGAACTCCGCCGGCAACTCACGGAAAAGGAAGCCGGCATCAACGGCGGACTTCTCAGCATTGGTACCATGTTCTGGCCGCAGCTGAAGAACTCCAGCCTGGGTAAAGACTTTCTGCGTACCGTGGCCGGTATTGGTCTCCTGCCCGGCGCCAGGCCAGCCAGCGGAGCTCCGGTGTCTGAATCGTCGACCGAAGCAATCGCCGGCACCGGTGAACCGGCGGCGGATCCACAGTCGCGTATCGCCGCGGCTCTCGGTTCGCTCCTGGGTGATGATGCAGAAAATCCGGAGCGTCAGGCTGCACTCGCTGCCGAGCTCGAGCTGCTGGCACGTACAAAGCAGAAAGACCCTGATATGTACGAAATGGGCTTAACCTATCTCAAGGAGGCACAAGTATGAGTACACAGCTGCTTTTGCACTTCGAAAGGCTGCCCGAAGACGACCGGGAGCGAATAATGCGGGCTGTAGACCGGCTTTGCAAAGACAATCCCGATTTTCCACGACAGCTCGAAAAGCTGGCGGAAATACGGGAAGAAAAGCCCAGTCAATGGGCACTTGGTAAAAAAGTTTTGAAACTCTGATATGAATCTTTTCATCAACCCCGGTGCTTTTGTGCCTGCAGGCTACGGCAGTTATATTCAGTCGCTCCAATCAAGGCGCGACACAAAGCGCTACCTCGTGGGTTGTGAAATCTGGTTTGGTATCCGAACCACTGTTAAGGGCGTAACCTTCCCCCCGCGGTTTCCGGCAAATAAGCGCCTCGTGGTATACCGCACCCAGGCCGATGCACTTGGGCGACGGAATGCCAGCCTGCTGGACGTTTCTGCAGGGGCTAAAATGGCGGCAAAGCCGCTGCCGGCAACCCTCACCGAAATGAGCATTACGGCGGATCCTGCTGCTTACCTCAGAGACAAAAGGTTTGTGGTTCAGCTCTTCTGGAATAACCAAGCTTACTGGTACAATTACATTTCCACGGAAGGCCTGTTTATGTACATGCATACCTCCAACCCCTCCGACGCACAGCGTCTGCAAAGATTAGGGGAGCTGGAAGTGGCCATGCAGGAAGTTGCTGATCTGGCAAACCGGAATGCAAAAGCCCTGGCTTCGTTAAAATCCAATCTGCATCCCGCTCTGGCAGCTCGTTTCAATGCAGCTGTAAACCAGCACAACAGTACGGTCAATGAGTTTAAACGTACAACTCCCGCCGAAATGAAGGTTGTGCTGCAGCAGTCAAGCATCGCCCAGCTGCAGGGTGTCCCTTACATCGGTATCGCGCCCGTGGTACTGGTTGTTGTTGCAGTTGTAGGCCTTGCTGGCATGGGCCTGCAGGCTTATACCATTACCCGTATCGTCCAACTCATAAACGACACGGTACGCCACAAAAACAACCTGAATTCCCAATACCGGAATATCCAGGCTATGATGCAGGCAGACCGTGACTACAAAGCCGGCCTGTTGACGGAACAGGGTCGTAATGCTGTTTTTAATGAGGCGCAAAGGCATAACGAAGCGTTAACCCGGGAAAACCAACAGACTGCAGCTGCAGGTCAAAAATCAATTTTTGACGAAGCTAAAGGCCTTCTTATCTGGGGTACGCTGGCAGTTTTATCTGTGAAGATTCTCCCCACGTTATTCACAAAATCAACGCAAAAAAATGGGTAATTACCGTAGGGAAATACTGCAGGAGCTTTTAACAAACTCACGTACATGGAATGCCCAGGGCTGCCAAAGCTTCATGCTCTACAACCAGGGCAATACCAACATTACCATCAACGGAAATTTTGTACTCACCCCTGGCATGTCCTGGTCTTCACCCGAGGAAAACCCTGAAGTGGAAGACTGGAGCAATATTGATGTTCAGTTCGACGAAATCAGTGTGCCGGTGGTTAAAGCTCCGGATGTGGGTACGCAACCCGTTCCGTTCGATACTTCCTGGATTACAGGCCCCCGTATCAATACGGGAGAATACCGGTATGACGACGGCGGGATCCCCGACACCCGGGATAATCCGGTAGATCCCTGGGCCGGGTTCGAATTGCCGTCGGTTGATCCCGAGGATCCCGAAGATCCGGAAGAACCCGAAACGCCAACTATTGGTAAAGACAATCGCCTGGTCATTTTCAAATCCTTTGTCACAAAAAAGTGAGTTCGGTAAGTTTCCATATTGCCAAACAAAATACCCGTGAGCTCGAGGGCGGCTACTGGCTCGACCCCAGCGCCGGCCATACCTATGCTGGTATCACATACAAATTTTTCCCTTCCTGGAAGGGATGGCCGGTACTTTTTCAGCTGGCACGTCAGCGTTTTGGTAACCGGCCAATACCCCGTTACACGGTGTTTCAAAATATACAGCTCGACAACCACATCTCCGAATTCTACCGGGTCAACTTCTGGGAAAAGGTAATGAATGGTAACCTGTTCAAAAACCAGGTAATTGCAAATTTCATCTACGACTTCCTGGTGCATAAAAAGTTCGACGCCGTGGCCGTTGTTAATCACACCGCCCGTAGCCTGGGCCCACGGGTTGTAACCAACCCCACCCGCATTACACCGGAGGTAATTACCCTCGCAAACACTTTCCAGGGTGCGTTTTACAACCGTCTCCGCGCCAACCGCGAATCCTATTACCGGAACCCGCGTAGCATTCCCGGTACCAGAGAAAAACCGTTCTCCGCTCCGCTGGTATCCGCTTTCATACGTGACCGTGTAAACAAATTCCCGGCAACAATTCAACCGAATTTCGAAATCAACCTCTTTAAAACCATTTGGGCATGACCTTACTCCGCATCAATACAATACCAATGGCGCTGCAGTCAGACTTCTCCCGCCGTGTCCAGGAAATAGCTGCTGAGCTTGGAATCGAGCCCAACTGGCTTATGCAGGTCATGTGGAGCGAAAGCCGGCTAAATCCGCAGGCCGTTAACCGGCAAACGGGCGATCCGGCAGATCCTTTCACACGGGCCGCACGCCGGGCAACAGGTCTGTTGCAGTTTATGCCGGCTACCGCCAGGAGCCTGGGTACAAACAACCAGGCCATTTTTAAGATGAACGCGCTGCAGCAGCTGGAACTGGTGCGGCGTTACTTCCTTCCCTGGAAGGGGCGCATGAAGAGCTACTACGATGTGTACAGCGTGGTGTTCTTCCCCGCGCTGATCGGGAAACCCGACACATGGGTGCTGCAGACCAGTTCGCTGCCGGCTGCAACCATCGCCCGGCAAAATCCCGCGGTCAACATCAATAAAGACGGTAAAATCACCGTTGCGGAATTCAAGCAATACGTATTCAATTCTGTACTCGCAGCACACCGTTCACTTGTGTTTGGCCAGATACAACAAGCTGCCCAAACTGCTGCCAACACCGTTAAAAATAATCCCGGCGCCAGCGGCCTCGTGGCCGGCGCCGTCCTGGTATTCCTTTTTTTTTATTCTCTGACGATTAATTCACTTTCAAACCAACTGTTATGAAGTTTCTGAAGCGTATCTGGAAAGCCATCTCCCGGCTGTGGAACAAGGTTGACGACTTTACCGAACAAAATGTCGAACAGGCACTGCGGGTAACAAGCGGCCTCAAGCGTTTCCTGGAAAGCCCCGCCGCCGACATCCTCGAAGCCATCATACCCGGTAATGTGGACGCATTGGTGCGTAAACACCTGCTGCAGGCCACCAACACCGCGGTTACCGCCCTGGGCATTGTAGATGCCTGCAAAGGCCTGAATGACCGGGAGAAGCTGCTCTGCATCATCAATGAGTTGCAAAAGCTCCCCAAAGATGGGAGAGACGCAGTGTTGTTTAAACTGGCAGCCCTTATAGCCAAGTACCTGGACAAAAATAAACTGCCGCAAAGCAGTTATGACCTGCTGGTACAGGGTAAGTATTTCGAATCAAAAAAGTAAAAGCCCATGGGGTTTAAAATCGGCCTCCCTCCTGCGAAAGGTGTGGCCGTAGCAAATACATTCGGCTACGGCATAGACGCCCGTAATTTTGGTGTACTGCACTTTACACAGCGCACAACAACGCTCAATTTCCCGCCAGGTGTTTTTCTAAGCAGGGTTAGCATAAACGACCCCTCCAATCCCGTCACCCTCGTGGAATGCCAGGACGAGGACGGGGCCACCACTTTTTTTGATTTGGATCTCTCTACCGGGTATGGTACTATCCTCTGCGATATCTACTTCCCGACGGCTGTAAAAATAAAATTTACAAACCTGTCCGGTACCGCTTTTGGCTCCGCTCATTGGTACCGGCACTTACTTCCTTCATCGTAATATGAAACAGCTTCTCTCCTTTCTTTTCGTCTGCGCAGCCCTTTCTTCTGCAGGCCAATCCAGCGAAGTCTTTACCAAGCATCTGCGGGCTACCGAACGCATAACCCTGCGCAGCCGCTCAGTTACCGGTATAAACTGGACTATGCTCGATGCCGATTCGTTAAACAACAACGTTTTCCCTACTGCCAAAAGTGTAAACGATTTTGTTCGTAACCTCTTAAACGGCTACTCCGGCGGGGGTGGGGGTGGTGGAGCCGCAGACTCCAGCTGGGTAAGTACCCAGACCGGCGTGCCTTTCAGTACCGTCGGCTTTCTGGTTAATACAACCTTTCCGGGGGCTTCGCTGCCTGCTGGCTGGGTTGATCAAACTCCCGATGCCTCAGTCACTATCAGCAATAAATTAATCGTAAGTGGTGGTAATACAAACGTCAGTCCGGTAAATGGTAACCAGGGTACCAGTACAGTTTACGTTAACCGCTTGCGTGTAGCGCATTTTCCCTACGATAAACTGACCTGTCGGCTGACAGTAGTGCCGCAGGATAAATCCAGCTCCAGCCGCGGCCTGGCTATTCATTTTGAAAGCAACTCGCTGTTTTTCTCCACGGCCCTGCAGGTCGAATACAACCTGTCTTCGACTGCAGATAGTGGTAAAATCATTTTACGGTATGACTTTGGTTCCGTTGTGGCCACTTCTGGTAACCTGTCCCACGCCGCCGGCGATACGCTGGATCTGTTGCTGCAGCGGGACTACTGGACCATTATTGCAGCCGTTTACAACCGACGTACCACCCGGCAGGTGGATGTTGTTTACACAAATCCACTCGCCCTGGGCACCGGTGGCCGTATGTACCTGGGCCTCCTGGGTGGTTCACAGCATATTACCCGGTTCCAGGTTGAATCTTCCAACCGCGTAAACTTTGGGTACACCCTCCTGGGCGATTCGCACACAGCCGGGAGCGGTGCTTCGTCTGAAGAAAAATCCTTCGCCTCCCTGCTCTTCCGGGGTAACGAAAACATGTACAGCAACCTGGGTCACCCATCCGTTACCCTGGCCGCCATGCCCGTGAGCCACGTGCCGGCGGCTATTGCCCTGGGCAATCCGGTTATAATCGCCGCCGGGTACAACGACCGGCGGGATCTCATCTCCGATACCAATACCTACCGGCAACGGCTCGATTCTGTTGTGCAACCCCTCAGGCGTGCAGGTCTGCAGGTAATACTTGCAACACTGGTGCCGGCTGCTTCCGGCACAAACAACAACTTCAATACGGTTGTGGTCAACCTCGCAAACAGCTACAACCTGCAGCTCATACGGGTTGACGAAGGGTTACGTATCAGTGCCGGTAATGTAAACCTGCGTGCAAATCTGGTAAGCGATGACGGTATTCACCTCTCCGACAGCGGCCATGTCGTCTATGCCAACAGTGTGCAGGCTGTGCTCAGTGCAGCTATCTCCAACCTGTTCAATCAGCAACGCCGTATCCGTTTTTACGACGTGCCTACCGGCTATCCAACTATGGCCCACCTGGTACTTGGTAATGATGGGTTTGTTTATCAACAACCCAACAGGCCGTTCAATGGCATCGTAAATATGTTCAACGGTAACCGCAATGGTACTTTTGCGCAGGTTAATTCACAAATACATGTCAGCAGCTCCGTTACTTCAGACAGCGCATTGCAGGTGCACAGCCCGCAAGGCTTGCGCATAGGTTACAATGGTGGCAACTTGTATGCTCCCGGGGCAGTTGGCAGCAATATAAACATCACAAATGGTGGTATAGAAGGGCAGGGTTTCCCGCAGCGGTTTGACGATATCACTGGCACCGGTAACGTCAAAATTTTTGCTTCAAATCTCAATCGTCCGCAAGTTGTTGCAATTGGTTCCATCACCGGTACATCCAATTTAATCATCAACTCGCACGGTAATTCCGTGTTGTCCGGTAATTGGAATACCATGCTCAACACAACGTCGCGGTTGCTTACCTCCGGCTCTCAAAATATATTCGTTGGTTTCGCCGCTGGCCGGCTGATCACTACCGGTAGTAACAACCTCCACCTGTGGACGTCCGAAGAAGCTAACCCGGCTTTCAGCAGCTCGCTGTCCAACACGGTTATCCTGGGTGACTTTTCGGGGTTCTCCAACACCAACTTTATAACGCCGGCTGCAGGCCTGGTGAGCGTAAGTGCTTCTGCAAACGTCAAAAACGATTTCTGGTTTGGCGGCCCCATGGGTTACAGCGGTGTTGACTTTTTTATCCGCAGCCGCATACTGAGTACCAACTTGCCGGGTTTTAACTGGCAACTGCACGCCGGCAGAGGCACCGGCAACGCTGAGCCGGGACTTATTGTATTCCGCCATTCTGTGCCTGGTAGCAGTGGTACCGCGTTGCACAGCAGCTACTCCAATACACTTACTCTGGCGCGTCAGCTCATTACAGCCCACGTGCAGATCGACAACTCGGGGAGCAACCGGGGTCAGCTGCCGGCCCGCTGGGCAACAGCCGGCCGGCCGGCGTCGCCTGGTCTGGGTGAGTTTGGCTACAACACTACAGACAACAAAATGGAATATTGGAACGGATCCACGTGGATCCAGTGGTAGTTGGTTCGTAGGTGTTTTGTTGTAAGCCCCGGCTTGTGCCGGGGCTTTTTAAAACTTTCAACATGGTCAAGGATCTTTACCTGGACGCAGAATGGTTTATCGGTGGGGAAATCTTCCTCATTGGCTGGTGCTTCGATAAAAAGAACCACGGGCAGCTCTATGACGATTCCCTTACGGTTGAGCGCTTCCAGGAGCTCCTGGACCAGACAACCGGCATCATCTACTTCTACGGGCCCGACATAGGCGTTATCGAAAAGCATTTCGACCTTGAAATCCGCTCCAGCTACCATTGCGTTAACCTGCTGAAGGTGTTTAAAGACATCATGCCAGGCCTCAAAAATTACAAGCTGGCTACCATCGAAAAGCTCTACAACATCAAGCGCAACCGCAACGAGTATAAAGCCAATATCTTCCGCATCTTCGAAGACTGGCGTAAACCCCAGGTTAAAAGCCTGGTACTGCAGTACAACCGGGAAGACGTAATCAACCTGTGCCGGCTCAAAAACATCGTATTCTGGCAGTACGATGTGGAAGAAGAATACCTCCTGCAAGTGCGGCTGGCCGGTGTCGCTGAAATCGTCAGAAACTACGTATACCTCCTGCCGGCCGACGTGTACCGCGGCACAACTTTCGGCAAGTTCAGCGACCCCGCAAAAGTGGCCACCAACCGTAATATTACCGCTCAGCTGGTGGTGTCCGCCAAATTTTATGGTGACAAAGTCAGCCTGTACCGCATGATTGTTCTCATGTACGATATCGCCCGTAAATACGATATCGACCTTATTACGCCGGTCAATAACCGGGATAGCAAGTTTCACCTGGCTAAAGCACTGGCCGATGGTATTGGTCTCCGCATGAAGCTGCAAAGCCGTGAATTACTTTACAACGGCAATACAGCCTGCAAACCGGCTGTAAAAGGCAAAAAAGTACTGATTGTGGACGATGTCATTTACAAGGGTACTACCATGGCCAAAGCCATTGAGGCCGTAAGCCGGCAAAATCCGGAGAAGATCTTCTTCCTGGCGTTTGGGAAGAGCCAGCGGTTTGCATATTGAAAATTGTTTTTAAATTTGGGTTTGGAATAAATACCCCTCTATGCCTCGAATTGCAGGTGTAAAATTCACCAAAAACGCTTCTGGAAAGGTCACTCATGTAACGTTGAGTAAAAAGCATTTTGCCCAATTGATAGAAGACCTTGAAGATGCAAGTTCTCTTCAAAAAGCCCGGAAGGGAAATACGGTTCCATGGGAAGATGCCCGGAAGCGTATCAACAAAAAGTTTGGGCTAAAAGACTAATGTTCACAGTCGATATCGAAAAAGAAGCGGAAAAATACCTCAACCGCTTAGATCGTACAACGTACAAAAGACTCAGAAATGCAATTGATCAGATTGGAAAAGACCCTACCATTGGAGAACGTTTAACCAATCATGATGCAAGCTTTAAGTATCGTGTAGGGGGCTACAGAATTTTATACGATGTTTATGCTAGCAAAGTACTCGTTGTTGTAGTTAAAATTGCGTCACGTGGCCAGGTTTACCGGAAGTAATTAATCCGTAGTTAAAATAAGCCGCCCTCCGCCGGCACCGCGTCAGTCGGCCGTATTCCCACCCGCCAAAGCGAAAATGTAAGACCTTCCGGGAAGCTTTGCTGATTCAGGTACGTGCCTTCCGGACCTGCGTTACGCTCCCAGTTACGCCGGCTGCTCCGGCTGCACCCGGTCGCTCCACTGGTTCCGGGCGGCCCGTACCCGGCAAAGCGAAGGACATACATTTCCGCTTTGTGCCATCAGCCACAATACGGCCGCTGCCAGCGCCGCCGGCTCCGGGCTGTGGTACCGTTGCAATTCAGGAATTTCGTCTCTATATTGTGTCCCTGACTAGGTTACACGGCACCTTCCGCCCCTGGCTCCGGCCGGGGGCATCTTTTTTTACCTATTTTAGCCAAAACCTACGAACCCATGCCCCTTTCCTGGAACGAAATAAAAAGCCGGGCCACCACATTTGCAGCCGATTGGGCCCAGGGCGCCAACGAAGATGCCGACGCCAAAGAGTTTCTGGTTGATTTTCTCAACATCTTTGGCATCAGCCGCAAGCGGGTGGCCACGTTCGAGCACCGCGTAAAAAAGCTTTCAGACGCCGATGGTTACATTGACCTGCTTTGGAAGGGCATGCTGCTCGTGGAAATGAAAAGCCGCGGGAAAGACCTCGACAAAGCTTACCAGCAGGCAAAAGACTACTGCCACGGACTCAAAGAATACGAACTTCCCCAGTTGATCCTGGTATGCGATTTTGAAACCTTTGTGCTCCACGATGCCGATGGTAACAAAAGCCGGTTTACCCTGGCTGAACTGCACCGCAACCTGCATCTGTTCGGGCCGCTGGCCGGCTACCAAAAGCGCACCTATAAGGAGCAAGACCCCGTTAACCTGCAGGCGGCCGAACTCATGGGCAAGCTGCACGACCGCCTGAAAGCCATCGGCTACGAAGGGCATGCCCTGGAGCTCTACCTGGTACGCCTGCTTTTTTGCCTCTTTGCGGACGATACCGGTATTTTTGAAAAGGACACTTTCCACGAATACCTGGTACTCAAAACCCGGGAAGATGGCAGCGACCTCGCCCGGGCCATCGCTGAAATCTTCCAGGTACTCGACACCCCGCCCGATCGCCGGCTGAGCAACCTCGATGAGTCACTGGCCGCCTTCCCGTATGTAAACGGTAAGTTGTTTGTAGAGCATCTTCCCTTTGCGTCATTCGACAGCGGCATGCGGCAAAGCCTCCTGGACTGCTGTACACTCGATTGGGGGAAAATATCGCCGGCCATTTTTGGTTCCCTCTTTCAGAGTGTCATGGACGAGAAAGCCCGCCGCAACCTGGGTGCCCATTACACCAGCGAGAAAAATATCCTCAAGCTCATCAAACCCCTGTTCCTGGACGAACTCTGGGAAGAGTTCCATAAGGTAAAGTCTAGCAAGGCCCAGCTGCAGAAGCTGCATGACCGGATCGGATCGCTTCGCTTCCTGGATCCGGCCTGCGGGTGCGGTAATTTTCTCATCATCGCCTACCGGGAGCTGCGCCTGCTCGAAATCGAAATCATCACCCAGCTGCTTAAACTCCAGGGTTACCGGGAAGAAGTTCTGCGGGAGGCCCGTATGGATACCTCCTACCTCATTAAATGCAACGTGGACCAGTTCTATGGCATCGAGTATGAAGAATTCCCCGCACAAATTGCCCGTACAGCCATGTGGCTGATGGATCACCAAATGAACATGCAGGTTAGCAACACCTTCGGTGAATACTACGTCCGGCTGCCGTTGCAGAAAGCTGCAACCATTGCTCATGCAAACGCGCTGCGTATTGACTGGCAAAGTCTTATTGATCCGCTTCCGTTTGAAAAAGGGAGTGTGCGTTATGATTATATTTTGGGGAATCCGCCTTTTATCGGGAAGCAGCTTCAGAACTCTGCACAAAAAGAGGATATGGCGCTAATTTTTCAGGGTGTGAATGGTGCAGGTGTTTTGGATTATGTAACCGCCTGGTATATTAAAGCTGCTCAATACATGCAATTTGCAAATCCGGAAGGTAAACCTTCCGGTGTGTGTTGTGCTTTTGTATCAACCAATTCAATTGCTCAGGGTGAACAGGTAGGTGTTTTATGGAACGAGCTGTATAACCGGTATAAAATCAAAATTCATTTTGCGCACCGGACTTTTAAGTGGGGTAATGAAGCAAAGGGCAATGCAGCTGTACATGTCGTCATTGTTGGGTTTTCAAATTTCGATATCAGCAAGAAGTATATTTATGATTATGAAGATATTAAAGGAGAGCCTACTGAAATAAGTGTTAAGAATATCAATCCGTATTTGGTTGAAGGAAAGGATATTATCGTTTTAAGCAGGACTCTTCCTCTTTGCAATGTTCCCAAAATGATATACGGAAGTAAACCAGTTGACAACGGCAACTTTTTTCTTACTGATGATCAGAAGTCTGTTTTTTTGACAGTTGAACCCAATGCTGAGAAATTCATTAAGCCAATATTAAGCAGTCACGAATTTATAAATGGGCATAACCGTTGGTGTCTTTGGTTAGTAAATGCAGATCCCGGGGAAATAAAAAAAATGCCTGAGATAATGAAACGATTAGAGAATATCAGGGTGTTCAGGTCAAAAAGCACCAAGCCTTCAGTGAGAAATCAAGCGTCAACTCCTTCACTATTCTCTGAAATTAGACAACCAGAATCAAACTATGTAATTATTCCGAGGCATTCCTCTGAAAGTAGAAGGTATATTCCATTCGGTTTTTTTGACTCCGGCACAATTGTAAGTGACTCATGTACGGCTTTACCAGATGCAACGCTCTATCATTTTGGGATTCTCACTTCTGAAATGCATAATACTTGGATTAAAAATGTTTGCGGTAGAATCAAAAGTGATTTCAGGTATTCAAACGTCTTGGTCTACAACAACTTCCCCTGGCCCGAAAACCAAACCGAAAAGCAACGGCAGTCTGTTGAGGCGGCCGCCCAGGCTGTGCTCGATGCCCGGGCAGAGTTCCCAGACGCGAGTCTGGCAGACCTGTACGACCCCAATACCATGCCGCCGGTGCTGGTTAAAGCCCATCAGCAACTCGACAAGGCTGTGGATCTCTGCTACCGGCCGCAACCTTTCCCCAGCGAAGCCAAACGCATTGAATTCCTCTTTGAGCTGTATGACAAATACACGGCTGGGCTTTTTGTAAAAGAAAAAAAATCTAAAGGCAAAGGCAGGGAAAAATCTTGATTTTTTAAAACGCAGCAAAGTTCGACGGCACGGCACAAATCCACGCCCTGCCCATCCAAAAGACTACGGCATAAACACAGGGGCCTCCGCACAGGGGGCCTTCTTTTATTCCGTTTCCTTTTGGATGGGCATCCGTGCCGCCGGTAGGGGCATTGTTTTCAAAAAATGGGGTTGGGCAAAAAAAATGCCCAAACTATGCTTCAGCTTGTAACCCACCGCCCCGGCCAGCAACAGCCTCCATTCTCGTTTTTCATCCTCAGTAAAGGGAACAACTCCGGAAAGCCCCTCGACAAACCTTGTCCTAATTGCTTCGTGGCGAGTTGTTCCAATGAGGATGAACGTGAATTCTTTTACTGGCTGTGCTGGGGGCTGTGGCAAGCTAAAGCGTTTGAGCATTTTTTAACCGGCAGCGTAATTCCCTTCCTGCGCAAGCGGGAGCTGCAGCAAATCCTTCACAAGCAAACGGCCGGCATGCATCCGGAAGAGTGGCGGCAAGCCGTTGTAAAAGCCCGTCAGCTGCACGAACATGAAACCAATGTTCGCAAACAACTGCAGCTGCTCGGGCAGCTTAAATGCGCCTTCATCCGGTCTCAGCTCCGGCTCTGACCGGCCGTTTGCTTGTAAGCAACCCGCAGTTTATCCCAGGCGTTCATTTGCTCCTGTAAATGGTCTTCAAGTAGATGAAGGTATGCCTGGGTCTGCCGGATCGTTTTATGGCCAAGGATCCGGCTTACAACGGCCAGATCCATGCCCAGGCGGAGTGATACTGTCGCAAATGTGTGCCGGCCTACGTGCATGGTAATGTGCTTCTTTATACCTGCCAAGGCTGCCACGGGCGCCAGCTCCCGGTTTAAATGCTGGCCGGTACGCTTTATAAATCCGTCCGCAATAAGCCTGCGGGAAAAATCTGTCAGCGGTATTATTACCGGTTCCTCCGTCTTTTTCTGTGTGAGGTAGATCGCATTGCCCGTGATCATATTCCGGTTAAACCGGTTGATGTCAGATATCCGCAAACCGGTATAACAGGCAAACAAAAAATGCCGCAGCGTATTTACCTGATAGGGCAGGAGGGTGCCGCAATCGTACAACTCTTGCAAAATCTGAAGCTCTTCAATGGTAAGTACAGTTTTGCGGTTGGTGTATGCCTTCAGTTTTATAGCCTTCAGTGGATCCTCCTGTATGTGTTTTAAGTCCTGGGCAAAGTGTACAATTGCTTTAATGCGGTGCATCTTTTGTGTAGCCGTATTCTCGCTTACCCGGCTACGGTAAAATTTCTGCAGCTGCAGTCCGTTTTGGTAGCTGAATTGTTTAATGCGTATCTCTCCCAGGGCCTGGGTGAGCTCCGCTTTCAGCTGCTGGTAATGCTGGTATCTGCCAATGGAAAGGCTTTTCAGCTGGCAGTACTGGTCAATGAGCTTATGCAATGTCGGGTTGGAAATATCATTCAGATCCCCGTCGCTGATCGCCCGCAGAAAGTCTCGTTCCTGGAACGGGCGTTTTTCATAGGTTAAAAGCTGGCGGTACTGCTCCGCCTTGTACCGCAAATCAGTAAAACTCTTCTGCGTTGCAATGTCAGCTCCACGGGTTAACTCCTGGGCTTTCTGGTTCCATATTTTAGGATGGAGCTTCAGGGCAGACGGGATCCATTTGGGCTTCCCCAAGTTAATGACAAAGTAAAGGGCGCACAATCCATTCCGGTCAGGCCGGTTGGTGCGGAGGTGTAGTCGGTAGTTCATATACACGGTTTTGTTGTTGGCTATTTTTTTGGCTACTTTTTTTAAGCATCCAAACCCCGTTAAACCCTTACAACAGGTAACCGATGTGTATAGAACTCTTTGTTTTTCAATAAATGCCTTTGCAAACCCACGCAAAGGCGTTTATATGAGTGATCCCGACACGATTCGAACGTGTGACCGACAGCTTAGAAGGCTGTTGCTCTATCCAACTGAGCTACGGGACCGGTTTCTGCCGCTGCAAAGATAATTTGTACCGGCCGGGTGACAAAACCCGAAAAGCGTTCCACCGGTTCCGCACAGGTCCGCAAAGAAATAATTGTCAAAAAACTTGCACAATTCAAAAAGGACCGTATTTTTACGGTCGAATTGCATGCGTTTCTCCTGAAATATTTGCTTTCAACTGCTAACCGCCCGATCCTATCCGTCTCCAAGTCCTTCCAGAACCAAATTGATTCCATTCCTGTGATCCGAATTCCGATCAATTTGTATTATGAAAACGACCGTACTGACTGCTTTTCTTTCATTGCTCCTTTTTTACTGCAGTGATACCCAGGCCCGGGTACTGCCGTCTTCCGTCGTTTCAACCGATAACTGGCCTCTCATTTCTTCCTGGCATTGTACACGCACCAATACCCACCTGCAGTTGCAGTGGACGGCAACAAGCGAAGCAGCCGATGTGGTGTATGTAGTGGAGAAATCGGCAAACGGAAAAGATTTCACCACGGCAGCCGTGCTGTTGGGCGGTTTTTCGATTCCGATGGGATACTCTTATCAATTCAAAGAAAAATACAGCGGCAACGCTTCTTATACCTACCGCATTAAACAGGTGCGTTCCGATGGAACCTGGCGCATTGCCGGGGAACAGACCCTGTGAACGTCCGTAACGTACTGTTGGTTCTCTTATAGGTAAATACGCCGTCCTCATTCCTGGGGATGGCTTTTTCCTTTTAGGAACACACCGCTCCGTTGCAGAACCGGATAGTCAACTGTGCATTTTGGCTTCGAGTTCCAGGATGCTTTCGAAGAGGGCTTCGTAGGAGCGGTTGCATTCGTCCAGTTTCCGGCAGGCTTGCTGGTAGGCGGCTTCTGCGGCGGTAAATGTTTGCTTGTCGGAGTAGGTGGCCGGATCGGCAAGTTGCGCCTCCAGCCGGGTTTTTTCCCCGGAAAGACGGCTGATCTCCTCTGCCAGCTGCTCCATCTGTTTCTGCTGGCGGCTGTGTGCCTTTTTTACTTCTTTGTTGATGACCGGCTTGTTGGGGGTGGGCTCGGTCGGGGGAGCGGCAGGCGCCGGCACAACCGTTTCTTTCCGGGTTTCCGGCTGCGGTTTTGTAACGGTGTCCTGACGGGCCATGCGTTCTTTCCAATCCAGGTATTCGGTATAGGTACCTTTAAATTCCTTAACCTGTTCGTCCACAATTTCCCAGATCTTATTGGCCGTCTGCGAAACAAAGTACCGGTCGTGACTCACCAGGATGTAACTCCCCTGGTATTTGTTGAGGGCTTCAATGAGCAACTCCACCGAGTGCATGTCGAGGTGGTTGGTGGGTTCGTCGAGCAGCAGGAAATTGGCCTTGCTGATGATGGTCTTGGCCAGTGCGATCCGTGCTTTTTCGCCCCCGCTCAACACCCGGATCTTTTTGTCGGCGTCGTCTCCGCTGAACAGGAAGCAGCCCAGCAGGGTGCGGAGCTCCTGGTCGGTTTTCTGACTTCCGCAGCTCTTCATTTCTTCCAGCAGGGTGTGGTTCAGGTCCAGCGCCTCCAGCTGGTGCTGGGCGTAGAAACTCGGCTGTACATTGTGTCCCCAGCGCCGCTGTCCTTCAAAATTTTCCGTTCCGGCAATGATCCGCAGGAGGGTGGACTTTCCCTTGCCGTTGGCACCGATGAGGGCGATCTTATCGCCCCGTTCGATCTCAGCGCCGGTGTTGGTAACAATGTGGTTGCTGCCAAAATGCTTGGTGATGTGCCGCAGTTCGCAGATTACTTTTCCGGGCGTGGTATCAATAGCGAAATTGATGCGGATGTTGGGTCGCTCATTGGTGGGCGCTTCAATCAGGTCCAGTTTTTCAAGCTTCTTAATGGCCGACTGGGCCGCTGCCGCCTTGGTGGCCTTGGAACGGAAGCGCTCAATAAAACGCTCCTGCTGGCGGATGTAGTCCTGCTGGTTTTCAAACGCCTTCTGCTGCAGTTCCATGCGCAGCTCTTTTTCCTGCTGGTAAAAGGAATAATTACCGCCGTAGATGTGAATGCCCTGCTGAAACACTTCCACGATCTTGGTCACCATCCGGTCAAGAAACCAGCGGTCGTGCGATACAATCACCACCGATCCCTGGTAGTGCTGCAGGTATTTTTCCAGCCATTCAATACTGGGCAGGTCGAGGTGGTTGGTAGGCTCATCCAGCAGCAGGAGATCGGGTTGCTGCAGGATCATTTTCGCCAGCAGTACCCGCATGCGCCAACCGCCGCTGAATTCCTTGTAGGGGCGTTGCAGATCGCTGTTGGCAAAGCCCAGCCCCTGCAGGATCTCTTCCGTTTTGTGGTGTATGCTGTACCCGTCGAGGGTGTCCATCTCGTGCAGTTTGTCGGCATACAACTGCAGCAAGGCTGCATCGTGATGGTTCGTTTCCAGTTTTTTCCCCAGGGTCTCGATTTCCTGCTCCAGTTGCAGCACCCGTTCAAAAGCGCCCAGTGCCACCTGCAGGATGGATTCGTTGGTGTCGAAACTCAGCAGGTCCTGGTGCAGGTAGCCGATGCTGGTATTGCGGCTGCGGATCACGTCGCCTTTGGAGGGTTGGTATTCGCCCACCAGCAGTTTCAGCAGGGTGGATTTTCCCGTGCCGTTGTAACCGATGAGGCCGATGCGCTCGTTGGGGTGAATGTGCCAGGTAGCGTCCCGCACAATTACGCGGGCGCCAAATTCAAAGGTAACGTTCTGAAAACCTGCTAACATATTGATAAAACTGCCGGCAAAGGTAAAGGAAAGCAGCATGCTGCCCGGGGCGAGCAGGCAAAACGGTTAACTTTGGAAAATTTTGCACATGAAACAGCTATCTGTAGTTCTCCTGCTGATTTCCCTGTATGCCTGCCAGCCGAAATCGCAGGGGACCGGAGAGAACGGGCCTTCTTCCGAACCGGCCAACAAAACCTATTCGGCCTCGTTTCAACTGCAGGTACAACAAATTCTGGACGCTTATTTTAACCTGAAAGACGCATTTGTAAGCAGCGATACCGTGGCGGTTAACCGGGCAGGCACCGCTTTACAAAGGGCACTCGACAGTTTGTCGCTGGAGGAACTGCTCCCGGCAGACTCGCTTTCCTATGCCGCCATTAACGGCCGCCCGGGTGATATGGTGGCAGAAATAGAAGCCATGCGCATTGAAAAAGATCTCGAACTGAAACGGGAGTCTTTTGAAATGATATCCACCGCTCTGTATGACCTGTTGAAGGCCATCCGCCCTCCCGGCACCACGCTTTATTTTCAGTATTGTCCCATGGCCTTCCAGGATAAAGGCGCTTACTGGCTCAGCCGTACCGACAGCATCCGCAATCCTTACTTTGGCCAGAAAATGCTTTCCTGTGGCGAGGTAAAGGAAGTACTGCGCTATGAATAAGATTTTTTTGTAATTCAACATCTTACAGCCAATGCGCCGTCTGTGTTGAACTTTCATTCCCCGATGCTGTTAACAGCTGCGATGAAATCTCTTTTAAAGGTCCCGCACAGCGTTCTCATTCTATTGAGCCTCCTGCTGGTTACGGAACAGCTTACCGCCCAGCAACGCTTCACCATCAGCGGTTATATCCGCGACAGCACGAGCAATGAATCGGTCATTGGTGCCACGATTTCAACCGGCGGTCAGCGCCGGGCCACTTCATCCAACCAGTATGGGTTTTATTCGCTAACCCTGGTGCCCGGCAGCTATACGCTCACCGTTTCGCATGTGGGTTACCAGAGCCGCGAAGTCAGTCTGCAGGTGGAGGCCGACCGCCAGCTCAACATAGACCTGGCGCCCCGCGTGACCTCCTCGCAGGAAGTGGTGATTTATGCCAAAAGACGTGACCTTAATGTGCGGGCCGCCCAAATGGGGAAGTTTGAACTGAGTATGAACCAGATCAAATCGGTACCTGCTTTTGCAGGGGAAGTGGATCCGTTGAAAGTGCTGCAACTGCTGCCCGGCGTACGCAATGCCGGCGAAGGCAACAGCGGTTTGTACGTGCGGGGTGGTGGCCCCGACCAGAACCTGGTGCTTCTGGACGACGCCGTGGTGTACAACCCGGGCCACCTTTTCGGTTTCTTCTCCGTGTTCAACAGCGATGCGCTGAAGAACGTAAGCCTCACCAAAGGAGGTATGCCCGCCAACTACGGCGGCCGCATCAGCAGCGTGGTGGACGTAGCCATGAAAGACGGCAACAACAAACAGTTCCAGGCAGAAGGAGGTATTGGTACCATCTCCTCCCGCCTTTCGCTGCAGGGGCCGCTGGTGAAAGAGAAAGCCTCCTACATGATCTCCGCCCGGCGTACCTATATTGATGTACTGGTGAAGCCCTTCATCAACCCTGCCAGCGCTTTTGCCGGATCGGGGTACTACTTCTACGACCTCAACACCAAACTGAATTACAAATTCTCTGATAAAGACCGTCTCTTTCTCAGCGGCTATTTCGGAAGAGATGTTTTTACTTTTAACAACAAAGAGCGCTCCTTCAGCGCCCGGATCCCCTGGGGCAACAGTACCGGCACCCTGCGCTGGAACCATGTGTTCAACAGCAAGCTGTTTGCCAACACCTCCCTGGTGTGGAACGATTACCGCTTCTCTTTCGGCGGCGCCCAGAGCAATTTCGAAGTGAACTTCAACTCCGCGATCCGCGATCTTACTGCCAAAGTGGACTTCGATTATTACCCCGCTTCAGGACACCAGGTAAAATACGGTCTGGTCTTTACCCGGCACCGCTTCAACCCGCAAACCACATCGGGCCGCAGCGGCGACCAGGTGTTTGAACCGCAGACCGTCAATAATAAATTTGCCAATGAAATGGCCGCATACCTGCTCGACGACTGGGAGGTGAATGATAAACTTAAAATCAACTACGGACTCCGCTACAGTTTCTTTGAGCAAACCGGACCCTATACGCTTTACGTGAAAGACGATAACGGGAATAAACTCGACAGCACCGTGTTTGGGCGGGGCGACCGGGTAAAAACCTATGGCGGACTGGAACCCCGTGTAACGATGCGTTATGCACTTGATGCGAATACTTCACTCAAGGCTGCGGTGACCCGCAACCTGCAGTTCATACACCTGGTGAGCAATGCCGGCACCACGCTGCCCACAGATATCTGGGTGCCCAGTACCTACCGGGTGGCACCCCAGATCGGATGGCAATACGCAGCCGGGCTGTTCAAGAATTTCCGGGATAACCTCTGGGAAACCTCGGTGGAGCTGTATTACAAAACCATGGCCAACCAGATCGAATACCGGGAAGGGTTTACACCCGGTATAGGCGACCCGGAAGAAAGTTTTGTTTTTGGTAAAGGATGGAGTTACGGAGCGGAGTTCTATGTCAACAAGGCCCGGGGTGCATTTACCGGCTGGATCGGTTATACGCTATCGTGGACCTGGCGCCGCTTTGCCGACCTCAACGACGGGGAGAAATACCCGGGCCGCTTCGACCGGCGCCACGACCTCAGCGTGGTGGGTAATTACCAACGCTCCAAAAAGTGGAAATATTCCGCCGTCTTTGTGTATGGTACCGGGAATGCCTTTACGTTGCCCGAACGCTTTTTCCTCGTGGAAGGCGTTCTCACGCAGCAGTTCAGCCGCATCAACCAGTACCGCCTCCCGGCGTATCACCGGCTCGACTTTTCCGCCACCTACACGCCGCAGCCCCGCCGGGAGCGACGCATTAAAAAGGAATGGGTCTTCAGCGTGTACAATGCCTACAGCCGCCAGAACCCATATTTCATTTACTTCGATCAGCAGGGTAACCCCCTGCAGGGCAGCCTGCAGGTACAGGCGCGGCAGGTATCGCTCTTTCCCATTCTGCCGAGTGTTACATTGAACTTTAAGTTGTGAGGCGTTGGGTAAACGGATCAGGCGCTTCGGCCGGAACCGCTTTGTTTTGATTTTATTTTGTTCGGCACAAATATGTTTGGCGCGGCGAATGAAGGTGCGGATTTTTTGACAGAGAAGTTGATTGCTGCATTCGTTGAGCCGGGATTTCTATTAAATGAAGAAACCAGGCAGTGTGTAGTGAAATGTCACTGCCTGGTTGTGCAGCTTTACAGGTATGCATTCAATCATCTTGCTGCGGCTTCATTGCCGGAACCGGAACCGCACACTGGCATTGTTCTTATCGTCTGCACTCAGGAATACTTTGTAATAATTTTCCCCGTTCTGCACCCGCATGATGGCTGTGTTGGGCGGCACGCGGCCCTGGTTTTCGGCATACATCACCAGGGTATTCTCGCGGCCCTTCACCGCTTTCAGCCGGATGGTGATGGGTTGATCGCTTAACGTTTGACGCGCCACCACTACTTCATCATTGAAGAGTACGGTAATAATGTCGCCGTCTATTTCCGCATTGTCGTATAACGAAACGATGATGTCCTCTTCGGTGAGATAGATGGTTTCAAACAAACGGTTGTCGCGCCGCTCCAGTCCGTTGGGCAGTTTGGGCGCAGGGATCACCGGCTTGTTCTCCGTGCGGGGTTGCTGTTCTACTTTGTTTTCAATTTTGGAGAGGGTGGGACTTTCTCTTTTTTCGGGTTCCTGGGCCGGTTTCGTTTTTGAAACGGGGGGCGCTGTCGTTTTGGGAGCTGCCGGTTTCGGATTGGCAGCAGTAGGTGCGATTGGTTGAGTGCCCGGGTTATTGCGGGTAGCGGCTGAGGGAGATGCGGGACTGGTCAGCGGATTTTTTACGAGCATCTTACGCGACAGCAGGGTGGAGCCGGTTCCGCAATTGTCTTCCTTGCGGGCCGACTTCCAGGTGCCCACCAGTTGTTCTTCGTTTCCTTTTTTGAAATAGGTGAGGGTATGGGTCTGGAAACAATCGCGGAACCAGGCAGGCGTGTTTGCCTTTACTTTCGTCACTTCGGTGGATACCAGGGTCTTGCTGCCCGGATCAATCTTTCCCTTGATGGCACAAATGGTATAATAACGCTGGCCGCCCAGGATGAAGTAGGTGATGGAAGTGCCTTCAAACGTGTTGCCCTTCGCTTCAATTTCCAACACATATTCGGTTCGGGAACTATCACGCGTTTCATCGAAACTGCCGCTCCACTGGCCACTGAATTTCTGCCCCCACAGCAAGGCGGGAACGAGCAGCAGTACCACAAAAATCTGTAATCGCATCATGCTATTCCGGAATGAAGCTGCAAAATACCGAAATGTGAAATTTTCCCCCGGCAAAGGGTTTGTTAATAATTGACCAGTCTGCCGGCTGCTCTTGTTTGTTCGCCACAGGCCGAATCGTTACCTTTGCACTCCTTAAACCCAATGGTTTTTCATGATCAAGATTAATTTTCCGGATGGCGCTGTGCGGGAATATCCCGCCGGCAGTTCGGCACTCGATATCGCACAATCTATCAGTGAGGGTCTCGCCCGTAAGGTGTTGGCCGCCTCGGTGAATGGCGAAGTGTGGGACCTGACCCGCCCCATTCAGCAGGATGCGACCCTGCGGCTGCACACCTGGGATGACGCCGAGGCCAAAAGTACGTTCTGGCATTCGAGTGCTCACCTTCTGGCCGAAGCCGTGGAATCCCTGTTCCCGGGTGTGAAGTTTTGGGTGGGCCCCCCGGTGGACAAAGGATTCTACTACGACATGGACCTGGGCGACCGTAAACTAACTGAAGAAGACCTGGAAATGCTGGAAAAGAAAATGAATGAGCTGGCAAAGCTCAACAGCGTATTTCAGCGCCAGGAAATTTCCAAAAAAGATGCGGTGGCCTATTTCTTCGATAAGGGGGATGAGTACAAGCTCGACCTGTTGCAGGGATTGACCGACGGAGAGATCACTTTTTATAGACAGGGCAATTTCACCGACCTCTGCCGGGGGCCCCATATCCCGCATACCGGGCTGATCAAGGCCATCAAACTCACCTCTATAGCCGGTGCGTACTGGAAGGGGGATGAAAACAACAAGCAGCTCACGCGGGTGTACGGCGTAACCTTCCCTTCGCAAAAAGAACTGGACGCCTACCTGCTGATGCTGGAAGAAGCCAAAAAGCGCGATCACCGAAAGCTGGGCAAGGAACTGGGCATCTTTACCATGGACGATGATGTGGGCCCCGGTCTGCCCCTCTGGCTGCCCAACGGAACCATCATCATTGAGGAACTGGAAAAACTGGCTAAGGAAACCGAACAGGCCGCCGGCTACAAGCGGGTGGTTACGCCACATATTGCGAAGGAGAGCATGTACCTCACGAGTGGCCACCTGCCGTATTACCAGGACAGCATGTATCCTCCCATGGAACTGGAAGGGCAGAAGTATTACCTGAAGGCCATGAACTGCCCGCATCACCACAAGATCTTTGCCGCGGAGCCCCGCAGTTACAAAGACCTTCCCCTGCGACTGGCCGAATACGGCACCTGTTACCGCTACGAGCAGAGCGGTGAATTGTTTGGCCTCATGCGGGTGCGCTGTCTGCACATGAATGATGCGCACATCTATTGTACCAAAGACCAGTTTGGCGACGAGTTCCGAGCGGTAAATGAGATGTACCTGAAGTACTTCCGGATCTTCGGCATTGATAAGTACGTGATGCGCCTGAGCCTCCATGAACCCTCCAAACTGGGCAAGAAATACGTGGATGAACCCGAACTCTGGATTCAGACGGAAGAAATGGTGCGCCGGGTGCTGGTGGAGTCGGGCATCCCCTTTGTGGAAGTACACGATGAAGCGGCGTTCTACGGGCCTAAAATTGATGTGCAGATCTGGAGCGCCATTGGCCGCGAGTTCACACTCGCCACCAACCAGGTGGATTTTGCACAGGGACGCCGTTTTCAGCTCCAGTACACGAATACCGACAACACCGGCGAAACACCTCTGATCATTCACCGGGCGCCGCTGGGAACCCACGAACGCTTCATCGGCTTCCTGTTGGAACACTATGCCGGCAAATTCCCGCTCTGGCTGGCACCGCTGCAGGTTAAAATCCTCCCCATCAGCGATAAGTTCATGGATTACGCAAAATCCGTGCTGGATAAAATGAAAAATGCAGATATTCGTGCAGAAATCGACGACCGGAACGAGAAAATAGGTAAGAAGATCCGGGATACTGAACTGGCCCGCGTACCCCTGATGCTCATTGTTGGCGAAAAGGAGATGAACGAGGGCAAAGTGTCGGTTAGGCGGCAGGGCAAGGGCGACCTGGGATCCATGGAACCCGAAGCGTTTATTGCCGCAGCGGTGAATGAGATCCGGAACAGACAATCGGAGTAATCAAACGCTCTCTCCCCCGGGGAGCTGTATTATAAAAACAAATCAAACCTTGCTCTCCGTGGGGGAGGGAAAGCAACCCGCATATGGCATTTCCAAACCGACCTCCGAGGGGCCGTTTCATTCCCCGCAAAGAACCTGAGCATCGCATCAATCATTTTATCCGTGTGCCGGAAGTACGCCTGGTAGGCGATAACGTGGAAGTGGGCGTGTACCCCACCCAGAAGGCACTGCAGATTGCCCAGGGGCTGGGACTGGACCTGGTGGAAATATCTCCCCAGGCCAATCCGCCGGTGTGTAAAGCCATCGACTACAACAAGTTCCTTTACGAAAAGAAGAAGAAGGAAAAAGAGATGAAGGCCAAGAGCAAGTCGGCCGAACTCAAGGAAATCCGCTTTACGCCCAATACAGACGATCACGACTTCGACTTTAAGTCCAAGCACGCCGAAAACTTCCTCAAGGAAGGTAATAAAGTGAAAGCCTATGTACAGTTCCGCGGCCGGGCCATCCAGTTCAAGGAGCGCGGGGAACTGGTGCTGCTGAAGTTTGCCGAGCGTCTCGCCGAAATTGGCCAGGTGGAAGGGTTGCCCAAACTGGAAGGCAAGCGGATGCTCATGATCATCTCACCCAAATCTTCCAAAAAGAAGAAAGAAGCTTCTGAATAAGTATTTCCGGGTCTGTTTCAGACGCTCCGGTACCAGCACGGAGAAAGGATAAAAGGGGAGTTGCACGGAGGTCGTCGCACGGCACCACCGGGCACCTCCTTTATTTGTTTTGTTCCCTTTTACAATTGCTGGTTAAACTTTCCGGTGCCTGCGGCTGTTTAAAGGGTAAACCCGGTTGTATGAAACAGATCCGCTTTCCGGTTATGACTGTAACCTTGTTAGCATTTCTCTACCAGCTAACCCCCTGGGTGGGTTTCAGCGAAGGGGCCATTTTCGGGTTGTTTGCCCTGTCTCCAGTAGCGGTGATCTGGATGGTGTACCGGGTATTGAAGTACGGAACGCCTTCATCATACACCTGGGACGAGAAATTCTACGAAGATCATGCCTATACCCGGCAGGGGAGTGAAGAGAAGGTTCCCGGGTAGCGCCGGTTCCTGTTTTTTGCCTCTTTTTTGGAAAATCCCGGATATTTTCGCTAATTTTGCGGCCCCGTAAGGGGAAAGCTCTTGCAGCTGTTCATTGCCCAACCGGCTCCAGAAGTGTTCTGCCTGTGCAGAACCGCCAGCAGGGTGTCATTTTAAAGTGCATCAAACATGCCCAAGGTAAAAACCAATTCGAGTGCCAAAAAGCGGTTCAAGGTAACCGGCACCGGAAAAATCACGCACCAGAAGAGTTTCAAGCGTCACATCCTCACCAAGAAGTCTAAAAAGCGGAAGCGCAATATGCGCATTGACGGCGAAGTGGCCAAGTCACATGTTGACTTTGTTAAGCGCCTGTTGCGGCTGAAATAACCCCGCACTGAAACTTTTTTCATTACTTTAAAAACATTCAGATATGCCCCGTTCAGTAAATGCAGTTGCTTCCAAAGCACGCCGCAAACGAATTCTCAAGCAGGCCAAAGGCTTCTACGGCAAACGCAAAAATGTATACACCGTTGCCAAAAATATTGTTGAAAAAGGTCTTACCTACAGCTACGTAGGCCGTAAACTCAAGAAAAGAGATTATCGCAGCCTCTGGATCGTGCGGATCAACGCCGCCGTTCGCGAAGAAGGTCTTACCTATTCTGAGTTCATCAACAAGCTCAAGGTTAAGAACATTGATCTCGACCGCAAGGTGCTGGCCGACCTGGCCATGAACGAGCCCGAAAGCTTCAAAAAGCTGGTGGCTTCTGTTAAATAAGTCTGCTGGTTACAAATAATTGAAACCGCCCTTTCCCGGGCGGTTTTTTTATGGAAACGGTTCTGTGGTTAAACCTTGGGGCCGCAATTGATTTTTTCCGATAAGTTTGCAAAAAAAATACACACATAGTGGCACATCCCGCTCCTTACGAACTGACCAACAGTACCTATACAGATCTGGTACATCAGACGTTTAATTTCCCCCAGCAGGAATTTGATGTTAAAAACGGGTACCTGCAGTTCAACGGGCTGGACCTGAAAGCCCTCATCGACAAGTATGGTACGCCCATGAAGCTGACCTACCTGCCGAAAATCGGGATGCAGATCCGCAAGGCGAAGCAGATGTTTGAAGCAGCGTTCAAACGCCACAAATACGAAGGGAAATATTTCTATTGCTATTGCACCAAGAGCAGTCATTTTTCCTTTGTGGTGGAAGAAGCACTCAAACACGAAATACACCTCGAAACTTCTTATGCGTACGACATAGAAATCATCAACCGTCTCTATGCCAAAAAGAAGATCAACAAAGACATCCAGATCATCTGCAACGGGTACAAACAGAAGAATTACATTACCCGCATAGCTAAACTGCTCAACAGCGGCTTTAAAAATGTAACACCCATTCTAGATAACAAAGAAGAACTGCAGCAGTACAAGAAAACGGTAAAAGTGCCCTTTAAAGTAGGGATCCGGGTGGCGGCGGAGGAAGAGCCCACCTTCCCGTTTTATACCTCGCGCCTGGGGATCCGGGCGCGGGACATCCTGGAGTTTTATGTAGATAAAATCGAAGGAAACGAAGACCGCTTCCAGCTGACCATGCTCCACATCTTTCTCAACAAAGGCATTAAGGATGATATCTACTACTGGAGTGAACTCAACAAAGTGGTGAACCTCTATTGCCAGCTGAGGAAAATCTGCCCTGAGCTGGAATCCATCAACATCGGTGGAGGCTTCCCCATCAAGCACTCCCTGGGGTTTGACTACGACTACCAGTTCATGATCCATGAAATTGTGGCAACCATCAAGAAGACTTGCAAGAAAGCAGGTGTACCCATGCCCAACATTTACACAGAGTTTGGCAGCTATACAGTTGGCGAGAGTATGGCGCACATCTATTCCGTACTGGGTCAGAAAACCCAGAACGACCGCGAAAACTGGTACATGATAGATTCATCTTTTATCACCACGCTGCCCGACACCTGGGGGATCGGAGAGAAATTTCTCATGCTGCCCATTAATAAGTGGGACAATGAATACCAACGCGTGGTACTGGGCGGTATTACCTGCGACAGTCACGACTACTACGATTCGGAAGAACACATCAACGAAGTGTTCCTGCCCAAACTGAACGGAAGCAATCAGGAACCGTTGTATGTAGGATTCTTTCATACCGGCGCTTACCAGGACCAGATCAGCGGTTACGGCGGTATCAAACACTGCATGATACCTTCGCCCAAGCATGTGATTGTGGGGCAGGATAAAAACGGTAAACTCACCGATTGGCTTTATGCCAAAGAGCAAACGGCCCAGAGCATGCTGAAAATACTCGGGTACTGATCCGGTCTTCATGGCTCACGACTCCTGCAATAATTAAGGCGTTCCCGCAACGGAACGCTTTTTCCATTTTTACCCCGGGTGTAAGACGCAATTGTTCGTGCGCCGGTCTTGTCATGTTCGCCGGCATCGCGAAACTGGGGTTGCTGCAGCTATGTGGCCGGAAAGCCTGTCTGCTGTAAATCATTCAATTAATCTCCCGGAAAATGATAAGCAGGATTTTACTTTTGGTGATAACCGTATTCTTAACAGGCGCAGCAGGCGCCCAAACCACCACCGACTCGGTGCAGCAGGTGGTGCGCCAGTTGTTTAAAGCCATGTATGCCGGTGATACGGTGTTGCTGCGATCGGTGCTGGCTCCCGGCGTGGAACTGCGTACCATCCGCGTAGTGCAGGGGCGGGAGCCGGAGGTGCAGGTTGAGCCGGTTGCGGCCTGGTTGCAGGCAGTGGGAGCGGCCGGTGTGGGCGATCTCGATGAGCAGATACGCGGAGGGATGGTGCAGGTGGATGGATCATTGGCTGCGGCCTGGACGCCTTACCGCTTTTATTACAAAGGCGTCTTCAGTCATTGTGGTGCCAATGCCTTTCAACTGATCCGTACTGCTGCGGGATGGAAGATCTTTTCCATCACCGACACGCGTCGGAAAGACGATTGTAAATGATTAGCGGTTCTGGCGGGTCCGGTATTTCCTGTTCACCTTGGGGTTGTTGAAATAATTGTCGAGCGAAAGAGCGTCGTTATCCGAAATCTCTGCAATGGGCACATCAATCAACTGCATTTGCACCTGCTTTAATTCGGTTTTAAGCCGGTTGGTTTTTGTAACAATATCGGGGTCCCGTTCGCCAATGAGCGCATTGTCGCTCATGGCATAGTCCAGCCGCTTGATGCCCGCCCGCACCAGCGTGGCTGCATTTTGTTCAAAAGGCCGGTTGGGACTTACGGCTTCCTTCACCGGCACCAGTGCAACCCCTACGCTGGGCATAATGCGACCGGCCATTTTCTGATCGGGGGTAGGTAAGGATGAGAAGACCGTGCCGCCCAGTGCGGTGGAAGCCGAGGTCATATCGAAGGAAACCCGGGTGTTCCTGTTTTTACGTACTTTTTTGTCGTATTCACGGAAGGTGGTCTTCAGCTGGTTGCTGTAGCGACGTACATCCAGCAGCATTTTATCGTATTCTGTTTGTTTTACGCTGAAATTGATCGCGTCTTTAATTACCAGGCGAACCACCGTTGTATCCTGGTTTTTAAACCGGTCGGTGCCAATGAAACGCAGCAGCAAGGTCTTGGTGCGGGCAGTGTCATTCTCTTTGATAAAATCAAAGGGGATGGCCCAGCGGAACTCATCATCGCACTTCTGCACCATTTCATAGTTCTTAATGTTGATGTTGCTTTCAAAGCTGATGTTTTCAATCGGGAAGCTGCCGTTTATACAGGTGATGCGGAAGCTGATGCTGTCGCCTTCTTCCAGCAGCACCGGGCTCACCACGGTTGCCCGTATCCGGCTGGGGATGATTTCGGTGCTGTAAAAAATGAGCCGGAAGGAAGTGTCTACCCGTTCTTCGGGCTGGTTGAGGTTCTGCACGCCCAGCTGCACTTTGTATTCGACATCGTATTTGAGGCGACCCGATAGAAAATAGGCTTTGTCGGCCCGGAACTGAAGCGTACCGTTGTCTTTGTTGATCCGTAAACCAACCGGTGCATTTTTAAGATACCAATAATAGCGGGATTCGTCTTTATTAATTTCCAGCTTATAGGAAAGGGAACTGTCTACGTGCAAGGTGAAAAAAGGAAGCAGGTTCTTGATGCGCAATGCCTGTTCGACCACTGAACTGTCGGTTGCCGGCGGTAGTGTGTCCTGCACCACCTGCGAAGAGCCGGTGACATGCAGCAGCAGGAAGAAGCTCATCCAAACGTATTTCATAACTGCTTGTTCTAAGTTGCTGCGAAGATACTTGATTGCCGCTTTTGGGTGAATGCCCTTAACGATTTATAAAGAAAGCCCCGCCCTGGAAAGGGCGGGGGATGTTAAAACCAAAACCAACTGCTATAACTAGCTCCTTGAACTTTTTTATTGAATGTTGATGCTCTTGGCTGGCTGGGTTACTTCCGGTTGCTTGGGCAACAGGAGCTTCAGTAAGCCGTTTTCGTATTTCGCCTGGATGCCTTCCGCGTTAATTTTTTCGTCAAGCGTAAAACTGCGCTTGAAGCTTTCAAAGGCAAACTCGCGGCGAACCACTTTGAAACCATCGCTTTCGCTGGCGGCTTTTTTCTCGTAGCTGATGGTCAGGTTGCCCTTGTCAACGGTGATAGTGAAATCCTCTTTGTTGCGGCCGGGGGCCATGAGTTCGAGATGATAGGCATCCGGTGTTTCCACAATGTTTACAGCCGGGGAGAAAAAGTTCTGCACGGTTTTGCCAAAGGCAGGCAGTTCGTTGAAGAATTCATCAAACAGGCTGTTGATGCTTTTCTGAACGGGGTTGTGTAAGCGTACCATAGTCATATTTTTTGTTTTTAGGTTGAGTGAATGAACGATTCCGTAGGAGCAAATCCTGTTCCGGTGCGAAAAAACCGCCAAGTGGTCCTGATAAGGAATAAATATAGACATAATGGCATCTTTAGCTCTTTGATAATGACATAATGACCGAATTTCTGTTTTTCATTTTTCCCGAAGCGAGTCATAAGTCAGACGTAGCCTGGTCTGTTTACCATGAGCGTGACGGGGAGATTGTTTTTGTGCAGCCAGGAGCGGAGTAGAGGGCGTTTACCTGCCTGCAGCCAGGCGCATTGAACTCTGAACTTTTCAGTTACTTTTGCGTTGAATTAAAAAAATAACACGTATGTATCCTGCACAAATAGTAGAACCCATGAAAGGGGAAATGCTGGAAGGCGGCTTTGATGAGCTATTATCGGCCGATGCCGTGGATGCGGCACTGTCCAGAGAAGGAACCAGCCTGGTATTCATCAATTCAGTTTGCGGCTGTGCCGCCGGCAGCGCCCGCCCGGGCGTTCTCATGGCGGTTCAGAACAGTCCCCGGCGCCCCGATCAACTCCTCACCAGTTTTGCCGGTTTTGATGTGGAAGCCGTGAAAAAGATCCGGGAACACCTGATGCCCTATCCGCCCAGTTCGCCTGCCATCGCCTTGTTCAAGAATGGCCAGTTGGTCCATTTCATCGAGCGGCATATGATTGAAGGCCGTCCGGCGCAGATGATTGCTCAGAACCTCATCGGTGCGTTTGAAGAGCATTGCAACTGAGATTATTTTGTGATTCTCCGTCCCCTGTTGCTTTCGGCGGCAGGGGATTTTTTATGCAGTTGTTGGAGTGCCGGTGCCAAGAAAACGATTGATTTTTCACCTAACATTGCAACTTAAACTGATCGCATGTATCCCAACCTGTATTATTTTTTCAAGGATTTACTGGGCGTGGAGTGGGAGTGGGCCCGCTTTCTGAATTCATTTGGATTTTTTGTGGCATTGGCTTTCATCGCCGCGGCTATCCTGCTCACCAAAGGACTGCAACTGAAGGAACGCAAGGGACTACTGCGGCCCCATGAGGAGAAGCAGGTATTCGGGAAGCCGGCTTCCGTGGGAGAACTCATTGGAAACGGGTTGCTGGGGTTCTTAATGGGGTATAAAATCATTGGCGCTTTCCTGGTGGCGGGTGAAGAAGGCATCAACCCGCAGGAGTTTATTTTTTCTTCGCGGGGCAACTGGGGCGCGGGCATCCTCCTCGCCTTGCTGTTTGCCGGCCTGCGCTGGTACGAAAAGAACAAGCAGAAATCGGCCAAACCTGAAGAACGCATGGTGCGCATCTGGCCCCATGAAAGGGTGGGGGATATGACCATCCTGGCAGCCGTATTCGGGTTTGGCGGGGCCAAGTTGTTTCACAATTTCGAAAACTGGGAGGAGTTTGTGGCCGATCCGGTGGGAGCCCTGCTCTCGTTCAGCGGGCTCACCTTTTACGGCGGACTGATCTGTGCGGCCATCGCCATCATCGTATATGCCAAACGTAAAGGCATCACCGTGCGACACCTGGCCGATGCCATGGGGCCGGCCCTCATGCTGGCGTATGCCATTGGCCGCATTGGCTGCCAGGTATCGGGCGATGGCGACTGGGGCATCCCCAACAGCGCTTACCTCTCCGATTCCACGGGTGCCGTTCGCCTGGTAACGCCCAGCGAGTTTCAACAGGCTGTCCTGCAAAACCAGGCTTATCTGCGCCAGGAGTTTCATCATGTAGTGGAGGGTGAAAATATTCCACACGCCGCTTTCAAAGCCCCGGCTTTTTTACCCGAATGGATGGTGGCCTACAGCTATCCGAACAACGTGAACAGCATGGGGGTGCGCCTGGCCAACTGTAACGAAGCCGAACATTGCCACTACCTTCCTCTTCCGGTATTTCCCACGCCCTTTTACGAAACCATTGCCTGCCTGCTGCTGTTTGGCCTTCTTCTGCTGGCCCGCCCGCGGATCGGCTTGCCCGGTGGTTTGTTCTGCCTTTACCTGGTATTGAACGGGGCGGAACGCTTTTTCATTGAAAAAATCCGGGTGAACACCAAGTACCAGGACCTCCCCTTTGCGCCCACCCAGGCCGAACTCATATCCCTGGGACTGATCCTGGCCGGGGTGCTGCTGTATTTTATCTGCAAGCGCAAGGCTGCCTGATCTGCCTGTCTCCACTTTATGTAAGGCTCCTCCGGGAGCCTTTTTTATTCCATTCAACCGGTTATCCGGCCATTGCGCCTCTTAATCAGGCTTACCTGTAACACCAGGAAGCCGCTAACCGTCCCATTCCCGTACCCGTCACCGGATATCATCCCTGCAGACCATCCAGCACAAAACAATGTACTATGCAGTACATGGTACTTAATTTAGAAATGTTATTTTAAATAACAGGTACTAAAATAATTAATTCAAACGCAACAAGCATGAAGCATCTGTTCTTCCTTTTCGCCCTCCTGCTCGCCGCCACAGCTAACCGGGTTATGGCGCAGCAACCGCTTTCGGTTCGCGGAACAGCCACGGGATCCGAATCGCAACCACTCGCCGGTGCCACCATTACCCTCTTCCGGCTCACGGATTCATCATTCCATAAAGCCGCCATCACCGACCAGCAGGGGAGTTTCCATCTGGAGCCGGTGCCTCCCGGCAGGTACTATCTGCAGGTATCGGCCATCGGGTGGGAACCGTTGCAGTCGCCTGCCTTTGAACTTCGCCAATCCTCACTCGTGCTCGATCCGCTGCGCCTCCGCCCGCAGGCCACCTCCCTGAAAGAGGTGGTGGTAACCGGTAAAAAACCGCTGTTCGAGCAAAAACCCGATAAGCTGGTGGTGAATGTGGATGCATCCCCCACCAATGCCGGGGCCACCGCGCTGGAAGTACTGGAAAAATCGCCCGGTATTTCGGTGGATAAAGACGGCAATATCAGTCTCAAAGGGAAGGCCGGCGTACAGGTGTTTATAGATGGGAAGCCCACCTATCTTTCCGGCAACGATCTCGTCAACTACTTGCGTAATCTCTCCGGTGCCCAGCTGGAGCAGATAGAAATCATGACCAACCCGCCCGCCCGCTACGATGCAGCTGGTAACAGCGGTATCATCAACATCCGCACCCGCAAAACCAAACAACGCGGCTACCAGGTTTCCTTCACGGGGGGCTATACCCAGGGTTTTTATGCCCGAAACAACCAGAACCTGGTCTTCAATTACCGCAAAAACCGGTTGAACCTGTTTGGCAATCTATCCCGCAACGAACGCAACTCTTTCCAGCAGCTGGATATACAGCGCAAGTTCATGGAGCCCAACTCTAAGCAGGTGCTCACGCATTTCGACCAGGTATCCCGCATGCAGCAGTGGAACGCATCGAACAATCTCAAACTGGGGGCTGATTGGTCGCTTTCCCCCAAATCAACCCTGGGCGCCGTGGTGAACGGCTTTTACAATCCTTCCACTTTTAGCAATAAGAGTGATATCGGGATAGCCGATCCGTTCAACCAGCTGCTGTCTACCACCCGTGCCACATCCAACAGCCGGGAACTGTGGCAGCACGGCAGCGCTAATCTTAACTTCCGCCACCAGTTCGACAGCACGGGCCGGGAAATAACCGCCGACCTGGATTACCTGCATTACAACAGTGCTAACCAACAGCGGCTCACCAATTCATACTTCGACAATACCGGTAATCCCATCTGGCAACCCGATGTCCTCCTCGGCGATCTGCCCCAGCTCATCAATATTTACAGCGCCAAAATGGATTACCTCCGTCCCCTGCAAAAAGGCGCCCGGCTGGAGGCTGGCTGGAAGACCAGCTATGTGCAAACCGACAACAACGCTGTGTACGACAGCCTCATCAACGGCAGCCTGGTACGCGACCTGGGCCGCAGCAATCATTTCAACTACACCGAGCAGATCCAGGCCGCCTATCTAACCTATAGCCGGCCGATCAGCCCCAAACTGAGGAGCCAGCTGGGCCTGCGCCTGGAGCACACCGCGGCCCGCGGTCAGCAGATCACCACCGGGGAGGACTTTGAGCTAAATTATACCCAGCTTTTTCCCACCGCCTACCTGCAATACCAGGCATCGGAAAGGCACAGCTTCAGCATGAACTACGGACGCCGCATCCGCCGCCCCGATTACAGGAGCCTGAACCCCTTTGTGCAGTTTCTCGACCGCTACACATTTGAACAGGGTAACCCATACCTGCGCCCGCAGTTCAGTCACAACCTGGAACTCACGCATACATTCAACAAATTCCTGAACACAACCCTTAATTACACGGAGACCCGCAACATCATCCAGCAGATCATGGAGCAGGACGAAACCACCAACCAGACCTTCGTGAAGCAGGGCAACATTGCCCGGCAACAGCAGGTAGGCGTGGCTGTTAGTGCCTTCGCCCAGGTGAAGCAATTCAGCGGAAACGTATATGTAAATGTGTTTCACAACCGCTTTGAAGGCATTGTAAACAACACACCGGTTGATTTTTCAGCCGTCACCGCGATGGTCAACGCCTCGGCCAGCTACAAGTTTCCCAAAGGGCAGAACGTGGAGCTCAGTGGCTTTTTCCGGACGCCGGGCTACGAAGGGGTGTTCCACATCGGCTCCTTCGGTATGCTCAATTTCGGGGCCAGCACACCAATGCTGAAAGGGAAGGGAACGCTCCGGCTCAGTGTTCGCGACCTGCTCTGGACCCAGCGGATCAACGGCAAGGTGCAGTTTGGCAACATTGACGCCGCCTTTCAACAGCTGAACGATTCCCGTACCGCCACGCTCAGCTTCACCTACCGCATCAGCAAAGGAAAGGTCAACGGCAACGGCCGCCGCAAGACGGGGGGAGCTTCCGATGAGCAGAACCGCGTGAAGGCCGGTGACTAAAACCGCAAAGCGACTTGTTTTCTCATGTTGATTTTGATAAGCACGACCCCGGTTTCTACCGGGGTCTTTTTGTGCTGCGGAGTATTGCTACCTTTGTGCGGTAACAACATTGCCGGATCAACTGCCGGATTACCCTTAATTCACCGTTATGCCATCATTTGATATCGTTTCCAAGGTAGATGCCCAGGCGCTCGATAATGCCGTGAACGTCACCACCAAGGAACTCTCCAACCGCTTCGATTTCAAAGGCAGCCACCTGCAAATTGATCTGAACCGGAAAGAGTTCAAACTCAGTATTGAAACCGAAGATGAGATGAAAATGCGCCAGTTGCTGGATGTACTCATCAGCCGGGCACACAAGCAGGGAATCGCCCCCGAAGCCTTTGATATGAGCAAGGAGCCTTACCAGAGCGGTAAACTGGTAAAACAGGAAGTGCAGGTGCGGAATGGCCTCCGCCAGGAAGACGCCAAAAAGATTGTAAAGCTGATCAAAGACGGGGGGCTCAAAGTGCAGGCTTCCATCAACGACGACCTGGTGCGGGTAACCGGTAAGAAGATAGACGACCTGCAGGCCGTGATCCAGGCCTCCAAGGGCTGGGACCTGGCTATTCCCCTTCAATACGAAAATATGCGCTCCTGATTGCGGGGGCAGAGGCACTGAAGGTGCACAAGCGGTGGATTTCTCCCGACTCCTAAATTTGGAAAACCCTGTTTCCGGGTTGTACCTTTGTTTCACAAGCCGCTGGAATGACCAGACCTCTGGCAGACAGGCGGTGGGGCAGTGGAAGTCCTTGAAAAAGACGGAACCTGTCCCGGAAGCACTGGGTCCCGGGTGGGCAAGGCGAAAGCCGGAAACCACATTCGGATTTGGTGCTTCTTTTTTGCCCTCCTGTAAAATTCATTTGGCCCTTCTGCCGCCATTCCTTACCTTTGCCCTCCAAAAAAATGCACGGCCCCAATCGTGCTGAAAAATCCCCATAAGTCATGAAAAAAGAACTGCATCCCTCCAATTACCGCTTTGTCGTGTTTAAGGACATGAGCAACGGCTACTCTTTCCTCACCCGTTCCACGGCACCTTCCAAGGAAACCATCAAGTGGGAAGACGGTAACGAGTATCCGCTCATCAAGCTGGAAATTTCCAACACCAGCCACCCCTTCTTTACCGGTCAGAATGTACTGGTGGATACCGCGGGCCGTATTGACAAGTTCAAAAAGAAATACGCCAAAAAAGCTTAATTACTTTCATGGTGTTTTATACCAAAAAAGCCAATCCCGCGGGATTGGCTTTTTTGGTGGTCACCGGTATGAATTACCAGCCGCGTTCGCTGTTGAAATTTTCCAGTTCGTTGGCCACGGCAGTAAGGAAGGTGGCGCCGAGGCTGCCGTCAATGATGCGGTGGTCGTAGCTCAGGCTGAGGTACATCATGTGGCGGATGGCAATGCTGTCGCCATGCGGGGTTTCCAGCACCACCGGCCGCTTCTTGATGGCGCCCACGGCCAGGATGGCCACCTGTGGCTGGTTGATGATGGGGGTGCCCATGAGGCTGCCAAACGTACCCACGTTGGTGAGGGTGAACGTGCCGCCCTGCGTATCATCCGCTTTCAGCTTGTTGTTGCGGGCGTTCTCGGCCAAGCCGTTAACCTGCCGGGTAAGACCTACCAGGTTGAGCTGGTCGGCGCTCCTGATCACCGGTACAATGAGGTTGCCGCTGGGCAGGGCTGTGGCCATGCCGATATTGATGTCTTTCTTTACAACTATTTTATTGCCGTCTACCGAGCTGTTCATGAGCGGGTATTTCTTGATGCACCGCACAACGGCTTCTATAAACAGGGGGGTAAACGTGATTTTTGTGCCTTCCCGCTTTTCAAAATCCTTCTTCACCCGTTCCCGCCATTGCACGAGGTTGGTTACATCGGCTTCGGTGAAGCTGGTAACATGCGCACTGGTCTGTTTGCTGCGCACCATGTGATCGGCTATCAGTTTGCGCATCCGGTCCATCTCAATGATTTCCACGTTGCCGCTGTACACCGTGGCGGGAGCAGGTGACGTGGTGGGTTGTTCCACCTGCTGCATGGGAATCACCAGCACTTCTTCTTTGCGGGGGGGCACTGCCTGCGTGGTGGCAGGGATACCCGGCTTGCGGGTGGACACGTACTGCAGGATATCGCGTTTGGTTACCCGCCCTTCATTACCTGTACCGGGTATGGTTTCCAGTTCGGCCATGCCAATGCCCTCCTGGGCGGCGATGTTGAGCACCAACGGTGAGTAAAAACGCACCCCGCCGGTAACGCCGGCACTTACGCGGGCGCCGGCCGGCTGATAAGGAATTTCTTCTGGTGTGGCAGCCGGGTATTCCGCTACGGGTGCAGGTACAGGGGCCGGCGCCGGTGAGGGAGCGGCAACGGCAGTGCCCGTGGCTATGCGGGCGATGACGGCTCCCACGGGAACCACGTCGTTTTCATTGAACAGGATCTCGCTGAGGGTGCCTTCGGCTGTGCTGGGCACTTCGCTGTCAACTTTGTCCGTAGCAATGTCCAGCACGGTTTCATCCATCTTTACCGGATCGCCAGGTTTCTTGTGCCACCGGAGGATGGTTGCTTCCATGATGCTTTCGCCCATTTTAGGCATGACAAGATCAACTGTTGCCATAGATCGTATTGTAAGATTTTGCAATAGGGGTCACGCGGCTGGGGTATCGCTTGAAGCGGATAAACCGGCAGGCCATCGTTAACGGGAGCAAAGGTAAAGAAATGGTCCTTATGCCGGGTGGTCTTCCTGCACCCGCCGCAACAGGAGCAGCAGGGCATGTGCAGCTGCCAGCTGGATGTTGCGAACCCGGTCGAACCGGTACCGGAACATCCGCGTCTCCATCTTTTCCCGCGAACCCGCTGCCACCCACACCGTTCCCACCGGCTTGCCGGCCGTGCCGCCATCGGGGCCCATTATGCCCGAGGTGGCAATACCGTAAGATGCACCGGTATGGTTAAGCACCCCCAACAGCATTTCCTGTACCGTGGCTTCACTCACGGCACCTGACGTGTTTAATGTGGTGGGTTGAACCTGCAGTAGGTTTGTCTTCACTGCGTTGTCGTAGGCCACTACAGAGCCAAGGTACCAGGCTGAGGCACCGGGCAGACTGGTGAGCAGGTGGGCCAGGTAGCCGCCGGTACAGCTCTCGGCTGTTGCCACGGTGCGACCCTGCTGCTGCAGCAGGTTGCCGAGCGCCTGTTCCAGGGGAAGATCTTCTGCAATCACGAGGATGTCTTCCACTCCTTGCTGCAGCTCGGCAAAAAGATAGTCGAGTTCCTGCTGCAGTGTATGTTGATTGCTGCCGGTAGCGGTTAAACGAAGACGAACCATGCCGTAATTCGGCAGGTAAGCCAGTTTTATATGAGGGGGAAGTGTCTGTTCCCAGGGTTCCAGCCGTTCGGCAATAAACGATTCCCCGGCGCCGGCGGTGAGCAGGGTGCGGTGCAGGATGAGCGGGAGTTGAAAGGTTTGTTTGAGCCGCGGCAACACCGAATCCCGCATGATGCCACGCATCTCAAAAGGAACGCCGGGCATAGACACCACCACGCGGGTGCCGCGACCGGCAACGGCAGCGGGGGTAAACCACATACCGGGTGCGGTACCCCGCTTGTTGGGCAATACCTCGCAGCAGTCGGGCACTTCCGCCTGGCGCAGGTTGCGCTCCAGCAGGGTGCGTCCCAGTTGTTTAAAAATCTGCTGTACGTGCTTTCGGGTTGCTTCGTCCATTACCAGTCTTCCCCCGAAATAATCGGCCAGCAGGGGCTTGGTGATGTCATCCGCCGTAGGGCCCAGCCCGCCGGTCAACAGCACAATGTCGGACTCCCGCAATTCCTCGTCCAGGGCCTGCCAGATGTCGCGGCGCACATCACCCACCGCCACGCGCCGGCGTACCCAGATGCCGATGCGGTTGAGTTCCTGCGCCATCCACGCGCTGTTGGTGTCTATGGTTTGACCAATGAGTAACTCATCGCCGATGGTGAGGATGGAGGCGTAAACAGCTTTTACTGACATAAAAAGGTCATTGGGTGTACAACAAAGTTCGTAAAACGGCTGTCATCAGCCGTTTCCTTTTGCCGGGAAAAAGGCCTGCAGTTTTTCCAGCAGCCCGGCGGGCATTTTCGACCGGGCTTGTGAGGCCGCGTCGAGGAAATACAGCACCACCCGTCCCACGGTCAGCAGTTTTTCATCGGCGTTGTACACTTCGTGGTGAAACTCAATGCGGTGACCGGTGGGCAGTTCCCGCAGTTCGGTGCGGAGGGTGAGCAGGTCGTCGTAGCGGGCGGGACGCAGAAAGCGGGTGTGCAGTTCCACCACCGGCATCACAATGCCCATCGCTTCCATCTCGCGGTAGGTGAGTCCCAGCTCGCGGATGGCTTCGGCGCGGGCCGCTTCAAAATACTGGGCGTAGTTGCCGTGGTACACCACGTTCATCTGGTCGGTTTCGGCGTAGCGTACACGCAGTTTGGTTGTGCTTATAAACATGCGCTTATTTTTGAATCAGGCCGTCTACACTGATGCGACCCGGACCGCACAGCAGTATCGCAAAAAAACCGGAGAGAAACAACGCCGCGCTTTCTCCCTTGCCAAACAACTGGGCATTGTTTGAAATGAAAAAAGCGTACATCATGGCGATGATCAGCGGTACCACCGTCATGCGGGTAAAGAGACCCAGCACGAGAAAGATGGAACAGAAAAACTCGGCGAAGATCACGAGTGCAAGCGTAAGCGGACTGCCCATGCCCCAGAGGTCCACAAACCGGTCTTTCCGGTCGGCGAAATGCACCAGTTTGTCGTACCCGTGATTTATGCACATGGTGGTGCCCAGCACCACCCGCAGCAGTAAGAAAGTTATGTTAAAAGCAGTGGCAGAATGCTTCAGCGAGAGCAGTTTCTTCATATTTACAGCGTTTGTAAAGCGAAATTAACTGATGGGGGACTTTTATCCACAAAAAAACGGAACAGTATTTGAACGCTCCCTGTAAAAGTAACTTTATTACTTTGCGGCAGGCGAAAGGAATAAACCAGAATCCATGCGAAACAACATCTTTTCTTTTCCATTCATACGTCGGTTTAAATTTTTTGTGTTTCTGTTGCTGGGTTGGCAGGGGCAACTGCTGGCGCAGGCCACAGCGTTCACCACCGACCCAACCGTTCAATTTAAACAGGCACAGGCATTTTACCTTCAGGAGCAGTACAGCCTGGCGCTTCCCCTGTTACTGGAACTGGAGCAGCAGGTGCAGTCGCCCTCCTTCGCCAACCAGCCCATCCAGGTGGAGGAGTTGCGTTTTTACCTGCTGGCCTGCCGGCTGCAGCAAAATGATGAACGGGCGCTGGCGCCATCCATTGAGTTCATTAACTACACCCACAACCAACCCCGAACCGAACAGCTGAGTTTTCACCTGGGCAACTATTATTTCAGGAAAAAGGAATTCTACAACGCTCTGCAGTACTACGAACGGGCAGGTATTGCCAGTCTCAGTAATGAGCAGATCGCCCTCACCAAGTTCCGCATGGGTTACAGCTTCTTTCACCTCAAGCGATTCCGCGAAGCCAAACCCCTGCTCAACACCATCCGGCAGTTGCCCAACGATCCGCATTACCTCGACGCCAACTATTACTATGGCTTCATCGCTTATGCCGACCGCGAATACAGCGATGCCCTCACCTGCTTTGAGCGGGTGCAGCAACATCCGCATTACGGTTCCATTGTTCCCTTTTATCTGGCCTCCATTTATTATTTCCGGGGCGACAAAGACAAGGCCATCAGCATTGCCGAAACCGCGTTGAAGAAAAAAGATGTTTTGTACCAGCTGGAAATGAAGCAGCTCCTGGGTCATGCCTGGTTTGAAAAGCAGGATTACGTCAAAGCCCGCCTCTACCTGGAAGAGTATGTACAGCGGTCGGAAAAAGTGAGCCGGGAAGACCTCTACGAACTGAGCTACAGTTATTACCAGAACAAGGAATACAACAAAGCCATTGAAGGATTCCGCCAGCTGAGCGGTGGCGCCGATTCGCTCAGCCAGAGCGCCATGTACCTGCTGGGTGACGCCTACCTCAAAACCGGCCAGAAAGAAAACGCCCGCAATGCTTTTGCTTTTTGCGCTGCCAACAGCAGCAACCAGCAGCAGCGGGAAGTGTCCCTCTTCAACTATGCCAAGCTTTCCTACGAACTGGGTTACCAGGGGGTAGCCATCACCGAGGTGAAGCGCTTTCTTAACGACTATCCCCGGAGCAGCTACAACCGGGAGGCGCGGGAGTTGCTGGTAGGGCTTCTGGCCGGCACCAATAATTTCCGGGATGCGCTGCAACTGATTGAATCGCTGGAAGAACGGTCGGATGCCACCCGCCGGCTCTATCCCCGCATTCTCTACGGAAGGGCGGCGGAGTACATCAACGACCAGCAGCTGAGCCAGGCCGAGGAGTTGCTGGATAAGATACTGAAAGACCCCAACAACGCACCCGTATTGCCGCTCACGCATTTCTGGAAAGGGGAGATCGCCCTGCGCAACAACCGGCTGGATGAAGCCATCCGCTACCTGCAGCTTTTCCTGCAGAGCGGCAGCCCCGGCCTGGGAGAGGCGTCGCCCCGGGAAGCCAACTACAACCTGGGCTACTGTTACCTGCGTAAAGAGAATTTTCCGCTGGCCCTCAGTTATTTCCAGAAAGTGGTGAGCCGTGTTACCCTGGCCGCACCGCCGCTTGAGCAGGATGCGTGGATCCGGCAGGCCGACTGTTACTTCATGCAGCGGAACTATCGCCAGTCGCTGGGCATGTACCAGCAGGTGCTTGATTTTTCCTGGCCCAATGCCGATTACGCCCTTTATCAAAAGGCCATGATCGGTGGCATCACCAGCAGCAAAACCAAGATTGACCAGCTGGGTACCCTGCAGCGGCTGTATCCCAACAGCACGTTGCTGCCCGATGCACAGATGGAAATTGCCCGCACCTATATGTCGGATGAAAAATTCCGGGAAGCCATTCCGTATCTCAACAACGTCATCAACCATCCCCAGCCCACGGCCTTCCGGCAGGAAGCCCTGTTTCAACTGGGGGTAGCCTGGTACAATCTCAACAAGCCGGATGACGCGCTGGCGCAGTTTAAAAAGCTGCTGCAGCAGTATCCCCATTCACCCGAAGCACAGGACGCCCTGGAAAATATACGCAGCATTTATGTAGAGCAGGGGCGGCCCGAAGGCTATGAAGACTTTGTGAAGTCGACCGGTAAAACTGTATCGGTTTCCGAAGCCGATTCGCTGGCCTATGCCGCGGTGGAGGTAAAGATCAGCAACAACGATTGCAACGGTATCATCCAGCAGGTGAACCAATACCTGGGTCGTTTCCCCACCGGTCGTTACACCCTCGAAGCTCAGTACTTCCGCAGTGAATGTTATACCCAGCGGAAGGATTGGAAAAACGCCCTCCCGGGATATGAGTTTGTGGCACGGCAGGGGAACAGCCGCTACGCCGAACGATCGGCGCTGCTGGCGGCCCGTACTTACTATTTTGAATTGCAGGACTTCGCCAATGCCCAACCGTTTTACGAGATATTGCGCAACGTAGCCGTGACCGATGAAAACCGCATGGAAGCGCTCCGCGGCAGCCTGCGCTGTCTCTACCGGCTGAAAGAGTATAAGAAAGCGGCCGATGTGGCGCGGGAGCTGCTGGCCGCCAAAAACGCGGGCACCGACGACAAAGCGCTGGCTAATCTCGTCACCGGCCGTAATCACCAGCTCAACAACCAATATGACCTCGCCATCCAGTCGTACCGCGCCGTGGTTAACCTCAACAAAGGAGAATGGGCCGCCGAAGCCCGGTACGAAATCGCCCGCTGCCAGTTTGATCTCAACAGCCTTGTCAACGCGGAAAAGGCGGCCTTTGAAGTGATCAACAAGAGCGGCTCCTACGACCTCTGGGTTACCAGTGCTTATATCCTGTTGGGTGATATCTATTTCAAACAGAAAGACTTTTTCAACGCCAAGGCCACGTATAACAGTGTGGCGGAGAACGCAACCAACCCCGACCTGCGGGCGGAGGCGGCCCGCAAACTGCGGCAGGTGACGGAGGAGGAAAAAAGGAATTCAAAAATTGAAGATTGATCCGTCTGCGGATGATTTCTTGTAACCGTTCAACTACGACGCATGAAGTGTAAACTAATTCTGGGAATAATGGCTGGCCTCGCCGTTTCCATTCCGGCAACGGCACAGGATACCAGCCGGCGGCAATCGGTGGAGATCGTATCGGCCTTTAAGCCGGTGCTTAAAAATGCCGTGAAGCAAAACTTTACGGCCACTCCGCCGGCGCCCGATGCCGGCCCGGGAAAACTGCAGTACAGCATTCCCGTGCAGCAGCTCTATTTTAACCTGCAACCCCTGGCATTCAAGCCCCTGGCGCTGCAGATCGACAGTGGCGGCAAAGCCCACAACAGCAACTACGTGAAGCTGGGATACGGGAACTACCGGACACCCCTGGCCGAAGCGGGTTTCTCCATCGGCGATGGGAAGAACACCAACTTCAACCTGCTGGCCAGCCACATTTCCCAGCGGGGCGATCTGCGGGTGCAGCGGTACAGCCGCACCGATATCAATGCCCACATCAACTCACGTCTGAATAAGCAGGAAGTATACGGAAAGGCCGGGTACTGGCAGCAGACCAATTACCTCTACGGTCCCGATCCCGCCTTCCTCAACACCAAAGACGACTCTCTGCGCAAGCCTTATCAGAATTTCACGCTCCACGCCGGTGTGCGCAATGCGATGGTAACCCCCTTTGGCGCCTCGTACAACCCCAACCTGACTATTTCCGTTTTTGGAGACGGCCGTTCCAACGAAACCAATGCCCGCCTGGATGTACCCGTGGAATTGCGCATCGGCACCAGCTATTCGGTGCACCTCCAGGCCGGAACGGATCTTACAACTTATACACCTACCGGTGCAACAACCTACACCAACCACGTGCACTACGTAAACCCTGCCGTTGCCGTAAAGAATGAACGCTTCCGTTTCCGTGCAGGTATCCGTCCCACCTGGGACAATGGCCCGGTGCGGGTGCTGCCCGACCTGTTGCTGGATGTTCCGCTGCAGGACGAACAACTGATCTTTACAGCCGGCTGGGTAGGGCAGGTGCGCAAAAACAACTACGAATACCTGGCGAAGGAAAACCCCTGGATCTATCAGCCGCTCGAACAGTTCAATACCCGCATCACCCAGGCCTATGCCGGGCTCCGCGGCACGGTGGCCACTTCATTCAACTACCGCTTCCAGTTTGGGGTAACCGAATTCCTGGGTCTGCCTTTGTTTGAGAACAGCCAGCAGCCGGCCCTCTTCCGCATCCGCCGCGAAAGCAGGCTGCAGACTTTTCACAGCCAGGCGGAACTGGGCTATGTACTGCAGGATAAACTACAGGCCACGGCCAAGCTCGACTGGTACAATATATTCCGCCAGCAGGATGAGTCCCGCGCCTGGCACTTTATTCCCCTCCGGCTCACAGGAGGATTAAACTGGCAGCCCATCAAACAACTGCAGGTACGCTCGGATGTGTTTGCCTGGCAGGGACCGGTGGTGCTGCTCAACGGGGGAGGCACCCAGCGGTTACCGGCCGTTTTTGATCTCAACGCCTCCCTGGCCTACCAGATCACTCCGTTAGTGGGTGCCTGGATGCAGCTCAACAACATTTTCAACAACACGTACGAGCGCTGGAATAATTACCCGGTACTGGGCTTTCAGATTATTGCAGGAATTAAACTTACATTTGACCAAAAGCTGTAAAACGGCATGAAAGAATCGCTGGTTTTCCTGCATTACCTGTCGCAGCACCCGGTGCTGGAGTTCGAGCATTGGGGTACCCTGGAGAAGATTGACCAGCCGGCGCAGCTTGACTTTTCCAACAAGCAGCTCCTGCCTCCGTCCACTACGTTGCAGTTCCGCGACCAGGGTAAGAGCAGCCGGACGTTTACCATCTGGATGCAACAGACCTACCGCATATCCGCCGAACAGGCACAACACTGGACCTTGGCCTTTGTGCGTTGGTTTGAACAATCCCTCCGCGACCAAGGGGAAGCGGTGGTGCCCGCAATCGGGCGGTTTACTATATCGGGAAGTGGTTTGCAATTTGAGCAGGATCCCGCCTTTTCCACTATGCAGGAACCTGTTCCCGCCGGACGGATCATCCGCACCGGCAGTACCCACCAGATCCGGGTGGGGGAAGACTGGCGCAGCAATACAGAAATGGAAGAGCTGTTGCAGGAGCCGGCTGCAGCCCGCACATCACCCTGGTGGCTCACTGCCCTTTTGCTGTTGCTGGCCGCAGCTGGTGCGCTCATCGTTTTTTACAGCAATCATCCGGCGCAATGGAAGCACCAGGGTGGATTTGAAGAAATCAAGTTGAAACAGGTGCCGCAGCAATACCGCGAATAAGCATACGGCCCATTTGTACCATGAACCAACAGAACTTACCCGATCGCTGTCCGGCTTGCGAATCCGATCTGACGGAGACCCTTTTCCGGGTTACCGATCATTCCGTGTCAAAGGAATTCTTTGAGGTACGCCTTTGCCGATCCTGTGACCTTCGCTATACAGCGCATGCTCCCTGTGAAACAGCCATCCAGCGTTACTACCAGTCGGAGCAGTACATTTCCCACAACAATACCCGAAAAGGGCTGATCAACCGGCTGTACCACCTGGTGCGTTCCATTACGCTCCGCAGCAAAGTGGCCCTGGTGCGCAAAGCATCGGGCCGGCAAATGGGCATGCACCTCGATTACGGCGCAGGAACGGGCGCCTTCCTGCATGCCATGGAAAAAGCCGGATGGAATTCCATCGGACTGGAACCCGATGCGGGAGCACGCCAGGTGGCTACCCGCACGTTCAATGCTGCTGTTTACCCGTTGGAAGACCTTTCTTCACTGGTAGATGGGACCTATACCGTAATTACGCTCTGGCACGTGCTGGAGCATGTGCATGCGCTCCATACTACACTGGAAAGGCTAAAAAGGGTGCTGGCTCCGGGAGGGGTGATGGTGATCGCGGTTCCCAATCCGCTGAGCGCCGATGCAAAGGTATACGGAAGCGACTGGGCCGCCTGGGATGTACCCCGCCACCTCTACCATTTCTCGCCTGCTTCCATGCGGACCCTCTTGTTGCGCCATGGCCTCGAAGTGGCGGAGGTAAAGCGCATGTGGTTCGACAGCTTTTATGTAGGCATGCTGAGCGAGCAATACCGCAAGGGTAGCCTGGTGCGGGGTGTTTGGCAGGGTTTTTTATCGAATCTGCGGGCCTTGTTTCATACAGAACAATGCAGCTCACTGGTGTATTTGGTGAAACGTAAAGCCTGAGCCACTGCTTTCACTTACTCTGCTTCTTCCTGCTCTTTCTTAAGGGAGTCACTCAGCGTCACCATCACTTTGTCGATGCGGTGCCCGTCCATGTCAATGATTTCAAAGGTGAAGCCTTTCCATTCGAAGGTATCGCCCTGGTGAGGGATGCGCTCCAGGGTGTGCAGGATGAAACCGGCCAGGGTGTTAAACTCCTGCTCACCTTCATTCATCCAGACTGTCTTTTCAAAATAATCGAGAAAATCGTAAAAAGGAATCTGGGCGTCCACCAGGAATGTGCCATCATCCCGCCGCATAATGCCGTATTCGTCCGACTCCGGTTCCGGCATATCGCCCACAATGGCTTCGAGTATGTCGTTCAGCGTGATCATGCCCTGCACACTGCCGTACTCGTCCACAATAAAACAACTGTGCGTTTTCTGCTCCTTGAAACGCTCCAGTACCTGGTAGGCCGAATTGTTTTCGGGAACAAACAGGGCCGGTTTCATCAGGTCCTTGAACTGGGTGAAGTCATTCTCCACATACAGATCTTTGATGGACACCACGCCTTTGATGGCATCCAGATCACCGTCGCAGATAGGGTAGATGGAGTGAGGTTCCTTGAAAATCTTGTCTTTGATGGCCACTTCGTTATCGGTGAGGTTAAACCATACAATGTCGTTGCGGTGGGTCATCAGGGAAGTGATGTTGCGGTCGCCCAGGTGAAACACCCGTTCAATGATTTCCTGCTCCGCTTCTTCGATGGTGCCCTGCTCGGTTCCCTCGCTGATGATGGCCTTGATCTCTTCCTCCGTTACTTTATTATCCGAGACCGTCTGTATGCGGAAGAGTTTGAAAAACAGGTTGCTCGTTTTGTTGAGCAACCAAACAAGCGGGTGCACGGCTTTCGAAAACCAAAGCATGGGCACGGCAACCGTCATGGCTATCTTTTCCGCATTGAGCAGCCCCAGTCGCTTTGGAATGAGTTCACCCAGCGTAATGGACAAGGCTGTAACCAAAATGACGATAATGGTGGTGGACAAGGTTTCGGCATAGGGTTGCAGAAAGGGGATGTTTTCCAGTACCGGAGCCAGGTTCTTGCTGAACTTCTCGCCCGAATACATACCCGTGAGGATTGCTATCAGGGTAATGCCAATCTGTACAGCCGATAAGAAAATCTCGGGGTTTTCCGACAGGTAGAGCGCCGCTTTTGCCTTGGCGCTGCCTTTTTTCATGTGAATTTCCAGCCGGGCCTTCCGGGCGGAGACCAGTGTGATTTCTGCCAGGGCAAAAACTCCGTTCAGGAGCACGAGCCCCAACAATATTAAAATTTCTTCCATGGTGGTTATGACCGGAACAACGAAGGCGGAAAACAGGGGTTTAAGGGTTTGCTGTTTTCCACCCATTCCGGCAAGAGAACCCCGCAAAGCTATCTAAAATCAGCGGAATGACCCAGCAGGGCTTTCATAGAGGCGTTTAAAGCGGCCGGCGGTCAGTTTTCCTACCAGCAGACCCAACAGCGCGCCACCCGTAACATCCAGCGGGAAATGTGCCCCTACGTACACCTGGGCGTAGCACACCAGGGCCGCCCAGGCAAATGCCAGCCAGATCCAGCGGCCGGCCACTGCGTGGAGCGTGCCGTACAGAAACATAGCCATACCAAAATGATTGGCGGCGTGGGAAGACACAAAACTATACGCATGTGAACAGGGGATAAGCATCCGCGCAGTGGAGGCGGTTACGCCGTCCCAGCAGGGGCGGGGCCGTTGAATCACCGCTTTAATCAGCTGGGTGCTCACCATATCCGTGATCGCAAAAGTGACCAGGAAGAAGGCGATCCACCACAGCGCCTGCTTTTTGTAATACAAAAGCGAAAAGATGAGCAGGAACAGGTACACCGGCGCCCAAAAAAACTGGTTCCGGAAAAAGGGAAGTACAGCATCCAGCCAGGGATGGCTCCAGGTCTGGTTCAACAGGTGAAACAGCGAACGGTCGGTATCCAGAATGGACTTGAGCATGGTTCAAAAATAACTTTTTGCGCCTGGTTTTCACCCGTTTCCCTGGCCGCATTATTTGATCTTCCGGGCCAGCAGAATCATGCGGGGTGAATGCTGCACGTGGTACGGCTCAAAATGATAATCACCAAAAACTTCCTGCACCTGCAACCCGTTGTACGAAAACATATCGTTGAAGTCGCCCAATGAAAACTTGGCCACTTTTTCCTGGTACACCAGGGGCTCCTGCAGGCGGGCTTCATCTTCCACCACGATCTTTTTGTAGAAATGAGTTTCGTCCAGCCAGCGGGTGATCAGGAAGGTTACGCCCTCCACTTCCAGTTCCGACCGGTACACCAGGTGGTCTTCCACGTAGTGGGGGTTGAGGTAGTCCATCACCAGTACACCACCCGGCCGCAGGGCGCGGGCCATGGTGCGGATGGCACTGTCGTGTTCCCGGCGGGTTCGGAAATACCCAAAGCTGGTAAAGAAATTAAAAACGTAATGGTAATAGTTCATGCGGAAGGGCAGGCGCATATCGTGCACAAAAAACTCCAGCCGTTCGTGCTCCGCCTTTTTGGCTTCGGTGATGCTGGCTTCGCTGATGTCGATGCCGGTAACCAGAAAATCCTTCACGGCCAGTTCCACGCTGTGCCTGCCTTTGCCGCAGGCAACATCCAGCATGCGGCTCCCGGGTGGGGGCTGCAGTTTATTGAGCAGGGCTGCAATAAACGCGGCCGCTTCCTGCTCATCACGTTGAAAATACAGGAGGTGATAGTAGGGCGAGTTGAACCAGTCTTTGTACCAATCCGGTGCAGCGGAGGCTTCCATCCCTCAAAAATAAGCAGCCAACGGCATCCGTACCACAGGACTTTTTACACGTGGGTATCTGCCATTCATCAAAACGCGGTTCCCGGTGGGGGCTTTCTTCTTACATTCGGTGCCTTAAACCAGGACTATGAAACGGATTCTTGCTTTCAGTACGCTCTTCTGCTCCCTGCTGGCCACCGGTCAGCAACTTGCATATTACCTGCCTGCCGGCATAACGTACAACAGCGCCATTCCCACACCAGCCTCCGTCATCGGACACGAAGTGGGCGCCTGGCACATCACCCACGACCGGCTGGTGTATTACATGCAGGCGGTGGCTGCCGCCAGTCCGCGGGTAACCCTCACCGTTACCGGCACCACGCACGAAGGTCGTCCGCAACTGGCCCTCTTCATCACCAGCCCGGCCAACCACGGCCGCCTCGAACAGATCCGCGAGCAGCACCTGCAGCTCACCAATCCCGATAAAAATGCCTCCCTGCCCATCGCCTCCATGCCCGCCGTGGTTTGGATCGGATGCAGCATACACGGAAACGAACCCAGCGGTTCCAACATGAGCCCCCTGCTGCTCTACCACCTCGCTGCCGCCCAGGGACCGGCCATCGAAGAATTGCTGGAGCGCACCGTGATCATTCTAGACCCCTCTTTTAACCCCGACGGTCTCAACCGCTTTGCCACCTGGGTGAACATGCACAAAAGCGCCACGCCGGTGGGAGACCCGCTCAACCGCGAGCTCAATGAAGCATGGCCGGGCGGCCGTACTAACCACTATTGGTTCGACCTTAACCGCGACTGGCTCCCGGCACAGCAGCCCGAAAGCCAGAACCGTCTGCAGGTCTTTCACAACTGGCGTCCCAACATCCTCACTGATCATCACGAGATGGGCAGCAATTCCAGCTTTTTCTTCCAGCCGGGTGTGCCCAGCCGCGTGAACCCCAATACGCCGGCCCGCAACCAGGAACTCACCGCCGCCATCGGAAATTTTCATGCGAAGTACCTCGACAGTATCGGCTCCCTGTACTTTACCAAAGAAGGTTATGATGATTTCTACTATGGTAAGGGTTCCACCTTCCCCGATATTCACGGCGGCATTGGCATCCTCTTTGAGCAGGCCAGCAGCCGGGGCCACCTGCAGCAGACACAGAACGGACCACTCAGCTTTGCCTTCACCATCCGCAACCAGTTTGTAACGGCCCTGTCCACCCTGGAGGCCGCCCGCAACCTGCGGGAAGACCTGCTTCTTTTTCAACGCGATTTCTACCAGCAGGTGAAGAAAGATGCCGCCGCTTTCCCGGTGAAAGCCTATGTGTTTGGCCACAACTGGGACCAGAGCCGCAACGCTGTTTTCCTGGAGATGCTGCGCCGTCACAAAATAGAAGTGGTGGAAAACCGGCAAACCCTGGAGGCCGATGGGCAGCGCTTTGAAGCCGGCCGCTCCTGGCTGGTGCCCACGGCGCAGTCGCAATTCAAACTGGTGAAGACCATCTTTGAAAAAACCTTCAGCTATACGGATAGCCTCTTTTATGATATTACGACCTGGACCTTCCCCCTGGCCATGGGCATTCCTTACGCCGAATTGAAAGCCGTTCCCGCCGGAAATATGGGCAATACGGTGGAGACGGTTGTACGGCCCTCCGGCTCGGTGGTGGGTACCAGCGCCTATGCGTATGCGTTTGAATGGGATGACTTTTATGCGCCGCGCCTGCTCTATGCCCTGCAAAGCCGGGGTATCACCACCCGTGTGGCTTCCCAGCTTTTTGAAGCGCAGACCACGCAGGGGCCGCGGAAGTTCAACTACGGCACCATCCTCATTCCACTGGGTATCCAGAGCCGCAACGCGGCGGAAGTACGCCGGCAAATTGAAACAGCCGCCGCTTCCACCGGTGTACAGGTCTATGCCCTGCAACAGGGTTTATCGGTGAGCGGGGTGGACCTGGGCAGTAACAGTTTTGTAGCCACCCGCACACCCCGCATCCTTCTGCTCGGTGGCTCGGGTGTAACATCCAACGATGTGGGCGAAATCTGGCACATGCTCGATTACCGCATGGGGATCCCCTCCACACTGCTGGAACTGGAGCGGTTTAACGGTGCATCCATCAACAGCTACAACATCATCATCATGGCCGATGGGAGTTACAGCGGGCTCGACAAAGCGGCACAGGAGAAGCTAAGGGCCTGGATCGCCAACGGCGGTACCGTGCTGGCCTTCGAGAATGCCGGCCGCTTCCTCAGCAATGCGGGTATCACCAAAACCCTGTACCGGGGCGGGCAGCCGGCGCAGGATACCACCACCTTCCTTCCGTATTACCTGCGGTCGGATGAGCAGCGGGCCCGCGATATGCCCGGCTCCATTTTTGAGGCACGTTTCGACAATACCCACCCGTTGTGTTACGGGTACCGGGGCCAGCGCATGAGCATTTTCAAGGCCAATACCCTGTTCATGGATCCCAATAATGGTAACTACGACGCCCCTGTACTGCTCACCAGCAATCCCCTGCAGAGCGGCTACCTGCACCGCAGTCATGCAGAGAAGCTGAAGGGCAGCGCCGTGGTGAACATCGAACAGGTGGGTCGTGGTCGGGTGGTGACCTACAGCGACAACATGAACTTCCGGGCCTTCTGGCTGGGTACCTCCAAGCTCTTCCTGAACGCGCTGTTTTTCTGAGAAAAGGAAATCAAGGACTGAAGGATTGAAGGACTGATGGATTGAACAGGACTGCGTTCGCCTCTGCGCTGTATGTGCCGCGGGAAACCCTGTGTGTGTGAAACCCCGGAAGTTGTAAGCGGTAAGTTATAAGTCGTAAGAACCGTTCGCCAACCATAACCCTCATGCCTTAAGCCTCATGCCTTACACCATTTACCTTCCCCATTTCCTATCTTTGCCGCCCTTATGGTGCAGAAGACAGTAGCTTTTCTCCACGGGTGCATCGGCTGGTTTTACCCGCCCTTCCGCCGGATCATGCCGGAACAGACCTTCCGGTACGCGGCCTGCGGGGGAGGGAATACCCTGCTCGACATCACCCTGTTTGTTATAGGCCACGAATACATCTTCCGCGGGGAACTGGTCGAGCTGCCTTTCGTCACCCTTACGCCCCACATTGCCGCCTTTCTGCTGGCTTTTTCCATCACCTTCCCGGTGGGGTTCTTCCTGAGCCGGTATGTGGTATTTGAAGAACGGTCGGCCCGCAAACGCGAGCAACTGCCCAAGTACATGATGGTGGTGGCGGGCGCCATTCTCCTGAACTACTTCTTCCTCAAGGTCTTTATTGAAACCATGGGTCTGCATGCTGCCATGGCCAAAATCCTCACCACAGCAGTGGTGGTGGCTTTCAGCTACTACTCGCAGAAGCATTTTACCTTCCGGGCTAAAGTAGGATGAAGACCTTGTTCTCATGGCCGGGGAAAGCGCATCTTTCTCCTTATTTTTGTGATCTCCCTTGATTAAAACAACCCCATGAGCTTTAACCGCAAAGTCTTAACCCTCGACGAGTTCACCATCCAGGAATTACGCAATTTACCGCATGCAACGGGCGAACTCAGTACCCTGCTGCGGGACATCGGCCTGGCCGCCAAACGTGTGAACGTGGAAGTGAACAAGGCAGGGCTGGTAGACATCCTCGGCGATGCAGGCAGCACCAACATCCAGGGCGAGGACGTGAAGAAGCTCGACATTTTTGCCAACAACCAGTTCACCAAAGTGCTGCAGCATGGCATCAGTTGTGCGGGCATCGCCAGCGAAGAGCTGGATGATATTGTGGTGTTTGATGACGAAATCAGCAACAACTCCAAGTACGTGGTGATGTTTGATCCGCTCGACGGCAGCGGCAACATTGACGTGAACATCTCCATCGGCACCATCTTTGGTGTATACCGCCGGGTGACAGAGCGTGGCAAGCCCTGTGGCAAGGAAGACTTCCTGCAACGGGGCATCGCCCAGGTGGCGGCCGGTTACATCGTGTATGGCAGCAGTACCATGCTGGTGTATGCCACCCGCCGCGGAGTGAATGGGTTTACGCTCGATCCCTCCATCGGGGAGTTCTGCCTTAGTCACCCCGGCATCCGCTGCCCGGAGTGGGGGAACATCTATTCCGTGAACCACGGTAATTTCTTCCGCTACGAAAAGCCGGTACAGGACTACATCACGGCCTGCCAGAAGAAAGACAAATCGAATGGCGGCCCCTACACGCAGCGCTACATCGGCAGTATGGTGGCCGACGTGCACCGCAGCCTCATCAAGGGCGGTATCTTCATGTACCCCGGCACAACGGATAAGCCCGCCGGTAAGTTACGCCTGGCGTACGAGTGCAATCCCTTTGCCTTTATGGTGGAAGTGGCCGGCGGTAAAGCCACCGATGGCAAACAACGCATTCTCGACATTCAACCCACCGAACTGCACCAGCGCGTACCGCTGTTCATTGGCAGTAAGGGGATGATGGAAGAATTGGAATCTTATCTGCACAAACAATAATATGCAGCGTACCATTATCGAAGTGCGGGAACTCGTGAAGAAGTACGGCAGCTTTACCGCTGTAAACGGCTTGAGTTTCGACGTGTACGAAGGCGAAATATTCGGGCTGCTGGGTCCCAACGGCGCCGGCAAATCCACCACGCTCGAAATCATCGAGACCCTGCGGGAAAAAACCTCCGGCCGGGTGATGGTGAACGGGATGGACCTTGATGCCCGGGCCGCCGATATCAAGAAAATCATCGGGGTGCAGTTGCAGACCGCCGGATATTACCCCGGGCTCAACCTGGTGGAACTGGTGCGGCTTTTTGCCGGACTGTACAACCGCGAGGTGGATGCCCTGGCCCTGCTGCGCACCGTAAACCTCGAAGAAAAGGCAAACGCCAAATTCAAAGAACTCAGCGGCGGGCAGAAGCAGCGGTTCTCCATTGCCACCACGCTCATCAATGAACCAAAGATTGTCTTCCTCGACGAACCCACCACCGGCCTCGATCCCCAGGCCCGGCGCAATCTCTGGGAGCTGGTGAAGCTGATCCGCAGCCGCGGCACCACCGTCATCCTCACCACGCATTACATGGACGAAGCTGAATATCTTTGCGACCGCGTGGCCATCATTGACCGGGGTGCCATTGTAGCCCAGGATTCGCCGGCCCGGTTGATTGACCAGCTGCTGGCCACGGGCTTTGAACGACCCCGGCAGGTCAGGCAGGCCAACCTCGAAGATGTTTTTATTTCCTTAACCGGTCACGCATTGCGTGACGAATAAACCATGTCCTTTTCATGCGAACAGTTACAACAACTTTTCTGGCCCTGTTGCTGACAGGCGCTGCGGTTGCGCAGGCTCCCAAAAAACCTGTTACTCCATCCACCCAAAAACCCACACCCGTTCCCGTTAAGCCGGTACTGGTAAAGCCCGTGCTGCAAAGCGGCCTCGACAGCCTGAGCTATGCCATTGGTCTTAACATCGGCGCAAATATGCGGATGCAGGGCATTGACTCCATCAGCCAGGCTGCACTCAACCGGGGCCTCCGCGACGCCCTGAAGGAACAAAAGCCGTTAATGGACGAAAACACAGCCAATATGACCATACAACAAAAACTGCAGGAGTTCATGATGAAAAAAGTGAACGTGCAAAAGGAAGAAGGCCGCCGCTTTCTCGAAGAAAACAAAAAGCAACCCGGTGTGGTGGTCCTTCCCAATGGCATCCAGTACAAAATCATCACCCAGGGCAGCGGGGTGAAGCCCCTGCTGGAAGACACCATCAAAGTGCATTACAAGGGAACCACCATTGATGGCAATGTATTTGATGATTCTTACAGCCGCGGGGAACCCATCGAGTTTCCCCTGGGTAACCTCATTGAGGGCTGGAAGCAGGCCCTGGTGCTGATGCCCGTAGGCAGTCGCTGGCAGATCTTCCTGCCCAGTGAGTTTGGGTACGGCGACCGCGGTGCAGGTGCCAACATCCCCGGCGGTGCCGCCCTCATCTTTGAGCTGGAGCTGCTCGATGTGAAACCGGCCAAAAAAGACTGATGGATCCCCGCTATCCCATCGGAACCTGCCAGCCCGCTCCCTTCAGCGAAGAAGCAAAAGCGGAGCGGCTGGCCGATCTCCACTTTCTGCCGGGACTGGCAGAGCAGGCCATCGAGAACCTGGATGCAGATCAGCTGCAAACGCCCTACCGGGACGGAGGGTGGACGGTGCAGCAGGTGATACACCACCTGGCCGACAGCCACATGAACGCTCTCATCCGGCTCAAACTCACCCTCACCGAAGACCATCCCACCGTAAAGCCCTATGATGAAGAACGCTGGGCCCAAACGCATGAATACGCACAACTCCCGGTGAACAACGCGCTTACGCTGCTGCACACCGTACATGCCCGGCTCTATGATTTGTATAGCCACCTCCAGGCCGACGAATGGAAGCGAACTTATTTCCACCCGGGCAGCGGCACCAGTCACGATCTCTGGTACCTGCTGGGCCTCTATGCGTGGCACGGTAAGCACCATGTGGCCCAGGTCACCGCGTTGCGGGAACGGATGGGGTGGTAGCGAAGTATCGTTGTGGAAGGGGTTGAAGAATCTATGTAACGTTATGTCCTTGCTGTTGTTCCTGTTGCCTCACACGTTTAAATCTCCTGTATGCATTGGAAAACCCTTTCTTCGAAATACCTCTTCCACGACAACTGGCTTACCATGCGGGCCGATGTGTGCGAACGCCCCGACGGGAAAATTATTGAGCCGTATTACGTGTATGAGTTCCCCGACTGGGTGACGGCCGTAGCCCTCACCCGCGACCGGCAGGTGGTGCTGGTGCGCCAGTACCGTCATGCACTGGGTGAAGTATGTCTTGAAATCCCTGGCGGCTGCGTGGATGCAACCGATGCATCGCTGGAAGCCGCCTGCGCCCGCGAGCTGCTCGAGGAGACGGGCTACCGCTTTGAGCGGATTGAGTTTTTGTGCCACACCTCCGCCAACCCCTCCACCAACAACAACCGCATGCACATCTTCCTGGCAACCGGCGGCGAAAAAGTGGCCGGCCAGCAACTGGATCATGGGGAAGATATTGACGTGCTGCTGTACAGTACAGACGAAGTAAAAAGTTTGTTGCGCTCGAATCAAATCATTCAGAGCATGCACGTTACGGCCCTGTTTTATGCACTGGAACGGCTAGGGGAACTGTCTATGTAAAAAGCAGCCCGTCTGGGAATACCGATCGGTTCACTTCACCTACCAGGAATACACTGCCACACACCAGGATAAAATCATCAACGTCTGCCTGTTGCTTTGCTGCTGCCAGCGCCGAGTTTACATCCGGATACACGTTGCCTGACAAGCCAACGGCTTGAGCCATCTCCTGCAAGGAACTGCCCGGCAGTGCACGCGGGAGCTGCGCCTGTGTGAAATAATAAAGGGCTTCTTTGGGCAGCAAGCTAAGAACGTTATGAATGTCTTTGTCCTGTACCATCCCGATGATGAGGTGCAGCTGCCGGCAGCGGGTCTGCCCCAGTTGGTACACGATCTGCCGCATGCCGTCTTCGTTGTGTCCAACATCCAGCACGATGCGGGGCCGGCGTTGAAGGAGTTCCCAGCGTCCCCGCAAGCCGGTGGTTTTCTGTACCTGTTGCAGGGCGGTGGCCACCACTTCCTCCGAAAGATCAAAACCCTGTTGCAGCAGCACGCGTACCGCTGTGAGTACGGTGGCGAGGTTCCTCGCCTGGTATTGTCCGGCGAGGTCGAGCCGGTAGGTGCGTTCATGGTCCCCCGGTAATTCCTGCAGGGTGATGTCCTGCAACTCCCCGTTGTGTACCTGGCTGTTGATACGGAATGTTTCTTCTGCCAGTAATAGTTGCGATCCGGTTTCCCGTGTTTTGGCGATAAAAACGGGTCGTGTTTCTGCCAGCACTTCCCCGATGACGGCCGGTATACCCGGTTTGATGATGCCGGCTTTTTCGCCCGCGATCAGCTCCAGTGTATTGCCCAGCAGGTTCATGTGATCCCAGCCGATGTTGGTGATGACGCTGAGCTCCGGCGTAAGTACGTTGGTGCTGTCGAGCCGCCCGCCGAGACCGGTCTCCACCACAGCCACGTCCACCTGCTGCCGGGCAAACCACTCGAAGGCCATGGCCACCGTGAGTTCAAAAAATGATGGTTCAATTACGGGGATATGGGGCTGCATCCGTTCGGTAAACTCCACAACAAATTCTTCCGGTATCATCTCCCCGTTTATGCGGATGCGTTCGCGGAAGTCCTGCAGGTGGGGGGAAGTGTACAGCCCGGTACGGTAGCCCGCCTGCTGCAGGATGGCTGCCAGCATGTGGCTTACCGAGCCCTTACCGTTGGTGCCGGCTACGTGGATGCTCCGGAACCGGTGTTGGGGATGTTGCAGCAGTTCACACAACGCCAGGGTATTGGTGAGATCTTTTTTGTAGGCGGCGGCACCCACGCGGCTGAACATGGGCAGCTGTGCATACAGAAACGAAAGTGTGTCGGCGTAATTCATACCGGGGAGGGTGATGGCAGGCCGTCAGTCGCCCTTCACATTGAAGTTGAAACGCACCGTTACCTGCGATTCGGTAGCCGCCTTATCAAACTGCATGGTGCGCAGGTACTGGATAATGGCGTTTGCATAATCCTGGCTGCGGCTGGTGGAGCCCTGTGCAAAGCCGAGAAACGTGCCCTTGCCTTCCGGTGATACACGGATGTTGGCAAAGATGGTGGCTTTGGCGAGGTCGCCGGTAAAGGAGTAGTAGTTGATGATTTTGCGGTTGCCTTTCGTCACCAGTGGACCGCCCGAACCGGTGCCCCCCGTTCCGGTGTAATTGTCGCTGTTGGGGTTGCCGCCCGGCTTGCCCTGGTCGCCCACGCCGCCCGCTACACCCTGGTTGCGGCTGTTGTTGTAGGCATCGGCGTTGTTGCCGCCGGTGCCGGTGCCGCCGCCATACACGGCTTTGGGTTTGGGCGGTGCGGGGGTTGGAGTGGCCACCGTTTGGGTGGAAGGTTTGGTAGTGGGTGCCGGCGGGTTGTCTGCCGGTGGTTTTTTGTTGACGATGGGTTTGGTTGCCGGCTTGTTCACCACGGGCGCATCGGGTTCATCCCGTTCACTGGTTTCTTTTTCTGTTTCTTTTTCGGCAACGGCAGACTGCTGCTTTGCCGGGGCGGTGGTGGGCAGGGGCTCGGGGGCCGGTTCGCCCGGTACCAGGGGCTGAACATCACCAAAGCCGATGTCGCTGTTGCCCAGGTTCACTTCAATGCCTTCCTCTAATGGTGCGGGCGGTTGCTGCAGGGGAGGGGCAATGGCAATGAGGAACAGCAGTAACAACAGCAGGGCATGAATACCCAGCGTAATAAGGAGTGCCTTTGTATTTTTCTGTGCTTCCAGTGTGGATGCCTGCATGTGCATGGTACAATACATCGAAGGTACTGGTTTTTCCGGAGGAGATGCAAGTACCCGGCCAACTGCTTAGGCGCGTGGTGTGTTTTAAGGAAATCTTAAGAGTAAAAACGCTGCGGTTGTAAAATCACAAAACAGGATCATCTGCTCTTTCCGATGTACTCTCTGCCGGGTGATTCACGATACCGATACACGGGAAAGCAGGCTGCTCCGGAAAGGGGGTAAGAAAAAGCCCGTTTGAAAAAAACGGGCTTTTGAGGTGTTTGAGTCAGAGGAAGACAAACGGCGCAGTATTCTTTTAATCCCGGATCAACTGGAAACGGGTGCTGAGTTTTTTCTCCTGGGTGATAATTTCAAGCACGTAGAGGCCGGGGGTGAGATGGCCGGGCAATTGCACCTGCCTGCGCAGCATGCTGTTGACCAGGGTTGTTTTTTCGGTGTACACCAGTCGTCCGAGCTGATCACGTACCACTAACTGCGCCACCTGGCTTTGTTGTCCGGGCAGGTCCACCTGCAGGTTAAACAGGCCATTGCTGGGGTTGGGATAGGCCAGTACCCGATCGGGCAGCAGTTGAACCGTTCCCTTCACGTTAACCGCTTCTTCTTCTGCCAACCGAGCCGTAGCAGAAGATGTGCGGAATTCAACCGATGAGGACCAGGAAGTCCAGGAATTTCCGCAACGGGCCCTGATTTGCCAGTTGTAGCGCTGGTTGGGCCGGAGGTCCCGGATAACCACGGAACGTTGATTACCACTTATTGTTACCGTTAACCACTTGCCGCCCGGACTGATAGTCTTGTACTGTATCTGCCATTGTACGGGATTGGCGGTGGCAACCCAGTTGAGTTGTGCACTGCCTGATGTGATGTTGGTGTTGGTGAGGTTAGTGCCATTACCACAAGGTGCACAAGCCACTTCATCAACTGTACCATTACAGTTATCGTCAATACGGTTGCCGCAAACCTCGGCTGCACCGGGATTGACCGAAGCATTGTTGTCGTTGCAATCGCCGGCTACTGCCACAAAGCCAACGGGCGGTGTGGCGCTGCATACCGATGTTGTGATTGCGGGGTTGCCAAATCCATCCCCATCCGCATCGCGGAAGTAGGTGCGGCTGCTCACGAGCGATGCATCGTTGTCATTGCAGTCGCCCGTGGTGGCTAGCAGCTCCGATGCCAGTTTGTAACCGGACGGTCGGGCGCACTGTGTAAGGGTGGTGCCATCGCTGTAGCCATCGTTATCATTATCCCTGTACCAAACGGTGTTGGGGTTTATGGCGGCATTGCCGTCGTTGCAATCGCCCAGCGGCAGTACGGTGGTGGTAAAGCTGTTGCCCGGACTGCTGCAGCTTTGGGTGGTGGAAGCTGCAAATCCATCGCCATCAGCATCCAGGTACCAGGTGAGGAGTACGCCTTCATCGGTTTGTCCGTTGCAGTTGTTGTCGATGCCGTCGCAGACTTCGGCCGCACCGGGATTAACAGCGGAATTGTTGTCATTGCAATCACCGGAAGTGGCCGTCAGTTCTGATGCGAGTTTGTAACCCGACGGACGGGCACACTGTGTAAGGGTGGTGCCATCGCTGTACCCATCGTTGTCGGTATCCTTGTACCACACCGTGTTGGGATTGATGGCGGCATTGCCGTCGTCGCAATCGGTTACCGGCAGTACCGTGGTGGTGTAACCGCTACCGGGGCTGCTGCAGCTTTGCGTGGTGGAGGCGGCAAAGCCATCGCCATCCGCATCCAGATACCAGGTAAGCTGCACACCTTCATCGGTTTGTCCATTACAGTTGTTATCAATGCCATCGCATATTTCGGCCGCACCGGGGTTAACAGCGGAATTGTTATCGTTGCAATCACCCGAGGTGGCCGTCAGTTCTGATGCGAGTTTGTAACCGGCCGGACGGGCACATTGTGTAAGGGTGGTGCCATTGCTGTAGCCATCATTGTCGGTATCCTTGTACCAAACAGTGTTAGGATTGATGGCGGCATTACCGTCGTTGCAATCGCCCAGCGGCAGTACGGTGGTGGTGTAACCGGTGCCCGGGCTGCTGCAGCTTTGCGTGGAGGAAGCGGCAAAGCCATCGCCATCTGCATCCAGGTACCAGGTAAGCTGCACACCTTCATCGGTTTGTCCGTTACAGTTGTTATCAATGCCATCGCATAGTTCTGCTGCACCGGGGTTGATGGCGGCGTTGTTGTCGTTGCAATCGCCTGATGTGGCTGTTAGTTCTGATGCCAGTTTATAACCGGTAGGACGGGCACACTGTGTGAGTGTGCTGCCATCGCTGTAACCATCGCCATCGGCATCTTTATACCATACTGTGTTGGGGTTGATGGCGGCATTGTTGTCGTCGCAATCGCTTAGGGGAAGCGGTGTTGTTGTATATCCGGCACCCGGCGGCGTACAAGTCAATGTAATTAATGATGCAAATCCATCACCATCTGCATCCAGCCACCAGTTTACAAAAATTCCTTCGTCGATTTGCCCGTCACAATTATTGTCTATACCATCACACAACTCCGGAGCACCGGGAAAAACGGAAGCGTTATCATCGTTACAATCGCCCGTGGTGGCCGTCAGTTCCGATGCCAGTTTATAACCAGAGGGCCGGTTACATTGTGTAAGGGTGGCTCCATTACTGTAGCCATCGCCATCTGTATCCTTGTACCAAACGGGCCGAATGTTAGTGATGTTAGGATTGCTGTCATCACAATCATCGTCGTTACTTACATAACCCGGAGGGGGTGTAGGTGAACAAGTTCGTAAAATTTCAAAAGGATTACCAAAGCCATCTTCATCAGCATCACGATACCAAACATTCAGCGGGAGGTTGTCATCAGTTATACCATTACAATCGTTATCGATGCCATCGCACAATTCCGGAGCGCCGGGGAATACGGTAGCGTTATCATCGTTACAATCGCCAGTGAGGGCTGTCAATTCAGATGCAAGTTTGTATCCTGTGGGACGTACACACTGCGTAAGGGTGGCGCCATTGCTGTAACCATCGTTATCGTTATCCCTGTACCAAATGGTATTGGGGTTGATGGCGGGATTCGTATCATTACAATCGGTATTATCAGCTACATACCCAGCCGGCGGCGTTGCAGCACAGGATTGAATAGAGCTATTGGGATTACCAAAACCATCGCCATCGGCATCGCGGTACCAGGTGTTATTTCCAACACCCTCATCAACCTGTCCATTACAGTTATTATCAAGACCATCACACACCTCGGGCCGGCCCGGATGAACGTTGGGATTATTGTCATCACAATCGCCAAAAGACATAATCAGATCGCCGATTGATTTGTAACCATTTGGTTGATTGCATCCCGTGGTGGTTGTACCATCGCTGTAGCCGTCATTGTCGGCATCCTTGTACCAGGTTGGGGGGGTACCGCAGCCAGTTGGTCCGCCGGGGTTTTCCGGATCGAAATTTAAAAGTGGCGTTACAACACCGGTAGCCCCATTATCCATCCACAGCTTGCTGTTATCAGCCGTTAAAGGGACATCTTCTGCGGTGGCCCGCTGGCCATTGACGCCGGCATGCCGCACCCTGCACTGTTCAAGGCTAAGCCCCTTGCTGTAATTCTGCAAGGCCCCCCGCCGGGAGGGCTGGCTTACAAACAGGGTCATGTTTTTCAGCACCACGTTGCCCGGAGCTGTTACTTTCAGGAACGGAGCCGTGCGGCTTTGAAGGGTACTGCCCCGTCCATCTACCGTAATGTTTTTAGTAATCTGCAGCAGGTCGCCTTTCAGTAACACGGTAAAGGACTTTTCAAATACAATGGCATCGCCGTCGGTTGTCAGGGCCAGGGCTTGCCGGAAACTACCAGGGCCATCATTGTTGCCATTGGTAACCGGAATGGTGCGGGCAAAAACAGCGCTGCCGGCCCAGAAACAGAACAGGAACAGGAGGCCGGAAAGCAGACGGAATCCGCGGGGCGCGGGGAAGGATGGGTGCATAACGGGTTGATTTTGACTTTTAAAATGGTACTGTTGGGCCATCCACAGGGAAACGGGTAAGCTGCCTGTTCACCGCAGGCCGGACAGTCTTTTTTCATAAATCAACAGCACCAGCAGTAACAGTATCAGGGCAGTAGCAAGAACAAGGATGGTGGCCTTTTGATACTTTCTCATAGATGCAGCCGTTCTGGAAAAAGCTGAGATATGAAAGTATCATGCTTGTAATTGCTGTACAAAAAAGCGGGCGGACAAAGGGCTGACAGGGGTACTGACAATTTCCTGACAACAGGACTGGATTATCATTATCAATTACTTATGATAGTTCGAGCGTCCTGCTCAAATCTGAGCAATGTATTCTTCGAGGTTTACTTCGGTGGTAATCTGAAAGCGGTTGCGGAGCCGCTGGCGAGATTTGTGCACGCTGTCAACCGAAATGCCCAGCATGGAAGCCATCTGGCGGGTGGTCAGTTGCAGCCGGGTAAGGGCTGCCAGGCGTTGTTCGGCCAGGGTGATGCCGGGTGCTTTCTGCCGGAGGTGGGAAAAAAAGTCGGGATAAATTTTCTGAAACAGGCTTTTAAACCGGTCCCAGTCTTCGTCGGTGAGGATGGTCTGCCGGCTCAGTTCAGTCATCAGGTCCTGTTGCCCGGCCGTCAGGGCGCTGTGGTTGATCTGCTGCTCCAGTTTTTCGATGAGGGCGGTTTTTTCAACGATGTGCTGGGTAATCAGGCTGAGCTCCTGCTGCGCTGCCTGCATTTCCTGCTGTATTTGCCTGCGCTCCTGTTCCAGCCGCTCCATCTTCATGCGGCTTTTTAATTGCTGGCGGTTCAGCAGCAGCAGGGTCAGGGCTGTAAGCAGCATGATGGCCGCAATCAGTATGTTCCGCTGCAGCAACTGCTTTTCCCTTTGCTGTTGAAGCAGCTGAATATTGTAGCGGTTCTTTTCATTGGCCGCCTTGATTTTTGACATGCGGATGCTGCTGTTGGCGGCCACCCGCTCCAGCGAGTCGTTCAGCAACTCATACTTTTTATTGTAATGAAGCGCACTGTCGTATGCACCCATGGTTTTGAACACTTCGGAGGCCGCATAATAGGTGTTGCGCTGATAAGCAGGGTCGTGCCTGATGTTCAACAATGCCATGGCCTCCCGTACATGTTGTACTGCTTGGCTGCTGTTGCCCTGTGCCAGTAACACCCGCGCTGCCCATTGCAGCGAGTTGGCCGCATTTTCGTAAAGCTCCTCCTGCTTACTCATTTGATAGTCATACAGGAGGTACGCATAGGCCGTGTCGTATTGCTTCAGCGCATAATACAACTGGCCCATATTGCCCTTCACAATACCTTTCCAGAGATCCAACTTCAGCCAATCTGCGTATTGTAACGCCTGCCCGTAGTAATAAAAGGCCGAATCATAGCGCTGCTGCCGGTGATAGGCCAGGGCGGTTGTGTTGTTCGTAAACATGAGAAAGCCGGTATCTTTCGGTACACCGGGATTCCACGGTGCGGTAAGTGCCTTTATACTGTATGAAACACTGGCGGGATACTCTTTGATTTTGTAGAGCAGTTCGCCCAGCTCCGTATAATCACCTCGTTGGTTGGCGATCTGCAGTTTTTCATTCAACTCTAATCCGCTCATGAGGTAAAACATGGCCGATTCCACGTCCTTAATATGATGATACGCCTTCCCGCAGAAGATGCTGATTTCCGCAATCAGGCGCTCATCCCCGGTAAGGTAGGCTTCCTGAGCAGCCTGGTCAAGCATACCGGACAACTTCGATTTCAGCGGCTCCTGTATAAGGATTTCCGGAACACCGGAGTAAAAGGACTCAACAGCATTATAATAAGTAGCAAAATAAATCAGGCAATAATAGCGTGCCCGGAAATAAGATCCCTTCCCCTTTTTTTCCAGAGATTGCACGAACCCCAAGCGGTCGGGGTGCTGCATGAGGAGGCTGTTCAACGAGTCTATGCCTGCAGGTGCATTACGGGTGCTCATTTTTTCCACCCATTTCGCCGCATCGGGCCGGGATTTCTGTGCCTGTGCAGTTGGCATCATCCAACCTGTTAGGAGGCATACGAAAAGCAGTAGCAGGATTGAAGGGTGCTTCAAATACAAACGGGCGCCGAATATAGGTAAAATAAGGAACTAACGGGTTGACTGTTCAGGCGTTTTCCCTCACGGCCGGTTGTCAGCTACCCGTCGCCCTGCTGTTCCGGTTCTCCGTACCTTGAGACAGGGGAGGAGTAGTAAGATGTAATGTGTTGTGCTATTAGATGTAATTGATTTACAGTTTTATCACGCTGACAACTCTGTGCAAATCTCCGGGGCTTCTGTGGTTTTGCTTTTTAAACACAGTGTGCACAAAGGTTTCACAGAGGGAAATCAGAGTGATGTGGATTTTTTAATAGTACAACCGTTAATAGGTAATCTCCACAATTTTTTTATTCCGCAGCTGGTGCATGCGGGTGGGTACGATCTCCAGGATTTCCTTGCGCAGGGTTTCAATAAGACGGGTCTTGATATGATCGCGGTGCGTAACCAGGCTCACCTCCCGGGCCGGGTAGGGCGGTTGCAGCCGCTTCACCAGCTTTAACTGGGTTTTGCCGAATTCAAGGATGGCCAGCTCCGGCAGGATGGTGATGCCATCGCTCTTGTCCACCATGCGCTTCAGCGTTTCTATGCTGCCGGTCTCGTACTGAAAATGAAAGTCGCTGCTGCGCCGCAGTTCGCAGAGATTGAGGATCTGCGACCGGAAGCAATGCCCTTCCTCCAGCAGCCACAATTGATTGGGGTTGATATCGGAAGGTAATACCCATTTTTTGGAAGCCAGTTCGTTTTTGCGGGATACATACACAAACAATTCTTCGTAAAACAATACCTGCTCCCGGATACTTGGCTCCTTCAGCGGGGTGACCACAATGCCGCAGTCGAGCCGGCCGTTTTTTAAATCGCTAACCACTTCTTCGGTGATGGTTTCGCGGATGACAAGGTTCAGTTTCGGGTACCGCTCCCGGATGTTTTTGTACAGCGGCGGCAAGAGGTAGGGTGCCAGGGTGGGGATGATGCCGATGCGCAGTTCGCCCGACAGGGTATCGTTCCGGTCGCTGATCAGCTGTGGAATCATGCCCGCCTCCCGCAAGGTGCGACGGGCCTGTGCAATCACCTCTGCGCCGATCTCGGTGGGGATCACCGGCTGCTTGGTGCGGTCGAACAGCTTTACGCCCAGTTCATCCTCCAGTTTCTGCACCTGCATGCTGAGGGTGGGCTGCGTCACAAAGCATTTTTCGGCCGCCAGCGCAAAATGCCGCCAGGTATCCAGGGCTATGATGTATTCCAGCTGGGTGAGGGTCATTGACTGAGTCTATAAGTTCATAAAAATAATCAATTTGAATGATTGATCGTCCGGGTGTAGCTTTGCAGACGTCCGGTACCGTAACCGCGGTGCCGTTTTTCTCACACCCAATCTCTTGCATATGGATCAGCAAACTTCCAGCAACGCCTCGTACAATGTAAATGGCGACATCAGCAAATGCCCGTTTCACAACGGCAGCATGGCAAAAGGCACCGCCGGCTCGGCGCCTACCAACCGCGACTGGTGGCCCAACCAGCTTAAACTCAACATCCTGCGCCAGCACTCTTCCCTCAGCAATCCCATGGACCCCGGGTTTAATTATGCAGAGGAATTCAAGAGCCTCGACCTCGCTGCAGTAAAGAAAGATATTGAACAGGTGCTCACCACCTCGCAGGACTGGTGGCCGGCCGACTATGGCCACTACGGTCCCTTCATCATCCGCATGGCCTGGCACAGTGCCGGTACCTACCGTATTGCCGACGGACGCGGTGGCGCCGGAAAAGGCACCCTCCGTTTCGCGCCCCTCAACAGCTGGCCCGATAACGCCAACCTCGACAAAGCCCGCCTGCTCCTCTGGCCCGTGAAGCAGAAATACGGGAAGAAGCTGAGCTGGGCCGACCTTATGATTCTCGCCGGTAACGTAGCGCTGGAAAGCATGGGCTTCAGCACCTTTGGCTTTGCCGGCGGACGCGAAGACCTGTGGGAACCCGAAGAAGACATCTACTGGGGTTCCGAAACCGAATGGCTGGGCGACAAACGCTACAGTGGCGACCGCGACCTGGAAAATCCCCTTGGCGCCGTGCAGATGGGTCTCATCTACGTGAACCCCGAAGGTCCCAACGGCAACCCCGACCCGTTGGCAGCCGCCCGCGACATCCGCGAAACCTTCGCCCGCATGGCCATGAACGATGAAGAAACCGTGGCGCTCATTGCCGGAGGTCACACCTTCGGTAAAACCCACGGCGCCGCCGATCCCTCCAAATACGTAGGCCGCGAACCCGCCGCCGCCACGATGCAGGAGATGAGCACCGGCTGGAACAGCAGTTTTGGTAAAGGAAACGCCGAAGACACCATCACCAGCGGACTGGAAGGCGCCTGGACCAGCACGCCCGCCAAATGGGGACATGAATACTTTAAAAACCTGTTTGAATACGAATGGGAGATGACCAAGAGTCCCGCTGGCGCCCAGCAATGGGTGGCCAAAAACGCCGAAGCCACCATCCCCGATGCGCATGTGGCCGGCAAGTTCCACAAGCCCTTCATGCTCACCACCGACCTGTCGCTGCGCTTCGATCCCGCCTACGAAAAAGTATCCCGCCGCTTCTACGAAGATCCGGCCGCATTTGAAGATGCCTTCGCCCGTGCCTGGTTCAAGCTCACGCACCGCGACATGGGTCCCCGTGCCCGCTACCTCGGCCCCGAAGTGCCGGCAGAAGAGCTGGTATGGCAGGACCCCATCCCGGTTGTGGATTTTGAGCTGATCAATGCCGAGGATATTTCCGCCCTGAAGAATAAAATCCTCAGCAGCGGACTGAGCATTGCCGAGCTGGTATCCACTGCCTGGGCCTCCGCCTCCACCTACCGCAACAGCGACAAGCGGGGTGGTGCCAACGGCGCCCGCATCCGCCTGGCGCCCCAGCAATTCTGGGCCGTGAACAACCCCACTCAATTGGCGAAAGTACTGGGCGTGCTGGAAGGTATTCAGCAGCAGTTCAACGGCGCACAAAATGGCAAAAAAGTTTCCCTGGCCGACCTCATCGTGCTGGGCGGTTGTGCCGCCGTGGAAAAAGCGGCGCAGGAAGCCGGTGTGACAATCAGCGTTCCGTTTACGCCCGGCCGCAACGACGCCAGCCAGACCCAGACCGACGTGCACAGCTTCGCCGTACTGGAACCCAAAGCCGACGGTTTCCGCAACTACGCCAACGGTCACCGTTGTGCTGCCATGGCGGAAGACCTGCTGGTGGACAAAGCCCAGCTGCTCACCCTCACTGCGCCTGAAATGACGGCGCTGGTAGGTGGCATGCGGGTATTGGGCGCCAACTGGGACGGTTCGAAACACGGCGTGTTTACCCACCGCCCCGGCGTGCTGAGCAACGATTTCTTTGTGAACCTGCTCGATTTTGCTACCACCTGGAAGGCTACAACCGAAATGGAAGACCTGTTTGAGGGCCGCGACCGCAAGACCGGTGAGGTGAAGTGGACCGGCACCCGTGCCGATCTTATCTTCGGCAGCAACACCGAGCTGCGGGCCCTCGCAGAAGTGTATGGCTGCGCCGACGGTCAGGCCAAGTTCGTGCACGACTTTGCAGCCGCCTGGAACAAAGTGATGAACCTCGACCGGTTTGATCTGCACAGCTAAAAAGTTGTTGGAATAAATAAGCGGCTGTCGCCAGGGACAACACAGGAGAAACGGAGAAAGAGAGGAACACAGAGCACATACCTCCGTGTTACGCTCACTTCGACGCTGAGTTGTCTGCTCCTGGAGATAGCCGCTTTTTTTGCGGGACTTTGCCTGCAATGACAGTGCTTACAGCACCTGCTTTTTTTCAGTTGCTGCGGCTTGTCTACAATAAGGTAAGCCGCAAACAGCAGGGTGGGGAAGGGGATGGAAGATGAACCCCGGAAACTAAGGAGAAGACTGCCTTTTCTTCACTACGTAACTGCCTATGAAAGCAGACCGGTGAGTAAGATGGGCAGGACGATGAGCAGTACAATGCCCAGGGTGGTGGCGACCAATTGGGTGCGGTTGTAATTGAGGTTGTAAAGAAACGGACTGCTGCCCAGCGCCAGCGCTGTGAAGAGGAGGCCACCGGCCAGCCCCCGCTTCCAGGCCGGCAGCAGGATACCGGTTAAGATGAAGGAGGGAACGAGGTGTATGATAAAGTCCCCGATCTGCTGCCATACCGGCAAACCCGGTTCATTCAAAGGCGTCCAGCTCAAAGAGGCTGATGAACAGGATGCCCAGGATGCGGGGCGTCCAGTGCAATAGTTTAATCCTGGTTTTCATGTTGCATGCCATTCGTGGTTGATTTCTCGTTTCAAAGGCAGGGACCATCGTGCATCAAAAATGTCCTTTCCTTTTTTTGGGCTGAATGGATATAGTTTTTTATTGTGTAACGTCTTGTGCTATTGAGTGAATTTGATTTTCAATTGTAGTACTCTGCGAAACTCTGTGCAAAACTCCGGGGACTCTGTGGTTTTGTTTTTTACCACAGAGTACACAACGTTTGCCACAGAGGAAAACACTGAGTGAAATAGATTTTTTTAATAGCACAACACGTTATTGTATAGTCTTTCCACAATTCGCATTGAAATACCGGATCATTTCCAGCCATTTTGTTCTGCTTTTTCTGTAGGTCCATTCCCAGACAATTGTTTGGTTACGGTGTTCATTGTAATAAGCAGTATATTTTTCTTCAAAAGCAGTGCATTTTGACAGCCTGCTCCAGGCTTCTTTTGAGAAATGATCTCTTCTTTTGAAGGGGTAAATTTCATCGTTAATAAGGATCAAATCGGGGCAGTAGTCTTCGCGACCTCCGCTGTGCAAAAAAGATACTGATCCCTCAATCAACACCCTGTAGGCACTCATACCGCTCTCACAAGGGTCTTTATAAACCCGGTGTTTGCTGCTTTTCCAATAGAATTCTTTTACGTCTGTGGTGGGTAGTTTGATGGTGCCCCGGTCGGTGCGGAAGTGAATGGTTTTGTTGATACTGTTGCGGTTGATGTATTTTCCGTACAGGGTGTCGCCCTCGTGCAGAACCAGGTAATCCTGCTGTTGGGCTGAACCCAACAGCGGGATAAATAGCAGGACGATGACAATGTGCTTATTCATGAGTTGTTTTATTCGTTTAACGTCTTTTCGTTTCTTTGGTGGTGAATGCAAATTATCTGAAGCCAGGTAGAAAACCGAACATAATTTAAGAAAACTTAACTATTACATGTTGTATTATGGAATGAAGTCGATTTCCGATTGAATTAGTCCGTACAGCTCTGTGTAAAAAAAAATCCTGTTACCCTGTGGTTTTGCTGTTTAACCACAGGGTACAAAAATCTCTCCACAGTGGAAGGCACAGAGGGGAGGTCAAACGCCCTGGTTCTACAATTTAACCTGCTTCGGAGTATGGGAGGAGCTCAGTGTCCTTCTTGCACTTTGCGGTCTTTGTGTGAAACTGGAGGTCTTGAAAGAAACGTGAAATGGATTACCTGCGGTGATCCAGAATGTTCTGCGAGGGGCTTACTCAAGAACCCCGGTCCTGCTGCGCAGTCCCTGCGGGGTTTCTTATTTGCTTACTTATGCAAGCAGGCTTGCAACGTGCGCAAATAAGAAACCCCGGCGCTACGCGCCGGGGTTCTTGTGCCCAGAACTGGATTCGAACCAGCACATCCTTGCGGACGCTGCGACCTGAACACAGTGCGTCTACCAATTTCGCCATCTGGGCATCAGGGCTGCAAATGTACGGGATTTTGAAATCCCCCAAAACATATTTTATAATTTTTCAACGGGTTAAACGCTTACGTTGAAATCCCGCAGGGCATCGTTGAGACTGGTCTTGAGGTCGGTGCTGGGCTTGCGCTTGCCAATGATGAGGGCACAACCCACGCCGTACTCGCCGGCCGGGAATTTCTTCGTGTAACTGCCCGGTATCACCACGCTCCGCTCCGGCACCCGGCCCTTCATCTCAATGGGTTCCGGTCCGCTTACATCAATAATTTTGGTGGACTGCGTGAGCACCACGTTGGCGCCCAGCACGGCTTCCTGCTCCACCCGCACGCCTTCCACCACTATGCAGCGGCTGCCGATAAAACACCCGTCTTCAATGATCACCGGGCTGGCCTGCAGGGGCTCCAACACGCCGCCAATGCCCACACCGCCACTGAGGTGCACCCCCTTGCCAATCTGCGCACAGCTGCCCACCGTGGCCCAGGTGTCCACCATCGTACCCTCATCCACATAGGCGCCGATGTTCACATAACTGGGCATCAGCACCACGTTCTTCGCCAGGTAAGCGCCGTAACGGGCCACCGCGTGGGGCACAGCCCGTACGCCCAGTTCCTTATAGTTTTTCTTCAACAGCATCTTATCGTAAAACTCAAAGGGGGCCAGGTCCCAGGTCTGCATTTGCTGGATGCCGAAATACAACAGGATGGCCTGCTTCACCCACTCGTTCACCTGCCACCCGCCCTCGATTGGCTCAGCCGTGCGCAGCCGCCCTTTGTCCACTTCCTCTATCACCGCCCGCACGGCGTCGGTGTAGGCAACTTGCTGCAGGAGGGACCGGTCGTTCCAGGCAGCTTCTATCTGTTTGCGGAGATCCATATTCTTCTTTTTTTGCTGCGAAAATAACCCGAAAGACGGAATGAATGGTTTTCTCCGGTTAATAATCACGTATGCAAGTGGGCCTGCCTTTATTTGGCAGCTGGTAGCATGAATGGAAATTAATCCTGCTTTCCTGACGGGCTCCTTCCCGCCCGTGCAGTGGCTCGGGCGGGCACGCGCTCCCGCTCCCCGAAACAAGTTCGGAACAGGCAGGATGACGTTTTTTTAATTTATTTTTCTCTTACCGCATGCTTTTTCCCTGAATTCAGGAACCAGCAGTTCCGCTGACTCCACATCATCCTGAGCGAATCGAATAATTTAAATTACACCCTTCAATCTTTTTTTCCAGAAAGTCGCCACAACACGACAATGTACTATGTTATTAAACGAGACGCCCCCTCAGTCCTTCAGTCCTTCAATCCTTCAATCCTTCAATCCTTTTTCGCTATAGAGCAATCTCTCCAGGCACATTCGCCCCATTCACTCATCCATTCATTCACTCATTCATTCCTTAACTTCGCGTCTCATGCGCATAGGATTCGATGCCAAACGGGCTTATCACAATACCACCGGGCTGGGGCATTACAGCCGCACCCTCATCCGCTCACTGGTGCAGTACTATCCCCAGCACCGGTACCTGCTTTTCAACCCCCGCCGCTCCGGTCGCTTCCACTTCTCCGACTTGTCCCAGGTGGAGGAAGTACTGCCCGCCGGCTTCCCGGCCTCCCTGCTGCCCGGCTGGTGGCGTAGCAGCGGCATGACCCGCGATCTTCGCAAACGTGAGGTGGGCCTCTACCACGGCCTCAGCCACGAGCTGCCGTTGGGAATCGGGCGCACCGGCATCCCGTCGGTGGTCACCATGCACGACCTCATCTTCGAACTCTACCCGCAACAGTACAAACCGGCAGACCGTCTCATTTACCGCCGCAAGTTTCAGTACGCCTGCCGCCAGGCCACCCGCATCATCGCCATCAGCAAGCAAACCGGGGCCGACCTGGTACGGCTCTACGGGGTGGATCCCGCCAAAATTGACGTGTGCTACCAGGGATGCAACCCGGCTTTTTCCGTACCGGTAGCGCCGGAAGAAAAGCTGCGGGTGAAACAGCTCTACGGGCTGCCCGACCGCTTCTTCCTCTACGTGGGTTCCATCATCGAACGCAAAAACCTGCTCAACCTCTGCCGGGCGCTGCCCCTGCTGCCGCCCGAAGCGGCCCTGCCCCTGGTCATCATCGGCGGGGGAGGCGTGTATAAGCAGCGGGTGCTCGACTATCTGCGGCAGGCCCGCCTCGAACAGCGGTGCATCTTTTTGTCCGACAGCCCGGCGGCCCGCCAGCACCCCGGCTTCCTCACGGCGGCCGATTTCCCCGCCATCTACCAGCAGGCCGCAGCCCTGGTGTACCCTTCATTCTACGAAGGCTTTGGCATCCCCGTGCTGGAAGGCCTCTCCAGCGGCATCCCCGTCATCACCTCCCACCAATCCTGCCTCCCCGAAGCGGGTGGGGAAGGGGCTTTCTACGCCGATCCCTCTGATCCCGCCAGCATCGCCGCCCAGTTGCACCACGTACTTGCCGATCCGGAAACCGTAGCCCGCCACCACATTCTCACCCAACAGCACCTGCAACGTTTCACCCCGCAGGCCACCACCGAAGCAGTGATGGCGGCGTACCACAAAACACTTCAGGAAGCTGGTTGCTGAAGACCGGGTTAGGGCTGTTGAGCGATTGTACGCCCAAGGGCTAAAGCTTTTCTACAACCCGCTGATCATCCTTGTGTCCGAATCCAAGATCACAGTGGTTTTCCTCTTCATCTGAGAAGCCCGGGAGGGGGGTAAACATTGAATCGCCGCATTAAATCCAACCACACTACCCGTTCTTCTTATTTTTGCCGCGATGATGCCGGACTATACGAAGGAAGAGCAGCAGTTGCTGCAACAGGTGGGCGCCTGCGCCGATGAGCTGGGAATACCCTGTTACCTGGTGGGTGGGTTTGTTCGCGACAAGCTGCTGGGCAGGTCCTGTAAAGACATGGACTTCGTTTGCGTGGGCGATGCCATCCAACTGGCCCATGCTGTAGCCGATCGTTTTCCCCACCGTCCCGCCGTTTCGTTTTTTAAAAACTTCGGCACCGCCCATATCCGGTTGGAAGGCTACGACGTTGAGTTTGTGGGCGCCCGCCGCGAGAGCTACAGCGAAGACTCCCGCAAGCCCGCCGTGGCGCCCGGTACCATTACCGACGACCAGCGCCGCCGCGACTTCACCATCAACGCCCTCACCATCGCCGTGCATGCCGGCGCTTATGGAACCCTGGAAGATCCCTTCAACGGGCTGGAGGACTTGCGGAGCGGCATCATCCGTACCCCGCTCGACCCGGTGCAGACCTTCAGCGACGACCCCCTGCGCATGATGCGGGCCATCCGCTTTGCCACCCAGCTGCAGTTCACCATTCACCCCGAAACCTGGCAGGGCATCCTCGACAGCGCCACACGTCTGCGTATCATCTCGCAGGAGCGGATCTCCGACGAACTCAACAAGATCATCGCCAGCAGCAAGCCCTCCGTTGGATTTGACCTGCTTTACCGCAGCGGACTGCTGCAGCTCTTCTTCCCCCAGCTGGTGGAGCTGGCCGGGGCCGAATACATTGACGGTAAGGGACACAAAGACAATTTCTATCACACCCTGCAGGTGCTGGACAACATCGCCCCCAATACCAACGATCTCTGGCTCCGCTGGGCCGCCGTGCTGCACGACATTGCCAAGCCGGCCACCAAGCGTTTTGAGCCGGGCCATGGGTGGACCTTCCACGGCCACGAAGTGGTGGGCGCCCGCATGGTGCCAAAGCTTTTTGCCAAACTCAAGCTGCCGCAGAATGAAAAGATGAAGTTTGTACAGAAGCTGGTGGAGATGCACCTGCGCCCCATCAGTCTCACCAAAGAGAACATCACCGACTCCGCCATACGCCGCCTGCTGTTTGATGCCGGCGAAGATTTCGACGCGTTGATGACCTTGTGCCAGGCCGATATCACCTCAAAAAACAAGCAGAAGGTGCAGCGCTACCTCCGCAACTTTGAGCTGGTGCGTGAACGCTGCCGCGAGGTGGAGGAGAAAGACCAGCTGCGCAACTGGCAGCCGCCCATCAGCGGGGAACTGATCATGCAGACTTTTGGCATTCCGCCTTCCCGTGTGGTGGGCGATATCAAAAACGCCATCCGCGATGCCATACTCGACGGCGACATCCCCAACAACTACGAAGCGGCCTATGCCCTGATGCTGGCCAAGGCAAAGGAAGTAAATCTTGTTCCGGTGGCGGATTAGGGTTATTTTTGTTATCCGCCTTTTCACCGGCCACGGTGCTGGCGCAACACATTTCAACTTATTGTATGGCAGTACTGCGTTTCAGGGTTTATTGGGAAGAAGACGATGCCACCTACCGGGATATCGTGATCCGGCATACACAGCATTTCAAAGATCTGCACGAAGCCATTCTCAAGGCCTGGGAGTTCGACAGCAAGCACAAAGCCACCTTCTTCCGCAGCAACGACCTCTGGCAACAGGGGCGGGAGATCAGCCTGGAAGTGTACGAAAAAGCCTACAAGGCGCCGCCGCTCCTCATGGAGGAGACCTCCATCGGCTCCGAGATCCGCGAACCCAACCAGAAGTTTGTGTACGTGTACGATTTCAATAAAAACTGGACCTTCCTCGTGGAGCTTATCCAGGTGATAAAAGAAGAAAATCCGCGCCTGACCTATCCGTCTGTGGTCCGCTCCGAAGGAATTGCCCCGAGCCAGTACGGCACCAAGGGATTGGTGGGCGATAAGCTGGCGGAGATGGAAGAGAAGTACGACCTCGGAGCCGGTGCCGAAGGCTTTGGCGAAGAAGGCGAGGAGAGCGAAGAAGAAACGGGCCTCGAAGAAGAAGGCGCCGCCGGCGAAGAAGAAACAGCCTTCTGAACACCGGTGTTTCCCCCTCAACAAACAGCATGAACAAAATCGCGTTGGTGATTGCCGGCCCGACGGCTGTGGGAAAAACAGCCCTCGCGGTTGAACTGGCAGAGCGGTTCCGTACATCGGTCATCTCGGCCGACTCGCGGCAGTGTTTCCGCGAACTTACCATCGGCGTGGCCAAGCCCTCCCCGGAGGAACTGGCCGCTGTACCGCACTATTTCATCAACTCCCATTCCATTCACGACGACGTTACCGCGGCCACTTTCGAAAACTATGCGCTGGCGAAAGCGGCTGCCTGTTTTGAGGAGACCGACCTGGTGGTGGTGTCGGGTGGTACCGGACTCTACATCAAAGCCTTTTGTGAGGGGATGGATGCCATTCCCCCGGTAGCTCCCGAACTGCGGCAACGCCTGCAGGCGCACTACGAACAACAGGGCCTTGCCTGGCTTCAGCAGCAGCTGGCAGAGCGGGATCCGATGTTTGCCGCCACGGGAGAAATGCTCAATCCGCATCGCATGCTGCGGGCGCTGGAAGTAGTGGAGGGTACGGGGCAGTCCATCCTGTCGTTCCGCACCGGGCAGCGCCGGGAGCGCCCTTTCCGCTGCATTACTGTGGGGCTGAACCTGCCACGAACCTTGTTGCACGAACGCATCAACCGGCGCGTGGTACACATGATGGAACAGGGCCTGGAAGCAGAAGCCCGCGCCCTGTATCCCTTCCGGCACCTCAATGCGCTGCAGACGGTGGGCTACCAGGAATTATTTGATTATTTTGACGGGATGAGCACTTTACCGCAGGCCGTGGAATCCATTCAGCAGCACACCCGCCAGTATGCCCGCCGGCAGCTCACCTGGCTACGTAAACAGGAGGGCGTTGCATGGTTTGAACCGCAGGAAACGGAGGCGATTTATTCGTATGTGGTGGGGGAAATGAGTTAGTGATATGTACCGCTACGTCGCGGAAGAAAAAACGTCGCGTCCGCCGCTCCACCGTGCCCGCCGCGTGAAACAACCAGCAACTTTGCGTCTTAATGTATTTGCGGTTTGCCTCAGTCCTTCAATCCTTACTTTCCTCTCTGCGAAAGCCTCTGCTTCTCCTTCCTCTGCGCCGGAGAATTTCCCGCAGATTTTGCAGATTGTTCCGCAGATTTCACGAAATTCCTTTTTAAAGGCATTTAAAAGAATCAGAATTACTCTCACTACGACACGCCCCTCATTCAATCCTTCAATCCCTCAGTCCTTGAATCCTTCAATCCCTCAGTCCTTCAATCCTTACTTTCCTCTCTGCGAAAATCGCTGCTTCTCCTTTCTCTGCGCCGTAGAATTTCCCGCAGATGCCGCCGATGGATTCGCAGAAAACGCGGCGTTCTTTTTCTGACAGGCATTTCAAACAAGGAGAAACGCCTTCCTTCCAACACACTCCCCCCATTCATTCATTCACTCAATCACTCATTCACTCATTAAAACTTAAATCCCACCGTTGCCACCACCTGTCCGTTGAAGAACCGGTTGCGGGCGAAGGGGTAAACATTATCGGCCAGCAGGTAGGGGAAGTGTACATCCCGCCCAAGGGTGTGGGCGTAGGTGAGATCAACAAAAACGCCTTTGTCGCGGTAGCCCAGTCCCAGGCTGGGGGTAAGCGCCCAGGCCGGTGTGCCTTCGGGCAGCGCGTCTTTTTTGTAAGCGCTGCTGCGGTAGTTCACCCCGCCGCGTACCATCAGCGTTTTGAATTTCAGCTCGCCGCCCAGCCGGGCATGAATGGCCATGCGGTAGAGGGCGCGGATATCGTCGTTTACCGCCTGGAAATAGCTGTTATCTACATTTTCGGCGCCGCTGTAACGCATGGAGCGGTAGTTGATCAGTTCCACATCGCCGGTGATGAATGCTTTTTGTTTGGTCACGTCTTTGATTTCCCGGAACACATAGGACAACGAAGCGGCTGCCCGCCAGGGTGTGCTGAGGGTATACGTGTACGTGTAATCGGTGCCGCCGGTGATATCGGCCGTGTTAAGCCGGAAGGTGGAAGGCCGGGAGTTATCGCCGGTGATGCGGCGGGCGTAGTTCTCCACGTTGGTCTGCAGGTCGGCAAACGTACGGTCGGTGAGCGACAGCAACGAAGGTGTGTGGAAGGTCAGCCCGATGCGGAAATGCTCTACGGGTTTTACGATCAGCCCCAGCTTGGCATTGATGCCCGAGCCGATGGTGGAGAAGGTTTCTGTGAGGCGGAAGGATTCGAAGTCGTTATCGGTATTGCCGCTGCCATCGCGCTCTTCGATGGTGGATTGCCGGCGGAAGTTCACGATCGGGAAGCCCAGTGTTACACCATAGAGCAGTTTTTCCTGGTTGTTCCAGGCCATGGCGATGGCTGCTTCCTGGATGCCGCCGCGGGTCTGGTAGCTGAACGACTGGTCGAGCGGCATCCGCTGGGTTTCGGCGTTGGTGCGGTAGCCGATGATGGAACCGAAGCTGAGGATGCTGTCCACCAGGTAGTTTTCTACCGCCAGGCTGGCACCGTTGGGGAAATTGTTGAGCGCGGCGTTGAAGTTAGTCACCCGGTTGAAGGCCAGCTCTTCCACCCACTTCTCTGAGTAGGAGCTGAGGTTGTTGCGCCCGCTGTAGGCGAAGTTGGAGTTGAAGTTGGCGGCCTGGTTGATGGCAAAGCTCACGGTGGTGTTGCGGATGGGACTGCTGCGGAAGCGGTTGCCCCAGCTGAGGATCACCCCGTTCACCCCGCTGTTGAGGGCCGAGCGGTTGCCTTTGAAAGAGCTGTCATTGTACTGCATCTTCGTGCCGTTGAGGAAGAAGCCTGGCGTCAACACCACTTCGTTGGTTTTGAACTGGGCCAGGCCAGCGGGGTTGATGAAGGTGGAGCTGATATCACCTCCCAGTGAAACGTTGGCCCCGCCGATGGCCCGCACGCGGGCGCTGTGCACGGGATCCCAGAGCGAGAAGCGGAGGGCATCCAGGGCATCCTGGGCCAGCAGGGGAGAAGCGGCCAGTAAAAGTGCCGGTATGGTCATGCCGCGGCGGACGAATGTACGGGGTAGCATTTTTTTCATGGTAGAATTATTCGGCCGGGTAGCGGACAGATACCTTCGCCGCATCCGTTAATTGATGAATGGATTGTTGCATAGAAACACAGTACCACGATCAGTTGCGGCGTCCGCCACCGCTGTTGCCGGACGGTGCGGGACTGCTGCTGCGACCCGAACCACCGCTGCTGCCGCTGCTGAAGATGCGGCTGCCGCCCGAGCTGTTGCTGTTGCCAAAACTGCTTCCGCTGCCACTGCTGTTGCTGTTGCCAAACCAGCTGCTGTTACTCCGGCGGTTGGAGTTGGTGTTGTTGGTGGCATTGTTGAAGAAGCGGCTGCCGTTGTTGGTATTGCCCTTGAAGAGACTGTTGTTATTGCGGGAGTTGCCCACGTTCTGAATACCCGGCGAATAACGGATACCGGTAGAGTTGGTGCTGATAACGGGCTTGGTTACGATGATACCCGGACCGCTGTTCCAGAACAGCGGGCGGTTCCATCCGAAACCGTTGTTCCAGCCAAAACCGTTGTTCCATCCAAAGCCATGGTTCCATCCAAAGCCGTTGTTCCAACGCCATGGATCGTTCCAGGCAAAGGGGTTGTTCCAGCCCCAGCCCCAGGTGTTATACGGATTATTCCAGGTATTCCAGCCCCAGGTGTTGTAACGGGGCGCCCAGTAAAAGTCGTCGTCAAAACCACGAAGCCGCGGATCACGCAGCTGCTGACGCAGCCGGATGTCATCCATCTGCTCCTGGTTGTTGTAGGAATAGCGGTTGTCGCGGTCGCGGTCCACCTGCACGTACCCGTCACTTTCACGTGCAGGAGAGTAGTACACGTCGTCGGGTGTTTGCCCGGAACGGTAAGTGGCGCAGGAGGTAAACCCGGCCAGTGCCAACGCGAAGAGAAGTATGCGTGCATTCATGGCGTTTCGTTTTGAAAGTTTGTAATGTGAAGTTACTACTTTTGCAGCTTCGTAACTGTTAATAATTCACTATAACAAACCTCAGGCCGGAAGTTAAAATGTAAGCGCAAAGGCCTGTTAAATTTCTTCTAATTCAACGACTTAAACAAAACCCTCATGGCTACGGCAATCACCTCTCGTGAACAGGATTATGCGCAATGGTACAACGATCTCATCCTGAAAGGCGGACTGGCCGATTACTCCGCCGTGCGGGGGTGCATGGTCATCAAGCCGTACGGCTTCGCGCTCTGGGAAAACATCCGCGATGTGCTGGATAAAATGTTCAAGGACACCGGTCACCAGAACGCTTATTTTCCCCTCTTTGTGCCCAAGAGTCTGTTTGAAGCCGAAGAAAAGAACGCCGAGGGCTTTGCCAAGGAATGCGCCGTAGTTACCCACTACCGCCTCAAGGCGGATCCCTCCCGCAAGGGCGCCCTCATGGTGGATCCCGAAGCCCGGCTGGAAGAAGAACTGGTGGTACGTCCCACCAGTGAAGCCATTATCTGGAATACCTACCGCGACTGGATCCAGTCGTACCGCGACCTGCCCATCCTCGTGAACCAGTGGGCCAACGTGGTGCGCTGGGAGATGCGTACCCGTCTTTTCCTGCGCACCGCCGAGTTTCTCTGGCAGGAGGGCCATACCGCCCATGCCACCGAGGCGGAAGCGGTGGAAGAAACCCGCCGCATGCTCGACGTATATGCCACCTTCGCCGAAGAGTACATGGCGCTGCCGGTGATCAGGGGCGTGAAAAGCGAAAGTGAGCGGTTTGCCGGCGCCGTGGATACCTACTGCATCGAAGCGCTCATGCAGGATGGCAAGGCCCTGCAGGCCGGCACCTCGCATTTCCTGGGGCAGAATTTTGCCAAAGCCTTTGAGGTGAAATACCTGAACAAAGAAAACCGGCAGGAATACGTGTGGGCGACCAGCTGGGGGGTAAGTACCCGCCTCATCGGCGCCCTGGTGATGGCCCACAGCGATGACGACGGGCTGGTATTGCCGCCCCGCATCGCTCCGCTGCAGGTGGTGATTGTACCCATCTACAAAGGGGAAGAACAGAAAGCCGCTATCGGCCAGCGGGTAGCAGTCATCGTAAAGGAACTGCAGGCAAAGGGCATCCGTGTGAAATACGACGACAGCGACCATACCCGCCCGGGGTGGAAATTCAACGAATACGAAATGAAAGGCGTACCCGTGCGCCTCGCCATCGGCGCCCGCGACCTGGAGCAGAACGTCATTGAAGTAGCCCGCCGCGATACGAAGGAAAAAGAATCCGTTCTCCTCGACGGCATTGTAAGTCATATAACCCAACTGCTGGAAGCCATCCAGGCGAATCTCTTTGAAAGGGCCCGCATGTACCGCGACGCCCACATCACGCCGGTGGACAGCTGGGAGGAGTTCACCCGCACGCTCGAAGAGAAGGGCGGCTTCCTTGCGGCCCACTGGGACGGTACCCCGGAAACCGAAACCGCCATCAAGGAGAAAACCAAGGCCACCATCCGCTGCATCCCGTTTGAAGGAGACGCGGAACCCGGTACCTGTGTGTTCAGTGGTAAACCCTCCGCCCGCAGGGTGCTGTTTGCGCAGGCCTACTAAGCGGAACCAACGAACATGAAAGAGCCCGTTACCAACGCGTTTACAGAAGGACAGGTGCTGCTGGTGGATAAACCGCTGGAATGGACCTCGCACGATGTGGTGGCCAAGATCCGCAGCACCCTGCGCATTAAAAAAGTGGGCCATGCCGGTACGCTGGATCCCCTGGCCACCGGCCTGCTCATTGTGTGCACCGGTAAGTTCACCAAGCGCATCAACGAATACATGGCCCGGGAAAAAGAATACACCGGCACCATCACCCTGGGCGCCGTTACCCCCACCTACGACCTGGAGAGTGAGCCGGATCAGTTCCGCGATTACCACCATATCACCCCGCAGCAAGTGGAGGAAACCCTGCAGCAGTTCCGGGGTGTCATTCAGCAGGTGCCACCCATTCACTCGGCTGTGAAGCAAAAGGGAAAACCGGTGTACCTGCTGGCACGTAAAGGCCTCGACGTTGTACTGGAGCCCCGCACCATCGCCATCCATGCATTCGAGATCACCCGTTATGCCTGGCCGGTACTGCATTTCCGTGTGGTCTGTTCCACCGGCACCTACATCCGCAGCCTGGCACACGACCTCGGTCAGGCCCTGGGCTGCGGCGCTTTCCTCAGCAGTTTGTGCCGTACCCGCATCGGGGAGTTTCCGCTGGAAGAGGCCCGCAGTCTCCCCGACACCCTTGCCTGGATACGGGAAATGCTGGCCGCCGGTGCAGCCGCTAAAACGGATAGTTGATTCCCAGTGATAAATTGAAATTCTCGTAGCGCCACTGCCGGTCAATGTCGCGGCCACGGACGAGGTGGGCCAGGCTCACTTTGGGAAAGCGCCAGCCGTTATTTTCCTCTATGAATGGATGGGCAGGGTTTTTCACCCGGAAGCCAAAGTCGAGCCGCAGCAGGAACAGTCCCACGAAGTCAAAACGCAGGCCCGAGCCCATGCTCACACCCAGTTCGCGGTAGAGGTTTTTGATCTGGAAAACGGCCGTATCGTTGCCGCGGTTGCTCTTGTTGCGGAAGTTCCACACGTTGCCCACATCGGTAAAGAGCGCCCCGCGGATCACAAAGGTGTTGGGGATAACGCTGGCGATGTTGAACCGGTATTCGGCGTTAGCCTCCAGCATGAAGTCGCCGCTGCGGCTGAAGAAGCGGTTGCTTTCTTCGCGTTGCTGCAGGGGGGTGCTGCCCGGGCCAATACTGCGCAGGGGCCAGGCCCGCATGCTGTTGGGACCGCCGCCCGTGAACTGCTTGAAGAAGGGCATGCTTACCGTGTCGTTGTACAGGTAGCCGGCTCCCACGGCGGTGCGGAACACCCAGCTGTGTTTGGGATAGCGTATTTCGTGTTTGAATTCCACTTCTCCCTTGATGTATTCAAACAGTTCGCGGTCGAATACCGGGATGGCTTTTTTCAGGCGTCCGAAGAGCGCGCCCGATTCCTCCACGCCAAAGCGGAAAAAGCTAACGTGGTTAGATTTGCGACGCGATACAATCTGGGGCTTGGTAAAGGAGAATACGGAGCCGATGACCAGGCCGGTGTTGAACGAAAAGAGCAGGAAGGGGTTGGCGTTGAGCTGCTCCTGGAACTGTGGCGACACGGAATTGAGTTTCACGTATTCCACGTTCAATGGCCGGAAGCTGATGATCTCGTTGCGGAAGTTCCGTACCTGCCAGCCGAAGGAGGGGCCGATGTTGGTGAGACTGAACAGGCCGCGGTTGCGGATGTTGCGGTCAATGAGTGACAGGTTGGTGTTGATGAAGGTGCGCCGGAATAGAAATTTGTCCTTCCACGCATTTCCCAGCCCCAGCAGCCGCGGAAAGGTGAAGCTGTTGCTGTAGGTGAGTTCGGTGGCCTGCAGGCCGGTGTTGATCTGTCCCACGCCCGCTTCCACGCCGCCCCGGATGGTGTTGGAGGCCTGGATGCCCTGCCGGTCCCAGTTGCGGTTGCGGATGCCCATGTTCAAACCAAAGCCCACCAGGTTACCCGCGGTGGCCAGGGCCGTTTGCTGGGTCTGGTTGAACACACTTTCGAGGTCGGTGCTGAACGTATATTTTTTGGCGGGGGTAAGGAAGATATCGAAATCAATCAGCGGACTGTCGGCCCGCAGCAGGTTTTGTTCGCGGTTTTCGCGGGGTTCAATCTTGATGAACTGCCAGGTGCCAAGGTTGTTGAGGTTGCTGAACGTTCGGTTCAGCTCATCAAGGCGGTACAGGCTGCCCGGTTGCAGGTAGATGTTCGACTGCAGGAAGCCGGGTTTATAAGCAGGTGTGCGCTGCCGGATGAACAGGGAACCCGCTTCGATCGTTTCGTAGGCGGAAGAGTCGGTGAGTGCGCCGGCATGGTCGGGGTATACAGTCACTTTGCCCACCTGGTAGCGGGTAAAGACGGCATCGGGAAGGTTGGGGCGTACCCGCACAAAGACGTTGATCTGCGGGTTTTCGCGGCGCTTCCGGGCTTCCTGCAAAACTTCGATGCGTTCAAAGGGATCCAGGAAGGGATTGAGCAGGGGCAGGAATACCGTGTCGGCTTCAATGAAAAGGTGTTCCCGTGAAAAATTGAAATACCCGTTGTTGCGGTAAAGATCCACCAGACGCTCCAGTTCCTGCAGCAACAGCGACTCGGTAAAAGGTACCCCTTTGCGGAGGGCGCTTTTGGAACGGTGCTCATTCGTCAGTTCCTGCAGCGGGTTGGTCAGTTGCGGCCGGGCCGTGTCGGTCATAAAATAATCCACGGAGTCGAGGCGGAACACGGGGCCGGTCTGCACGTCAAAGGTGGTGGTGGTGCGGTATTCAACCGGCTCCGGTCTTTTTTTTGTCACCGTATCTATGGTATAGGTGTACCGCACTTTGCCATTGAAGTAACCGATGGTTTTGAGGTAAATCTCCATGTTTTCGGTACTCTGCCGGGCATAAGAGGTGTCGAAAGCGGGTGGATCGAGCAGGGTGGTGAGGATAAGCAGGCGTTCGCGGATCCTGAGCTGGAGGCTGTCGGCCAGTTGTGTGGTGAGTTTCCCTTTGAGAATTTTCTTGTCTTCCTTGCTCATCTGCGGGCTTACAATCTCAATTTTATTATCATACACAAATGGAGTTTCTTTGGGAAAGTTTTTTACACCGCAGGAACCCAGCAGCAACAACGCAACGAGCGGCAGGAGGGAGGAAAGGCCGGCCTTTTTCAATGTAAGAAGATTCACCATGCTCACTAAGAACGAAGTTAAACATATTCAATCGTTGCACCACAAAAAAGGGCGGGAGGAAAGCGATTGCTTCCTGGTGGAAGGTGTGAAGATCACCCGCGAACTGCTGGCCGAATGCCCGCAACAGCTCGTGGCCCTTTATGCCCTGCCGGAATTTTTCCGGGAGCAGGCACTCACGCCCACCGGTGACCGCTTCCGGGAAATTTCTCCCGCTGAACTGGAACGCATCAGCGCCCTGCAAACGCCCCAGCAGGTGGTGTGCGTGGTGCGGCGGTTGGTGCAACCCCAATTGCTGTCACCGGAAAACAACTGGATCCTTGTACTCGATGGCATCCGCGACCCCGGCAACATGGGCACCATCCTGCGGCTGGCCGATTGGTTTGGCATCCGCCAGGTAGTGGCATCACCCGATTCGGTGGATGGCTGCAATCCCAAAGTGGTACAGGCCAGCATGGGCAGTGTGTTGCGGGTGCCGGTGATCGTTCAGGAGCTGGACGGCTATTGCCGGCAAAGCCATGGCCCCGTGGTCGCGGCGGTGCTCAACGGCACGCCGGTACAGGACTATGTTTTTCCGGATGGCGGACTGCTTCTCATCGGCAATGAAGCGCAGGGCATCCGTCCCGGACTGCTGGAACGGGTACAGCAAGCCGTTACCATTCCTTCCTTCGGCAAGGCCGAGTCGTTAAACGCGGCCGTGGCCACCGGCATCCTGTTGTGGGAACTGCGGCGCAGAGGGACTTAATTGCAGATGCCGGCCCGCTTGCGCACATAGGTGGGATCTTCCGTTTCCCGTAAAATAAACTGGGCCAGGTCGCCCGAAAAGATCCGGAAACTGTTGGGTTCCGGCGGCACATCGCTGCTGGTGCGATAGGAACCGGTTGGGTCACCTTCTTCGATATCCGGACTGCACACAAATGTCCAGTCGAGTGGTGATTCCAGCAGGTGCTGGTAAGCTTTCCGGTGTTCTTCTCCCACGGCTCTGTATTCGTCCGGGTACTCATCCGCGTCGAGCAGCAGCCCGCCTTCCGGCGCATTAAGGATGCCCAAGCCGCCCAGCGCCACGATCCGTCGTACCCCGGTTTTCTGCATTTCCTGTACAATGATTTTCATCCCCAGCGATCGCGTGCGGTCGGCGCCGTCAATGGCTCCACCCACCACGCTGATCACGGCGTCGGCTCCCCGCAGGGCCCGCGCCACATCGGCCGGGTCAAACAGCGCGCCCTTCACGGTTTCCAGCCGTGACTGCGCTTCGAGCAGTTGTGTGTTGCGGCCAAAAGCCACCACGGTATGCCCCCGCCAGAGGGCTTCGCGGCAGACCTGCCGGCCCACCAGGCCGGTAGCGCCAAAAACAGTGATACGCATTTTTTTCTTAAAGGTACCGGTTCCGGACGTCCGCTGCAAGCGTATGCGCCGGACGATGTTGCGGTGAGAAAATCAGCATTTAATTAAAATGGATATACCGCAAACTCCTATCTTTGCGCCGGCAGGTCTTGCACGACCAGCTCCTGCTGAACTCCCCCAGGGTAGGAATACAGCAAGGGTAGGCGGTTGTAGCGGTGCGATGTAAGTAACCTGCCATTTTTTTTCTTCTCTTCCCTCCGGGAACTTAATCAAAACACCATGAAATTTTTTATTGACACAGCCGACCTGGCACAGATCAAAGAAGCCAACGAACTGGGTATCCTCGACGGGGTGACCACCAATCCTTCCCTCATGGCCAAAGTGGGCATCAAAGGAACCGAAGCGGTGATGCAGCATTATAAAACCATCTGCGAACTGGTGGACGGCGATATCAGCGCGGAGGTGATCAGCACGGATTTCGACGGCATGATTGAGGAAGGCAAGAAACTGGCGGCCATTCACCCCAACATCGTGGTGAAAGTGCCCATGATTAAAGACGGTATCAAGGCTCTCAAGTGGTTCAGCGATAATGGCATAAAAACCAACTGCACCCTCGTTTTCAGCGCGGGCCAGGCCATCCTGGCGGCCAAAGCAGGGGCCACCTACGTATCACCCTTCATCGGTCGCATTGACGACAGCGGATGGGACGGGATGGACCTCATCGCTCAGATTGCGAACATCTACTCTTTACAGGGTTTTGAAACCGAAATCCTGGCGGCTTCCATCCGCAATCCCAACCACATCATCCGGGCAGCCGAACTGGGCGCCGATGTGTGTACCTGTCCGCTCGAATCCATCCTCGGATTGCTCAAGCATCCGCTCACCGATATCGGGTTGGCTAAGTTCCTGGAAGACGCGAAGAAATTCCAGTAATCAACCCGTTGCACGGGCTAAATCAAAAACTTACGAGGGCATCCGGTGGATGTCCTTTTTGTTGAAGAATACTTTGGTGGTCTTTGTGAAAAGCCTTGTGAGCCTTGTGGTAAAAAATCCGGAGGAACCACAAAGAGTCCGGGTATATCAAACCAAGGGTAACAAGTGATTGCCCCGATAACACAATCGGAGTTCAATTACAAGCTTTGCATTTTAAAACGACAACCCGTCAGTAATCAATTCTTCTTTTTTTTGGGAGCGCGGCGGTTGCGTTCGTTCAGCCGCTGCAACAGGGAGTCCTGCAACGGAGCCTGCAGTTGCAGGTCTTCTTTTTTTATCCAGATGATGGTGCGGATGGGTTGATCCGGTCGCTGCCGCTGCCAGGTTTCCACCACCACCGAGTCGGCGGAAAAGCTCCAGTCAATCCAGATGCTGTTACCATCCCTCGTACCGCCGCTGATGGTCCACTCCAGCTGCCGGGCCGGCACGGGCAGGATCCGCCCCTTTCCATACAAGCCATCCACGTTGATGTAGTTCCACGCACCTTTCTTCAGGCTGTCGGTGTACAGGTTAAAAAAAATACTGTCGGCCGTTTGCGCCGCTGCGCTTCCGGCCGTACATGCCAGCAGCAGCAATCCAATGGGGCGGAGTAGGTTCATGTGGGTTTATGATGCAGGTTACCGGCAGCCCGCTGCACGTACTGTTTCATTTAACAGTCCGCAAGCGGACTCATAAAATCCGTCGTTCCATGGTGGGCCGGTTGGCCAGGGAGTTCACCTGGTTGATACCCACCAGTTCGTCGGCTCTTCCGCCCAATGGGCGGTAGTACACCAGGATCGTATAGTTGTTTTCGGTTTCCCACCAGTTGCCCTCGGTTTGACCGGCATCCAGCTGACCGGTTTTCTGGTCACGGAGCAGGTAGATGTAATCATAAAAGCCTTGTTTGAGCAGCTGGCTGTTTTCGTACAGGCCTGTTTCCGGGTTAAAGATCATGCGATTCCTTTCCTGTATTTCGTAGTTGGTGAGTTCGCCAAACAGGTACACGTCTTTTCCGGCATAGGCTTGCTGGTCGGGGGGCGCAAAACGGAACCACACCGTGGCATAGTCGCCCTGCCAGTAAGGATTGTTTTGCTCCATGTTGCCCAGTTGGTACATGCCATTGGCGTCGCGGTAATACATGTAACGGAACTCCTGCCGTTCGCCTTCCGGCTTCACGAAGAGGGTCTGCCCGCGGTTCGTGTAGTCTCCCCGTTCAATGCGATCGGTTTGCAGGCGCAGACTGGTGAGGTTGACCCAGCGCCATTCTTTGTGGCCGGGAAAAAGGCCTTCGTTTTCGGTGTTATATTCGAGGATGTTCTGCCGGATGAAGGTGGGCTGCATGTTGGTGATGGCATTATCCCAGCGGTTGTTTTGCAGGAGTACCACCCGCACCTGTTGAAAGATATTGGTGGGTTTGATGTTCTGCACGTTCACCTGGAACTGAATTTTCTGGTGGCTGCGGAAAACGGCCTGGTTGAAGGGCTGCACCACGGTGGCGCCGGTGGTCACCCGGTTGTCCACCACCAGGAAGCGCCGCGTGAACGCCAGCTGCGTCGTATCACCGTTCAGAAACACCTTGAGCAGGTAATTACCGCTGCGGGTGGGGAAGGTGTTGCGGTCGGGGACCTCGGCCATATAGTGGGTGTAGCGGGTCAACGCGATGGAGGAATTGCGGTAGGTACCGATGCGTACGTTGGCAAAGCCCCGCATGTAGTCGAACTGACTCAGCTGGGCCGGCGTCCAGTCGGCATTGCACAACACAAACGTGTAGGAATAATATTTCACATCGGCATCCAGGTCGTCAAAGTGCAGGGCCAGCCGGTCGCTGCTGTTGAGGCGGATGATGGGGTACTGCAGCTGGTCGCCCGACACGTGGAATTTCACCGACCGGATCTGCTCCCGGAAGATACGGTCAGCTGCCTGTGCGTTCAGTTCCTGCAGCAGGAACAGGAACAGGCCGGTAACAAGGCAGAAGGGGAGATGACGCATGCGACGGGAATGCATTAGTTTTACAACGTGTTGTGGGTTAAAAATAATTCATTTTGAATGGCAACCCTGTTAAACTCTGTGCAAAACGCGGTGTGCACGATGCTTCCGTCCTTTCCGTTGTTGCGTACAGTGCTTACAGAGGGGGCATCCCGGTGTTAGAACCCTGCAACACCGTAGCTTTATCATCTTTCAAAGATAACCCGTTTGAACGTAGCCTCTTTCATAGCCCGTAGAATCGTATTCCGCCGCGACCGGTCCTTTTCCGGTTTCATCATCCGCCTGTCCATCCTGGCTACTGCCATCAGTGTGGCCGTGATGATTGTTACGCTCGCCTTTGTGGCGGGATTCCAGGAAACCATCGCCAACAAAGTGTTCAGCTTCTGGGGCCACCTGCGCCTGCAGCAGCAGGTTCCTTCGGTGGCAGGGCTGGGCGAGGAACTGCCTTCGCTGAAAAATGATACGGTGCTGCAGGCCGCCCGCTCGCAGACTGCAGTACGTTGGGTAGACGCTTTTGCCACCAAGTCGGCCCTCCTCAAAAGCAGCGAATCCATTGAAGGGGTCTTGCTCAAAGGCGTGGAGGCCGGTTTTACACCGGAGCGGATCCGGCCGTTCCTCACGCGGGGCAGCTGGTTGCCCTTTGATAGGTCCGGAGGCGCTGCTCCCATCGTTATCTCGGAACATACCGCCCGTCTGCTGCTACTGGATACCGGCAGCCGGGCTTTTCTGTACTTTCCCGATGAGGCCGGCACTGCACCGCGGGTGCGCCCCGTTCAGGTGACGGGCTGGTACAAAACGGCCATTGAGGAGTACGACAAGACCTTCGCGTTGGTGGACCTGCGGCTCATACAACAGCTCAACGGGTGGTCCCCCCATCAGATCGGTGGTTACGAAGTAACGCTGCACGATTACCGCGATGATCTGCGCATCAACAACCTGCTGCTCGACTCCATTCCGGCCAGTTGGTACAGCGCCACCATCCGGGAGATTTATCCCAATATCTTCGACTGGCTGAACCTCCAGCACACCAACCGCCGGATCATCATTGCCGTCATGTGCCTGGTGGCGGTCATCAACCTCATCTCCTGCCTGCTCATCCTGGTGCTGGAACGCACCCAGATGATCGGGCTGCTTAAAGCAACCGGCGCCGCCAACCACCAGATCCAGCAGATCTTCTGGCGGCAGGGGGGCATCATTACGTTTACGGGTATTGTGTTGGGGACCCTGCTGGGGCTGGGCCTCTGCTGGCTGCAACAGGCCACCGGTTTCATCCGGCTCGACGAAGCGGCCTATTACGTGCGGGAAGCCCCGGTGCGCATCATCTGGTGGCAGGTGGGGTTGGTGAACCTGGTCACCTTCCTCCTAAGTTTTCTTATTCTTTTTATCCCTTCTTTACTGGTGCGGAATATTTCACCCGTGAAAGCCCTGCGCTTTGAATAAAAATAACTGCAACAGGCAGTTTTTCCCGGCATTACCTGTATTACTTCGTCTATTTCTGACCGTTAATCGTGCAGTACCATTACCGGCAGCTTGCTGTGAAACACCAGTTCTTTGGTCTGGCTTTTGCTGAAAAGACGATCCAGCAGGTTGTGTTTCTGCGGGATGGCGATGAGCAGTTCAATGCCATGGGTGGCCGCATAATCGTTCAGCCCCTCCGCGATGTTTTCATGCTCAATGAAATGATAATGCGGGGTGAGTTCCTGGAACATGGTTTCCACCAGTCCGCTCTGGAACGGCGTATCGGGGGTGCTGTAGCTGTGCTGGTAATCCACGTTGAGCACATGCAGGCGGGAGCCCAGCATGTACACGATCTCTTTAATTTTTTTATCGGGAATCGTGTCGGCCACATCGCGGAAATCGGTGGTGAGTCCCACATCGGTCACCGTTTCAAACCGGGCATGCTCGGGCACAATGATCACCGGCAGATTGGTTTGCCGGGCCACGGCGAGGGTATTGCTGCCGATGAGCGTTTCCCTTACTTTACCGGCCCCGGTGATGCCCATGATGACGAGTTGAATCTGCATGCTTTCCTCCACCTGCGCTATCACTTCCGGCAGGCTGCCGTTGAGATGCAGGATGTCTGTCTTTACAAACGGTTCCGCCTTTTCAAACTGGGCCTGGAGTTGCCGCAGTTGGTCGAGGTTCACTTCCCACAGCCCTTCCTTGGTGAGTTCCAGTCCGCCCCGTACGGGGTACCGCACCGGCTCCTGGAAGGCATGCAGCAGAATGACTTTAGCGCCGGCCTGTTTGGCGAATTGCAGCGCATACCGGGCAGCGTTTAACGAGGTGTCGGAAAAATCGACGGGAACCAGTATTGTTTTCATATCCAGCAATTTTGGTTAAAGCTACTGGATACACCGCAGGCAGGTAATGACCCGGGTCAGATCAATGTCCACTATCCATCAGGGTTTCCGGCCCTTACAACACGCCTTTCGTGGAAGGCAGGTGGTTCGACAGGGGATCCCGCCGTACGGCCATGCGGATGGCTTTGGCAAAGGCTTTGAAGATGGCTTCGATTTTGTGGTGCTCATTGTCGCCACTGCAGGTGATGTGCAGGTTGCAACGGGCGGCATCGGAGAAGGATTTGAAGAAATGGAAGAACATTTCTGTGGGCATGTCGCCGATTTTTTCGCGGCGGAACAAGGTGTTCCACACGATCCAGTTACGGCCGCCGAAATCCAGCAGCACCTGGGCGGAGGCTTCATCCATCGGCAGGGCAAAACCGTAGCGCTCCATGCCCCGCTTGTCGGCCAGGGCCTGAGCAAAGGTCTCTCCCAGTGCAATGCCGGTGTCTTCAATGGTGTGGTGTTCATCCACCTGCAGGTCGCCCTGCACCTGTATGTCGAGGTCCAGCTGCCCGTGCCGGGCAATCTGGTCGAGCATGTGATCGAAGAAACCCAGCCCGGTGCGGATGTTGGAACGGCCGCTGCCATCCAGGTTCAGCCCGATGCGGATGTTCGTTTCGTGGGTAGTGCGTTCGTGTGTCACCTGCCGCAGGCCCAGCTTCAGGAAGCGGTAGATCTCGCTCCAGTCGGCCGACTCCAGGGCAATAATTGCCTTCAGCTCCTCCCGGGCATTGCTGATCTCAGCCGCTCCCAGCTCCGGGTCCTGGTTCATCCAGATGGCCCGGGCGCCGAGGTTGTTGGCCAACTGCACGTCGGTGATGCGGTCGCCGATCACATAGGAGTTGGCGAGGTCATAAGCCGGGTTGTTGAGGTATTCCTGCAGCAACGCGGTACCCGGCTTGCGGGTGGGTGCCTGTTCGTGTGCAAAGGTGCGGTCAATGTACACGGCTTTGAAATGAATCCCTTCATTGGCCAGGCTGCGCACGATGTGCTGCTGGATGGGCCAAAATTGTTCTTCCGGAAAGGAGGCCGTGCCCAGACCGTCCTGGTTGGTCACCATCACCAGCTCGTAGTCGAGCTCGTCGGCTATTCGGCCGAGGTAGCGGAATACGCCGGGATAGAAGTCGAGCTTGTCCCAGCTGTCGATCTGGTAGGTGGGCGGTGCCTCCCGGTTAAGAGTACCGTCGCGGTCAATGAAGAGTACGCGTTTCATTTTTTTCTGAGTTTTTTTACCTCGGCCGGGGTAACGGGACCGGCTTTGTTCCCAAAGCTGCTGCGTATGTAAGTCAATACATGGGCCATGTCGGCATCACTCAGGTGTGCCTGTGCCGGCATGGGGTTGGCGTATTCACCGCTGCGCACCCCCGCTTTTTCCGATCCCAGCAGCAGTACGTTGATGAGCGTGTTTTTGTTGCCGTTCACCACCGGGCTTTCCACCAGGGAAGCGTTGAGCCGCGGCACGCCGTCGCCGTCTTGCTGGTGACATACCAGGCAGTTGGCGTCGTAAACTTTTTTGCCCGCCTTCAGCGGGTCTTCCCCGCCGGCGCTGCAGGCAAGAATGCCAAGGGTGACCAGTCCGGTTAACAGTAATTGGTACATGGAAGTTGCTTATTTACCGGTGTAAGTGATTTTCCAGATACCGCCGCCTTTATCGTCACTGATGTACAGCGAGCCATCAGGACCCATGGCCAGTCCGCAGGGACGGTGCTGCGCACCACGGGGCGTCTTTACGCTGCCGGCAAAACCGTCAGCAAAAATTTCATAATTGCCCGATGGGAGGCCGTCTTTCATGGGAACAAACACCACGTTGTAACCGCCCTGTTCCAGCGGGGCGCGGTTCCAGCTGCCATGAAAGGCGATGAATGCGCCGTTACGGTAGTTTTCCGGAAAATGGTTGCCGGTGTAGAAGAGCAGAGCGTTGGGGCCCCAGTGGGCCGGAAAGGCGTAAATAGGTTTTTCAAAGCCGGAGCAGCGGTCCACTTTTTTCCCATCGCCTCCATATTCGGGCGCCAGTACTTTCTGCTGCTGAAAGGGATCATAATAGCAATAGGGCCAGCCGAAGTTCATACCTTTTTCCACGCGGAAAAATTCTTCCGCAGGCAGGTCGGCGCTGGTGCTGTCGTTGTAGAGGCTGGGGTGCAGCGAGTTCAGCTGGTCGCGGCCATGCTGCATCACATAAAGTGTATTGTTGCTGTTGTTCCAGTCGAGGCCCACCACGTTGCGCAGGCCGGTGGCATATCGCACCCCTTCGGCATAGCTCTGCTGTTTGCCGTTGGCCTTAAACTGCCAGATGCCGCCGGCTGTTTCCAGGATAGGGCAGGGGTCCTGGCCGGGCGAGCCCTTGGTGCGGTCCTGCTCCTGGCAGGCGTTGGAAGGCGCCCCGATGTTCACATAGAGATTACCCGCGTTGTCGAGGGTGATGGATTTGGAATTGTGCTGCCGGCGGTCTACCAGGCCGGTAACGATCACTTCGGGTTGATCGGGGTTTATAATCTCCTGCTTTTCATTGAACTTGTAGCGGAAAACTTCCTGGTTGCTGCTGGCATAGAGGTAGCCGTCTTTGATGGCGATGCCCGTGCCGCCGTAGTTGCCAAAGGCGAACACATCATCAAGCATGCCGTCTTTGTTGGTATCCCGCAGGCGGAGGATGCCTTTCCCGTCGCGGAGGCTTTCCAGTTTCACGTACACGTCACCGTTGGTATGCACCACAATATGACGTGCGTCACCCAATTTTTCTGCCACCAGTGTGGCGGTAAAGCCCGGAGGTAACTGTAATTGCACGGCAGCGGTGCCGTTACGGGAGCTGTCGGAGCCGCAGGCGGTAAGAACCGTTACCAGCAGGAGCAAAGAGAAGAAGGACTTCATAACTATGGTTTGTTTCAGACTACAAATTCTGCCAAAGCTGCCAGCAGCGCATCGTTTTCGCGTGCGGTGCCAACCGTGATGCGCAGGCAATCGTCGCAAAGAATCACCTTGCTGCGGTCTCTGACAACGATCTGCCGGTTGAGCAGATACGTGTACACGGCCCGTGCGTCCCGCACTTTCACCAGCAGAAAATTGGCATCCGACGGGTACACATGCTGCACCAGGGTTAACAAAGGTAGGGCTTCTTCCAGACGTTGGCGTTCCTGCACCAGCTCGCGGATCATGGCATTCACCTCGTCCACGTTGCCGAGCGCCTGCAGCACCAGCTCCTGCACCGGCTGGCTGATGTTGTAGGGCGGTTTGATCTTGTTGTAGATGCGTATGATCGCTTCGCTGGCGAAGGCCATACCCAGCCGCAGGCCTGCCAGTCCCCAGGCCTTACTGAGGGTTTGCAGTACCACCAGGTTGGGATAGTCGGCCAGCAGGGAGATGGCCGGGCGTTGCCGGGCGAAGTTGATGTAGGCCTCGTCCACCACCACCAGCCCGTCGAAATTATTGAGAATGGTTTCGATGTCTTCGAAGTGCATGCTGTTGCCCGTGGGGTTGTTGGGCGAGCAGATCCAGATGATGCGTGTGTGCTCGTCCACCAGCGTTTCCAGGTGCAGCAGGTCGAGCTGGAAGTTATCGAGCAGCGGCGCCCTGCGTATCTCCACATCGTTGATATGGGCGCTCACTTCGTACATGCCGTAGGTAGGCGGACAGATGATTACATTGTCCACCCCGGGGTTGCAGAAAGCCCGGTACAGGAGGTCAATGCATTCGTCGCTGCCGTTGCCGATGAAGATGTTGGCAACGGGCACGCCTTTGATAGCCGACAGTTTCTCTTTGATCTGCTGCTGGTAGGGATCGGGGTAGCGGTTGTACCACGTACGCAGCGGCGAACCGATGCTGTTTTCGTTGGCATCGAGGAAAATGCGGGCTTCGCCGTGGAATTCGTCGCGGGCTGAGGAATACGGGACAAGATCGCGGATAGCGGGACGCAGGAGGGCTTCGGGGTTAAACGACATAGATAAAATGGCTTAGGAGGTTTGTTGTTGCAGGCGCACGGAAACGGCCCTTGCATGGGCATCGAGCCCTTCGGCTTCAGCCAGCGTCATCACGGCCGATCCGATGCGGGCCAGCCCGTCGGCGCTGAGTTGCTGAAACGTGATTTTCTTTACAAAACTGTCGAGACTCACCCCGCTGTAGGCGCGGGCATAGCCGTTGGTGGGCAGGGTGTGGTTGGTGCCGCTGGCATAATCGCCCACGCTTTCGGGCGAGTAATGGCCAATGAACACCGAGCCGGCCGTGGTCACCCGTCCGGCCACGGCTTCCGCCTCCGTACAGCTGAGGATCAGGTGCTCGGCAGCATAGGCATTCACTAGTTCCAGGGCTTCTTCGGGCGTGGCTAACTGGATTGCCTTGCTGTTGTCCAGCGCCCGGCGGGCCAGCTCTTTGCGGGGCAGGGTTTCCAGTTGCCGCTCCACTTCCTGCAGGGTAGCCGTAATCAGTTCGGCCGAAGTACTCACCAGCAGCACCTGGCTGTCGGCGCCGTGCTCAGCCTGCGAGAGCAGGTCGGCCGCCACAAAAGCGGGGTTGGCGGTGGCATCGGCCAGCACGCACACTTCACTGGGACCGGCGGGCATGTCAATGGCCACACCGTCCTTCTGCACCAATTGCTTGGCGGCCGTAACGTACTGGTTACCCGGACCAAAAATCTTGTCCACGCGGGGCATGGTTTCCGTACCATAGGCCATGGCCGCAACGGCCTGGGCGCCGCCCACTTTGAAGATGCGGGTGATGCCGGCCACCTTAGCCGTATAGAGAATCGCCGGGTGCACCGAACCATCTTTGCCCGGTGGGGTGCAGAGTACAATCTCCCGGCAGCCGGCAATCTGCGCCGGTATACCCAGCATAAGGATAGTGGAGAACAGGGGAGCGGTTCCTCCCGGAATGTACAGCCCCACTTTTTCGATGGGCAGCGACCTGCGCCAGCAGCGTACGCCCGGCATGGTTTCCACGATTTCACTCATCTGTACCTGCCGTCGGTGAAACGCATCAATGTTAGCGCGGGCCGTTTCAATAGCAGCACGGAGGTCGGCCGGGATGGCTGCTTCGGCAGCTTCCCATTCGGCAGGCGAAACGGTAAAGTCTGTTAGTTCGGTGCGGTCAAATTCCAGTGAAAAAAGGCGGAGTGCCGCGTCGCCTTCCGTGCGCACGGCCTGCAGGATCCGGCTCACGCTGGTCTCCAGCGCAGCAGCATCCAGCGCTGGCCGCTCCAGTAATTGTGGCCATTGCTCACGGCCGGGAAAGGTAAACACCTGCATCATGGAGAATAAGTTTAAACGGAACCGCATCAACATCCGGGGATGCCGGCTGGTTCAACCATTCAAAGAATCATTTTTTCAATGGGCACCACCAGGATGCCCTGTGCACCAGCGGCTTTGAGAGCTTCGATGCGGTCCCAGAACGTGTCTTCGTTCAGCACACTGTGCACGCTGCTCCAGCCGCTCTCGGCCAGGGGCAGTACGGTGGGACTTTTCATCCCCGGCAGCAGGGCGATGATTTCGGACAATTTGTCGTTGGGCGCGTTGAGCAATACATATTTATTGCGCTTCGACTTACGAACGGCGCTGATACGGAAGCGGAGCTTGTCGAGCAGTTGCAGCTTTTCGCCGTTGAACTGCCGGTTGCGGATGAGCACCGATTGCGACTGCAGGATCGTGTCCACTTCTTTGAGTCCGTTCATGAATAAAGTGGAGCCGCTGCTCACCAGGTCGGCCACTACATCGGCCAGCCCGATGCCCGGCGCTATTTCCACCGAACCGCTGATTTCGTGTATTTCGGCTTCCACGCCGTTGCGGCGGAGGTATTCGCTTACCAGGAAGGGGTAGGAGGTGGCGATGCGTTTGCCCTGCAGGGAAGCCACACCGGCGTAACCCTGGTTGCGGGGGATGGCAATGGAGAGGCGGCACTTGCCGAAGCCCAGTTGTTCCACTACGTCCACCTGCTTGTTTTTTTCCAGTAGTACGTTTTCGCCCACGATGCCGATATCGGCCACGCCGTCTTCCACGTACTGCGGAATATCGTCGTCCCGTAAAAAGAATACCTCGAGGGGGAAGGTGTCGGATTCCGTTTTCAGGCGGTCTTTCACGTTCCGCAGTTCAATGCCGCATTCGTTGAGGAGCCGTACGGAATCTTCGTAGAGGCGGCCCGATTTCTGAATGGCGATTTTCAATTTTGTTTCAGTCATAATAGATGGTTTGTTCCGGAATAAAAAAAGGCCTACCACCTGGTAAGCCCTTTTCTGTTATGTGCAGCACATGCACCATCGGCTCACCCCGGGAGGTAAGAAAGATGATGATGATGTGCCAGTTGTTTCATGGCGCAAATGTAAGTCTGCATCCGCAAACAGCCAACATTTTGTTGAACGGTTGATGGAATTGTTGCCGGGTGACTTACCTTCCCGCACACAAACAAATACATGGTATGATGAAACAAATGCTTGTCTTGCTGCTGCTCGCCGCCGGCCTGCAGCTTTCGGCCCAGGATGCAGTTCAATACCAACGCCCGCCCCGGGTAATGGAAGAACTGGCGCTGGCCAAACCCACTCCTTCCATCAGCGTGGACCGCAAAGGGGAGTGGATGCTGATCATTGAGCGCAATTCTTATCCCGATGTGGAGGAGCTGGGACAGCCCGAAGTGCGGGTGGCCGGCATGCGCATCAACCCGGCGAACTTCTCGTCCAGCCGGCAGAATTACATCAACAATTTTACCTTGAAGAACATCAAAACAGGCCAGGAATTCCCCATCAGTGGTCTCCCTGCCAACCTGTTGGCCGGCACCGTTTCGTGGAGTCCGCAAGACAGTCACATCGCCTTCACCAACCACACGTCTTCCCAGGTGGACCTTTACCTGCTGGAAGTAGCCACTAAAACAGCCCGGCGCATCAACCAGTCGCCGCTCAACATGATCATGGGAGGCGCTTTCACCTGGCTGGATGAAACGACCCTGCTGTATAAAACCATTGTGAAGCCTGCTTCGGCCATGCCGGTTCGTCCCATCACGCCCAAAGGCCCCACCGTACAGGAAAGCTACGGACGAGCGGCGCCCCGTCCCACCTTTCAGGACATGATTAAATCGCCCTACGACGAGCAGCTGTTTGAATTTTTCGCGCTGGCGCAGCTGGTCCGCAACAGCGGCGGTGTGGAAACGCCGGTGGGCAAACCCGCCATTTACGCATCGGTCCAGGCTTCCCCCGACCGGCAGTACCTGCTGGTGCGCACCATCCGCAAACCTTATTCCTACACGGTTCCTGCCAGTGGATTCAATTCGCAGGTGAGCATCTGGAATACCGATGGCGCCGTGGTAAAAGAGCTCTTCAATCTACCCTCATCGGAAACCGCTCCTGCGGGCTATGACAATGTGCAGGATGCACCCCGCGGAATCGACTGGCGCGACGATGAGCCGGCCACCGTGGTGTGGTGCCGTCCGCTGGATAAAGGATTGCTCCGGAATAAAGCCGATTTCCGCGACGCGGTATACGCCCTACAGGCGCCTTTTACCGGCACCGAGCAAGAACTGTTCAAAACCAAAGACCGCTACACCCGTACCATCTGGGGCAGCAGCAATTTCGCCCTGGTGATGGAAGGGCTGCGCAGCAAGGCCACCATGGCAATGTTCCGGGTGAATCCCCTCACCGGCGAACGCGAAGAACTGTTTGCCCGCAGCACCACGGATGCGTACAACAACCCGGGCGTGCCCGTGCTGGTACGCAATGCCTGGGGCAGGGAAGTGGTGCAGCCGCTGAAAAACGGCGCCCAGCTGTTGATGAACAACCCCAGCGGCTCATCGCCAGATGGCGACCTGCCCTTCCTGGCACTGTTCGACCTCAAAGAGAAAAAGAGTACCTTATTATGGCGCTGCAGGCCCGGCAGTTTTGAGCTGGTGACGGAAGTGCTGGATGTCAACAAGCTGGTGGTGATCACCCGCCGCGAGTCGCAGACCGAAGTGCCCAACTACTGGCTGAAGAACCTGCGGGCAAAAATTGCCGACCGGCAACTGACTGCTTTTGCCAATCCCTATCCGCAGCTTGAAGGTGTTACCAAACAGAAAATCCGCTATAAGCGCGCCGATGGGGTGGACCTCACCGGCGACCTCTACCTGCCCAAGGGTTATGACCCTGCCCGTGATGGCCGTTTGCCGGTGCTCATGTGGGCCTATCCCCGTGAGTTCACCAATGCGGCCGATGCCGCCCAGGTACGCGGATCGCAGCACACGTTTACCCGCATCAGCTGGGGATCGCCCATCTATTGGGTAACGCAGGGATATGCCGTGCTTGATAATGCCGAAATGCCCATCGTGAGCACATCCCCCGAAAATAAACCCAACGATGACTTTGTACAGCAACTGAAGCTCAACGCACGGGCAGCCATCGACTACCTCTATAATATGGGCGTGGGCGACAGTACCCGTATGGGCGTAGGCGGGCACAGCTACGGCGCATTCATGACGGCCAACCTGCTGGCGCACACCAGCTGGTTCAAAGCCGGTATTGCCCGCAGCGGCGCTTACAACCGCACCCTCACGCCGTTCAGCTTTCAGAACGAAGACCGCACCTACTGGCAGGTGCCCCAGCTGTATTTCGACATGAGTCCCTTCAGCTTTGCTCACCAGCTGAAGACACCCATTCTGCTGGTACACGGCGATACCGACGACAATACCGGTACGTATCCCATCCAGAGCGAGCGCATGTTCGCGGCCCTCAAAGGTAATGGCGGCAATGTACGGTACGTGAGCCTGCCCTACGAAGCACACGGCTACCGCGGCAAGGAGAACATCCTCCACCTCCTCTGGGAAGAACATACCTGGCTGGAGAAATACGTGAAAGGAAAGAAGTAAATCCGGGTAACCGGTTTTGACGGAACGGCAACCACTGCATAAGTTGGTTGCCGTTCTTTTTTACTGACATTGATTAGCCGCGGACTTGCCCTTTGTCATTTGCCGGGCCGGAAGGCCCCTCTACTTTTACGCTCAAATTAAACAACGGACCGATCAGCAACCTGTGTTGCAACAGCAAACCGGTCTGCACCTCACGTAAAAACCTGAATTATGGCAAAAGCAAGCAAACCCGCCAAGTATGTGTACTTCTTCGGCGGTGGTAAGGCCGACGGCAACGAATCCATGAAGAACCTCCTGGGTGGCAAAGGCGCCAACCTCGCCGAAATGGCCGGGCATCCCAAACTCCGCCTGCCGGTACCTCCCGGATTTACCGTTACCACCGATGTGTGTACGTATTATTATGATCACCGCAAAACCTATCCCCGCGTATTGCAGGCACAGGTACGGGAGGCGCTTACCCGCATGGAAAAGCAGACGGGAAAAACCTTTGGCGATGCGGCCAACCCGCTGCTCTTGTCGGTTCGTTCAGGCGCCCGCCGCAGCATGCCCGGTATGATGGAAACCGTATTGAACATTGGTCTCAATGAAAAAACCATTCAAGGTGTAATTGCCCAGAGCGGCGATGAACGCTTTGCCTACGATGCTTACCGCCGGCTGATCATGATGTATGCCGATGTGGTGATGGAGAAAGCGGGTGGCCTCGAGCCGAAAGGCGGAAAAGGCATCCGCAAATTGCTGGATGAAAAACTCGAACACATCAAGCATAAACAAGGCTATGCCAGCGATACCGATCTCACTGTACCGGAGCTGAAAGCGCTGGTAAAAGATTATAAGGTCACCGTGAAGAAAGTGCTGGGTAAGCATTTTCCGGATGATCCCCTGGAGCAACTCTGGGGCGGCATTGGCGCGGTATTTTCCAGCTGGAACGGCAAGCGTGCCATCGAATACCGACGCATTGAAAAGATTCCACACGAATGGGGAACGGCCGTAAACGTGCAGGCCATGGTATTTGGAAACATGGGCAACGACAGTTGTACCGGTGTGGCCTTTACGCGGAACCCCGGCACCGGCGAAAATAAATTCTACGGCGAGTACCTGGTGAATGCCCAGGGCGAAGACGTGGTGGCCGGTATCCGCACACCCGCCCCGGTGAATGAATATTCCAAAAACGCCCAGAGTGAGCATTTTACCACGCTGGAGAAACTCATGCCGTTGCAGTACAAAGAATTGTATGGTTACCAGAAACGACTCGAACAACACTACAAAGACATGCAGGACATCGAGTTTACCATTGAAAAAGGAAAACTCTACATGCTGCAGTGCCGGGTGGGTAAACGCAACGGCGTGGCGGCTGTACGCATGGCTACCGAGATGCACAAAGAAAAACTGATTGACGCCAACACCGCCATCATGCGGGTAGGGCCCAATCAGCTGGTGGAACTGCTGTTGCCCATGCTGGATCCCAATGCCGAACAGACGCATCCCGTCATTGCCAAGGGATTGCCCGCCGGTCCGGGTGGCGCCAAAGGCCGCGTGGTATTCACATCAGCCGAAGCCGTAGCATGGGCTGCAAAAGGCGAGAAGGTGATCCTTGTACGGGAAGAAACCTCACCGGAAGATGTGGACGGTATGCACAAAGCGCAGGCCATCCTCACCACGAAAGGGGGTATGACCTCCCACGCCGCGCTGGTGGCCCGGGGTTGGGGTAAGTGCTGCATCGTGGGATGCGGCGACATCGAAATCCATACCGAAGGCAAAAACTTCCGGGCAAAGAACGGCGAAGTGATCCGCGAGGGCGACTGGATCAGTCTCAACGGCACCAAGGGCCTGGTTTACGAAGGACAGATGCCGTTGGTGGACATTGACATCCAGAAGAACCAGTCGTACAAAGACCTGATGAAGCTGGTGGACAAAACCAAGCAGATCGGAGTGCGGGCCAATGCCGAAACCCCGGAAGACGCAACACATGCCGTGGCTTTTGGCGCCGAGGGCATCGGGCTGTTCCGTACAGAGCACATGTTTTATGGCGAAGGCAGTGAGGCGCCGCTTTTCCAGCTGCGCAAAATGATTGTGAGTAAAACGGAAAAAGAACGCCGTGAAGCCCTCAACGGATTGTTCAAATACGTAAAGAAAGACGTAAAAGATACCCTCCGGGTGATGAACGGCCACCCTGTCACCATCCGCCTGCTGGATCCGCCGCTGCACGAGTTTGTGCCGCACGATAAGGATAAGCTCCAGCAACTGAGCAAGGAACTGGGCATCAGCATGAGCGTATTGAAGCGCCGGGTGCTGGCGCTTCACGAAAACAATCCTATGCTCGGACACCGCGGGGTACGCCTGGGCATCAGCTACCCCGAGATTACCGAGATGCAGGTACGGGCCATCTTTGAAGCTACGGCCGAACTGATCAAGCAAGGCAAAAAAGCTCTGCCGGAGATCATGATACCGGTAACCGTTATCTCGCATGAGCTGCGGCACCAGAAAGAAATCGTGGGCCGGGTGTACAAAGAAGTCTGCCAGAAGATGGGTGTGCGTAAGATTCCTTATCTCTACGGCACCATGATTGAAACACCCCGGGCCGCGTTGCGGGCCGAATTTATGGCCGAGGTGGCTGATTTCTTCAGCTTTGGCACCAACGACCTCACGCAGATGAGCTTCGGCTTCAGTCGCGATGATATCGGCGGGTTCCTGCCTAAATACCTGGATCTCAAGATTCTGCCCGATGATCCATTCCAGACCATTGACCAACCGGGTATTGGTCAGCTGATCCAGCTGGGCACCGACCGCGGTCGTTCCACCAAACCCAGTCTCAAAGTGGGCATCTGCGGCGAACATGGCGGTGATCCTGAAAGTGTGAAGTTCTGCCACCGCATCGGCATGAATTATGTAAGCTGTTCTCCCTTCCGGGTACCCATTGCACGCCTCGCAGCTGCGCAGGCCGCTATTGAGTCGCCCCGGAAAGCGAAGAAATAAACTGTCTTGACTATTGATTATCTATTCCACGAAAAAGCCGCCCCGTAAGGCGGCTTTTTTATGCGTTTCTGAGGAGGAAATATCAGTTCAACTGCTCTTCAATGGCATCCATGCTGATGCCCATATGACTTTCATCGTACACACAGCGCCCTTCGCGGATCAAGAGCACCTGGGGTGATTCGTGGTTTACGCCAAAAAACCGGGCAATGAAGTTAGAAACGGGGCGGTGGGCGATGAGGTCGAGGTAGTGAAACTGTACGCCTGTAGGTACACCTGCTTTTTCCAGCCGGTTTTTGGCCACCGAGCTGATGCTGCAGCGGGTGCTGTGCTTGAAAATGACCTGGGGGGCCTTGTGCGACAGTTCAGCGATCTGCCGGACCTGCTCTTCCTGCTGAATCGGGTTCCACATACAATTTTTCTTGAAAACAAATCAGCTGCGGAAAGGTTTGTTGGAATGGCTCGACGGGCAGCCGAATTTGGGCGATGCACAGGAAGCGGCCAGGAAGAGGGTGCTGGCTGCCAAAACGAACAAAAGAAGCAATTTTTTCATAAAAATGGATTTGGGTCCGGTAAAAGTACACAAGATCCTGCAAATTTATAACGCCTGGCCGGGCGGATTCGTATGCCACAGGTGACTAAAATCTGCAAAATCACCCGAATACCTACCTTTGTTCCATGAGCACGCAGCAGATGGCGATGGAATTTGACCCGCCTGTACACCAACCTCACACACAACCAACCATGCAGTTACAACTTCAGCGCCCCCTGGCCGTCATTGACCTTGAAACCACCGGCGTCAACATCAGTTCCGACCGGATCGTGGAAATCGCAATCGTAAAAGTGCAGCCCGACGGCAGCCGCCTGGTCAAGCGAAAACTCATCAATCCCGAAATGCCCATCCCGGAAGCTTCCTCGGCCGTACATGGCATCACCAACGAAATGGTGAAGGATGCTCCCACCTTCCGGCAGGCGGCCAATGAGATCAAGCAGTTCATCGAAAACTGCGACCTGGGCGGTTACAACAGCAACCGCTTTGATGTGCCCATGCTGGTGGAAGAATTCCTCCGCAGCGGCATCCAGATTGATCTTTCCGACCGCCGCATGGTGGATGTGCAGCGGATCTTTCACCAGATGGAACAACGCACCCTCTCCGCCGCTTACAAGTTTTACTGCGATAAAAACCTGGATGGTGCACACAGCGCCGAAATTGACGCCACGGCCACCTGGGAAATCCTGCTGGCCCAGCTGCAGCGCTACCCCCAGCTGGGTACTACGGTGGAGTCCATCATCAAGCTCACCGGTGAAGAAGAACTGGTGGACTATGCCCGCCGATTCGTAAAAGTCAACGGAGTGGAGGTCTTCAACTTTGGCAAGCACAAGGGGCGCCCGGTGGCCGATGTGCTACGCCAGGAACCCCAGTACTACGACTGGATGATGAAGGGCGATTTTCCGCTGCACACCAAGCAGAAGCTGACGGAAATTCTCAACCGCACCCTGTTAAAAAAGAATTAAACACCGGATCGTGCAAACTGTGGGAAATAATCCCGCAGAGATTTAAGGTATTTTGCATCTTTGTTTATACACGTGGAGAAGCTCGTTATCATACCCACCTATAATGAAAGGGACAATGTACAGCACATTGTGCGGGCTGTCTTTTCCCAGGGAAAAGACTTTCATGTGCTGATCATTGACGACGGTTCTCCCGACGGTACAGCTCAACTGGTACGCGACCTGCAAAAAGAATTTCCCGAAACCCTCTTTCTCGAAGAACGCAAAGGAAAGCTCGGTCTGGGTACCGCCTACATTCACGGTTTCCGCTGGGCGCTGGCCCGGGGTTATGCCTTTATTTGTGAAATGGACGCCGATTTCAGCCACAACCCCGCCGACCTCGAACGCCTGTACCAGGCTTGTAAACAGGGAGCCGATGTGGCCGTGGGCAGCCGGTATGTTGCCGGCGGCGCCGTAGAGAACTGGCCCTGGGGCCGGATCTTTCTCTCCAAGGGCGCTTCCCTCTACACCCGTATGATACTGTGGATGCCCGTTAAGGATCCCACTGCCGGCTTTGTGTGCTACCGGCGGGAAGTGCTGGAAGCCCTCAACCTCGACCAGATCAGCTTTGTGGGATATGCATTCCAGATTGAAATGAAGTTTGCCGCCTGGAAGCTCCGCTACCGCATGGCTGAAGTGCCCATCACCTTTGTGGATCGCAAACTGGGCGTGAGTAAAATGAACAAGGGCATTGTAAAAGAAGGCATCCTGGGTGTGCTCCAGTTGCGCTGGCAAAGCATTTTCAAGAATTACGGTAAGAAAATGAAAAACAGTTCGGCCGCCCTGTACCGGCAGGTGTCTGGCTGATACGCCATTTCCGGATGCGTTTCCCCGCTGCTTTTTCCCCCTTAACCCGCGCTTTTTTACAGCTGCATACCGCCATTATACTGGCCGGTTTTACCGGCGTACTGGGCCGTTTCATCCAACTCAACGAGGGGGTATTGGTGTGGTACCGGATGGTGTTGGCGGTGGTGGTGCTTGCAATCCTGGCCCGGTTGGGAAAACAATCGTTGCGGCTTTCGGGTAAATACCTGTGGTATTGCGTGGCCACCGGCGGTGTAATTGCCCTGCATTGGCTCTTTTTCTATGGCAGCATCAAATACGGCAATGTATCCATTGCGCTGGTGTGTTTTGCTGCCACGGGGTCTTTTACCGCGCTGCTGGAACCGTGGCTGCTCCGGCGTCGTCCCGACCCCTATGAGCTGCTGCTGGGACTTCTTGTGCTGCTGGGCATTTACCTCATGTTCCGGGTGGAAACCGCGTATAAAACAGCCATCCTGTTGGGGTTTGTGGCGGCTTTTCTGTCGGCTCTTTTTCCCATCTTCAATAAAAAGCTCGTGCAACACGTAGCGGCGCCGGTGCTCACGTTTTACGAGATGGCGGGCGGGGTGGTGCTGCTCACCCTGTTGTTGCCGCTGTACCTGCAGGTGTCGCCGGCGGACCGGCTGATTCCCTCTGCGGGCGACTGGCTGGGCCTGCTGGTACTCGTCGTTTTTTGTACCGTGCTGGCCTTTCAACTATCGGTGCTGGCCCTGAAAAAAATATCACCTTTTACCGCTAATCTCTCGTACAACCTCGAACCACTCTACGGCATCCTGCTGGCCTTCCTCTTTTTTGGTGAACAGAAGGAGGTGGGGGCCGGCTTCTGGTGGGGAGTGACACTGATCCTGGTAAGCGTGCTGATACAGACCGGCCGGATGTGGCGCCGGCAGTTACGCTGATCCTTTCACCGGTTATGCGCAGGCTGCCGGATGCAAACCGGTGGTTCATGTATACATCTGTCCATTGATGTAAAACCTTGCCCGGTACTCAAAGATTCCGTTAACTTGTTGGCCAATTAAATCAAATGCTTATGCAGAAGTTTCCGCTCCTGTTCAGCGCCCTGTTGTTGGTGGCAACCGGGGCCCTTGCTCAATCCAAAAAACCATTGGACCATTCCGTGTACGACGGATGGCAGTCTGTTTCGGGCACCCAGTTATCCAACGATGGGAATTGGGTGGTGTTCCAGGTCAATCCGCAGGAAGGCGACGGGGAATTGATCGTTCGCTCCACCGATGGGGCCTATACCAAAGTAATTTCACGGGGCTACAACGCGGTGGTTACCGAAGACAACCGGTTTGTGGTGTTTAAAATACGTCCCTGGTTCAAGGAAACGCGGGATGCCCGCATCAAGAAAAAACGTCCCGATGATATGCCCAAAGACAGCCTCGGTATGCTGGAGCTGGGCAAAGACAGTGTGTGGAAGGTCGCCCGCGTGAAGTCGTTTAAAGTTCCGGATCAGGCGGGTGGCTGGATGGCCTACCTGCTGGAGAAACCTTTGCCCGAAACGCCGCGTCCGCCGGCCCGCCCCGATTCGCTTACCCGGCTCAACCGCATGGTGAATATGGCCGACTCTCTGGCACGGGTAGCCGACAGCCTGCGGAACAAAGCCCAGGAAGCCCGGCAAAAGGGCATGAGCGTACTGGAAACGCCGCGTACCGGCAACCAGGCTGCTTCCCGGCCCGCAGCCGGCGAGACCGTTGAGGAAGGAACGGTGCTGGTAGTACGCAACCTGGCAACCGGAGAAGAACGGAGGTTTGAGCTGGTAAGCGAATACCAGTTCAGCAAAAACGGCAATGCATTGGTGGTGGAGACAACCCGCAAGAATGCGGATACCATTACCCAGGCTCTGGTGCTGTGGGTTCACACGGGAAAAGCAGGTGTGGATACGGTGATGCGGAAGTTCAACGATGCCAAAAACTATGCCTTCGATGAAGAAGGTGCCCAGCTGGCTTTTGTGGCGGAGCGCGACAGTGTGGCGAAAGCCTTGCGGAAATATTACAAGCTGTGGTATTTCCAGCCAGGCATGGATAGTGCGACGGTACGGGCCGCCCGCGGAACAAATGGTGTGCCGCAGGATAAAACCGTCAGCCCAGATTATCCCAATAAATTCAGTAAGAACGGTACCCGTCTTTTCCTGGGACTGGCACCCGTGCGTCAACCCAAAGACACCACCCTGGTGGACTTTGAAACAGCCCGCCTCGATATCTGGCATTACAACGACGATTACCTGCAGCCGCAGCAGCTGGTGCAGCTGAATGGTGAGTTGCGCCGCAGCTACCTCACCGTGCTGCACAAAGATGCAGGAGTGATTACCCCCCTGGCCGATGAGGACCTGGAAGCGGTGGAGACCACCGACGACGACAACGGTCCTGTGGCATTGGGCCGCACATCGAAGGGCTACCGGGTGGAAGGACAGTGGAGCCTGCGCAATGCCCAGGACATTTATCTTGTAGATGTAAAGACCGGCAGCCGCAAACTCATTGCCCGTAAGATTCGCGGGGGAGGTCGTCTTTCACCGAAAGGGAACTATGTGTACTGGTACGACTGGACCAAACGTCACTACATGATCTACGATGTGGCGTCGGGTGTGCTGCGCAATGCCACACAGAAAATTGCCGTTCCGCTCTGGGACGAAGAAGACGATCATCCCGACGATCCGCCTCCGCATGGATTCATGGGCTGGCAGGAAAACGACGCCTTTTTCTTTGTATACGACCGCTTCGACATCTGGCGGGTGGATCCCAAAGGGATCAACATGCCGGTGAACCTCACAAACGGTACCGGTCGCCGCAACAACCTGCGTTTCCGCTTTGTGAATACCGATCGCGAAGAGCGCTTTCTCCGTAACGGGCAGGCGGTGTTGCTGAGTGTATTTGATACCAAAGAAAAAGGATCGGGCATCACCCTGCATAAACTGGGAGAACCTTTTGTATTCCAGGCCGCCAATGCCACCGCTCCGCACAGCCTGCAGGGTTACTTCAAAGCGAAGCATGCGCCCGTTTACGGCTACCTGAAAGGAAGCTTTAACCAATCCAACAATGTGACCGTATTCAGCCAGCTCGATTCGGCCGTTGTTACCCAGGGAAATGCCCGGGGAACCCGTTACACCCTGGGTGGCGAAACCACGCTCAGTCAGATCAATCCCCAGCAGAAAAGTTACAACTGGTTTACGGTCGAGCTGCACCGCTGGAAAATGTTTGATGGAAAGATGAGTGAGGGCCTGCTCTTTAAACCGGAGAATTTTGACAGCACCAAAAAGTACCCGGTCATCTTCTACTTCTACGAACGCAATTCCGATAACCGATACAACTACCGTGCCCCGGCGCCCAGCGCTTCCACGGTGAACATCCCGTACTTCGTGAGCAACGGTTACCTCGTGTTCGATCCCAATATTTACTACAAGAACGGAGAGCCTGGCGAAAGTGCCTACAATTCCATCGTGAGTGCCGCCCGCTACCTCAGCAAGATGAAGTGGGTGGACTCCACGAAGATGGCCATCCAGGGCCAGAGCTGGGGCGGCTACCAGGTAGCCTATCTCATCACCCGCACCAACCTGTTTGCCGCTGCCGGGGCCGGTGCGCCGGTGGCCAACATGTTCAGCGCCTACGGTGGTATCCGCTGGGGTACCGGCATCAGCCGCCAGTTCCAGTACGAAAAATCGCAAAGCCGTATTGGTTATACACCCTGGCAGCGCCCCGACCTGTATACGAAGAACTCGCCGCTATTCAAAGCCGACAAAGTACGCACGCCATTACTCCTGATGCACAACGACAAGGACGGCGCTGTTCCCTGGTACCAGGGCATTGAATACTTTACGGCACTGCGCCGCCTCGGACAGAAAGTATGGATGCTGCAGTACAACGATGAAGACCACAACCTGGTGGAGCGCCGCAACCGGAAAGACCTGTCGGTGCGCCTGGGACAGTTCTTTGATCATTACCTTAAAGGAGCACCGATGCCGGTGTGGATGAAAGAAGGCGTGCCCGCCGTGAATAAGGGAATAGACTGGGGGCTTGACATCAAAGAGTAACGGTTTTTCTCAACACGGAGGCGCCGGGTTGGGGGAGATGCACGGAGGATTCAATGAATGGATGAGTGAATGAATGATTGATTGATTGATTGGGTGAATCAACTCTCCGTGTTCCTCCTTATCTCCGCGTATCTGTGCTAAGGCCTTCCTGTTGGGGGGCGCTATGCAGCCGTACGCAGGAACTTTACAAAGCTGCGTTTTGCGATGGGCAGCAGGGTCTCTTCCACGGGATAGGACAGCCCGGTTTCGATGCAATAAACGGCGGGGTTCCAGAGCTCGGGGCGGCACCGGATGAGTTCCAGTTTGATGTGTTCGTACGTAGTGACCAGGCTGAGGGTTCGGTTTTCGATGAAGGTGGTCTTGAGCGTACGGTACTGCTCGTCGTGCCGCTCAAAGAAGCCCAGCCGGTACTGGTACACGCCGGTGTCTTTGCTGTTTCCGCTGCGCAGCAGCAGAAAGCCTTCACTGTTGTCCACGGGAACCAGTCCCACGGGCTGGATCTGCAGGCTTTCTTCCACCTGCTCGTAGAGTTCGGCCCCGCTGCTGATGGTGGTCTTCATGGTGGCGATGGAAAAATGAATGATACTTTCCAGTTCCTGCATCAGCCCGTCGTCTTCAATCATCTGTTCGTAGAGCAATTGCAGCTTTTCCAGCTGGATGCCGGTGAGCCGCTTCGGAAATTGCTCCTGTAAATATTTTTTGTTTTCGCGGAAGGCCACCAGGTTGTTGTAGTGAAAGATCAGGTCGCCCAACTGGGGGTAAAGACGGGCAGCGTTGAAATAGCGGGTTACTTCCTGCAGGTAGGCAAGAAGTGTGTACTTCTTCAGTTCGAAGTCAATGTAGCCATCGGCAAACCAGGTTTGGGATAAGGTTTTCATACACGTGTGGTTGAAGTGGTGCAGAACGATTTTCCTAAATTTAAAGGTTACATCCCAAAATTTAAAATCCGGTTCAATGAGCGTTTTTACTTCCTTCAACAAAACAGTCGTGGTGCTGGCTGCACTTTTTGTACTTGTAACATCCTGCAACCCACAGACCATTTACATCGTTCGTCACGCCGAAAAAATGGAGGCAGGTGGTGCCATGATAACCAGCGATGTACCCCTGACCCCGGCGGGTGAGCAACGGGCGCAGCACCTGAAGGACCTCCTGCTGAACAAAGGTGTGAAGTATATTTTTTCAACCCCCACGATGCGTACCCGATCCACGGCCGGTCCTTTAAGTGACCTAACGGGTGTGCCGGTTCAGTTGTACGCGCCACGCGATACCATGAACCTGTTTGTACAGCGGGTCCGCTCGCTCCGGAACGGAAACGTGTTAATTGTGGGACATTCCAATACCGTGGATGATCTCGTTAATTCTTTTACAGGAAAAATCCTGCTCACCGATTTGCCGGAAACGGAATACGACAACCTGTTTATCCTGCACCGGAAAGGCAACATTTACCGGTTGGAGCGGAAGAAATTTTAGGGATGTTGTTGATGGTGAAAGCACAACAAGGAGACCGGGGAGTGCGGGAGATACACCGAGTTGTGAACTCTCCGTGTTCCTCTTCTTCTCTTAGCCTCCGTGTTGAAAAAGTATTTGGAAGATTCTATTTTGAAAAGACATCCGACCGTTTACACGTTGAACCGGAAGTGCATCACATCCCCGTCCTTCACGAGGTACTCTTTTCCTTCAATGCGCAGTTTGCCGGCTTCGCGGCAGGCGGCTTCCGATTTTAAGGCGATGTAATCATCAAAAGCAATCACCTCGGCTTTGATGAATCCTTTTTCGAAGTCGGTATGAATCACACCCGCACATTGGGGTGCTTTCCAGCCCTTGTGAAAGGTCCAGGCCCGCACTTCCTGCGGACCGGCGGTGAAATAGGTCTGCAGCCCCAGTAATTGGTAGGTGCTGTGAATCAGCCGGTCGAGGGCGGGCTCTTTCATTTTGTATTCTTCCATGAACAGGGCGCGGTCGGCCGGGTCGTCCATTTCGCTGATCTGGGCTTCGATGCTGTTGTTCATCACAATCACTTCGGCGTCTTCGTCTTTCACCGCTTCCTGCAGGGCTTTTGAGTATTGATTTCCGGTGTGCATGCTGGCTTCGTCAACGTTGGCAACATACACCACTTTTTTCTGGGTGAGGAAAAACGCGTCGCGGATGAGGTCCAGTTCGGCGCTGTTGAGGTCGAGGCTGCGGATGCTTTTTCCCTGTTCCAGGTGGTCCTTGCATTTCTGCAGCACTTCCAGTTCGGTCTTTGCTTTGGCATCGCCGGCCTTCGCCTGCTTTTCGATCCGCTGGATCTTTTTCTCCACTGTTTCAAGATCTTTCAGCTGCAGTTCGGTGTCAATGATTTCCTTATCACTCACCGGATGTATGGCGCCTTCTTCCCGCAACACGTTCTCGTCCTCAAAGCATCGGATCACGTGAATAATGGCGTCCACTTCGCGGATATTGGCCAGGAACTTATTGCCCAGCCCTTCGCCCTTGCTGGCGCCCCGTACGAGCCCGGCAATGTCCACGATTTCAATCTGGGTGGGTACGATGCGTTGCGGCTGCACGAGTTCTGCCAACACCTGTAACCGCTGGTCGGGCACGTCCACCAGCCCCACGTTGGGTTCGATGGTGCAGAAGCGGTAGTTGCTCGCCTGCGCCTTGGCGCTGTTGCTCACCGCATTAAAAAGGGTTGACTTTCCTACGTTAGGTAATCCTACAATCCCTGCTTTCAGGCCCATAATGATCTGTGCGTTTATGAATGATTTTTCCGGTGGCAGCCCAGAAAGACCTATAAGGTTTGCCGGGCTGGCTGGCTGCGCTGCAAACCTTACAGGTCTGGGCTGCCGGGACTGCCACCGGAAAAACGGCCGCAAAGATACGGGTTTCCTGCCGGGCGAATAGCCTCCCGGTGGAATTATCCATCCACGGATGCGGAGGTGAGGGTAAGACCGGCACAGATTTATTTTGAAGTTTAAAGGAAATCTGCAATCTTCATTCCTGCCGTAAATTCAATTCTATGTCGCTCAGTCGTATCTGGACTGCTTTCCTGCTCGCGGCGCTGGCCGGAGCCCTGTACAGCGCCCTGTTTGTGCCGGGGCAGCAGCGCATATTCAGCAACCTGGTAACCGGGAAGAATACGGATACCCTCACCTCCCGAACCGTGGAAGCTGCCGTCTTACCGGCACCGGTGCTGGCCCAGCTGCAGGAGCAGAAGTCGGCTGTATGGGGAAAAGAAAGAGTGGCTGCTGCAGCAGAAGGTAGTTACCGGGTTTACCGCCTGCAACCTGCCAACGGCGTATTTGAAACCACCCGGGATGCGGTCAACCTCTGCATTGGACTCATTGGCATCATGGCGCTTTTCATGGGCTTTATGCGCATTGCGGAGAATGCGGGAGGGATCCGTTTTCTGTCGCGGATCATCGGTCCGTTCTTCAACCGCATTTTCCCCGATGTGCCCAAAAATCATCCCTCCATGGGGCACATGGTGATGAATTTTTCGGCCAACCTGCTGGGGCTTGATAATGCGGCCACGCCCTTTGGCATCAAGGCCATGGAAAGTTTGCAGGAACTCAACCCCAACCCATCGCGGGCGTCCAACCCGCAGTTGATGTTTCTCTGTCTGCATGCATCGGGACTCACCCTTGTGCCCACCGTGATCATAGCCGACCGGGTGGCGCTCAAGGCCCAGCATCCCACCGATATCTTTATTCCGTGCATGATTGCCACTTTTGTAGCCACACTGGCGGCCCTGGGCATCGTGGCCTGGCGGCAACGTATCAACCTGCTGCAGTCCGTCATTCTGCTGTGGGTGTTGGGCATTTCCGGCGTCATTGCGGCCCTGATCCTGTACATCCGCACACTGGATGCACAGGGCGTGCAACTGTTCTCCACCAATCTCAGCAACGGCATTATCCTGCTCATCTTCCTGCTTATTTTAGTGGGAGCGATGTACAGGAAGATTGCCATTTTCGACGCGTTCGTGGAAGGGGCCAAGGGTGGCTTTGAAACGGCCATCCGCATCATACCTTACCTCGTTGGCCTGCTGGTAGCCATCAGCCTGCTGCGCAACAGCGGCGTGTTCGACCTGGTAATGGATGGAATCAAGTGGGTGTTTACCACGCTGGGCGGCGATACCCGCGTGGTGGATGCCCTTCCTACGGCCCTGCTCAAGCCGTTGAGCGGCAGCGGGGCAAGAGCCATGATGATTGATACCCTGCAGGCAAACGGCCCCGACTCCTTTGCCGGTAACCTGGCATCAGTGTTCCGGGGTTCGGCAGATACCACTTTTTACATCATCGCCGTCTATTTCGGCGCCGTAGGCATCAAGAACACCCGCTACGCCGTGGGAACAATGTTGCTGGCCGACCTGGCGGGAATCATGACCTCCATCACACTGGCCTATTTATTTTTTGGTCACATGGCCTGATTGGCTGAAAGGCTTATTCCACCACCTGTTCGTACACAAAGGGAATACCGTTGGAATGATAACCCGTGATCACCAGGCGGAAGCGCCGGGCGTTGTCGTTGTTATAAAACCGGATACTGGCTTTGCCGTTTGCATCGGTCGCCAGTTGGGGTATCCATAACAAAGTGGTACGCCGGTCTTCTGCGGTGCGGTTGGCCGGCTGCCGGTAGTCGGGCATCCGGAAGGGAAGGGGTATGGAGTAGCCCTGCAGCGTGGCGGCATCCAAACCACTGCGACTGTTTTTTTGCCGGGTGTAGATCAATACGCTGGGCCCTGATCCCATCTGCCCCAGGTGGAGGTTGGTGTTGCGGTTCACCTTCACCAGCACCACTTCGGAGGGAACGATGAAATTCAGCTCCTCAGCCGAAATAGGAATTTCATTCAGGTAATAGCTTACCATGTCATTGCTGGCGAGGCCGGTAGCCGGTGTGCCGCCTTCCACGGTGATGCGGTCGTACCCCATGTTGAACCGCAGTCCGAAAAACTCCTGTTCAAACAGCTGGGCAAAGCTGATGTAGCCGAAGTTGGGATCGGGTGCTTTGGTGTATTCCGATTCCCGGAACAGGGGCGTGGTAAGCACGTTGTTGAGCGAGTCCAGCCGTAGCTCCTGCCGGCTTTTGCCGGTGATGATAATCTCTTTGAGTTCTTTACCCAAAGTGGAAACTGCATAGGATTGGATAAATGCTGCTGCCTGCGGATTGTTTATTTTCAGCAGTTGAGGCCGGAACAACGGTGGGGTAAGCGGGCCGGTGAGGGTGTCTGCGTAGCCGGGTTTGATGTCCACTCTCAGCCGGCGTTTTCGGTTATCGGAGCCCCGGGCATGCACATATACCTTTGCCTGTTTGCGGAAATGGAGATCGTTAACGGCAAAGGTGCCGGCCGCATCCGCCCTTGTGGTGGAGAAGATGGTGGAGGAGTCGGCGCCCAGCGTCATGACTTCTATCTGCCCCGAATCGGGCAGCGGCTGGTTTTTTTCTATTTGCAACACACCCCGCACCGAGATCCCGGTTTCAAAGAAATAGGATAGGGGAGGCAGTTCCTGCTGCTGAATCGCATTCCAGCTGAACCGGTTGGGCTGCAGTGTAAGGTATAGGGCGTCCAGAAACAGGTTGCGTTGTTCCGGCTCACGGCTCGTACTGTGCGACAGCATAAACGGGGTAGCGTTGTGCCGTGATAGCGCCAGGCTGTATGCCCCTGCATCGGGGTTGAGGAGAAAGGCCGGCGCCGGCAGATCGGCGGGGATGACGGCCAGCGACAACCGGGCATCCGTTAGTCCCTGGAAACGGAGGGTCCATGTATTCATGCCCTTGGGTTCGGTGGAAAGGGTGTCGGCTGTTACGGTAACCTGTGACGAATCCAGACCATCCACCCAGATCCACCGCTCTGCGAGCGGTTCCAGGCGGGGAGAGAAAACGGTGACCTGCAAGGGACCTCTCACCAGGTTTTTTTTCTGTAACACAAAGGCTGGTTCCTGGTCTTCGAGGTTAAAGGGTTGCACCTGGACGGTGCGGCCTTCCTGTTGGGCTAAAAACACAATACGGGGATGTTGCCGGCGGAATACGTCAGAAGGGTACAGCTGTACAAAGACTTTTGTGGGACTCAGGTTGGAAACCTGCAGGCTGGCGCCCGTGCTGCTGATGGGGGGTATTGCAAAGCGTTGCGGGGATTGGCCGGGCACTTGCAGCTCCAGTTCGTAATTGCCGATGACATCGGGTGTCCATTCCAGCAGTCCGATGCCCTGCTCCAGCAACAACGGTTGGATGGGAGCTTTGTTACTTGTGGTGAGATGGACCTTGGCATGCACGGGTGGAGGCAGGCCGTTGAGGTCGCTGATGCGCAGCGCGAGGCGGTTGGGTACACCGGCCGTAAGCTGTCCGCCTTCGGGAAAGAATTGCACGGTATAAGGTGTTGGTTCCGAAGCAAAGGCCAGGTGCTGGTCTTTCCTGCCCAGAACAAAGATCATACGCTCCTGGATTGAAACGGGATGATTGAGCATCCACAGCGTATAGGATCGCAGGCGGTACAAACCGCTGCGCAGGGTGTCGGGCAGGGGTACATGTCCCTGTGCACGCAGGTCATCGGCTTTCCACATGGCCTTGTGCAGCAGGTTTCCGGCCGCATCGCTGAGGTCGGTATAGATCACCTGGCTGAGTGGTTTGGAGCCCGATGGTGCGGTTAGCCAGGCGTTGAACCAAATGGTTTCGCCGGGCTGGTAAAAATCTTTGTCGGTCTGCAGGTAACAGAACTCCACCGGGTTGAGTTCATAATGCATGCGTTGCTGATAAATCAACCGGGCAAAGGCCGAATCGTTCTGCTGGGCTTTTGCTGCTGTGCATACGAGAAAGCTTACTGCAAGGAGAGAACAGTATTTTATACCTGGAACCATGAATGCTGTGAGACCTTTGTTTGATTCGTTCGTTCGTTTACCCGGTTGTTACTGCCATAAAGGTACGGCCTGCAGCCATTGCCCTTGCCAGCACGCGGAAGTTAACTGCATGAAAAAGCCCCCTGGCAGGCAGAGGGCTTTCTTGTTGGCTGGATGCTATTTAGCGGTTGCGGTGCGACAGCACACGCGGTCCGAGTGTGCCGGTACTTCCTACCCGTCCCACTGCTGTTACCGTAATGGATGATTGTGTTTGTATGCCTACGTTGTTGAGGGTTGCCAGGGCTGTCGTACTGCCGGTGTAACGGATCTGGAAGGTATCCGCGACGGTTCCTGTAGTGCCTTGTGTGGGCAATTCAATAAACGGTGTTACACCCCGGGAAGGAATGTTGGTAAAAATCACGGCACCGGCCCGGCGTGAGAACAACTCCAGTGTGGGTGTACCTGCGGGCATATTCGCCAGCAGGTTGGCAAATCGTACCCGGTACAGGTTGGGGCCGCCGGGTAAGCGGATATCGTCTTCCACTACCAGCATGCGGCGTGCCGGGTTGGCAAGGGAATCCATGAAAAACAGGCTGTAATACTTACCGGCATTAAACGGCAGGTTAAAGGTAAACAGGGCTGAGTCGCGGACAGCTGCCGGTGGTATGCCTGTAGACATACGGATGTTCAGATCCAGCGCACTGAGGTCCTGCACACGGGCATAATCCGGTCCGGCAGGATACGTAACTCCCAGTGCAATCGGTGTGGCCGACAGCTGGCCGTTGTTGTAGCTGAGCTGCAGGGTGGGCCCGTTGGGGGTTGCCGAATAACTGGGGGTGGCATAAGGGTAGGCATGTACAAATTTGATGAACATACTGTTGGGCGAGATGGGCTCAAACGCGGCGTTGTACCGGATTTCTTTCTGACAGGCGGCAAGTCCTGCGAAAGCAATGAATAAAATGAAATGTATGCGTTTCATGTGTGTCTGTTTAAAGTTCAGATTGGTGAGGACGTGGTTGACTTTTATTGGAATCAGGGTTTGGAGAACCAAACTTCTTTTGTATGCCAATCCAGGGCATCCGCGCCGATGCGTTTCAGTTCTTCGATGTTCCAGACGTATTCCGAATTGTACCGGTAGCGTACCCGGTACGCCAGTTTACCGTTGTTGTCGGGCCAGATGGCAGGAACCGAGGTCTCTGAGGGAACCACAAAATCACGATACACCTGGTTGCCGGATCCATCGCGGTCGGTGTAATGATACCTGCGCATATCCACCCAGGTTTCCAGTGCGCCGTAGCCGTAGAGGGCAATGTACTTCTGCAGCATGATGTGCGAGAGCGTGAGGTTGGCGGCGGTGGGTACCACCTGCGGGTTGGCCAGGAAACTTTCCCGGACAGCAGTTGTCAGCAACCGGTCGGTTGGCACATTGGTGGAGAAGTACGTTTGCAGCATGTCAAAGCTGAGCTCGATTCCTTTGCGGTAGGCAGCCAGTGCGGTGGTGCGGTCTCCTTTCCGGAGGGCGGCTTCCGCTTTCATGAACTGCACTTCGCAGGCGGTGAGCACGGGCATGGGACTGGCGTTGCGGAAGATGTAGCGGGCCCGTAAATCGTTGGCGGGCGGTACCAGGGAGTCGTGACGCTGACCCCAGAAACCTTCCGGTCGGTTGGCCGTGGCCGGGATGGATCCGATGCCTCCGTTGAGGGTGATGCCATTGAATTCTCCGCTGATGGAAGGCCGGAGCATGTACCAGATACGGGGATCAAACACGCCGGAGAAAACCGGGTTGGTCCCTTTCATCAGGTTGGTGATATAGGCCGACTGGCGCACAGCATAACCACTTCCGAGGTTGTTGCGGAGCGGACCGTAAAAGTTATTATCGGCCGAAAGCCCGGGTGTTGCCTGGAATTTAACCATTGCATCATCATCTGCGGTGGCGAGCGCCCGGTCGCAGTAGTAGATAACGGAGTCGGGTTTGTAAATTGATTTGTTCGACAGGTGGTTGTAGGAGCGGGCCAGCACGGCGTACACAAACTTTTTCCATTTGTTTACGTCCCCGTTATAGAAGAATGCATCTCCTTTGGCCAGGTTCTGCTGGCTCACCCCGTCGCCGGTGCGGTTGAGGTAGTCCAGTGCTTCAAAAGCCGTTTTGCGTACATGGGCATACACTTCTTCTTCCGTATCAAATCTGAATGTGAGCAGGTCGGTGCGGAAGGCATCTTTGAGGATCACTTCACCGTGGTAGTCGGTAAGCTGCAGCCAGCTCCAGGCAAACATGGCCTTTCCCACGCCCACGTAATCCCATTTCTTTTCTTCTTCGGCCCATTCCATCATTTTTACGCAGTTCTGTCCCAGGTCATAGTAGTGGGATCTCCAGATGGAGCCGGCCACATCGGAAGCACCGGTGGTGCCACCCATGCGTTCGAACTGGGTGCTGGTATTGAGGGTGGCGCTTACGGTGTAGCTGCCGAAATACTGAATATACATACTGGCGTAGCGGGCGTCGTTTATGGGACCAATACCCAGGAAGTTGGCGGCCATGGAAGAAATCATCTGCGGAAGCAGGGTTTCCACCGGCACCCGAACCGGGGCGTTGGGATTCTGGTAGGCGTCCTCCAGTTTCTTTTTACAGGAGCCCAGCATGCCGGTCACCAGGAGAGCGAGCAGGGCTGTTTGAATGGAACGTTTCATATTTCAGTTTTTTTCAATTAAAAGGATGTGCGGATACCCAGGTTGATGTTGATGGGGTTGGCTACATTGCCGAGGTCGAATCCGGCACCGCCCACACCACGGGACCCTGCGGATACACCGTTTACGGCCGGATCAGCACCGGTATAGTTGGTAAACAGCACCAGGTTGTTGGCCGTTACAAAAGCGCTGAGGCTCTTGAATGCACTCGTGCGTTTGCGGATCAGGCTGGTAAGGTTGTAGGATACCGTGATATCCTGCAGACGGAACCAATTGATATTTCTTTCCAGGTATTCCGATTCAGGCATAAGCGTGTAGTAGGTTTGCTGGAAGAAGGGAATCACAGCTATGTTGTTGGGTGTGGGGTTGGCTGAGTTTTGCAGGCCGTCCTGTAATACGCCCTGGATCACGCGGGGTTCCATGCGGTCGGCGGTACGGCGGCTGCGTCCGATCTGGGTGAGGAAGCGGTCGGTTCCGTTGAGCATATCGCCACCCACACGCAGATCCCACAGCATGCTGATGGAAAGATTCTTGTAGCGGAAGTTGTTGTTAATGCCCAGGGTGAAAGTGGGGTTGCGGTCGCCAATAACACGGAACACATTTTCCGTAACGGGCAGGCCGGTGGTGGGATTGATAATGATCTGGCCCCTGTCGTTTTTCAGGTAGCCAAATGAAGTGATGGCCGTTGTTGGACCGCCCTGCACCAGGCCACCCCGCGCATTGCCGATGAACCAGGTGTCGGAAATGTAAAACTCCGGTACGTTGGCGGGCAGGCTCAGCACTTTGTTCCACATATGGTTAAAGTTCAATCCAAGGTTCCAGCGGAAGTTTTTATTGGAAACCGGAGTTGCATTTACCGCCACTTCGATCCCCTGGTTGCGGGTAGTGCCCACGTTCAGGGTATTCAGTACAAAGCCTGTGCCGTAGCTGGAACGGAACAATTCCACAATCTGGTCTTTGTTGAGGGTATTGTAATAAGTTACATCAAAGTTCAGATGGCTGTTAAACAACCGGAACTCTGTACCGAGTTCGTAGGTTTCCTGCTTTTCCGGTTCCAGGAAAAAGTTGTTGTTGGTGAAGCCGTAGGAAAAGCCGCCGCCGCTGCTTTGCCGGTTTTCAAAAACCGACTGGTTGCTGTAGGCACCGTTAAGGCGGGCTGTGGTGGCGAAAGAGGTGCGCAGTTTCCAGAAGCTGAGGAAGTTTCCTTTGAGACCAGGCAGAATATCGCTCATGATCATCGAAAGGCTGGCTCCCGGGTAATTGTAGTTGCGGTTGATGGCCGGCAGGGTGGAGGCGGATTCAAACCGGTGTGTATAGTTCAGGAAGATTTTGTTATCGTAATTGATGGCCGCTTCGCCGAAGTAAGCAATCTGGCGCACAATTACGCGGTTGTAATCACCCAGGTTGTTCCGGTTCAGGCGCACCCGTGTTCCCACAGCCGTGTTGGAGCTGTCGCGGAGTTTGGGGTCCACCAGCCGGGTTCCGTAAATGGCAAACATCTGGGTTTCGTAATCCTGCCACATGGTTCCCAGCATCAGGCGGCCGTTGAATTTGCCCAGCGACTTCCGGAAAGTGGCGTTGATGGTATGGTTGTACCCGTAGTAGTTTCGCCAAAAATTGTCCAGTTGTCCGCCTTGTGCGGCAGTAGTAAGAAAGGATTTGGGGTGCACGATACGGGAGCCTTCCATTTTGTAGGTGTCGTACCCAAAGCGACCCTGCAGGCTCACCCACGGGGCAGGGTTGATGTTCACGCCAAGTGAGTAGGTCCAGCGGTTGGTCACGTCAATGGCATTGTTGTATTTGGCGTTCCACAGCGGGTTGTCAATTTCGAGGAGCGGGTCATCGTTGTAAAGCAGGAGCTTGTTGCCGTCCGGGTCTTCAAAGTTTTTAAGATCCTGCTCCACCGGCCAGCGCAGGAGGTTCAGCATATACGTGCTGGCGCCACGGAGCGGGCGCTTGAAATAGGTATTTGCATAGGCAACAGCCGGCTGAATGTCGATGTACTTTCCGATCTTGGTATTGTTGGTGAGGCGGAAGTTGTAACGATTGTAATTGTTGAAAGGTACAACACCTACAATGTCATTCAGGCTGCCACTCAGGCGGAAGCTGGAGTTTTTAATACCGTAATCCAGGCTGAGGTTGTGGGTTTGCGAGAGGCCGGTGCGGTAAAAATTCTGCAGGTTGTCGAGTACCCGTTCTTTATCGGGATTAGGGTTACGCGGGCCGAAATAGTTGAATGAGTTAAATGAAAGACCTGCGCTTCCGGGCAGAAAGTCATCGGTGATTTCGGGAAAACGCGTGATCCGCGAAACACGGAAACTGTTGTCGTAGTTAATACCCAGTTTTTTCTGGTTGGTGGACGACTTTTTGGTTGTGATGATAATGGCGCCAGAACTGGCCTGGCTTCCGTAGAGAGCCGTGGCTTCCGGTCCTTTCAGTACGGTGATGGATTCAATATCGTTGGGGTTGATATCGGCAATCCGGTTGGTGTAGTCTCCATCGCGGTTCGAACGATCAGAGGCAAGTCCAACCGTTCCCGCGCCACCACTTTCATTAATGGTCTGGTTGTCCATGATGATACCATCCACCACAAACAAGGGTTGGTTGCTCAGAGCCATGGAGTTGAAGCCGCGGATCACAATGGAGGACGATGCGCCCGCAATACCGTTGGTGGGAGTTACCGTAACGCCGGCAATCCGTCCCTGCAGGGCGTTCACAAAATTTTCCCGCTGGGTCTCCTGGATTTCCGACCCGCCCACTTTTTGTACGGAGTAGCCGAGTTCTTTTGGATTCCGTTTGATGTCCATGGCGGTGACCACCACTTCGCTCAATTGTTCCTTTTCAACAGTTTCCACCAGGTTGAGACTGATGGATGTGTTATCACCCACGGTAACTTCCACCGTCTTGTAGCCAACAAATGAAAAGACCAGCACCTGGCCCTTGTTGGCCCTAATGGTGAAGCTTCCGTTGTTAGCGGTGGTGGTACCTGTTCGTGCACCCTTTAAGCGTACCGAAACACCCGGCAGCGGTGCATTGTCAGCGGCGTCGCGGATGACGCCTGTAACGGTTTGTTCCTGTGCAAAGACAGCAAGGGATAGCAGAATGCATAGGCCGGTGGCCAGCAATCGTTTCATTTTTCTCATAAAGAATCAGTTTGGTACGGAAAAGGTAAGAACAATTCCCGACTTCAGAAATAGGTTTTTTAAAAACTTTCCCACTATTCTTTATTTTTTTTAAAATCTTCTAATCCATTTATATTACGGCGTTTTCATACCTTTTCCTGTCAACGGCAAACGGCCATGTTTACCTCTGTTCTTCCATACCAGCACCGGGTTTCCCTTTTCATCCGGCTATCCCTTGCCGTAAGCATCCTGATTGCATTGGTCAAGTTTTTTGCCTGGTACAAAACCGGCTCCCTCGTCATTCTCAGCGATGCGCTGGAGTCGCTCATCAACGTTACCGGCGCCTGCTTCGCCTGGTACAGCATCTGGCTGTCCGGCAAGCCCCGCGATACCGAGCATCCCTACGGGCATGGCAAAGTGGAATTCTTTTCCATTGGGTTTGAAGGGGCCCTCATCCTCATAGCAGGTGCCGGTATCATCTGGAAGGCAGTTCAACTGCTCCTGCATCCCCAGCCGGTGGAATCGCCTGCCCTGGGTCTCTGGCTCACCGCCGGCACGGGGTTGGCCAACCTGCTGCTGGGATGGGTGCTGCTGCGGCAGGGTAAACAGCTGCACAGTGTAACCCTGGAAGGTAACGGCCGCCACATTATGAGCGACAGCTTTTCCAGCCTGGGTGTCATCGTTGCCATGGCCCTCATTCTAATGAGCGGGAAAAGCTGGATAGACCCTGTTGCGTCGCTCGTGGCAGGCGCCATCATTGTTATCACAGGTGTGCGCTTGGTGCGTAAGTCGGTCAGCGGGCTGATGGACGAAGCCGAGCCGGAAGTGGTGAACACCATCATCCGGATCCTGCAGGAACACCGGGAACCTGCCTGGATTGACGTGCACAACCTGCGGGTGCAGCGCTTCGGCAGTTTTTACCACGTAGACGCCCACGTTACCCTTCCTCATTATTATTCGTTGCAGCAGGTACACGAACAACTCACCCGCATTGATGAAGTGCTCAACACCCGTTTTGATCGGGGCAGCATCGAATTTTTTATTCACACCGATCCCTGCATCCCCGACAGTTGTCCGCATTGCACTCTGCAGCAATGCCCCGTGCGGCAGCAGCCCTTCCAGGCACAACTGACCTGGAGCCGGCACAACCTGCTTCCCAACCGCAAGCACCGGTTGAAAGAAGGTGTTCCATTTCCGGAGTAAACAGTTTGTTCTTTTCGGCTAGTCTTCCCCGTTTTCGTAACTGAACCGCAGGGTGGTGGTGGCTTCAATCAGGGGCTTTACCCGGTAGATGTTGCGGTTCATCCGGTTGCCCAGCGCAATGATGGTGAGGGTATCACTGATGACCCGGTAAAAGCAGGCATTATTCCCGTGCCACCAGCCGTTGTGGTAGATGATTTTCTTTTGCGCCGGCAGGGTGTACATCCGCCAGCCCAGCCCGTAATTGTGGATACCCGGTTTTTCAAAACTATAGGGGGTGAAGGCCGCTTCCCGCAGTTTGCTGTGAACCAGCTGATCGGTGTACAGCGCCTGGTCCCATTTCAGCAGGTCGCGGGGGGTGCTGTAAATGTTTTTATCGCCATAGGTTTCATCCAGCCAGGTAAAGGCCTCCTGCGTACCGTTCGCCCGGTAAGAAGGTGCCACCCGGGCGCTGTCACTCCACCGGAATACAAAGGTGTGCTCCATGCCCAGCGGCCGGAAGAACACTTCCTCCAGGTGCCGGTCGTATGTTTTACCTGTGATGTCTTCCAGGATGAGTGCCAGCAACACAAAATTGGTATTGCAGTATTGAAACCCCCGCCCGGGCCTTCCCTGCAACGCCGGTTTTTCCCGGATCAAATAAGCCAGTACGTCGCGGTTGGTGGCCCGTTGTTTTTTATCCCAGCCTTGCTGGTCCATCACATTCATGTAGTTGGGCAGGCCGCTGCGCTGGCTCAGCAGCATGTGCACCGTGATGCCTTTGTAGGGGAAGGCGGGAAAGAATTTTTCCAGGGAGTCGGTGAGTTGCAGCTTGTTTTCCTGCACGAGGCGCAGGATGGCCATGGCGGTAAAGGTCTTGGAGGTGGAAGCAATGTGCAAGGGTGTATCGGCCGCAATGGTGTCCTGACCTTTTAAGTGGGCTGTACCGTTGTACCGTTCAAATATTATGGCCCCGTTTTTGGCCACAAGGAAACCGCCGTTGAGGCTACCGCCCGGGTAGGTGGTATCATAAAATTGTTGCACCTGCCGGTGCAGAATGCGGAAAGCGCTTTTGGTCAGCGGGGCGGGCGTGGGCGGGTAAAACGCGGTGGAATCGTCGGAGGTCTTTTGTTTGCTTTCCCCGCTGCAGGCAGCCAGGAAAAAACTAACAGTGAGTAGCAGGTAAAACGGGCGCGTCAATACGTGCATAATGGTTTTTCAAACTTGATGATGGCTCAGTTATCTTTGCCGCAAAGTACGCAAACAACGCATCATGACCCAAAAAACAACCACCAGTTACCCCCGCGAAAAAATCAACATCCTGCTGCTGGAAAACATCAGCGAGCGTGCAGTGAACCAGATCCGGTCGCACGGATACGTGAATGTCCGGAAGCTGGGCGGAGCTCTCAGTGAAGCCGAGTTGATCCGGCAGATCGGCGATGTTCACCTGCTGGGCATCCGTTCCAAAACACAGGTTACCCAGGCGGTGTTGGATGCAGCCCCCAAGTTGCAGTCAATCGGTTGTTTTTGTATCGGGGTGAACCAGGTGGACCTCAAAGCTGCCACCCGTAAAGGCGTGGTGGTGTTCAACGCGCCTTACAGCAATACCCGCAGCGTTGCGGAGCTGGTGATTGGTCTTTCCATCCTGCTCATCCGCCGTATACCCGACAAGAACAAGGCTGCGCACGACGGCATCTGGCTGAAGGAAGCCAAGGGTAGCTTCGAATTGCGGGGCAAGACGCTGGGCATCATTGGCTATGGCAATATCGGCAGCCAGGTAAGTGTACTGGCCGAGGCCATGGGCATGAAAGTGATATACTACGACATTCTCACCAAACTCCCCCTCGGCAATGCCAGCCAGGTACGGCACCTAAAAGACCTGCTGGCCGCATCCGATATCATCACCCTGCACGTGCCAGAAACGGCACAAACGAAAAACCTCATCAGCAAAGCCCAGCTGAAGCATTGCAAAAAGGGCGCCCTGCTCATCAACTATGCCCGGGGCGAAGTGGTGGACCTGGAGGCCCTCCGCAAATGCATCCTCGACGGCCAGATCGGCGGGGCCGCCATTGATGTGTTTCCCGTTGAACCCGAGAAAAACGGCGACCGGTTTCAAACCCCGCTGCAGGATCTGCCCAACGTCATCCTCACACCACATATCGGCGGCAGTACGGAAGAGGCCCAGCAGAACATCGGTGAAGATGTAAGCCATAAACTGCTGCAGTTCCTCGAAGGTGGCATCACCACCGGTTCGCATACCGTGCCCGAATTGGCCCTGCCCATCCAGGAAGGGGCCCACCGCATACTGCACATCCACAACAACGTGCCCGGTGTGCTCAGCGCCATCAACACCCGGCTGAGTAAACACAAGATCAACATCGTGGGACAGTACCTCAAGACCAACGACCAGATTGGTTACGTGGTGCTGGATGTAGACCGCAGTCTCTCTAAAAAAGCCGTGCAGCTTCTCCGCGAGGTAAAGGACACCATTAAAGTACGGCTCCTGTATTAAGCAAGAACAGGAAATGTTAATCTTTTACACAATTTTCAAAAAATATTGAAAGCTGCGTAGGTTTGTGAAAATTTCCACCATGCGGCTTATCATCCTCGGCGGCGGATTCGCCGGTCTTCGTCTCGCCCGCCTGCTCAGCAACCGGCCGGGCTGGGACATCACCCTCATTGACCGGTTCAATTATCACCAGTTTCAACCCCTCTTTTACCAGGTGGCTACGGCCGGTTTGGACGCCAGCAACATCTCTTTCCCCCTTCGGAAAGCCTTGCAAAACAGCCGGAACGTGCGCATCCGCATGGCCGAAGTGTTGCGTCTGAATCTCGAAGCCAATCAGGTGATTACTGCCGAGGATACTTATGGGTACGATTACCTGGTGCTGGCCACGGGTGCCACCACCAACTACTTTGGCAACGCGGAACTGGAGCGGTATGCCTTTCCCATGAAGTCCACCGTTGAGGCCCTGCGGATACGACACCAACTCATTCAGAATTTTGAATCGGCCCTGCACACCTCCGATCCGGAAGTACTGCAGCGCCTGATGCAGGTGGTGGTGGTGGGCGGCGGACCCACCGGGGTGGAGCTCAGCGGAGCCATCGCCGAAATGAAAACCTGGGTATTGCCCCGGGATTATCCCGAACTCGACTTCAGTCGTATGCGCATCTTCCTGCTGGAAGCCGGCAGCAAAACACTGGGCGCCATGAGCGCTGCCAGCAGCCGGAAAAGCGAAGCCTATCTGCAGCAGCTGGGAGTGGAGGTATGGACGGGTGCGGCGTTGGAGAATTATGATGGCAAAACGGTGCAGTTGAAAGACGGCCGACGCATACCCGCCGCCCTGGTGATCTGGGCCGCCGGCATCAGGGGCAACGTGCCGGTGGGCGTGGATCCGCAGTTGATTGCACGGGGCAACCGCATCCGGGTAGACGATTTTAACCGGCTCCCGGGACGGGAAGACGTCTTTGTGCTGGGCGACCTGGCGTATCTGGAATCAGAAGCTTTTCCCAACGGTCTGCCCCAGGTGGCGCCGGTGGCTGTTCAGCAAGCCACCTTGCTGGCCCGGAACCTGCAGCTGTTGCAGGCAGGTAAACCAATGCGCCCTTTCAGGTACCGCGACAAAGGATCCATGGCCACCGTGGGTCGCCACCTGGCGGTGGTGGATGTGCCCCGGCCCAAATTGCATTTCGGGGGCTTTTTTGCCTGGCTGGTGTGGATGTTCCTGCACCTCATGCTCATCCTGGGTGTCAAGAACCGTTTCTTTGTATTTGTAAACTGGTTGTACAATTATTTCACCTACGACCAGCACCTGCGGCTCATCTTCCGGGAGTTTTACCGGGCACCAGTGGTGGAAGGAACCAACGAAATTCTTTCAACAACTGATGCAGATCATAGAAACAGGCAGGTAGCCGGTAGTAAATTACCCTGCAATTAATTGTTCACCTGACCTAAATTTTTTCATATGAAAAAAGGTTATATTATCGGCCTGGTTGCTGCAGCAGCAGCCGGCGCCCTGGCAGGTCTGTTGCTGGCTCCCGAAAAAGGGAAAGACCTTCGTAAAAAAATCACCGACAAAGGGGTTGACCTCACCAACAAAATGAAGGATACCCTGAAAAACGGTACCGAGCGCTTCAAAAAAGAAGTGATGGAAGTATAACGGCTTCGGTTTAGAAGGATCACAGACAAAAGGTGCAGCGCGAGCTGCACCTTTTTTTTAGCTACCTTCCCGCTGCATGGATGTGACACCCCTCCTTAATGACTTTGCCATCGCATCAGCGTCCGCAACCCCGGAGCCCCTGGGTGCAGGACTCATCCATGGTACCTGGAAAGTACAGGCCGGGGAATCAGCTTATGTACTGCAACGCATCAACACCACAGTTTTCAGGCAGCCGGAAGCGCTGGAAAACAACCTGGATCAACTAACCCGTCATTTTTCAAAAGAAGCTGGCTCCCCTGTTTTTTTGCCTCCCATCCGAAGCAGATCCGGTTCCATTCATATAACAACGGATGCAGGCATATGGCGCCTCTTTCCGTATGTGGAAGATTGTGCGAGTGTGTCTACAGCGCAGGACCCCAATCAGGCTTTTGAGACGGCCCGTCTGTTCGGGCGCTTTGTCCGGGAACTGGCCACGCTGCCGGCCTCTGCCCTGCAGCCTTCCCTCCCCGGTTTTCACGACCTGCCGCTGCGCTTCCGGCAGTTTGAAACGGCTTTGCAGCAGGGCATTCCAAACCGGTTGCGGGAAGCGGCGGAACTCATTTATTTTTTGCAGCAACAACAGCACCTCGTATCTACGGTTCAATCCCGCATCCGATGCGGTGCCTGGCCCCGGCGGATCTATCATCACGATGCCAAAACCGGAAACGTGTTGCTGGATGCCAAAGGGGTAGGCCGTTATGTTATTGATTACGATACGGTGATGCCCGGCTATGTGTACAGCGACGCCGGCGACCTCCTGCGCACCTGCCTTTGCCCGGTGGGGGAGGAGGAGACCCGGTTTGAAGCCATAGAAGCGCGGGCCGATTATTTCCGGGCGGTGATAGAAGGTTATCTTCCGGAACTGAAAGGAATACTGACCACCGCTGAACAGGCCGATCTTCTGCTGTCGGGTGAAATCATGATTTACTTGCAGTCTTTGCGGTTTTTAACCGACTTCCTGCAGGGCGATGCGTATTACGGTTCCCGTTACCCCGGTCACAACCGGGTGCGGGCACAGAACCAGGCTACATTATTGCAGCGGCTGCAGGAGGTGAAGCCGGACTGGGAGCGCTGGTTGCCGGCATAAATTTTCCGGTTTCTTTTATCCTGCATGCCGGCACATACTACTTATTTGTTTCCCGGTTCAGATGCCACTCCTGCAAGACCTGCAGGCAGTTCTGTATTTCCGTGGCATCGGCCCGTACGTGCAAGAGGTTTTCCTGCAGGGACGGGTTGTGGTATTCCATGCCGGAGGCGGCTGTTGTTCGTGCAGAGGTATGAAAGGCACGGGCGCCAGTCTGTTGCACCAGTTGCGCCAGGTTGCTGCTGCGGACCCCGCTGCCGGGCATGATGGTGAGCCGGTCGCCGGCCTGCTCCACGAGCCGGGCTAGCGTTGCTGCTCCTTCGGTTACGGTGGGCTGTAAGCCCGAAGTGAGGATGCGGGTACAGCCGATACCAACGAGTGTTTCCAACGCTTCCTCCGGATCCCGCACCCGGTCAAACGCCCGGTGAAAAACGAGGTCCAGGGGATAGGCCAGTTCCGCCAGCCGGGCGGTGCGTTCCCGGTCAACGGTTCCGTCGGCGCAGAGCAGTCCCAGCACCACGGCATCGCAGCCCAAATCGCGGCATTTCAACACATCGGATTTCATGACCTCAAACTCGGCATCGCTGTACAGGAAGTCGCCACCCCGGGGCCGGATCATCGGCGCAAGTTCTATGCCCACCCGCCCGCGGGCTGCCCGCAGCAGGCCGTAGGAGGGCGTGGTACCACCTTCGCACGGGTTGTCGCACAATTCGATACGGTGTGCCCCGGCGGCTTCGATCACGCGGCAGCAGTCAATGGTAAAGGCGATGACTTCCAGTTGGTATTTCATTATCGTTTATTCGATACCGTTAGTAAGCATTGCGGTTGATCACGAAAAATAGCTCTTGGTTTCCACGGCTTCTTCCCGCTCCATTGTTTTTACGGCAAAGCTGAAGTTCCGTTGCAGGGCATAGCCGCCATACACCCCTTCTTTATTGACGGCGATCAGTCCCACCTGCATCTCCCGCAGCCGGTTGCCCTGCTTGCGCACCATGCGGCGGATCACCTCGGCACAGGCTTCTTCCGGCGAAGCGCCGTGCCGCATGTTTTCCACCACGGCATGGGCCCCGCAGATTTTCACCAGCTCTTCACCCACGCCGGTTGCCGTAGCGGCTCCCACTTCGTTGTCAACAAAAAGTCCGGCGCCGATGATGGGTGAGTCGCCCACCCGCCCTTTCATTTTGAAGGCCATGCCGCTGGTGCTGCAGGCGCCGCTGAGCCGCCCCCCGCTGTCGAGTGCCAGCATACCGATGGTGTCGTGGTTGAGCGGCAGATGCGGCCCGTGGGGACTTTGTTTCTGTTCGCTTTTTATTTTTTGTTCCAGTTCACGCACGCTGCGGTTGGGGTCGTAATTGGCCTGCCGGAGCCATTCTTTCCAGGCTCTTTCGCTGGCGGGGGTGAGCAGGTTCTGTTTCCGGAACCCTTTACTGAGGGCAAAGCGGAGGGCTCCTTCACCCACCAACTGCACGTGTGGAGTTTGCTCCATCACCAGGCGTGCCACCTGCACGGGATGCAGGATGTGTTCGAGGCACATCACCGCACCGGTGTTGCCCTGTTCGTCCATAACACAGGCATCCAGTGTAACCCTGCCATCGCGGTCGGGCAAACCACCATAGCCCACACTGTTATCGGTGGGGTCGGCTTCGGGGATCATTACGCCGGCTTCCACGGCGTCGAGGGCACGGCCTCCCTTTTCGAGGATGGTCCAGGCGGCCCGGTTGGCTTTAACGTTGGGCGCCCAGGTGGAGATCACCAGGGGGCCACCGGCAGAGAGCGGGGCCTTCCTGAATCCCAAGGCGGGCAGGAGGGTGGCCAGACCGGAGAGGTGAAGAAAATCACGTCTGTTGAGCATGCAGCGCTGTTGTAGGGCGAATGTAACGGAAAAAACAGGGCGGTTAAACTTTCCGGAACCGATGGGGTCAAACTTCTACATCCGGCACCCGTCAATAGCGTCACCCTGCTGTAAAAACTTGCAACGTACCATGCCTCCGCACTACGCGGAGGCTTTTTGTTAATGGATGCGGTCGCCCCGCAGTTCCATCTCCTGCATCAGCCGGGCTTCGTACTCCAGCCATTCCTTCCAGCGTTTGCGGACCCTGGCTTTAGGAAGATATGTTTCGGCCAGGGTAATGAAGAGGGTGTAATGTCCGGCTTCGCTTTCCATGAATTTCCGGTAAAACCGCCGCAGGTAGGCGTCTTCCAGCCCTTCGCTCAGCCGTTTAAAGCGTTCGCAACTGCGGGCCTCTATCAGCGCCATGGTGAGCAACTGGTCGAGAAAGCGGTCATCGGGGTGACCTCCTTTTACCTGGAAGTCGAGCAAGGCATTCACGTAGGCGTCTTTGCGCTGTTTGCCCAGCTTCAGTCCCCGTTTCTGCAGTTCCTGCAGCACCGCCCGGAAATGGCCCCACTCTTCGGTAACGATGGGAGCGAGCCCGGTTACCAGTTCCCCGTATTGGCTGTAGCGCTGGATGAGGGAGATGCAGGAGGTGGCGGCTTTCTGTTCACAATAAGCATGATCGGTGAGGATGGCTTCCAGCGAGATGCCGGTAAGGTCCACCCAGCGCGGATCCGTGGGCAGCTGCAAACCCAGGATGTTTTTAACGGAAAGGCTTTGGTTGCTCATGGTGCAAAAATAGTTCATCCGCCATCGCCGGAACAAAAGGGGCCGGTGGTTGCTTTTTCCGTGGGTTTTTGTCTAATTTCCCGGCTTCAAAGCAGCTGCCGGCGTCGCTGCCAGCAGGACTGCTTCTTCTAAACGCAAATCTGATCGCATGCGCATTCTGTACTTCGTTCTGGCATCGGCCGTCACTGTGGGGTTGATCATTGCTCTCAACACCCGCTTCGGCAAAGCCCCCGCCTTTGGCGTGTTCCTGAGTCCCCAGCATGGATTCTGGCAAAACGCCGAGCCCTTTGATTATAATTTCAACGAAAACATCCGGTTGCCGGAGCTGAACAGCACGGTGAACGTGTACTTTGACGAACGCCTCGTTCCGCACATCTACTCCGACAACCAGCTCGACGCAGTGTTTGTACAGGGGTACCTGCATGCCCGTTTCCGTCTCTGGCAAATGGAATTCCAGACCCATGCGGCTGCCGGGCGCATCAGTGAAGTGATTGGCGATGTGGCGCTCAACTACGACCGCGAACAACGCCGGCTGGGCATGGTGTATGCCGCTGAAAACATGCTGGCGGTGATGGAGGCTGATCCGCTTACCAAAAGTCTCTGCGATGCCTACACGTCCGGCGTGAACGCCTATATCGAACGCCTGTCGGCCAGTGAACTGCCGTTGGAATATAAAATCCTGGGTTACCAGCCGGAGAAATGGAACAACCTCAAGATCGCTCTCTTTGTAAAAGCCATGAACAAGACCCTGGCGGGTAATGTGGATGACCTCGCGTTCACTGCGGCGCAGTCGCTGTTTACAGATGAGCAGATGAAAGTTCTTTTTCCCGCTGTACCTGACTCATTGCAACCGATTATTCCGAAGGGAACCCCATTTGTAAAACCCGGTATTGTCCCTGTACCCCCGGCAACGGCCGATTCGCTTTACTTTGCCCGTAAAGAGGCCATCAGCGTGGTGGAGATCGACAAGCCCAACCGTGATAACGGCAGCAACAACTGGGTGGTGAGCGGAAAGAAAACCCGCAGCGGGGCGCCCATCCTGGCCAACGACCCGCACCTCGAACTCTCCCTGCCGGCCATCTGGTACGAAATGCAGCTATCGGGACCCGACATCAACGTGTACGGAACTTCCTTCCCCGGCATACCGGGCATTGTAATTGGCTTTAACGACAGCATCGCCTGGGGCGTTACCAACTCCCAGCGGGATGTGCGGGATTATTACGAAGTACGTTTCAAAGACGCGTCTAAAAAGCAGTATTGGTTTAACAACGAATGGCAGGACACCCGTCTGCGCATCGAAACTATTCATATCAAAGACAATCCCGTTTTTTATGATACCGTTGCCTACACGGTATTCGGACCGGTGATGTACGACTCCTCCTTTATGAACGATGCCACCAAGGGACGGGCAATAGCCGTTCGCTGGAAGGCTCACGACGCATCCAACGAAGCCAAGGCCTTCTGGTTACTCAATCATGCCCGCAACTACCAGGACTACGAACAGGCCATTTCTTACTTTGAATGTCCCGCCCAGAACTTTGTCTTTGCTTCCAAGTCGGGCGACATCGCCATCTGGCAGCAGGGAACCTTCCCTGCCCGGTGGGACCGGCAAGGTTTATATGTGATGCCCGGAGCCGACAGCAGCTACATGTGGCAGGGCTACATCCCGCGGGAAGAAAATCCGCACAGCCTGAACCCGGAACAAGGCTTTTTGCAAAGCGCTAACCAACGTCCGGTGGACGGTACATATCCCTATTTTATACCCGGCGGGTATGACCTCTACCGGGGCATTACCATTCACCGCAAACTCACGGAGATGAACAACATCACGGTGGATGATCTCAAGAACCTGCACAATGAAAACTACAACGCCTTTGCCGCAACAGCCCGGCCCCTGCTGCTCAACTACGTAAACAAAGCACAGCTCAGCAACGAAGCTGCCGCCTACCTGGAAATGATGCGGCGCTGGGATCTGCAGAATAACTACGATGAAAAGGGACCCACCATTTTCTCGCTCTGGTACGACAGTCTCGAGAACCTGGTGTGGAACGACGAGCTGGGCAATCTGAAGCAACTGGGATTATTTCCTTCCGAGCGCACCCTCACAGAAGCGGTGCTGCGGGATACCGCCTTTGTATACATTGATAATGTTACCACACCGGGAAAAGAAACCTGGTCGCAGTTGGTGACCCAGGCGCTGGAGGGAGTGGTGCCGGCCCTGCTGGATCTGGAGAAACAGGATAAGCTGAAATGGGGCCGTTTTAAAAATACAACGGTGTACCATTTACTAAAAACAGCTTTGTTGCCCTTTGCCCGAACCGGGCTCCCGGTGGGCGGAGGGGCACACATCGTGAATGCCACGCAGCACAGTCACGGACCCAGCTGGCGCATGGTGGTGGAACTGACGGATGAAACGGAGGCTTTTGTGGTGTATCCGGGCGGGCAAAGCGGCAATCCCGGCAGCAGGTACTACGACCAGTTTGTTGATACCTGGGCCCGCGGCGATTATTACCGTGCCTGGGTGTATAAAAAAGGGCAGGAGGAGCATCCCCGCAAACGCTGGAAGATGACCTTCAGCAAGGCATAGGCATTTTCAACCTGAAAAGATCAATCATTATTCATCAATGCAGAACATCATGAAATTTATCATATCCGTTTTTTTGACCGCCCTGCTGGGCTACGCCGCAGGGTTCTATCTTCCCTGGTGGGGCATTGCCATTACTTCTTTCCTGGTGGCCGCGTTGTTGCAGCAGTCGCCGGGTCGTTCTTTCCTGGCAGGTTTTTTAGGCATCCTCTTTCTCTGGGCCGGCCTGGCTTCTTACCTCGATGCTAAAAACCAGCACCTGTTGTCGAAGCGCATTGCGCAACTTCTCTTTCAGTCCGATTCCTACTTTCTGCTCTTGCTGGTAACAGGTGTCATTGGCGGGCTGGTAAGCGGCCTGGCTGCACTCAGCGGAAGTTTTCTGCGGCGGCTTCTGCGGCCTTAACGAATTATTCACGTGGGGGCTGTTATTTTCGCAACCTATGTACCGATACCTGTTGTGCTTTGTTTTGTTGGTGATTCAGCTGGAAACCCGCGCCGGTAAAATCAGCGGTGAAGTACGATCCCGGCAGGGCGATATCCTTCCTTATTCCACCCTTTCTGTAAAAGGAGGCACCCTTAGCACCAGTTCCAATAACCAGGGGCAGTATTTTCTTGAGTTACCTGCCGGTACGTATACATTGGTGTGCCGTCACGTGGGCTACGAGCGACTGGAAAAGACTGTGACGGTGGGAGCGGAGTCCGTACGCCTCGATTTTATTCTCACGCCCCAGACGGTGAGCCTGCAGGAAGTGGTGGTGCGGCCCGGTGATGAAGACCCGGCCTATGCCATCATCCGCAACGCCATCAAGCGGCGGAAGGAATACCTCAATGAATTTGACGCCTTCCAGTGCGAAGTGTACAGCAAGGGGGTGATGAACCTCCGCAACTATCCCACGCGTTTTATGGGACAGGACGTGGATTTTGAAGACGGCGATACCAGTAAGCGGAAGATGATCTACCTGTCGGAAACGGTCTCGCTGCTTTCCGAGGAGAAGCCCAATAAACTGAAAATTGACGTCCTCAGCACCCGCGTGAGCGGCCAGCAGGATGGATTTGGGTTCACCGGTGCCCGCTTCTTCTCGTTTTATGAGAACAATGTGCAGATCAGCAATGCGCTGAACCCGCGTGGCTTTGTATCGCCCATCGCCGACAATGCCCTTCAGTTTTACCGCTACCGCTACGAAGGGTTGTTCAGCGAGGAAGGCAAGTTGATTAATAAAATCAGCGTGATTCCCCGCCGCAAATATGAGCCCTCGTTCAGTGGCACCATCAACATCGTGGAAGATGAGTGGCGGATTCACAGCCTGGCGCTGCAGCTGACAAAGGAAAACCAGATGGGATTTGCCGATACGCTGCGTATTGAACAGCTCTATACCATGCTGGGCGTTAACCAATGGGTGATGCAGAGCCAGGTACTCTTTCCCTCCGTGAAGTTGCTGGGTTTTGATGCGTATGGCAGTTTTGCCAATGTGTACCGGAATTTTAATGTGCGCCCGGCTTATGATAAAAAGTTTTTCAACAATACCATCATCCGCTACCAACAGGGCAGCAACCGGAAGCCGGTAGCTTACTGGGACAGCATCCGCCCATTGGCGCTTACACAGGAAGAATTCAGCGACTATATCCGGAAAGACAGCTTGGAACAGCTGCGCAGCAACCCGGCTTACCTCGACTCCATCGACCGCATCCGCAACCGCGTAAAGCCAAACCAGTTATTGCTCACCGGCAAGACCTTCAGCATCAGCCGGAAAAAGCTTACTGTTGCGGTACCGTCACTACTCACAGCAGCCGGCTTTAACCCCGTGGATGGTTGGGTGGCGGATGTACCCGTTGTCATCACCCGTACGTACACCGATCGGAAAAATCTCACGCTCACCCCGCATCTGCGCTATGGTTTTTCCAGTCGTGATTTTTATGCGTGGGGCACGGTGCGGTATAACTACGGCAGCCGGTACCTGTCGGGACTCACCGTATCGGGGGGGCGGCGATTTTTCCAGTTCGATCCGTCCGATCCCATAGAACCCGTGCAGAACACCTTTTCGGCCTTGTTTTACAAGAACAATTTCATGAAGTTTTATCAGGCCGATTACGGACGCATCAGTTATTTCACCGGCATCGGTAAAGGAATCACTCTGAGTGGAACCTTTCAGTACCAGGATCGGGTGCCGCTGGATAACAACGTGGATTTCTCCTGGAGCAACAAGGACCGCCCTTATTTTCCCAATTTTCCCACAGAGCTGGGTACGACCAATTTCACCCGGCACCAGGCAGCCCTGCTTACGCTGCAGGCCACGTTCCGTCCAGGCGCCCGTTACATTGAGTTTCCCGACCGCACTGTGAACATTGGCTCCAAATGGCCCGTGTTCCAGGCGCAGTACACCCGCGGACTTACCGGCCTGCTGGGCAATGATGTGGATTTTGACCGCTGGCAGGTGACTGTAAGAGACAACCTGAACGCCAAACTGGCGGGCCGCTTCAGTTACCGGATCCGCACGGGAGGCTTCCTTAACAGCAACCGGGTGGAGTGGCAGGACCTGCACCATTTTGCCGGCAACCGCCTTTTCCGTTCCTCGGATTTTATGACCACCTTCCAGGTACCGCAATACTACCGGTTCAGCAACGCGGCACCCTTTTTCATGGCTCTGTTTACGGAGCATCATTTCAACGGCTTTCTCACCAATAAGATACCCGGCATTAAACAACTCAACTGGCACCTCGTGGCCGGTGCCCGTGCTTTGTGGTACGAGAAAACAGCGTACTGGGAGTGGAATGTGGGGCTGGAAAACATCTTCCGCCTGTTCCGCGTGGATGTGGTAACGGGTTACCAGAACGGCCGGGCCACGGTTCCCGAAATCCGCATCGGCTCCCGGGTCAACATCGGCAGCTCCGCCGATTAACCCGCTTTGCTGTACCTTTGCACCGCTTTGGAATTTTGCCCAACCTGCAATTGGGATTCCGAAAGAAGTGCCGGAACAAACCCGGTACGGGAATGAAAATTTATAAACGATGGCACAACTGCACAACCGCGTTTCCCGCCGGGAGCTGAAGGAACGCATCCGTAAGGATCCCACTCCCCGCACCACCATTTCTTTTTACCGGTACATACCCTTTCCGGATCCGCACAGGTTTCGCAACGAACTGTACCAGGGCTTCCGCGACCTGGGCGTGCTGGGGCGTATTTATGTAGCCGAAGAGGGCATCAATGCACAGCTCAACGTACCCACGGAACGATTGGACGATTTCCGCACCTACCTCTACAGCCAGCCCGGACTCAACGGCGTACGGCTCAACATCGCGGTGGAAGCGGATAACAAAAGTTTCTTTGTGCTCGACGTAAAAGTGCGTAGCCGTATTGTGGCCGACGGCATCACCGATTCCTCCTTCAGCATGGAGAACAAGGGACGGTATGTGAACGCCGAAGAGTTTAACCAACTCGCGGCGGATCCCAATACCCTTGTGATTGACATGCGCAACCACTACGAATACGAAGTGGGTCATTTCCGCAACGCGGTTGAAATACCCAGCGATACCTTTCGCGAACAACTGCCCATGGCAGTAGACCTGCTGCAGGATGCCAGAGACCGCAACATCATCCTATACTGTACCGGCGGGATCCGTTGTGAAAAAGCCAGCGCTTACATGAAACACTATGGGTTCAAAAATGTATTTCACCTGGAAGGCGGCATCATCAACTACACCCGCCAGGCACGGGAGCAGGGGTTGGAGAACCGGTTCATCGGGAAGAATTTTGTGTTTGATGAGCGCATGAGCGAACGCATCAGTCATGAGGTGATTGCCCGTTGCCACCAGTGCGGCGCGCCCTGCGATACCCATGTCAACTGCGTCAACGATGCCTGCCACCTGTTGTTCATCCAGTGCGATGCCTGCAAAGAAAAGCGGGAGGGATGCTGCAGCGATGCCTGCCAGGGTTATATTCACCTGCCTGAAGCGGAACAAAAAGAGCGGGCGAAAGAATTTTACAGAGGCCCTTTCAATAAAGCAAGGTTCCGGTCACGTAGGGGTATGCTCAACGATTCCCCTCCAGCCACTGCAGACAAACCGGTTGAGACACATTAATTCGGCTGCCCGTATCCGTTAGTTTTCCTGTAACCGGGTCGCGCCGGAAGATCACCACGGCATCGGAGCCCTGATTGGCCACCAGCACAAAGTTCCCGGAGGGATGGATCGTGAAGTTGCGGGGTTGAATTCCCTGTACCGGGGTGTGCCCGGCGGGAACGAGGGTTCCGTTTTTCTGCACCGAAAAAATCGCCAGGTTGTTGGCAGAGCCCCGGTTACTGCAGTAGAGATGGCGGCCGTCGGGCGACAGGTGGATGTCGGCCGACCCGGTGGTGCCGCTGAATCCCTCCGGGTGACTGCTGATTTCCTGCAGCAACCGTTGTGTCTTTCCAACCGTTGCAAATACGGCCACAGTCCCGCTGAGTTCATTCATCACATACACAATTTTTTTCAACGGATGCAGTTCGAGATGCCGGGGGCCTGCACCCGGTGGCAGTGCAAGAAAGGCCGGATTGGCCGGTGACAGTTTTCCTGCCGTTGCATCAAACCGGTAGCGCCGCACCTGGTCGGTCCCGAGGTCGGGCACCAGCAGAAGCTTCCCATCGGCCGTAAAAACCGTGGCATGCACATGCGGTTCCCGCTGCCTGCTTTGGTTGATGCTGCTGCCGCTGTGGTTGATTGTCTGCAGAGCTTCGCTCAGGGAACCGTCGGTCTCAATGCGGTACAGCGACAGGTTGCCGCTGCTGTAGTTCCCCACGGCCAGCCAGCGACCGGAAGGATGTGCGGCCACATAGCAGGGGTGGGCGCCGGCGGATGCGACGGTATTCACCAGTTGCAGCACTCCGCTGGCCGTGTTCACCCGGAACGAAGTAACTGTTCCCGGGTTGTTCTCCTGCACGGCAAAGACCTGTTTTCCCCCGGGAGCAACCGCCAGGAAGGAAGGATTGGAGGAAGGAGCCACCGACCGGAAGGAGGCGGTTGCTGAAACGGTATCAAAGTGATACACATAAATGCCCTCGCTGCCCTTGTTGGTGTAGGTTCCAATGAGTAATGTCTGGGCGCTGAGGCTTCCCTGCAACTGCAACAGGCAAAGTAAGAGGAGCCAGGAGCGGCCGGATTGCTTTGATTGCATACAAACTTTTTAAATTATTACAACAGGGGATAACCTTCCAATGCCTGCCATAACAACAGGCTTACAAACAGTAGATAGGCCAGGGTAAACAGGTGAATCTGCCAGCGTTCCCTTGCCAGGTAGTAACCGGTAATGGGCAGCACCTGCAGGGCATGCATCCCGAAGAAATGGGCCACCCGGAGGTCACCTGCTTCGAGGCTCCAGTTTAAAAAGGGCAAACCTGCCCCGCCGTCGGGTGCCCCCACGGTGTGCTGCAGGCGGGAGGCCATGAGTCCGCCTTCAAAGGCAAACACCACAAAGAGCAACATCCCCCAGCGGATGCCTTCTTTGTATCCATCCGTCATCCAGATGGGAAACTGCTGTTGCCGGAAGAATAGGATATTCATATACAAGACCCAAAGCGTGAAAATGGTAATGGCAACGCCCATCAGACTGAACAGCATCCCGTACAGGGGCGTGCTGATGTTGAAGTGCGATAATCGGCCGTTGGCTGCCTGCCAGGTGATGATGACCATTTCAATGGTCATGGTTACGACCGTCGCATAGCCGAAACGTTGTACGGCTTTCCGGTCTTCCCAGTAAACCAGGTACCAGGCAAGGGTCCAGCACAACAGCCAGATTGAGAGTGAGAATTTGGCGGGCTTGATCCATGCATTAATACCAAGTACCTGGTTCTGCGGGTCCGGTGCAACGAGCAACAGCGAAGCCAGGGCGCCCATCAGGTTGATGGCCCCGAAATAAAACAGCAGGCGGTTGCGGCTGCGGAGCTGCAGCAAAAAACCCGGCAGGAGAGCGGTGTTAGCGCTGGTATGAATGGCGGGCGGCATCTGGTGGTTAGTAATTGTCGGCAAAGTATTGTTTGGTTACCAGCCAGCGGAGCAGCAGGTACAGCAGCAAACCAAACGGGCCAAGGATGAACGTAAAAACCAGGCAGGGGACGATGAGCCAGTGCCGGATGCCGTGCTGCAAGGCGTTTCTCCGGATCCAGATGCCGGTCATGAGATCAAACGCCAGGTAATGCACCCAGCCGGCAGCAACGGCTGTTTTATTGGTGAACAGGCTCATCAGGCCTTCCAGGGTACTGAATTTTTCAAAGTCGGCTGCGGAAAAACTCTGGTTGATAAGCCAGGCATAGACGATGGCGAGGAGAGTGATGACCACGCCGATGAGCAGTTTGTCGGTGTCAAACCAAAAGGGACTGAGCAGGATCAATACCAGCCATGCAGACAGGGCTAATGTGTTGGTAATTTGAAAAATTATATCCGGTGTCATTTTTTTCTCAATGTAACCAAAACAGCCTGTTTGTACAAACTATTCCGGGCAGGTTATGTTCTTTCGAACGGAACGATAAAGCAGCACAGGGTGATCAGTCCCTTAACCGGCGCTTCGCCTTCCACGACGGAATTCCTTTTTTGTACCGCATCGCAGGAGCCATTTACGGCAGGCGGTTCAGGGCAGCTGTTACGGCTTCGTATAATTGTTCATCCGGCAGTGTTTGCGGCACAAAGGCTTCCCCGGTTATTTTTTCGTATAGCTCAATGTAGCGCCGGGAAATGGTTTCCACCCAGTCATCCGTCATCTCCGGAACGGTTTGTCCTTCCTTGCCCATGAAATGGTGGGCGATGAGCCATTCCCGCACAAATTCTTTGCTCAGCTGGAGCTGGCGTTCTCCGCGTGCCTGCCGTTCATCAAATCCTTCTGTATAGAAATAGCGGGAGCTGTCGGGTGTATGCACTTCATCCATTAGTGTGATAACGCCGTCGAGGAGCCCGAATTCATATTTGGTGTCGGCCAGGATCAATCCGCGTTGCAGAGCCAGTTCCCGTCCGCGCTCAAATAAGAGCAGGGCATACGTGCTCAGCTGTTCCCATTCAGCTGCACTGCAGATGCCCCGGGCCATAATTTCGCCGGGGGTGATGTCTTCGTCGTGACCCGCATCGGCCTTGGTGCTGGGCGTGAGCAGGGGGGCGGGGAAGAAGTCGTTTTCCTGCATGCCATCGGGCAGGGAGGCGCCGCATAGGGTGCGTGCTCCGCTCTTGTACGTGCGCCAGGCATGTCCCACCAGGTTGCCCCGCACCACCATTTCGATTTTGAAGGGAATGCATTTGCGGCCGATCGATACCTGGGGGGCCGGCACCTCCAGCAGCCAGTTGGGGCAGATATCGGTCGTTGCCTGAAGCATACTGGCAGCAATCTGGTTGAGGACCTGCCCTTTGAAGGGGATGGGGCGGGGGAGGATCACATCAAACGCGGAAATGCGGTTGCTGGCCACCATCACCAACCAGGTGTCGGCAATGGTATACACATCCCGCACTTTGCCCCGGTAAAACGCGGTCTGTCGGGGAAAAGAAAACTGACTCATGTAACGAAGGTAATGGCAAGGTTGTTCACAGGACAAAAAGCACCCTCAAATCTTATCTACTTGTGTGGAAACAGGGGCTAAAAGATTTGTTTTATTATTAATTACTAAGGCCTATTTTTGTTCACACAGAAAACCCTGTTATATGAGAAAATTTGCACAATTGGCTTTACTGCTGCCATTGATTTCCCTGGTCGTGGTTTCCTGCAAACAGGAAAAACCCGGCCCGGCAAAATTGCTTGTGATCAATGCTGCTATTTCATCTCCCGTTGCACCCAATCCCCTTCCTACCGCTGGTCCGGCTGTGGATGTTCGGTGGAACGGACGCCTCGTTTTTAATAATGTACTCTACGGTGCTGCCAGTGTAGGAGGTACACCCGTTACAACCATTACCAACCCCCTGGTGGTTAATGCTGCATACCGTGATGTTGAAACCGGTGGCTTTGGACTGAACATGGCCCTGGCCGGCAGTGCGGGTACAACCATTTACGACCGCACCACCAGTTTCCTGCCGGAAAGTAATTACACAGCGGTTACGTTTAATTTTACGCCTTTTTACAACGTACTCCTGATGAAAGATGACCTCACCCCGCCCCCTCCCGGCAAGGTGAAGATCCGTTTCATTCATGCGGTACCACAGGAAATCTTTACCAGTCTGGGTGTTCCCCGCCGGGATACGGTGGATGTGACCGCGACAGGCGGACTGAGTACCGCCCCGGTCCAAAACCTGGCGCTGTTTCCACTCCGTCGTTTTGCCGACGCTTACAACAACCTCAAACTTCAGGAATTTGCAGTCATAGACAGTGGTCGCTACAACCTGGGTCTCCGTGTAGCCGGTACCCCCGGAACATCACCTGCAACCGGTTTGCTGGCGCTCCTGCCGCTTCCTCCGGCCAACACACGTCTCGAAGCCGGCAAGATCTATACCGTGGTGGCCCGCCTGCAGTTTGCCGCCCCCCCGAATCCGCCTGCACCTGCCTTAACGATTGTAGCCCATAACTAATCCATCTTACAACCAAATCATTGTTTATGAAAAAGCATATTCAGCTGTTTTTTATGCTACTGCTTGCCCTGGGCACCGGCTTCTCGCTGCAGGCGCAAACCACCCTTTTTGGGTCGGTGAAATCCAAAACCTCCGGCGAATCGCTGTCGGCGGTTTCAGTGTCGGTTAAAGGCACCAGTCGCGGTACATTTACCGACGATCGCGGTAATTTCAAACTGACCGTTGACCAACTCCCGGTAACCCTGGTGATCTCCTCGGTGGGGTACGAAGACCTGGAACTGGAAGTGACCAGCACCGCCACGCTCGACATCAACCTCAACACCAAGGCCGCCCTTGGCCAGGAAGTGGTGGTATCTGCCACCCGGGTAGCTACCCGCATACTCGAATCGCCGGTTTCCGTGGAGCGCATCGGCACCAGTCAGCTCCGCGAATTACCGGCGGCATCGTTTTACGACGCGGTACAGAACCTGAAAGGAGTTGATTTTGTGCGCTCCGGTCTCCTCTTCGGCACCGTGGGGACCCGCGGCTTCAACGGATCCGGCAACACCCGCTTCAACCAGTTTACGGATGGAATGGACAACCAGGCTCCCGGTCTCAACTTTTCCGTGGCCAATATTGTGGGTCTCACCGAACTGGACGTAGATAATATGGAACTGCTCCCCGGCGCCTCCTCCGCTCTCTATGGCTCCGGCGGTATGAACGGTACCCTGCTCATCACCAGCAAGAACCCCTTCAAATACCAGGGCCTCAGCTTCCAGGTGAAGCAAGGTGTGATGCATGCCGACGGACGGCAGCGTTCCGCGGCACCCTACTACGACTGGAACTTCCGCTGGGGTAAAAAAATCTCCGAAAAGTTTGCCTTCAAGATTGCCGGTCAGTTCATCCAGGCACAGGACTGGCAGGCAAACGATCTGCGGAACTACGATCTGCTGGCCGGTAACACCACCTTTGGTGACCGCAACAAGCCCAGCTATAACGGGGTGAACGTATACGGCGACCAGATCGGTTCCACGCCGCCCGTTGTTAATATCCGCTCTACACTGCGTGGCCTGATCTATCAGCAGGCCCTGCAGCAACTGCTGGCCAATAACGTACCGCTGCAACAGGCACAAATCCAGGCCCAGGCCATTGCCAACAGCCAGAGCAATTCACTGTTTGCCACCGGTTCCGACTCCATCGTAAGCCGCACTGGCTATGCCGAACGCGACCTGGTGGATTACAACACCTACAACTTTAAAATGAATGGCGGTTTGTATTATAAGATACGTCCCAATACCGAATTGTCCTTTGTAGGGTACTGGGGAACGGCCACTACGGTGTATACCGGTGCCGACCGTTACTCCCTCAAAGACGCCCGGATTGGCCAGTATAAACTGGAACTCCGCAGCGATAACTACTTTGTACGTGCTTATACCACCCAGGAAAATGCCGGTGATGCCTATGCCGCCACCATCCTGGCCTCTCAGATGCTGCAGCGCACCAGCGAAAGTGCCACCCGGTGGTTCCCCACTTATATCCAGTCGTTTGCCGCCGCCCGCGGTGGTGGATTTCCCGGCTTTATCGGTGTAAATCTTCCCGAAGACCAGGCACATTTCCTTGCCCGCCAGACGGCCGATGCCAACCGCCCGCTGCCCGGAACTCCTGCTTTCGAAACCCTGAAGAACACGGTGCGTCGCATTCCCATTTCACAAGGTGGCGCCCTCTTCCTGGATCTTACCGATATGTACGTAGTGGATGGAATGTATAACTTCAAAAACTTTACCTGGGCCGATGTACAGGTTGGTGGTCTGTTCCGCCGCTTCTCGCTCAACTCCCAGGGAACCCTGTTCACCGATACGCTGGGTAAGCGGATCCCCATCAATGAACTGGGCGGTTATATCCAGGTGCAGAAGGAGATCGTTTCCGGTGTGAAAATCACGCTGGCCGGACGTTATGACAAGAACCAGAACTTCAAGGGACGCTTTACTCCCCGCGCCACTGCAACCGTGAAAGTGGCCAAGGACAACTTCCTCCGCTTGTCGTACCAGCAGGCTTACCGTTTCCCCACCACGCAGAACCAGTACATCAACCTGCCCTTAGGTACTCAGAGCAACAAGCTGATTGGTGGCCTGCCGCAGTTCATTGATTTCTACAACTTCCGCAACAACCTGGTATGGGATTCTGCTACCGTGTTCTCCGCCCAACGGGCCGGCAACCCGGGCGCACTCAACCAGGCCAACTCCTACCAGTTCCGCGAATTCAAACCTGAAGTCGTGAATTCCTTTGAGGTGGGTTACCGCGGCGTGATTGCCAAGAACCTGCTGTTTGATGCGTATGCATTCTATGCTATTTACAACAACTTTATTTCCACTGCTATTCTCATCCAGAATCCCTTCACGCCCAACCAGCGCCAGTTTGGTATGCCGGTGAACGCCACCGATGATGTGCGTACATTTGGTTGGGGTACAAGCCTCGATTGGAAAATGCCGAAGAACTTCGTGTTCAGCGGTAACGTTTCCTACAACAAGCTCGATAAAGCTCCGGTGGGCGCACTGGCGTTCTTCAACACCTCGCCCTGGCGCTACAACCTCACCCTGGCCAACAACAAGATCTGCAAGAACGTCGGCGCTTCGGCAACCTGGCGCTGGCAGAGTGCCATTGACCGTTGGGAATCCACTTTCCTGGCTGGCCCGCTCGATGCTTTCGGCGTATTGGATGCACAGATCAGCTACCGCATTCCCAAAACCAAAAACATGTTCAAGTTCGGTGCAAACAACCTGCTGAACAAGTATTACAAATCGGCCTATGCCAATCCCGAGGTGGGCGGCCTGTACTACGTGAGCTTTGGTTACAATGTTTTCTAAAAATCATATTAATATAAGCGAAATCCCCGCCCGGAACGGCGGGGATTTTTTTGGTGCAACCCCGCATTCTTTTGATCTTTGAGCAGCCATGGAAGTAACACTTTTCGATACAATGGAGCGGGTTGCCCTGTATCCGTTTACCGAGATCCGGGCCGTAGCCGATTTGCGTACAGGTCTTTACACCCTGCGGGAACGCTGGGCCCATTTCTTCCGCCAGCCCGTTCATGTGGCCACGGCTCTTTACCTCAGCCGGAAGTATGAACCGGCACCGGGCGCGGATCACCTTTATATTAACGCCGCCACTTTTCCCGATCCTGCATTCTGCACCGCTTTGCAACAACTGCAGCCGGGTCACCTGCTGGTGCATGGCGATACAGTCATTGCGTTGCGAACCAATCATCATCCAACCTTTGGTTTTGCTGCAACCGATTTCCCAGCATACCGCGTGCATGCATTCCAACCGGCGCACTCGTTGCTGCGATACCCGTTTCAGTTAACGCAATGGAATGGGTACTGGCTGGAACAGGATTTCCGGCAGGTCACTTATAACCGGCGTTCCGAACCGCTTCCGGCATGTGCTCAGGTAACCGGCAATGGCCCCATCTTTGTGGAGCCAGGTGCCGTGCTGGAACATTGCTTTATCAACACCCAGCAGGGGCCGGTATACATCGGAGCCGGCAGTTCGGTGCTGGATGGAAGCTGCATCCGCGGTCCCTTTGCCCTGCTGAAGCAGGGAGTGGTGAAAATGGGCGCCCTCATCTACGGCGCTACCACTATCGGCGCCCACAGTGTGGCCGGTGGTGAAATCAAGAATTCCATCCTATTCGATGCGGCCAACAAAGCCCACGAAGGTTACCTGGGCGATGCAGTGGTGGGCAGCTGGTGCAACCTCGGCGCCGGCACCTCCTGCTCCAACCTGAAGAACACCGCTGCGGAAGTGAAGATCTGGAACAAGCACCTCCACCAATGGATCCCCGCCGGTTCCAAATGCGGAGTGATGCTGGGCGATTATTCCCGTACCGCCATACATACGGCGCTCAACACCGGTACCGTTACAGGTATCAGCTGCCAGGTGTTGCATACCGGTTTCGTGCCCAAGTTTGTAAATGATTTCACCTGGAACTGTGCCACCGGCGAGCGCTATGTATATGAAAAAGCGTTGCGGGACATCCGTACCTGGATGCACCTCAAGCAGGCCGACCTGCAACAAGCAGACACCGAAATACTCTTACATTTATTCAGCAAACAATCCACACACGTATGAACCGCAAACAAATTGCCGCCGCCAACTGGAAGATGAATCTTACCTGGCAGGAGGCTGAAAATTTACTGGATCAATTGACCGCTTCCGTTTTTTCGCTGAACGATCACCAGTATGTGAGCCTGGGCGTTCCCTTTCCTTACCTCTCAATGGCTCTGGAAAAGACCCGCAGCATCAAACACGTAGGCGTTGCCGCCCAGAACTGCGCAGCCTGGCAGCGGGGAGCCTATACAGGTGAAACTTCCGCCGAAATGCTGCAGTCCATGAGCGTGCAATACGTCATTCTCGGACATTCCGAACGACGTGAATTCTTCAACGAATCCAACACAGTTCTGGCCACTAAGGTGGACCTGGCATTGGCCCAAGGCCTCACGCCCATCTTTTGTTGCGGCGAAGCGTTACCGGTTCGGGAGGCCGGCACACAAAACGCGTATGTGGCCCAACAACTCGAAGAAAGTCTTTATCACCTGGATGCCGCTACATTGGAAAAAATCGTCATTGCCTACGAGCCCATCTGGGCCATAGGCACGGGTAAAACCGCCACAGCACAACAGGCGCAGGATATGCACGCCCACCTGCGGGCCAGCCTGGCCGGCCGCTACGGCGCCGACACCGCTTCCCGTATTTCCATCCTCTATGGCGGCAGCGTTAAAGGCAGCAACGCCGCTGAAATTTTTGGGATGCCCGATGTGGATGGTGGACTGGTGGGTGGAGCTTCCCTCAAAGCAGACGAATTTGCACAGGTGATAGCCGGATTGAAATAAACCTTGCTATATATGAACCGCAATTCCAACCTGCATCCCCTGTCGCACCAGCACCATAACGGTCTCATGGCAGTGCTGTTGCTGAAGAAAGGGGTGCAAAAACAGGCCAACCCGGCACTGATGCAGGATTTTGTCCTCCGTCTCTGGGAACAGGAGCTACGTCGGCATTTTCTTGCCGAAGAGCTGCATCTCAACCCTGGTGTGTTGGAGACTCCCGGACTGCAACTTCACTTCGACCGTATGCGGCAGGAGCATGCCCGCATCCGGGAGTTCATTCTGCAGTTCCGGGAAGAAACGGCCGATGCCCGTGTGATTACTGCTTTTTATGAACTGCTGGAAGCACACATCCGGTTTGAGGAGCGGGAATTTTTTGAAGCCATTCAGGATACCGTTCCACCCGAGGTATTGGAACGGGCCGGAAAACAACTGGAAGACCTTCCCGCCGGGTCCTGCGACACCTACCCGGTAAGATTCTGGGAATAAATCAGCTGCTTTTCATCCGGTGCTGCGCCCGCTGCAGCCGGTCGTTGATCGCCCGTCCCAGGCCTACCTGCGGCAGTAGTTCGGCCAGCACGGCGTTAGCTTTACGCTGATCGGCTTCCCGTAAAATCCGGAACAGGTTTTTGGCCGCCTCTTCCAGCGTGCCGGAAGGAGCCAGCAGCAACTGCTGCTCTTCAGGCAGTTCGGGACGGTATTCCCGGAAGTTAATCACGGTTACCTGTTGCTGCCGGAACTGTTGCAGCAGTTCCGGCAATGAACCGAGGTAAAGCGGGGTATGGGGTGCATAATGACTTTTTAATTGTCCGGGCGCTTCAGGCTGATCGTGCATTCCTTTCCGGGTCCGTACTTTTTTCCCCAACACTTCCTCAATGGCTTCCGTGGCAATGCCCCCCGGCCGGTACAGCTCTGCTGCTCCGTTTTCATCCCATCCCAGGATGGTGGATTCTACGCCCACGACGCAGGGGCCGCCGTCGAGGATATACGGAATTTTTCCGTGCAGTCCCTGCCACACATGCTGGGCCGTGGTGGGGCTGATGTACCCCGACGGGTTAGCGCTTGGCGCTGCTACGGGAAATTCGAGTTGTTGCAGTAATTCCAGTGTAAGGAGATGGGCCGGTACCCGGATGGCCACGCGATGGCTGCCGGCCGTCACCAGGTCGGGAATCTTGTTGTTACGCGGCAAAAGCAAGGTGAGCGCTCCCGGCCAGAAGGCTTCTGCCAACCGGACCGCTTCCGGCGGTATTTCCTGCACAAAGGCCAACGCGTTGGTAAAACTGCTGGTATGTACGATCAAAGGATTGAACCGCGGCCGGTTCTTTACCCCGAAAATTTTAAGCACCGCGTCAGCGGAAAAAGCATTGGCGGCTAAGCCATACACCGTTTCGGTTGGAACGGCCACCAGTTCCTGCTGACGCAGGAAGCCGGCTGCTTCCGCAAGATCGGTGCCAATACGGGTTTCGAAAAGTGACATGGATGAGTTCTGCGGGGCTTACTTTAAAATTAAGGTGCTAAATTTAGCACCTATTTAGCACACCCAGCCGCATGAATCTTTCCCGCCTGTTTGCCGGTCATATTTTCTGGAGAGGGTTTTACCTCATCACCTCCATGCTGGTGACCATTCTTATGGCTCGCTACCTGCAGGCAACTGCAACCGGTTGGGTCTTTTTCTTTATCAGTTGGCTCTCATTTTTCTTTCTTGCAGCAACGCTGGGCATGGACGCTTCGGTTACTTACTTTGTGTCCGGCCGGCAAATATCCCCGCAGGTGATGCTGTTGCTCGCCTCCGGTTGGGTGCTGGTGGCCGGCTTGCTTACCTGGCTGGCTGCCACCGTGTTGATACGTACCGGTAACGAATTCATGGAGCGGGCCGCCCTGGTGAAGGCCGCCGTGTTTTTCATTACCGGCAACCTGCTCATTACCTTTCTCAATGCGTTGTACTACGCCAGCCGCGATTTTATCACGCCCAATGTACTATTTACCGGTGTGAATCTCCTGCTTGCAGCCTGGCTCCTTACCAGGCTACCGGGTAAGCCGCTGCAACTGGCAGGTTATTCCTTCCTGGAAGTTTACTTTTTCAGTTTCTTCCTGCAGGGGGTCATCACCTGGTTGTTATTCGGGCTGCGTTTTGGCTGGAAAGGAGAGGGGCTCCCCGGACCCGGTTTGCTGCGCCGTATCATTACGTATTCGGGATGGGCTTTCGGGGCCAATCTCTTTTTCTTCCTGGTAACCCGCGTAGACTACTGGTTGCTTGAATGGATCACCGGTAACCGGAGCAGCATGGGCAATTACATCCAGGCCTCCCGACTCGTGCAGTTGTTTCACCTGTTTCCCGCCATTCTCGCCGCTGCCATTTTTCCGCTGGCGGCCTCCGGGCTGCAACAAGAGATGCAGGAGCGGATTGTGGTTTTGTCGCGACTCATCAACCTGGCCTACCTCGCAGCCGTTGCCCTGCTGCTGGCCACCGGCTACTGGCTCTTTCCTTTCTTGTTTGGGCCCACTTTTGGCGATATGTACCGCCTGTTTGTTTTACTAACGCCCGGATTGTTTGCCCTGGCAACTCTTTCGCTGCTGAGCGCTTATTTTGCGGCCATTAACCGCGTACGGTACAACCTGGTTATTTCAGCGGCGGGTCTCGTGCTCATCAGTACTGCCGGCCTGCTCTTTATCCCGTCATACGGCGCTATGGCAGCGGCCGTTATCAGCAGTTTGGGTTATCTGCTTTGCTTTACCCTGGGTGCTTTTTACTTTAAGCGCGAAACCGGTATCGGGTGGACCTCCTTTTATTCTTTCAAAAAGGCCGATCTTGCTTTTGTGAACGCTGTACGGTCGCGCCTGCTGCAACCGGCTCAAAAAACTGTAACATGAATGTTGTTCGCTGGATGATAAGTTGGCTGGCGCTGCGGTTGCTGAAAAGCAGCCTGGCGCATAGGCTGCAGGGCACAGGCCGTAACTGGCTTCAGCCTTACCAAGCCGGCCCGCCGGTGATGCGGGACGCTTTTCTGTACAGCTGTTGCGCCGGAAAAAAAGTGTTTCACCTCGGCTTTGCCGATGCGCCCTTCACCCGCGAAAAGCTGGAGCGGGGTGAGCTGCTGCACAGCCGCCTGCTGCAGGTATCAGCAGCGCTGTACGGCACCGATACCGATGCAGATGCAGTTGCTATGTACCGCTCATTGACCGGCGATGAACAGGTAGCCGCCTGCCGGCTGGAAGAGGTGGAAGCGACTTTTCTTCAACAGTACGACCTGGTGCTGGCCGGCGAACTGCTGGAACACCTGCCGGATCCGGCGGAGTTCATCAAGGTGCTGGCGGGTAACATGCGGGCCGGGCAGGAACTGGTGGTTTCTGTTCCCAGCTACGCCGCCTGGGATAACCTGGCAGCGGCCCTGCAGGGAACCGAGTCGGTGCATCCCGATCACGAATGGTATTTCTCACCCTATACCCTGCAAAAGAAATTCCCGGTGGAACAATGGGAGGTGGTGCAGTTGATGCCCGCTTTTTACGGAGCCGCCTCCGGCACCATCAACCTGGTGAAGCGTGCCTTTCCCGGACTCGCTGATTGTTGGGTGCTGATTGTAAAACGACGCTGATATGCATGTACTCTGGTTGTGCAGCTGGTATCCCGGTCCGCTGGATCCTTACGATGGCGATTTCATCGAACGGCATGCGGCCTCCCTGGCTACCTGTCAGCCGGTGCAGGTGATTCACCTCGTGCAAAATACCACACTGTTGAAAGGGCAGGCGCCAACAACAACAGAAACAAAAGCCGGTCAGTTGCAGGCCACCGTGCATGCTTTGTCCTGGCCCGGGTTGCCGGCCCCTCTCGACCGCCTGGTGTTTAACCGCAACTACCGCTCTGCCTACCGCCGCATTCTCGCCGCCTACATCGAAACCCATGGCCGCCCCGACCTGGTACATGTGCATGTGCCGGTTAAGGCCGGCGCGGCGGCACTCTGGCTGAAGATGCGCTACGGTATACCCTTTATTGCCAGCGAGCACAACTCCGCCTACTTCCCGGAAATCCCCGGTAGTTATGCCACCCGCAACCGGTATTTCCGGTACATAACGGAACATACATTTCGACAAGCCAAAGCCGTTACTTCTGTTTCGGAGTGGCTTACGCGCCGCCTGGAGTACCTGTTTCAGCTACCCCAAACAGCCGTTGTGCGCAACGCGGTGGACACGCACCTGTTCTATCCGGGTTTGCCAACCAAAGCGCGATTCCGCTTCCTGCATGTGTCCATGTTGCTGCCGCTCAAGAATGCCGAAGGCATCCTGGATGCGCTGGCCTTGTTGCAACAACGTACCCGTGATTGGGAACTGGTGCTGGTGGGACCGGCACCCGACGCGTTGCGTGCCCGGGCCGCCCGGCTGGGGCTGTCATCACAGGTCATTTTCACCGGTGCACTCAGCTATGGGGGGGTGGCGGAGCAGATGCGGAAGGCGCATGCACTGGTGCATTTCAGCCGGTATGAAAACCTGCCCTGTGTAATCAACGAGGCATTGTGTTGCGGTCTGCCGGTGGTGAGTTCGGATGTAGGCGGTATACGCGAACTGGTACAAGAAGAAAACGGGATACTGGTTCCGGAAGGAAACCTTCAAGAGCTGGCCGATGCATTGTACCGGCTAATGCTGCAATACACAAACTATGACCGGGTTGCCATTTCGGTAACGGCACAGGAAGCTTTTAACTACGCAGCAATCGGGAAAGCGTGGGTTGGTTTATACAACAGATTGTAACCAGTTACGATTTCAGTTTGGCCACGAGGTCAATATAATCCTGCATGGCAGCTTCCTTAGCCTTTCCTTTCAGCGCTTCCCAGGTTTCGTATTTGGCTTTGGCAACAAAATCGAAGGGGTTGGAGGGCGGATCAACATTTACATCTCCTTCCGTAGCCTGTTTGTAGAGGGAATAGAGTTGGAGCAGCGTGTCGTTGCTGGGACGATCGCTGAGTGTTTTGCTGTTGGCGACGGCTTCTTCAAAAAGTTGCTGCAAGTCCATAATCAATTTTGCACGAATGTAATGTTTTACCAGCAATTACAACCGTTGTTTTCCACCCCCAAGCAGGTCATTTTACCAGTTTAATCAACGTTGCCTTCCGGTAAGTGGTTTCTTCAATTCCAGAAACTGCAAGGGCTTTCGGGGGGCTCCAATGTGCACGCCTTCTACAAAGGGTTTGGTGGTGCCGGTTGGCTCGTAGCCGTGCCGTCGGTACCAGGCAATTAATTCGGCACGATCAGTGATTACGGTCATTACAATGGCGGACAGGCCGTTGCTGCGGGCTCGCTGCTCCGCTTCCTGCAACAGCAGTTTGCCCAGCCCTTTGTTCTGCAGGTGGGGTGCTACCGTAAGCATGCCCAGGTAGAGTTCGTGATTGTTTTGTACCTGCAGATACACACAGGCACTGAGTTGTCCCTTTTCATCCTCCAGTTTCAGCAGGGTTACGCCGGGGGCCTGCATTTCTTCAAGGAGATGTTCTGCATCGGTGCGGGTGCCTTCCAGCAGGTCGGCTTCTGTGGTCCAGCCCTGCCGGGATGTTTCACCCCGATAGGCACTGTTTACCAATGTTACCAATGCCGGGATGTCCGCTGCAACAGCGGGCGAAATAATCCATTCCATAGTAGTTACCACCCCAGGAGGTCCACCAGTCCTTTAAACACAACGGTGACTCCGATGAGGGTGAGGCCGTAAAGATAAAATGCAAAACTGTGTTCTGTATCAAAGAGAAGCAGGGTAGTGAGAAAACTGGCGAAGAGTAAACCGCCTCCGATGCCGCAACACATGAAGCCGGAGAAGCGTTTCTTATCCGTTTGCTGCCGCTTCAGCTCCTGCAGAGCTTCGGCCGCCAGTTCCGGGGCTGTTTCCTGTTCCAGCAGGCGTTGTTCCATCTGGCTTAGCGGAACACCTTCCTGTTTCCAAAGCTGCAGCAGTTGCAGGCATTGTTGTACGTCTGTAGGTTTCATACAGCAAATGGGGTTGATGAGCAATCGTACAGGCGGCTTTTTCGGGCTGCACCGCCGTATTCTGCGTCAAAAGTTAAACAATTTGCCGCATATAGAGCAACCGGGGCTGAAAATGCTCCTGTTCTGCCTGGGCCGAACATGCTGCAGGACCTGGATTTCCATTACCTTTGCACCTCAATTTTTAGAATGAAGCATATCCGGAATTTCTGCATCATTGCCCATATTGACCACGGTAAATCCACCCTGGCCGACCGTTTGCTGCAAAGCACCAATACCATCAGCGACCGCGATATGATGGACCAGGTGCTGGACGATATGGACCTGGAGCGGGAAAAAGGGATCACCATCAAGAGCCACGCGATCCAGATCAACTACAAGCATACCGACGGAAACAATTACATCCTGAACCTCATTGATACGCCCGGGCACGTAGACTTCAGTTATGAAGTGAGCCGCGCCCTGGCTGCCTGCGAAGGCGCCCTTTTGCTGGTAGACGCCACCCAGGGAATTCAGGCGCAGACCATTTCGAATCTCTACCTGGCCATTGACAACGACCTCGAGATCATTCCCGTGATCAACAAGATTGACATGGACGGGGCGATGATTGAAGAAGTGAAGGACCAGATCATTGACCTGATTGGCTGTAAGCCCGAAGAAATTCTGTTGGCCAGCGGCCGCACCGGCCTGGGTGTGGAAGCTATTCTGGAAGCCATCGTTACACGCATCCCTTCGCCCAAAGGAGATTCGGATGCGCCGCTGCAGGCCCTGATCTTCGACAGTGTGTTCAACAGCTTCCGGGGCATCATTGTGTATTACCGTATTCTCAACGGCCGCATACGCAAAGGCGACAAGGTGAAGTTTATGAGTACCGATCAGGAGTACGAAGCCGATGAAATTGGCATTCTCAAGCTCAAAATGACCGAGAAGAAGGAAGTGAGCTGCGGCGATGTGGGCTACATCATCACCGGAATTAAAAATGCCAAAGAAGTGAAAGTGGGGGATACCATCACTACCGTGGTGAAACCCGCTTCCCAGGCCATCCAGGGATTTGAAGAAGTGAAGCCGATGGTGTTTGCCGGCATCTTTCCCGTGGTGACAGAGGACTTTGAAGAGTTGCGGGATTGCATGGACAAGTTACAGCTCAACGACGCATCCCTCACTTTTGAACTTGAGACCTCCCAGGCGCTGGGTTTTGGTTTTCGCTGCGGCTTCCTCGGCCTGCTGCATATGGAAATCATACAGGAGCGGCTGGAGCGCGAATTCAACCAGACGGTGATCACCACTGTACCCAACGTAAGCTTCATAGCCTACACGACCCGGGGTGAAAAACTTATTGTAAACAATCCCTCCGAGATGCCGGATCCAACCTATATGGACCGCATCGAAGAACCTTTTATCAAGGCGCAGATTATTACCAAACCCGATTACATCGGCAACATCATGACCCTCTGCCTGGGCAAGCGGGGCATCCTCATTAACCAGAGTTACCTCACACAAACCCGGGTGGAATTGATCTTTGAAATGCCACTGACAGAGATTGTATTCGACTTCTACGATAAACTTAAATCCCAGACCCGCGGTTACGCATCCTTCGATTATCATCCCATAGGCTACCGGGAAGCAGACATTGTAAAAATGGACATCCTGCTTAACAGCGACAAGGTGGATGCGCTGAGCGCCCTGATTCACCGCAGCCGCGCCCAGGATTTTGGCCGCAAGCTGTGTGAAAAATTAAAGGAGTTGCTGCCCCGCCAGCAGTTCCAGATTGCCATCCAGGCAGCCATCGGCGCAAAGATTGTGGCCCGGGAAAACATCTCGGCCATGCGTAAAGACGTAACCGCCAAGTGTTATGGCGGTGACATCAGCCGTAAACGTAAACTCCTCGAAAAGCAAAAAGAAGGTAAAAAGCGGATGCGCCAGATCGGAAATGTGGAAGTGCCACAGGAAGCGTTCCTGGCCGTGCTGAAGCTGGATGATTAAGGTCTCCGGTTTAATTTTATAACACGGAGTTTAGTGGACACGGAGAAAAAGGGAGATTTTATTATAAGAAACCTCCGTGTACCTCCACTTCTCCCTGCCTCCGTGTTGAAAAAAAACTGCAGGTTTTTTATCCTGTTCACTCCAACCGTATCAACTCCCGCGCAACGGTAGCCCCGTTGATGGTAAACACAGCAAAATAAACCCCGGGTGATAATTTCTTCTCCCGCAAACTGAAAGGGAAGCGGTACAGCCCCGGCTGTTGGTTGCGTTCATCCAGCAGCTGAACCCGTCGTCCATCCGCTGCCACCAGTTGAATGCCGATCCGCGCCCGCTTTTCCAGTTCGTATTGCACCACCAGGTCGTTGGCAAACGGATTGGGAAAGATGCGGAGCGCCGCTTTAAAGATTTCCGGTTCGGAGATGCCTGTAATGATGCTGATGTTCCAGCTGACGTTGTATGTATGCAGGGAAAGATGATTGTCGGCCCGCGACAGTTCCGTGGTATCGGCAATGGACACCAGTACGTTGTGGTTGCCGTTGCTGAGGCTGCTGCCCGCCAGTGTAAAGGTATCCGTATTTTGGGCCTGCAGCAGACCATTTACATTCCAGCGTACCCGCATCGTGTTGGGAAAGGGATTGATTGTGTTGATCTTAAAGCCTGTTACGCCGTCCACTGGTACACTGCCTGCATTGGAAGGGAAATAGCTATCCAGCGGAGGAGCAAGGGTGTGAATACGTTCTACAAAGGTTTCGGTGCACACCGCACAGAATGTGCGGTTGAGCAGTTCCATTTTACAGGTTGCGTTGGCCGGCTTGAACCAACCGGGCCCGCCGTTGAAAGGAAAGACACCAATGCCGGTGCTACCGATCCAGTTTTTCCATTTTACGAGGCTCGCGCTGCTCTGTTGTGTCATGTTAGGTTTCTCTGTGGCATATTGCGGTCCGGCCCAGTATTCGTCGGCAAGACTGGCAAACGAGTGCCCGATTTCATGAATCATGATTTCGGCTGCGGAAAAATTGGTGGTGGAGGTGGCCACTGTTCCACCCGAACCACCGTAAAAGCTGGTGTTGGCCACCAGCAATGCCTGGTCGTATTCCGGGAAATTGAATGCCAGCACTGTGTTCATCAGCGACATATTGGAGGGCGCCACCAGGCGGTGAATACTGCCCACATCAAAGCGGGTGCCGAAATAGTTGTTGGGATTGGAAACCGGGTGAGAACCGGCGGATGGACAATCAGACGCCGTACGGGCGTGTTTAACGCCACTCTCAACGGAAATAACCCTGATGGCAAATACGTTGAAGTATTCTTTGTAACGGTTAAATGGAACCGTGTTAAATAACTGGTTGTTGATGGCAATTACATCGGCGATGAATTTCGACTGTTCCACGGCAGTATAACCATCACCCAGGTAAACCAGGTTGATCCGTTTGTTCAGTGGGCCCGTTTTCGTAATTGTGTCCACCTGGAAGGTCTGTGCCTGTGCCCCTGCTATGCTGAACAGGAAGCAAAGGAGGAGATATTTGCGGCGCATCGGTTGCTTTTTTTCGTTTACAGATCCTGCTCCAGGAGCAGTTGGTTGTTAGCGTGCAGCACACGTTCCACCCGGATTTTACGTACCGTTGAACGGTAAGGTAACCGCAGGGGAATCTCGGTCTCTTTGAGCTGTACTTCTTTACGGTACAGCCGGCCGTCTTCATCTGCGCTTTCGGCATGCAGGATCATAGGATCCGGTATCCAAAGGGTTGATTCTTCGCGGCCGTTTGCATCTAGCAGGCTCACCTTCCAGCTGATTTCTCCTTCCTGTACCGTTCGCCGGTCAGTTGTTTTCAGGGTGCCATTTACCACCTGCTGCTGAATGATCCGGATACGGATTTCCTTTGAAAGGGCATCGCTCGCTGCTTCCAGTGTGAGGTACAGTATCCGGTTGGCGGGAGGCAGTGCTGCTGCAGTTTCCGGGGCTGCTTTGCGAAAACAGGAACCCAACAGGAAATATAGAAGGACGGCCGCAATAAGTGTGCGTTTCGGATTATATTTACATACGGTTCCCTGCATCCGATGCATGAAGCTAAAAAAATATCCTGAATATCCAGTCACGTGTTTAAAACTCCCGTTATGAAAGAGTTTTCCCTCAATAAGAATCCCGACCTGGTTGTCACCGCCCGTTTTATGCAAGGAAGTGAGCTTCCCCTGCATGGGGATAACTATTCGGTGCGTTTATACGATAAAGACATTGCGGATGAAGAATTTCTTGGTTATGCTCAACCCGATGAGGAGGGGAGGGTGCAAATCTCTTTTTCACACGACGCTTTTGTAAACGATGTGGTCTTTAAGGAAGCCCGCCCCGATTTCTTTTTCGTCATCTTCCGGAACGATCAACCTGTTTACACCACCCGGGTGCTCGACGACGTGAGCCTGGAAGATGTAAAGCAATTCCGTATGGGTAAGGGCGAGGTGGTGGACCTGGGAACCTTCCTCGTAGATCTGGCCGGCTGATCAGTTGCCCGCTTTTTTGGAGGGTGTTTTCTGTTGTGGTTTGGGCGGTAATTTTTCCTTGTTGCTGTCCAGTGGTTCCGGTATGGGTGCTTCCCCGTCTTTCAGCTTAAAGTCGAAGACTTTATCAACGTGCAGCCATTGCCCGTTTTTCCACACAAAGCCTTCATAGTCGCCGTCCGGAATAAGCGTGTATTTTTTCTTGGGTTCGTTTGTTTCTGATACGAGGTGATCGAAAATGATCAGGTCCATCTCTTCGTCGAATTGCACCCGGGCCCTTCCGTCTTTTTTGTATTCCAGCAGAAACCGGCTTTGGCTGGGTTTGGGTAATGAATCTGCTGCAAAGGAAAAGCCGTTGGGAAGACCCAGTACGGGTTCATTCTTTTCATTGAACCATAACACATCGATCCATTTGCGGGTGGTGCGGGTATCGTTCTCGTCATAGCCCAGCAGGGTGTAGTAGTTCACCGACTGGTGCTGTTTCCGGATGATGCGGTAATACACGGCACCCATCCATCCGCCGGCATTGGTCACGGTATCTACCTGCGATTCCGTAAACTCGCTGACATCACGCAATGGAAAAAATTTGAGGGTGCCATCTTGTGTGCGGAGTTGAATGAATCCCCGTTGCCGGCAGTAATCGTCGTCTTTCACTACCTGCCAGGTGAAGATGCGAAAACTGCTGTCGGGAGCATACAGCCGGGAGATGGTGCGCAATGAATCGAACGGGTAGCGGAAGGAATGTGGCTGCAGCAGTGCCCGGACGAGTATGCGGGTAAAGACACTGTCGTTCCGGAAACGGATGGCGGCATCTTCCCCGTTGATGATCTGGAAGGCTTGCGTTTTGAGGGAGTCTTCGCGAACCCTGAATTGGTTTAGCTCGGCCGGTGTGGGCCGCTGTGCTGCGGCCACAACTGCTGCAAAAAGAAACCCTGAAAGTAGCACGTGTTTCAACATACTGCAAGGTAAACTGATTGCGGGTAAAATTATTGTATACCGGCCGGCAGATCATGCCTGCCTTTCAATCATAACATTTCTTTGCGTGTTCAGGTCTTTCCCGGCAGGCCGGCGGCCAGTTCCAGGATGGTGGATGTCATCTGTTCCCAGCTGTACTTCTTTTTTTCATCCCGGAGATGGGGAAGGAAAGAGCCGGTGCCCTTCTGCAGCATTTCTTTCATGGCTGCCGCCAGGGAAACCGGGTCGGGGGCGCACACCAGGCCCACTTTTCCGTGCGGAACAAGGTCGGGCAGTCCGCCCACCTGTGTCACAATCATGGGTTTCTCAAAATGATAGGCCAGCGGTGTAACCCCGCTTTGGGTAGCGTGCCGGTAAGGCTGCACCACCACATCGGAGGCGCAGAGGTAGTAGCGAACGGCGCTGTCGGGGATGAAGTCGGTATGCAGGAGAAGGCCAGGTTGCTGCAGAAGTTGTTCGTAGCGTTGCCGGTCTTCATAAAATTCGCCGGCCACCAGCAGGCGGAAGGGGGGTAAATCCTGTGCATCCTGCTGCAACAGCTGCATGGCTTCCAGCAACAGGTCCAGTCCCTTGTAGGCCCGGATGAATCCGAAAAACAAAAAGATAAACGGCTCCTGTTCCAGGCGCAGGTGGTTCCGGGCCTCCGTTCTTGATACCGGTTCGCCAAAATGGTCGTATAGCGGGTGGGGCTCCAGCCGCGCCGGCTTTTGGGTAAAACGGTGCAGATCCTGCAGCACCTGCCGGCTCATAACGATGAATGCGTCCACAGGCCCCATGAAATAGCGGGTAAACAGCCGGTCGCCGGGCCGGTGCTCGTGCGGCACCACGTTGTCGGCAATGCAGACGATGCGGGTAGGGCGGTGCTTCCGGACCCGCCGCAGGATGGTACCCAGGGCCGGACCCATAAAGGGCAGCCAGTAACGGACAATAACGAGGTCGTATTGCTGCTGCCGGATGGCGTTGCCCACTTTCCACCAGTTAACCGGGTTTACCGAATTGATGGCGGTATGGATCGCAAGGTCCTGCGGGGCTTGTTCGGATGAAAATTGCGTGGTGCCGGGAAAGAGAAAGCCCGGGTATTGCAGGGAGAAGGACCAGAGGCTGACTGCATGACCCTGCTGCTGAAAGGCGCGGGCCAGTCGTTCGTTGTAGGCGGCGATGCCGCCCCGCAGCGGATGGGCCGGGCCCAGGATGCAGATGTTCATGCGCCGTCAGGATGCTGGTAGACCAATGGTTTCATCAATCAGGTAAAAATTGCGCTCCGGTGCGTTGCGGGTTACCAGTTCGCCAATAAAACCGGCGAGGAACAACTGGGTGCCGATGACCATGAAGGCGAGTGCCAGGAAGAAGCCGGGCTTGTTGGTGAGTGAATAGTCGGCAAACACCAGCTTGGCCACCACCAGGTAGATGCTGATGGCAAAGCCAAGCAGAAAACACAAGGTGCCCCACAATCCAAAAAAGTGCATGGGACGTTTGCCGAACCTTCCTACAAAAAGGATGGTGGCCAGGTCAAGAAACCCATTTACAAAGCGGGTCCACCCGAACTTGGTGGTGCCATATTTCCGTTTGCGGTGTTCCACCACCTTTTCGCCGATGTTGCGGAAGCCTGCCCATTTGGCCAGCACCGGGATGTACCGGTGCATTTCGCCGTACACCTCCACGCTCTTCACTACCTTACGGCTATAGGATTTCAGCCCACAGTTGAAATCGTGCAGCCGGATGCCGCTCATGTGGCGGGTAGCGGCATTGAACAGCTTGGAAGGCAGATTTTTGGTGAGGGTGTTGTCGTATCTTTTTTTCTTCCAGCCACTTACCAGGTCGTATCCTCCTTCGGTGATCATGCGGTAGAGGGAGGGGATTTCATCGGGACTGTCCTGCAGGTCGGCATCCATGGTGATCACCACGTTACCGGTGGCCGCTTTGAATCCTTCATTCAGCGCGGCCGACTTCCCGTAGTTGCGGCGGAAGCGGATGCCACGGATGGCCGGATTCTGCTGGCCCAGGCGGCGGATCACCTCCCAACTGTTATCGGTACTGCCATCGTCTACCAGGATCACTTCCCAGGCATATCCTTCCTGACGTACCACCCGTTCAATCCAGGCGCAGAGTTCCGGCAGTGATTCGGCTTCGTCTTTCAGCGGAATGATGATGCTCAGGTCCATATCAGAGAGTTTGGGGCATGCCCGCGTTGGGATTTTTCTTCTTGAGTATCAGGGCAATGATCAGCGAGAAAAGAAACCAGAGAAAACAGGTGAAGGCAAAACCCAGGAGTACGTTCCCGATGCTGAAGTTATCTTTTTTGGTTGCTTCTTCCACCGCCTTGTCAATCTGATCCTGGGGCAGGTTAAACCGCTTGAGCATCTTTTCGGTCATTTCCATGGAAGCCTGCTGCATGGCCTGTTTGAAATCGGGATCAATGAAGTTGATCAACAGGTACGAAAACAGGGTAACCATCAATCCACCGATGACAAAAATACCGAAGCTGTTCTTTAATGCATCCCCGAAATCGATGAAGCCGCCGTTTGATTTGCGAACTGCCAGTACGCCCAATACGGCAAAAATGATGGGCACGAGGCTGGTGGCAAATGCGGCCGGGCTGGTCATCCACTCGGCTCCACCGAGGTACAGAACCAGGTACGTGACAATGCCGGCAGCGCCTGAAATGAGGCCATACTGCAGTAAATAATTGGCAGGTTTTGTTTCCATGATCAGTTGTTTTGAATGAGAAATTGATTGCGGATAATGCCTGTTACTCTTCCCGGCAGCTCCCTGCCGGTGAAGGCAGTATTGTGGGACCGGGAGCGGATCCGGTCGGCTGTAAAGGTATGGGTATGCGAGGGATGGAAAAGTGTAAGGTTTGCCTCTGCCCCAACCTCCACTACCGGCACCGGTAAGCCGAAAATGTTGCGGGGGCGGTGGCATACCAGTTCCACCCAGCGTTCGGGGGTAAGGTCCTTGCCGAGTGCAGCGCCGGTAACACCGTACGCCGTTTCCAGCCCGATCATGCCCGGTTTAGCATATTCAAATTCGCAGGTCTTGCTGTCGTATTCGTGTGGCAGATGATGGGAAGCGATGCAGTCAACCGTGCCATCCAGTACAGCCTGTCGTAAGGCGGCCCGGTCGGCAGCTGTACGAAGGGGCGGCACCAGTTTGAGGTTGGTATCGTACCCCTGCAGGTCTTCGTCGCAAAAAAACAGGTGTGCCGGTGAAACGGAGCAGGTGACGTCAATACCGGCCTGCCGGGCTGCTGCCACCAATTCCAGGCTGCGGGGAGTGGTAACGCCGGTGAGGTGCAGCTTTGATCCGGTATAGGCGGCCAGCTGGATATCACGCTGCACCAGGATTTCCTCTGCCAGCGCCGGTTTCCCCGGTATTCCCAGCCGGGTACTCACAATACCTTCGTTCACCAGGCCGTGCCTGCCCACGCTTTCGTCGTCCGGTAACTGGATAATGGGTACTCCCAAGGATTTTACGTATTGCAGTGCTTTCAGCAGCAGGCCGGCCGATTGTACCGGGCGCAACCCGTCGGTGAAGGCGATGGCGCCCGCCGCGTGCATATCGTACATCTCTGCCAGGTCCTTGCCTTCGGCTTGCTTGCTCACGGCCCCCAGCGGATGTACCCGTACTGCATGGTCTTTTGTTTTTTGTACGATGTACTCCACCTGCGATTTGCCGGAGATCACCGGTTGAGTATTGGGTAAGACCATTACTTCGGTGTAACCGCCTGCCGCTGCTGCCTGCATGCCGCTTTCCAGGGTTTCCTTGTGTTCCAGTCCGGGATCGCAGAAGTGGGAGAAGATGTCCACCCAGCCCGGCGAAACGCAATGTCCTGCGGTTTCCACCACTTTATCGGCTGTTGCTGATCCGCCGCCGATCTGGCTGATCCTGCCATCACGAATCCAGATATCCTGGCGGGTGAGATGGTAAGGGGAGGAGGGGTCAATAATCTGCGCCTGGCGAATGAGAATGGTCATGAACAGGAGTGAAACTTTGTGCCGCTAAGATAGTTTTTGTTACCGGATTTTTGTCAAATGCAATTTAATCTTACTTTTGCAGCCCTCAACGAAGCTACGACTTCGTTCTCCTGTTCGGGAAGTGGCGCAGCCCGGTAGCGCACTTGTATGGGGTGCAAGGGGTCGCTGGTTCGAATCCAGTCTTCCCGACAACGAGAAAAGCCGCACGCAACAGCGTGCGGCTTTTTGCTTTGCAGCAGCACCCGCTTGCGGGTAAGCTGCGGAAAAGCAAAAAGCCGGAACGGCGGAGCCGT